>NZ_CP195131.1:0-1389204 GCF_051615025.1 Caballeronia sp. DA-9 | reverse complement strand
TTGCGCGACGACGCGAGATTTGTCGTGCATCGCAAGCGGGCCGTCGACGTCTTCTACGTAGTGATAGCTCACGGGCTTGTCTCCTAGCGCCGCGTTTGGCCGCGGCTTATTTCTGGCGATTGTTGCCGCTATATGCGCCGCTGTCGACGGCAAATGACACTGGTCATACCAGTTCTGCGGAAACCGGATTCGAGAAATTCGCTCGTATGGCTCGTATTTGCAGGCGTGCTGTGGAAAACTAAAGCTCCATGAATCATGGTGTGTTCGATGGTCATACCAGTGAGAATGAACAATGCAGGCTGAAAAACCGGACTACACGCGACAGATTGCGGACGTGGTGGCCGAGCGTATCGAGCGGCTGATCGTCGACGGTGTTCTGAAGAGCGGGCAGGCACTGCCGTCCGAGCGCCGTCTCACCGACAAACTTGGCGTCTCGCGCACAGCCTTGCGAGAGGGTCTAAAACTGCTGCGGGCGCGCGGCATCATTGAAACCACTCATGGGCGCGGCTCGTTCGTGGCGAGCCTTACCGCCCAGCCCGCGCTCACGCCGTTTATGCATCTGCTCGGTTCGCAGCCGCGCACGCTCTACGATCTATTCGAGGTGCGCGCACTGTTGGAGGCGGAATCCGCGCGTCTTGCCGCGTTGCGCGGCACGCCCGCGGACTTCGTGCTGATCACGCGGCGCTACGAGGAAATGATCGCCGCGCAAGGGGTCGAAACCAGCGCGTCGGCGCACGCGCGGCTCGATCACGGATTTCATCTCGCGATCTGCGAGGCCTCGCATAACCCCGTCCTCGTGCATACGCTGAGTTCGCTCACGGATCTGCTGCTGAGCTCGGTGTTTGCGTCGGTGAATAATCTTTACCATCGTGAGCCGCAAAAGCTCGTGATCGACCGCCAGCATGCGCGGCTCTACAACGCCGTCACCGGCAAGTTGCCCGAACAGGCACGCAAGGCGGCGGCCGATCATATCGACAGCGTATGCGCGAGCCTGCGAGAAATTGAACATGAGGAAGAACGCCTCGTGCGCGCGACGCTTCGTCTCGAAGGCTGGGAATGAGTGCGACGCATGCGGCTTGCGCTCAGGCGCGTTCCAACGCGTGACAGCTACGTTGGCGGCCGCGTTTTTACCTGCCGGGGCATGCGTTCATGCATCGCATGCAAGGCGAAATATCTCAGAAGCCGAATGATCATGCAACCACAGGTCATGCGAGAAATCGCGTGACCGGTTCGGTACTGCCTTGCGCTCGAATAGCCTCGACTTCGCGGTAACCACAGTCCGGGGTATGTGAATCACACGTTGGCCGCTTGATGAGTGGCTTGACCCGTTTCGTGAAAATCATCTAATATGTTAGTGGAATACCTAAAATATACGGTGATGCGATGGATCTCGCGACAACAGGAGACGGCCCTGCACGCATTGTGGCCGTGCACGGGATTCAGGGAACCCGCTCGGTCTGGCTGCCGGTCGCCCAAGCCTTGCGGCAGGACGCGACTTTCATCCTGCCGAACCTGAGAGGCCGGGGCAACGCGGCGCGCGGTTCTCTGGCGCGGGACTACGGTCTGGAGCAATTCGCCAATGACTTGTCCGACGCGATTGACGCCGAGGTTCAGGACGAGCCGTTCTGGCTTGCCGGATGGAGCATGGGTGTATCGGTCGCGCTTGAATACCTGCTTCGGAAAGGCGCGAGGAGGCCGCGGGGCATCATTCTGGTATCGGGCACGCCCGCAATAAGCGAGGTCCACTGGTTCGAAGCAGACGACGCCTCACTGATGCGCGAAATCGTTGCACGTGAGAAGCGCCTTGCGCTGATCGATGCAGCCGACCGGGACGCGGTGGCATGCACCTGGCAGGCCGTTCGCTCCACGGACCAGCGGATGCTGTTGCCACAGCTCGACATTCCCGCACTGATCCTGCACGGGGCCCTGGACGCCGACTGCCCGGTTTCGTGCGCGCACGAACTCGCCCACGCGATTCGCGGCGCGCAGTCCCGGATCTTCGACGATGCAGGACACAGCCTGCCTATCTCTCACGCGGCGCCCGTTGCCGACGCAATACGCCGCTTCCTCGGTCATTAACTCTTTTGACGGATTGCCATGAGAACCGAAGACACGATTCATTTTTGTCCGCCCGGAAGGCTGATCATCGGGCAAGGATCACGTTCGCAACTTCCATCGCTCGTTGAGCATCTGGGCTATCGAAGAGGCGTGTTCGTAACGGACCGGTTTTTCGCCGGGTCGACCCCATGGGTCACGGAGTATCTGGCCGCCGCATCCGCGTTGGGTATCAAGACCGTTGTTTTCGATGGCGGCGAACCCGACCCGTCCACCGTCCTTTGCGATCGCGCCACGCAGGAGATCCGGGCGCTTCTGGATGGCAGGACGCCAGATCACGTGATTGCATTGGGCGGGGGCAGCAACATCGATCTGGCAAAAGCGCTTTGCGTCACATTGCCGGGAGGCCGGCCGGTGCGCGACTTCGTCGACGGCTTGAACGCGTCGGAAAAGCCACTTCCGCTGATCGCGCTGCCGACCACTGCCGGCACTGGTTCGGAAGCAACGCCAGGGGCAATCTTGCTGGACCCGGGCAACGCTACAAAGGTTGCCGTCATGGACAACGCACTGCGCCCGCAGATCGCGCTCATCGATCCCGAACTGACCTATACTTGTCCGCCAAGTGTGACCGCGGACGCGGGCATCGATGCGTTGACGCACGCCATAGAGTCTTATCTCACGCTTGATTCTGCGGTGTTCGACCGGAATGGTCATCCCGATCCGGGCTATAGCGGCCGGTCGTCGTTGACCATGATGTTTGCGCGCGAGGCAATCTCGCTCTGCGCGCGTTTTCTGGAGCGTGCGTATGAAAACGGGCGCGATACCGAAGCCCGTTCGGGTATGTGCTACGCCAGTATCTATGCCGCTTTGTCCTATGGCAGCGCCGGGTTGAACGCGATTCATGGAATTGCCTACGCCGTCGCTGGCATGACGCACCGCTCCCATGGCACAACGAACGCCGTGATGCTCCCTTACGTGCTGGAAGCGCTTGTGCCGCATCGGCCAGCGGAGATCGTCGAGATCGCGAACATCTTCGGCATTACCGGGAAAAATACAGACGAAACCGGTTGCGAGCTATGCGTTTTTTTACGCGATCTGATCGCAAACCTGGGTATTCCCACCACGCTCGAAGAACTCGGCATCGAGGAGGATTCGCTCGAATTGCTGACTCGCGACGGACTTGCGGTTACACGCCTCGCGAAGTCCTTTCCGGTCCCGGACGTCGCGCTGGAATACAGCCGGATCGTCCGCAATGCATTCCACGGCCAGCTAGGGAAAGTCCCGACGGACGCGATAAAAAAAAGTGTTGATCACATCTGATGTTCATCTAATATATTAGTTCAGCAACCCATTCAGGAGATTCATCATGATGACCGAGCGGCAACGGAAATTCCGTGAGAACTACAAGGCGAACATCAATCCGCTTTACAACGGACTGCTTCATATTTTCGTGATGTATGGCACGGGCGTCGCGGCCATTTATTACTGTCTCTCGCATTTGAACGCGGCACGTTGGGAATGGCTTCTGACAATTCCAATTTTTCTCGCGGGAAATTTCGTGGAATGGGGCATGCACCGCTTCGTCATGCATCGCCGCATTGACGTGTTTGCGTTGCGAGCAATTTATGAGCGGCACACGCGGGAACACCATCAGTACTTTACGGATCTGGAGCCGACCATTGACACGACGCGTGAGTTTCGCATCGTCTTTTTCCCGTGGCGTGTGCTGATTACGCTGGGTGTGGGCGGGACCCTTCTCGGATACATTGCAACGCACCTGTTCAACCAGAACGCCGGGTACATTGTCTTCCTGACCATGGTCGCGCAATACCTGATTTACGAGACATTTCACTATTGCTGCCACGTACACGACAACTGGTTTGTGCGGAACATGCCTTTTATCAACACCATTCGCCGTCACCACACCGCGCATCACAACATGGGAATCATGATGAAGTACAACATGAACCTCACGTTCCCGATCGCGGACTGGGCGCTCGGTTCCAGCGATCTTCGCCGTGGTCTTCTTGGCACGCTGTTCAACGGTTACAGCGAAAAACATGTGAAAGAAGAACTGCGTCCGGTAATCGCCAGGTTCAGAAATGACCACTCGCGCGTGACGCTGGACGGCCCGGAACTTTCGGCTGACGAGCGGAAGGCGATGACCGCGATCTAGGCGCGGCTCACCGACACCGGCAATAACTGCGAGGCAACTGCTATACAATAGGAATATCTGAAGAACACGACCGTTTGCAGGTTCTATTTATGGCTGAACAAAGTGTCTCCCGCAAATCCGCTTCGGCGGTAAAGCTCCCGCGTGCGCGTCCTTCCACACCCGCGCGGCCGCCGAAAACCCACGTCAAGGAACCGGGCCCCAAGGAAAGCTTGACCGAACAGGCCTACGCGCAGATTGAAGAGGCCATCGTGACGCTTCAGCTTGCACCGGGAACAACGGTCTCGGAGTTGTCCCTCAGCGAAATGACCGGAATTGGCCGCACGCCAATTCGAGAGGCGATTCAGCGCCTTGCGCGGGAGCATCTGATCGTGATCATGCCGCAACGCGGCTTGCTGATTCCGGATATCGATGTGAAGAAGCAGCTCAAGTTGCTGCGGACCCGCAGGGAAGTCGAGCGGCTGATATGCCGGAGCGCGGCTCGCACCGCGACACCACAGGAACGCGATGTCTTCGCACAACTTGCCGAGGAATTCAGCGAAGCATCCCGGTCGAACGACGACGTCAGTTTTGTGCGCCTGGATCGTGAATTCAATGAGCTGTGCCTGATAGCCGCGCGAAACGAATTCGCCGAAGCGGCCATGCGTCTGATGCATGGCCTTTCTCGTCGTTTCTGGTATGTCCATTACCGTCAGGCCGCCGATCTTCCGGAAATGGCACGTCTGCATGGCGCGGTTGCCGGTGCAATCGCCAACGGAGATGTCGATGCCGCGGGCAAGACGCTGGATGCGTTGCTCGACAACATCGAGGAGTTTACCCGCGCCACGCTCGCGGAACTCTAGGCGGCGTATTTCCTGGATCCGATCATGCCCAGGCGACATCCTTCCTCAAGCGCCGATTCGCCACTCAACCGCGCCGCGCCGGCACCTTCGGACCGGTCGCATTCCGAGCGCGCGTATCGCTTGCTCGAAGAAGTCATTGTCACGCAGAAGGTTGCGCCCGGCTCGATCGTTTCCGAAGCGCATTTAAGCGAACTGATCGGCATGGGGCGCATGCCTACCCGCGAAGCGGTGCGCCGTCTGGCGCGCGAAAACCTGCTTGAAGTACGGCCAAAATATGGTGTTGTCATTCATCGCATCGACCCGGATGTGCAACTGAGGCTGCTTGCGATCCGTCGCGAGGTTGAGCGCCTGATGGTGCGGCTGGTCGTACGTGAATGCGACGCCGCTATCAACGCAGCGTTCGATGATCTTGCGCGCGATTTTCAGGCCGCTGCGCAACGCCGGGACATCCGGCTGTTCGTTCACGCCGACAAGATATTTAACGAGCTTTGCCTCCAGACGTGCGGCAACGAGTTCGTGGTGGATGCCATGCGATTGATGCAGGGCCCGTCGCGGCGATTCTGGTTCCAGCGCGCACGTGACACCGAAATTCTCGTGGAAACCGCCAGCCTGCACGCCGCGCTCGCGGCAGCCATTGCACAAGGCGAGCCGGATACCGCAATCCAGGCAAGCGACCGCCTGCTCGACAGCGCCGAGCAGTTCGCGCGTCGTGCGATTGAACAGGCCATGGACACAGTCGCTGTCCGCTAGGTTTTCTTCCCTTTTTCTGCCTATCTCGGGGTAAACATTGTTTCAACCGCCGCGCGGCTTGAGTACACTCCAGATTGATAAATATCAGTAACATATAAGTTGGTGAGCAGATTGCTGGCAGTTCGATCGTGCGTTTGCCGCAGGCCGGACGCGATACAAAGGAGAGGACATGAAGCGGGATGGGCAATGGCAGTGGAATAGCCTGGCTCTCAGCAAGCGGGAGCGGCTTGAGCGTGCCGCGTCGGTCGTTCAGGGCAGGCTGATCGATCCGGAGGACACGGTGAAGCTTCTGGAGGCGGTGCTCCGGCCCGAGGATCGGGTCTGCATTGAAGGCGACAACCAGAAGCATGCGGATTTTCTCGCGGCCTGCCTCGCGAAAGTCGATCCCAGGCTCGTTCACGATCTGCATATCGTGCAGTCGAACATTGCGTTACCCCAGCACCTTGATATCTTCGAGAAAGGTATCGCGCGAAAGCTCGATTTCTCCTATTCGGGGCCGCAGGGTGTGCGCATGGCCAATCTTGTGGAGCAGGGCAAGGTCAAGATCGGGGCAATCCACACGTATCTCGAACTTTATGGACGCTATTTCTGCGATCTGACGCCGCGGGTCAGCTTCATTGCGGCCCAGAGCGCGGACCGCCACGGGAATCTCTATACCGGTCCCAACACCGAAGACACGCCGGCAATCGTCGAGGCGACAGCGTTCAAGAACGGCATCGTGATTGCTCAGGTCAACGAACTGGTGGATACCGTACCGCGCGTGGATGTTCCGGCCGACTGGGTGAACTTCGTGGTCCGCTCGCCCAGGCCGCACTATATCGAGCCAATTTTCACCCGCGATCCCGCAGCGATCACTGAAATCCAGATCCTGATGGCAATGATGGTCATCAAAGGCATTTACGCGGAATACGGCGTGACGCGCCTGAATCACGGCATAGGTTTCGATACAGCGGCAATCGAACTGTTGCTGCCCACCTATGCGGAAAGTCTTGGATTGCGCGGCAAGATCTGCAATTACATGTCGGTGAATCCGTGCCCGACGCTTATTCCCGCAATCGAATCGGGCTTTATCCAGTCCATTCATTCGGCAGGGTCGGAGCTGGGCATGGAGCGCTATGTAGAGGCCCGGCCTGACATCTTCTATACGGGGCCCGACGGAAGCCTTCGTTCAAATCGTATTTTCTGCCAACTAGCCGGTCATTATTCGGATCTCTTTATTGGCTCGACCCTGCAGGTCGATCTTCAAGGCAACAGCTCGACTGCGACCAGGAACCGGATGACCGGCTTCGGTGGCGCTCCGAATTTTGGGTGCGACTCCCGTGCGCGCCGCCACACCAGCGAAGCATGGCTCAAGGCCGGCCGTGAAGCGTCGGATAACGCCGCCATGCCGCGCGGTCGCAAACTGGTCGTGCAGATGGTGGAGACCTTCGGCGAAAAGATGGCGCCAACCTTCGTGGAAAGGCTTGACGCATGGGACCTGAAGGACCGCTTCGGCATGGAACTGCCTCCGGTGATGATCTACGGTGACGACGTCACGCATATCGTGACTGAAGAGGGCATCGCCAACCTTTTGCTATGCCGAAACGCGCAGGAGCGCGAGCAGGCGATTCGTGGCGTCAGCGGCTACACGCCTGTGGGTCTTGCACGTGACCACCAGGCCGTCGAGAGCCTTCGCCAGCGCCGTGTGATTCGCCGGCCCGAGGACCTTGGCGTCAACCCCCTGCATGCTACCCGCGATCTGCTTGCAGCACGTTCCATCAAGGATCTCGTGCAATGGTCCAACGGGCTCTACGACCCGCCACGGCGTTTTCGCAACTGGTAGAGCGAACTGGGAACCCACCCTGGAGTAAAGCATGGAGCATTTGCAATTTACCTATGACGACCTGAAGGCGGACAGCGGCGGCATCTATGCGATTGCCGGCGTAGTGGCATCGGGCGATCTGGAGATACTCGTGGAACGCGAAGAGCTTGGCGGGCGCTGCGAGGTTGACATCAGCACCTCGGTGCAGGGATTCGAACAGACATGGGAAGCGGTGACGCGTGACTTCGTCTGCGCACGAGCGCTCGCCAACACTCGAATCACGATCAACGACAGTGGCGCCACGCCGGCGGTGGTGAACCTCCGGCTCGCGCAGGCGGCGCAAAAACTTGCCGGAGGGGCTGCATGAATACCCATGATCTTTTTGGAACGGGCGTATTGCGACGCAGCTATCTCGAGTCGACAGCGCGCGAGCGGGCGCGTGGCATGTGCGACAACAACAGTTTCATCGAGTGGCTCGATCCGCGAGCGCGTCTGACCAGTCCGCATCTTGCCGCGCTCGACGTGCCGGTGTCTTTCGACGATGGCATCGTGATCGGCGAAGGGCGCCTGCGGGACGAGCGGATCTTCGTCGCCGCGCAGGAAGGCCGCTTCATGGGAGGCGCGGTGGGCGAGATCCATGGCGCGAAGCTGACCGGCTTGCTCAGGCGCGCGGCGAAAGAAAAACCGGCGGCCGTTTTGCTCCTACTGGAAACAGGCGGAGTCCGGCTGCACGAGGCGAATGCCGGCCTTGTCGCGATTTCTGAAATCCAGCGTGCGGTGTTCGATGCCCGCCATGCCAGGGTACCGGTAGTCGTACTGATCGGTGGCGGCAATGGTTGCTATGGCGGCATGGGGATCGTCGCGCCTTGCTGTGACGTCATCATCATGAGCGAACTGGCGCGCTTGTCGGTTTCGGGTCCGGAGGTCATTGAAACCGCGCGCGGCGTGGAAGAGTTCGACGCGAAGGATCGGGCGCTGGTGTGGCGCACGATGGGCGGCAAGCATCGCTATCTCCTGGGCGAGGTCGATCGTCTTGTCGATGACGATCTGCCTTCTTTCAAGGAGGCCGCCGCCGATTTTCTCGGACGCCCTGTGCCGCTGGATCTCGACTCGGTTGTCGCGGAGCACGCAAGGCTCACCGAGCGTATCGAGAAGTTTGGCGCATGCGAGGATGCAATCGATATATGGGCCAGCCTCGGCATTGCACACCCTGACCGGGTGCCCGCGCTCGACCTCGAACAGTTCCAAGAAACCGTTGCGCGATCGCGTGTTGGAGGCGCTCATGAAACTCGCTGAACTGCTGGATGCGCTCTTTCCTGAAAAGCATGACGTGACGCTCGATGGTGATGTGTTGCATGGCCATGGTGAACTGGACGGGGCAGAGGTTGCGGTGATCGGCACCGCCGGGCATGCCGCAATCGGCGTGGAAACGGCGCTGGCGCTTGCCGCACATGTGCTGGACGTTGTCCGGGAAAAGCCGGGGACAGCCATCCTGCTGCTCGTCGACAACGCGGGGCAGCGTTTGTCGCGGCGGGACGAGTTGCTGGCGAACAATGCGTATCTCGCCCATCTTTCCAAGTGCCTGGAAGTCGCGCGAGCACGCGGGCACCAGGTGCTGAGCCTTGTCTACGAGCAGGCTATTTCGGGGGGATTCCTGGCGGCGGGCATGATTGCGGACCGCACTTACGCTGTGCCGGAAGCGCGCATTTACGTAATGAACCTTCCGGCGATGAGCCGCATCACGCAGATCCCGCTCTCACGTCTGGAGTCCTTGTGCGAAACCTCGGCGGTTTTTGCGCCGGGCGTTCCGAGCTTTGTAAAGCTTGGCATTGTTGAAGATGTCTGGGAAGGCGATCTGTCCGGTGCGCTTCGCAACGCGCTGAAAAACCATTCGCAGAGGGACATGCGCAGCGCCATTGGTTTTGAGCGCAGCGGTCGCACGCTCGCCGCCGAGGTTGCGAAACGCGTGCAGGAAGGCCGGGTATGAACGCCGGCGCATCCATCCATTCAGGCCCGCGCGGCCGCGACGTGTCGAGCGCGCGGTGTTCGAGTGAATCATTCGTGCGTGGCGTCGCCCGCGCGGCCGTTCATGCGCTCTACGACGAAGTCATGGCCGCACCAAAGCCAGGACTTGTCTCGCGCATGGACAGTGGCAGCCACGGCGACATGGATGCTTCGACTTTCGTACGTAGTCTCTTTTCTCTCCGACACTATTTCGCGCAGGTTATTCGCCGCGGTCAGGAAGGTGCGTCGTTTCGCGAGTTGCAGGAACTTGGCATGATCGCCGAGCGCCGGATGCTCGAGGCGACACAGGGTGTCAACACGCATCGAGGCGCCATTTTCAATCTTGGCCTGATCGCCGCCGCGGCGGGAAACCTGCAGGCCCGTGGGAAATGCGTCGATACGCAATCAATCTGCGAAACCGTTCGCCGTCTGTATGGACCCGGCATTATGTTGAGCAGTCTTGCTGCGCCGCCGAGCCACGGCCGCAGCATGTCGGTCCAACACAGCATCGAGGGCGCGCGCGAGGTGGCGGCGGGAGGGTTCGAGATCCTGCGCAAGGTTGCAGTGCCAACGCTTGATCGATACCTCGCGTTGGGCCTGCCGCGCTCTGTGGCGGCGGTACAAACGATCTTCGCGGTCATGTCGGTATTGGACGATACGAACGTATTCTTTCGCGGTGGCCGCGAGGGATCGGATTACGTACAGCGCATGAGCCGTGAGTTTCTGGAAGGGGGCGGCGTTCAAGCGGCTCACTGGCGTCAACATGCAATGACGATACATCGGCAGTTTGTGGAGCGTAACCTGAGTCCGGGAGGCGCGGCGGACATGCTCGCCGCCGCACTGTTTATCCACGATTTACAGGGCCTTTGACATCATGGGCCTCGCGATTCTTTGCCCGGGACAAGGCGCGCAGCACCCTGATATGTTTGACGTGTTCAGGACGGCGCCGCGCGGACGGGCGGTTATCGATGAGGCCAGTCATCACATGGACGTGGACTTGTGGCATGCCGATCGGGATGCCGCTGGCACGAAGCTATTCACGAACGCCTATGCCCAGCCGCTCATATGCGCAGCGGCGCTGGCCGCGTGGCGCGCGCTTTCGGATGGTTTGCCCGAACCGGCCGTGTGCGCGGGTTACAGCATCGGGGAACTCGCGGCCTATGGTTGTGCCGGTGCGTTGACGGTTGGCGAGACGATCGATCTTGCTCGCGCCCGCGCTGCGTTGATGGATAACTGCGAGGGCGCACGGGGCGGCATGCTGGCGGTCAGAGGTATTCGTGAACCCGATGTAGAAGACCTGTGCGATCGCTTTGGTTCGCACATCGCGATTGAAAACGCGAGCGACCATTTCATTATCGGTGGCGCCGAAGGCTCGCTTGAGCAAATCGCGGAGCATGCTTCGCGAGCCGGTGCAAATACGGTTCGCAGGCTGCCGGTTTCGATTATTTCACATACACCGCTGCTTGCGCCGGCGGCGCGAGAGTTCAAGGCGCAGTTGCGCAACGTCGATGCAGGCGGCCTGGCGTTTCCCGTGCTTGCCGGAATCAACGGCGCCGCGATCCATGACTGGTCCGCCGCGGTTGACACGCTTGCCGCGCAACTGGAACAGACCATCAGGTGGAGCACGTGCATGGAGGCCGCCATTGAGCGGGGAGCGACTGTCTTCCTTGAAATGGGTCCGGGTGCTTCTCTGGTGAGAATGCTTCAGGAAGCGCATCCTGAAGTGCACGCTCGTTCTTTGAGTGATTTCCGTTCCATTGATGGCGCCCTGCGCTGGGTCGAACGCGCCATGGGCTGAATCGTCAGTATTGAATCCGTTCCCGGTAGCAACATAGTACTTCGCAACCCTAAATATGAGAGGAGACAACTCATGAAACCAGCGAAGCTTAACGATGCCACGGTGAGTCATCCGAGAACCCGATGGCTGCAGCTATTGATCGGCGTGCTCTGCATGGGGCTGATCGCTAATCTGCAATATAGCTGGACACTCTTTGTGCGGCCCATGCACGACACGATGGGCTGGCAGGAACACAGTATCCAGATAGCATTCAGCATTTTCATTATCGTCGAGACGTGGCTCGGGCCGGTTGAAGGGATGCTCGTCGACCGATATGGACCCCGTCCGGTGGTCGCCGGCGGTGCTGTGCTGATCTTTATTGCGTGGACGATGAACGCGTATGCAAGTTCGTTGCCCGTGCTTTATCTGGCCGCCGTTATCTCGGGAGTGGGAGCGGGGTCGGTCTATGGCACGTGCGTTGGCAACGCGTTGAAGTGGTTCCCCGAAAAGCGGGGCTTTGCGTCGGGTCTTACCGCAACAGGATTCGGCGTGGGTGCAGCACTCACGGTTATTCCCATCGCGAATGCAATCAAGGCACATGGTTATCAGGCTGCATTCCTGACTTTCGCAGCGATCCTTGGTGGTTCGATTCTGTTTCTGTCGCTGTTTCTGGTCCGTCCCTCAACGCATGTGGGAAAAAAATCGGCACCGCGGCGTTTCGTGGAAACACGGCACAATTTCACCACCGGCCAGATGTTGAAGACGCCCGTATTCTGGGTCATGTACGTCGTCTTCGCGGCGGTCAGCACAGGCGGTCTGATCGCTACAGCGCAACTGGGTTTGATTGCGCGTGACTTCGGGGTGGCAAAGGTGCCCATGGCGATCCTCGGTACGACGATTCCGTTGCTGACGTTGACGCTGTCAATCGACAACCTCGTCAATGGCCTGACGCGTCCGCTCGGTGGTTTTCTCTCGGATCGATTAGGCCGTGAAAATGTGATGTTCATTATTTTTCTCGGTCTGGGCGGCGCCCTGTTAGGGCTCGCGCAATTCGGGCACACGCCGATCGCTTTCCTGATATGCGCGCCGCTCATCTTCCTTTGCTGGGGTGAAACCTATGCAATTTCATCGGCGCTTGCGGGCGACACCTTTGGCAGCGCCCATGTCACGGCCAATGCTGGCGCACTATATACGACCAAGGGTGTAGCGGCGTTGCTCGTACCGCTTGGCAGCATCATCAAGGAAATGACCGGCGACTGGACGACAGTTCTCGTGGTTTGCGCAGCAATAAGCATGGCGAGCGCGCTTGTGTCGAAACTGATGTTGAGTCCGATGAGAAAGACATTCATAGAGCGCGGCAATTTACTCGATAACCCGGCTGAAATGAAAGCAGGTCTAGACGATGGCAATCCGTCGCCTCGTCCCGATGTAGCGCATTAGGTTTAATGCGTAATGATCGTGTGCTGCTGATCGCCTGGGTATGCACTCAAGCGGCGTGTGACGATATCCCAATAGAACAGGGATGATGTGGTGTGGTCAGAGGCGCGTCATGAAAACGAAATGGATAGGTTCGCTGAAGGATGCGTCTCATGCTTACCTTGAGATCGTTGTCTGTTTTGTGGAGAGAAAGTTTTTGTGCGTGCCGGTGCATCAGGCGGCGATGGGTTTGATTTTCTTTTAGCCAAGCATGACAGATGCCGCCTGTATGACCTCATGCAGATTAAATGCTGTTGTCTTCAATCGTCGATACGTCCGTCCGCCGTGACGCCGAGTTCCATATCCCCATTGCGCGCGTTATTTGGAATAGTTGTCTGTCCACTTCTGCTCGAATTTCATTGCCTCGAAATGCTCGATCACGAAGTCGATGAATGCACGGGATCGTCCTGGCAAATAATTGCTGCTCGGATACGCAATATTGATATCCATCGAAGGTAGTTTCCAGTCCGGCAGCACCCGCACCAGCGCACCGCTTTGCAGGTCCTCGTAATGCAGGTAATTGGGCTGTACCAGCATGCCCAGACCGCCCAATGCAGCCTGGCGAAGGATCTGTGCCTCGTTCGCGCTGGCAATCCCCTTGGGACCATCCTCAATTTGGACGTATTTGGCCAGCCGAGTTTATACCGTTGGTTGAGCAAACCGCATTGATATCGTCTTTGACGGATTGGGTGCTTAACAGTGCGCTCATGCAAATCTCGCAATGGCGAGAGCAATCTCCGGCTGTTAAAGTTTCAGTCAATATCGCTGCGTCTGATTTAGGCCGTCCCGATTTCGTTGAGCGCGTGATTAATGCTCTTGAGATACATGGCATGCCGGGTGAAAATTTAGAGCTGGAGATTACTGACGGGGCGATGTTTTTTGCAAGATCGATGCTCAGCAACGCGACATTCATGATGGTCTCCGTTCATTTGCAGATCAGGAGCTCTAATATTGACACGCTCTCAGGCGAACCCCTTTCGTGCATCCCACCGAAGGTGGGACGAGGCCATTCCACTATATCCGGCTTTACGCAGGCCGAAGCCGCGAGCCCTGATGGAATGCGCCAGGAATGTCCTCATCTCGGCCGCGTGCTTCAGGCACAAGGCTGTGTTCAGGTTTACGTTCTTGCGGTCCGACCTGTTTTGCCACCACTGGGAATCAACCCTAGCAATCTACCAGTTCCTCAACGCTTCAAAGTTTCATACCGCTACGCAGGCCTCACACTGACGTGATTCTTTTCGTAGCTACTGTCGCGGGCCGGTATGGCCCAAGCAATTCGCGCCATCTTGTTTGCAAGAGCCACGGCTACTACGTTTCCAGGTCGGCGCTCTTGAAATCCTTTCTGCCAAGCAGTTAATACCTTGGCGTGACACAGGACGGAGCGCGCCCCGCGTATTAGCAGCGTGCGCAGGTATGGGTCGCCTCGCTTTGAGATGGAACCCAATCGAATCTTGCCGCCTGTTCCGCTTTGTCGCGGAACAAGACCGAGGAACGCAGCGAACTCACGTCCTGACTTGAACGTCCTCGCGTCTCCAATTGTTGCCACCAAGGCAGTAGCGGTGAACCTGCCGATGCCCGGAACTTCGGAGATCGCGCGACAGGCCGCTTCCTATTTCTGCCATGAACCAATCCGCTTCTCGAGCTGATCGATATCTTCCTCGAAGGCGTTGACACCCGCAAGCCGATTTAGGAGTTCGCAGTGGTTTTTCTAGCCGTTTGAATGTTTTGACGAACTACTCCTACTGGGAGCGGTTTTTTTTCGTCTAGGTTTTTGTGTCGCGTGACCAGCCGGATTGAGGCCGTGAGGGCCCCTTTCCGAAATCGTTGCATCGAGTACGGTCCTTGCGTGGCATGTGCTCACAATCGGAAAAAGTCTATGAAAATTGCAAGTTTGCTGGCTCGCGCATTTGCGTCCGGCGCAGGAGCCGCTATCACCTCCGCAGCAGTCGCTTCGCGCGAGGCAGTGAACAATGGAGCGAGCGCGGTCGCACCGATGAACGCAGTCTCGCACTGCATCTGGCCGGCCGAAGCGTTTCTCGACGAGCGCGCGAGCATGCGCTTGACGGGTACGGGCGCCTTGATTCATCTGGGCGCGAGTATGTTCTGGGGAGCCCTCTTCGAAATGTTGCTTGGCCGTCGCGCATCGCCGGCAGGCATCGTCCGAGCCGCCGCTGTGACCGCGGCCACGGCATACGTGGTCGACTACCACGTGGTTCCCGAGCGGGTGACCCCTGGATTCGAGGCTCACGTTTCGTCGCGCTCGTTCCTTCCGATCTACGCGGCACTCGGCGCTGGGTTCGCCCTGGTTGCGCTTTCGAGAAGTCGACCACAACAACCCGCCCGATAGATGAATAGCGCCGCACAGGTCCTCTGGGTCAAGCCGCCAAGTCCGCGATGAGCCGCAAGAGATGGGTGGTTGCTTGCCCTTTTTGGCAGTACGCGTCGAAATCCGATCGGTGGCGCGTCGCTGGACTTCTCGCTCGTCAAGGGCGGTGAATGCGATGATTGCCATGTCAGCCGTTGCATCGTCTTCTCGTATGGCTCGTGCAGCCTGAATGCCGTTGCATTCCGGCATTGAAATATCCATGACGATGACATGCGGTGCCCACGCGAGGGCCCCGGCAATCGCTTGCCTGCCGCCCAAGGCTATATGGCATTCAAGATCCTCAAAACGCCATGAATGCGGCGAGCGCCTCGATGCCATTGCGGTTGTCGTCAACAAGCAGAAGCCGTATTTTTTTTCCATAGAGGTGTATGCGTCGGTCAGTCCATGCGCGGGCGAAACGGGGCGATGAGGCGGCATTTTGGAATCCTGCGTTTCTACGCGAAGCTGCGATCTCGGTGCGCTGGAGATGTCTACCTAACCGGTATCGCTTATTATCAGCAATGAAAGGGCCCGCGATATCTTTCCTGTGTCTCAAAACAGGAGCGACGCTTTAGGAAGTTTTTAAGGGCACGACCCCGTAAATCGCACTAGACTCGCGAGTCACCCGCGTCTGCGGGTTGCTTCGTGCAGCAAGCAACGCGATTGGCGAAAGTTACCAAGTGCACTTTGGTATGCGCCACCACGAATCGCCCAGTTAAGCATATGGCATGCGGGAGGCTAATACGACTTTCACTCAGCGTATGTCAGCGGACGTCGTCGCCACGACGCGTGCTAATAAGCGTATCCAGCATTTTAAGGTCGGCTGGTTTTACTAGGTGATGATCAAAGCCAGCAAGTCGGGAGCGTTGCACATGCTCATCTTGCCCATAGCCGCTCAGAGCAATCAATACGGTGTCGGCATGGTCAGGGGACTCGCGTAAACGCTTTGCGACCTCAAAGCCGTCAATGTCAGGTAGCCCGATGTCCAAAAGCACAACATCCGGTTGAAATTCTTGCGCGGTCGCCAACGCGGACAAACCATCCGCCGCCAGGCGGACGTCATGGCGATCAAGTCGCAAAAACATCGCGGTGCTCTCGGCGGCGTCGACGTTATCATCAACCACCAAGATCTTCTTGAGCGTTATCTCGGTGGCGACTGTCTGGACCGCAACGCCTCGGATCACTGACTGCACGCTTGCCGGTAGGGTTGGGAAGCGCACGACAAACTGACTTCTCTTATTGAGTCCTTGGCTAAAAGCCTGCACGCTTCCGCCATGCAATTCGGTAAGGCGACTGACCAGTGCCAGACCAATGCCAAGACCCGACGCTTTTCTATCAAGAGACGAATCGGCCTGAACGAATATTGTGAAGATTGTTGGAAGCAGGGCAGCGTGCATACCGATGCCGTTGTCGGAGATCTTGAGTACCGCTTCTTGGGCTTCCTTGGTCAAAGTGATTTCTATGCGACCGTGTGCGGGCGTGTACTTGATTGCGTTGCCCAAAAGATTTGGGACTATCTGCTCAATGCGTAATGGGTCACCTTCAATCTACAATGGTTCCTCGGGCAGCGAAACGGCCACTGTGTGTTGATGCCGTTCAATGTCGGGTTGCATTGCGTCGATCGCAAATCGACTGAGCCCGAAGAGAGGCGTTTGTTCTACGTCGCGATGACCCGCGCGCGCGAGTCGCTGATGGTTTCCGGCACGGCCAAGAACTTCGCGTCCAGGTTCGTGACCGAAGCACAAATTGAGGCGCCGGTTGAGCCGGCGCTTGCCGCATAGCAAGTTCAATGAAACAGAAACTGATTTTTGGGCGGAAGGGAAGATCACATCCGCGGACGGGAAAAGCATCCACGTTGTGAACACAAAGGGCACCGTAACCCCAGTTAAGATGTCTGCTGGTGATTCGTGCTCGACCGCTGGCCTTCTGCTGGAAGGCGAAGCCGGGAACACTTTGCTGACCTGCGCTAGCGGTAAGTGGCGGGATCTTAGGGATCAAGCCGCTGTTCAGATGAGCATTGACGGACCCAACGAAGGTGGGTTTCCGAGACATATCCAATACGCATTCGTCGCCCATGTTGGAATCCCCACGCTCCACACAACAGAGGAAGCGTCAGTCAAGGTGCTCCGCTCACAATCGGGGTTTGTCGTGCCGGCCAAGACTGCCGATAGCCTTTACGTGGATACGAACGTACTGGCTTTTAATCCGGACAACACCGCCCACTTGCTCATCGAGCTCACGTCCGTAGACGCTGGGCATGACTGGACGCAACGGGTCGATGTGGCAGTGCCGGTTGGTGTCAAAACGACGTTTGCGAAAGATGCGCTGGTTGCTGAATACGCGGTTCGGGTGACCAAACAATGATCGTAAGGCGCAATGAAAAAAGGCCCGGACGATGCCGGGCCTTCAAACCAAGGTGGAAACCCCCGTTACCGCCTTGGTGGTATTTCTCTCGTAACTGACCTGCTGCCTCTGCGTTTTGGTTTTATCGTCGGGCGTTTGTTGTCGGTCAGCAACTGCATAATAGTTGACACCCGACCCGGCCCTATGTGGCCTTCCCCACACTCGGCTTACTTTTCGTTACAGGTGTTGCTAAATGTGTACGCCCGAGTTGCAGTTAATAAACGCGTAAGCGGCATGCCGATCACGCGCGGCGCGGACCGAGACACGCCATGGAAAAAAGCCCAGGTACTTTCGCTGGGCAATCCACCGGCAGCTAAGCCAATGCGGAGGTCCTAAAAAAAGCAAAATGGCTGCAGTCGGTCTCGATAGCAGCCATTTTTCTTGCGGTCAAAGCCGAACTGCGGGGTCGCCTTAGCGAGCGCGGTAGACCGGATCCATCTCGGTGGCACCAGTATGCGCAGAAGCGCGGTAGCTGCCCGAAGCTGACGTACCGTCCGCAACGCCACCATAGCTCGATTGCCCGTTCTGGGCTGCTACCTTGGCTTCCGCTGTCTGTACTTGCGCCGGATAGGTTGCGTGATCACCCGTGCCCGGGTTATATCCGGCCTTTTCCACCTGCACTAGCTCCGACTTTACTTGAGCGCGGGTAACCGGCGCCTGGCTAGATTGAGCGAACGACGACACAGCCGGAATTGCCAGTGCTGCAGCCACGACAAGCGTTGAGAGTTTCATGATGCTTACCTCCGAATCTTGTTTTTGCGCAAACACCCGTTTGCGTCTCAGTAATTCCAGTGTAGGTAAACGTCTGCTTAAGATTAACCGCGAAGACGACAACTAATTATTGCTATTTACATGTTAACCCTTGCTACGACCAAATAAGTTATGCGGCCGCGAGCCATGCGTATAGCGCGTGCGACTAGGCGCAGTGCGGGAGAAAAACGCCGGGAGCCCGGCGTTTTTTTCACAAACAAAAAGCGCTTACGGCGTGCGCTTTTGTGCATCCTTCACGTCTTCTTTCAGATCGCCATATTGTTTCTGCGCCTCGCCGGCGCCCTGCTGTAGGTGGCCTTTCGCCTTTTGGCTTGGATCGTCCGTGGCGTTGCCCACAGCCTCGTTCACCTTGCCCTTCACCTTCTCTGCAGCGCCCTTCACTTGGTCCTTATTCATAGCAAACCTCCGTTTCGGTTATACGCCTGATTTTGGCAGCGAAGAAAGAGGTGCAAAAAGCGATCCCGATGAATCGACACACGAGGCGAAAAAAAGCCCGCTCAGGTGGCGGGCACAATCCATATCAGCGGCGACATGGAGGAGACAAATTAAGTATAAACCCTAGTCAGACAAATGCAAGGCCTTTTCCAACAGGTCAGTCAAAAACGTTTCGGGCAAAACGAACGGGCTGCGGTGGACAACTGTTTCAGGCATCGCATGGCGGTTGATAAACCGACCGTCCGAGCGCATGCAAAAGCACAGATCCGCAAACGCCGCTTCCTGCGCTGCGGCTTCCCAGATGTCGCATCTGTAGTCGGTTTCGGGTTTTGTGGTCATCGTGATTGCGGCCAAATGTGAGGGGCCGCGATCCACGGCATGTCTTTCTTGTCGGATCGTCGCGCACGCAGCCTTACTGTTCCGTTTGATAGGGCACGGTTCAGAACGCTGCAGTGCGGTGGAGCTCAGTTACATTCGAATCCGTCTTGTCCACGGCGCCGACAACAGCGCCGGTCGGCGCAGGTGCGGCGGCCGCTTCTTGCCGTGGCGAGTCGCTTGCGGGAGCCACCTCGATCGTCAACATTCGAGCAACGCGCTTGAGCGCTCCGTTAAGCGACGCGTCGGGCCCCAAGCGAATCGTGCCGCGGTACAGGATGTCGCCGGATACGTGTCCGTTGACTTCGAGCGAATCGCGGGCGTGGACGTTACCGTCGACACGGCCGTCGATGCGTACGTGTTCGCCTTGCGTGCTGCCCTTGACCAGGCCGCCTCCGCCGATATGCAGCAAGCCCCGCGTCGAGATCACGCTGCCCGCGCACAAGCCAAAGCAACTGACGCCATGATCAACAATCATGTCGCCGTTGATTGCTTAGCCGGGGGCGATGAGGGTGATACTAAGTTCGTTTTTCATGGCTAAAAAACTCCCTAGAACATCTGTACTTCGTTCGATCCTGTCCGGCTCGCCGGAGCAGATGGCGTGACAGCGCGTGTTGGCGTAGTCGGCTCAGCGACGCTTTCCTGTTCGACGCGCGGCTTCGAGATCCGATGACGGGCCGGATGCGTCTGTTTCGTTGCGGTTGGGGCGGATGTTGTGCTGACAACTGGAGTCGCTTCGCTCGCCGCAACGGGCACAACGCTGACCGCTTGCTGAGGTACTTGTTGCACGACGACAGCATCCGCTGGCTTTGCTACGGAAGCAGGAGCGGGTGAAACCGCCAGCGCGGGCGCGTTCATCGTCGCACTGGGGATCGACGTCGGGGCGACAGTCGGTGCGATGCTGCTGCGCGAAGTGCTGCGGTGGATGGGGGAGAGCGCGGCGCGCTCAGACTCGCCCGTCAACTGCACGGGTGTCGGCGCCGAGCTCGCCGCCTGAGTCGGCGTGCCGCTCGCCTTCAGCGACTTTCGGAATTGATCGGTTGTCAGCCCCAACATTGAGGCGCCTGTGAGGTCACTCGAAGTGAGTCCGGGCGCATTCATCACAGGTTGCGCTGCCGCCGCATCAATCTCCTTGACTTGCTTAGCATCGGCTCCGGTCTTGTTAGCAGGCAGAGGCCTGTGTATTCGCAGGGGCCGTCGCTGAGACAGGTGTTGACTTTTGTGAGCTGCTTAACGCTTTGTAAATCGTCGCAGCACCCATGCCGGCCATCCCCACAACGACAGCAGCGGCCGCTGCAAGAATGGTCAAACGCACGAGGGGTCCAGTCTGGGCCCATCGCCAGCGCATGGTCGGGGCGACGTCATGGCCGCCGATATGGGCCGGTGCTGGGAGCGCTGCGATTTTCCGCGGCAAATCAATGGTGGTCATGTCGGGCGCGAATTGCGCATGCAGGCGTTGGATATCCCGTAAATTCATAGCGGACCTCGTGTTCGTTGTCTTGATATGAGCTTACCGACCGCGCGGAGCGGTCAAGGCGCGAGCTTATTACGATGCTGGTCAGTTAGCGATCTGGGTCGGGTAACAGAACGCCTTCTGGCGCGTATCGGTCGTTGTCCGTCATGCAGATCACTTTTATCTGGTTTATTCGCGCAGCAGCATCAAGTAATTGCTTGCGCTGAGTTGCTGTGACGGTCCGGTTATGCAAACTTTCCAGCGTGGCCTTGAACAGATGGTCGTACTTCCAAAGGAGGCAGACAAGCCGTCCCGATGAGGCGTGCTTGATTTCAAGCGTGATGGTCGCGGGCGCGATCGAAATATTGCGTCCTGGTCGAGTCTTCGCCCATGCGTGTTGGGGGGTGCGGACAAAATCTTGGACTACCAGGAGGTAGTTCATGTATTCATACGAAGACCGCATCCGTGCCGTCAGGCTGTACATCAAATTGGGGCGACGTGTCGCTGCGACCATCCGACAGCTTGGCTACCCGACCAAGAATTCTCTCAAAAGCTGGCACCGGGAATTTGAACGGAGTCTTGATCTGCCTGCTGGTTACGCACGTTCAAAGCCGAAATATTCACAGAAGCAGAAGCAGCTCGCTGTTGAACACTATCTCAAGCAGGGTCGCTGCATCTCCTGGACACTCAGGGCATTGGGCTATCCCGGCCGCGCATCACTTCACGCCTGGATACGAGAACTGACGCCTGAAGAGCATACGCGTGTCGTCGGTCGATCCGAAGCAGCATCACCGGGACTCAAGCAGGCAGCTGTTATCGCACTGTGTGCAAGACGGGAAAGTGCGCAGGCGATAGCGCAACAGCTTGGCGTTTGCAGGCCAACGTTGTACAACTGGAAGAACCAGCTACTCGGCCGCGAGGCTCCTGCATCCATGAAGCACCATCACGATAAGCCGTCCGTTCCTGAGCGCGAAGCACTGGAACAGCAGCTCGAGGAATTACGACGCCAGGTGCGACAACTGCAGCTTGAGCAGGACATCCTGAAGGCGGCAAATGAAATCCTAAAAAAAGACGTGGGCATCGACCGGAAGTCCCTGAGCAATCGGGAGAAGACACTACTGGTTGATGCCCTGAAACTAACATATGGCATTCCGGATTTGCTGAGAGAAGTGAGCCTGGCACGCAGTTCCTACTTCTACCATCGGGCACGGCTTGAGGCTACGGACAAGTATGTTGAGGTACGTCGTGCTATCGCAGACATTTTTGAAGACAATCATCGCTGCTATGGCTATCGACGCATTCAGGCGTCGCTAGGCAGGCAACACCTCATGATTTCGGAGAAGGTTGTTCAACGTCTGATGAAGCAGGAACGTCTGGTTGCGAGCACACCGAAGCGTCGTCGCTACGGTTCTTATCTGGGCGAGATCAGCCCTGCGCCCGACAATATCGTCAATCGTGACTTCCGGGCTGCTGCGCCAAACGAGAAGTGGCTTACGGACATAACCGAGTTTCAGCTTCCCGCCGGTAAGGTGTATCTGTCACCCGTGATCGATTGCTTCGATGGAATGGTCGTCAGCTGGGCGATCGGTACGCGCCCCGACGCAGACCTTGTGAACTCAATGCTCGATGCAGCTGTCGAGACGGTCGCATCCGGAAATGACCGACCTATTGTGCATTCCGACCGCGGTGCGCATTATCGCTGGCCAGGCTGGATCTCCCGTATCGCCAACGCAAAACTGGTGCGCTCGATGTCACGCAAGGGGTATTCGCCGGATAATGCAGCGTGCGAAGGTTTCTTTGGTCGATTGAAGAACGAGCTGTTCTATCCGCGAAACTGGCAGTCGATTACGATTGAGCAATTCATCAGCGCGCTGGATACCTATATCCGGTGGTACAACGAAAAGCGGATCAAAATCTCGCTGGGCTCACTTAGCCCAGTTGAGTACCGGAAAAGTCTGGGATTTGTCGCTTAAACAGTCCAAGTTTTTATCCGCACCCCCCAACAGGCGAACTTCATAACTTCGTACACAGCGTGATTGACCTGGAAATCTTCGAGCGAAATTACGGCGCTGCACGGCGGCGCATGCGCATCGCAAAAATGCGCGGCGTTAACTTTATGAGCGGTTGACACGATTACGCGCTGATCACGGGTGAGGTTCTCGTGTTTCCGAGCTTGATCGCCGAAGAACACGAAAGTGATGTGCAGGGCGAGCCGTTAGACAGCGTTTTTGATGACTTGAACAAAATGTTCCCCGAAGGATTAGACCGTGGGACGACGACTATGCTCGTCGGCCCGTCGGGCGCGGCGAAGTCGACGATCGCCATGAGCTACGTGCTTTCAGCAGCCAACGCCGGGGACGCAGCAAGCTATTTTTCGTTCGACGAGACTTATGAAACCTTCGTGCGTCGAAATGAGTCGATGGGTTTGAACGCGGAGGATGCTGTGCGAAAGGAAAAATTCTTCTGGAGGCGGGTCAATCCTTCGCGAATTTCACCCGGCGAGTTCGTGTGGCAAGTGCGGCGAGACATTGAAGATCGAAACGTGCGCGTTGTTGTGATCGACAGCATCAATTCTTACTTGAACACGATGCCGGAGGAGCAGTCGCTGATTATCCACTTGCACGAGTTACTAAGTTATCTAAACAAACGAGGAATTATCACGATCCTCGTTCTCGCGCAGCAAGGGGTGGTGGGTGACGTTGAGAATCCGCTTGACCTGAGCTTTCTAAGCGACACGGTCATGTTATGTCGTTTTTTTGAAGCGGCCGGTAAATTGAGGCGTGCACTTGCCGTTATCGAGCGGCGCACAGGGCCTCATGACATGGCAATTCACGAGTACCAGCTGACATCAGGCGGCATGCGAATCGGACCCGCTATAGCGTCATTACGCGGTATCTTCACAGGCGTACCTAATTACACTGGTGCTTCCGAGGAACTACTTGATAACAGCTCAAACATCGAACGCTAAGAATGATTTGGTCGGTAGCATTGCGATCTGCGCGCCTTCGGGCGCGGATGCCGATACGATTGAACAAGTCATTGCTGCTATCGGGCTGAAGACACATGTCTTGTCGGCGATCGATGAGCTTGGCACCCAACTCAGTGGCATTGAGAGCAACATCGTTTCTGGCCTGATGGTGGCTGAGGAAGCGCTGTCGGACGGCGCGTCGTTGGCAAGTGCGCTTCGTCTTCAGCCCGTATGGTCGGACTTGCCGGTCATCATTCTGACGGTAGCAGGGCATCGGGCAAGTAGCCGCAACCGGTGGGCTCTTTTTGAGGGGTTGGGTAACGTAACGTTGCTTGCCCGGCCATTGCGCCGGGAAGACCTGGAAAGCGCCGCACGCGGAATCGTATGCGCCCGTGCCCGCCAGCGCGAAACACGCGCTCATCTGATCGAGCTTGAAGAAGCCGCTCGCTTGTTGGAAAGGCGAGTCGAGGAGCGCACGGCGGAACTGATGGCAGTTGAAGCAACGCTGCGGCAATCGCAGAAAATGGAAGCGATTGGCCAGTTGACTGGGGGTCTTGCGCATGACTTCAATAACCTGCTGCAGGTAATCAGCTCTAGTGTAGAGGCTATCAAATTTCGGGTCCGGCAAAATAAGTTTGCTGATCTTGAACGTTATGCACAAAACATATCGGGGGCGACCGACCGGGCCTCTGCATTAACGCACCGACTGCTCGCATTTTCGCGACAACAGACGCTCGACCCCAAACGAATCGACGTGAATCGACTGGTTCTGGACATTTTCGATCTTGTTAAAAGCACGGTGGGTCCATCCGTCAGTGTCGAGGCCAAGCTGCACGCGGACCCCGTTCTGACGCTGTGCGATCCGCCTCAGCTTGAGAATGCCTTGCTGAATTTATGTATCAACGCACGAGATGCCATGCCGAAAGGTGGCATCATCTCGATCGAGACGGATCGCGTTGATTTCGACGAACACCAGGCAAAGCGCTATGGGCTCCCTGCCGGTGCGTATGTAACCGCTGCTGTTAGAGACAACGGGGCGGGGATGACGTCACAGACCGTTGAGCGCGCGTTCGATCCGTTTTTTACGACCAAACCCATGGGGCAGGGGACGGGTCTGGGGCTGTCGATGGTCTATGGATTTGCCCGTCAATCGCAAGGGCATGCTGCCATTGAAAGTACGGTGGGAGCGGGCACGCTGGTGCGGATGTGGCTGCCAGAGCTCAAAGCGCAAGGGGCATTGGCAGAAGTGCCGACCGGAGAGTTGGGTGCGAACAAACCCGCAGCACCAGCGACGATTTTGCTCGTCGATGACGATTCAGACGTGCGCGTGTTGCTTGCTGAAATCTTGCAAGATGCAGGTTATGCCGTCATAGAAGCGAGCGACGGCGTGCAGGGTTTGAATATCCTGCGCTCCGAGGTGGCAATCAGCATGGCGGTAAGCGACGTGGGCATGCCACGAATGAACGGGATTGAGATGGTCGAGCAGGCTCGCCACCACCGGCCTGAATTGAAGGTGCTGTTTATCACCGGGTATTCACAACAGCCGGTGTTTTTTCAGGATAGACGCGACGAAAATTCGTACTTGCTTACGAAGCCGTTTGTGATGGATGCATTGATCGAGCGGGTCGCGACGATCCTGAGCCAAGATTAATAACCGTGTCGACATGGCGGTGGTCACACACCGTCTGAAAACGGCACGATCAATGACCCTGTGTCGATTTTCCCGTGCATATGCATCATTGCATGCGGTTTTTTGTTTAGGTAGTGCCGGTTGCAGTAATAAGTGTTGATGTTGGTTCGACGCCCAGGCCGCTATCTACTGCCAAGCGCGTGATGTACAGTCTGATGTCTTTACATCCGAGCGGCCGACTGTATAGGTAGCCTTGAACCCGCGTACACCCCTCGGAACGCACGAGCGCGAGCTGCGCGTCCGTCTCGACGCCTTCCGCGACAACAATCATTCCAAGGCTTTTCGCCATCCCGATGATCGCTCGTACGATGGCTAGTGCGTCACCATCGGTCGCAATATCCCGGATGAACGATTTATCAATCTTCACCTTATCGAACGGGAAGCTTCGCAGATAACTGAGTGACGAATACCCCGTCCCAAAATCGTCCAATGCGACGCTCACCCCACGCTTGCGCAAGTGGTGCAGCGTGGCAAGAACTGTTTCGTCTTCTGCTAGGAAGATCGATTCAGTAATTTCAAGTATCAGTCTCGAAGCCGGCAAGCCGCTTTCGGTCAATGCCGCATCAATGGTTCTCAATAGCGATGTATCGCGAAACTGCACGGGCGACAGGTTCACTGCAACGCATGCCTGGCCAGGCCAGTGCGCTGCCTCCCGACACGCACGATGAAGTACCCATTCCCCTATCGAGATGATAAGCCCCGTTTCCTCGGCCAGTTTGATGAATCGGTCTGGCGGTACGTTGCCCTGCTCTGGATGAGTCCAACGTAGAAGTGCCTCGGCAGAGGAAACGCAGCCAGAGTCCAGATTCATGATGGGCTGGAACACGAGACTGAACTCTTCGCGCTCGAGCGCCAGGCGCAGATCGTTTTGTAAAGCGCCACGTTCTTGGGCGCTCTCGAGCATTGCCACTTCATAGAAGCGCCATGTTCCCCGTCCCTCGGTTTTCGCTTTGTATAGTGCAAGGTCGGCGTTTTTGAGGAGGTCATCGGGCTTTTTCGCATCCGACGGCGCAAGGCTTAGCCCGAGACTTACGCCGATACTCAAACGCATCTCGTTGACATGGTAGGGCGCACTGATTGAATCGATGACTCTCTTCGCCAGCTCATCCGCCTCGCACCGGTTCACGTCGTGAAGCAAAATTGCAAACTCGTCACCGCCAAGCCGTGCAACTATGTCTTCGGAACGCACGCACGCGCGCAATCTGGTCGCGACCGCAATAAGTAGCGCGTCGCCCGTCGGATGACCCAGTGTATCGTTGACGCTTTTGAATCCGTCCAAATCAGCCCATAGCAAGGCAAACTGGCCGCTTGAGCTTCGATACGCCGAGGTGAGTGCATCACGGAAAAACGCACGGTTAGGTAAGCCTGTCAGACTATCGTGACTTGCCATGTGCGCGATTTGAAGCCGCGACTCCTCAGCTGCAGTGACATCGCTGCCAACTCCACGGTAACCTTTGAACGCGCCGTCTTTTTCAAAAACTGGTTTGCCGGTGATCGACCACCAAAAATGGCGGTCCTGCAGCTTGATCGCCAGCCGGAGATCGCGAAACGCGTCCTGCTTTACAAATGATTGTCGTAGATGCGTCAGGGCTGCTGAGGTTGCGGTTTCATCGTCGGTAAGCGACGAGACAAAGTGTGTGAACTCCTGTCCGCGAAGATCGCTTTCCGGGATACCAAGCGCTTGAATCATTCGGTCAGATATGCGATTGAGGCGGTGGGCCGCATCGGTTTGCCAAAGCCAATCACTGGATTCCTGCTCGAAGTCTCGTAATAAGAGCCCAACGAGCTCCCGTTGCTCTTCCAACTCCATCCGTCCGACGGTGCGCTGGATAAAAACACGGTGACTGTGAATTGTGCTTACGAAAATCAGGGACGAATAGACAATTACCAGGCCCGCGAGCATGGGACCCGCCTCACCACGGGACATCAGCATGGCGATAAGTGTGCCGGACATAACCGGGATGGATATGGCGAAGGCAGCCAGCAGGGTAGGTGCGATCACAACCGATGACGCGATTAATCCCGAGCTGACATACACGATGAGAAGGATCTGGTTGGAATCGGCGTGAGGTGCAAGGCTTACGGGCATTGTGGACCATAGGAGGCCAATCAAGCCCACGTGAAGATTGCGCACACGATAAGCGCCATGCGACATTTCTTTCCGGTTCGACTGCCGTCGCCAGATCAGGCTTCGCCGGAACGCTGCTGCATAAATTGTGATGAACGTTGCCAGGAAACCGACCAAGTACACATGGGAAGCGGAATGCCAAAACGCAGCAAATATCCCAAATGCGGCAAACACGCCAACCAACCCGATTGCGCCGCCGAGATTTGCGAGTGTATCCACCTGTTCGACGCGCACACGACTAGCCAAATGTGATGGCACATTGGGAATTAGACGCTGGATAGCATTGGATGCGCGATTCATTTAATTGGGGATCGAAGGGCGTGACGCTCAATGGTCTGTTGTAAAGCAGAGAACCACGTCAGAGGTATGGGCGTCGATCAAATATTTTTAGTTTAAATGTCCGACGATTTGCAATCGCATATCTACCTACTTTTGTAACGGCAATTTTTGGCAGACCTTGAAGGATTTATATGTTGTAAAAACTTTGTCGAAAGAAATGTAATAACTACTTATTCTTTGGGACGGTTCGTTGGTCGGTTGGTTGCCTGTTTCTCCGCTCCGCATATTGGTGCTGCGAAGGAACCCGTGATGACACGATGGTACTCCGGGCATTCTCTTTGCATAACACTTATGCACTGCTATCCACCGCCCACGGATATCTCATGAACATTCTCATACTCGATGATGATCACGATCTTGCGGCCAGCCTTGCTGCACTCGCCGAAAAACTGGGACACGCTGTCACAGTCGCGTGTGATTGTGAGACCGCCCGCGCACTTGCTTACGCATGCCCGTTCGACTTTATTTTGGCCGATGTAGAGCTGCCTGATGGCGACGGTAGGGTTGCATGCGAGGGTCTGCGCAGCGAAGGCGCATCGCAGGACGCATATATGATCGCCGTCACTGGCCGGGCTGACTTGGGGAACGACGATTTTGCCGCTTTTGATGGATATCTCCACAAACCAATCACCTTTGATTTGCTGGAGCGGGTGCTGGGGGAGTGGCAAGCAGCCGCCGGTTTGCCTCCTACCACGCCGGTATCGGCTGATGGCGAAATGCAGACTGCCGTGTCCCGCTAAGGGTTTGGGCTGCCTAGTAGCACGTATCTTTGAATTTAGGAGAAGTCATGTCCGATCCAACTATCCCAGATTCCCCTATAACCCTGCCTGACGCGCCTTCGCCCAATGCCCCAGCAGATCTTCCGGACATCGGTGAACTTGAAACCGAGCCTGATCAGCCCAGCAATTCACTGTCTGCCTAGGCGACAGTAGGGGGAATAAATTAGTTATCTTCGCCCGGGGTACGTTATGGGCTGATAGGTGTTGGGTCTGGGTCGTAAGCCCTTTGATCTGCAACATGGTCAAAAGACGCAGCTGTGCTAATGATGCCCTTTACATCATGAATCCGGTACCACGGACAAAAGCAATCATCATCCAACTCGAAACTCTGAAAGATGGGGAACGGTTTAACCCGCAGTTACGCCTTCTTACTCGTGCGGACTGCGTTGCAGCACAGCAAGCACTCAATGCGGCAAGCGTGCTGCTGCTAAGACCGTTCGGCTTAGATCTCGCAGAGCGGCTCAAGAGGTGCGAGCAATGGCTCACTAATCGAAATTAAAGACGGTAAAAGCGTGAGACACTGTAGTCATAATGCTGCCATTTCATTGCCCGAGGCAACTTTATGTAGGCATGCGTCAATCTTTGTGCATATAGATTTAATAAGTAACCCGAAATGTCGGTGAGTCTTCTGGACGGCTCTTCCGACGATCATAGATTCGAGTTGTAGCAATGTTGGGGTGACCCAGCCACTCTTGGACTTTGGCGATATTGGCTTCATGCTCTAGCGCGTTTGTCGCCGCTGTTGCACGAAGACTGTGCACACCAAAACCCTGTATGACGTGTGCGATAGCTGCATACGCGAGCACGATCTTGTAGACGCCATCGGCGGTCAACCCCAATCGAGTTTTTTCGTCGTGCCGGCTGAAAAAGTGGTGCATTGGGTATCTCGCCGTGGCCCGCGACTTCGAGATACGCGTGAATGCGCTCGGCGCTGCCGGCGTGTAGCGGTAAGTAGCGCAGCTTATTGCCCTTGCCGTGGATACGAAGATGCAGGACACCTCGGCGCGCGTGGATGTCGCGGACCTTAAGTTGGCAAAGTTCTTCCCGTCGCAGGCCGTGATACAGCAGCACCGACAGAAGCGCCCGGTCGCGTTTTCCTTTAAGCGTGGTCGGGTCGGGCGCATCGAGCAGCACGCGCGCTCGATGGTCGCCTAGTGCGGACGTCTTGCCCTCATTGCTCTCGACCTTCGGCCGTTTCGCACCCTTGACGGGGTTGAAGTCCACAGCGTTCTTCTCGCACAAGTATTCAAATAATGAGGATATGGCTGCAAGTTTGCGCCGAATGGTCGCTCCGGACGATGCGAAATTCTTCAGGATGTACAATCGAAGTGAAATCCATGAAGTCACGCAGATCCACTTTGTACGCGCGACGAGTACATGGGTTGTCAAGGTTGGCAAACCATTCAGCTTCAGGCGGTACATCGGCCAGTTGATGAAACTGAGCAGCCGTGAGCCGCTGCTGACGTTCAGGAAGGGTCAGCAGGATGGACATGATTTTCTCCAGGCAGCTCGGCGCCGTGGGCGCGAATCAAGGCAATCAATTCGCCCGTTGTGATCTCTCAACAAGTGGACTGCCGGTACGTATTTGCAATCGGCATTTCTGCCAGGGATGTGACGGAAGCTGCGTGGGTACTTCCACGCGATGCAGCGAGCGAAACAACTTTGCTTGATGAGAACGCTATGCTATGACGTGCATCGTCGTTCGAGAGTGCGGCAAGGAAAGAAAGGTACTTTTGGCGGTTTGAGCACCGTGTTCCGCCGCGACAACATTTAACCCGTGTAATTGGTGGACTGCAATACGTTATTGCTGTTTCCAAGGTCAATCAATGACAGACACAGACGGCCAGTTTCGGTCACTCGACATCCGTGCCTAGATAATCGAAAATCTCCTCACGGCAGCATGAACCTTCGGGCACACTTCGTGGCGGAAAACTGCTGAAGTCCGCACGGAATTTGCCGGTAAAGGGGAAGGGAATCGATGTGAAACAACAATCGCGGGAAATTCCTCGAGGCCGTTGACCATGACAATTGAATTGTCGAAAGAAGTCAGAGCCGATGCGATCGCATCCATTCAGAGATTTTTTAAGGAGAATATGGAGGAGCCCATCGGCAATATTGCTGCCGGTGCGCTGCTCGGCTTCTTCCTAGAAGAAATAGGCCCCAGCATCTACAACAAAGCTGTGGCAGATGCACAAGAACGACTCCTGCAACGCATCTCGGAACTTGATTTCGAAGTTCACGAAGATGAGTTTGAGTACTGGAAAAAGTACGAAGCTCAAACGAAGGCGCGCAAGTAAGTGAGTAAATGATCGCCTCGGATATTCTCAACGGCGGCTCGTAGCTGCTACATGACGTGCAAGGGCCGCAGACGAGCGACATGCTCGGTCCTCGGACGCAGTACGGCCAGGAGCCGCCGGTCGACGTCAACATCCAGTTTGATCAGCCACGTCTCGTTTCCCCTCGTTCAGTGGCCGCTTTGCGGCGAGCAAATTGCACTAGGGCACAGCCTCAATCAGTCCGGCCAATTTGAGACGTTCGACATCTCGCTCCAGGTCGTCGACAATACGCGTTTCCTGAAACCTGCAGCGGAATCATCATGTTTGACCTTTCCACGCTAGGCACCTTCATCGCCGTCGTTTTAGGCCTCTTCCTTATTCCGGGGCCTGCAGTGCTTCTCGTGTTTAGCCGTACCGCTCAGGCAGGCCGCAAAACGGGAGTCATGACCGGCCTCGGCATAGCCACGGGAGATTTCATTCATACTGCCTTTGCAGCTGTCGGCCTGTCAGCGGTGTTGATGACTTCCGCTCTCGCGTTTAACGCGATCAAGTTTATAGGCGCCGCCTATCTGATCTATCTCGGCATTCGAGCAATCCTCGAAAAGCCGCATGATTCTTCGCTGCCGAAGGTGTCAACCGTATCTCCCGGAAAAGCCTTTTTGCAGGCAGTCCCCGCAGAAGTCCTCAACCCCAAGACCGCGTTATTTTTTCTCGCTTTCATGCCGCAATTTGTGCATCCGGAAAGAGGTTCGATCTTTCTCCAATTTGCCGTGTTGGGGCTTATTTTTGTATTATTGAGTTCGCTCTATACCACCCTGATCGCTTTCTCGATTCGCCCATTGGGCCGCATCGTGAAGCGTCTGTCCTGGATCGGCCGTTGGCAAGGCACAATCGTCGGCACCATCTTTATCGCGCTTGGAATGAAGGTCGCCACCCAACATCGATAGACCAGAGGCCAATGGCCGCCTGAGAAAATCGGGGTATCCCCTTCGGGTCGAGAGTTCGCGTTGACGACCGGCCGTTATCGGGCAGCCGAATACCAGTGGCCGCTTTACGGCGATGAGTTCGTAGCTCGGATTGGCTCACCCCGACCCAACTGCGGGTCGGAAGTCTACTAAGCAGCCGTTCGAGACAGGACATACAATGCAATCACGTCGGGTGTGAGGTAGGTCACATAGCGTGCGGCATTCAAAGGAACACAGGAACTTAAAAATTATGTTTCAAAAACGAAAGGAAGTGAGAAGCAGGTAGCCGACAAGCACTGACAAAAAAAGGCTCGATGGCGTTTTCTTCCACTCTCGGTGCCGAGCAAGGGTAAGTAAGGCCGCCGCACAGATCACAAGCGCCAAAGCAAGGCCCAACCTTGTTGTACTTGGAGGCATCATTAGCATCGATGCCAACAAGTCTAGGCCGCCCGAGACGCGATGGAACCATGCTGGGTATCCCCATGCCACATAGGCGCTACGCAGCGCTCTCGGGCCAAAGATATTGACGGTGCCCGCAATCATAAAAGTACAGCTAAGCACAATAATCACAGTCGAAAATGTGGTGTGTTTCACGAAACGTTCCCACGTGATAGTTGATTATTTACTCGACTACTCATTGGTATCGAGTGTTGCGAATGAAGACAGTCGGCCGCGGCCCTTGATGAAAACGGCGATGGGCTTAAAAGATGGTAATTCCTAAAATGTTAACTATCAATATGTTGATGGTTGATGCTATCAATATATTGATACGTTGTCCAGCATAGGGGACTGCAAAATGAAACAAGGTCAAATTTCAAAGTCGCGGAAGACGGACGTCTCCCCTGATGCCCACCTCACGTATTTGATTGCTAAGGTAAGTCATCAACTTACTTTGCGGCTCGACCACGCCTTACAGGCGTCCGGAATTACCCTAACTCAGTTCAGTGCCCTGGCTCACATCGGCAAGAACCCAGGAATGAGCAGTGGCGCATTGGCAAAGGCGCTTCTTACAACACCGCAGGCGGTGACGACGTTGATTCGTCGGCTTTCTACTGCCGGAATGATTTTGCATGATCGACCGCCTCGCGGACACACGGGCGCACTTTATCTTACAGACGAAGGTGCTGCCTGTCTGGTGGCCGCTGCAAAGTTTGCCAAGCAAGCAGAAAAACAAAATCTTTATATCCTATCGGTCGATGAGCAAACCCAAGTGTTTGAGCAACTAACTCGGCTGCATCAATCTCTATGCTTATGAGCCAAACGCCCGGTTTTCGGTAACTCATCGCCAGAGTGGAATGGCACCCGGCTTCGATTCAGAAAGAAATTGCCAACCGAGGAATAAAATTTCTAATGTTTTTGATCGTTCCGCTATAGCGACGGATCGCTAGTGTTGGCATAACCGCCAATGAGACCGGCGAACGGCTGAGATCGACGCACTCCGTCGCCACCGATTCGCTCAAAAAACTTTGTCGCTGATCTGGGAAAGGGTCATAACTGTCCGCTTTTGGCCGATCGGGTGAGTTCACCAGCGGCCGTTTCCTGGCGCTCCGGTTGGCTGGACATCGATTCCGCTGAGTGGCTGGTTTGGAGGTAGTTGTCTGACCGGGTTGGGTCGACTCCGGCAGTTCATCGTCGGGTCCGACAAGGCCATAACCGCTCGCTTATGACCTTTGTCGGTCCTCTTGATGTGCCGGGCGAACGATCCATTCTTTTAAGTAGGCCGTTGCACGGCGAATGACAGGGGATAGGACGATAGATTCAGTTCTTGGCCAAGATTGCTGCGCATGTCGTCGTGGATCGTGCGTGCGAGTGCCGATAACATGTGCCTACCTTATCGCGTCATCCTTGCCGGAGTTCGAATCAAATATGCCACCCTCAAGACCGTCGATCAGCCCAGCGGCGCGAACCCACCTACTTTGCTATTTGGTGACGAGTGCGCTCGCATCGCATGCTTTGACGAAAACTTGGCGCGTTGAGCACGTCGTCGAATCGACACGCATCTGGCTGGCGAGGAACATGATGTCGGCGAGTTGGCTTGACCGAGTGATGCTTGGACAAACCGCGCTAAAGTTGTCCCGCGAGCACTTGGCCGATTCACGCGCAGTGCGTCAATCGGATGCGCTTACGCTATTTACGAGCGAGTTGACGCTGAACTACCAAAGCCCACTCGTCGGGCAAATCTGGCAAAGGTGCAGCGATTCGCTATATGCCGGCTCGTACCGGGCCGGCATATAGCGGCCACGAGCGGCCGGTCGAACGCTTGCAATCAGTGGCCGCTCTCGGGCTTGATACACTGGAGGCAACGCTTTCCTGAGCTTGAACATCGACTCCATGAATCAACGCTTCAACGCCATTTTCACCGCGCTCGCCGCCGCGGCCCTGTTCGGTGCTGCGACGCCGCTCGCCAAAGCCCTGCTCGGATCGATGTCCGCGTTTATGGTGGCGGGGCTGTTTTACCTCGGCAGCGGTATCGGCCTGGGTGCCAGCATCGTCATCCGTCGCCTGCATGCCGCTGGCGAGAGCGGTGACACCCAGCGCATCAGCAAGGCTGAATTGCCCTGGCTCCTGGGTGCGATCGCGGCGGGCGGTGTGGCAGGCCCGGCTTTGTTGATGTTGGGGTTGTCAAGCACGCCAGCAGCGACCAGCTCGCTGTTGCTGAACCTTGAGGGCGTACTCACGGCTGTGATCGCTTGGGTTGTGTTCAAAGAAAACGTCGACAAAGAGATCTTCCTCGGGATGATGGCCAACGTCGCCGGGGGCGTGCTTTTGTCCTGGCATCCGGGAAGTCAGGGTCTCTCGAAAGGGTCACTGCTGATCGTGGGCGCCTGTTTGTGCTGGGCGATCGACAACAACCTGACACGCAAGGTTTCCGCCAACGATGCCATGGTGATCGCCAGTCTCAAGGGGTTGATCGCAGGTTCAGTCAATCTTTCGATTGCAATGGTAACTGGTGCACAGTTTCCAAACGTTTCGATCATCGGCGCCGCCATGGCGACGGGTCTGGCCGGGTATGGCGTGAGTCTTGTCCTCTTCGTGATCGCGCTGCGGAACCTTGGAACGGCACGCACAGGAGCTTATTTCTCGATCGCACCGCTGTTCGGCGTTGCGCTCTCACTGACGCTCTGGCCGGAGTTGCCGACGATTTCGTTCTGGATAGCCGCTGCGCTCATGGCGTTCGGCATCTGGCTGCACGTGCGTGAGCGCCACGAGCATGCCCATACGCACGAACGACTTGAACATGCGCATCGGCACCGCCACGATGAGCACCATCAGCACGACCACGATTTTCCGTATTCAGGTGACGAGCGTCACAATCACCGGCACGTGCACCTGCCAATCACGCATTCGCATGTACATTTTCCGGATGTGCATCACAGACACGCGCATTGACTAATTATCCGACTGCTCCGCACACAGAAGCGGACGTGAGAACGATGAAGCTGAAGGACCGCAGTGGGTCGGTCGTTAAGAGCTTGGACCCTATCCAGCAAAGCCTCGATTAATGGTCGATGCGCCGAATCAGCCGCCTATTGCGCTCGGATTTTTTGCGCTCGCGTGATCAAGCAGTTTACGCTTTCTAATCTGGCTATCCGCGATCTTGTCTTAGAATTCCCGTCAAACTGTTCTTGAACGATAGTAGGAGTTTGCTGGATGGCTGGCAAGATTGAGCTTTACGCGACGGCCTATGCGCCGGCGCAGAGGGGTTTGATAATGATCGACGGCAGGAACCGCGGCGAATGGCAAGTGATTGAAAATCAGGTTGTTGCGCAGGTGGATGGTGGACCGGTGTTTCAAGGGACAATCAAGCAAGTGGTGGCACAGGTTGAGTCGGCTCTTCGCACAGCAAAGAACCCGCTCAACTTAAATCCGGATTGACCGTCTTCCTGGACTCCTCGATGGGCTCCAGCCCAGAAAGTTCGAGCGTATGACGTAATCTCGCGGTAGTTCGATGGCTCGAAAGCCCGAGCAGATTGCTGACTTGCTCGTTGGTGCAGCCGGCGATGATACGCCGGCGCCCGTACGTGTTTCTGAGCAACCGAGGACTCATGTCGGCCGCCGTCACTTTGATTTTTTCAAGCGCGTTTCGGACACTCTTGCCCAATGTGTCATCTTTCATCGGCTTGCCGGTCCCTGTTGCTATAAAAAGATAGCTTGTGGGGCAGGCGATGTTTTTGCGCGCTAAGACATACTCGCGAAGAATATCGATGCAGAAAGGTTCGAGGGGCACGCGGCGCGCGATGCGCGGTCCACGCTTTTTCACATAAACGTCAGGTCGCAGACCGTCGACATTTAAATCATCAACTCCAAGTTGGCGGCATTCGGCCGCTGTAATTCCAGTGCCCAAGAACATGGCAACAATCGCCACGCTTCGGAGTTCTTTGAACGTCGACTCCGCGGCCGTGACGCACGTGAGCTGCAGGCGTTTATCGTTGGTTTCTGAAAGGAAGATCGGAGTCGGCTCGGCTTCCGGCCAGGCTTGGCCAACGAGCATCAACGACGCAGGATTGTCTTTGCGTACTTCCATTGCCACGAGGTGACGCGAGACGCGATCGATGAGTTTGAGGTAACGAAGCTGCGTCGTCGTATCTGGGCGCGCCTCCTGGGCAAGCGTGTTGAAGAAATTGTCGATCTCTGCCGCGCCGAAGGTGGCCACCGTCTTGCCATGGGTCGCGAGGTGTCGATGGAACCGCGCGAACATTGACCGATGTTGAGTGATTGACTGTTCAGCGAATGGACGCCGGTCCGCGCCAACAGCATCGTTTCGCTGCCATTCGTCGTACGCCGCTTGAGGATCGTTTAGCCAATCGAAGTCGTTCATAAAATAGATATACTGAAATTGCATTTTCCCCAATATATACGAAGCTACGCTTCGCAAACCCCGTCATCAAAAGGGAGGGGCCACCAATGCTGAACTTTCTTCATCTCGCGCAGACAATCTTCCGGGCCACCTACTACCACGCGCGCCGAACTGGCCAGCATTAGATTGACGCTTAGGCCAAAGTCTTCGACGACGTATCCACGCGCGCACATAGGGAGGGAAGAGGCCGGATCGGACGTTTCAGCGATCTGTTCAACAAGCGCTCGAGCGTCGGAGCGATACGCCCATAGGCTTGCCGAGTGCGGCCGCAAAACCAACCTCAAACGCTGTACCGCTGTCTGGCTCACCGAGCCCACGAAAATCGTTCAGGTTCGCCATGACCATGTCAGCGGATCGGATCGCATCGATGTTCGCGCGACAGATCCATGCCGCTTTCTCAGCGGGGCCTAAGTTTGACGGTGCTTCGTTGTCGAACGGATACATGCCGAGAAAACCTTCCTCTCGACACAGGCCTTTTAGATAAGCTCCGTGATCTACTGCATCGATTCGGAATACGTCGAAACCAGCGAGATACACACGCAAGGTCCCCGCGGCCTTTTCGATAGGTAGCGGTGCCGGCCGGATGTGGCCAGCTTCAATTCGTTTTCGCAACCGCGCAATCTGCTGCCGGACAGCCAACACGCTTTTGCCAAGATTCGAAGCGATTACGTCTATGTCGTGGCCTTCGTCGAGCTGCTGCATGAGAGCCCGCTGTGCCTTTGTAGGGTTGGGCATTCATTCCTCGTTCTGTTTTGATCAAGCATGTCAGTGGTTAGAATATCGCCAAGACGTGCAAGTCAAGTCCGCTGGAGTTCTGATGAGCATTCAACTAAGCAACCGGTGCAGGACATCTCTCTACCGAGTCATTTTCGGAAAACCGAAGAGTAGCGATGAAAGCGTTGTCTTTTTGATGGCCGGAGGCAGGGAAGCGGCGAACCGACGTGCGATAAGAACGCTCGCGGTGCTGTTCGACATGCCAGAAGCGGACGTCTATCTATACAACCTCGCATCGTTTGCCGATTTGGTCGGCTCGGGTGTGAGCGACGACGAAGACGTGCGAGTTTTCGAAACCGGCTGGAAAGGGGCGGAAGTGAGCGCATGGGTCGAACATCCTCTGTTTCTCACAGACGACACATCGCTTCTCTGGAAGTGGACCGAGCTATGCGCTGATATCGCTAAAACGAAGGCGCTGGACGCTATCAAGCGAGCGAACCGGTGATCGCCCGAAACCAACCCATGTCGCACGGCGCGAAGGTTTTAGCTTGTTCGTCCTGGTGAGAAACGCCAACGCCTGCGCACCTCGTTATAGACGACGGATCAAAGCTTATAGTCCAAGCGGTTGCTGATTGAGCGCCAAGCTGAGTGATTCGTTTTGTGCAGGCGATAACGTGTTGGCCAAGACGGTTTCTTCGCGGTTATAGATCATTGCACCGTAAATGTCGGCAAGCACGCGTGCGCGTGGGCAGAGTGCTGCATCCTCACCCGACGCTTGATGCTCACGCCAGTAGTTGATCGCATCTTCAATCTGTCCAATGGTGTAGGTATTCATGGCGATTACTTATAAAAGGACGTTCGATATTAGGTTAGGGAGCCGAAACGTCGGCTGGCGTAACGATGGGGGACGTGCCCGCCTCCCTGACCAAAAATTCCCGCGATCTTCGTCCAAACGGGCTGACCAACGAGGGCGCCGGATCCACTGGCAGGACGAAACTTCCGTTGCCGATAGGCCCCTTGCGTTTGATCACTTCGACCGCGACGCCGTTTTCGGCTGGCCGTAGCGCGAGCCGTAGCGATGCCGGAGAGCTATCTTGTGCACTCGCGAGCGGCCTCATCAGCACAAACAACGTTTCATTTGACTGCGCCGCAAGAATTAAGCGACGTAGTGACTCACCTCGGATGTGTTGTTGCCAGAAAAGCACCGCACCAAAGCTGCCGGCCTTCAGAATTTGTTCAGCGGACCACAGGGCGTCCGCTGTTTTCTTCGGCGTGATCCACACAAGCTTCGATGAATCAATTCCCATATACATAAACGCTTGTATATTCGGCACCTGAGGAGGCTGGATCAGTGCAATCGGTTTACCTGCCAACGACGCCAACGCGGGTCGTAAGATGCGCATTTCGCCAATACCCGACTGAGCGGTCAGGACCTCAACTAACGTACTGACGGGCCAGCCGCCGCCTGGGAGTTCTGCCGACAGCGCCTCGTAGCCGGTGTCGATGACCCTCCCCGCAGGGCGAGCGAGTTGGGATCCTCTCCACAAGGATGGGTGGATCTTTTCGAAATCCGGAAGCGCCGACATAGTCATACCTGTGTTTTTATACAGTATAGTACGTCCGTCGAAACATGGTGCGGGGCGTCCGGTGAAACATCAGCTTTCCGTTATCGAATTCGGCACAGCCAGCGCCAAGCTGCTCGCAGACGTTGGCACATCGCGCGCGTATCACTGCAGCTTTAAAATCTTTAAAAGATGGCGCCACGTATTCCATGCTCACCCACTTCGGGTTTCTCAGAATTAGAGCGTTGGCGGCTCTTTCTTAATCGTAAAGTCTGCCCGTATCGATATGGCGAAGTTGAAGCCAACGGGATAAGAGAGATAGGTCGATCACGGTCGCCTGATTGGCGTAGACCAAATTGATATTGTCACCGTTGCGGCAATAAAATTGTCAACTCGCAAACAAACCGCGGCCTCGTCCCTTGTCCCTCGGCTGTCGCTTTGTATAGGGCAAGGTCAGCCTTTTTGGAGGTCATCGGGTTTCTTTGCATCCGACGGCGCGAGGCGCAGCCCGAGACTTACTCCGATACTCAAAAATGGTTATGGGTGAGGGTGTGTGGCAAAATTTGTTTGCCCACCAAGGAAATCTATGTCCGACGTCGTATCGAACCTTGCATCACAGCCTGACAGCGCCTGCGCTTCCGAGCCTATCCATATCCCAGGGGGTATTCAGCCCCACGGTGTTCTTTTCGCGATCGATGAGGGTGATCGCGTTTTGCAGGTGAGCGAGAGCGTTGAAGCGATACTGGGGATTTGCGCCGAGGCTGCACTTGATCGCCCCCTCAGCGAAATAGTGGGGGCTTCCGCTGCCTCGATGGTCCGCGTGGCAGTCCACGAGCGATCGATTGACGGCGCTCCGCTTTATGTCGGGGCAATTGACAGGTTGGGCGACAATGTCCTTTCGGGCGGTCCATTTGCGATGGTTGTTCACCGTCACAACGGCGCTACTATTGTGGAACTCGAACCCGCGCGCGGCACGGTCGATGTATTTGCCTCGATGTATCCGTTGGTGCGCAACTTCGTGAACGACTTGCAGCAACAGCGCTCAGTCGATCAGTTGTGCAAGCTTGCGGCCAATGAGATTCAACGCATCACGGGCTTTGGTCGAACACTCGTGTATCGCTTTGACGAACAGGGACATGGGCACGTACTCGCTGAAGCTTTGGAGCCCGGATATACGTCTTATCTCGGGCAGCGTTTTCCCGCATCGGATATCCCGTCCCAGGCGCGCGAGCTGTACCGGCTTAATCGAATCCGGCTGATCGCGGATGCGAACTATACGCCCGCGCGCCTCGTGCCGGCCGCACACCCGGTAAGCGGCAGACCGACCGATCTGACTTACGCGTCGCTGCGCAGCGTCTCGCCCGTTCACGTGCAATACATGAAGAACATGGGCACGCTTGCTTCGATGTCCATGTCGATCGTAGTGGGTGACCGTTTATGGGGGCTTATCTCGTGCCACCATGCCACGCCACGGCTGCCCCACTTTGAAGTGCGCACCGCCTGTGAGCATATCGCGCAGATTTTGTCGTTGCAGGTGGAGGCGCGAGAAACGCAGGCGGAGTCTCTATATCGACTGGAACTTCGCCAAACCTTAACCCGCTTGCTCGCGACCATGGCCGACCGGGACAGCTTTATTGAGGGGCTGGTGCAGGACTCCGGCGACCTGCTAGGCTTCACCGCGTCGTCGGGCGCGGCGATCGTATTCGAAGGGCAGATGCGCCTGGTCGGTTCGACCCCAACGCAGGAACAGGTCGAGGCTCTCGTTAGCTGGCTTGATGCGCGCACGGCCGATGTCTATTCTACCGATTATGTGGCAGGCGACTGTGATGCGTTTGAAGGTACGGCTGAGTATGCAGGATTTCTGGCCGTTTCGATCTCCAAGGTATTTCGCAACTACGTGATCTGGTTTCGCCGTGAAGTAGTGCGCACGGTCGAATGGGCAGGCGATCCACGCTCGAAACTGGCCGACTTGCCAAGCGCGCGCTCACCGCGCGAGAGCTTTGAGACCTGGACTGAGATCGTGCGAAATCGAACCCTGCCGTGGCGTCGGGCAGAGGTCGAGATTGCGGCCGAATTTCGCACAGCGATACTGGGCATCGTGCTTCGGCGAGCGGAGGAGTTGGCCCAGCTCGCACTCGAGTTGGGACGCGCCAACAAGGAATTGGAAGGGTTTTCCTACACGGTTTCCCATGATTTGCGCGCACCGCTTCGGCATATCACAGGTTTTGCAGACTTAATCATGGAGATTGCCGCCGATGAGCTCTCGCCTCGCGTGAAACAGTATCTCGACCGGATTAAGGTTGCAGCCACATTTGGCGGTGAATTAGTCGATGACCTCCTCGGTTTCTCGCAATTGGGCCGTGCATCATTGAAGCCGCAATCCATTAACGTCGCATCCATGGTCGAGTCGCTGGTGGCCGAACAGCAGGCGAATGCCGGCAACGCAAAAATAGAGTGGAGGGTGCACGACTTACCGCCTGTGCAGGCTGACCCGGTATTTTTACAGTTGGCGTTACGAAATTTGATTGAGAACGCGGTCAAATTCAGCGCCAAACGAGACGACCCCGTCATTGAGCTAGGCGGCGAAGTCATCGCAGACGAACACATGCGATCCTTCGTCAAATACTATGTGCGTGATAACGGCGTCGGCTTCGATATGCGCTACGTCAATAAGCTATTCGGTATTTTCCAACGCCTGCACAACGACAAGCAATTCTCGGGGACCGGCATTGGCCTGGCTACCGTGCAGCGCATCGCCGAACGCCACGGCGGGCGCGTGCAGGCGCAAGGCGAGCTGGGGCGGGGCGCTACAATAGCATTCATCTTGCCGTGCGAATTCCGGCCCGAAAGCGGTGCGAAGTCTGAGACTGCAGCGGCCGCTTTCGCTCGCATCAGCGCGACGGGTGATGGCGCCTGGATTCAGGGCATTCCCAAACAAGGCTACAGTGAAGGACACGAAAATGGCTGAACTGAGACCTATTCTGTTGGTTGAAGACAACGAGAACGACCTCGAGTTAACCATGGTCGCACTGGAAAAAGCCAAAATTGCCAACCCGATTGATGTCGTACGTGACGGCGTGGAAGCGTTGGAATTTTTGCGGTGCGAAGGCAATTGGAGCGCTCGCAAGGATATTCACCCGGCCGTCATTCTGCTGGACAAGAAGTTGCCCCGCCTTGACGGACATGAGGTGCTGCAGACCGTTCGCGAGGACGACGTATTACGGCACATTCCTATCGTGATGTTGACCTCGTCGCGTGAAGAAGTAGATCTCATCAAGAGCTACGATCTCGGCGTCAACGCTTACGTGGTCAAGCCGGTGAAATTTGACGACTTCATGGCCGCGGTGCGCGATGTCGGCGCGTTCTGGGGCGTATTGAATCAAGGGTCACCGCAAAGCAAACGCAGCTAAGCGCTGCCGCCTTTTCAGGCGGTGGCCGATATCGATGGGGCACCAAGCAGAGGTAGATAAACTCGGAAGGTCGCGCCATGTCCGACACCATCGCTTTCCACCGCGACTTTGCCGGCGTGCATTTCAACCAGGCTTTTAACCAGCCACAGCCCGAGACCCAGCCCACCGATACGTCCGGCCACATCGGTGCGAACTTGCTCGAAGCGGTCGAAGACGCGTGACAGCGCTACTGGAGCGATCCCACAACCCGTATCTGCCACGCTGATCACGGCCCACCCCGTCGAGCTGCCGACCGACACGTTGATTGCCCCGTCATGCGTGAATTTGATGGCGTTGGACAGCAGATTCCATACGATTTGCTTCAATCGAGGCTCGTCACCCAAGACTGCACACGGTGTAAGCTCGCACGTCAGTTGGAGCCCTTTGCGTTGCGCTTCCAAGATCAAATCGCTGATGATGTGGCGGGCAAGGATGTCGAGCTCGACCGGTGCACGCTGCACAGAGAGTTTGCCCGAGACAATCGCGCCCGTATCCAGAAGATCGTCCACCATCAAATTAAGCTGCCGGGCGTTGCGTTGCAAGGATCCCGCCGCCTGTTGAATCTGCAAGGGATCGTGCGTGCGCCCGAGCAATTCCGCCCATGATGTGATCGCGCCCAAGGGCGAGCGTAACTCGTGCGTAACCGCACTCACAAAATGGTCCATCGCCAGAACGTTGCGTTCGCTCTGCTCACGCGCATCGCGCTCGCTTGCCGCCTCACGCTGCTGTTTGAGTTCGGCCTCCTTGCGTGCGGTGATATCGATGGTGAAACCCAATACTGAGAGCAAGTGACCTGCTTCGTCATACTTGCCTTGTCCACGAACTAGCAGCCAGCGGATTTCGCCATCGGTTGGTTCCAGACGATATTCGGCCTCGAAATGCCCACGGTCGGCAAGCGCTTGTTCCATGCGCGCGCGTACACGCTCCCGATCTTCGGTCGCGATAATTTCGGTAAAAAGTCGCGCTTCAGAGAGGGACTCGTCTATACCTAGCCCCAAATTGACCTTGCACTGGTCCGTACACGCGATCAGGCCAGACACCGGATTTAATTCCCATGCGCCCACTTTTGCAAATGCGAGCGCAACTTCGAACTGGTCCTGACTTGCGCGAAGCTGCGCAGCCGTCTCATTCGCGACGATACTGCGCAGTTGTGCTTGGGAGCGCAGTCGGGCTTTTTCGCGCTGGTCAAGCGCATCGCGCTGAGCTTGCTCGGTGACATCACTCACCCGAATTGCGAAATAATGACCGCTTGCTGTAGCGTCGTCGGAGAGATTTGGGATCAAGCTCGCTTTGAACTTCCAAAATCGCGCGTGGGTGGCTTCCTCGGCTTTCGCAAGATCGAAACGGAAATACGGCGTCGAGCGCGTTTCGCCCATTTCCATTTCTTCCAAAGCTGAACGGAGCCACGCTCCGCCCTCGTCCACGGCAGTGAAGGTCGCAAATTGCGGCAGCTCGTCAATGTGGTAGCCAATTACATTACTCGAATCTTGCTCCAGCAAGCGCAGGTATGCGGCATTTGCGAACACCGCCCTACGGTTGGCGTCAAACACGATATACGCGTCGGCCAAATGGACAAATAGCGCACCCGGCTCGATCTTTGAATCAGTAATTTTTGCAGCCTCAGCAGCGGTTATCGTTTGCATCACTTATTATGGCATCCGCGTAAAAATACCGGGTAGTCAACGCAACACAATATCGTCAAATTATTCCGGAACACGACTTGCTGTACGTGTCCAGACCTGTTTCAGCTTCCGATGACAAATGCTTTCTGATCCTGCTCGCCTCGGGCGGCTTGCCGACCTGGTTATCCTTGATACGCCGGTCGATGCACATTTTGATGCGCTCACGCAACTCACTGCCCGTGTAATGCGCGCACCACGCGCGTTCATCAACTTTGTTGATGAGGCGCGCACGTGGTGTAAATCAGCATGGGGCGCAGTTCGCAGGACATATCAGCACGCTGAGTCCTTGTGTGCTTTGGCAATACAAGATTCGGACGACATTGTGATCTACGATGCTACCCGCCATGAGTTAATAGCAAGTCATCCGGAATGCAACGGCGATGATGCCGTCGTGTTCTACATGGCAATCGTTCTTCGTTCTCCGGATGGTTTTGCTCTGGGCACGCTCTGTATCAAGGATGTCGCCACACGCATACCTGATTCACACGACATGGAAGTGCTTCGTCTCCTAGGCGAGCAGGTCACGCACCTGCTACTGAAGGTCAAGGAAAAGCAACAGACGATCGCAAACGCGCAGCGCAATCGGGATCAGTTCCTGGCGATGCTTGCGCATGAGCTTCGTGCGCCGATGTCGCCGATCCTTACTGCCGTGCAGGTCTTGAACAAGTTTCAGGTGTCACCGGATCAGCGGGACTGGGCTAAACAACTCATTGGCCGGCATGTGCGACACATGGGACAGTTGGTCGACCACCTCCTATCGACTTCGCTTGTCTCGCTAGGCGCAATCGAACTGAATCTTGAGCCCGTGCGTGTAGACAGTCTATTGGACCAGGCGTTGGAAATGGCGGAAGGGCTGATTGAGCAAAAGCAACACCGACTCACACGAACGGTCATCGACGATGCATGGGTCATGGCCGATCGGGTCCAATGTCCGCTGATTCTTGTCAACCTGCTGATGAACGCCGCCAAGTTCACGTCGCAGGGCGGCCAGATCGACATCCATGCCGAAGGCGACGGCACGTTCATGCGGATCAGCGTTTCCGATACAGGCGTGGGCATCGCACCCGAGGATCGCGACGAAATCTTCCAGGTATTCGGACAAACACACCGTACATTGGACCGCACAACCGGGGGCATGGGGCTCGGCTTGCCGTTGGCGAGCCGCCTCGCGCAATGGCACGGCGGATCACTCGATGTGCAAAGCGACGGAATTGGTCATGGCAGTGAATTTACGCTGGTACTCAAACAAGCGGCGCCGACGCGTACCGCCCCCACCCCAACGGCGCGCACTACCGTAACAGTACCGCTGGATATCCTGGTGATCGATGACAACGCCGACACCGCCGACGCGCTTGCGATGTACTGCCAGATGTCCGGACATATTGTGCGTACGGCTTACCGGTCAGTGGACGCGCTGCAAATGCTCAGCGATCGCGTGCCCAACGTCGTGCTCAGCGACATAGGCTTGCCTGAAATCGATGGTTACGCATTGGTAAAACAGATGCGCGTCTTGGCGACGGAGCAAACGATGTTTGTCGCGATTACAGGATACGGCAGCGATCGGGACCGAAAAACCGCGCTTGATGCGGGGTTCGATGAGCATTGCCCAAAGCCAGTCGATTTCGCGAAACTTGACCATTTGCTCAATAATCTGGACGACCATTGATCGCGATTTAGTTCTGCGAACGAAGGATCGCCACCGCGAAATTCAGGACCGCCAAGGGAGGCCGCGCGTCGCTGTCAACAGCTGCTTATTACCGCTTTAAGCGCCTCCCGATTTACGGGTTTCAGGAGGTAGCCATCGAACGGCGCAAGATCCGCCTCTGATAAATCGGAGCGACCCGTTACTGCCACAACACATGCGTGGGCGTTTCGACTGGCATCGCGAAGTTGCTGACACAGTTGACGACCATCGATGTCGGGCAAGCCCAGATCGAGGAAGATGGCGTCGTACACCCGGGCGGCGGTCAGTTTCAAAGCGGTCGCACCGTCATATGCAACGTCAGCGCGATGTCCTAGATCATCGGCAAGTGCGCCAAATGCGTTGGCCAACCGGGAATCGTCCTCGACAAACAAAACTAGCATGGTCACACTGTCCGTAAGTTTTTTGAAAGTATGATTTTTATATGTGTGTAAGCGGTTATAGGCAGCGTAATTGCATTAATCGTTATCTGTCCAATCGCTTTTAAGCATCGCTGCTTGAGAGGCTTAAAAGTCTTTTCGCCCATGGCGAAACGCGGGCCGTACGCGGAGGTCTGCTCGCTGCGAGAAAGTTGGGTTATCCAACCACGCGTCAAGTTCAGGACTCCAATTCAGCCAAGTGTTTTTATCCAAAACAAACTCTTCATCCAGCGTGCCTTTGATGCGCCGCTCTGGCTCTGGAGCAGCATTATCGAGTTCGTCGGCGGCCATGAGGTCGGATACCTGGAACACTGCCGTCGTTTCGCGCTGGAGGCAGCTTAATCAAGGTGGTGTATTGGAAACGAGTAAGATGGCGTTGCCATGGCGAGGGTCGGCGTGGCGCACCTAAATTCATCATCAACACAAGCAAGCACGATGCACCCGTGCACCGCTTCCACCGAACGATCGACGATGAGCCGATCTCCATCGAAAATCCGCGCGTCGATCATCGAGTCGCCTTTGACCTGAAACAGGATGTCGCGATTAATTTCATAACGAGTACATCGTTCAGGTCAATGCATTTTTGCGTGTGATCTTGCGCGGGGCTTGGGAAGCCAGCCGGCACCTTGGCCAGTACTTCAATCAAATATGCGCCGGCGACATCGTCGGCGAGAGGGATGGTGCGGCGCATGGACACGATACCTGTATGAATGTACAGTATTTTCTAATGGCTTTTTTCCGATTTGGTTTGGCCCTTTTTCGAGATAGCAGGGAATGAAGATGAGCGTGGCGACCACGCGCAAATCGCGCCCAATGCCCGAGATGGCTGCATTCGTTGCGCATTTGCGTGCAGCGTTCGGGTCTTCCATCGACGCGGCGGCGGCCCGTGGGGAAGCGGGCGAGCCCACTTTTATGCGCGCGAGAATGGGAGAACAGTCGGAACGCCTCCAGTGGACGACCTCAACAGGTGGACTGCCGGTACGGATATTTACAATCTGCCGGGGATGTGACGGAAGCTGCGTGGGTACTTCCACGCGATGCAGCGAACGAAACAACTCTGCGTGATGAGAGCGCCATGCTATGACGTGCATCGTCGTTCGAGAGTGCGGCAAGGAAGAAAGGTACTTTTGGCGGTTTGAGCACCGTGTTCCGCCGCGACAACATTTAACCCGCGTAATCGGTGGTGTGCAATACGTTATTGTTGTTTCCAAGGTCGATCAATGACAGACGCAGATCGGCCAAAATGCGACGTTCACGCACGCAAGTAGAACCGTCGACAATCGGCTGAAAATGCTCGATGGCCTTTTCAATTTCGCGAGGTACACCGATCCAGTCGATTACAGAGAGGCCCGATTGCTGCATTGACTCCATGACTCTATGACGCAGTAGTATCAGGCCCTTAACACAAAAAAGCCCTTAAGACTAATCGGGCTTTTCTTTTTCGGCACGACGTTAGCGAGGCACTGCCTGTGCGTCCGCGTCGGTCAGGGTATTCAGGAACGCCACCACATCGCGGATATCCGAGTCCGACCACACTGGTTTGCCGCCCAGGTGATTCGTCAGCGGCTCCGTCTTGACATCCACGTTACTGCGCAGATTTTTCGGCAGGTCGTCAAACTTCACGACGTGCCCGTGCGCGTCTTTTGGATACCACTTCTTCGGGTCCGTGTCGCGCTCAACATAGAAGCGCGTCGCATCTTCAAGCGTATGGAACATGCCATTATGGAAGAACACACCTCGCGTGGCGACGTTGCGAAGCGTAGGCGTGCGGAACATTCCACAGAACCACGTCTGGTTCGCCTGGTCTTCACGCAGCGGTCCACATAACCCCATGTCGTAAAAATTCCGGTCGCGGTTAGCCGGGATATTTATGTTGCGTGGTACACCCAGCGTCTGGAAGTTGTAATCTGTCAATGCCGGATGCGCGCCGTGAGCGCCTTTGTTGATCAGATGGCAGCTTGCACAGTTGCCCTTATCGGGGTCGCTGAACAGCATCAATCCGTGCGCCTCTTGCGGCGTGAATTGATCCTTGCCGTCTAGCACGCGGTCGAACTTGCTGGAGTACGGCGCGAACGACGGATCATTGAACTGGAATGCCTGCAATACCTTTCCGAGGTCTGCCAGCGCCTCTGCCGGTCGCGAGAAAACGTCCTGGCCGAATGCTTCCCGGAACTGCTGTGCGTAGGTGCTTTTGCTCAGCTTCTTCGCCACGTCATCCGCATTGGTGTTTGCCATTTCATCCGGATTGAGCAGGGGAAATGCAGCCTGCTCCGCAGGGGTGTTGTAGCGCCCATCCCAGGTGTATCCGCCAATGGGCTGATTATCGCCGTCCTCCAGGCGCTCTTTCAAGCTATTTGCCTGCGTGAACGTCCAGTAAGGCACCGAACGCAGATAGCGCAGCGACGGTACCGAGCGCAGTCCGCCTCGATCCATGTTTGGACCACCCAACTGGACAGCCAGACCATTCGGTGGCCCGTAGGCATTCGCGGGGCTGTGACAGGACGCACATGACTGCTTGCCGGAAGCCGACAGCGACGGATCGAAGAACGCCACCTTGCCGATAGCTACCAGATCAGTAGCACCCGCTTTAACCGGAGATGCCGCTTGAGCGTCCAGGGCATGTTTGCCGCATGCGGACAGAAGGGAAATGCAAAGGGCCGTCGCGAGAACAGCCCTTGAAGGATATTGGCGCATGACTCATCAAGAAAACAGCCCGGTTCGAACAGAGAACCGGGCAAACGACAACAGAGTTCTATTGAGATCGCTAGGGATTAGCGGTTGTCAATGTTGCTCGACGTGAAGATCGGCTTGAGCGATGTATCATCGGCGTAGCCGAGATACGAGCCCATGCCGAAGTTGTCTTCGAGCGAATGCAGCAGCGCGTAGTGGTTGTAGCCGGTGTTATCCACGTGACCGCCCTTGATGAACGGCGACAGCAGAAGCGTACCAATCTGATCGCCACCGACTCCTAGGTAGTTCAACGAAATCGACACGCTCTGCACGGATGCAGGCAGCGTCGCCGGGTTAATACCGAGCAGGCCTGCTTGGGCCACCGGGTACGTGGTCAACGTGACCTGTTCCGGACGCGCCACGTTCGGGCCCGTTTGCTGGTTGCAGCCAGGGCACTGATTGCCCATCTCCGGCTCCAGCAAGGAGAGCGTCTTGCCATCGGCACTGACTTGCGTTGTCGGCGTAAGTCCGGTCACGACGCCTTCATCCGTGGTGATAATGATCAGGCCGTCCTGCTTGTAGGCGGCCGAAGCCTGGATCACCGGAATCGTCTCCTTCAGGAACGCGTCGATCGAAGTCAAACCGCCAGGCTGACCGTTTGCGCAGCCCTTGCCCGCTGTACCCGTACCGTCACCATCATGACCATCGTCACACAGGTTCGGCGTGATGAAGGAGAAGTTCGGCGTAGTGTCAATCGACTGAAGATCCGTTGCCAAGTTGTCTTGTAGGTTGACCACGCGCGCGTCGCAGTTCGCCAGATCGTCGATGGTCGAATGGAAATATGGGAACGGATTGTGACGCGTTGCGTACTCGTCGCCCGCTATGTCGCCTGAAGCCGATGGAGCCTGTGCAGCCTGTGTGCCATCTACAGCTTTCATCGGGTCTATGCCCGCAAGCTGCGCTGTACGGCGCGGAAACGAACAGGTCTTCGTGCCGTCACGGTTCAGGTCGTTGCCCATGTCCTCGTTGTAGCTGCGCCACGTAAGCTTGGCTTGTTCCATCTGGTTGCCCAAATGCTGCACACGAGCCGGGAACACGCAGCCGCCGCTCTGGTGGCCGTTTATGTCCGTGCCTGCCTTGAGAACTTTGGGGTTCGACGAGTCGTTTCCGTTATCCACGATATCAGACCAAATCGCGAAGCAGTCCGATTCGGTGTCGTGTGTCGATGGCTGACCCGACACCATCGATATGTAATTGTCCAGCGAAACGTGGCCGGTGCCATAGTAGTTCGCGAGGTACGTGCCCTGCGGCATCAGCGATTTCAGGTACGGGTCCTGGTTCGAATCAGGGTTCGTCGTGCCGTACGTCGATTCCGCGGCCTTGTTTTCGAGCACGATAACCCAAACGTGCTTGATCGCCTTGTTAGAGGCGACGGTTGCAATGTACTGGTCGCTCGCAGCTTTCACTGCGGCGTTGCCGTTGGTGTTGAAGTCGCCCAGCAGAGTGTCTGGCGCCGTGCCGATCTTGCTGGCCAGTTGCGTTTGAGCATCCGACTGCGACAGGCCACTGTCCATCAATTGCGAAAGCTGCGTGGTGATCGCGCTGGTGGAACTGGCGCCGCGCGGCGAACGGAACGTAGCCGTGCTGTTGAATACGGTGCCCATGTTCTTGCCCGTTGCGTCGTTCTCCGTGGCACCATTCAGGTCAGCAACAACATACTTCCAGGAACCATTGCTCGTATCGGAGATCGAGAACTTGCCTTGGGCATCCGAGCGCGCGACAGGCTCGCCCTGGTCGCACTTGCCGTTGTTGTTCACATCCAGGCAGACCGCCGCACCTTGGATATAGCTGCCGAGCACCTGACCGGTGACCCTCGGCCCGCTCGACCCATTGTCGCTGCTTCCGCAGGCAGACAACCCTGCCATTACGCCGATGCTTGCCAGCATCGCGAGCGCACACCTACACAACCCCGCATTTTTCACAACTTCTCCTCGTTATAGACCGGATCCATTCGACGGCATTTGACTCGCATGAAGCCTATGTAAGTTGTGTTACACGCCCATTAAGAATTTGTTAGGAATTGAAATAAGCATTGGCTCAAGCCGCCTCCAGCAAATTGAGGCTCGACGGGTAAGCGGGGGTGACCTTCGGCAGGTAAGCGACAATCGACGGCCGGGTCAATATTGTCGACAATGAAGCATGTTTCGGCCGCCGCTCTCGCCGAGATGAGCAAGGGAATTGGGTTATCGAGAAAGAGAAAGGAACTCGCTCACAACTCCGTGGCATGCTTAGCTTTATCGATAATGTCCGTATGTTTGAGAAAACAAGGCATTTACCACCTGACGACGTTCAAGAATGCCGTGCTCGGAAAGGGATATTGGCGGAAATGGACGCCGCAGCACGGACGTTCCGACGATTTCTCACGTTCACGCAGTTTTATAATCCTGAGAAGCCGTTGATTCTGTGCGAAGGGAAAACCGACAGAGTCTACATCGAGTGTGCGCTGAAACAACTTCCTGCGGTGTACCCACTGCTATCTAGCAAATCTGCAACACAGACAACTATTCATGCGTCATTTTTTAACTATACTAAAACGGCAGTTCGCATTCTTTCAATTGGAGGAGGAACAGGTGACTTGAATGGCTTTGTCGCCACTTATGGAAGCGAGTTCTCTGGCTTCAAGTCTGCTGCGAGGAGACACCCTGTTATTCTGCTGGTCGACAATGATGAGGGAACAAAGGGTATATTTTCGGCGGTCAAACATAAAACCAACAGTCCGACACCCGTCACCGGCAGCGAACCCTTCTATCATGTCGTCGACAATCTTTATGTCGTCGCGCTCCCCCTGAAGAGCGGGAAAACCGTCACTATCGAGAATTTCTTCGAAAAATCAGTGCTGGAAAAGAAACTAAATGGGAAGGCTTTCAGCGGGAAAAATCGATTTGATCCCAAAACACAATATGGCAAACACGTCTTTGCTGAACAAATTATCAAGAAGGGACAAGCGACGATCGACTTCTCGGAGTTTCACGAAATATTAATGCGGATTCAAGCAGTGCTAGTTTCACACGCCTCAAAAAAAATCTGACATTGCAATACACGTATCACTACGCTGGTCGGCTCGGCTCTGGCAAATTCCTTATCAACCTTGTCAGGGCGAGCGTCCGTTGTCGGAAAGTGCGGATGACCGTTCCGGGTCGGTCCATGCCTTTCGCATACCCGTTGCGATTAGCGATCGTTGGGGCAGCGGACGAGGTTCGGCCATTAGCCGCCGGTCGAGGTCGCCGTCCAATTTGAACAGCCGTGGTGTCGTCCGACCTCGCTCAATGGCCGGTCTCCGGCGAGTAATTTGGGAAGGCACTGCCATAACCCGGCCAACGGACTAAACCGCTCGCGCGGTATGCACTGCATTTGAACGTGGTGGTTCTTCATAGGAAACCCGCTCGGTTTCCTATGTTGAGCAATGAGGCAGTTCGCCTCGTTACTCGACAGGAGCCGAGCCATGACCACTCCCAGCCCAAGCATCAGTCCGCTACGTCAGCGCATGATGGACGACATGCGCATGCGCCGCCTCGCGCCGAAGACGCAAGCCAACTGTTCGTGTATGCCAAGCGTCCGTTCGCGGGCCCTGAAGCAGTGCTCGCCTACCTCTCGCGTTATACCCATCGCGTCGCTATCTCCAACCAGCGCCTGCTCGCGTTCGATGGGCGGAACGTGAGCTTCCGCTGGAAAGACTACCGGCAGAAGGGCCGTACCCGCTATAAAGCGATGACGCTCGAATCCAGCGAGTTCATGCGTCGCTTCTTGCTCCATGTGTTGCCCGCCGGCTTCCATCGAATCCGCCACTATGGGTTGCTCGCCAACCCGGTGCGCCGCACAAACCTGAGCAGGATTCGTACGCTGCTCGGCGTTGCGCCCGAGCTCTGCCCATCACCGCACGATGCGATCACCGGCGATCGACCGACCTTCATCTGTCGCCATTGCGGCGCGCCGATGCTCGTCATCGACATTCTGACGCGCACCGTGCCAATTCGCGCACCACCAAAGGCAGCACAGCGATGAGCGCCTCCCGTCGATCTGTATCTCAACCGTCGGCTTTGCGTCAGCGCGGCCGAAGAGTGGACGGTTGTGCCTTCGATGTCATGTACGGTTGCACAGTCATGTTCCGAACTCTAAATCGCACGCGACATCGCCTCCATTGCTTCATCCACGCCTCTGCGGGCGCTCGCATCGCCCGCCGTCGACCCGCAACACAGACCGCTCAGATTGATCAATCGCCATAGCAAAGATCCTCGCCGCATCGGGCCACTCCGCGGTTTCCTTCCTCGAGGTTTATTCAACGCCTGCCCGCACGCGTTGTCGTCGCCCACGAGTGCGTGCCTGAGGGCAGGCATCGAACAAACCTAACGATTTCCGAAACTCGCCGTACAAGCATCGGAAATCCTCACCGGACTATCGACCGGCTCAAACTAGTCCGCTGCGTCATTGACTTGGCACCGGCCGAATTCGACGGGACGGATCGTCATATTTCCACTTGATTGGTTTCGGGTTTTGGTTGTGCTCGCGGATATAACGCATCAGTTTTCGATCCAGGTCCTTCACCGAAGTGAAGACGCCGCGGGCGATCACATCACGCTGAATGCGTGAGAACCAGTTTTCCACCTGGTTAAGCCACGACGAGTAGGTCGGTGTGAAGTGCAAACGCACGTTGCGGTGCGCGGTGAGAAAGTCGGCTACCCGCTGCGTCTTGTGGCTGCTCACGTTATCGCAGATCACGTGGATTTCCCGACGTTTGGGCTGGCTGGCGACGACATCAGTCAGGAAGGCCACAAACTGTTCGCTGGTGTGGCGCGGCGCGGTCTTGCCCACCACCTCGCCGGTAGCAGTATTAAATGCCGCGAACAGACTAAGAGTACCGTTGCGTTTGTACTCGAAGCCGTGGCTTTCGGCACGTTCCGGCGACAAAGGCAGCATCCGGTCGCGGCGCTCAAGTGCCTGGATCGCGGTTTTCTCATCTACGCAGAACACCGCCGCGTGCGCCGGCGGGTTCAGATATAGCCCGATCACGTCGGCTGCTTTGGTCTCGAAGTCCGGATCGTTGGAGACCATGTGCCGCTCCAAGCGCTGCGGCTTGATGCCGTGCTTACGCCAGATGCGCTGCACGGCTGAGACCGACACATCGCCCAGCTCTGATGCGAGCTTGTAGCTGCTCCAGTGTGTCGAACCGTCGGCGGGTTTGTGCTTGAGGGTGCGGCTGAGTACACGCGCTTCCAACTTGGCAGGCGGCTGCACAGGCGCGCGCCCGGGATGGCGAGCGTACATGCCGGCCAGTCGCTCGTTGAGGAAGCGCCCCGACCAGCGTGCGATGAAACGCGAGTCGCAGCCCAGTGCGCTCATGATCCCGTCGCGCGATTCACCGTCCTCGAGCATCAAAATCAGTTTTGCGCGTCGCACGTCCGCCGAGCGCACCGTTCGGCTGCGTGCCGCCGAAAGCAGTTGCTCACGTTCGGTATCTGTCAGATTCATTTTGCCCATGGCCTAAATCTGAACACATATGGGGTGCTAAATCAATGACGCAATGGACTAGCCGCGCCTCGGTTAAGGTCACGCGTGAACAATACACACACTGGCAACCTCCAGTGCTGCAGTCAGCACAGGGTCATTTAATCCTTCGACAACTATTGTCTGCGCAAGCGTCAAATTGCCTATCGCATATGCCGACGCCGAATTAAGTTTGTCCATCGACGCCAAGACGACTGTCTCGGCCGACCGTGCTGCAAGCGCACGTTTCACATACGCCTCTTCAAGATCGCCCGTACTGAGACCCGCCGTCGGGTGAACGCCGGTCACGCCCATAAAGTAAATGTCGGCATTGATATGCGACATAGCCTCGATGGCGGCGGCGCCGACGTTCACGATCGAATGCTTGTATAGCTTGCCGCCAATCACGATCACTTCAATTGAAGGATGGTCGGCCAGCGTGACGGCGACTGTCGGACTATGCGTAACGACAGTTGCCGTCAACGTGTGAGGGATATGTTTCACCAACTCGGCAGAAGTGGTTCCTCCGTCAATGATAACGATCTGGCCCGGCCCGATCATGGATGCCGCAGCGATTCCAATCGCCCGTTTGCCGGATGACTCCAACGCTCGTCTTTCTGCGAATGCAGCAACGGCAGACGAGGCAGGTAGTGCTCCTCCGTGAACACGTTGCAACAATCCTTCCGCAGCCATTTCCCGCAGATCTCGTCGTATCGTGTCTTCCGAAACACCGAAGTTTTCGGACAACGGACCCGCCAGCACTTGCCCGTCCCGGGCCAGCCATTCAAGAATTGTCTTCTTGCGTTGAATAGTCAACATGATTTGCACGTTTTTTCTTGATATTACACGAAACCGCACGATATCATGAATGTGTCGTTTTCGTATGGCGAGGCTCTATGACTGCAACGCAAGACCGTGTGCGCATCATCGATACGACCGTGCTATCCAACGACTGGTACGTCCTGAAGAAGACAACATTTGATTTCCTGCGGCACGACGGCACGTGGCAGCGGCAAAGTCGAGAAACGTACGATCGCGGCAACGGTGCGACTATCCTGCTGTTCAATCGTACGCGACAGACGGTCATATTGACTCGCCAATTCAGGTTACCTGCGTTCGTGAACGGCCATGATGGAATGATGATAGAAGCCGCCGCCGGCCTGCTTGACAACGCGTCGCCGGAGGTGCGTATTCGTGCCGAGGTCGAGGAAGAAACGGGTTATCGCATACACGACGTACGGAAAATATTCGAGGCTTTCATGAGTCCCGGGTCGGTGACTGAGAAGCTTTACTTCTTCATCGCTGAATATGATGCGACGGCACGCGTTGGAAATGGCGGCGGGGTCGAAGCCGAAGGCGAAGACCTCGAAGTGTTAGAACTCGCGCTGGACGACGCACTAGCGGCCGTGGATCGTGGTGAAATTGTGGACGGGAAGACCATCATGCTTTTTGCAGCATCTTGCGTTACGCCAACTCACCGGGCAACAAACAAGATGAACGCTCAACTCATCCTTATCGCAGGCCCCTATCGCAGTGGAACGCAGGGCGATCCCGCACGCATTGCGTCAAACCTCAGGCGGCTGGAAGAAACGGATTGCAGATCTATCAACGAGGACATATGCCGATGGTTGGGGAATGGGTTGCGCTTCCTTTAGCGGCGATTGCCGGTTCGGAAGTAATCGGCGATGCAATTAGCGAGGAATTCCTATATCCAGTGGCGATTCGGCTAATCGAGCAGTGTGACGCAGTGTTTCGTATTGAAGGCATATCAACAGGAGCTGATGCAGACGTAAGGTTAGCGCGAGAGTTGGGGAAACGCGTTTATTGGGGTCTTGAGCAAATCCCAATATGCACTCAGTAAGTGTCAACGATTTCTGTTGGATGTCGAAGGTCCGTTCCTGGCTCAGAGCGTGTCAAAACGCTGAGCCACCGAGGACGGAACGTTTGCACGACGTAGGTCTGACTTCGATTTCGGTGATCGGAGCACCAAATCACAGAGGATGTCCTGTGAAGGCGCTGCACTGGCAACATGCCCCACGCCCGCATCGCGTTTATCAACGCTTCTGAACCGAGTAGCTTAATCACTCGCTTCATGTTGTAGGCCAGCACGTGCAAACTCATTTCCGTGCTTACCCGCTCAATGGTCCGTGTCAGGAAATGGTTTGCGCCCATCCATGCCTTGATCGTCCCGAACGGATGCTCAACAGTCTGTCGCCGGATGCGCATCATCTCGGGCGCATGATCAACTCGCGCCTGCATCTCGTCGAGGAGATCTTCGTGTTCCCAGCGTGCCACGCGACGTTGAAGGCCTGGAGTGCAATCCCCTTTAGTGAACATTGCTGGCAATTCGAAGTCCAGTATTTACTTATCTTCAGGCCGCGCTCAACAGTCGAGAATCGCCAGATGAGTCGCTCGCCTGCCGGGCATTGGTATTCGTTCGTCTTGCGGTTGTAGATAAAGTCTTCCTTGCCGAACCGACCATCAGCCGTTGCGCTCGATGTCACCGTTTTCGGGACGACCACAGTTATTCCTGCGTCATGACACGCGAGTATCTCCTCGCTCTTGTAGTAGCCGCGATCTGCAACTGCGGTGAGCTTATCCACGCCCATCTCTGCACGAGCAAGCTTCGCCATCGACGTCAACTGATCACGATCAATGCCGTCATTAGTCACGAGATGCGCGACGATCAGATGGTGCTTCGTGTCACCGCGGTCTGGACGTTGTAGCCGACAACTCCGGTTCCCCGCGTCTTCATCGAACGGGCATCCGGATCTGTGAGCGATGTCTGTCTTTTACGTCGTCTACGCACCCTACACCAAAGCTACCCGCGAGACGCTGGTCAACGTCGCCGGCAGGCGATGGGAAATCGAGGGCGGATTCGAGGCCGCCAAGGGCGAATGCGGCCTCGATCAATATGAGGTGCGGCGCTGGCAGGGTTGGTACCGTCACATCACGCTGGCATTGTTAGCGCATGCGGTGCTTGCTGCCCTGAGGGCACAGGCCAAAAAAACAGTTGAAGGTTCACTGCCATTCAGCGTTCAGGAGATCCGCCGGCTGCTCTGTCGACTGATATGGCGAACGCCCCACTCCATCAACCATGTGATGTCGTGGTCAATGTGGCGGCGACGACATTAGTACCGCGCCCAGCAGTGTCATTACCGACGACGCGGTGGCGTGCCTCCGCCATATCTACGGCTATAGTACTAAGTGACGGTCATAGTTTCTGTTTAACTTTTGTTTAAGCCTTGAGCGAGTGACCGACCTTTAGAGCTGCCGAGTTCCCTTTTTCAGCGTTATAAAAACGCATTATCCGCACGCTTCACCCCAGCGATTGCAGCGCAAGAATCCGTCTCCTCCATGCGCGCGTGTTGTACGAATTACCGGTGACGCTAGCCGCGACCCTTTGACCCCGGTTTTTCCCTACCTCCCTCGCTATTTCCTTACACAGATGTTCAGTAAGCGGACGCGGTGTCGATAAAGCATTAAGCCAAAGAACAACCCCATTGTATTTTTGCGTTCCCGCTAAGTTTCAAGCTCGCAGGCAGATCTGACTGGACAAAAATTATGGATAAAAGACCTTTGAACGTGAAAACGAAACTCGCACTTTCGTTCGGTTCACTAAGCGTGATCGTTTTAATCATTTCCGTTGTCGGTCTCAAGGATCTCAACGACGCCAACGCCCGCTTTGATGGTTTTGTGAAGGGGGTCAATGCCCGGGCCGAACTGGCAACACGGATTCGCGCAGCAGTCGATGACCGTGCGGAAGCAGTGCGCAACCTGGTTCTGGTTACGTCGTCCTCCGATGCTGGCCTGGAGCATGACGCCGTGATGGAGGCGGAAAAATCGATTGAGTCACGACTTATCGAGTTCAATGCAATGGTAGCCAACGCGAGCGACATGAGTCCACGCGCGCGCGAATTGGCGGGTGAAATCCCTCGCATTGAAGCGCTTTACCGCCCCATCGCACTGGAGATCGTGCGGCGTGCATTAGCAGGCGAACGTGATCGCGCGATCGCGGACATCAACAATAAATGCCGGCCGCTGCTTGCCGAGTTGAAGCGCGCGACCAACGCCTATACCGACGCGACCCACGCACGCGCGGTTGAAATGGTGGACGAAGCGCAGATGCGATTCCAGCATCAGCGCTACCTGCTCATCGCCTTGTCCCTGGTTACCTTGACTATTGCGATCTTTGCGGGCGCGATGATTACGCGAAGTATCCTGCGTTCGCTTGGCGCGGAGCCGGGTGCGCTTGCCGGCATTGCGCAGCGCGTGGCAAAAGGAGACCTGAGTGCGATTGGCGGCGTCCTCCAGGCGGCTGACGGAAGCGTACTGTCCTCCATGCACGCCATGCAGGGCAGCCTTGTCAGCATGATCGGCGAAGTGCGGTCCGCTGCAGACAGTATCGCAACCGGATCAGGTCAGATTGCTGCGGGTAATATCGATTTGTCATCGAGAACCGAACAGCAGGCTTCAGCACTTCAACAAACCGCCTCGAGCATGGAAGAGCTGACATCCACGGTCAAGCAGAACGCGGAGAACGCGCAGCAGGCAAGCTCGCTTGCGGAGAGCGCGTCTGAAGTCGCGCTGAAGGGTAACAAGGTCGTGGGAGAAGTTGTCCAGACAATGAGCGACATCAGCGCCAGTTCTTCGAAGATATCGGAAATCACCAGCATCATCGAAGGTATTGCTTTCCAGACCAACATACTCGCGTTGAACGCGGCGGTCGAGGCGGCCCGTGCAGGTGAACAAGGTCGAGGTTTCGCAGTCGTTGCCGGGGAAGTCAGAACGCTCGCGCAGCGTTCGTCGAGCGCGGCGAAAGAGATCAAGGATCTGATTACGGCGTCGGTCGTGAAAATAGAGGCGGGTTCCACCCTCGCGAACGACGCCGGGAAAACCATGGCCGAAGTGACGCATGCGGTGAGCCGGGTGACCGACATCATGGGCGAGATTGCCGCGGCTTCGTCCGAGCAGAGCAGGGGCATTGAGCAGGTCAATGACGCAATCAACCAGATGGACGCGGTTACACAACAGAATGCCGCACTTGTGGAGGAAGCCGCCGCAGCGGCCCAATCGCTCGACGGCCAAGGGCAGAAACTCAACCAGGCCATCGCGTTCTTCCACTAATTCATGACCGGGCGACGGTCGCGACGTGCACCGGCTGGCCAACTAAAAACACATTCGAAGACAGAGGTTCTCAATGCACAACTCGCAGCTCGATATTGACCAACGCGCTCAACTCGCAGGAAACAATCGCTTTGAGCTTCTCCTGTTCAAGGTTGGAGAGGCACCCGGCACTGGGCAAAGGGAGTTGTATGGCATCAACGTCTTCAAGGTCCGCGAGATTCTTGAAATGCCGGCTATTACCGAGGTCGCGGGCGGCAGCGACATGATTTTGGGAGTGGCCGACATTCGTGGGCAGATTATTCCGGTAATTGATTTAGCCAAGGTCACGGGTTGCCGTCCAGGCGCCAGCCGGCGCATCCTCCTTGTCACCGAGTTTGCGCGCACAACCCAAGGCTTCGCAGTCGAAGAAGTCGATGACATCGTGAGGCTCGAATGGAATCAGGTGCTTTCGGCGGAGGCGCACTCGAGTGGCAAGACAGTGACGAGCATCGCGCGCCTGGACGGGAACACGAGCGGCTCGCGACTGGCCCAGGTGCTGGACGTCGAACAGATTTTGCGGGACGTGTTGCCGACGGCGTCGGCGGAGATTACATCCGCGAGTGTGGGAAGGCTGAAACTGAGGCCAGGCTCGAAGGTGCTGGCCGCTGACGATTCGGCGGTTGCCCGGAGTCTCATCGAACAGAGTCTTGTCGCGATGGGCGTGCCTTTTATCATGACCAAAACGGGTCAGGAAGCGTGGGACGTGCTGGACAAGCTAAGGCGGCAGGCGGAAGGGGGCGGCGCGAGCGTGCAGGACCAGATTGCGATGGTACTCACGGATCTGGAGATGCCGGAGATGGACGGTTTTACGTTGACGCGGCGGATCAAGGCCGAGCCCTTGCTGGCGTCCATTCCGGTGGTTATCCATTCATCGCTTTCCGGATCGGCCAACGAGGAACATGTGCGCAAGGTCGGCGCGACCGCGTATGTTTCCAAGTTCGTTGCCGCGGAGCTTGCAGGGGTTATGCGGAACGCGTTAGCCGAGTGCGCGTAGTCAAAGCGTGTTCTTGAGGTTCGCTTCGATCATTTTCACATGCACGCAATGCAGGGAGCGTCATGCCAAAAACGCCCATCCACTTCCCGAACACAGTTGGGGCGACCTCTTTCCACAAGCTCGAAAACGGTCAAATCATCAAGCTGTTCATGGTCGACTCGAAGGTCCCGCTGTACAACATGTTTGTTGGCAAGGAGATTTTTTTTGTCGACGCGCAACAAGTTGCCATGGTGATCGACGAGCGGGAAGAGAACCCCGATTCGGGCTTCGTGAGACCCACGTGGAAGTGGGTGTTCGACGGAGGTTTTGATAAGTCCATTGATGGGCGCGGCGCCAAAGGGTGGTGCCTTTCGAAGTGAGGGCGCCACCTGGCCTTCCCGCCATCATGGATTGAGTTAAGGTTATTCTTCTTAATAGCATTCAAGCGCGACGAGAGCTTAGCCAAGGGATTTCGTACACGTCACAATACCCGGCGGTACTCAACTCGAAATCTTGATCGCTTTGTTCGTGGCTTAGTTCAATGCTTATCGCAAGGGTCGTCATCGCCAAAACATGAGCCGGAAGTGGGTAAAGTCTAGCGATCAATTATCGCTAGGGCCGATTTAAGTACCTTAACCGCAAGTGCTGCACAAGCAGCACTTCAAGTTTCTAACAATACGAAAATCGGAATGCTCGAGTGATCGCCAGGAGTCGTACGTGACGACTTTTCCACAATGTCACTGAAGTGCCGCTTGCGTTTCCAAAACGAAATGGACCTGAATTTAAAACAATTTTTGTCATTAACGTGGTATCCAACCACATAAATTGATAGCCATGCATCGCTTCACTCCCAAACCTTCCGTGCAAGAAGAATCGTATTCGAGTGATAGCCAATGTTTTATTGACGACTCGCTGCGCAGCGTATTCCGGCATTCCAAATCTTTATCTTTGTCTCAAGCAATAATGCATTCCTGAATTGAGAATAGCGAAAGCATCGAAAATTAAGTGCGGGTAAACAAAGAAGAAATCATTCTGCGCATCGTAAGGTTGCACCGGTAAGCGGAGAGAACTGTTGCACTCACACGACGTCGATTGAAAGCCTTTTGCCATAAGGCTCTGCGGGTTTTTTGCGCGAATGAAAATTCGCCAATAAGTTCCCTGTCGATTAACGCAATTCATTCTTCCGGATGCCGAATATGGCTGGCAGCGGGCTTAACTTTTAAAATGAGCTACCCTCTGACAAGGGTGTCTTTTTCATCTTTCTTCACGCGGCTTTCGGGCCGCGTTTTTTTATTTCCGATTATTAAAAACTAGAAAGGACGATGCTAATCACGGCAGTGGCGCCGATCAAAAGTCAGTGAATCAGCGCGAATGCCGCTAGCGCCAGCATCACCGTGACGGCACCGCCAATACGGGTTGCAATCTGCGCAAAGGGCATGAGTTCCATCCGGTTGGCGGCGGTCAGAATCGCCACATCGCCCGTGCCTCCCAAGCCGCTATGCGTCGCGTTGACGATCGCGGCCTCGATCGGATACATGCCGACCAGCTTCCCGACAACAAAGCCGGTCACGACGAGCGTCAGGACGGTTGAAACCGCAGTGACGATGTTGACCCAATGGAATGCCGTCACGATTTCACCCCATGGCGTCATTGCGACGCTGATTGCGAACATCAACGGATAAGTGACAGCGGTCGAGAAGAATCCATACATGAAGCGCGCGCCACCGCGAACGCGCGGCGACACGACCTGGAACAGCTGCGCCGCAACCACCAGGATCAGCATGACGACCGGCGCCGGCCAGTCGAATAGTTGATGACTGAGCACGCCAAGCAAATAGAGCGCAATGGCTGTCGCACCGGCGGCAGCGACCGAACTCACATCGAATTCGAACGACTGCGGCGCGTTGTGGATCGCTTCGTCGTCAGTATGGGTCGCGACAGTCAGCTGGCCATTGCCGGTCCAACGCGGCTTGCGCGTGCCAAGATAGTTCAACAGGCCCGCGCAACAGATCGCAGCAATATTGCCGACCATCACGGCGGACAGCGCCTGCGCAAACAGCGGCCCCTGATCGACACCCATGATCTGCGCATAGCCCGCCGACAACGGCAATGCACCTTCGCCAACGCCGCCCGCCATGATGGGGACGACGACCATGAACAGCGCGTGCCGAAGGTCCATGCCGAGCGCGACGCCCACCCCGGTGCCAACGCATGCAGCTGCAACGGAACCCGCCGCGACCGGAATGAAGATGCGCACGAAGCCCTTGATCAAGGTCGCGCGGTCCATGCTGAGCACGCTGCCGACAATGATCGCGGCTATGAACAGATAGAGGAAATTTGATGTCTTGGTAAAGTCAGTGACGGCTTTGACGATCGGCGCCGGCATCAGCTTGTAGTACACGAGCATCGATGGAATGAAGGCCGCGAAGATCGACGTGGCGCCAATATGGCGAATCCAGGGAATCCGCTTCGCGAGTTCCGCGCACGTGAAGCCGCCGACCGCGACGAGCGCAACGCCGGTCGGCAGGTCGGAAGCCAGCTTGCCGCGCAGGGTCATCGCCGCCAGCACCGCGAGCAGCACGAAGTAGACCGGCACCGGCAATGAGCCTATGCGTACATCGAATATCGCCCACCAGCGATCCTTCAATGTTGCACGACGGGGCGGTGAATCCGTCGCGGGCGTTGCATCGTGCGTCGTGACTGCTTTCATTGAATTGTCTCCGTTCGTGTCCGGCGCGGGCGGGTACGGCACTGACCGTCAAACAAGCAGCAGCAACGCAGCGCCATATACGAGCGCTCCCACCACGAAGGTCATCACGGTGAAGCCAAGCACGCGTTGCACTCCGATGCCCGCCATTGCGACGACGGGAGCGGCCCAGAACGGCTGCAGCATGTTGGAAACCTGTTCGCCCATGGCAACGGCCATCGTGGTCGCGGGTACCGACGCGTGCAGCGCGATCGCGGCAGGCACCACGAACGGCCCCTGTACGGCCCAGTGACCGCCGCCGCTCGGAATGAAGAACGTGACGATCACCGAGCACACATAGCTCCAGAACGGCAGCGTATGTGCATTCGAGATGGCGATGAAGAAATGCGATATCACGTCCGGCAATCCGGTCGCGTCCATCATTCCCATGATCCCGCCGTACAACGGGTACTGAAGCATCATCGAACCGGTTTGCTTCGCCGCGTTCTTGACGGCGTCCGCGTAGGCGAGCGGATAACCATGCAGGATCACGCCGCCGATGAACATCACGAAAATCACCGCATTCACGCCTGAAAACGGCAGATTTTCAATGCGCGCAATGATCAGGAACGCAATCCCCGCTGCGCCAATGAAGGCGCTTCCAAGCCACGAATATTCGATCCAGCGCGCGAAACTAAGCTTGCCGGCCGGACGTTCCCGGCCCGGCGCATCGGGATGTTTTTCGGTATCGAGCACGACCGCGTCTTCATCGGACGGCTTGAGCCACGCGAACACGAATGGCATGGCGATCAGCATGATAATCGTCGGCACGAGGTTGAAGCTCGTGAATACCGTGGTGCTGAACGGCAGCACCTGTCCGGTCAGCTTCTGCACGACGTTCATTGAGCTGCCCGGCGTGGATTGTGCAAGCGCGATCGAGCTGGAAATGCCGCTGGCCCACACGACCCATCCCGAGAACCCGGCCGCCACGATCCATGCGAAGTCCACCCGCATGCGCTTGGCCACTTCGCGCGCGAGCATTGCGCTCACAACGAGACCCAGGCCCCAGTTGCAGAACGACGCAATGGCAACGAGTACGAACGTCAGCGCCGCCGCTTGCACGGGCGTGCGCGCAATCGATACCAGCGTCCTGAACATGCGCTGCACGAGCGGCGCGTGCGCGAACGCATGGCCAGTCACAAGGATGAGCGTGATCTGGAAAGCGAAGGTGAGGATGTCGAAAAAGCCCTTGTACCAGCCGCCGATCAAATGCGAAGCCGACGGATGCGGCGCGAACGCGGCCGACAGCACGGCGACCACGACGGTGATCAGGATGGCAAGAACGAACGGGTCGGGAATGGTCCGTTCGAAAAAACGGATGGTTGCTTCGGTAAAGCGGGTCTTGTGCACCGTTGAGGGAGTGGCCGCGGGTTTCATCGAATGTCTCCGAAATCTTGTTGGTAGCGCGTTCTGTGCACGCTTTTGTGTGGGGTCTCAGGCGGCCGGGCCGGAAAAGTCGTACAGCGCTGCGGCGTTTTCCACCAGGATGCGGTCGCGAATTGCGTCGTCACCGGTCCAGACGCCGAGCAGATCAAAGAGCCGCACGTCGTCGGGCTTGCGTGACTCCGTCGAGTGCGGCCAGTCGCTGCCCCACACGAGCCGCTCAGGCAACGCATTGATCCAGGCGTGCGCGGTCGATGCGATGTCCGCATAGTCCTTTTCGATGCCAGCGGCCGAGTCGAGATAGGGTCCGGATAGCTTGACCCAGACGCGGCCGGAATCCGCCAGATCGTGCACGATGTCGAACGCCGGATGCGACGTGCCATCGGGCATGGGAAGACGCGCGAGATGATCGAACACGATCGTTGAAGGCAGGCGCGCGAGCATCGCCTGGTGTTCGACGATCTGAGCCGCGGTCCAATGCAATTGCACGTGCCAGCCGAGCTCCGCGATGCGTTGCGCGAGCGGCTCGACCATCTCGAACGTGACGGCCGCGTGCGCAGGGGTGTATAGCGTGAAGCGGATGCCGCGAATTCCGCCGTCATGAAGCGCGGCGAGTTGCTGATCCGTGACGTCAGGTGTCAGCACCGCGACGCCGCGCGTCCGGTCACGGCCGAGTTGCTGAATTGCGTCGAGCGTGACGCTGTTGTCGGTGCCGAAATTGCGCGGCGTGACGACCACCGTGCGCTGCGTGCCGGTCCTGTGCTGCACGGCGATGTAGTCCGTGACAGTCGCGTGCTCGGGGAAGTTGGCCCCACTTGCATTGTCCGCGAGGAAGCGGCGGTCGTAGATGTGCATGTGCGAATCGCACGCATCTGCCGGCGCCTGGCTCCGTGGCAGCGGGTCGTTGTCATTGCACTGTTGCGTGCTCATCGTCGTCTCCGTTTTGTATTCGCGCCGCATTCACGCGCCATCGAATGCTTGTTTACAGCACCGCGCGTTTCGCTCGCAGGTTGACGATCTCGTCGTCGCTCCAGCCGGCGTCCCGCAGCACGGCGTCCGAGTGCTGCCCGAATGCGGGCGCAGCAATTGGGGCAGGGCCCGCGGAGTCGCCGAACCGGATTGGCTGACGGAAACCACGGTAATGCCCCACGCCCGGATATTCGTAGTTCGTGATCATGTCTTCTGCAAGCACCTGCGGGTCATCGAACATATCTTCGATGCTGCGCGCAGCCGAGCATGGCACGGCGTCGCCGAACAGCGCTTCCCATTCGAGCGCACTGCGCGCCGCAAGCGCCGCGCGAAGTTGCGACACGATCTCATCGCGATGCAGCGCGCGTTTGCGAACAGAGTCGTAACGCTCGTTGCTTGCGAGCGCGCCGAGACCCGTCTTTTCACATAGTGCCTGCCAAAAATGCGGCGTGTTCGCGGATATATACAAGTAGCCTTCGCGGGTCGGATGAATGCCCGTGATGCCGCCTGAACGCATGTCACGGCCCACATCCTTCGGTTCACCTTCGGCCCAGATCATCCGTGCGGACTGCATGGTGAGCGCGCTGCGCAGGAGGGATACGCCAACATACTGTCCCGCGCCGTTGCGCTCGCGTTCGAACAACGCGGATGAGACGCCCGCCGCAACCAGCGCCGCGGCGTAATAGTCGACGACCGAACCGTAGATGATCTCCGGCGGCCCGTCACGCTTGCCTTGCAGGGTGCACATGCCGCTCATGGTCTGCAGTACCTGGTCGTAGCCGGCCTTGTCCTTGTTCGGACCCGTTTCGCCATAACCCGTGACCGCGCAATAGATCAGGCGCGGGTTGACCTCGCGAAGCTGTTCGTAAGCAATGCCCAGGCGCGCTGGTACGCTGGGCCGGAAGTTATGAACGAGCACGTCGGCGGTCTTGACGAGCTGCATCAGCACATCGAGGGCTTCACGCTGTTTCAGATCCAGCACAAGACCGCGCTTGCCTCGATTCACGCCGAGAAAAGCGCGGCTCTCGGCTTCGAGCGTGGACGGATATTTGCGCAGGTTGTCACCGGTGGGCGGCTCGATCTTGATGACGTCAGCGCCCTGGTCGGCAAGCAGCGTGCAGCCGTATGGACCGGCAATATACGCGCTCAGGTCCAGCACGCGAATCCCTGCCAGCGGACCCGTTGCACTGCTTTCGGTGGGGTGGGACGGACGTTCCATGATGTGCTCCATCGATATCGGACTGGGATCAAGCGGGTGGCGCGCTGGCACCGGCCGCCTGGCGGAAGTTCAACGGCCGTCCAGCAGCCCGAGGCGGGTGGCGTCGCGCACAAGCGCACGCGCCCGTTCGACGAATGGCGGATCGATCATCTTGCCGTCAACCACATACGCGCCTATCCCGTTTGCATCGGCTTCGCGGGCCGCTTCGACAACACGCAGCGCGTGGGCGATCTCATCGTCGGACGGGCGGAAGACTTCGTTTGCAAGGACGATCTGGCTCGGGTGAATACAACTCTTGCCGAGAAAACCCAGCGACTTCGCAAGTTGCGCCTCGGCACGAAAACCCGCTTCGTCCTTGATGTTGGCAAAAGCCGAGTCGTATGCGAATACGCCCGCTTCGCCGGCCGCGACACGCAGCGTGAACATGGCCTGCTGGATCGCAGCCTGTTCGCGCCGGGCGATGCCGAGCGGCTCGAACAGGTCGCCAAGACCGAGTTGCAAACCCGCGACGCGCGGATGCGCAGCAGCGAGTTCGGCCGCGAGACGAAACGCTTTCGGCGATTCGATGTTGAGCAGCAGCCGGATCGGCGTGGTTACGCCATTGTCTGCTTCAGCACGTTCGAGTACGGCTACGGCGGCGTGCACATCGGCGGCGGATTCGGGTTTCGGCAGATTGATCAGGTCGAGGCCACGTTGTGCGACGGCGTCGATATCTTCGGTGAAATGCGGCGTGTCGAGTGCGTTGACGCGCACGATCAGCACCTTCTGCTTTTCGGCGATCAGATCTGAGCGCAGCAGTTCGCGCAGTTCCGCGCGAGCTTGGGGTTTTCGCTCGGCGGCGACGGAATCTTCCAGGTCGAAAGACAAGGCATCGGCGGCGCCCGCGAATGCCTTGGTGAACAACTCGGGGCGCGAGGCCGGCACGAACAGTTTGCTTCTCATGGCTGCGCTTTCCGGATTTGTTTGCTGAACGTCAGTCTAGGCCTCGGCTGGATTTAGATAAACTATCCGGAACTATCTTCAAAAGATATATAAACTACCTTCATGGATGTCACTTTTCTCGCCAATTTCTTGCTGGTCGTCGATAACGGGTCGATGGCGGAGGCCGCACGCCGTATCGGCGTGACGCCGGCGGCAATTGCGCAGCAGGTCCAGGCGCTCGAGCGGGAGCTTGGCGCGGAGCTATTGGTGCGCTCGGGGCGCACTGTCGTGCCGACTGAAGCCGGGCATCGCGTGATTGAACGTGCGCGTGGGCTGGTACGCGAATTCGCGGAACTGAGGGCGTTCGCGCTCGAAGGCGATGCGGCGGGCGAATTGCGGATCGGCACGATTACAACCGCGCTCTTGAGCCTCGTGCCCGAAGTGCTGGCCGGCTTCGCCGCGCTGTTTCCCCAGGCGAACGTGCTGATTCGCGCGGGGACGTCGATGGAACTCTACGAGGCGCTCCAACGCGGAGATGTAGATGTCGCCGTCTGCCTGCACCCTGCCTTCGCCTTGCCGAAGGCGTATGAATGGCATCTTCTGCGCGAAGAACCGATTGTCGTGCTTGCACCGTCGCGTTTCGCCGCGCACGACGCTCACGAACTGCTGGCGCGCGAGCCTTTCATTCGATACGACCGCTCGCTGGGCGGCGGCAAGCAGGCCGATCAATACCTGCGCGCGGCGAAGATCGCGCCGCGTGAATTGTTCGAACTGAACTCGTTGATGGCGATCGCGATGATGATCGACCGCGGCCTCGGTGTATCGCTGGTGCCGGATATCGTCTCGCCGTTGATGACCCAGTTGAACGTTGTGAAGCTCGCGCTGCCGGTTCGCACGGAACCACGTCGATTCGGCGTGTTGTGGCACCGGGCGTCACCGCGCGGGCGCCTGATCAGGGGCTTTCTCGCGAGCGCCGATGCAGTGCTCGCGACCGAGCGGAGGTAGCCTCCGTTCGCCACACTTCCGAGGCGGCGACGAATTCGGTACGCATGACCTCACTGCAGTTTTCGCATAACAGGTATTCAAGCGGTTCATCCGTTCCCGATTACGCTCGGGTACCACCGGCAAGCCCAAACGGGTCACGCTTTCGCAATCCGAGCGCGCGGTCGTCGCGTCATACGTGCCGATGCGCAATGGACGAAAGGCTATAGAGCCAGTGTCCGGCGTACACATACCGATAAAACCCGAAGGAGACAAACATGGTCAAGAATTCGCATATCCGGCGCATCGCGTGGTCGGGCGCGATCGGCGCGACGCTCGAGTGGTATGACTTTTATCTTCGGGTCCGCCGCCGTGCTGATCTTCAACAAGCTGTTCTTCCCGGCATTCGATCCCGTCGCGGGGACTATCGCGTCGCTCGCCACTTTCTCGGTGGGTTTTGATGCGCGGCCGCTGGACGGCATCGTATTCGGCCATTTCGGCGATCGCATTGGACGCAAGGCAATGCTCGTGATGAGCCTGACCATGATGGGCGGCGTGACGTTTCTAGTCGGACTGTTTCGGACATACGCAAGTGTCGGCGCCCCCCCGCGCCGATCCTGCCGACCTTGCTGCGTTTCCTGCACGGTTTTGCGGTCGACGGGGAATGGGGCGGCGCAACGTTGATGGTGATCGAGCATGCGCCATCGAAAAAGCGCGGAGCCTACGGCAGTTGGCCGCAATGCGGCATCCCGGTCGCATTGCGGCTTTCGACCGGCTTGATGGCATTGACCAACGCGGTCACGACGCCTGAGCAATTCGCCTCGTGGGGCTGGCGGATTTTGTTTTTGCTGAGCGGCGTGCTCGTGGCGTTCGGCAATGTGCTCAGGCGTAGCGTTTCCGAGTCGCCCAGCTTCAAGAAGCTGCAAAGCGCGAATCCAAAGGATCGCCTGCCGATTGCGGCCGTGCTGAAGACAGAGAAACTGAAGACCGTTCGAGTGATTGCAGCACAGGCTGCGGAGAACACCAGCTTTTACGCCATCGCGGTGTATCGCTTGTCTACCTCACTCAGGATCTGCATGTCCCCAGGCCCCTTGCATTGCGGGCGTTGATGATAGGTGCGTTCCTGCAGACCGTCACGCAGCCGTTCTTCGGGGGTGATCAAGTGAGTGCGAAAGTTGATCCCTATGAGGGTGTGCTTCTAGGTCACGCATTCGTTGACGTTCGAAAGCTCTCTGATACGTTGGGTATCTCCAAGCGATCCTTGCGGCGATCGCTTCTAGCGGGCTCCGAGCATCGGCAGTGTTGCTCAAACGTTAGATACTGCCGTTTATGTTCAGGCCTCGGCTATCACGGCGTCTTGTTTCAGCGGCCAAGCGAGAGCATTTGTCCAGTTCATAAGTGTTGACGCGAAGCATCATCTGGTCGTCGCGCACGTCGTTACCAATGACGGCATTGATCGCGAACAGTTGACGTCGATGACGAAGCTTGCCCGTACAGAGATGGCCGTCGACAAGCTCACCGCAGTTGCGGATCGCGGCTACTACAAGAGCGAGGAAATACTCGCATGCCATGAAGCTGGAATAAACGTGTTCGTTCCGAAGACGGTGACATTGAGCGCAACGACTCATGGCCGCTTCGGCAAGGATGACTTTATTTACAACGCACAGACGAACGAATATCGGTGCCCAGCAGCCGAGCGGTTCATCCGGCGATTCTCGACCGTTTAACGCGGCTTGAAGATCAGCAAGTATTGGAGTTCGAATTGCCAGCAATGTCCGTTAAAAGGGGACTGCACGCCAGGTCCTCATCGTCGCGTGACATGCTGGCAATACGAAGCTGTTCTTGACGAGATGCAGGCGCGACTTGATCATGCACCTGAGCTGATGCGCATTCGGAGACAGACTTCTTGAATATGTTCAGGACGTCCTCATCTGTAGAGAGCGGTGCTTCAACACGTCCCGTTCCTCCAAGTAGTGCGAGCGCTACGCCGAAGGAGTGGCCCGTCATCGAGATTTCAGGACTCACCAAGCGTTGCGGTAAATCGCTCGTGCTCGATGGCGTCGATCTGAACGTGCAGCGCGGTGAAGTCGTCGCCGTGTCGGGCCGAAGCGGCGGCGGAAAGACCACGATGCTTCGCTCTATCAATCTTCTTGAGATGCCGGATTCGGGCATCGTGCGCGCGGCGTGCATGTCCTGTTCGATGGTACGAAAGCCGCCTCACGCAGTGCGCTGATCGCGGCGAGGCGCGACGTCGGCATGCTGTTTCAGAGCTTCAACGTGTTTCCGCATTTGTCGGCGGTCGAGAATATCGCGCTGCCGCTGGTGCGCAATTTGGGCATGAAGCGCGAGGAGGCGATCGATACCGCGAATGCATACTCTCGACAAAGTGGGGCTGTACGAGAAGGCGCTGCGCATGCCGTTGCAGTTGTCAGGCGGGCAGTTGCAGCGTGTCACGCTCGCACGTGCACTGGCGCAGAACCCGAAGGCACTTCTGTTCGATGAACCCACGTCCGCTCGACCCTGAATCCACGAACGACGTGCTCGCCGTGATGCGCGACCTCAGTGCTAAACGCATGACCATGATCGTCGTCACGCACGAGATTCGGTTTGCGCTGAACGTGGCGTCCACGATCATCATCATGGATGGAGGCCGTATCGTTGAGAAGGGAGATCCGAAGCCGATCATCGAATCACCGTCTCATGAGCGCACGTAGTTTTCTTGCCGGGCATTAAGTCCGGCGGCATCGTCATATCGGACGTCGGACGGCACAAGGCATGAAACGAGCAAGCATCGCCGTGATCGGCGTAGGCACGGTTGGGAGCATGGCGCTCTGGCAGCTCGCGCGGCGCGGCGGGCGGCGATACGCGGCTTTTTCGGGTGGCCTCGGAAGGCGAAGCCTATGTGCCGATGACACGCCAGGCCTATGGCGAATGGCGCAGGCTCGAAGCCGACTCGGGCCGGCCTCTGCTTAACCTGTGCGGCGGCCTGTATGCGGGACCGGCAGGATCGCCGTTCATGCGCAAGATCATGAGCAACGTGGAGCGCTACGATTTGCGTCACGAAACACTGAGCTTGGCAGACCTGCAACTGCGTTATCCGCAACTCGCCGGGAACGACGGAGATATCGGCCTGTTCGGTCTCAAAGCTGGTTTCTCGCTGGCCGAAGTGGCCGTCGCGGTCGCGGCGGAAACGGCGGTGAAGCATGGTGGTCGCCTAGTCACGCAGACGAAGATCCGCGCAATCTTGCCCGAGGACAAAGGGGTGCGCATCATCACCGATGACGACATGTGGATGTTCGACAAAGTCGTCATTGCGACGGGCGCGTGGCTCAACGAACTTTTGCCGAAGCGCATTCCATATGTGGACGTGCAGCGTTTGTCGGTGCACTGGTGTCCGCTGCGCGATGCATCCGTCTACCAACCGGAGCGCTTTCCCATCTTCGAGATTCAGGGCAAGGAGTTTCTGTTTGCGGTGTGGCCCTCCATCGATCAGGCGACCATCAAGGTGGGATTCGCTGCATCGATCGGTCATCTGGCGAGCGCGCAATGCATGACTGCCGGGCTGTCCGACGAAGTGCTCGCGCTTACCGATGACTACGTACGCCGCTATCTGCCTGGCGCGATTCCGGTCGCAATCCGTCATGCCGTGTGCATGGACGGTTTCACTGCCGATCGCGATTTTTTGCTCGGCCCCTTACTTGGCGATGCGCGGCTCATCGTCTTCACCGGGATCTCGGGCCATGGCTTCAAGATGGCTTCGGCGCTCGGTCTTGCGGCGAGCCAGTGGGCGCTCGCCGGCGGTACGGAACTCGACTATCGCAGCTTCGATCCAGAGCGTTTTCCCGCGCGGCGCATGCTGAGTCGCGCGTATTTGGCATCGTCATGAGCAAGCATGTTTGTGTGCTCGGCGGCGGTGTGATCAGTGCAGCAACCGCGTGTTACCTCGCCCGCGACGGGCATCGCGTCACGGTCATCGAAAGCAACGAGCGCACGGGTATGGAGCCGAGCTTTGCAAACGGCGGGCAACTTGATTATAGCTATGTCGCACCACTGGCCACGCCCGGCGTGCTGGGAAATTTGCCCGGATGGATGCTGTCGCGAGAAGTGCCGCTGAGCTTTGCACCGAGCCTTACCGTTCATCAGTGGCGCTGGTGCGTGTTGTCTCTGAAGGCATGCACGGCGACGGGCAGCCGTCAGTCGACAATCGATATGCTCGGCCTCGGCGCGTATAGCCGCGAGCTCGTCGATGAACTTCTGCGCGACGAAGAACTGGACTTCGATTTCCATCACAGCGGCAAACTCGTCGGGTACCGTGATGTGCGCGAATTCGAAGCCGCGAAGCGAAACATCGACGTGCTCGCACCGTTCGGCGTCGTGCAGAATGCGCTTGATGGGTCGGGCCGCATCGCACTGGAACCGGCTCTCGCACCGCTTGGGCGAAGGCTCGTGGGCGGCATATTTATGCCATCGGCGGACACGGGGCGACCGCTTTCGCTTTACCAACGGGCTGGCGCGCATCGTGAGCGACAGTTACGGAACACATTTCATGTACGGCACGAGGGTGCGGTCGTTGCGAAAGAAGGGCACTCGCGTGGTCGCGGCATCGACGAATCAGGGCGATGTCGAAGCGGATGACTTTGTCGTGGCCCTCAGCAATGCGAGTGTGCCGTTGCTGGACGCGTTGCGCATCGGCTTGCCGGTGTATCCGCTGAAGGGTTGTAGCCTGACATTGTCAATATGCAAACACCATTATGCAAACACCATAGCGCTCCGCGAGTTAGTGTAACGGACCTTCATCACAAATTCGTGTATGCGCGTCTAGGCGACCGGCTGCGCAGTCGATATGACGCCGCATGGCGCACACGGCGATGCGCGGCGCATCGAGTTGCTTCGCCGTCAATCTCGCGCATCGTTGCCTGATGCCGGCGACTACCGTGCCGCGCAGGCTTGGACCGGTATAGGCCCGCAACGCCGGATGGCAAGCCTGTGCTGGGGGCGACGCCGTATAGCAATCTGTGGCTGAACACCGGGCACGACCCGCTGGGATGTACGTTCGCTTGCGCCAGCGGGAAGTTGGTTGCCGATGAGATCAGCGAACTACCGACGGCCGTACCTATGGCGCCATTCAATTTGAGCCGGGGATGAGCCGACGGTGATGTTGACCATCGTCGCGTCGCAAGCCAATGGTTATTCCGTGACAAGGCGGTGCGGTATTATGTTCGGCGCCAAAACAAAGTTTTTGCCCGATGAAACAGAGCCTGACGCCGGCCTTAGCGCGCGTGTTTGAACGCCTTCATTATCCGTTTGATGTGATGTTGATATGTGTGCGCTGGTATGTTGCCTATGGACTGAGTGTACGAAACCTTGAAGAGATGATGAGTGAGTGAGGCATCGAGGTCGACCATTCGACAGTGCATCGTTGTGCAATCAGATTACTACTTCTTGGAAAAACGTTCGGTCGCCGCAAGCGCCCGGTGGGCAAGAGCTGGCGTGTTGGACCGATTCCTGGCGAAACTGAGCGGCTTTGCGCTGCGCCTGAGCATCGGCTAGCGTACGGCATCCTTCCACCAACGCTGCTAAGTCATGCCTTTTAAAACACCGATGCGCGGGGAGAAACACCGTTCTGCATGAATTCGACAACGTCCGGAGTTTGTAAAGTCAGGCGCATGAAAAACAGGCGTACGCATTACACACTGTCATGAAGGTACGGGCGGTACGCCGACCACGCACGCGCCAGGCGCCGCCACGACCAGAACTGAGGAACTGATCGTGGAGAAATCCGCGCGAAAATGAACCGAACTCTTCAACGCGAGAATTGCCGTGGATGCCGGGTCGATCCCCACGTGGCGGAAGATCGACTGGTCGGCGGCCTGCATGGTTCGCGAGGAAACGATCACGCGAACTGTGGTGTGCTCAACGCAAAGCAACGCCATTGGGCCGAGATCAATTGGCGCGTTACGCCACATTGGCCCGGTTCCGGTGAATTGCCCCGAGGCGAGCCGTTCCACCACGAAACGCCCAATGAACGGCTCGCTCCCCGCAACCCGCACGTGACCGCCAAGCGCCAGTGCAAGCGTTGCACCCGGTTTCGCCGTATGAGCCGCAGCGGCAGCACTGGGATCGCAGACGATTGCCACCAGGGCGTTTTGTGCATGGTGATCGACCAGCGCACGCAGGATGCCCGTTGTATCCGACGACCCCCCGGCGCCGGGGTTGTCGTTAGTGTCGCAGAGAATCACAGGCAGCGATGCCGTCACGGCGAGGCGCATGGCTTCTTTAACGGCAGCATCTGGCGTGTACGGTGCTTCCGTGAAGCGATCCCGGCACGCACTGATATCTGCTGCCAGACTGGCGACCGCGATTTCGGTTTCGCGCGGGTCATCGCCATAGCCGAACACCGTCTGGCGCGCGTCGGCAATATCGGCAAGCGGAAAACCGCATGCCCACGACAGCGAGGCCAGTCCGGCCGACGCCTCGATTGCCTCGAGTCCAGCCATGAGGCTTGACGCCGGTTCGGCGAGCGTGCATTGCGCGGTCAGCGGCGCGATGAAATTAATCGCGGTAAATGCTTTGTGCCATGTCCGTCCGCGCTCCATGCGTTGCAGAAGCAACGCGACGGCTCGCGCGCCTGTCTCGCGCATGTCGATATGCGGATAAGTGCGATATGTGACCATAGCGTCGCAGGCATCGAAGAGAGAACGGCTGACATTCGCGTGCAGGTCGAGACTAACGACAATTGGCAGCGCGTCGCCCACATGCTCGCGAATTCGCCGCAGCAGTTCGCCTTCGGCGTCGTTGTGGCTCTCCGTGACCATCGCGCCATGTAGGTCGAGGATCAGGCCATCCACGGGACCGGCGGCGAGCAAGCGCTCGATCATGTCCTGCGCGATGACATCGAACGCGTAGTCCGTGACCTTGCCCGAAGGCGTCGCCGCCGCCCAAAGCAGTGGCCGCACCTTGTGCGGACCGACACGGACATCGGCATGCAGCGCTTCCAGCATGCCCGCGACAGGCAGGTTCATGCCCGCCAGCGTGGATTGCATAGAAGCGCCTTTCTGCCAGCCGGGCCATCCGCCACCTTTTATGAACGCGTCAAGCGGCGTTGGCGTGGGCGAAAACGTGTTGGTTTCGTGCTGGAGACCGCCAACCGCTATGGTGAACATGCGCGCGTTTCCTTGGGCGTATTTACACAATCGCGAGACGGCGCGGGGTTCTGGTCAGCAATTCAATGCCATCGTCTGTCACGAGCACCGTCTCGCTGAACGCAATTCCGTTCGCCGATACATACATGTGGAAGATCATCCCCGCTCCGAGCAACCACTCCGATGTCGGCAAGAAGATCCGTGTGAAGTCGCTGGTATGCGGCGTCGATTGCGGGTAATAGCCAAGGCTATATCCTGTGATATTTGGGAATGCTGAACGCAACCCGGCATCAAGTACGCCATGGCGTGCAATTGCATCGATCTCTCTGGCGACTGTGCCCGGTTTCATCGCCGCGAACTGACGGTCCTGAATCTCCAGCAATCGCGCGGCAATGCTCTCCTGTTCGCGCGATGCTTCACCCATGATCGCCGGGCGCATCAGGCGCGCGCTGTAGCCATTCACGAACGGTAATAACTCCATGTGCAGGATGTCGCCGCGTTGCAGCGGATGGCTGTGCAGGTTGCCGTGCAAAAACGCATCGCCAATACCTTGTGTGATCGGACCCGCGCGGCCGGAATCGGCGCCGTGACGCATGAACGCATAGCTGACTGCTGCCGCGGCGTCGCGCTCGGACGTGCCTACGCCCGACACCGCCAGCGCCTCGCTCAGCGCAATGTCACCGATCTCCGCCGCGCGTCGCACATATGCGATTTCCTGCGGCGACTTGCAGGCGCGCAGTACGTCGAGCACGCCGGAAAAATCGGTGAAGCGCGCGGCCGGCAACGCTGCCTTGAGGCGCGCGAAGCGGTTGACCGTCATGCAGTACGAATCGCCGTCGAAGCCAATCCGCTGGTTTTCCCAGCCCTTGCGCTCAAGGAGCGTTGCAAGCACCGCGAGCGGATCTTCCCAGTCCGAAAAGCCCACGTATTCGCTGAGCCAGGTGGTTTCCAAAAACGGCAACTCGTCCATGGAGCGCAGCATGAACACTGGCTCGCCCTCAAGCGGCACCACGCACGCGCGATACATGTTTTCTGAAATGCCAAAGCCGCTGAGATAGAACAGGAAATCGGTCTGGTCGACGATCAGCACATCGACTTGCCGCTCGCGCATTGCAGTACGCACGCGCTCAAGCCGCTGGTGGTATTCATCGAGGGAGAAGAGCAGGGTTGGAGTCATGAGAACGGTATGGCAAAAGAAAAAACGGTCAGGCGCGCCGGCCTGCAAAGGAGGCAAGCACGAGCGTCAAGGTGGAGAGGACAACGAGCAGCGCGCTGATCGCCGCAATCTTCGGGTCGAGCTGGAACAGCACCGCGTTCCATATGCGCACCGGCAAGGTTTGCGCCGACGTGCCCGCAAGAAACAGCGCAATCAGCAACTCGTCGAAAGAAGTAAGGAATGCAAAGATGGCAGCCGATGCAAGCCCGGGCGCGATGATCGGCAATGTGATGCGGCGCAACGCCGTTGCGCGCGACGCACCGAGGCTCATTGCGGCGTCTTCAAGACGGCCGTCGAAGGCTTGCAGGGTCGAGGACAAAATGATCACCGCGATGGGCGACGACACCACTGCATGGCCGATTACGATGGACATCACGTTGCCGAGTGCGGGAAGGTCGACAAAGAAAAAGTACATGGCAATGGCGGCAATGATGTTCGGCACGATCATGGGCAGCAACACGATTGCGTAGACCACGCGTTTGAAACGAAAGCGATGGCGCACCAGCACGATCGCGGCAGATAGCGCTAGCACGAGCGTAATGACCGTCGATAAAAACGCGATCCGCGCGCTCAGCCAGATCGAGTCGAGCCACGCGGGATCGGTGAGGACAGAAACAATCCAGCGCAAGGTCAGTGCCTTCGGCGGGAACGAGAGGTACTGCGAGTCGTTCAGTGCAAGCGGAAACACCAGCGCTATGGGCGCGGCAAGGAAGACCAGCACCGCGACCGCCACGATCGCGATGGGCCAGCTCGTGGTATCGCGCTTCATAGTTTCGCCTCGAAGAGCCGGTTCAGACCGATCAGCCGCTCGTAGAGCGCGAACAGCATCAGGGTGCTGCCGAGCAGGACGGCGGCCAGCGCCGAGGCAAAATTCCAGTCGAAGTACGTCTCAATCTGCGCTTCGATCACCATGGAAATCAGGCTGTCCTGCTGGTTGCCCATCAATGCGGGCGTGATGAAATAGCCGAGGGAAAGAATGAATACGAGCAGCGTGCCGGACGCGAGACCTGGCATCGATAAAGGAAAAAACACTCGCCAGAAAGCGCGCAGCCGGCTCGCGCCGAGACTTTCGGCGGCGAGCATCAAGCGTGTGTCCACCAAGCGCATCACGCTGTAAAGCGCGAGCACCATGTACGGAAGCAGCATGTAGGTCATGCCGATCAGCACGCCGGTCCGGTTGTAAAGCAGGCTCAACGGGTGGTCGATCAGGCCGAGGGCGATCAGCGCGTTGTTGATCAGGCCATGACTGCCGAGCAGCACCATCCACGCATACGTGCGCACGAGGACGCTCGTGAAGTACGGCACGACAACAAGGATCATCAGCATCGCGGCGACGTTGGGCCTGCGCTTCGATAAAAAATACGCAAGCGGATAACCGAGTAGCGCGGTCAGCGCCGTGACCGCCGCGGCAATTTCGAAGGTGGTGCGCAACACGACCAGATAAGCGGGCTCGCTGAATACGCGCGCAAAATAGTCGCCCGTCACGCCGGTCTCGCCGATAAAACTGCGCGACAGCATCGCGCCTAAAGGATAAAGAAAGAACACCACGAGAAACACCAGAAGCGGCGCGAGAAGCCACGGTGCGCGCGAACGTCGCGCTGCACGGATGACGGCATACGTCGAAGCGGCGGACTGGGCGAGATCCGTCATGATGATCCTTCCTCTGACGCCATGACCCAAACCGTCTCCGGTACGATTTGCAACGCGACGGCGTCATTGATCGCGGGCATGCCGGACGCGCCGGTATTCGGCATTTGCACGTCCAGGCGTTGATTGTCGGGAAGGGCGACGGTGTACTTCACCGTATGTCCAAGATAAAGCGAATCGACGACCACGCCATCAAGCATGCCAATTCCAATTCCATTTTCATTTCCTTTCGCCGCGATGCCAATGCGCTCCGGCCGCAACAGCGCAGTGGCCCGTGATCCGCGCGGCAGCGTTCCCGCGCATTGTCCCGGAACCGCGACGCCATTCGCCAGCCGCAGCAGCGCGCTGCCTCGGTCCGCGGTCTCGACCACGCCGTCGAGCATGTTCGACTGGCCGATAAACGCCGCGACCCAGCGCGTCGCAGGCCGCTCATAGAGCGCCGCGGGCGAACCGATCTGCGCGATGACGCCGTCGTGCATTACAGCAATACGATCCGAAAGCGTCAGCGCCTCTTCCTGGTCGTGCGTGACGAGAACCATCGTGGTGCCGAACGACGCATGCAGCGCCTTGATTTCGGCCTGCATGGCATGGCGGAGGTTTTTATCGAGCGCGCCGAGCGGTTCGTCGAGCAGCAGCGCGCGCGGATCGAAGATCAGCGCGCGGGCCAGCGCCACGCGCTGTTGCTGGCCGCCCGAAAGTTCGCGGGGATGGCGAGTGGCTTTGTCGGAGAGTTGCACGAGGTCGAGCAGCCGTCCGACTTTTTGCGCGATAGCTGCTTTTTTCAGCCCCCGCATTTCCAGCGGAAAGGCGAGATTTTGCGTCACCGTCAGATGCGGAAACAGCGCGTAGTGCTGAAACACGACGCCTAGGTCGCGGCGGGCGGGCGGCAAGTCCGTGACGTCCTTGCCATCGATAAAAACCTGCCCCACGCTCGGTTCAACGAAACCCGCGAGCATCATCAGCGTCGTGGTCTTGCCGGAACCGCTTGCGCCGAGCAGCGTGACGAATTCGCCGGGCGCGACCGTGAGGTCGAGTTCGCGCACAGCGGGCGCCGCCGCGCCAAACGTCTTCCCGATACCCCGCAGTTCGAGGCTCGCGCCCGGTGATGGACCTGCGCTCATTTTTGCAGTACCCACGATTGCCATTGTTGCCCGACCGAGGCCAGATTGTCCGACCACCATTGCGGGTCCTGTTGGAACGAAATATCGAAGTGTTCTTTTGAACTGGGCAGCTTTGCCAGTTGTTCCGGCTTGAGCAGGGCAAGGGCGGCGCGGTTGGTCGGCCCATAGGCAATGTGGCGCGCGACCTCGGCCTGCACGGACGCCTGCAGCGCAAAGTCGATGAACTTCTGCGCGTTCGCCGCGTTCGGCGCGTTCTTGATCACGCTCAGGCACTGCGTCTGCCGCTTCGCCTGATTCCATTCGATGGCAAGTGGCGCGCCTTTGTCGATCAGGTCCTGCGCGCGGCCATTCCACAAGCCGCCGAGCACGGCGTCCTTGCGCTCCATCAGTTGCGCGGAGGCGGCGCCTGTTGTCCACCAGTTGACGACATCCGGCTTGATGCGGCTCAGTGCGCGAAGTGCACGGGGAACGTCGAGCGGGTAAAGCTTGTCCTTCGGCACGCCGTCGGCGAGCAGCGCGAACTCGAGTTCTGCCGAGCCGGACTGTTGGTCCGCGAGGGTGCGCGCGCCAGGATACTTCTTCGCGTCCCAGAACTCGACCCACGATTTCGGATGTGCGCCATTCTTGAACACGTCGGTGTTGTAGACCATCACTGTCGAGAAAAACAGGTTGCCCACAAAGTTTGGCTTCTTCGCGACCGACTGGATATCGTCGGGCTTCGTGAAGGTCATCTTCGAATAGTCGATGGGCGCAAGCGCGCCGATCTTGTCGAGCGCAACCTGCGCGATGTCCGTCAGGTCGGCTACGTCCAGCGCCACGCGGCCCGCTTCGATCATCGCGCGGATCTGCGCGGCGGTCGCCGGCTGGACCACGACTTCAATCCCGGTCGCCTCGGTGAACGGCTTGTGGATGGCCGCGGCCATTGCGTCCTGATAAGCGCCGCCGAGACCGCGCACCACGACCTTGCCCGTATTGTCTTTCGCGAAGACCGCGGGCGCGCCGAACGAGATCGCGCCCGCGGCAGCCATGCCGGCTCCTGTCTTCAGAAAGCGGCGACGGCTGGTGCTGGCGGCCTGCGCCGGCGTGTCACTGGCGCTTTGCGCGCCGGCGTGGGGCTTGCTCGACTTCATGGAATTGCTCCTTTGCGATACCGGATGGGATAGGGGAAGCGATGTTGGCCTGCAAAGGCTGCGAGGCGCCCTCTGGCGAGCGCAACCGGTCATCGAGTTGCGAGGCGAGCGACGCCGCGCCCGACGATTCGTCCGCGCTCGACCAATGCGAAAGCAGCCGCCACGCTTCGTCGGACCGGCGCAGCATGGCGCTTGCCTTCGCGCCGTTGCGGGTCATCGCGAGCGCGACCAGCCAGTTGATCAGGCTCAGCGTGCCGGCTTGCGACCACCACGCGAAGGTCGAGCTTTCCCGCCCGACAATGAACGTGTCGTCCGCAATTTCCGCGAGTGGCGACGAAGGTTTGTCGGTAATGGCGACAATGCCTGCGCCATAAGAGCGCGCAATACGCATCAGGTCGATCGTATAAGGCAGATAGCGCGCGTAGCCGATGCCGATCAGTACGTCGTCCGCCTCGACATGGCGAATCCGGTCGGCAATATCGCCATGGCCGATGGTCAGCACTTCGCTGTTGCCCAGGATCTGATTGAGATGTAGCGAGAGCATCACGGCAAGCGGATAAGTCGTTCCGTGTCCGGTGATCCAGATCCGGCGCGCGGCGATCAGGCGGTCCACCACGCGGTCCGCGAGCGCCACGGAATTCTGGCGTGCGGTGTCCTGGAGCAGAGCGGCGTCCGAGTTGAAGATATCCGCCTTGAGGTTTTCTCCAACCGCCAGCCCCTCTGTCGCGGCGCGCATGCCGCTTGCGCCCACGCGCTCGAGCAGACCCTCGCGCAGCGCATTGCGCATCTGCGGGAAACCGTCGTAGCCGATCGCGCGCGCGAAGCGCACGACAGCCGCATCGCTTTGCCCAACCGCCTCGCCAATCTGCTTTGCCGTGGCGAACGCCGCGTCCTCGCTGTGATCGGCGATATGACGCGCCAGCGCTTTTTGCGCTCGCGTTAACTGCTCAAAATGCTGACGAACCGCAGTAGAAAATTGCAAGATACCCTGCCTGTTGTTTTCGCTACAATTAGCTAAATTAATGTAGTGGACGTGACAGAGCCTGTCAACTGCAAAACAAATGTTGGCGTTTTTGGTGATGCGGCAATGCACATTTGCTTGCTTTCGACGGAACCGCCCAATCCTCCGGAATTACCCTAAGCGCCTAATAAAAACGTTTCTAAAAAACGTTTTTATCGCTATCGTTCATAGGAGGATGCGCTCGAATCCAGCGCGCAAAGCAAAGGCAAACATAACGGCGCGAGTGCACGCATGCTGTCGTAAAAAGGAGGCAAGATGGAAAATTCATTCGATGGCGCCGCTGGCCTGAAGCCTGGCAGCGTGGGGCAACCGACTCGCGACGCGGGTCTTCTGCCCGCGACGGAGGCGGAGCGCGCCGCGCTGCTGCGTCGCGCCGTTTTCGCCAGTCTGGTCGGCACCGCCGTGGAGTGGTACGACTACTTCATCTTCGCCACGGCTTCCACGCTCGTGTTCGGCAAACTTTTCTTTCCCGGCAGTGACCCGATGATCGGCGCCATCAAAGCCTTCGCGGTGTTTGGCGTCGGCTTCTTCGTGCGTCCGCTGGGCGGCATTTTTTTCGGCGATCTTGGCGACCGCTACGGCCGCAAGAAGGCGCTCGTATTCACGTTCATGCTGATGGGAATGTCGACCTTCCTGATCGGCCTGCTGCCGACAACGCATGGCATTGGCTTGTGGTCGCCCATTCTGCTGGTGATCCTGCGCCTGTGCCAGGGCTTCGGTGTGGGCGGCGAATGGGGCGGCGCGTCACTGGTAGCAGTCGAGTACGCGCCGAAAGGCAAGCGCGGCATGTATGGCAGCGTGCCGCAGATCGGCAACGCAATCGGACTTGTTGCGGCCACCGGCGCGTTCGCCATGGTTTCGCGCCTGCCGCGCGAGGACATGATGAGCTGGGGCTGGCGTGTGCCGTTTCTGTTCTCCATCGTGCTGGTGGCAGTCGGCCTGTTCATTCGCTTTCGCCTGACCGAGACGCCCGCCTTTCTTGCCGCGCAGGAAGCCGCGAAGAAAAAGCGCGCCGAGGGTCTGGCCGATGACGCAGCCGAGTCGAAGCTGCAGGCGAAGCTACCCATCACCATTTTGCTGCGCCACTTCTACAAGCCGCTGCTGCTCGCAATGGGAATGCGCCTTGGCGAAGCGTTCTTCGGCTATCTCATCCTGACTATTGGACTTGCCTATGCGAGCCACTACACCACCGTGCCCACGCAAGACATCCTGTGGGCGGGCACCATCGCGGCGGCGGGCGGCGCGTTTACGTACTGGGCGTTCGGCGCACTGTCGGACAAGATCGGCCGGCGTGGCACGTTCATTATTGGAGCGGCGACGGGCATCGTCATGGCCTTTCCGTTCTTCTGGATTCTCAAGTCGGGGAACATCCCGCTCGTGTATCTCGCGTACTTCATTGGCTACAGCGTCGGCGTGGGCGCTACGTATGCGGTCGAACCGAGCTTCTTCGCCGAACTGTTCGGCACCAAGGTGCGCTACACCGGCATCTCTCTTGCAGCACAGATCCCGAGCATTCTCGTGGGTCTTTGGCCCATGGCCTCTGCCGCGCTGCTGGTCTGGTCGAAAGGCGATCCGTGGCCGCTTGCCGCAGTCACGGCGGCATGCGTGTTTATTGGCGGCTTGTGTGCGTGGATCGCGCCCGAAACCAACCGCGCCGATTTGACGCAACTCGATCACGACGCCTAACGCGGCGCGAACTGAAACCCGAATCGAAACCAAACCGAATCGATGGAAGAGGACTTCAGGAATATGACTGTATCGACGAACGCAGAGCGCCCGTGGCGCGATCTGACGGACCCGCGCCGGGCTGTCGGCGTGGACGATCTCGAAGCGGGCCTGAAAGAGCCGCTGTTCGAGAACCTTGATATTCCCGAGGCGCTCGGCCCGGTCACCATCACCGTTGACGATCACAAGATCAAACGCTTTTGCTTTACGCAGGACGACTATTTGCCGTGGTATCTGCAAGACGGCGCGAGCCCGTTTGACGGCGCGCGCATCGGCCAGCCGTGTCTACTGGGTAACGACCTCGTACAGCTTTTCACGACGCGATACCGCGCAAGCAAGACTGTCGGCTTTCACACCGAAGAGCAGATGTGGTTCGACAGCCCCGTCAAGCTGGGCGAACGCGTGACCATGAAGGGCACCTACGTCGAAGCCTACGAACGCCGCGGGCAAGGCTATGTGGTGATGCAGGCGCAGGCGACGGGCGAGGACGGCCGCAGCATCGTGCGGCATCGCGGCGTTGAAATTCTGCGAACCGTGCCGGGCAAGATCGCCGGACGCGGCAGCGAGAAGCCGGAAAAGCGCGTGACGGGCGAGGTGAGCGCCGACGCGCGCCGTATCGAAACGATCACACGCGACGTGCGGGTGGGCGACGTGCTGGCGCCCATGGTCAAGACCATTACGGCGGAGCAGGCGGCGGTGTTTTCGCGCATTGGCGAATACGTGCACAACATCCATAACGACCTGCGCATTGCCCGCGCGGGCGAGTTGCCAACCCTGATCGTGCAAGGGCAGCAACAAGCGGGTCTGATTGGCGAGGCGATGGTGCGGGCGTTCGGCGCGCCGTTCTTTACCGATGGCTGGTTCAAGGTCAAGTTCGTCTCCCCGTTGCAGGTATTCGATCCCGTTGAGCTGTCGGGCGTTGTCACGAACGTGGCCGATGCATCTGACGGCAAGCTCAAGGTGGAACTCGAGGTCTGGGCGCGCCGCGGTTCCGACCAGCGGCTCACCACGGTGGGCTGGGCATCGGGCAGCATCGCCAATTAATGCGTATGCGCCGCGCGATGCGCGGCAACAGTTCATTTTCGCCTCATAATAAAAACGTTTTTATAGAAACGTTTCTATGTTAGATTGAATCGACCAGTGAATTTCAGGAGGGTTTATGCAGGTCAATGAAGGAGAAGTCGCGGCAGTGGCGGAGTCCAGAACCGTCGCCCATGCGATGGCGGCAGCGCTCAAGCGCCATGGTGTCGCGGTGATCTTCGGTCAGGCGATTCCGGCCGCGCTCTTTCTCGCGACGAGGCACTACGGTATTCGTCAGATCGGTTATCGCGCGGAGAATGCGGGAACGTATATGGCCGATGCATACGCTCGCCTGTCGCACAAGGTGTCCGTGGTGACGGCGCAGAACGGTCCAGCGGCTACGCTGCTGGTGGCCGGCATGGCCGAGGCGCTGAAGGCGTCCATACCGATGGTCGCCATCGTGCAGGACGTGCATCGCAAGCAGACGGACAAGAACGCGTTCCAGGAACTCGATCATCTGGAACTCTTCAAGGGCGTGTCGAAATGGACGCGTCGCGTGACGGAAGCAGATCGCATCGACGATTACGTCGATATGGCGTTTGCCGCCGCCGCGTCGGGCCGTCCCGGTCCCGTCGTGCTGATCGTGCCAATCGACCTGTTCAACGAACCGGCCGCAGTTGTTCCCCGCAAGCACGCGTCGAATCTCGGCATGTTTCCGCTCGACCGCTGCGTCGCGGACCCGGCTTCCATTGAAGCCGCCGCCGATCTGCTGGCGAATGCGAGGGCGCCGCTCGTGATCGCGGGCGGCGGCGTCCATGTGTCGGACGCGGCGGAGGAACTCGCGAAGCTGCAGGAAGCGGCGTCGCTGCCGGTCGCGACTACGGCAATGGGCAAGGGCTCAGTGAGCGAGGAACATGAGCTGTCGCTCGGCGTAGTCGGGTATTTCATGGGCACGCGCGGCCGAACGCGCCATCTGCGTGATATGGTCGAGGACGCCGACGTGGTGCTGCTGATCGGCAATCGCACCAACCAGAACGGCACGGATAGCTGGAAGCTCTATCCGCAGAACGCTCGTTATGTTCATCTCGACATCGACAGCCAGGAAGTCGGCCGCAACTACGACGCGCTGCGGCTCGTGGGAGACGCGAAGCTGACGCTGGCCGCGCTGGCCGGCGCGCTTGCGAAACGCGACCTGAGCGCGCGTCACGGCGCACGTCACACGATCGCGCAGAAGATCGCAGCGGCGCACGAGGCGTGGCAAGCGGACATGAACCAGGCCGTCGACCTCAATGCCACACCCGTGCGCCCCGAGCGTCTGATGGCCGATCTCGACACGGTGCTGACCCAGGACACGATCGTGGTCGCGGATGCAAGCTACTCATCCATCTGGGTCGCGAACTTCCTGAAGGCGCGCGCGGTGGGCGCGCGCTTCGTGACGCCGCGCGGCCTCGCGGGGCTGGGCTGGGGTTTGCCGTATGCGCTCGGAGCGAAGGTGGCGCGGCCGGAATCGACGGTGGTTTCGCTGGTGGGTGACGGCGGTTTCGCCCACGTGTGGTCCGAACTCGAAACGGCGCGCCGCATGAAGCTGAATGTGGTGCTCATCGTGCTGAACAACCAGATTCTCGGCTACGAGAAGCACGCGGAAAAAGTCATCTTCAACAGCTACACCGACGCGTGCGATTTTGAACCGGTGGATCACGCGGCTATCGCCCGGGCGTGCGGTTGCGAAGGCGTGCGAATTGAAAGGCCCGCGGAATTCCTGCCCGCGCTGAAGGCGGCCTGCGCCTATCGCGGCGTGACATTGATCGACGTTGTCACCGATCAGCGCGCCTATCCGCCCGTCACGATGTTTGAAGGTCAGAACGCACTCGAATACTGAGCGCAAACAAAAGGAGCCAGGAGACAGTCGTGAAAAAACTTTTGAACCGGCCTGACGCCTACGCCGACGAACCCCTCGCGGGGCTCTGCGCGGCGCATCCGGGCATCTATCGCCAACTGGGTGAAACCGGCCGCGTCATCGCCCGTGCCAGTGGCGCGCGTGAAGGCAAGGTGGGCGTCGTGTCGGGCGGCGGCTCGGGACACATGCCGACCTTCACGGGCTATGTTGGCGAAGGCCTGCTCGACGCGTGCTCGGTCGGCAACGTATTCGCGGGGCCAAGCGTGCTGGACTGCATGGAAGCGGTGAAGGCCGCCAATGGCGGCCGTGGCGTGTTGCTCCTCTACGGCAACTATGGCGGCGACAAGATGAACTTCAACATGGCCGCGGAGATGCTTGAAATGGAGGACATCCCGACAAAAACGGTGCTCGTCGCCGATGACGTCGGCAGCGCGCAGCGTTCGGAGCGCGAGAAGCGTCGCGGCGTCGCGGGATTGATCTATCCGTACAAGATCGCGGGCGCAAAGGCCGAACAGCGCGATGCAAGCTTGAGCGAAGTCGCCGCCATCGCGCAGAGAGCGGCCGATGCAACCGTAACCATCGGCGTCGCGCTCACGCCGTGCACGGTGCCGGAGGCGGGCAAGCCGACCTTCAGCATAGCCGAGGGCGAGATGGAAATCGGCATGGGCATTCACGGCGAGCCGGGTATTGTGCGCGGCCCGCTGAAGAGCGCCGACGACGTCGCCGACGACATGCTCGCGCGCCTTATCGAAGACGCGGGTTTAGGTGGGGGCGAGCGCGTGTCGGTGCTCGTCAATTCGCTGGGCGCAACGCCGCTCGAGGAGTTGTACATCCTCTACGCGCGCGTGGCCACGCGATTGAAGGAGCAGAACATTTCCATTGCCATGCCGCGCGTGGGACGTTACGCCACGTCGATGGAAATGGCGGGCGCGTCGCTCTCGCTGTGCCGGCTGGATAGCGAGCTTGAGGCGCTACTCACCGCGCCCGCGATCTGCCCGTTCTGGAGCGCGCTCTGACATGGCCATCACAGTCGACACATTGACTTCAATATTGCGCCGAAGCGCGACGCAGGTCGATTCGTTCGCGGCCGAGTTGAACGAACTCGACGGCAAGCTGGGCGATGGCGATCTCGGCGCGACTCTGCAGAAGTGCGCTACGTACATTCTCGCCGCGCTGGATCAGCCGGCAGCGGGCATAGACGGTGTTTTCAAGGCCTGCGCGATGGCTTGCGCGCGCGCTTCCGGTTCGAGCTTCGGCACGCTTTTGGGCGTGGCGTTTGTCGCGAGCGCGAAGTTCACGGCGGGACAGGCGTCGATCGAGGCGGCGCAGATGCCCAGTCTGCTGAAAGCCGTGCTCGATGCGCTGATCGCGCGTGGCGGCGCATCGCCTGGCGACAAGACCGTGCTCGATCCACTCGATGCGGTACGCGTCGCCGTGAGCGGCGTGACCGATGCGCAGGCGCAATACGCAGCCGCGAAGCAGGCTGTCGACACGACGCTCAATGCATTCCGCCCGAAGCCGAACCGGATTGGCCGTGCACGCATGTTCGCGGACCGCTCCATGGGCATGGACGATCCCGGCATGGTCGCCTTCGCGCATCTACTGCATGCGGCGGGCGGCGAACGTTTCGCAACGGAAGATACACAGGAAGAGGAAAGACATGGCAGGGGCGCTTGAGGGCATCAAGGTACTCGATCTGTCGCGCTTCATCGCGGGGCCGTTCTGCGCGATGCAGCTCGCCGATCTCGGCGCGGATGTGGTGAAGGTCGAGCGTAAAGGAAGTGGCGAAGAGACGCGCCAGAATCTGCCGCAGCTTAACGGCGAGAGCCTGTATTTCATGGCGTTCAACCGCAACAAGCGGAGCATGACGCTCGATTTCCGTGATCCCGGCGATCAGGAAACGTTGCGCAAGCTGATTGCAAAAGCGGACGTGCTGATTGAAAACTTCCGTCCAGGCACGATGGAAAAGATGGGTTGCGGCTGGGAAACGCTGCGCGAACTGAATCCACGTCTCGTAATGGTGCGCATCTCGGGCTTCGGACAGACAGGGCCGCTCGCGCAGCGTCCGTGTTTCGATGCCATCGCGCAGGCCATGAGCGGCTTGATGAGCATCACCGGCCAGCCCGATGGGCCGCCAACCGTCGCGGGTACTTTCATTGTGGATTACGCGGCGGGCCTGTATGCAAGCATTGGCGCGCTGGCCGCGCTCAATGTGCGCAGTCAGACGGGGCGCGGCCAGCTTGTTGAATCGACCCTGCTCGAAAGCGCCATCAGCATGCTCATCTCCGCCATTCCAGCGCAGGCGCAACTCGGCATGCCCATGGAGCGCTGCGGCAACACCGACCGCTATACCGCGCCCGTGAACAGTTATCCGACTGCAGACGCAGCGTACGTGTATCTCGCGGCAGGCACTGATGGACTTTTCCCGCGTCTCGTTGAAGCAATGGACCAGCCGGCGCTCCTCACCGACGAACGTTTCGCGGCCCAGCACGCGCGTCTTGCGAACGCGAAGGCCATCAACGACATTGTTGCGGCCTGGGTCGCGCGGCACACGGCGCACGATGTGGTCGCGGCGATGGACCGCGTTGGCGTGCCGTGCGCGAAGGTCGCGACGCTCAATGAAGTCGTGACCAATCCGCAACTGATCGCGCGCAAGCAGATCGTCGATATCGAGCATCCCGTTGCGGGACGTTACTCGACGCACGGCGTGACCGTCTCGCTGTCGGATACGCCTGGCGAGATCCGCAGGCCGCCGCCACGTGTGGGCGAACATACGGACGAAATATTGCGTGGCTGGGGAATCGGTTGAGAAACAAGCACTGACCCGCGAGGATGAATACAACAACGGGAGACAAAGCGATGGGCACACGACACGGCGCATAGACGCCACGCCCGTTCGCTCACTATCAAGGAGGCGCATTTTGAACGCGAGACAATCGGCCGCGCACGATTCTTCCCGCTCGCCGGAGCAGGCGCGACCCTGGCGGGAGACTATTGGCGCGTGGCGCACGGAGGTCGGCGTCGGACTGGGGCTGATTTTTCTGATCGCCCTGTTCAGCGCAATCGCGCCGCACTTCGCGAGTCTCGACAACCTGTCGTGCATCCTCACGCAGACGTCGGTCACCGCCATCGTCGCGGTCGGCATGACAATGGTGATCATCGCGGGCGAAATCGATCTGTCGGTTGGCGCGAGCGTCGGACTCGCCGGCACCTTGTTCGCGCTGTTCGTTGTGAAAGCCGGCATGCCGATGTGGCTCGGCTTCGTCTGCGTGATGGGCGTGGCCGCGCTGATCGGCGTGTTCATTGGCGGGCTGCGCGTACTGTGGGGCATTCCGTCGTTCATCACCACCATCGGCCTGTTGTCGGCGGTACGCGGCTTTGCATTTCTGGTCTCCGACAGCACGAACATCGGGCCGCTGCCGGATTCGCTTGCGTCGCTCTGGTTCGGGCGCCTGTTCGGCTTGCCGGTGCCGATCCTGCTGACGCTGATCCTGGTCGCGTACGGATGGTTCACGCTGTCGAATACTCGGTTCGGGCGCCATCTCTATGCGCTCGGCGGCAACGCGGTGACGGCCACGCGCTATGGCATTCCGGTGCAGCGCATGCGCATTTACGTATTCGTGATCGTGCAGTGTCTCGCTGCGCTCGGCGGCGTGATGTACACCGCGCGTCTGAATAGCGGCAGCGCGTCCGTGGGCGATCTGCTGGAGCTTGACGTGATCGCGGCGGTGATTGTCGGCGGCACGACGCTAGCAGGCGGCGCTGGACGCATGGCCGGCACGGTGCTCGGTGTCCTGTTCGTCGCGACGCTGCGCAACGGTATGGTGCTGATGGGCGTGGACCCCATTGTGTTCATGATCGCGCAGGGGCTTGTGATCATTCTCGCCGTGTGGTGGAGCATGTTGCGCCGCGCCGGCTGGCGTCAGGAGTAAGCGACATGGCCCATTCCTTTTTGTTGCAGGCTACCGATATCCGCAAGTCCTATGGCGCAGTCGAAGCCTTGCGCGGCGTGAACTTTCACATCTCGCGCGGCGAGACCGTCGCGCTGATCGGCGACAACGGCGCGGGCAAGAGCACGCTCGTGAAGATTCTCTCCGGCGCAACGCGTCCGACCTCCGGCGCGATCGCGTTCGAAGGACGGAACATTGCGCTCGATAACACCGATATCGCTCGCGATCTGGGCATCGAGACCGTGTATCAGGATCTGGGGTTGTGCAGCAACCTGACGGTGGCGGAAAACATCTTTCTCGGGCGAGAGATGATTCGCAGGCTCGGACCGCTGAGGATGCTCGCCAAGCGCGAAATGCATCGCCGCGCGGCACATGCGCTGAAGGACCTGTCGATCAACGTCCCGCGCACGACCGCGAGTGTCGCTGGGCTGAGCGGCGGCCAGCGTCAGGCGGTGGCGCTGGCGCGCGCACGTCTGTGGGAGCGGGCCATGATCCTGCTCGACGAACCCACCGCCGCGCTCGGCGTGCAAGAAACCCGGCGCGCAATGGACAGCATGCGGCAGATTCGCAACGAGGGTACGGCGGTCGTGCTCATCACGCACAGCATGCCGATGGTGATGGAAATGAGCGACCGGGTCGTGGTGATGCGGCGTGGCGAGAAAGTCGGCGACGTGTCCACATCGAAGCTGGAAAGCGCGGATGCGCTCGTCTCGCTGATTACAGGCGCGACCGAACGCTGGATCGAGGAGCCTGCGCCGTTCGCGGCGCGAATGGCCGAAGGCGCTGCAACATGAGCCGCAAGCTCGCCTCAATGGAAGCCGCGCTCGAAGCGGTGCGCGACGGCATGTCGATCACGGCGGGCGGCTTCGCGCATTCGCATCAACCGATGGCGCTCGTGCGCGCGCTCGTCAAGCGCGGCGTGCGTCATCTCACGCTGATGGGCGTGGCCGAATGCTGGGTCGCGGAATTCCTGGCGGCGGCGAACGCGCTGGATCGTGCGTACTTTTCGAACTTCATGTTCGAGGGATTCGGGCGATGCCGGCGGTTTTCGGAAGGTGTGGAAAGCGGTGCGATAGAAGTCGAGGATCACAGTCATTTCGGCATGGCGAACCGCCTGGGCGCGGCGGCAATGGGCCTGCCGTTCATGCCGATGCGGTCCATGTCCGGCACCGACATTCTCGCGAAGCCGGGCTTTGAAGCGCCGCAAGCGAAGTCGCGTTTGATCGCCTCGCCTTTCGATGCACGCGACAAGGTGCTCGCGGTATCGCCGCTCAAGCCCGACGTCGCGATCATTCACGCCGCACGTGCCGACGAGGAGGGCAACGTGCAGTTGTACGGTCCGACATCGGTGATTGTGGAGCAGGCGCGCGCGGCCTCGCATGTGATCGTGTCAGTGGAGGAAATTGTCGAGACGCGGGCGATTCGCCGCCATCCCGAGTTCACCGTGCTGCCTGGCCTGCTTGTCGACGTAGTTGTGCATGCGCCGTTCGGCGCGCAACCGCTTGGTAATTTCGGCTACTACCAGCACGATCAAGCGCATTTGATCGGCTACTACGAAGCCTCGCGCACGCCGCAAACCACGCAGGCATATCTCGATGAATGGGCGCATGGGCCGGCCGATCACTGGGCGTATCTTGACAAGACGGGCATTGCACGGCTGATGCGGCTTCGCGTCGATCCCTCGCTCGGCTACATTCCAGCGGAGGCCGCCCGTGCCTGAGATCAAACTGGACGAATACATGGCGGTCGCGGCGGCACGCGAGATCCGTAACGGCGATGTCGCCTTCATAGGCACCGGCCTGCCGATGGTTGCCGCATATCTTGCGAAGGCCACGCATGCGCCCGACGTGAAGTTGGTGTTCGAATCCGGAATTGTCGATCCCCAGCCGCGCGAACTCGCGAGCGGCGTGGGCGATTATCGTCTCGTGCACGGCGCGCCGATGATCGCGGGCACCGCATACGCGTTGAGCCTGCTGCAAGGCGGCGTGATCGATCTGGGCTTTCTCGGCACGGCGGAAATTGATGCGTATGGCAATCTCAATTCGACCGTGATCGGCGATTACCGAATGCCGAAAGTCCGTTTGCCGGGCAGCGGCGGCGCAAACGATATTGCAAGCATGGCCGGGCGTTTTGTCGTGATCGCTCGCCTTGACACACGGCGCTTCGTGGAGCAGCTGCAATACGTGACGACGCCCGGATTCCTTGACGGTCCCGGCGCGCGCGAAGCAGCTTGTTTGCCGGGTGCCGGGCCGGTGCGCGTCATCACCGATCTGGCGGTGCTTGGTTTCGATCCCGCAAGCTTGCGCATGCGCATTGATGCGCTTTATCCCGGCGTGAGCGTGGACGACGTGCAATCGCGCTGCGGCTTCGAGCTGGGCGTGCCGGATTCGCTCGATACGTTTACCGCGCCGACCGGCGAACAATTGCATCTTCTGCGGCAGGTCATTGATCCGGAAGGCGTTTATCTCGGCGCGTGAGGAGGCTCATGGAATCACAGGACAAGCTGCGCACACTAACGGATGCCGTCGCCATGATTGGTGACGGCATGACGCTTGCCATCGGCGGACGAGCGAATCAGCGTGTGCCGATGGCACTGTTGCGTGAGATCGCGCGTCATAAAAAACACGGCTTGCGGATCGTGCGCCTTGACCCCGCGATGAATCTCGGCGCGTTCGCTCACGCGGACTGCACATTCATGGGCGGCAATGAAGGCCTGCTGCGCGCCCGCCTTCAGGCCGCGGCCATGGGAGTCGCGTTCATGTCGCTCGATTTCTCCACTGATTCCTACGCCGATTTCACGAACCATCATGCAATCGAAGCTGTCGACGATCCATTCAACGGCGGGACGGTGTTGGTCACCGCCGCTTTGCGGCCCGACGTAGCCGTCATTCACGCGCACATGGCGGATCGTTTCGGCAATATCGTCATGGACGCGGATTGGGACGCGAACACCACATTCGACGCAACGCTGGCGCGTGCTGCGAAACATGTGATCGTGTCGGTCGAGCAGATCGTAAGCGAAGAGACCACGCGGCGTGGCGCGCACCACATGCTGTTGCACGCGGATGAAGTCGCTTGCGTGGTGGAAGCGCCGTATGGTGCGCATCCCACCGCCTGCGACGCCCGCTACGCCCACGACGCAGAACCGGTTCGCGAAACCTTGGCCCATCACGATACCTACCTGCAGGAAATCGGTGCACGCAGACTGTTTTCCCTGACGCGCCGGTTTGCAAGCAGGCTTTGAATCTGCGCCTTTGCCGGACTTTAAATGAAAACGTTTTTTATCGCGGCTCAGAAATGCAATAATGCGCCTCATGAGGAACCGGCTTCGCGCTGACCGAGAAGCGACGAACCGGCCGGCCACCGTGGAAGATGCAATGGTCAAAAAAGCCGCAACAGTCAAAGCAAAAATCTCCATTCACGACGTCGCACGAGAGGCGGGCGTCGCGCTTTCCACCGTGTCCAACGCGCTGTCGGGCAAGGACAACGTCAAGGAATCAACGCGCCAGAAAGTGCAGGAAGCCGCGGACAGGCTGGGGTATCGCGTGTCGTTCGTCGCGCGCTCGTTGAGAATGCAGCGTACGTTCACACTCGGCGTTCTGCTCGCGGACGTCGCCAACCCGTCGTCGCCGGATTTTCTGCGCGGCGTGGAAGACATGGCGGATCGCGAATCATGCAGCCTGCTTGTATGCAATACCGACGGATTGCTCGACAAGCAGATCACGCAAATGCGCGTGCTGCTCGACCGGCGCGTCGACGGGCTCGTGCTGCTTTCGCAGTATTGCGATCCGCCGCTCGTCCGCGAAATGCTCAACGCAGGCACGCCGTTCGTGCTGTTGCAGCGGCGCTCACGGCAGTATCAGGATGACTATGTCGGCGCGGATAATCACGAAGGCATCACGGCGGCTGTGGAGCATCTGGTCGGCCTGGGTCATAAGCGCATCGGTCTCATACGCGGGCCTTCGGAGTCCACCACAGCGGACGAGCGTCTCGATGCGTACCGCATGGCCGTGGAACGGCTGAAGCTCGACAGCGATCCCGCGCTTGTCATCCAGGGCAATTATCAGGTCGACGGCGGTTATCGCGCAGGGCGTGAATTCCTTTCCATGCCCAAGCGACCCACCGCCATTCTCGCGGCCAACGACATGAGCGCCATTGGCGTGATGAACGCGGCGTCGGAAGCGGGCGTGTCGATTCCCGGCGATCTTTCGCTGATCGGTCTCGACGATATCGAACTCGCGTCGTACGCGCGAATCGATCTGACGACCATCGCATTGCAGCGGCGCGACATGGGCGCCGCTGCCGCGACCTTGCTGATGGAACGCATCCGCAACAAGCGCAAGAAGGCCAAGCAGGTTTTCTTTCCCATGAAACTGATGGTGCGGGGCTCCACGGGACCGGTTCCGGTCAAGAAAAAAGCCCGATGATCCGCCTCTGCATTTTCGATTTCGACGGCACGCTGTGCGGTACGCACGACGCCATTGCCGTTTGCATCGACGCGACCTTCGATCATTACGGCGTACCGCGTCCCGGCGTGAAGAGGCGCGAGGCGGTTATCGAAACCGGCGTGGTGATGGCCGAAGCAATGGCAATACTCAACGCGGACACGCCATACGAGCGCGATGCCGAGCAATGGGCGACGACGTATCGCGCGCTGTATCGGGAACATGGGCTTGCGCACAGCTATCTGTTTGACGGCGTGAAAGACACGCTGGAATGTTTGAAGGCGGGCGGCCGGACGCTGGTGATCGCGAGCAACAAGGCGCCCGCCTCGGTGGATATCGCGCTGGCGCATTACGGGCTCGCGCCGTTCATCGACCTTGCCGTGTGCGATCCGCAAGGCGTGCCGAAGAAGCCCGATCCCGCGTCCTACACGCAACTGATCGCGCCAGCGTTTCCCGGCATGAAGCCGGCCGACATCGTCATGGTCGGCGATACCGCCGCGGACCTTGGTTTCGCGCGGAATATCGGTGCGTATTTCGCGTGGGCGAGCTATGGTTATGGCGATCCGGACGCGGGCCTCGCGGCCGGATCGGATGCTGTGCTGAACACGTTCGCGGAGCTTCCCGGCATTATCGGCACGCTGCCCGCGAAGCCGCCGCGCAACTGACAGCGTTGCGCGGCCGAAGCATCAATCGCGCAGTCCGAGGATGTTGCGCGGGTCGACCTGCGTGCGCAGGACAGTCAGTTCCTCGTCGCTGGGCGTCCGCGTGAGCGGCACGCCGGCCAGGTCGCCGAGATCGAATCCGGTCGCCTCGCGCAACGTCTCTTCGCTCACGCCAGCGTGAATCGACGCCACCTTCATGCGTCCCGCCTCGCGGTCGAAATCGAAGATGCATTTCGGCGTGACCACCATGCAGGGTCCGCCCGATGCCAGTCCCAGTTCTCGCCGGCCCGCGAGCCCGCCGGGATAACCGACGCCCGACACGTAATCGACTTTATCGACGAAATTGCGCCTGTCGTGATGCGGCATCATCACGTATTCGCGGCCGAAGAGCGTCATGTGTTCGGGCTGCAGGATCGGGCCGACCAGACGCACCTTTGGTTTATCGTGCTCGCCGATGCACACGCTGTTGATGTTTCCCACGCGGTCCACCTGCACCGCGCTGCTGAAGCCGAAACGCACGTCGCCGCGCTTGAGCACCCATGGTCCGGGGTAGTTGGTCATCTGCGCTTCGCAGGGCAGATCGCGCAACAGCGCGTCGTGTTCGGAATCGGGCAGGCGTTCAAGATCGTCGAGCACGGGATTGTGATAGCAGCCTGCGAGCAGAATGGTGAGGTTCGGCGCGTGCGTGCGGCGCGCGAGTTCCATTGCCGCGAGCGGAATCGACGTGCCATACGCGGCGGCGGCGGCGCCCGTCAGCAGGCCGGTGAAGCCCACTTCGCCGTCGACGAAGGTGCGGGCCAGAACGACGGCGAGCGTCTCGTGAAGGGTGGCGGATGGGTTCATAGCAGGGACTCGAGGTCGAAAAGATGCGCAAGGCGGGCCGCGCCGACGCGGTCCAGATAGTCGTGCTGATCGCGTGGCTCGAACACGTAGCGTTGCAGGTACGCATTGAATGCTTCAGTACTTGCCGACGCTTCGACGTACTCGCTCATGTGCGTCTCATCGGCGAGATAACGCGACAGCACGGGCGTGGGATGCGCGCCCCACGGCACCTCGACTACCGCGCTCGTGCGATACGACGGCACTTCGTTGAGTTGCGCATGCCGGCGGATGAAGGCCTTCGACACGATCTTCTCGACCGTGACGATCACGGTCTCGCACGAACGCGCGAGCAGCACGTCGCCGTTCTGCGGGAGCAGCCGATGCGCGGGAAAAATCACGTTGCCCTGCTCGTCGGCCGCGACGGCATGGATGACCACGACATCGGGTTCGGCGGCGGGCAGCGCCTGCATCGGCCGGCCAGTGACGGGACATGCGAACGACTTGATGTCCGGGTTGTGTTTGAGCACGTCGTTGCCGCCGAGAAAATTCACCGGCCAGAACGCGAGCCCTTCCTGGCTTGCGCGAAAGCGGTCCCAGCTTCCCATCTCCGGGTAATCGACCACCTTCAGCGTGCCGCTTTCCGCCTGACGGCGAAAGTTGCGCGCGAGGCCGAATTTTTCGAGCCCGACATACGAGGTCTCGACCGTCTTCAGGCAGCCGGCGCCTGCGAGCAGATCGATGTCGTAGCTGTTGGCGGTGCCGACGATGGTGAGGTCCTTGCGCCGCGCGCGAGCGAGTGCGCGGACGAAGGCCATCGGCTTCTGATATACGGCGAAGCCGCCGAGTGCGAGCCGTGCGCCGTCAGGCACGAGCGCCACGGCTTCGTCGGGTGTTTTTAGCTTGCTTGCTGGTGCGTTCATTTCATTTTAGAAGGGTTACGACAACGATTTCAGGAGTTCAAGGTACTGCTTCACGTCTTGCGGGTTTTCCTTGGTATAGAGCCTGGGCGGCACCATCACGTAACGTTGTTCGGCGGCTCCGCGCTTGGCCTTTACAGCCGTTTCGACAGCGCGATAACCCACGCGATACGGCTGCTGGTCCGCAACGGCCGCGAGCGTGCTCTTCGGGTCGAGCAGCATGTTGGCGAGTTCCTCGCTCATGTCGATGCCGTAGAGCCGCGCCTCGGCCTTCGAACGCGTCGCGGCCACCGCTGCGCCAGCCACGGTGCCTGCGTTGGACGCCCATACGATCTGCGTATGCGGATCGCGCTGCAGGATGTTCTCGAGGCCGTTGGCGCCCTGTTCCGGCGTGCTGCCGGACACCTCCGCGATCACCTTGAGCTTGACGCCGGAGAGCGCCTTCATGGTGCCGTCGCGGCGCGGGGCGCTGTTGGCGTTCATTGGCGGCAGCGAGATCAGCCCGATGGAAGCCGTGCCCTTGAGCTGCTTTTCGATGTAGTCGTGCATTTCCTTGCCTACGGCAGACGCAAGCTCGAAGCTGTCCACGCCGATCGAATGGCTCGCAATGGATTTATCCGCGAGTTGTGTGTCGTATTCGACCACCATGATGCCCTTGGCCTTCGCGCGACTGGCTGCCGCCACGGTGCCCTGCTTGTCGAGGGGTGGAATGATGAGCACGTCCACGCTGCGCGTCATGTAGTCGTCGACGAGCTGGCTTTCCACCGGTAACTGGCGGCGGTTCATGCCGACCAGCAGTTCGGCGTTGCTTGACTTGGCGGCATCGCGCATGCCGCGCTCGATCTGTTGCCAGAACTGCGAATCGCGCGCGTAAATGATCGCGCCGATGGTGAGCTTGTCGTTCGACGCCGCGCGTGCCGGCTCTGCTGCCACAAGCAGGAACTGGCTGCCGAGCAAGGTTGCCGCGCCGAGCTTGAGGATGGTGCGCCGGCTGTTTCGTGGCCGCTCGGGCGCTGGCTTCGGATCACTGGTCATTGTGTCTCCTGTGTGAGTTGATGAACGGCGAGAGCGGTTCATGGCCGCTTCACAAGGCGCTCCCGATGTCGATTTATTAAAAGGTTTTAAGAAATCAGCGTGATTTTTTTGGGGAGGGTTGATGTATTTTGCGTGAACCGCCAGGACGCCGGGCGACGACATTCATTGCAGCGAACCTGGCTGAAAACACCTGTAGCAAGGCTTCGCATCGACTTTTGTCTCCGCGCCCCGCAGGACCACCGCGAATGTCCGCCCGCATCGCGGTCGACTCTTTCAGCCGGCTCCGGGGGAACCCTGTTGCGTTCAATACGCCGATGAGTCAGAATTATTGAAACGTTTTTATTTCAACGCAAGCTCTTTCTTCTTGGGTGTATCCCTGATGTCGAAGCGGACAAACGATTCCGATGCGCCCGAATCGGCTGACCGTCCCACCATCCTCGATGTGGCGGCCGCATGCGGCGTATCGCCCGCGACGGTTTCGAACGTGCTGGCCAACAAGCCTTACGTCAGGGAGCAGACGCGCCAGCTCGTACTGCAGAAAGTCGCAGAACTCGGCTATCGCGCATCGCGGGCCGCGCAGAGCCTGCGTACCGGACGAAGCTGGTCGGTGGGGCTGATCATTGGCGACATTTCGAACCCCTACGTTGCGGAGATCGTGCAGGGCGTGGAGGAAGTGCTCTGGGCCAAGCGCAATAACCTCATTCTTTGCAACACCGGCTTCGATGCCGACCGCAAGATGGCTTATACGAGTTCGCTGCTCGATCAGCATGTCGACGGCCTGATCCTCGTATCGCAGAGTTTCAGCGAGGAAGAAGCACGCGCGCTCAATCTGGTGGACGTGCCCGTGGTCACCGTCAATCGGGCATGCGAGGCGCTGAAGTCCGATCAGGTCGGTATCGACGGTGCGGGCGGGATTCGCGCGGCAGTACAGTATCTGGCGCAGCTTGGGCACCGGCGCATTGCGTTCGTGAAGGGTGCTGCGTCGTCGCCTTCCGCGGATGGGCGCTACGTGGCGTACACGCAGGCCGTGCGCGCGCACAAGGTCGTGAGCGACTCCGCGCTTGTCGTGCAGGGCGATTATTCGATGGAGTCGGGCAGCATCGCGGTGCGCGAGTTGTGGGCGCGCGGGGCCGCGCCAACGGCCATCGTGGCGGCCAATGACCTGATGGCGATCGGCGCTTTGGGCGCGCTCAAGGAGATGGGCGTGGACGTGCCGCGCGATGTATCGGTCATCGGCTTCGACGATATCTTTCTCTCGAATCATCCGCTTGTGCGACTCACGACCGTCCATTATTCGAAGCGCGATATAGGCGCGAACGCCGCGCGCCTGCTGATGCGCCGCATTGAGGGTGACCGTGGCGACGGCCCGCGCGCTGTCACGCTCGATACCTCGCTCGTCGTGCGCGGCACCACTGCGCCGCCGCGCGCCGTCAGGCCGGCAAACGGCGCGCCCATGGCAAAGACCAGAGTCAAAAGCATGCGCGCTGCTTCAAAGGCGCGCCCATCCAGGAGGGCATCTCAATCATGAGGGACAAGCTGATGGATCTCGACACGGCGCTCGCACCGGTCGAATCGGGCTGCACGCTGGCGCTTGGCGGCAGCCTGCTCCGGCGTCAGCCGAATGCGGCCGTGCGCGCGCTGATCCGCCGCGGCATCAAGGATCTGACCTTGCTGACATGGGCGACGACCACTGCCACCGACATGCTCGCGGCAGCCGGAGCGGTACGCCGCTGGGAAGGCATCTATGCGGGAATGTTCAGCCACGGGCTCGCGCCGAATTTCCGGCGCGCGGTCGAGGCGGGCGCGATCGAGGTGCGCGATTTCTCGGAGACCGCGATGGTCGCGCGCTTTCGCGCGGCATCGGCGGGGGTGGAGTTTTACCCAATCCGCACGTTGCTCGGCTCGGATGTCGCGCGCCACAATCCAGAGCAGATTCGCCCGTTCACCTGTCCGTTCTCCGGCAAGCCGCTGCACGCAATTGCCGCGGCCAGATCGGATTTCACGATCATCCACGGTTATGTGGGCGATCGCTATGGCAACGTGCAATGGCCCATCGTGCGAGACAGCGACGACATTGACCAGATGATCGGCAGTGCCGCGAAACGCCTGATCGTGACGGTGGAAAAGATCATTCCGCACGAGGACATCAAGCGTAGGCCGACGCTTACCTATATTCCTGGCAACTGGGTGGAAGCAATCGTGGAAACGCCGTACGGCGCGCATCCTGTCGCCTGCGACGGCCATTACGACGAGGACGAGGCGCATCTCGCCGATTACCTTGCGAAGAGCCGCACGCGTGAAGGCGCGTCCGGCTATCTGGACGAATACGCGCGCAACGTGGCGTCACACGAGGCTTATCTGGAGAAGGTGGGCGGCATGGATGCGTTGCGCGCGTTCGATGTCGCGGCTTGAGGAACATCATGACCACAGTGACTATGAACTTCACCGGCAACGAGTTGCTGACCAGCGTCGTTGCACGACAGGTGCGCGATGGCGATCTGGCATTCGTCGGCGTCGGCACCAACGGACGAGCGTTCACGCTTGCCGTGGGCATTCCGCTCACGGCGGTGCGCCTTGCACAACTCATGCATGCGCCGTCCGCCGCCGTGTACTGGGGCAATCTGCTCGAGCCCGACCTCGGCAACGTGCCGACCGATATCAGGCAGGACACGTTCACAACATGGCCGGCGGCGGCATGTCCGTCGGATACCGGCATCAAGTGCGACATGCTCGCACGCCTCGCCTTCGACGTGTGCTTTGATTCCGCCGCGCAGATCGACCGGCACGGCAATCTCAACATCACCGCCATCGGCGATTATCGTGATCCGAAAGTGCGGCTTGTGGGCTGTCTCGCGCAGCCGGAGCATTTCGCTTTCGTGGCGCGGCCCATCGTAGTGGTCGATCTGGATCGCCGCACGTTCGTGGAGGAAGTCGATTTCATCACGAGCGTGGGACATGTCAGCCGCGGACAGACGCGTGAGGAACTGGGCTTGCCGGACGGCGGGCCGCATCGCGTCGTGACCAACAAGGCCGTGTTCGATTTCGATGCCGAATCGCGGCAGATGCGCGTGGCGTCGCTGCATCCGGGCGTGACGCTCGAAGAGGTGCTGGACACCATGTCGTTCAAGCCGCTCGTGCCGGCATCGATTTCCGAAACCGCATTGCCCAGCGCCGAGGAATTGCGCCTGATCCGCACGGTGATCGATCCGCACCGCGTACTGCTGCGCGCCTGAAGGAGACTTGACGCATGACCATGCAGAATAAAGGGACGGCCCGGCCCGGTCCGCTTGCCGGCCTGAAGGTGCTGGACTTATCGCGCTTTATCGCCGGTCCGCATTGTGCGATGCAACTCGCCGATCTGGGCGCGGATGTGACCAAGGTCGAACGCGCCAAGACCGGCGACGACACGCGCGCGCTCGCGCCGAAGGTTGAGGAAGAAAGCCTCTACTTCATGGTGTTCAATCGCAACAAGCGCGGCATCACGCTGAATTTTCGTGAGCCGCGCGCGCAAGCGCTGTTGCGCGAACTGATCGCGAAGGCGGATGTGGTTGTCGAAAACTTTCGTCCCGGCACCATGGAAAAGATGGGGTGCGACTGGGACACGCTGCACAAGCTGAATCCGCGCCTCATCATGGCGCGCATTTCGGGCTACGGGCAAACTGGCTCAATGGCGTCGGAGCCGTGCTTCGATGCGATCGCGCAAGCCTCGACGGGCTTGATGGACCTGACCGGCCAGCCCGACGGACCGCCAACCGTGGCGGGCAGTTTTATCGTGGACTACACCACGGCGCTGTATACGGCCATTGGCATTCTGTCGGCGCTGTCGCATCGCGACAAAACCGGCGAAGGGCAGATGGTCGACGTGAGCTTGATGGGCAGCGGTGTCTCGTTGCTGCTGACCGCCGTGTCCGAGCAGGCGCTGCTCGGGCGCACGATGACGCGCGTGGGCAGCCGCGACCGCTATTCGTCGCCCGCCCAGACGTTCAAGTCGCGCGACGGCCACTGGGTGTATCTGATCGCGGGCAACGACGCGCATTTCCCGCGTCTCGCGCGCGCAATGCAACGTCCCGAACTGCTGGACGATGCGCGTTTCGCCACGCATGCATCGCGCACGAACCATGTTGCGGACGTCGAGGCCGTTGTCGCCGACTGGGTGCTGCAACACGATGCCGACGAAGTCGTCGCGAAGCTGCGCGCCGTGGAGGTGTCGTGCTCGAAGGTCGCGACGGTGGCCGACGTGGTCGCGAGTCCGTACATGCATGAGGCCGGGCATATCACGACGGTGCGCCATCCGAAGGCCGGCGACGTGCCCATGCAGGGCCTGCCCATTCGTCTTTCTTCCACGCCCGCGAGCATTCGCAAATCCGCGCCTTTGCTGGGCGAGGATAACGCTGGCGTGCTCAGTGACTGGCTCGGCATGAGCGATGCCGAAATCGCCGCGCTGCGTCAAAGCGGCGTGATCTAAGGTTAAACCCTGTGGGAATGCGCGCCTGCCTCTACGGGCGTGACGCATCAGTTTCAGCAAAAATAAAAACGTTTCTATAATAACGTTTTTATGCTAGATTTCTCGAAACGGTCGAGCGGTCACGTGAGATCCGCCGCAGTGCATGGCGATGAAAAAAACACGAGCAAGTCTGTCTTGCTTCGTTATGGAGACTGGAGTGGCGATCGGGCCGGTACACGCCGGATCTGGTGGTCGCTCATATCATATGGAATGCAAAATATGTCCATGAACTTCCTGCATGTGCAGGAATTAACCCACGGCCTGGAACGTCACGCCACCTGCTTGATGGACGACATGATGGACGACAACGAACCCGCGCTGGCCGACCACGCGTACGCGCCCCCCCTAAGCGATGAACGCATCGCATATCTGACAAGCGTGCGTGCCGGTTTCGATCTGTTGCGCGATGCTCTCTCGCAAGTTGCCGCGATCCTGCTGTTGATCGCCGCTGGCAGTCGCGATGCGATTGCTCATCCCATGCTCGCGGTGGCCGAGGCCCATGCCGGCGAAGCACGCGAGGTGCTCGCCACGCTCAATGTTCCGCGCGGTGCGCAGCACGGACATGGGCATTTGACCGCGTCGCTGGTCGCGCTGGACGCCGCATTGCGGGCACCCCGCTCCGTGCGCGTTGAGAATGCGTCCGACGCCATGTATGCACACGTCCAGCGCGGGTTGCGTGAACTGCGTTTCGCTGCGGGCAACTTGCCGGGACTCGAGATCGTCTCGGGCGCGCAGGCATGCGCCTGCCATGCGTCGCCACGGAACGCGGAGTAGATCATGTCGATGTATTCGATCTGGGTGCTGGAATACAGCCGTATTGAGCAGGTGCCGGTGAGCGGGCAGATTTACGGCGCGCATAACGAAGGCACGCGTGCGGTGCCGTTTTCCTATGTGCTGATTAAGGGGCAGGGCGTGGTCGCCATGATCGATGTCGGCTTCAACTGCAAAGACCATGGCGCCGTGATCGCGGAAGAATTCAACATCGTCAACTGGCGTTCGCCGCATGTCGTGCTCGCCGAATGCGGCCTCGCGCCGGAAGACGTGACGCATGTTTTCCTGACGCATGCGCATTACGATCATATGGGCGGCATCGAGTTGTTTCCGAATGCGACGTTCTACATTCAGGAGCGTGAATTGTCGAAGTGGGTCTGGGCAATGGCCCTTGAGCGCCGCTTTCGCTTCCTGATGAGCGCAACCGATCCGGCCGACATCCTGCGCGCCGTCGATCTGGCGCGGCAAGGGCGCCTCAAATGCATCGATGGAGATTTGGAAGACGTGCTGCCGGGCATCGACCTGCACGCCGCGTTCGACACGCACACGTGGGGCTCGATGTTCGTGCGCGTGCGCAACGACGGCAGGCGCGACAGCGACGACTCGTGGGTCTTCGCGGGCGACAACGTCTACTGCTTCGAAAATCTCGTCGGCCGCGATCCACGCGATCCCGGATATTTGCCTATCGGTCTTGCCATCGGCAGTCACACGGAGATTGTTTTCGCCGTCGATCGCATGGTGCAACTGGTGGGCGGGGAAACGCGGCGCGTCATTCCCGTTCATGAAGATCGTCTCGGCACGGTGTTTCCATCGCGCACCACAAGCGAGGGATTGCGCGTGATCGAAATTGCCGTCGCCGACGAACAAGGCAGTCGGGTCCTCACCTGACCCATCGAACCGATGAAACGAGCGCACGCCAGCGCGTGCGCCACGGCGTCGTTCGTCCGCGCGAGGCGCATGCATGCCGAGCGCAATAAACACACATAAATGGAGATCGAAATGTTTCTGTCCAAAAAACTGGTTGCGGTGCTTCTGTCGGCCGCGAGCGTGACATCGATGTTCGCGGCGTCCACGCCGGCATTCGCGGATAAACCCGTGACGGTGGCGTTCGCGCAGTCGGACCTGAGCAACGACTGGAAGGAGACGTGCCAGCGCGATATGGAATCGCACGTCAAGGCAGCGAGCTGGAAGCTTATCAGCACGTCGGCGGATAACGATCCCGCCAAACAACTGTCGGATATCCAGAACCTGCTGGCGCAGTCGCCAAGCGCGATCGTGGTGTCGCCAATCGAATCGGTCGCACTCGCGCCGGCCGTGCAGATGGCCAACGACGCTGGCGTACCGATGATCGTCATCGACCGCAAGCTGTCGGTGGCGCCGGGCACGGGGCAATACAAGGTCGCCATCGTGCAGAGCCATGCGGCTTCCGGCAAGCTGCTCGCGGAGAAGGCCGTCGAATTGCTGAAGGCGAAGTACGGCAAGCCCAAGGGCAACGTGGTGCGTCTCGCGGGCATTCCGGGCGCATCGACGGTGGCGGACGCCAAGGCCGGCTGGGATTCCGTGATGAAAAATTATCGGGACATCAAGCTCGTCGCCGCGCCGAATGCGCAGTTCACGAAGGAGGGTGGCATCAAGGCGATGCAGGATCTGCTGCAACGCTATCCGAAGGGCAGCATCGACGTCGTATGGTCCGATTACAGCGACGAAACCATGGGTGCGATTCAGGTGATCAAGGCCGCGGGCCGCACCGAACTGCTCGGCAATATTGTGGGCGAGGGTGGCCAGATTCAGGCTATCGAAGCAGTCACGAAGGGCGAGATCGCGCGCGAAACGCAGACGCCGCCGTACTTTGGCGACGAAGTGGTCGAGAACATCAAGAAGCTGCTTGCCGGCCAGAAGGTGCAGCCGGAGCAGGGCCTCAAGATTCAGGTATTCGACGCCGACAAGAAGGACGCCGCGATTGCATACGTGAATTCGATCAAGGCCAAGGGCGTCAAGTTCTGAGCACCGCCATGAACACGATCACGCCTGTACTGTCGCTGCGCAACCTGAGCAAGTCCTATGGACCGGTGAAGGTGCTCAAGAACATTTCGTGCGACTTCCATTCCGGTGAGGTGCATTGCCTCATGGGCGAGAACGGTGCGGGCAAGTCGACACTGATCCGCGTGCTCTCGGGCGCGCATCCGGCGGATTCGGGCGAGATCGTGTTCGACGGCGCCGACCTGCGCGCGGGCGGTGCGAACGCGCCGCGTCTCACGCCGGCTGGCGCGCGCGAAATGGGTATCGCGACGATCTATCAGGAACTCGACCTGATCCCCAACTTGAGCGGCGCGGAAAACATCCTGCTTGGACGTGCGCCGCGCAATGCATTCGGCATGATCGATCGCAAGAAGATGCAGGCGCGCGCTGCCGAGATTCTCGCGTCCATGCACGTCAGCGCCAACCTGAATCGTCCGGTGCACGAACTGGGCATCGCGCAGCAGCAGATGATCGCCATCGCCAAGTCGCTGACCAACGATTGCCGCGTGCTGATCCTCGACGAGCCGACGGCGGTGTTCACCGGCCGCGAGACGCGCGCGTTGTTCGATCTGATCCGCCGCATGCGCGAGCGTGGTATCGCGATCATTTTTATTTCGCATCACATGGAAGAGATCTTCGAGATCGGCGATCGCGTGACGGTGCTGCGCGATGGCGTGGCCGCGAGCAGCGGGCCCATCGGCGAATTCAGTCACGACCGGCTGGTGCGCGATATGGTCGGTCGGGACGTCGTGCGGACGGGGCGCGCCGTCAAACGCGGCGACGCGCCCGTGCTGCTCGAGGTCAGGAATCTCGGCGATGGCGGCGCGGTGAAGAATGTCTCGCTGCACGTGCGCGAGGGCGAGATTGTTGGCATGGCGGGCCTTGTCGGCGCGGGACGCACCGAGGTCGCGCGGCTGATTTTTGGCGCGGACATCGCGCAACAGGGCGAGATTGTGCTGGCGGGGCGCAGGATCGCGCCGCGCACGCCGTTCGATGCCGTGCGTATGGGCATTGGCATGGTTCCGGAGGATCGCAAGCTCGACGGGCTGGTGCTCACGCGCAGTATCGGCGAGAACGCGGGCTATACGCTCGCGCGCAAGCTCTCGCGCGGCGGTCTGGTGCGCTGGTCGCGCGTGCGGCAGGAAGTGGCCGAGCGCATTGCCGCGACCGCCGTCAAGCCGCGCAGTCTCAGCACGCCGGTCGCGCGGCTTTCGGGCGGCAATCAGCAGAAGGTCGTGCTGAGCCGCTGGCTCGCCGCGGGCGTCAAGTTCCTGATCCTCGACGAACCCACACGCGGCGTGGATGTCGGCGCGCGAAGCGAGATCTACGACATCATCCATGCGCTGGCCGCAAACGGGCTGGGCGTGCTGCTCATTTCATCCGATCTGCCGGAGGTGCTTTCGCAGTCGGATCGGATCTATGTGGTGGCCAAGGGGCGCATTACCGGCGAACTCAGCGCCGACGAAGCCACGGAGGAGTCGGTGATGGCGCTCGCGTTCCAGACGCGGGAACCGCAGGGTCGCGACGCTCGGGTTGCGCAGGGGATATCGTCATGACCCGCGAACCCTCACGCTTCGCTTTCCTGCACGGCCTCTCGGAGCACGGCACGATTATCGCCCTCGTCGTGCTGTCCGTATGCGCTGCCTGGTTTGAGCCGCCGTTTCTCTCACGCTTCAACCTTTCCGCGATCGCGTTTCAGTATTCAGTGATCGGGCTGATCGCGCTTGGGCAATTCTGCGTTGTCGTGACGGGCGGTATCGATCTGTCGCAAGGGTCGGTAATCGGACTCGGCGCGGTCGTCTGCGCGATGGCAAGTGCGTCGCTGGGCATTCCAGCGGGCATTGCGGTGGCGGCGCTGGCAGGCATCGCGGCTGGCCTGCTGAACGGCGTGATCGTGGCGTTCACCCGCATTCCGCCATTTGTCGTGACGCTTGGCACGATGAGTCTGGCGCGCGGCCTTTCGCTGATCGCAACCAATGCGCAGCCCGTGCCGCTAGGCGATCCTTCGTTGATGTCGCTGCCGGGCTTGCGCCTGTTCGACGTGCCGGTATCGATCCAGCTCTTCTTTGCCTGCGCGATCGTGCTCGCGGTGTTCCTCGCGAAGTGGCCGCTTGGCCGCGCGATCTATGCGGTCGGTGGCCATGAGGAGAATGCGCGTCTGACCGGGCTCTCCATCGTGCGGGTGAAGCTGGTCGTGTATGCGCTGTCCGGCCTTGCGGGCGGTCTCGCCGGCGTGCTGATGGCCGCGCGCATGGGCACCGGGCATCCGCTCGCGGGCACGGGTTATGAGCTTGTCAGCATCTCGGCGGTGATTATCGGCGGGGCGAGCCTGTTCGGGGGCATCGGGCGCATGTCGGGGCTGGTTGCCGGCGTGCTGCTGCTCGGCGTGCTCGACAGTGCGATCAACCTGTCGGGCCTGACGCCGGATCTGCAGGGCGCGGTCAAGGGCAGCATTGTTTTGCTGGCGCTGGCGGTCAGCCAGTTCAACCAGATCAAGTCGAAGGGCAGGGTGAGGGCATGACAATATCCAACGCGAATACGGGCGCGTCGGCGCAACAGCCGCAGACGGCGGCGCAGCGCATGTCGGCGCTCAGCGCGGGCGCGTTCGGTCCGACGCTGCGTCTTGTGGGCATTCTGCTGGCCGTGGTGCTGATCGGCGCGATTGCTTCGGGCGGCATCTTGCTGCGGCCGTCAAATCTGCTCGATGTCGTGCAGCAGGAGTCGATTCTGCTCGTGCTCGTCACCGCGCAGTTCTTCGTGATCGCGACGGGCGGCATCGACCTGAGCGTGGGCGCGGTGGTGGCGCTATCGGGCGTCGTGTTCGTGAGCGCGCTCGATGCGGGGCCGGTTGTAGCGTGTCTCGCCGCGCTCGCCTCGGGTTGCGTGTTCGGGCTCGTCAACGGAATGATCGTGACCTTTGTGCGCTTGCCGGCGTTCGTTGTCACGCTTGGCACCATGCAGATCGGCTACTCGGTCGCCAAGCTGTGGAGCCGAGGCGGCACCATCGATGCATCGTCAGGCGGCGCGCATATCCCGCGCGCCATGCTGAGTTTTTATGGCGATAAATTTGCCGGACTGCCGCTCGCGCTGTGGACGTCGCTCGCGGTGCTCGCGCTCGGCGCGTTGTACCTGCGCACCTCGACGGGCGGCTTCACGTTCGCGATCGGCGGCAACCGGCGTGCAGCGCGGCTGGCGGGCGTGCCGGTCGAGCGCGTGAGTCTCGCGGCGTACGCGGCGGGATCGACGGTGGCCGCCGTCGCGGGCCTGCTCTTCGTGATGCGGGTGGGATACGGCGATCCGCATACCGGTGTCTGGCTGCCGCTCGATTCGATTGCGGCGATCTCGATTGGCGGCGTAAGCCTGACCGGGGGCCAGGGGAATCTGGTGGCGGGTTTCATCGGCGTGCTGATTCTTGCGCTCGTCGATAACACCATGAACCTCGTTGGAATATCCGCCTTGGTCCAGCCGGCGGTGAAAGGCGCGATCCTGATCCTTGCGGTACTGGCCTATAGTCGGAGGCCAGCATGAGCGCGATCCAGGGTATGCCACGTACGGCGGTTGTCACGGGTGGCGCGAATGGCATAGGCTGCGCCACGGTGCGGCGCTTCGTGCGGGATGGGTACAAAGTGGTGCTGGTGGATATAGCAGAAGCAGGACGGGCAATCGCCGACGAAGCCAACGGCAACGCCGTTTTCCTGTGCGCCGATCTTGCTGAGGAAGGCACCGCTGACGCCGCCGTCCAGCTCGCGATAAATCATTTCGGTGGACTCGACACTGTAGTCAACAACGGCGGCATTTCGCTGCTGCGGGATTGCGCGGACATGACTATGCAGGAATGGGACCGCGTGCATGCGGTGAATTTGCGCGCGGCGTGGCTGTTCGTGCGGGCGGCGCGCGCGCATTTGCGCCTGCGGGCGAACGCATCCGTGGTGAATGTATCGTCGTTCCACGGTGGCGCAACTATCGATCATTTTACCGCCTATGCAGCTTCCAAGGCGGGCGTCGATGGTTTCACGCGTGCCGCCGCCGTTGAGCTCGCATCAGAAGGCATCCGTGTGAATGCAGTTGCGCCGGGCGTGATCCATACGTCGATGCTGCAGAGCTGGCTGGACACAACGCTGGACCCGGATTCCGCGCTCGACCGAATGAGAACCTTCCAACCGCTCGGGCGGCTCGGACGGCCGGAAGAGATCGCGGCGGTTATCTCGTTTCTGGCGAGCGACGAAGCTTCGTTTATTACCGGCACGACGCTGCTCGCCGATGGCGGCGTGTCCGCGCGCTTGTGGCATGCCTGAGCAAAGTGCGATGCAGGTAGATCGTCTTGCGCCAAGCAGCGGCCATAAGTGCTGCAGACTTGCGGCGTCGAGAATGAGATGGGCGACCTTCTGTCGATGAGAGACGGATCTAGGAGGCAGCCAACACTCCGCAGCGCTAGCCTTGTGACGGATCTAATAGATAGGTTGCTGACGATCAACCAGCACCAAATCCTTAAATTACAGAGCTTTTAGCGGTTTATTCATGACCGAGGAGGATAGACATAACCGGGCCCGTCACGCTGGAGTCGCGGTCAGGGTCCGTCTCCGCTAGAAATGGCGGCAGGAACCCTGCAGAGTCAAGGTCCTTCGGCGTTTTGTTCTTCTCCGACTTACAAATCGACCATCAAATGGTAGTTGGATTCCGGTGTGGCTCTCGGCATCTCCCGCGCCGACTGTGTTGGATTCGGAGTACGTTGCCTTCTCCGACATGCTATTCATCGACGCTAGCTGGCGCTCTGTTCGGTTTCCTCTTTGGGGATACGCTTAAGGTCTGCTCGATCGGATTCCATCGCGCGGACTATTGCGTCGACGATGAGAATGGAGGATGCTTTTTGCGCAGCTGGCTGACCAACTACGCTGCTGCAGGAAATGCCGTAGTCGTATCTTGGTAGTTACGATCTCGACTATCCTTCCGAGGAACTGTCTGCGTTTATCCGAAATGCCGGCGTAGTGATGCCTGTGGCGAGACTTCCGGGGACGCTCGAATCCGTGGTTTCAGTCCTCGCGGGCGGTTCATCGCATCAAGTGGCCATAACAACGAAAATCGTCGCGGGGCGATTCGGCGCCGGGCGATTCGGCGCCGGTCGTATCACGAACCGGTGCCGACGTCGAAACTAGAACCGGTGAATAATTCCCAGCTGGACGCCAGAGGTGTCCATGCCGGGTTCGACCGCGGGGCCGCTGTATAACGCTGGCCTGTTTGCCCATGTTGTCGAGGTAGACGACCTGGCCATACAGGGTCGTGCGCTTCGACAGGTTATAGCTGTAGCCCAGCGCATACATGTTCGGCTGGTGCGCCGATTCCGAGCCACGCCCGCGGTTGAACGTGACCTCGGTCCGTCTCGAGCCGAAGCCGATCTTGTACGTCCCGCCGAAACCGAAGTTTATGAACTTGGCATTCCCCAGTTCTTTCGTATTGCTGCGCACCATCACAACGAGCGGGCTCAACGTGTATGAACCGCCGAACGTCATGTAGCGGAAGCGATCCGGCTCGGTATAGGTCTGGCTCCACGAGCCCAATACGCTCACCGGTCCACTCCTATATCCGAGGCTGCCGCCGACGTAGCGGTTCGTCGGGCCGCCGTTCGACGTTGACACCGTGATGTGCGCATTGATGCCAAAGCGATTGGCCAGCAGGAGCTACAAGATACCGTTGCTGGTGCGGGCGCCGCTCGTTGGTGCCTGGTTGCCGGGCTCTGACGGCGTCGGGTTCGATGCGGCGAATCCGCCGAGGCCTGCGTCCCAGAACGGATCGAAAGTTCAGTCGGCGAGATAGGTGGGCGTTATGTCCCTACCGAGGCGAAGTTCGCCATAGGGCGTCAAGAGGCTGACGGTCGAGCGTCGGTCGAACAACGTGTTGGCCGTCTTAAGCGTGCCGTTGTTCGGTGAGAACCCGTTTTCCAGCCAGAACCCGGTGGCATAGCCATTGCCCTGATCCTCGCGGCCGGTGAAACCGAAGCGCGAGGGCACCATGCCGTTGCTGACAAGCGCGGCGCTGTGCTGCGATCCGACCTTATAGTACGTTACGGCGTCGGCAATGATGCCAAATATCGCGACACTGCTTTGCGCCATGGCGCTCACGGACAGCGTCATCAGCAGAATGGCGGGAACAAACAGTTTTTTGATCATGACAACGGCCTCCAGCGGCCGGTAGTGTATTTCGATGTCGTAAAATTAGTATGACGAAATAAATAATGTGGAATGATACGCGGAATCGTTGACACGTCGCCCTTCATGCTTCGGCGATTGCTGCTTCGAGGATGCCCAGTTCCTCGTCGAAAGTGGTGTCGGGAATGGTAAGCGGATAAAAGCAAGCGGATTGCATTTGCGTCGATTCCGCAGCTCAGCAGGATCGGCCCCTTGTCGGCCGCGCGATGCACAATGCGCTGCACGAAGGCGGTGTCCGGCTTGCCGGTATCGGGATCGGGATCGGTAAACTCGATCGCGATCATCGAACTAAGGTTCGCGAACGTCGACGATGCGGGGCGTCTTGCGCCTGAACGTTGCAGCTCGTTCGACGAGGCGTCGCCCGAGCGCCGTCGCGCGTTCGCACAACTGCTCCTCGGCGATGACGTCCAGCACGGCTAGCCCGGCCGCGAGCGCGAGCGGATTGCCGGAATAGGTACCTCCGAGGCCGCCCACGTCGGGGGCGTTCATCAATTGAGCCCGCCCGCAAGTTGCCGAAAGCGGAAAGCTGCCACCAAGGCTCTTAGCCATGGTGAGCAGATCGGGTACGACTCCGCTGTGCTCCATCGCAAACCATTTGCCGGTACGGCCAAAGCCGGACTGGATCTCGTCCGCGATCATCACGATGCCGAGCGCGTCGCATCGTTTGCGCAAGCCGCGCAGAAATGCCTGCGGCGCCGGATTGAAGCCGCCTTCGCCCTGGACAGGCTCGACGATGATGGCCGCCGTGCGCACCGCATCGAGTTCGTATTGAACAGGGCGTCGAGGTTCATCAGGGCCTGTTCGGTCGAAATCCCGTGGCGCTGATCGGGAAAAGGCACGTGATGGACCTCGGACGGCAGGGGACCGAAGCCGGACTTGCAGCTTGTACGGCTTGACCTTGCCGGTGAGCGCCATGCCGAGCAGGCTGCGTCCGTGAAACGCACCGTTGAAGGCGATCACTGCGGAGCGCCCCATTGCGGAGCACGCGATCTTGATTGCGTTCTCCCGGACTTCCACGCCGGTCGAAAAGAATGCGGTTTTTTCGTATGGCCGCCGGGTGTGAGTGCGTTCAGCCGCTCAGCCAGCCGTACGTAGTCCACTGCGTCATTGATTTGGCACCGGGCGAATCCGACGGGAAGGATCGTCATATTTCCACTTGATTGGTTTCGGGTTTTGGTTGTGCTCGCGGATATAACGCATCAGTTTTCGATCCAGGTCCTTCACCGAAGTGAAGACGCCGCGGGCGATCACATCACGCTGAATGCGTGAGAACCAGTTTTCCACCTGGTTAAGCCACGACGAGTAGGTCGGTGTGAAGTGCAAACGCACGTTGCGGTGCGCGGTGAGAAAGTCGGCTACCCGCTGCGTCTTGTGGCTGCTCACGTTATCGCAGATCACGTGGATTTCCCGACGTTTGGGCTGGCTGGCGACGACATCAGTCAGGAAGGCCACAAACTGTTCGCTGGTGTGGCGCGGCGCGGTCTTGCCCACCACCTCGCCGGTAGCAGTATTAAATGCCGCGAACAGACTAAGAGTACCGTTGCGTTTGTACTCGAAGCCGTGGCTTTCGGCACGTTCCGGCGACAAAGGCAGCATCCGGTCGCGGCGCTCAAGTGCCTGGATCGCGGTTTTCTCATCTACGCAGAACACCGCCGCGTGCGCCGGCGGGTTCAGATATAGCCCGATCACGTCGGCTGCTTTGGTCTCGAAGTCCGGATCGTTGGAGACCATGTGCCGCTCCAAGCGCTGCGGCTTGATGCCGTGCTTACGCCAGATGCGCTGCACGGCTGAGACCGACACATCGCCCAGCTCTGATGCGAGCTTGTAGCTGCTCCAGTGTGTCGAACCGTCGGCGGGTTTGTGCTTGAGGGTGCGGCTGAGTACACGCGCTTCCAACTTGGCAGGCGGCTGCACAGGCGCGCGCCCGGGATGGCGAGCGTACATGCCGGCCAGTCGCTCGTTGAGGAAGCGCCCCGACCAGCGTGCGATGAAACGCGAGTCGCAGCCCAGTGCGCTCATGATCCCGTCGCGCGATTCACCGTCCTCGAGCATCAAGATCAATTTTGCACGGCGCACGTCTGCTGCGCGCACCGTTCGGCTGCGTGCCGCCCAAAGCAGTTGCGCACGTTCGGTATCGGTCAAATTCATTTTTCCCACGACCTAAATCCGAACATAGACGGGGTGCCAAGTCAATGACGCAGTGGAGTAGTCTTCGTAGGGGGTGACGTTGTAGCAGGTATGAGTGAAGCGCTGCATTTGTGTGCCGACGGCTTCCATGATTCGGGGATGGCGATGACCGGTGTTGAGTACCGCGATGCCGCCCGCGAAGTCGATATAGCGTTTGCCGTCGGCGTCCCACAGTTCGGCATTGCTGGCGCGCTGTGCAAAGAAGTTGTTGAAGACGGCGATGCCGCGTAGCGTCACGTCGAGCCGGCGCTGGTGAAGGCTATTGCTGGTCGGAGTGGATTCGGGCATGGATTGGTGTGAAAAAAAAATCGATTTAGGAAATCTTATTTGTTAATAATAAGTAATACATATTTATCGAGTTGATAATCTACATGAGGAAAGATTTCAGCGGAGATGCCGAAACAAGACCGGCACCTCGCGTCAGCTTCTAGCGATACTTTTCCAGCAAGGCAATCGCGTTGGTCGAGAAGATCCTTTCGATCAGCGGGCTGGGAACATCGGCCAGTTGTTCGCGCGGCAATGGCAGGCCCATCGAGAACGGTTAGTCTGAGCCAAAGAAGACGTGAACGTCGCCGTGCATGGTCGCAGCAAGAACGAGCGCCGACGGGTCGTGAGTGATGCAGTCGACGCACACGTGCCGGAAGACGTCGCGCGAGCGCCGTGCGCCAGTATCGGCGCCGGGGCGGCCGGTGATCTGGCCGCGCTCCAGCCGGCTAGCGACTGCTGCCGTCGCGCCGCCGCCGTGGGCGAGGCACAACGTGAAGTCCGGATGGCGGTCCAGCGCGCCGGACAGCGCCAGATAGAAAGCAGCGGGGGCAGTTTCCACCGGGCTGCCGAGCAGATTTGCAGAGAGAAGCGGTCGTAGCGGCCGTCGCATCCTTTGCACGGGTGCAGGAACAGGACCCGTGTGCCGCGCCAGCGCCTGCCAGGGCGGTTCGTAGGCGTCGTCCGACAAAATCAGTTGGTGCTGCGCCGAGCCTGCCGGCATCGCGAACAGCGGAGCCGCGCATTCGCGCCAGTGCTGCACCGTTTCGGCGGCCAGCGCGGGATGCTGGACCGGAAGATGGAACATGGGATGCAAACGGTCCGGATAGCGCTGAGCGACGTCGTGAAGCGCGTCGTTCATGCAGGCCGTCTAGCGAGCGGCCTCATCCCCGTCCAGCGTTTCGCAGGTGAGAGCGGCTTGTCAGGGAATGCAGGCGTTACCGCTTCTTTGCTGGTTTGAGCCCTCGTGCAGCAGTATGGTCCGGAGCGTCTCCTCGTCGAAAACGAGTTGTGGCGCGCTGGCTGCCTCGAATGGCCCGGATGGGCTGCGGATTCAACCAGTCGATCTTGTCGGGCCCCAATCGGCCACTGGCAGACCTTCGACGCAGTCCGCAGATCGATGACAATTGCAAATTAGAATTTTCTCTCCGGTCGCGGTGTGACAAGCGACTTGCATGTTTAAACCGTACCGGCGTGACAGCGCGACACTTGGGTGGCTTGGACAGCTTCCTGAAAGCTCACGTTGGCCAGCTATTGCCCGGACAATAACCATCGGCAACTTCCCTCTCTTTAAGGCCAAGCGCCTTCGCGACCTCCTTCTTCGTGGCGTACCGGGCGGTAGTGTGCAGTTGGGTGATGCCCTGGCGCATTCGCCCGATACCATAAGCACCCTTCTCGTTTTCCTTGACGATGACGTGCGCGGGATGATGCTTCTCCCCTTTGAAGTCCTCCGACTCAAAATCGATATGTTGACGAGTTCTGATGTTGATTTCGGCAGTTTTATCGAAATCGTAGGCCACTAACAAGGCATTGGCGGAAATTGTCTTTCCGGGCCGATAGGATTCTTTCAGGTCAAACACCCACATCGCTGACCCATTATGCGACATGAGCTTGTCCGCCACCGCAGCGGGCGCGTACTGCTTGGGGACCCAGCGGAACAAACTCCACGTGTTGGTCGCCATTACAATCTCCACGAGTGTGGTCGGACTCAAAGCATCTGTCGCGACCGGGTATCAGGTGCTTCTTCCGTATCTCATGCGGCGGCTCACAGATCTCAATTTCTCGAGAATCCGAACGTGGATTCGGAGCAGATACTGAAATTGATCGAAAACCAGGTTCTAGCGCATTCCACTTCACGAATTTTCAAGAGATAAGTAATGGGAAAATAAGCCTGAGGCCAAACAACGATGCAATGGGCGTGCCAAAACTAGGCGGCTACATGGCGCAGAACGCACGACCAATCGGTACGATCAGAAAGGCCAGCTTTGAACGGCTGCCTTATAGGATTCGGAGGGTTGCTTAGGGTTCCGACCATGGCCGCTCGTCGACAGGGAGGGATCGGTTATTCGAGGTCAACAAAAAGCACCAAGCGCATTCTGCGATAGATTCATTTTTCGATCCCCGCTGTTTCGCTGTTGGTGATGGCTTGGATGGGCGGACACCGTTACCATGAAACCAGCCCCTTAAATCGGTATCTGTCTATTCTTGAGTGACCACTAATGACATCACGGAAGCTATCGCTCGACGCTACAGCGCGAACCCACCTTCTGAGTTACCTCGTCGCGAGCGCGCTTGCCTCTTATTTGTTCACTGAAACTTGGCGCGTCGAACACACTGTAGAGTCCACACGCATTTGGCTAGCACGAAATCGATGTTCGGCAAGCTGGCTCGACCGATTAACGCTCGGGCAACTTGCACTGAAATTATCACGAGAACATCTCCGAACATCTCGTGCTCTTCGCCAATCGGGCGCGCTGTCCCTGTTCACAAGCGAGCTGACTTTGAACTATGAGAGTCCACTCGTCGGGCGTATCTGGGAGCGATGCGACGAGGCACTGAGGGCCAACCCGCGAGACGTCGACGCATAGCGGCCAACTCCTGTCGTTCAGTTAGACGGCAGGATCTGCACCCGGATGTCTCATCGATCCAGATAGCGGCCACTCGCTACTCGTCAGCTGGGAATGAGATGTTCTGCCTTCAGTCGCTCGAAGAGATCGAAGAACGCATCTGGCGTACCCTGGTAGTCGAGGAACCCAGCCTTGCGGCTTTTAGTCATGTCCGTCACGACTTCCATCGGACGCCCAAGATCTGCGTCGGTGTGCCACCACGAAGCGAGCCGGTCAATGTCCGGCTCTAAAAGGCCATACTTTGCGGCAATGTCGCGCCATAGATGCGTGGCACCCTGCATCCTGTCTTCGAGTGGTCGCACGCTTCCGTCGAATGGTGCCGCTTCGATGTCGAAGTAACTCGCCAATTGCAACCACATTGTCTTCCAGCGGAACACATCGCCGTTCACCACGTTGAAGTCCTCGTTGCGGGCTGCCTTACTCGTCGACGCCCATTCGAGATGCCGCGCAAGCAGACGCGCGTCGGTCATGTCAGTGAGGCCATTCCACTGCGCTGCAGAGCCGGGGAAAACGAACGGTTGCCCGGTATGCCGGCATAGCGTCGCGTAGACGGCAAGCGTCTGCCCCATGTTCATCGCGTTGCCAGGCGCAAAGCCGATAACCGTATGCGGACGATGCACGCTCCACGTGAAGCCTTCGCGCGCCGCCGCGTGGAAGAGTCGGTCTTCCTGCTCGTAGTAGAAGTTCTCGACCGGCTGACGCCCCTGCGATTCCCGGAACGGGGTATCGGGAACGGCGCCGGATGCGTAGGCCTCGAACGGGCCGAGATAGTGCTTCAGTCCCGTCACCAGTGCTGCATGTTCGAGCGTCGCGCTCCGGCCCAGCGAATCGAGGACGTGGCGGACCATCGCGCCGTTGACGCGGATGTTCTCCTTCTCGTTCGCCTGCCGCGCCCATGCGGTGAAAAACACGTGGCTGACGTCGATGCCGGCCGTCGCTGCGGCGACGGATTCGGCCGACGCGAGATCCGCAATAACGGGCTGACACCCCGGTACGCCGGCAGTACGTCCGCGCGATAGTCCGTAAATGCGCCATCCGTTCAACAGCAGGCGTTCCGCAAGGGCTCTCCCGACAATGCCGCTGGCGCCGACGATTAGTGCTCGATGATTCATCCTTAACTCCGAGTTTCGTTCAGAGCACGAGGATACTTCAGACGTCAATTCTCATTTGAGATAGTATTTCCGCACTTAAACGAATTTATGTCATCAATTGGCTGCCTTCCCGACCGAGCGCTTGAAGGGCATTGTTCCGTTTGTCTGCGCTGCAGATGCAGGAGGCTTTACGGCCGCGGCCGAGCGGCTGAACCTCACAAGTTCGGCAGTGAGCAAGAGCGTCGCCCGGCTCGAAAGGCGGCTCGGCGTCGTGCTGTTCGAGCGAACGACGCGCAGCCTCACGCTCACCGACGCGGGGCGCGCGTTTCATGAAACCTGCACGCGCATCCTGGCGGAACTTGCTGAGGCGGAAGCCATTCTCGCCGCGCAAAAGCGCGAGCCGGTCGGTACTGTGCGCGTCGCGTTGCCGGCGTCGTTCGGCCGTCTGTGCGTCGTGCCGGTGCTGTTGCGTTTTTCCGCGCAATATCCGGACGTGCGACCGCACCTGTTGTTCGCGGATCGCTTCGTCGATCTGGCCGATGAAGGCATCGATCTCGCTGTGCGCATAGGCGGGCCGCCAGACCTACCGTCGTCGCTCAGCCGGCGCTTTTTAGGTCGCGAACGGCTTATCTTCTGCGCGTCGCCAGCCTATCTTGAGAAAAACGGCATCCCGAAAACGACCGACGACCTTCAGGGACACACCTGCGTCGTGTACGGACGGCCCGACGGCACGCAGTCTCCGTGGTCGTATGCTATGGCGGCCGGGCAAGTCGGTCAGTGTGTCGTGCGTCCGCACATCGTGGCAGGCGACGCTGAGGCGCAACTCGCATTCGTGCGGGCGGGACTCGGCATCGCGCAACTCGCGACCTGGTTGGTGCGGGATGATCTGAAGGCCGGCCGCCTCGTCAGTATCTTTCATGAAGCCGCAACAGATGGCTTGCCGCTCAGCCTGCTCTGGCCGGTCGCGCGGCAGTTGACGCCGAAGGTCCATGTGCTTGCACAGATGCTCGAAGCGCATCTGCATATTCGATGAACCAGACTGTTCGATCTCCCTATCGATCTCTCGCTCAAATGATTTCGGTTGCGTATTTCGTGGAAGCTGGACACGCGTTTCGCGTAAAGGCGGACAGGTGTTTCGCGCGAAGCTGGACAGTCGGAGCGCAGCGACGCAGGGGTTTCTGTATTTACTCTGACTGCTGGTTTTCGGTCAAACTAATTTTTAGTTTTCGCATCGATTCACCGTTCATGTTGATTCGATACGTGTTGTGAACAAGCCGGTCCAGGATGGCGTCGGCAAGCGTTGGATCGCCGAGCGCACCGTGCCAGTTGTCGACCGGAATCTGGCTTGTTGCAATGGTTGAGCGACGGCCGTGGCGATCATCAAGTATTTCGAGCAGATCACGCCGAGCGCTGTCGGGCATTGGCGCCATCGCGAAGTCATCCATCAGCAGTACGTCCGTCTTGGCCCACTGCGCGAGCGCTCACGCATATCGACCGCTGCCGTGCGCGATAGCGAGCTCCTCGGCGAGTCTGGGCATCTTGAGATAGGCCACCGTGTAGCCTAGCCGGCAGGCCTGATTGGCGAGCGCGCATCCAAGCCACGTCTTACCCAACCCGGTCGCGCCAATAATTAGCGTGTCGTGCTTCTCCCGGATCCAATCGCCAGTCAGCAAGCGGCTCATGAGTGCGCGATCAAGCCCGCGTGGGGTGCGGTAGCCGATGTCTTCGGCCACGGCTTCGGAGAACTTCAGTTTGGCACGGCGGAGGCGCGATGATGTCTGCCTGGATTCGCGTTCGCTTGCTTCGCGCTCAACAAGCAAGCCTAAACGCTCCTCGAAGCGCAGCGCTTCGATATCAGGAGTGTTCTGCTGTTGCGTCAAGGCGGATGCCATGCCGCTCAGCCTCAGCGCGTGAAGCTTGTCGATCGTTGGATGTTTGAGCATATGGCCTCTTCAGTGATAGTAGTCCGGTCCGCGCACATTGGGATGTGTGAGCGGTAAGCTGGCCTGATCCGTTTCTGTCTGAGGCGACTGGTCCAGGCCGTTCTTGAGCGTCGAGCTAATGAAGCGGTAGCTTGGCGCCTTCAGATCGATGGCACGGCAGCACGCGGCCTCCAGCCGCGCATTGCCGTGGTCTTTGCCCAGGCGAAGGACGCCAAGGCAAGCGCGATAGGCTTGTTGGGGATGCTGCCGGCCGCCAAGCAGGTGCTGGATCACGGCGGCGGTGTGCGGCCCGATGCGTATGGCCCAGTCGTAAAGCCGCTGTGGCCCCCACCCACTGACCTCTTGATGATGAGGCGGCATGTGCGCATTAACCGTACTATGGTTAGCGCGCCGAGTGCTTCGCGCGTGGGCGGCGATACGCGTGCCTCGGTGGAAGATCTCGACTGTGCCGTTCGTATATCGAACGTCGACCTGTTGACGCGCGAAGCGGTGCGGTACAGAGTAGTATTGAATGTCAATGTCGACGTGGTAATCAGGCCCCACGCGCGCTACCTTCCAATCAGCATATTGATAGCGCTGTGACGGAAGCGCCTTCAGCGATGAGCGCTCGAATTCATCGAAAGTGCTGCGGCGAGATCCCGGCAGCTTCTTGAAGGCTTTGTTGTTCAAGTCGATCAGGAGTGTCGCGATCGCGGAGTTTGCCTCGGTCAGGCTAAAGAAGCGGTGTTTGCGAAGTCGAGCGAGAATGTAACGCTGGACGAGGAGCACGCCTTGCTCGACCTTAGCTTTATCACGGGGCTTTTTACTGCGGGCTGGGATGACTTCCACAGAATAATGCGAGGCCATTTCCATTCAGCCCGCGCGGGTGCCTTGGAACAGAGGTAAGTTAGCGCTGCGCAGCCAGCCTATGGCAACTGGGTCTACGAATATCACGGCAGTGGCAAAGTCACCGGCAAGCTGCTCGAACCCGTGACCGAGGAAATGGACGCAAATGCGAAGCTTGGTCCGGAGGCTGCTAACACGGGCCGACTGCGCTTGACCAAAGAAGGTGCATTGCTGAAGGTCAAGACCATCGTTGTCCCGGCAGCGACAACAATCCGTTCTGTGGAAAGAACGAGTCATTCGACGGGACATACTTCCTCGTACCACATGGGCATGCTCTTTTCCCGAGCTCGAATTGACGTTGCGACGGAGTCATATGCCGGCGGCAGGGGCGTTGCGTGTCGTCGTCGCCGAAAACGCCTCGCCGGAGAGCAGGTCGCGATAGCGATCTCGTTGCATTCCCCTTGGGCCCGCCGATACTCCCGTCTGCAGCATGCCGAGTATCAACGACCGTCGCGCGGTCGGCACGTACTCCGCCACCAGCGTAGTGACCAGCACCATGCTGCCAATACCCAGCGAACTGATTAAGCGGACCACGGCAAACTGCAGGAAGCTGTGTGTAAAGCCCAGCAAGCCCGCGCCCAGGAAAACAATGCAAGCGCCGAGACGACGAGGCGCACGCGGCCCAGCGCGTCGCCGCACCAGCCGCCTAGAACGCCGCCGAGCTCCATGCCGACGAGAGTCAGGCTGCCGAGCGCGCCGGCCTCGACATTGGTCAGCCCAAACTCGCTCTTGATGCGCATAAGCGTGAGCCCGTACATCATCATATGCGCGCCGTCGACGAGCAGTGCGAGATAGCCCAGCACGAAGACGACACGCCAGCGGCGGGTGTCCTGCGAAGCCGGATTTATGTGTGCTGAGGCCGGCTTGCTTCGCCGCGCGCGCGTCCGATCAGCGCGGGAACCAGGAACGCGCCGAGCATCAGCCCCATGTCCTCGTGCTCGCGCGTGTACCAGTGCTCGACATGCGTGAGGTTCATCGTGCCGACGCATTCACCGTCGAGCGCAATGGGGATGTTGAGGATCGAGCCGAGTCCCATGTCCGTCATGATCGTGTGATCGTCGAAGGCCGCACGCAGGTCCCGCGCCGTTTCTGCGCGATAGGGTCGCAGATCCTGGAGAATTTGCGCGGCCCATGGCGTGCCGTGTTTTTTTTTGCGTCCCCCGTTTGGATAGACCTCCGGCATATTGCTAAAGACCCGCTCCACTTCGTGGTGCTCCGCGTCATAGGCCATGATGGTAAAGAGGCGAAATCCGATTGTGTCGGCGGCGACGCCCTCGACTGCGCGATACAGCGTCATCGGCTGGCCGGGCTGGCGCATGGCGTTGGAAAGCTGCTCAATATCTCTGATCTGCATCGTGCGGGCCGCGCGGGGATGAGTTCGATTGGGGATGTTTTGCATGAATCAAGCCAAAGAGCACCGCAGGGCAGCGGGTCAGCGGCGCGGGTTAATAGGAGAGAGTGAACCGGTTGTGCCGGATTCGACGGCGCCGTTGACTTCGATGTCCTCGAGCGAACGGTTACGTGTCTCGATGCCAAGAAAAAACACCACGCACGCACCGGCCAGCAACACGATGGTCGTCATGGCGAACACGCCAAAAAAGCCAAATGCCGGATACACGATCCCAACGAGGATTGGCGCGCTGACCGACCCTATGCGTCCGAATGACGAAGACGATCCAGTGCCCGTCGTGCGAACAGATGTCGGAAAGATTTCCGGCGTATAGGCATAGACGCCCGCGAACGCGCCATTCATGAAGAACGACAGGCACACGCCAGCTGCGACGATTTCCGGACCGGTATGTGAGAACGACAGGGCAATGGCCGCAATGCCGCCCAAGGTCATGTACGACGCGACCACTCCCTTGCGGCCGATGTGTTCGTTAAGCCATGCGGCCGAAAAGTAGCCCGGAATCTGCGCACCATAAATGGCGATGGAAAAGCCGAAGCTCTTGGTCATCGTCAAGCCTTCCTTGAGCAGCAGGTTGGGAATCCATGAGAAGAACGAGTAGTAGGCGAATGCGACCGAGAACCACATCAACCAACTCACCGCTGTGGTTCCGGCAAGCCGCCGTGACCAGAGCATCATGACGTTGTCCAGCGCACCGCCGCTGCGTGGCGCGACCGCCGGGATTGCATCCACGGTGGCGAGCGGTGCGAGCGCAATGCCGCGCTGCGCGTACCAGGTCTCGATCTCGTCCACGACACGCCCCGCTTCTTCGGTATGCCCCTGGCTTTCCATCCAACGTGGCGACTCGGGCAGCGTCCGGCGCCACCACAGCAGCATCACTACGGGAAGTGCCGTGATGACGGCGAGGTAGCGCCAGCCATCCGGGAATGTACGCACCACCGCGTATCCGAGAATCGAGGAACTCAGATAGCCAAACGACATGAAGCCCACGAGGGCGCCGCAAAACATGCCGCGATACCGCCGGGGCACGAATTCGGCGAGAAACGGAGCGATCACGACCGTCTCCGCCCCGGAACCGAAACCGGCGAGCACGCGCCAGGCAAAGAACACGTGCCAGTCATGCGCCGTGGCGCTACCGAGCGACGCGATGCAATAAATGGCGAGCGCGCTCATCATGATGCGGCGGCGTCCGATTACATCGGCAAGTACGCCGGAAAGGAAGGCGCCAAAAAAATAGCCAATATACGTGCTGCTCGCGACCAGCCCCGTCTGGGCGCTCGTAAGCTGCCAGAGCTTGCTGACCACGGGTAGAAGAAATGCGAGCGACGACGAATCCAGGCCATCGAACATGTAGCCCAGGCCGCCAATAAGAAGCAGCTTGCGATGAAAACCGGAAAGCGGCAGCCTTTCAAGGCGCGCGGCAATAGCGGACATGTCGGAAATTTCCAGGGAGTTTGGCGCGGCCGGCTTTAACGCCCGATCGCATAGGCTTGCATCTGGCGCGGAGTGGCCGCACCGCGCATCAGACCGTGGCGAACGCCCACGGCGCATACGCGGCCAAGTGTCCAGGGCTCCGCCACTGTGAGTTCATGACCGCGTGAGCGCAGTTCATCGAGTGTGTCCTGTGGAAAGTTTGCCTCCGCGGACATTCTTCCCAGCAGCATCTCGCGCGGATAGAACGATCCCGGAAAGTGCGCTGTCTGGAACGAAGGGGAATCCACCGCTGCCTGCAGGTTCATGCCGCCATGCACGTGCCGCAGGAACAGTTGGAGCGACCACTGGTCCTGCTGGTCGCCGCCCGGCGTGCCGAATGCCGCGTAGGGCTTGCCCTCGCGCGTCACGAGCGTAGGCGAGAGTGTCGTTCGGGGACGCCGCCCCGGTCCGAGCGAGGACGGCAGGCCTTCTTCCATCCAGAACATCTGGCCGCGCGTGGTAATGTTGAAACCGAGCCCCGGCACGGCTGGCGACGCCTGTAGCCAGCCGCCCGAGGGCGTGGCCGACACCATGTTGCCCCAGCGGTCCACCACGTCGAGGTGCACCGTGTCGCCGCGCACTTCAGGCAACGGCGCGAATGTCGGTTCGCCCTGGCCGAAGCCGCCCGGCTGCTGGCGTCCCGCATTGGCGAGAATGAGCGCGGCGCGCGCTTCGCTGCCGTCAAGCAGGCCTGGCCGGAATTCGAGCGATGCGCGGCGCGGGTCGATCTGACGACGCCGTGCATCGTTATAGGTGTCGCTCAGCAGCACGTCCAAGGGGATGTCGGAGAAACGGGGGTCGCCATAAAACACCTCCCGATCGGCGAACGCGAGCTTGGCGCATTCGATCACCGTATGCACGAAATCCGGGCCCAAGGGGTCCATGCTCGCGAGATCAAATCCCTTTAGCAACGCAAGCTGTTGCAGGAACATGGGCCCTTGCCCCCACGGTCCGGTTTTGTGAACCTGGAAGCCTTCGTATTCATACGAGAGCGAGTCTTCGTACGCCGGCTGCCACTGCGCCAGGTCTGAGCCCTCGAGCAGACCGCGATTACGCTTGCCCGAGGTATCGAGCACGTGGGTTGTGCGGAAGTACTGATCGATTGCGTCGGCAACAAAGCCGCGATAGAACGCGTTATGCGCCCGCTCGCATTGCTCCGCACGGTCGCCGGCCGTGCCTGCCTCGCGCAGGATGCGCCGGTAAGTCTCGGCGATGGCGGGGTTTGTGAACAGACGGTTCGGCTGGGGCGCCTCGCCGTTGCGCAGCCACTGCGCAGCGGACGTGTGCCATTCGGACTTGAAGAAGTCCCGAATGGCGAGAATCGATGACGCCATGCGCGGCAGTACCGGATACCCGTGTTCCGCATACCCAATTGCATAACTCAGCACGTCTTCGAGCGGCAATTGCCCATAGTCCCGAAGCATCGTCATCCAGCCGCCGAACGCGCCGGGGACCACGGCGGGCAACAATCCCGTGCCCGGCATGACGATGAGACCGAGGTCCCGCATCCTCGCAATGGTCATGGTGGCGGGCGTCACGCCTTGCCCGCACAGCACCCGCACGCGGTCTTCTTTCGCACTGTAGAACACGGCTGGTAGTTCGCCGCCCGGCCCGTTCAGATGCGGCTCGACGATCTGGAGCACGAAGCCCGCGGCCGCGGCTGCATCGAAAGCGTTGCCGCCTTTCTCGAGAACGGCCATCGCTGAGGCGCTGGCGAGCCAGTGTGTTGATGCCACCATGCCAAAGGTGCCGATAAGTTCGGGTCGTGTAGTAAAAGCCATAAGCCGGGGTTCAAATTTTCAAGGTGTTTGATATTTTGAACCAATATGAATTGGTTCAACGCGGAACGTTGTTATTTGCGGGTACGGATTCAGTCAATAAGGCTTGTTTTGGAAAGCCTACTTCACCATTAAGGCCGATGCAACGCCAGCTCCTCTGGTATCGTAATGAACCAATCGAAATTGGTTCAACTGCGAGTCATGGAAAAATCCGCTCTCGACACTTTGCTCGACTATGTGACCCGGTCTAATTTGCGGGATGGTGACTCGTTGCCGCCCGAGAGAAAGCTCGCGGAAACGCTTGGGCTTAGCCGCCGCGACCTGCGCGCTGCGCTCGCCTCGCTAGAGGCGGCCGGGAAGATATGGCGCGGTGTGGGTCGCGGCACCTATTTGGGGCCCCGCCCACTGAAGTTCACGACATCGCTGCGGAGTTTGCGCACGGGATCGAGTCCCGCCGATATCGCCGAAATGCGGTTGATGCTTGAACCAGCGCTTGTGGAACTCGCCACGCACAAGGCGAGTCCCGAAGATCTCGCCGAACTGGAAAAGTGCGCCAAGCGCAATGCTATCGCGCGCGACGACGTGGAATGGCAGCAATGGGATCACCGCTTTCATCTGCTTATTGCGCAAGCCACGCGGAACCCGGCAATCATCACGCTCATGGACGCGGTCAACGGCATTCGCTCCAAGCCCAACCTGCGTGAGAAAACCGTGGATCAGGACACTCGGCGCCACTTCGCCGAGCAGCACCTGAGTGTGGTCGAGGCAATGGTCGGGCGCGACGGCGAAACCGCCGCGGCGCGCATGCGCGACCATTTGGTCAAGGTGCAATGGCGCGTGCCGGCCAACCGGAGCGAGGTGCCCGGCGAACGTGACTCATGATGGGTCAATCCTTATTTTCACCATGACGCACCAAAAGGCTCCGCAAACCTGTCAGATTGCAGACGTGGCTTCGCAAGCAACGAAGCCCGGTTTTCCCGGTGACCCGGGACGCTAAAGGATCGATAAAAAACGCCGTTATAGCTTAGGAAGCTGATTGCGTCAGCCGGAGCTTGCAAAGTAAATGACAGCGGCGGACCGCACGACATAAAGAAACGAGGGGGATTTAAATTGCTTCAGGAAAGCATACCGCAGTTTCGAACCGTGGCGGCAGGCGAGGTGATTTACGCGGAAGGGTATGCGGGAAACGCATGCATCTATGTCATTGCAGAAGGTAAGGTCGAGATCACCACCAGGCGCGATGAAACCGGAACGGCGGTGCTTGCAGTCCTCGGAAAGGACGAATACTTTGGTGAGAGTGCACTCCTGGCTGCCAAACCGCGCGGATCGGCTGCTCGAGCCTTGAGTTTTTGCCGGTTGATCGTCATCGACCCAAAGACGATTGACGATGAACTCGATCGCGTGTCGCCTCTGCTTCGTCACTTGATGCGCAGCTTGATCCACAAGAGCAAGCGGGCCGTTGATCGTGTCCCGGCAGACGTCCATGCCGACTCGCTGTCCAGAGTCGTATCGTACGCGAATGTGTTGAGCCTGATGGCTGAAGCCGGAAGGCACGACGTGCACCGCGATGAAGACGTGTTCATTGCACTCGTCAGCGTCTTCGAGCGATGTCAGGCCATCAGCGGCCACCCGCGCATGCAGGTCATGGCCACGCTCAGACGCATGGAGACGCTCGGCCTTATAGGAATTGTAACCGTGGGCGACTTCGCTCAAGGCGAGACGGCCGTTTCCATTGACGAACCCGTGGGCCGCCAAGGCGTTGTTTTTAATGCGTTACGGATCATCGAAAGCGCTCAGCGCTGCGTGGATCGTGGATTGGGCATTCCGGTTGCCAGGGAAGTGGAGCAGGCGGGACTGACCAGCCTTGATGCACTGGTCGGCATTGAAAAGCAGTTGCTGCTCGACAAGTTGTATCGAGGAGCGAGCGCTACCTTTAGTGGATTTAGAGAACCTGCGCAGTCCGTCGAACAGCTTGAAACGCTTTCTGATATGTTATTCATTGACGATCGCACGCTTTTCGATACGGTCAGTGTTTTCGATTCCAGCGATCTCGCCAAAATGCTGGTCTCGGCAAAGCATCGCACGGTGTCCGACCGTCTGTTATCCGTCATGTCCCGGGCAAAGCAACTCGAAGTGTCCCGGATCATACAGCGCGACGTTGTGATCGATGCGATCGAAATAGCGGAGATCGAGCGTAGCTTTATCCGGCTGCTCAAGTCGATCAAATCGGGCGCCACGATACCGCCGGCGAGGTCTTCTACCTAGAGTGTTCCATCAATCCGCAGGCCACGCATTCGCCGTAGCAAACAACGGTGACATACTGGACACGCTGGATTGCCGAACAGCGCTTGGCGTTCGTGCTGCGTCCTGGATGAACGGTCGCGCTGTTGTCGATCCCGTGGCACGGGCTGGCGTAATCCTGCCAATGCCCGTCGCTGCCGCTGAGTACGGCAGCGAAGCGAGGTACTCACGGAACATTTTCATGCGCGCTAAATATGTGCCCCAAAGTGATGCCAGCCAGATAGTCCGCCTTGTGTGGCCTTTTTTGATGGTCATCCTGATTCTTGTCACCCTGGCGGTGGCAAGCATCGACATGATGTCGTCGCTGCGTGCATACATTGGCGCTGAAAGCGTGTGGTCGAAAAACCAGAAGGACGCAACTTTCTTCCTGCACCTATACGCCGAAAGCGGTGACGAGGTGCTGTATCAGCGGCACGTCGAAGCAATGGACGGACTCCGGCATCTGCTCATGGCGCGAGAAATCCTCGACCGTGCGCACACGGATATGCGCGCGGCGCAGGACGAACTGGTGATGGGCGGTTTTGCACGATCGGACGTCGCGAGCGCCGCATGGGTGTACCGGATTTTTCGCCATGTCAGCTACCTTCGGGACGCAATGGATCTTTGGAAAAGTACTGACGCCGACATGGCCGAGCTTAACCGGGTCGCCGGCCAGTTGCACCGCCAGTTTTCCAGTCCCTCGACCGGGGATCCCAAACTCGTTGAACTCCAGAAAAAAATCTTCCGGATCAACGAGAAGGTGGCGCCCCTCGCACGCGGCTTTTCGTTTGTTCTGAGCACGACGTTTCGCAAAGTCGCGTTACTGCTGCTTACTGTTGATCTCTCGGCTGCAGTGGTGTTGATGCTCCTCACTGTGTGGCATGTGCGCCGGCTGGTGATCCAGCGCAGGCTTACTGAGGAGGCCTTGCGGCGCAGCGAGGCAAGAGCCAAGGCAACCTTGGGCTCCATTGGCGAGGCGGTGATTGCAACCAGCTTGAGCGGTGAGATTGAATTTATCAATCGCGCCGCCGAGCGAGTCCTTTGCACAGGGAGCGAATCATGCCTCGGGCGCACATTCTTCGATACGTTCTCGTTGCTTTACGAGCAGTCCAGGGTGCCCGAGAAACTGCTTGCGAATCTTGCGAGCAACGGTTCGCCGGGCGATCTCGACGACGACCATTACGTCGAAATGATCCTTGTCCTGCATAACGGCGTGGAAGTCGATGTCAGGGTCATTGTGTCCCACATCACGGGATCGCTTTTTTATCTGAACAACATAGGCGGTTCAAGCGAAGGGCATCATGGCTACGTGATTATCTTGCGGAACATGGCACGTGAGAAAGAGTATCTTCGAAGCCTTGCGTGGCAGGCTTCGCACGACAGTCTCACGGGCCTGGTCAATCGTTCGGAGTTCGAACGACAACTCGCCGCTTCACTTGCCAGCGCGAAACCTGATAGTCCGGTGTGCGACGTCTTGCTCCTGTTCGACCTCGACCGGTTCAAGATTGTCAACGACACGTGTGGTCACGCAGCCGGCGACGCCATGTTGCGAGCAATCTCGACGCACCTGACGTCGATGTTTCGCAGCAGTGACACTTTCGGGCGCCTGGGAGGCGACGAGTTCGGCGCGTTGCTAAAATATTGCGACCGGAACCAGGCGACCAAACTGGCTAACGACCTCTTGAGTTCGGCCAACACCTTTCATTTTCAGTGGGAGGCGCAGCAGTTCCATACGAGTCTGAGCATCGGGCTGATGATCCTCGATGATCCTTCCGTTACAGCGGAATCGGCGATGCGGCTAACAGACATTGCGTGCTTCGTTGCAAAGGAGCGCGGCCGGGATCGGATTCAGGAAGCTGATTTGAACGATAGAGACCTGGCCATGCATGCCAACGAAGCTTCGTGGGCGCGACGCCTGAAGCATGCCTTGGAAAACGATCTGTTTTTGCTCTATGCGCAACCCATCGATCACCTCAAGCGGGACCCGAGCACTTCCTGCCTGAACAAGGTTGAGTTACTCCTGCGCATGATCGACGCGCGGGGAGGTCCGGACATCACACCGGACAAGTTCATACCCGCCGCCGAGCGCTACGGCCTGATGACGACGATCGATCGATGGGTTGTCCGCACGGCGTTGAGAGCACTCGCCCAAACTCCGGTAAAGCAATACAACGAGTATGCAATCAACCTCTCAGGAGCTTCTGTCGGCGATTCGAGATTCTTGCGTTACATCGTTGAACAGATAAAAGAAAGTGGTGTCCCGGCGCAGCTCTTATGTTTCGAGATTACCGAGACAGCGGCAATCAGCAATCTCCTCTCTGCCGTGCACTTCATGAACGAACTAAGTATTCTGGGCTGTCGTTTCGCGCTGGACGATTTTGGCGCCGGCATGTCATCGTTCGGATACCTTAAACACCTGCCGGTCGAATATCTAAAAATAGATGGCAGCTTCGTAAAAAATTTGCCGCAGGATTCGGTCAGCCGGGAGATGGTTATTGCAATCAACGACATTGGTCATTCATTGGGATGCCAAACTATTGCGGAATATGTGGAGAACGAGGAAATTGTCAAGCTGCTGAAGGAATATGGTGTCGATTATGCGCAGGGATACTTTATCGGGCGTCCCGGTCCCTGGACCGAACAATCTCGGCTGATCGAAGCAGAGCGGACGACGCTTCGGTAAGGCCTGCATGCAAAATTCATGGCCTTACACGCGATATTATCTGACAAATGAATTTTTTATTTTTTCTCGCAAATGTTTGTTGTCCCATATTGCTGATAAATTCTCTCTGCAAAGCTTACGGGGTCTATCCATTTGGGTGTCCGGCTGCGCATGGGGCGTTGTCGATAAGTGCAGGACTTATTGCGAGAGATAAATCTATGAGCACCGAGTTTATTCGATCCGGAGATTTAAAAGACATTAGAAGTTATCCGGAGTGGTTACAGGAGGTGGCGGCGGATTGCGAGGAAAAAAAGCTCGTAGCCTTGCGTCATCCGTTCTGTAAGGCCATGAAGGATGCAACGCTTGACATGGAAAGCACCCATCGATTCCTGGCCGGTTTCTTTCCGGTGATCGAGCAGTTTCCGCAATTCATGGCGTCGAATTTGATGAAGTCACGCTTTGGCACGTCGCGGGGCGAGGCCATGGCGCGGTCTTATCTTATTCAGAATATCCGAGTCGAAAACATGCATGCCAAGCATTGGCTTCAGTGGGCATCGGCTTCGGGGCTCACCATGCATGAAATGTTGAACCTGGAAGTCCCCAGTGAGATGCACGCGCTCGCGCACTGGTGCGGTCATGTCAGCACGACCGAAAGTCTCGCCGTGGCGGTCGCGGCGACGAACTACGCGGTGGAGGGCGCGACAGGCGAATTCTCCTGCTTCGTGTGCTCGGAGGATACCTATGCATTAACCTTTCCGGAGCCGATTCGCAAGTCAGCCATGCGATGGCTCAATGTGCATGCGCATTACGACGACGAGCATCCGTGGATGGCGCTTGATATCGTTGCAACGCTGCTCGGGACCAATCCTTCGCCGGAGTCGATTATCAAGGTTCGTAACGCGATTCGGAAGAGCTACGACTACTTGCGGATGACCCTCGATTACGCGTACAGCAAACCAGCGAAAAAAGATGAGTCAAGAGAAATAAAGGCGGTCAGCGGTCCGGTTGCTGATATGGCGCTTGTTTAAACTGGACGAACGCCGCTCGGTGGACCGTAGTGTTTAATGAATCGCGTCGCTTGACTCCCGCAGGCGGCGCGGTTTGAATGTGGTGACCGCACCTCGCGTTTTAGATGCAAAACCTACGCTCCTGATATGGCCAACAGATTTTTAAAGTGCCTGCACATAGGGAAACAATCTGCATGAACACGGCCGATCTTCGGTCGTAACAGGTTGGTACGCGCGTCGCTCCTCTTTAGAATAGCGAATGCCATGATAGAACCTGCCTTTTTGTATGCGCGCACAGACTGCTGATGAGCCGATCCAACGAAATAATGCGCGAAGTAACCGATTACGAGTTTAATGCGCCAGGAACATTTTGCGGAAATAAAATTGGTACAGCTAGCCATGGCCGGCCCGATTTCAACCGCTTTGCCCCGGTTTAAGTTCGAACTGCATGGCGGATCGTTTTTTTTTGGGGCGACCCTACAGTTTCACCTAATGCGGCCGAGATACAGTAATCACTTGCGAGGACAACTCTGTCTTAGGAGTGGGCAGGGCGATAACGTAAAGGGGAGATTAATGTCGCAAATGGCGCGAGTGGTTAATACCCTGGAACTGCTAGAGTTCAAAGTCCATGCATCGACCGATCTTGCTGGCCGATTAGCAACCGCCAACGCCTGCAATCAATTGCTACGGGAATTGAAGTCACTCCGAGATTCCTTTTCACTTAGAGCGTATGTGGAGCTTTACGAGAGAGCCGTTTCTCTGGAATGCATCCTGCGGGATTCGAGTGCGGAAAATGTGAGCTAGCAGACGGTCGATCACCGGTAACTGAATTGCCCTGACAGAGGAGGGGAAGAAGTGCGTGAGACCTGCAGAGGCTGCAGTTGATACGGCAGCATTTTGCGGTGGAAAAAAGAAACTGCATGACATCACGAGTTCAACGGCCCCGGTAGGAGAAGGCATAGGCGGCAGTCGGGCGGCATGGCGTGCCGCAACTCGTCAACATTGCGAAGGGCGCGCGGCTCGGCCGCGGCATCGAAGCGAAGGCCGCCGCATTGAGCCGGCAAATGGATCGCTCGATTGCGTGGAGCGACTTTGCCTGTGCTTGAGCACCCCATAGGTCCTGAAATTCACCCAGAACAGCTTGTTAGAAGGCGTCAGAGCGGTTTAAAGGGGCGTTGTACCGCATCGGCCGCAGAAACAGTTAAACGCGCGCGGCGTCGTGATTGCTGTGCGCAGTGTTGCGGTTCTGCGCATGTTTCCACACACCATCTGGGTCGGTAACGGGCCGATTGACCTCCCTCGACTTCGCCGTAGCAGCACTAGTCCACTGCGTCATTGATTTGGCACCGGGCGAATCCGACGGGAAGGATCGTCATATTTCCACTTGATTGGTTTCGGGTTTTGGTTGTGCTCGCGGATATAACGCATCAGTTTTCGATCCAGGTCCTTCACCGAAGTGAAGACGCCGCGGGCGATCACATCACGCTGAATGCGTGAGAACCAGTTTTCCACCTGGTTAAGCCACGACGAGTAGGTCGGTGTGAAGTGCAAACGCACGTTGCGGTGCGCGGTGAGAAAGTCGGCTACCCGCTGCGTCTTGTGGCTGCTCACGTTATCGCAGATCACGTGGATTTCCCGACGTTTGGGCTGGCTGGCGACGACATCAGTCAGGAAGGCCACAAACTGTTCGCTGGTGTGGCGCGGCGCGGTCTTGCCCACCACCTCGCCGGTAGCAGTATTAAATGCCGCGAACAGACTAAGAGTACCGTTGCGTTTGTACTCGAAGCCGTGGCTTTCGGCACGTTCCGGCGACAAAGGCAGCATCCGGTCGCGGCGCTCAAGTGCCTGGATCGCGGTTTTCTCATCTACGCAGAACACCGCCGCGTGCGCCGGCGGGTTCAGATATAGCCCGATCACGTCGGCTGCTTTGGTCTCGAAGTCCGGATCGTTGGAGACCATGTGCCGCTCCAAGCGCTGCGGCTTGATGCCGTGCTTACGCCAGATGCGCTGCACGGCTGAGACCGACACATCGCCCAGCTCTGATGCGAGCTTGTAGCTGCTCCAGTGTGTCGAACCGTCGGCGGGTTTGTGCTTGAGGGTGCGGCTGAGTACACGCGCTTCCAACTTGGCAGGCGGCTGCACAGGCGCGCGCCCGGGATGGCGAGCGTACATGCCGGCCAGTCGCTCGTTGAGGAAGCGCCCCGACCAGCGTGCGATGAAACGCGAGTCGCAGCCCAGTGCGCTCATGATCCCGTCGCGCGATTCACCGTCCTCGAGCATCAAGATCAATTTTGCACGGCGCACGTCTGCTGCGCGCACCGTTCGGCTGCGTGCCGCCCAAAGCAGTTGCGCACGTTCGGTATCGGTCAAATTCATTTTTCCCACGACCTAAATCCGAACATAGACGGGGTGCCAAGTCAATGACGCAGTGGACTAGGTCGACCAGACACGATGACAGCGCGCTGTATCCTCGGGACGCCTGGCAACGACGTGCTGAGCAGGCGGAGCAGAATGCCCGCCAACTGGCCGATCGGCTCAGAGGGCGAGACGAGCGCATCACAGCGCTGGAAAAGGCCACCGCACGTACACTCGCTGCCCACAACCAAGCCGAAGAGCGGATGGAGCGAGAGATTGAATCGCTGCGTGACCAACAGGAGGGCGCCGAGATCTGGGACGGTGACCTACAGGGAGTGCGTCCTCAGATCGGCAGTGTTCTCGTTCGTTTGCCCTCCCTAACTGAGACATTGTGTGTGCTCTTCGCAGTCGTGCGCACCATCGCGACGGCCTACGATGAACACCATCCACCGAAGTCCGCCAGTGCGTGCGTCGCGTGCGTATGCTGCAACCAATGTGGCGTCGCTCGCCGCAGCTTGTCGGCGAGCGCTGGATGGTCGACCTGGATGGCGTCGGCAGCGGTCCGGAAGAATCGGCGCAGCACCTCCCTCAGGCGCGGCGTGGTGATGCCGCCGGGTTCATCGAGATGGCCGAGCAGCGGCGTATCCAATGCCCATCGTGCGGGACTCACAGGCAGACCGCGCTGCATCAGGTACTGGTCCAACGCAAAGCGCGCGAGCGGCGGTAATACCACCTTGCCGGCCTTCGCCCCCTTACCGGTGAGGTGAAGCCACTGCTCGCCGTGCGTCCCGTTTATCATGCCGCCGACCACCACGCCGACCACCACGCCGACCACCACGCCGACCAGCTCGCCGACCAGCTCGCCGACCACCACGCCGACCAGCTCGCCTGCGCGCAGGCCGGTCGCGTAACCGAAGTCGAGCAGGAAGCGCAGGCGCTGCGCGGCGGGGACGGTCCAGCCATGCGACCACTCCAGCCCGTCGGCAAGCGTCCGGATCTGCTCCGTCAACTTAAGCGAGCCGCGTCCCCGGTATTTTCACCATCCGCAAGATGATGAATGCCCCAATCACAAGTAGTCCAGCGATCACATAAAGGCCGTTATTGAGATTTCCTGTAGCGGTCTTGATCCAGCCAAGCATGAACGGGCTTACAAAGCCCCCCGTCAAACCAATGCAGTTGATCAGCGCAATGCCGCCGGGCGCGGCACGAGGCGGCAGCGCTGCCATGGGGATCGCGAGCAAGATGGGCATCGCGGCGAATACGGAGACCGTTGCTACAGAAAGCGCAAGCACAGCCATGGCAAGGTTGACGCCCGCGTAAGGCACGAGCACGAGCGCGCATGCACCGGCAAGCGCGCAAACTGCCGCGTGCCAGCGGCGCTCGCCCGTCCGGTCCGAGTGACGGGACAGCAGCACCATGCCGATGGCGCCCGCGCCGTACGGAATGATCGACCAGAAGCCAATCTGCGATGCGCTGCCCGCACCCGCCGCGCGCAGCATAACGGGCATCCAGAATGAAACCGCGTAGATCCCGCAAACCACCATGAACCACGCAGCCGCAATCGCGTAGACGTTCGGGTTGCGCAGCGCATCCCGGAAACCGTGGTCCGGGTGAGCCCGCGCGGGCGTGAGTTGCCCGATCACCTGGCGTTTTTCATCGGCGGAAAGCCAGCGGGCCGACGCTGGATTCTCGGGCATCGTCTTCAAAGCGATAAACCCGAGCACGACCGTTGGAATGCCTTCAAGCAAAAACAGCCACTGCCACCCGCGCAGGCCGAGCGCGTCGTTCATGTGATCGAGGATAAGGCCGGAGATGGGTGAGCCAACCAGTCCCGCGATCGTGCTGCCGCTCAGAAACAATGCGGTCATTTGCGCGAGACGCCGCTCAGGGTACCAAAATGTCAGATACAGCATGACGCCGGGTGCAAACCCGGCTTCGAACACCCCAAGTAGGACCCGCAACGCATAGAACGACCCCGGGCTGTGCACGAACATCATGCAGCACGACGTCAAACCCCAGCACACCATGATGCGTGCAATCGTGAGCCGGGCGCCGATCTTCTGCATGAGCAGGTTGCTCGGCACCTCGCAAAGAAAATAGCTCGCAAAAAAGACGCCGGCGCCCAGGCCGTAGACAGCATCGGTGAAACCGAGGTCGCCCTTCATCTGCAGCGCAGCAAAGCCGATGTTGATGCGGTCGAGATAGGCGAACACATAGCCGAGAAACAGCAGCGGTAACAGCCGCCAGCTGATTTTCCGGAACAGTGGATCCGGTCTCATTTCAAGCGATAGCGCGCTCGCTGATTTGCCCGCTGCCGGTTTTGCGCTGGTCATCCTGGTCTCCTGACTTTTTTGATCTGTGTGGGTGCGCCCGAAGCGGCTTATGCGCGGCCCGCGACGTAGGAAGATTGCAGCGACACGACATGGCCGCCGCGAAGGAGTACGACGTCTTCGGGGAAAGCCTGAACGAATTGCACTTGCTGGCGTTGCAGATGGTCGAGCAGTTCTTCCAGACGCGCGAGCGCTGCATTTTCGATGTCGTGGAGCACCACCACCGTCCAGTCCTGGCGCTCGACATCGGCAAGACATCGCTCGACCCAATGCTCTTGGTCATCCCAGTCGTGCGGCACGCTGTTCCAGCTCACGCACGTGAAGCGATGCGCGAGCAGATAGGCGAGGGCTTCTTCGTTCAGCAGATGTGGACCGAGTTTGCCGAAGTTTCCGAACGGGCGAAAAAGCGGCGCGTTGGCACTGCGCTCACCGATCAACGCCTGGGTTTCGCTGATCTCGCGAACCGCATAGCCACGTTCGGTACTGTCGCCGAACGCAATCGAATGCGTGAGGGAATGGTTACCGACCCAATGTCCCGCCGCAACGATATCGTCGAGCAGCGCCGAGCCTCCAGGCTGCTTCAATTGTTCGCCGACAACGAAAAATGTGGACTTGATTCCGCGTTCCTTGAGAATTTCGAGGATGCGTTCGGTGATGCCGGGTGTCGGCCCGTTATCGAACGTAAGTGTGATTTTCTTCATGAAAGTTGTCACGATGCGCGTACGGCGTGGCGCTGCTTGCCGAGACCGGTGATCGTCATTTCGACGATATCGCCGTGCGAAAGATAGGTTTGCGGCTTCATGCCGAGACCTACGCCTGCGGGTGTGCCCGTGATGATCAGGTCGCCTCGCCGTAGCGTCATGAATTGGCTGCAATAGCTGACGATGGTGTCGACATTGAAGATCATGTCCATGGTATTGCCGCGCTGGCGGGCAATGCCGTTCACATCGAGAGACAGCTCAAGCGCGCCGGGATCGACATCGTTTGCACTCACGAACCATGGCCCAACAGGCGTGAACGAATCGAAGCTTTTTCCTTTGCTCCACTGACCACCTTTCTCGATTTGCCACTCGCGCTCGGAAACGTCGTTCACCATAACGAATCCGGCTATACACGCCCGCGCTGCGTCCTTGCTCACCCGCGACGCCGTGCTACCGATCACAATCCCGAGCTCGATCTCCCAGTCAGTACGGGTCGAACCGGGCGGCAGAAGAATGTCGTCGTTGGGCCCGCTGATCGACGAGGTCGATTTTCCGAAAATGACCGGTTCGGAAGGGATGGGCAGATTGGACTCGATCGCATGATTACGATAATTGAGCCCCACAGCCACGATCTCGCGCACGGCGCCAAGCGGGCAACCAATGCGGCCCGGCTCGGCAACTTCAGGCAGCTTGAGCGGATCGAGGGCACCAATGAATCGCAGCCCTTCGGGCGAGAGCACGTCACGATCGATGTCTTTCACGATGGGCGACAGCGCCCGGACAGTGCCATCCGGTGCAAGTATGCCGGGCAGTTCTTGGCCCACGAGTCCATATCGAAGCAATTTCATGGTAAAAAGATGGATATACAAAACGTTAAAAATATATATTTAGCGAAATGTACACGCAATTTGAGAATTGATTATTTAATCGTTTACCCTGAAATTGTCGATATATGACTGCTACCAGCATCTACGCCGTGGAACCGGCATCCGGCAAAACGCAAGTGGTCGGGCTGATCGCGCATCTGCGCCGCGACATCATTGCGGGCGTGCTGGCGCCTGGGTCGCGCCTCAAAATTGCCGAGATTGCTGAGCGCTATGACACGGGCGTAATCCCGACGCGGGAAGCGCTTTCGCGGCTGGTCAGCTCCGGATTGGTGAACGCACACGAGCAGCGGGGCTTTCGCGTAGCGCCGATATCGAGCGAGGAACTGCACGATCTTGCGTCACTGCGCAAGAGTCTCGAAACCCGCGCCTTGCGCGAATCCATACAAAACGCGGGCCTCGAGTGGGAGACGCGGCTGATCGGCGCACATCATCGGATGAGCCGTTTGCCGTTGCATTGCGATGTAGATGTTGGTTTTGCGCAGGAATGGGCGAGCGCCCATCGCGAGTTTCATCTTGCGCTGCTTTCGGGCTGCAAGTCGAAGTGGTTGATGCAATTCATCGATGTGTTATCGGATCAAATGAACCGGTACAGGCATCTGTCCACGGGTAATCCTGGAGATCGCGCGCGCGACGTCCCGGGCGAGCACAAGGCCTTGCTGGACGCAGCCCTGGCTCGGGATGTGGAGGCCGCGTGCGCATTGCTTATCGAACATTTCTCGATCACGGAGGCAAACGCGTTGAATGCTTTAAGTGAAAGAGAATCTGCGCAGTAAAGTTTGCGCTGGACCTTGTAAAGTGTGGACGGCGCCCTGCTTGGCATGCAGGTTTTTCTTCGGATTCCTCATGGAGTTATCGAGCTTGAGTTTTTGGGTGAGACGCGGAAAAGAAAACTTAAGGCGAGAATTAAAAGGACCACTATTGTTTGGCGCCGCTTGATTGACTTTCGGTAAGAGCCGAGCGATTCCAGAAAGGTCGGCACAAGCATGCTTGTACCTTCGAGCCGGTCGGCGTTCTGAATCCGGAACCTGGCTTGCAATTCGCGCCCGAATAACTGAATGCAGATCGCGATCGTTTCCGTCTGTTTCCGCGATCCGGCTGGACGGTGAATTGTTTCCACCTAGGGTTTGGCCTAATGGATTTGGTCTGATAGGTAGATAGGATGACCATATTGACCACCGGGACTGTTACAAATGCGTAAGAAATTGATCATCGAGGCTCGCATCAATGAGTACATGCCGCGTTCCGAGAATCCGAATATCCCGTACACCCCGGCAGAGCTCGGCGCGGAGGCTGCAAAAGCGCGTGAGGCCGGGGCGAGCATCATTCACTTTCATGCACGTAACCCTGACGGAAGTCCAAGCCACGATCCAGCAGTCTTTGCCGCTGGCATGCGGGCGATTCGAGAAAGCTGCGACTGCCTGGTTTTTCCGACCCTTGGCCAAATCAGTAACACCGGCGAAAGCCGACTTGCACATATCGAGAAACTCGCGCTTGATCCGGCAACGCGTCCTGATTTCGCGCCCATCGACTGCGGCAGCACAAACATCGACCGATATGACCCGCACGAACGAAAGTACTCGAGCGGACACATGATCTATAAGAACGACACTGCCATGCTGGAAGAATTCGCCCGCCGCATGCCGGAGCTCGGCGTGCGTCCCGGCTTCATAAGCTGGACCGTCGCGTTCACGCGCTGCTTTGAAGCGCTGCGCGAGATGGGCCTCGTTCAAGGCACGCCCTATCTCAACTTTGAGTTGACGGACAGCGGCATCCTGGGCGGACATCCCGGGACAATAAAAGGCTTGTTCGCTCATCTGGATTTTTTGCCGCACGGTCCGCTTGAATGGACCGTGTGCAACAAGATAGGCAACCTGGTAGGTCCGGCGGTAGCGGCTATTGAAATGGGGGGACACGTCGCCGTGGGATTGGGCGATTACGGCTACCGTGAACTTGGCACGCCTAACAACGGTGATGTTGTCCGCCACTTTGCGAACATTGCACGCTCGATGGGACGTGAAATCGCGACGCCCATAGACGCGCGCGACATGCTGGAGATGCACTGACATGGAACAGGAATCCGGGCCAATCATCGCGTACCCACTGCTTCGCACCTTTTGCATTGACGTGCTCGCTAAGGTGAAAGTGCCCCGCGATGAGGCGGAGTTGATCGTGGAGAATCTTATTGAAGCTGATCTCCGCGGTGTTGGTTCTCATGGCGTGGTGCGTTTTCCAATTTATATCCAGCGCATCGCCGACGGCGGCACCAACCCGCAGCCAAGCATGAAAATTGTGCGTGAAACACGCACAACTGCCGTATTCGACGGCGACAACGGGCTCGGCCATCTCGTAGGTATTCGCGCGATGGAACTGGCGATCAACAAGGCGAGCGAAGGCGACTGCACATTTGTTGCAGTCCGCAACAGCAATCACTTCGGCACAGCCGCCTACTATGCCGAAATGGCGACTCGCCACAATCTGATCGGCTTTTCTTTCACGATCGGCGCGATCAACCACATGACGCCATGGGGCGGCGCCGAAGCGGTGCTCGGCAACAACCCCTTCGCGGTTGCTTTTCCAACTCCTGAGCCGTTTCCGATTGTGCTCGATATGGCATGCAGTGTGGCCGCGCGCGGCAAGATCATCGTTGCCGCCAAAGAGGGGCAGCCGATTCCAGCCGACTGGGCAACTGGTCCGGACGGTCTGCCCACGACCAATGCGATCGAGGCGCTAAAGGGGTTCGTTACACCGGTGGGAGGCCCGAAGGGTTACGCGCTGACGCTTGTTGTAGGCTTGTTGAGCACCATGCTCTCAGGCGCGTTTTTCGGAAACGATGTCGGTGATCTGTATGCCAAAACGACTGCCGCGCAAAATAGTGGACATCTTTTCGGAGTGCTACCGGTTACGGCGTTCGATAGTCTGGAGATATATAAGGACCGCATGGCACGCGCGATGGCCGACGTGCGAGGCGTAAAGAAAGCGCCCGGCGTGGAACGCGTTTATCTGCCCGGCGAACGCGAGTACCTGAGCATGAACACACGCCGCGTGGACGGCATTCCGCTCGGGCGCTCACTCGTCGCGGAGTTGCAGGCACTCGGTGATCGGTATGGTGTCCCGTTCGAAGCAGCCGATTGAAAAGTGAGCAGAACGTAATGAACAAAGCCAACGTGCTTCCGGTCCAGCCCGTAAGACGCAGAAAATTGTACGAGGAAATCGCCGAGCGCCTGGAGAAAATGATGCTCGATGGCGTATTGCCGCCCGGCGAACTATTGCCGTCCGAACGCGACCTGATGGACACGTTTCAGGTCGGTCGCTCGTCTATACGCGAAGCACTGTTCGCGCTTCAGCGCATGGGCCTCGTGTCGTTGCGCAACGGTGAGCGGGCGTATGTCACGCGGCCATCGGCGAAAGCACTTGTCAGCGAGCTTGCGGGAGCCGTGCGGCACTTGATCGCGCAACCGGAAGGCGCGCGCGAATTGCAGGAAGCGCGCGCGCTGCACGAGATTTCGCTTGCGCGCTTTGCCGCCGAGCACGCGAGCGATGCCGATATTGAACGCCTGCGAATCGCACTCGAGGAAAATCGAGCAGCGCTTGGCAACATAAACGAGTTCACTCGTACGGATGTTCAATTCCATCTGGTGTTGGCTGAAATTCCGAACAACTCCATTTTCGTGTCTCTGCATCTCGCATTGGCCGACTGGCTTGCGGAACAACGCCTCACCTCGCTTCGGGTCGAGCATGCCGAGGCGGCCGCGTTTGCTGCGCACGAAGCCATCTATACAGCCGTTGCAGGACACGACCCGGATGCGGCGGAGCGAGCGATGCGCGAGCATCTCGATGCAGTCGGTAAGTACTACTGGACGCGAGTTGAGTCCGAGGACAAGCGCGTGCGCTAAGAGCCAGCTGTAGCACATGACGGCGTCTTCACTGCACTATGCCAAAGGAATCGAATGTCGACGGTATCAAATGGAACATCGGCCCTTCCTCGCGAAGCCACTACAACTCATCCTGCCGGCGATCCAAAAAGAGAGGCGTTAATCTCGATGCGGCGCGTCAATAAGCATTTTGGCGCGTTGCATGTGCTGCGTGATATCGAGCTCGACATTGGTCGCGGCGAGGTGGTGGTAATCATAGGGCCGTCGGGTTCAGGCAAGTCCACGCTTTGCCGCACGATCAACCGGCTTGAGACCATTGACAGCGGTGAGATTTGGCTCGACGGCGCGCTGCTGCCAGAGGAGGGGCGTTCCCTCGCCCGCCTGCGTGCAGAAGTAGGCATGGTATTCCAGTCTTTCAATCTGTTTGCCCACAAGACGGTGCTTGAAAATGTGACGCTCGGACCAATCCGCGTTCGTAAGCAGCGCAAGGACGAAGCCGAGCATCACGCCATGCGTTTGCTCGAGCGAGTGGGTGTCGCCACTCAGGCGCACAAGCTGCCTTCACAGCTTTCAGGCGGCCAGCAACAGCGCGCGGCAATTGCACGGGCGCTTGCAATGGATCCGAAAGCCATGCTGTTCGATGAACCCACTTCGGCCCTTGATCCGGAAATGATCAACGAGGTGCTCGACGTGATGAAAGAGTTAGCTGCAGACGGCATGACAATGGCAGTGGTCACGCATGAGATGGGATTTGCGCGCTCTGCTGCGAACCGCGTGGTTTTCATGGACCGCGGCCAGATAATTGAAGAGAGCACGCCGGAGCTGTTTTTTGGCGCACCGGAAAGCGATCGGGCGCGCGACTTTCTTTCCAAAATTCTCAAACACTAAAACGTCGGCCGTTAAGGTCGCCAACAGGAGGAGACATGACAGATTCAACTTGGTTGAGGAAGCTGCTCTCGACGCTCGCAGCCGTACTGATCGCGGTGAACTGCGCCGCTTATGCTCAACAGTCATATCCGCCTGGCTCGACGATGGACAAGATCGTCAAGTCGGGAAAGATCCGTATCGGAACTAAATTTGATCAGCCTTTATTCGGACTGCGAAATCTGAGCGGGCAGCCGGTGGGTTTCGACGTGGACATTGGCACTATGATTGCCGCGAAGCTCGGACTCAAGCCCGCTCAAATCGAATGGGTGGAAACGGTATCCGCCAATCGTGTCCCGTTCATCCAGCAAGGCAAGGTGGACATGGTGATCGCAACGCTGGCCATTACGGATGAGCGTCGCAAGGCGATCAGCTTCGCCGGGCCGTATTTGATCCACGGGCAGGACATCATGATCAAGAAGGGTAATCCAGCCGGGATCCACAAACCAGAAGACATGGATGGCAAGAAGATTTGCGTCCTGAATGGAAGCGAGGGCCGTGCAACCTTGGACACCCGCTTCCCGAAGGCACATGTCATCGCTTTCGACGACTTCTCGAAATGTGGTGAGGCGATAAAAAATGGGTCTGTCGATGGCGCGGTTATCGGGGCAGCGGTCGAGCTGGGTTACGTCGCGAAAGAGCCGGACCAGTTCGAGCTGGTTGGCAAGCGCCTGACGGTGGAACGGTCGGGCATAGGCATCAAAAAGGGCGATGTCGAGTTTTGCAAGTTTATTGACGGCGCACTTAAGGATGCGGGAACGGCCGGCTCTTATAAAGCCGCCTATGACGGATCAGTCGGCAAATACCTGAATACCCCTTGGAAATTGCCCGAATTCGACCCTTGTACCTGACCAGCCTTTCTTATCTTTTTCGAGGGCGCTGCACATGCCGACGGTCTTTGCACATTTGAATATCTTTTTTAGCGGCATTGCCGTTACGCTCTCGTTGACGGCAATCGCCGGCATGCTGTCGCTTGCCGGCGGTCTGGTTATAGCAGTCATGCGTATTTCTCCGGTGCCAGTACTGCGAACGCTTGGGGCCGTTTATGTGGAAATCTTCAGAAATACACCGCTCACTATTCAGTTCTTTTTCGTCGCGTTTGTGTTGCCTTCGCTTGGCGTGTCGCTATCCTACTTTATCTTTGCTGTGATCGCCCTTTCGGTGTACTACACGGCGTTCTTCGCCGAAGCTATTCGCGCCGGTTGCAACGGGGTTGCGATCGGGCAGGCGGAAGCGGCACGCTCCATCGGCCTGACATTTTTTGGCGCCTTACGTCTGGTGGTGCTGCCGCAGGCGTTACGCACAGTGATTCCACCGCTTATCAACGTTTTCATTGCGCTAGTGAAAAGCACGGCTATTGCGTCCGCTTTCGGTGTAGCGGAATTGCTGACAGTTACCGAGCAGTTCGCCAACGACCATAGCCGTGATGTCCTTCCCGCCTTGTTCATGACAGCCTGCTTTTACCTTGCAATTACCATCCCGGCGGGTCTGGTCGCCGCGCATATCGAGCGCCGTATGGCGTTTGCCCGATGAGCAACATTTTCTATGACGAACTTGGTCCACGCGCTCGCCGCCGGGCCGCGGTGTCGGGTGTAGTGCTCGTCGTACTGTTTTTGGCGTTGATCCTGTGCGGCTTCTTGCGCCTGGAATCAAAGGGACAACTTGAGTCGCGGCTATGGCGCGTGCTCCTCGATCCCGAATTGATTCAATTGCTTCTCCAGGGACTGATCTCCACGGCGCAAGCTGCAAGTACCGCCTTAGTGCTGTCGCTTGTCGGAGGAGCGCTACTTGCATTCGGACTGCTTGCCGAGCAGCGCGCCACGCAATTCGTATTGCGTATCTGGGTCGAGCTCTTTCGGGGCCTGCCGGTGCTGCTATTGATTTTTTGCGTCTATCTGGGCGCGCCGGCGGTAGGAGTTAGCATCTCGACGTTCTGGGCGCTCGTAACCGGTCTCACGCTTTTTAACAGCGCTGTATTTGCAGAGATCTTTCGTGCAGGCGTCACCTCTTTGCCACGCGGTCAACGAGAAGCGGGGTACACCATTGGTCTTGATGCGAGCGAGACATTGCGTCTAATACTGATCCCTCAGGCGGTACGGCGAATGTTGCCGGTATTGGTGAGTCAGTCCGTGGTGCTTTTGAAGGAAACGTCATTCGGCTTCATCATCGGTTATAGCGAATTGTTGAGAGAGGGTCGCTCGGCGGTTGAATTCCTGGGCGGCCAGTATTCGCTGCCGATCTACACATTGCTCGCCGTTATCTATATCGCGGTGAATCTCGCTCTTTCGTCTTTAGCCCGGTGGCTGCACTCACGCACCTATGCGTGAGCGACGCCCCATATTGTCCTTTACGGCCAGTCTCGAAATCTGGCAGGTTCCGCAGAACAGCGATCTACGAACAAATTTGAATGGACTTTTAGCTCAAAGGGGATGTCATGCATGCCGTCGTTGTCAATTTTCGCTATAAGCCCGAATGCCGGGCGCTTTTTGTTGAGGCAGTGCTCACCAATGCGAGCGATTCTCTCGCTGTGGAGAATGGCTGTAAGGTCTTCGATGTCTGTGAGGACGCTGCGGCTTCAGAAATTGTTTTATACGAACTCTACACGGACGCTACCGCTTTCGAGGCGCACTTGCTTACACCGCATTTCGCGGCATTTGATACTGCGTCGGCCGCCTGGATTGTAGAAAAACGGGTGCGGCAGTTTGAACGGTTTGAACAATCTGATCCAATATAAGTCGCAGCCGGTGGGCCGTGTTGTCGAATTGATCAACCGGGTGCTACGTGGCTGGGTGAATTACTTTGCTATTGGAAATTCCAGTGAATGCTTCAGCTTCGTGAAAGACTGGGTGGAAAACAAGATCAGGCGACACATGCAGCGATCCCGGCAGCAACAGGGCTTCGGCTGGGAGACGTGGAGTAAGCGGTGGTTGTATGGCGAATTGAAGGTATTCAATGGCTACAAGGTTCGCTACAGAACGCAGGTGAAAGCGTCCCCAGCATGATAGATCCCATAAGCGTTGACGTGAAGCGGGCAGGAGGGCGTAGTGCCGGAAAACGGCCCGCTGCGTTCGATGAGGCGGAAGCTGGAAACGTGCCGTTCATGACGGTGCAACGCATCTGGCGCAAGCACGATATCCGGCTCATCGACTCGTCCATCACGTCAGAACCGCCTTTCGCAGGCGAGGGAAATCTACGAGGCACGAAGGATCATTGAAGGTGGGGTCGCCTCTAGGCTTGCCGGACGACTGACGCCCGGGCAGATCGAACAGTTGCGGGCCCACAGCGCGCGCGAGATCGAGGCCATCCGCCACACGGCGACCGCGCATTGTCCATCCAGTTATCAAGCCGCTTTCACCAATTGCTGGCGGCGTTCTGCGCGAATCCGTTCGTTACGCGCGAACTGGAGGAACTGGTGAGCGGCATCATTATGTTGGGTATTTTTCGTTGCGGAGCCTGGCGCTGCGTCGCGCTGCTCGTGCGACGAGCATGGTGACATCGTCGATGCCCTCATTGACGGTGATACCGCGCGTGCAGTCAAGAGCATGCACGTCCATCTGTCGATGATCGAGACGAGTCTCCAGCCGGAGATGTTCGTGCGTCCTGAAGTCGACCCGGACGAGGTGCTTCAGCAAGCCTGGGATAAGGTCCAGGTTGCGCGGTAATGCCGGTGTTCCGATGTTGAGGTATTGACCTCGCGGCAATTCAGGAGACGAATATTCTTCCAAATCAGCCTGGGCAGCCCGAGTTCGGCGTTCATGACTGGGTGACTCTATTTTCCATGTAGTACGGTCGCGGCACTCGCCATTTTGCACGATGATCGGACATTCCGAGTGAGGCAGCAATCCTCCCTTGCGGCCTCTGCGCACAGACGCTTTATAACGCGGGGCTGAGTTCGTGCTCGCGAGACGCGCTCGATGACTCAGCGTGTCGGAGACTTAGCCATCGCACGCATGTACCACTGACCGGTGAAATAAAACGGACCGAATTCCCTCAAGCCGTAAATGCGCTGCTGCTTGCAACCGATGCAAAGTAGATCAGGCAAATGGCCGGAATGCGCTGCCATATTTCCTTCGAATTTTCCGCTCCCGTTGCGATAAGCCGTCCACGTTCTGCGAGATCGGGTTGATCTCCAAGCCTCAGACATTCTGCCACCCCGATGAACCAGCCTTCGTCAGCATCCGACTCGGGGCGGAACGTGTCGGATTTCCGCGGTCTTTCCAGCAACACAAGTATCGTAAGCGAGCAGAGAATGGGAACTCAGCGCGTCTGTTGTCGACAAGAATAGTCATATTTTTCACGATTAAAAAATAAAATGTTCTGTTGATCTATTATTTTGGAGGGATATATTAACGCCAACTTGTCGACAACAACTTGCTTCGTCGAGGCATCAATGAGTGCAGAGTTTGATCTGGTGATCCGCAATGCACAGGTCGCAACAGCCAGTGATACCTTCACGTCGGATATCGGTGTGGTCGGGGGGCGGATTGTCCAGATGGGTGTACGCTTGTCGACAGGAGCACGCGAAATCGACGCACGAGGCCGTACTACCACGCCGGGCGGGATCGATGCACATTGCCACCTCGACCAGCCCATCGCGCCGCCAGCGAAAATGACGGACGACTTTGAAACCGGCACCCGTTCGGCTGCCTGTGGCGGAACGACTACTGTGATCCCTTTCGCCGCGCAGCAAAAAGGGGGTTCGTTGCGCGCAGCGATCGACGACTATCACGAACGGGCAAATGGCCGCGCGAGTATCGATTACGGCTTTCACCTTATCGTGACGGATCCCACGCCGGAAATCATGGCAACGGAATTGCCGGCGCTAATTGCAGAGGGGTATTCGTCGTTCAAGATCTACATGACCTACGACGACATGAAATTGAACGACGGCCAGATCCTGCGACTGCTCGCGCTTGCGAGAACGCATGGCGCCATGGCGATGATTCACGCGGAAAACACCGAGTGCATCGCCTGGCTGACCGAGAGCCTCCTTGAGTCCGGGCTGAGCGCGCCGCGCTATCACGTGGCATCGCGGCCCATGCTGGTTGAGCGGGAGGCCACGCATCGGGCGATCAGTCTGGCTGAACTGGTCGACGTCTCCATGCTCCTCGTCCATGTTTCCGGGCGCGAGGCGGTCGAACAGATTCAATGGGCGCGTGCTCGGGGGTTGAAGATATTGTCGGAGACATGTCCGCAATATCTGTTGCTGACAGCGGAAGATCTCGGCATTGACGACGGTTATGAAGGAGCGAAATGCGTGTGCAGCCCGCCGCCGCGCGACGCCGCGAGTCAACAGGCAATCTGGGCGGCGCTGGCTGACGGCACCTTCACTGTGTTCTCTTCGGATCACGCGCCGTTTTCATTCGATGACGACCAGGGCAAGAAGCCCGGTGGCCGCGAGGTCGCGTTTCCCTATATTCCAAACGGCATACCGGGCATCGAAACCCGTTTGCCGTTGTTGTATTCCGAGGGCGTGCTGACCGGCCGTATATCGGCCAACCGCTTTGTAGAGCTGACCGCCACGAATCCCGCGAAGACTTATGGATTGCATCCGCGAAAAGGGACGATTGCAATTGGCTCGGACGCCGATCTTGTAATCTGGGACGAGCGCAGTGTGCTCCTCACGAACGCAATGCTGCACCATGCCGTCGATTACACGCCTTATGAAGGCCGCACCGTCGGCGCGTGGCCGGCGTATACGATCTCCCGGGGCGAGGTGGTGTGGGATGGAGAGCGCTTTCTCGGAACGCCGGGACGCGGGCGTTTCCTTCAGCGCGGACTGCCGACCATGATTGCACGCCGGCCGCCGCCGTCCGGCGCCGCACGATAAGACTGCACGCTGGCGGCCATCAAAGCGTGTCACCAGACCATAAATTTTGGTATCCGAATTAATTGTAAACCAGCACTGCGTTATTCCATCTTATCGAATACAGGAGTCTGTCATGCATAAGCTGTTCGATAGCACCCGCGCGTTGTTGGCGGCAGCGGTTTTGTCCATTGGCGCCAGCCCGGTGTTTGCGCAGAACAACAATCCAATGCTGCTTGTCGCGGGGCCGCGCACACCGGAATCACTGGATCAGGAATATCCGCCCACGGAAGCAAGTCATGAAGCGCGCCGCAATATCTATGAGCGGCTGTTGTCATACGAAATGAAACCCGGCGAAAACGGCGTAATGGTCGAGAATTTCGACAAGCTCAAGGGTGCGCTGGCGGAAAGCTGGGAAACTTCACCCGACAAGAGTTCGATCACCTTCCATTTACGCAAGGGAGTAAAAAGCTACGCTGGCAATACGCTCACCGCCGACGACGTCATCTGGACCTTCCAGCGCGGCTGGAACCTCAAGGCCACGTTTCGCTGGTACATGACGCAGGTGTTGAAAATCACGAACTTTGACGTGGCATTCAAGAAAATCGACGACCAGACGGTGAAGGTCACCTTGCCGGGTCCTTCGCCGCTGATAGAACGCTTGTGGGTGAACAACGATCTTGGGATTATCGATTCGGTGGAGATCAAGAAGCACATCACGCCGGATGACCCGTGGGCCTCGCGCTGGCTCGCCGGCCATTCCGCTTCGTTCGCTCCGTATCAGGTCACGAAATATGCGCCGGGCCAGGAGGTGGTCTATGAAAGCAACCCGAATTATTATCGCGGCGCGCCGAAACTGCCCCGCATTATTTTCCGTGAAATGCCAACGTCGGCGAATCGTCTTGCTGCACTCCAGGCCGGTGCCGTCGACGTGGCGGAATGGCTGGCGCCGCGGGAACAGGCCACACTCGAACAAATGCCGGGCGTAAAAGTCTGGAAGGTGTACGGCAACTACATTCAGCGCGTGGAGATGAACAACACCACCGCGCCGTTCAACAATGAGAAAGTCAGGCAGGCGCTGAACTACGCGGTGCCTCGCGATCAGATCCTGAAATCCGTGTTCTACGGCACGGCACGGCTCACCAAGAGCCCTGTGTCCGAGATTTATCCGGCATATACGGACAAGTACTACAACTACGCCGAGAATCTCGACAAGGCGCGCGCGCTCCTGAAGGAGGCTGGACTTGAGAAAGGCTTCAAGACGCAACTCGGCTATCCGACCGGTGACCAGACGGAAGAGGAGCTGGCGGTCATTCTGAAGACAGCGTTTTCGAAGATCGGAGTGGATGTCGAGTTGCAGAAGCTGCCGGCGTCCACGCTGGTGGAGCGCTACTCGAAGGGCACAATTCCGATGTACTTCTTTCGCGACATGGCGATCGTGCCGGATGCCGCATATGTGACGAACCTGTGGCTCAACAGCGCGTCGCTGATCAACTATTCGCACTACAAGAACGCGGAAGTAGACAAGCTGATCAACGACAGCCTCTCCATGACCGACGAAGCAAAACGCAAGACGTCGATGGAACGGGTGCAGCAACTCGTAATGGAACAGGCGCCCTGGGTATTTCTGATCAACCCGGGTTACCAGCTCGCAACACGCGCCAATGTGAAGGGTTATAGCTGGAACACGACGAACGGCAACACCTGGTACGACTTTTCCAAAAACTGATGTAAAGGGGTGCGAATAAATATGCTGTTCGCACTCGCGTAACCGTGGTTCGAGGAGTTGTGCGATGGTCCTATTTTCTGCCTGGCGGTCGATTCCCCGCTCGCTCCGAATTGTGATCGCGCGGATTGGTGTCCTTATTCCGCAGATGTTCGGCGTGATGTTCGCGACATTCCTGCTCATTCGCATGCTGCCGGGCGACCCGGCGTTGCTGATGCTCGGCAACATGGCGACGCCCGAGGCCATCGCGGCATTGCGCGAACGTCTGAATCTCGAAGGCACGATCTGGTCCCAATTTGGCGGTTATATCAAGGCGTTGCTTCACGGAGATCTGGGCACCTCGATGTTCACGTCGAACCCGGTCACGGTCGACCTGACGCAACGCGTGCCTGCCACGCTCGAGCTGATCACCTATTCCATGATTCTTACTGTGATCCTTGGCGTGGGCATTGCGGTGACGTCGGTGGTACGCAAGGGCGGTTGGGTCGACAGGGGCAGCCGTATTTACGGACTGGCAGCTGGCGCGATCCCTGATTTTTGGGTTGGCCTGCTGCTGATATTTACGTTGTTCCATCTGGCGGGGGTGGCGCCCGCGCCGTTCGGACGGATCGATTCGTTCATAACCGCGCCGGCTGGCGTCACCGGGTTCTACACGATCGACAGCGTGTTAGCGGGAAACTGGACCGCGTTCCGTTCTTCCGTGTCGCATCTGTTGTTGCCCGTCCTGACGCTGACCATTGTCAACGCGGGCGGCCTCATGAAAATGACGCAAGCCACATTCGCCGATATCTACAAAAGCGAGTTCATTCGTCACGCGCGCGCGTCGGGTCTCTCGGAGCGCATGCTGGTACTGAGTGCATTGCGCAACAGCCTGCCGCCCATCATTACCATGATTGGTTTCCTGTTTGGTTTTCTGCTTGGCGCGGCGGTGCTGGTCGAGACCATTTTTGCGTGGGGCGGACTGGGACAGTACGCGGTGCAGGCCGTGATGAACAGCGACTACCCGGCCCTGCAAGGATTCGTGCTGGTCGCGGCAGCCTTCATTCTGGTCGTGTACACCGCCGTCGATGTGTTGTATGGGCTCGCCGATCCGAGGATCGAAATATGAAATCCATGGCGTATTACCGTGGCTCACGAATGAGCGCGACGCTCGTGTTTGGATTGTCGCTTCTCGTGCTGCAAATCGTGCTCATTGTGTTTGCGCCGCTAATCGCGCCGCATTCTCCAGTCGACGCCGATCCCATGAACATCCTCAAGCCGCCTTCGTGGCATTACTGGTTCGGCACGGACGTATCGGGTATGGATATCCTTTCGCGCGTCATCTACGCCACGCGCATCAACCTGCTCATCAGCGTGACGGCCGTGGTGATCGCGTTTATTGTGGGCGTGCCGATTGGGTTGTTGACCGGCTTTTACAAGAATCTCCTCAGCACCTTGGTCATGCGCATCTTCGACTTCATACAGTCTTTTCCTGTGTTCGTGCTCGGCATGGCGCTCGTTTCGGTCATGGGACAGGAAATCTGGAATGTCGCGATCGTGCTGGCGGTGCTGTTCATTCCAATGTTCGCCCGGCTGATTCGCGCTGAGGTGCTCTCGTTGCGCGACCGGCCGTTCATAAGCGCGGCACGTTGCAGCGGAGCGACCAACGTCGCAATCATGTTCCGCCACATTCTGCCCAACGCAATGACGCCGGCCATCGTGCAGGTGTCGATCAGCATCGGCATGGCGATCCTGTTGACCGCCGGGCTGTCGTTCGTCGGCGCGGGCGTGCGGATGCCTACGCCGGAGTGGGGCCTGATGGTTGCCAACGGCGCGCAGCAAATGATCCTTGGCGTGTGGTGGGCAGCGTTGTTCCCAGGCCTCGCGATAATCATCTCGGTGCTGACATTCGCCATTCTCGGCGACGCTGTGAAGCGTCTGGCCGAACCTACGTCGCGAGGCGAGCAATGAACGCGCACGCAGATCAGGTTTTGCTCGAAGTCGAAGATTTGTCGGTTTGCTTCGACAACGCTCCCGAGCGACGTGTTCTCGACGCAGTCAGCTTTTCGCTGCGCCGCGGTGAAATCCTCGGCATCGTCGGAGAGACCGGCGCCGGTAAGTCAATCCTCGCGCGCTCGATCATAGACTTGCTGCCGGACGGCGGCCGTATCGCGAGCGGACGCATATCGTTTAATCGGCGGTCCGTATTGGAGATGCACGCACGCGACAAGCGGCGGTATCGTGGCGGCGACGTCGCACTCATCGGCACCAACGCGAAGATGTTGCTGGATCCTGTGGAGACGGTCGGCTCACAGCTCGCGCGCGTGCTGCGAGTGCACAAGTATATTGGCAGGAAAGCGGCGTGGCAGGAAGCAATCGACTTGTTCAGGCAGGTCGGCATTGTCAATCCGGAAGGCCGCGCGCACTCGTATCCGCATGAGTTGTCAGGTGGGATGGCGCAGCGTGTGGTGATCGCCATGGCGTTGATCGCGCAGCCGAAGATCCTGCTTGCCGACGACGCCACGCTAGGCCTCGACGCGACCATTCAGTTGCAAGTCCTCGACTTGCTGGTACAAAAAGGCAAGGACCTCGGTCTCGGCGTCTTGCTCGTGACGCATGACCTCGGTGTGGTCGCGAATTATTGCGATCGCGTCGGCATCATGAAAGACGGCAAGCTGATCGAACTCGCCCCCGTGGGGTGCTTCCTGAAGGCACCGGTGCGTCCATACAGCCGCGAATTGCTGGATGCTGCAAAGGTGCGCCCTGCCTTGTTCGATTCTACCGCGCAGGCAAGCAGGGACGAACAGGAGGTTGCAATCAAACGGCGTCCGTTGCTCGAAGTCGAGCATCTCGTGAAAACCTTCGTGTCGGATCGCAGCCACGCGGTCGTGCGCGCTATCGACGATGTCTCGTTTTCCATCGCGCGGGGTGAAACGCTTGCACTGGTCGGCGAAAGCGGTTCGGGCAAGACGACGACCGCGCAATGCCTGTTGCGTTTGCTCGATGCGGATTCGGGGGTGATTCGCTTCGATGGCAGGAGCACGCTTGACATGACGGAGCGCGAATTCCGCGCCGTGCGCCGCCGCATGCAGATGGTGTTTCAGGAGCCGTACGTGTCGCTTAATCCGCGCTGGCAGGTTCGCGATCTCATCGCCGAGCCGCTCGCGCTCGCACCGAGGCTTTCGCGCGGCGATCGTGATGCGAGGATTCTGGAGTTGCTCGATCTGGTCAATCTGTCGCGCAAACGTGCGAGCACTTATCCGCATGAATTGACCGCCGGCGAGCAGAAACGTGTGGGCATTGCGCGCGCTCTCGCCGCGAATCCGGACTTCGTGGTTTTTGACGAATGCACGACCGCGCTCGATATCCGTGTGCGTGCGCAGATCATCGACCTGGTGCGCAATCTCCAGGCGGAGATGGGCTTGTCTGCGCTGTTCATCACACACGACCTGAACTCGGTGCGCTCGCTCGCGCACTATGTTGCGGTGATGCGCAACGGCAAGATCATCGAGACCGGCGAAGCCGAGACGGTCTTCAGCCGGCCCGTCGAGGAGTACACAATAAAACTGCTGCAGGCGGAGCTTCCTATCGAGGAAGTCGCCAGAAGTGTTCATCATCTCGACGTCGCAGGAGAAAACCAATGAGCTTCCCACAAAGAATCATGGTCACGGGCGCGGCCGGGCTGGTGGGTCATGCAGTGTGCCGCCAGTTGCGCGCGCGTGGCGACGATGTCATCGCAATCGACCGCGTGGGCGGGATGGATATTGGCGACATCACGGTAAAGGAGTGCGATCTCGGCAACGTTCACGGATTGCATGCGCTAGCACTGGACGGGTTATCGGGCGTGATTCATTGCGGTGCCTATTCAGGACCTATGGTGGCGCGCGACAATCCCGTGGCGATGGTTCAGGTCAACATTGTGGGTACGACGAACATGCTGGAACTGGCCCGGGTTCATGGTGCGCTCCGCTTTGTGTTCTGCTCGTCGACCAGCGCTTATGGAAATACGCCGCCCGCTCCGGTGAAGGAAGATATAGTGATGGCGCCGGCCAGTCTCTACGCCGCGAGCAAGGTTGCGAGCGAACAACTGGTGGCGGCGTATGCTCAGCAATACGGCGTGGACGGCGTCAGCTTGCGGCTCTCGTGGGTATACGGACCCCGCCGCACGACTGATTGCATTATTCGCACCATGCTGACCGACGCAATGGCGCAGCGTCCCACGCGCGTTCCCTTCGGAGAGGATTTTTACCGGCAATACATTTACGTGGAAGATGCCGCCGCCGGGTTGGTCGCCGCCCTCGATGCACCAAAGCCGCCTCGCCGTACATACAACATTACCGGCGACAGCCGCCTCACGTTAGGTGAAGTTGCCGGCGTCGTGCGCCGCATATTTCCCCACGCCGATATTCAGCTGGCGCCAGGTCCCGATCCGCTCGACGAACTGCAGGAACGCTTTGATATCTCCGCAGCGGCGGCCGACCTGGGCTATCGACCGCGCCATGATATTGAGGCAGGCATTCGCGCGTACGCGGACTGGCTGTCCAGGAACGTTTAGCCCTTGTTTAAAGGAGTTTTAGCGTGGAATCATTTTCCCTTCGCGGCAGGACCGCGCTTGTGACCGGCGGTAACAGCGGCATTGGCCGCGCAATCGTGCAGATTTTCGCGGCACAAGGTGCGAAGGTTGGTATCTCGCACTGCGCCGATTCGCAAGGAGCGAATGCGCTCGCGTCCGGACTCGCGGCAAGCGGCGCGAATGTGCTTGTTACGGAGTGCGATGTGACCAACGCCGGATCGGTCGCATCGCTCGGAGTCTGGACCCGCGACCATCTGGGTCCGGTTGACATTCTTGTCAATGCTGCCGGCATCAGCGGCGAGACGTCGTTTGTGGATCTGTCGATAGAGCAATGGGACCGGATGATGGCCGTCAATCTGCGCGGCACCTTCCTTGTGACGAAGCAGTTTTTCGGCGAGATGATCGCGCGCAAATATGGCCGCGTGATCAACATTGCATCGCAGCTTGCCTACAAAGGCACGCACGACATGAGCCACTACTGCGCATCGAAAGCCGGCGTGGTTGGCTTTACGCGCGCACTGTCATACGAAGGCGCGCCGCATGGCGTGACGGTCAACGCCATTGCGCCAGGTCCGGTGGAAACCGCCATGCTCGCCGGATTCAGCGACGAGTGGCGCGCCATCAAATTCGGCGAACTGCCTGCGGGCCGCTTTGGCCAGGCCGATGAGATCGCGCCGACCGCATTGCTGCTTGCGTCGGAAACGGGCGGCGCTTATTTCGTCGGACAAACGCTGTCGCCCAATGGTGGCGACGTGATGCTCTAAGCGTATTTGAATCTCAGCTACAGGAGAGCAGTAACATGGATCTCGACCGCGATTTCATTGGTTACGGCGCGAATCCGCCGAATCCGAACTGGCCCGGCGGCGCACGCATCGCTATCAACTTCGTGATGAATTACGAGGAGGGCTCCGAGCCTTCCATCGCCGACGGCGAGGATGCGACGGAGACATGGTTCACCGAATCGGATGGCCTTGACGCAGGCGTGACCGGCCGCGACCTTGCTGCGGAAGGCCTGTTCGAATACGGCAGCCGGGTTGGATTCTGGCGTCTCATGCGGATCTTTCAGGATCGGGGTCTGGCGCTCACTGTTTATGGCTGCGCGCTTGCACTCGAACGCAATCCGCAAGCTGCCGCGGCGATCCGCGCGTCGGGATTCGACGTATGCAGTCACGGCTGGCGATGGATCAAGCATTACGGATTGAGCGAGGAGGTGGAGCGCGAGCACATCCGGCTCGCGATTGAATCACTGGCGCGCACTACGGGCGAGCGTCCATACGGCTGGTACTGCCGTTATTCGCCGTCTGTCAATACGCGCCGGCTGCTGGTGGAGGAGGGAGGCTTTCTTTACGACTCCGACTATTACGGCGACGAACTGCCGTTCTGGAAGAACGTCCAGGGCAAGCCGCATTTGGTGATACCCTATTCGCTGACTACCAACGACGGTCAGTATGCCGGCTCGGTAGGTACGGGAAACCAATGGTTCGAGTTCATGCGCGACACGTTCGATATGCTGTACCGGGAGGGCGCTACCCAGCCCAGAATGATGTCGGTTGGCCTGCATATGCGGCTCATCGGGCATCCCGGGCGCGCGGCCGGGTTGGAGCGGTTTATCGACCACGTCATGAAACACGATGATGTATGGATCGCGCGCCGTATCGACATTGCGCGGCACTGGATCAAGGAACATCCGCATACACGCTAGGATCGCGCGAGGCCACAGGTACGCCGGCGCATCGACATGCAGGCCGGACGTGCGACTCAAATCCATTCAGATGCAGCACATGCTAAAAACCGTTAGCGAAACCAAGTTATCGAAGCCCCGCAAGATCCGCGACGGCGACAACAGCAGCGAAGAAATTTACGAGCAGATCTATGTCGCATTGCTTGAGCATCGCCTTTTGCCTGGCACGAAGCTGGCGGAAGAGCGGCTTGCCGCCATTTTCGGCGCTACTCGCGCACGAGTCCGCGACGCGCTCAGCCGCCTTGCTTACGAACAGATTGTCGAGCTTTATCCGAAGAAGGGCTGGTTCGTGGCAAAGCCTTCGGTGGATCAGGCGCGGGATGTTTTCGAGGCACGCCGCCTGATCGAGCCTGCGGTCATGTACCGGTTGACGCGAGACATCACGCCTGAAAAGCTTGCTCAGTTGCGCGAACATTTGCGCCGCGAAATGGATGCACGCGCACGCGGGGACAAGCGCGCAATCATCCGGCTCTCGGGAGAGTTTCACAACCTCGCGGCGGCGCTGGCGGGAAACTCGTCTTATACGCGCAGCCTGCGTGAACTTTCGACGCTGACGTGCCTGGTGATCTTGTTGTACAACGCACCTATCAGCGTCAGTTGCCGGGCGGACGAGCATACGGATATTGTCGAGGCAATAGCAAATGGCAATGCCGGCGCGGCAGCGCAACTCATGCTCGATCACCTTGATCACATTGAAGGGGCGCTGAACCTCGACGTGGTCGATAACGAAGTTGATCTGGAAGCAATCTTCAAGCGCTGACGCGTTGACGATCCGCGGTTATTCCTGACGAGACTGGAACGTACTTTCATGCCTGACTCCTGCATATCCGCTGTCGCGCTGTCGCGCGCATTTGCTTCCGGCAAGTCGAATCCTGTCGAGGTCGCCGAGGCGGCATTATTGAAAGCAGCGGCTGTTCCGGCCGTGTTTCTTTCGACCACGCCCGAACGCGCGATCAGGGAAGCCGAGCACTCGGCAAGACGATGGCGTGAGGGCCGGCCGCTTAGTCTGCTCGATGGCGTGCCGATAGCGTGGAAAGACTTGTTCGATATTGCGGGAAAAGTAACCACCGCGGGATCGGCCGTCTTTGCTGCTCGGCAGGCGGCTCGCGCTGATGCTCCGCTGGTCAGCGCAGGCGCTCGCACCGGCATGGTGTGCATCGGCAAGACCGGGTTGAGCGAGTTTGCGTTTTCGGGGCTCGGACTTAATCCTCATTTCGGCACTGCCATCAATCCTCGCATAGACGACGGCCGGCGCGCGCCAGGCGGATCGTCGTCGGGCGCGGCGGTCGCGGTGGCAACGGGCATTGTGCCAGTCGCGGTCGGCACCGATACCGGCGGTTCGATTCGCGTGCCATCGGCGTTCAACGGCCTTACCGGTTTTCGCGCGAGCGTTGCGCGCTATTCGCGGGAGGGCATGGTCGGGTTATCGTCGACACTCGACACGTGCGGACCGCTCGCCACCAGCGTGGCCGACTGCGTGGCTTTCGACGCCGTCATTCGTGGCGTGGACGTGGTATTGCCTAAAGACGCCACGATACCGGGGATACGCTTTGTAGTCGATCCAGGATTGCTCGAACGTTATTGCGTCACGGAACCGGTCGCTGCGAATTTCGAGCGCTTCGTCGCGAGGCTGGAAGACGCGGGCGCCATTGTTGAACGCAAGCCGCTCGCCACGTTATCAGCCTTCAGCGACTTGATGCGGGAGCACGGCTGGCTCGGTGGCATGGAAGCGTTTCTGGTGCATCGCGCGCTGCTCGATTCGTCCGATGCAGCGCGTATCGATCAGCGCGTGCGCACGCGTCTCGAAGCGAATCGGGCTGTACCACCGGACCGTCCTCGGCAGCTTCTCGCGCGGCGCACTGCGTTGATTGTCGAGCTGACAAACGACCTTGCGGGCGCCACGCTCGTGATGCCGACCACCCCGCACGTTGCGCCGCTACGCGAGCCTCTTGAAACCGATCCCGAACTGTTCGCGCGCTTCAATTTGCAGACGCTCAGTATGACCATGCCCGGCAGTTTCCTAGATACGCCAGCGATTGCATTGCCATCGGGGACCGACGCGGACGGTTTGCCAACCAGCGTGCAACTCATGCGCACGCAGGGTGACGACGATGCGCTGCTGCGGATCGCCAGTGCGGTCGAAGCCGCGCTATTCGGGCGTGCTTCCAGATAGGCAGCGACACCGTATCCCATTCAAACGATGGAGAAAAGCGATGGCGAAGGAAATCCTGGTGGCATTTGGTATTGACGTCGACGCGGTGGCGGGCTGGCTCGGTTCGTATGGCGGCGAAGATTCGCCCGACGATATTTCGCGTGGTTTGTTCGCGGGCGAAATAGGCTCAATGCGCCTGCTGAAACTTTTCGAGCGCGAAAAGATCAGGACAACGTGGTTTATTCCGGGCCATTCCATTGAAACGTTTCCCGAGCAAATGAAGGCCGTGGCGGAGGCAGGACACGAGATCGGCATTCACGGCTATAGCCATGAAAACCCGATTGCGATGACGTCCGAGCAAGAGGAAGCGGTGCTCGACCGCAGCATTGAGCTGGTGACACAGTTATCGGGCCGGCGCCCGACCGGCTACGTTGCACCCTGGTGGGAATTTAGTTCTGTGACGAATGAACTGCTGGTCAAGAGGGGCATCAAGTACGATCACAGCCTGATGCACAACGATTTCCACCCGTACTACGTTAGAGTGGGCGATACCTGGACCAAGATCGACTATAGCGAGCATCCGGGCGCCTGGATGAAGCCGCTCGTGCGCGGTCAGGAAACGGATCTGGTCGAGATTCCGGCGAATTGGTATCTGGACGATCTGCCGCCAATGATGTTCATCAAGAAGTCGCCCAACAGCCATGGCTTTGTGAACCCGCGCGACATTGAGCAGATGTGGCGCGATCAGTTCGACTGGGTGTATCACGAGCACGGCGACTACGCCGTGTTCCCGATCACGATTCATCCGGACGTCTCCGGGCGTCCGCAAGTGCTGCTGATGCTTGAACGCTTGATACACTATTTTCGCTCGCACGAGGGCGTGCGGTTTTGCACTTGCGACGAAATTGCCGATGACTTCCTCGCCCGTTTTCCGCGCAGCAAATAATGCACTGAACCGATCCATCGAAGAGCGTCTGCCGGAATCAGGCGGGACGTCATTTCGGCAAGACGCTGGGCGCCTATCCCGGCGGTTCGGTGATCCAACAGTTCAAAGTTCACGAACTTTAAGGAGTGAGGCAAGCATGTGCGGCATGTGCGGGCTGCTTGGCGGAGGTTACCACTGGTCGAACGCCACCGCGCCCCTGGAGGGTGCGAACCTGCGTCGGCAGCGGTTGATTCAGGCGGCGCTCGCCAATCGAGTCCTGATGCCGTTCCGGCTGAAACTCGATGACTTCCACGGGCAGTCGTTCGTGCTGACGTCGCCGACGGGGGCAAGCGAATTGGTCAGCGACTTCTCGCAGGTCTGGCGCGTGGCTGAGCGCATGCTTGGCCGGCCACTTGACCCGCTGACTCTTTTTACAGACGAAGCGGCGCCGCCATGAGCCTCGACTACGGGATCTTGCCGCTTACCCTTGTAACCGGTTTCCTCGGCAGCGGTAAATCGACGTTACTCGCCGACGTTCTGCAGGGTGACGCCGCTCGCGATACCGCCGTTCTCGTCAACGAATTCGGCGAGGTCGGGCTAGATCATCTCTTGATCGGGGAGGTGGATGCACGCACCGTGCTGCTTGGTAACGGTTGCGTCTGCTGTTCGATTCGCGGCGAGTTGAAAGACGCGCTCGCAACGCTTTTTTCACAGCGTGCACGCGGCGAGACGCTGGCGTTCTCGCGAGTCGTGCTGGAAACGACGGGGCTTGCGACACCCGCGCCGATCATCGCTACGTTGCTTGGCGATCCGGTGATCCGCAGTCACTACGCGCTGAATGCGATCATCACTGTGGTCGACGCAGTGAACGCGCGCGAGCAGCATGCACGCTATCCTGAATGGATCGCTCAGGTGACTGCAGCGGACCGCCTGCTGATCAGCAAGCCGGACCTTGTTGATCAAGCCACACTAACGGACTTGGCGGCCATGCTCACGGCGCTCAACCCAGCCGCGCAGGTTCTGGTTCGCGGCAATGTTTCGCACGCGCAAGGTATTGGCGGCCATAGCGGAAGCGCGCTGCTCGACATGCTGTTTGCATCGGCGAGCTCGACTGACCTGGTCATGCGGATGGGCAGGGTGTGCCGCCATGTTGTGGTCAATGGCGGTCCGCTTGCGCATCGCGGGGAACAAGCTTCGTCGATTAACTCTTTCTGCATGCAAATTGATTCGCCTCTCGACTGGCAGGTCTTTACGCTATGGTTCACGCTGCTCCTCAACTGTCACGGCCACAAGATCTTGCGCGTGAAAGGGCTGCTCGACATTGCTGATTCGGATTGTCCCACCGTGCTGCACGCAGTTCAACATCTCGTTCATCCGATGCTGCATCTGCAAGCGTGGCCTCAGGCCGATGAAGCTTCCCAACGGTGCTCGCGGCTTGTGTTCATTACCGAAGGTCTCACCCTGGATGCAGTAGAAGCATCCTACGCACGGTTTCGAAATCATCTCGAAGATACCGCTCGTTGAGTGCGAGGCGAATGCCGAAGTCGCCTTCATATCGTACTGCGGCTGGCGGTGCTCCAGTGTAACAAGTTCAGCATGTCCTTTCGACTCATCACGCTTTCGGCTTCCACTATCTCGATCAGTGGCCGGCCCGACTCGATCGCCTTCGCAACCAGAGCCGCAGTGCGTTCGTAGCCGATTGCATCCTTCAGCGCCGGGGCTATCGCAGTCGACTCGAGCAGGTTGCGCTCGCTCGCATCCGCGTTGGCAATGATAGTCCGCACGCAATACACGTCGAACATCGATATCGCTCGCGTGGCCGCCCCTATTGCCTTGAACAGCGACACAGCGATAAGAGGCATGTAGTTGTTAGTCTCCAGTTGTCCGTTGGCAGCCGCCAGCATGACGCTCTGATCCGCACCGGCCACGAAGTACGCGACCTGCGTGAGTCCCATTGCGTGGACCGGGTTGACCTTTCCCGGCATCATTGAAGAGCCGGCCTGCTGCGGTGCTAGACGAAGCTCACCAATCCCGCCACGCGGACCGGAACTGAGCAGTACGAGATCGTTTGCAACCTTGGCGAGCGCAAGCGTAGCCGTTTTCACAGTCGCCGACAGCGCGGCGAATTCATCCATGTTTTGCACCGCATCGAAGAGGTCGGTTGCGGGCGTAAGCGGCTCGCCGGCCAGTTCGGATAGCGCAGCCGTCACCGCATGCCGATACCCGTCGTAGGTCCCGAGCCCCGTGCCAACCGCGGTGGCGCCCAGCGCAATCGTGCTCAGGACTGGAATGTGTGTGTCGAGCAACGCTGTCATCCGTTCTGCGAGAGACGCATAGCCGCCGAACGCCTGACCGAGTTTCATCGGCAAGGCATCCTGCAAACACGTGCGGCCGATTCGCAGAATGCCCTCGAAGCTGGCCTGCTTCTCGCGCAATGACGCGGCCAATTGTCCAATGACGCTGCGCAACTGCCTGGCTTCATCGCGCAGGGCCAGCTTCACTGCGGTGAGCAGCACGTCGCTGGTGGACTGGGCGTAGTTGACGTGATCGAGAGGGTGGAGAAACGCGTAATCGCCCGGGCGATGTCCCATCAACTGAAGCGCGCGGTTGGTCAGCACTTCGTTGATGTTCATGTTGATCGACGTGCCGCACGAGCCCTCCAGCGGATCGACGATCAGCGCCGCGCCATGATTTCCCGCCGCGAGTTCCATGCAGGCCTGGACGATTGCATCGCATTGCGCGCGCGTGATCTTGCCGTGCCGTGCATTGACCCGCGCGATCACCATCTTCGTGCGCGCCAGCCATTTTACGAATACCGGGTAATGCGCCAGCGTCTCGCCGCTATACGGAAAGTTGGCCTGGCCGCGTAGCGCGTGGATGCCGTAAAGCGCGTCGGCCGGAAGTTCACATGTGCCGAGCGAGTCGGCTTCAGTGCGTCGTAGTTCCATTGTCTTGCAGTTCCTGGAGAGTCCTGTGTCAGCTTTCGAGCGACGCATGGCGTGTCTCGGGCGCCCAGATCGCGCATGCCACGCCACCCGCCGCCAGCACCGCGACGCAAAGATAAACCGCGGCCTGACCGCCATAAGTCGCGACGATGCTCGGAAACAGGAACGTCGTGACCGCCGACCCCACGCGGCTTGCGGCAACGGCAAATCCCAGCGCGGTCGCGCGAAGCTCGGTTGTGAACAACTCCTGCGGATAGAGAAAGCAAAGATTGTTGGTGCCGCTCAATACGAGTGCGAAGATGGCGAACAAAGGCACCACGGCCGACCCCGGAAGATGCGAACCGAACGACAGGCACGCAAGCACGATTGCAGAGAGGAAGAAGCCCCACAGCAAAAATGCGCGCCTGCTGATCCGGTCAACAACGAGCGCACCGGCAACCGTGCCGAACAACAGAAAGACGTTGTAGATCAGGCCAGCGAGAAACTTGTCCTGAATGTGCAGCGACGCGAATACCATCGGCGAGAAAGTGCCGAGCGAAAAATAGGGGATTACAAGGCACATGTAAAAGAAGCAAGCGATGAAAAGCCGCGTGCGCCACTGCGCGGAAAACAGTCGGCTGACCGTCGTGCCCGCGTCCGAGCTTGCTTGTGCGCCCGCCGTGCTTTCGGCGGCACGGTTCAAAACAATGTTCGCGCCAATATTCTCGCGGATGATCGCCAGCGCTTCGGCGGTCCTGCCCTTGCGTTGCAGCCACAGCGGCGACTCCGGTATGCGCACGCGAAACAGGAACACGATTGCCGCGGGTATTGCGCTCGAGAGCAGCATCACGCGCCAGATATCAGGACCGCGATCCCTGAGCAGATAGCCGACCACGTACGCGCATGCATAGCCGAGCGCCCATGCAATGGCAAGCCAGCTAAGCAGCCGTCCGCGCAGCCGTATCGGCGAATATTCGACCACCAGGGCCTTGCTCACGACATAGTCGAAGCCGAGCGTAATGCCAAGCAGCAGGCGCAGCACAAGCAGTTGCGTTGGACTCGTCACCCAGAACTGCGCCACCGAAATCAGCGCGAACAGCGCCATGTCGTAGTTGAACAGCGCCCGCCGTCCGAAACGGTCTACAAACGAGCCTGCAAACAGACTCCCGGCAAACAGCCCCGCAAGGGAAGCCGCGCCGAGAATGCCCAGCCACACGGCGTTCAGATGAAGCTGCGGCGTGGCAATGGCGAGCGCAATGCCAATAATTCCAAGCACGAAGCCGTCGCTGAACTGGCCGCCCGTGCCGGCGAACGTGACGCGCAAGTGAAACGGCGTGAGCGGCGCGTTTTCGAACGCGACGGTGGAGGGCGTGGAGGAAGGCGCTGCAGCGGTTCCACTTGCTGCAGGTGCCTGCGTGGACATATTCATGGATGTTGGTCTCCGTGCGATTGCTTTCTGTAAAATAATGTTGGCAATTTTAGGATCGCGCGGTCGATGCGTCCCGCTGCGCCGGCCGAATAAGGAATTCTTATGCACACATTTCGGAAAGCCATTTTCACGCGATGGACACAGAGAGCCGAGGTCGGCGCACATGTGGCGAGAGTGCTGTGAGCAGGCAACAGGACCGCCCGGTCGATCTTTATCAGCTCGATGTGTTTCTCGCTGTTGCATCGACGGGCAGCATGTCGGCTGCGGCCGGCGTGCTGGGAATCAGCCAGTCCGCTGTGTCACAGACCACGGCGCAACTCGAACAATCGCTCGGACTGGTATTGATCGACCGGGCAAGGCGGCCGCTGTCGCTGACGCCCGCGGGCCTGTATATAAGCGAAAACGCGGAACCCCTTATTGCGCTCGCACGCCGCATGAAGGCGCAGGCAACCGAAGTGTCGAAGTCCGAAGGGTCGTATTTGCGCATTGGCATGATCGACTCCGTAGCCAACACGATCGGCCCCAGTCTCATCAGAATGCTGGCGGCGCGTACCAGCGCATTGTCCGTGCAGATCGGCATGGCGACCGCGCAGGAAGAAGCGTTGCTTGGGCGCGATCTCGACATGATCATTTCCACCAACCCTTTCGTCGATCATCCCGCGTTCGAGCATCGACTGCTCTACCAGGAAAGCTTCGTTGCCATCGCGGGCCGTGGCGAGCGTACCGAAAGCCTGTCGCCGACGTTGCACACGCTTGCTGCTTCGTTGCCGTTTATCCGCTTTAGCCGGACGTCCACGCTCGGTATCCGCATAGAGCGAATCTTGCGATACAACAATATCGACGCGCAGCGAAAGCTCGAGGTCGACCACGCCGACACCATGACGCTGCTCGTGGCGCAGGGCTTGGGATGGGCCATTACAACGCCAACCTGCCTGATGCAGACAGGCACCCGCTTTGCCGACGCCATTACCCTCGTTCCTATCGATAAAGGTAATTCCCTGCGCTCGATCTTCCTCGTCACGCGACGCGGCGAATTTCTCACGCTCTCGAATGCGATCGCCGATGCCGTGAGCGCGGCGCTTGACGGGCTGCTGGACGCGCACGCCTGGTTGAGACCGTATGTGCCTATGGACGAAGAAGCTTCCGACGAGTAGTGGCGCTCGCTTGGGCGCTGCGCAGCGTTGCCCAGACGTTGCGTGATCGTTCGGCGTCGAGCACGCGGAATATTGTTCGTGTAAAGCTTGAATGGCGAGCGCAGCGGACTCCATGCTGCCCGACATTGCGCAGTGGCGCTGTCATCCATCCTTGTCGCGCAGATCCGCATTCTTTCTGATCGGCGTTGACAACGGTCCTCCAACGAAGGCAAGTTACTCGACACCTCAAAACGCTGACCGGTTACCCGACGATGGAACAAGCCTCCGAGAACGCTCTCGAAATGATCGCAGCGGCGGCTGAACCGCTGCGCGTCGGATTCTTTCTAGTCCCTGATTTCCCGATGATGACCTTCGGCGCCGCGGTCGATCCGCTGCGCCAGGCAAATCGCATTGCAGGGCGGCCTCTATACAAGTGGAGCTTTCTATCCATTGACGGTGCGCCTGTTCATTCGAGCGCAGGCGTTCCGATTCCAATCGATCATGCGATTGCCGACATGCCTCCGTGCGATCTGGTCATCCTTTGCGCGGGGCTGAATCACGCGAAAGCTTACAAACCGGCGGTGTTCAAGTGGCTGCGCTCGGTGCATAGCCGGGGTTGCGTGCTCGGCGGTATTTGCGCGGGTCAGTTCATGATCGCGAAAGCGGGCCTGCTCGACGGGCGCCGCTGCGCCGTTCACTGGGAACTGCTCGCGGCCTTCCAGGAGGAGTTTCCGCGCAGCGTGGCGTCCAATGCCATCTTCGCGGTGGACGGTCCGTTCATTACGTCGTCGGGAGGCACGGTGACGCTGGACATGATGCTGTACGTCATTGCCGCGAGCAAAGGCCGTGATATTGCCAATGCGATTTCCGACCAGTTTAATCACCCGGAGATTCGACAGCAGGATTCGGCGCAACGCCTGCCGGCGCAAACGCGCTTTGGCATCCGCAATCCCAAACTGCTCGAAATCGTCAAGGTGATGGAGTCGAGCATCCAGAATCCCGTCGATCTTCAAGTGCTCGCGCGGCGCGTGCAATTGTCGACCCGGCAGATCGAACGCCTGTTCGTCACGCATCTCGGCACGACCCCGTCGGCCTTCTATGCCGGTCTGCGCATGGCCCGCGCGCACGACCTGATTCTGCAGACGGATCTGTCCATTTCCGACGTAGCGCAAATCTGCGGCTATATGTCGGCGGCGCGCTTCGGCCGGCTGTATCGGACGCATTACGGCAGCACGCCCCGGGAAGTGCGTCAAGGCGGGATGGCGCGGCGCGCGTCGATCGCCTGACCTGGCGCGCTCATCTTTTTGCAATCGCCGCCGTGCAAAATGCGCGATGTCGCTTTTTGTACCTGAAATGTCGCATTTGCGTTTTTGTCCAAAACTTGAATCGACTTAACCTTCACTCAGTCGTTCATGCCCGCTTCCTCATTTATCCGGAGACCACGTAGTGTCCAACGATTCCGAAGCAACGCCGCATCCTTACATTCCCGTTCTTATCGGCGACCTCAAAAGCGGGAACGTCTCGCGGCGTCACTTTCTACGCACTGCAACCTTGCTTGGATTGTCGGCCATGGCGGCGTACAAGCTGAGCGGCGAAGCCAATCCGTTTATCAGCGACGCGCAGGCCGCCGATGCGCTGCCCAAGGGCGGGCATCTGCGGATCGGCATGCGCTGCATGGAAATCAAGAGTCCGCACCAGGCGGATTTCGCCGAGAAGTCGAATGTGATTCGGCAGGTTTGCGAGTTTCTGACGTTCACGGGCAACGACAACATCACGCGTCCGTATCTGCTTGAACGCTGGGAGGTCAGTGAAGACCTGAAGACCTGGACGCTGCATATCCGGAAGGGCGTGAAGTGGCACAACGGACGCGCGCTGAATGCGGACGACGTGGTGTGGAATCTCAAGCGCGTCTGCGATCCGGCGGTGGGTTCGTCGCAGTTGGGGCTGTTCACCGGTTATCTCGTTCAGGAATACGACTCCGGCCAGAAGGACGCGAGCGGCAAACCCAAGAAGGCGAGCCGCATCTGGTCCGATCATGCGATCGAAAAGGTCGATGACCTCACGGTCCGGCTGAACTGTTTCGCACCGCAAATCGCAGTGCCGGAACACCTGTTTCACTACGCGATGTTCATCACCGATCCGGCGGACAAGGGCCTGTTCGGCGCCGGCAGCAACGGCACGGGTCCGTTCGAATTGACTTCGTACACGGTTGGCAAGAGCGCGGTGTACAAGGCGCGCAAAGACTACTGGGGCAGCGGCCCTTATCTGGATTCGTTCGAGTTCGTCGATCTCGGCGACAGCGCGGGCGCGGGTATCTCGGCGATGGCGTCGCGCCAGGTCGACGGTCTCTCCGAAGCCGACGCGGTTCAGGTGAATGCAATGAAGCGTCTGCCGCACGTCCAGCCCTATAGCGTGCTGACCTCGCAGACGGGCGTGGCGCGAATGCGCGTGGATCACAAGATTCTCGGCGACGCGCGCGTGCGCAAGGCGATGAAGCTTGCGATCGATCACCAGAGAATCATTGCCACGTCGTTGCTCGGCGCGGGGACATCGGCGGAGGACCATCACGTCGCGCCCGTTCATCCGGAATACTACGCATTGCCGAAGTATGGCCGCGACGTCGCGCAGGCGAAAAAGCTTTTGGCCGACGCGGGTTATCCGAACGGTTTCGAAATCGACATGGTGACCCGTCCCGACCCGATCTGGGAATTGAACACGGTTCAGGCACTTGCAGAACAGTTCAAGGATATTGGCGTGAAGGTGAACATCAAACCGCTGCCAAGCGCCCAATACTGGGAAGTCTGGACAAAGGTGCCGTTCAGTCTCACGGGCTGGGGGCATCGGCCGCTTGGGGTGATGACGCTGTCGCTTGCCTACCGGACCAACGCGGCGTGGAACGAGTCGGGCTACGCGAACCCTGAATTCGACGCGCTGCTCGATCAGGCGGACGGAATTCTCGATCCGAAAAAACGCAGCCTCGTGATGGCGAAAATCGAAAAGCTGATGCAGGAAGACGGCCCGATCGTGCAGCCGTTCTGGCGTGCGTTCTCGACAGTCATGGACAAGAAGGTGAAAGGCTTCTCGGTGCATCCGTCGCAATACATCTTCGCGAATCAGTGCGCCGTGGGCGCTTGAGCCGATTCAACGCGCGCATCCGGCAACGTGCATCCGCGCGCGGCCCGAACTCGCATGAACGTACCAACTATGGGTTTTTGCCGTCATGGCTTCATTTCTCGCTAAGCGCATTACGTTGATGATCGTGACGATGTTATGCGCATCGTTCGTTGTCTTCGCCGTATCGGAGTTCACGCCTGGCAGCGTGGCGCGCCGCACGCTCGGGCCGTACGCTACGCAGCAGCAAGTCGATCTGCTGTCGCAACGCATGCACGCGAACGACCCGTTGATGGTCCGGTACGGGCATTGGCTCGGCGTGCTCGCCGGTGTAATGCCCGACCCGCTCGAGGATCCCGCGAACGGGCTGGGTTTCACCGATCCGCGCGGCTCGCGGTACTTCGGCAATTTCGGTTATTCGACGCTTTATAAACTCCCGGTCAACGACGTGATGTGGAAGCGTCTGGGGCACACGGCAATTCTCGCGGGCATTGCGTTCGCGCTGATCGTTCCGCTTTCCATGCTGTTCGGCATTTTGTCGGGGCTCAAGGAAGGAGGGCCGCTCGATCGCATTCTTTCCGTAGTCTGTATCACCTTCACCTCGATTCCGGAGTTCGCGTCCGGTGTCTTTCTGGTGACGCTGTTCGTGATCCTCTGGCCGGTTCTGCCGGGCACCAGTCCGCTCGACGCCAGCGAAGGCGGCCGATGGTCGATTGCGTCGCAGCTGGTTTTGCCGGTCGCGGTACTTGTGCTCTACGACTTCGGCTACGTCGCGCGGATGATTCGCGTCTCGATGATCGGCGTGATGGAAAAGCCTTACATCCGCACGGCGATTCTCAAAGGCCTGAACCCGCGCCAGGTGATTCTTGGGCACGCGTTGAGAAACGCGATGATCGCGCCGTTCACGGTATTGCTGCTGCAGATCAACTTCCTGATTGGCGGCGTGGTGGTGACTGAAATGGTCTTCGCTTATCCGGGCTTTGGCCGGATGCTGCTCGACTCCAGCATGTTCGGCGACATTGCCACGCTCGAAGCCGCCACGCTGGTCACGGTTTTTGTCGCTGTAGTGACGCAGTTTCTTGGCGACCTCGGCTACATGCTGCTCAATCCACGCATCCGTGTGAGGTAATCCCATGTCTTCCATTGATCCCGGCGTCGTGCCGCTCACGGTGCGGACGTCACGCGCTCCGCGGCGAGCATGGACGCGTCTGTTCAGTTCTCCCACCGCGGTGGCCGGCTTGTCGCTGATCGTGTTCTGGATCGTGGCGGCGGTGCTCGCGCCGGTGCTGCCGCTGCCGTCGCCCACCGCTCAGGACGCGATGGCAATGGCCGATCCAACGCCGTCGGCGGCGCATTGGCTCGGCACCGATATTCTCGGCAGGGACATTCTGTCGCGCCTGATCTTCGGCGCGCGGACCGTGTTGCTGGTGGCGCCGCTGTCGGTCGCGGTCGCCATGCTCGCCGGCATTACGCTCGGCATGCTGGCAGGCTATTTCGGCGGCTGGATCGAAGCGATCGTCGACCGTTTTTCCGATCTGGTGCTGGCGTTTCCGGTGCTCGTGCTTTACGTGATCCTGATTGCGAACGTGGGTGCGTCGGTGGGCAACATCGTGCTGGCGACCACGATTGCGTCGGCGCCGGGTATCGGGCGGATCGTGCGAGGCCTGGTGCTCGACCTCAAGCAGCAGGAATACGTGGCGGCGGCGCGTCTGCGCGCGGAAAGCACGTTTTACATCATCGTTTGCGAGTTGTTGCCGAACTGCCGTGGTCCGCTTTTCGTCGATGCGTGCCTGCGTATCGGCTACACGATCATCACAATCGGCGTGCTCGGTTTTCTCGGGCTCGGCCTTCCTCCGCCCAATCCGGACTGGGGCGGCATGGTCCGCGAAACGACGACCGTGATCAATGTCTGGCCGCTGATGTCGATCGCACCGTCGGTCGCCATCGTGAGCCTCGTACTTGGATTCAACCTGCTGGCCGACGGAATGAGGGAGGCATGGAAGCCATGAATGCCATCGTCGATTCAGGCGTGCTGGGAAATCGTCGCGCAGCTTCGTCCGGCAGTACGCCGCTGCTCGACATTCGCGATCTTCGCATCGAGTATCGCGGCCGCCACGAGTCTGTGGTCGCCGTGCCGAACCTGTCGCTGAGCATTGCGCCGGGCGAGAGCTATGGGCTCGTCGGCGAATCGGGCTGCGGCAAGACCACGACCGCCATGGCGGTGATGGGCTACCTTGGCGGGATCGGGCTCGTGACGAACGGCAGCATCCGCTTCGAAGGCGAGGAACTGGTCGGCGCAAGCCCGCAAAAGCTGCGCACCATTCGCGGCCGGCGCGTGGCGATGGTGTATCAGGAACCGATGAGCGCGCTCAATCCGGTCAAGACCATCGGCTCGCAACTCGCCGAAGTGCCGATGCGGCATCTGGGTTCTTCACGGGCGCGGGCGCGCGAGCTGTCGGCGAGCATGCTCGAGAACGTGCGGTTGCCCGATCCGCTGGCCATGCTCAAGCGCTTTCCGCATCAACTATCGGGCGGCCAGCAGCAGCGGATCGTCATCGCGATGGCGTTGCTCGCGCGGCCGGCCTTGCTGCTGCTCGACGAACCGACGACCGGCCTCGACGTCACCGTGGAGGCCGCGATCCTGGACCTGATTGCGGACCTGCGCAAACAGTACGGCACGAGCCTTCTCTACATTTCGCACAATCTCGGCTTGATCGCGAGCGCCTGCGACCGGGTCGGCATCATGTACTCGGGCGAGATGGTCGAGGAAGCCGGCACGCAAACACTTTTTCGCCAGCCGCGTCATCCGTATTCGCAAGGACTGCTCGGCTGCATTCCACGCATCGGCAGCCCGAAGGGCGTGCGCGCGCTGTCGCCGATTCCAGGTCATTTGCCCTTGCCGACAGAGCGTCCAGCGGGTTGCTGGTTCGGGCCGCGCTGCGCTCACTTTCAGAAGGACACGTGCGGCGGAAACGCCATCGCCCTGGCGCCGGCTGGCGGCGACGGCCATCTGGTCCGATGCGTGCGCTGGCAGGACCTCACGCGCGAAGCCGTCGCGGTGAACGGCGAGGCGGCACTGAGCGTTCACGATGAAACGGCGTTGTCGGTTACCGGCGTGTCCAAGCAATATCTGCTCAACGGCGGACGCCGCACCGTGCAGGCCAACGAATCCGTGTCGTTCAAGGTGGGCAAGGGCGAGATCATGGGACTCGTCGGCGAATCCGGCTGCGGCAAGTCCAGTCTGGCACGCATGCTGGTCGGCCTTGAAGGGGCGAGCTCGGGCTCGATTCAGTATGAAGGTGTCGAACTCGCCCAGGTGCCGGCGAAGAAGCGTTCACGCGACATGCTGCAATCCATCCAGATGGTGTTCCAGAATCCGGATAGCACGCTCAATCCTTCTCATTCGGTGGCCTCGCCGATCCGTCGCGCGTTGCGCAAGTTCGGCGGCTACAAGGACAAGGCGGCGATCGAGAAGCGCTTGCAGGAATTGCTGCAACTGGTTCGGCTTCCTGCCGAACTGGCGCAACGCCGGCCGTCCCAACTCTCAGGCGGTCAGAAGCAGCGCATTGCGATTGCCCGCGCGTTTGCGACCAATCCGTCGCTGATCGTGGCCGACGAGCCCGTCTCGGCACTGGACGTGTCGGTGCAGGCCGCGGTAATTACGTTGCTGCTGGCAATCCAGAAGGAGCAGGAGAACACGCTGCTTTTCATCAGCCACGACCTCGCGCTCGTGCGACATATCGCGGACCGGATCGTTGTGATGTATCTCGGCCGGATCATGGAAAAGGGACTCGCCGAAGAGATTTTCGCCCCGCCTTATCACCCTTACACGGAAGCGTTGCTGTCCGCCGTTCACAGTCCGGACGCGTCGGTCAAGCAGCAGGAGCGAATCCGTCTGACCGGCGAAACGCCGAGCCCGGTCAACGTGCCGCCAGGATGCCGCTTTGCTTCACGCTGCCATCGCAAGGTCGGCGAGATATGCGACACCGTGGCGCCGCCGGTCCGGCAGGCATCGCCCACGCACGAGATCGCCTGCCATATCAGCCTCGAGGAGTTGCGCACGATGCACCCTGTCTTTCAGCAAGGCGTCACCGGAGAGACCCACGCATGAGCGACGGCACAGTTTCTTTTGACCTCGTGATTCGCGGCGGCACGGTTGTGCTGCCTGAAGGCGCCGCCGAGGTCGACATCGGGGTGCGCGACGGACGCATTGCCGCCATCGAAGCGGGCTTGCCTGCCGCACGGCAAGAGGTCTCGGCGGCGGGACGCATCGTGCTGCCGGGCGGTGTCGACGCACATTGCCATATGGACCAGCAGCCATGGGAAGGCAGATCCACCGCCGACGACTTTCAGAGCGGCACGCTGTCGGCGCTGTGCGGCGGCACCACCACGATCATTCCGTTCGCCATGCAGATGCGCGGGCAATCACTGGCCGAAGTGGTGGCCGACTACCACGAGCGCGCGCGGCCGAAAGCGCATATCGACTACACGTTCCATCTGATCGTGGGCGACCCGACGCCGCGGCTGCTGGAAGAAGAGTTGCCGCAACTGATCGCGCAGGGCTGTACGTCGGTGAAAATCTATCTGACGTATGAAGGGCTGAAGCTCGACGATTACGAAGTTCTCGAAGTGCTCAACGTGGCGCGGCGCGAAGGCGCGATGGTCATGGTGCATGCGGAGAACGACGCCTGCATTCGCTGGCTGACCGAGCATTTCTTGAAGGCGCGCAAGACGCAACTGCGCTATCACGTACTCTCGCGGCCCGCCATTGGCGACCGCGAAGCGACCTTCCGCGCGATCAGTCTCGCCGAAGTCATCGAAACGCCGATTCTGATCTGCCACGTCTCGGCGGCAAGCGCGGCCGACGAAATACGGCGCGCGAAGCAACGCGGTTTGCCCGTATATGCGGAGACCTGTCCGCAGTATCTCTTTCTCGCGGCCGAGGACATCGACACACCCGATCTGTCCGGCGCAATGTGCGTATGTACACCGCCGCCGAGGCCGCGCGAGAACCAGGCGGAAATGTGGCGGGCGCTGCTGGACGGCACGCTCGAAGTGTTTTCCTCGGACCACTCGCCGTGGCACTACCGCGACAAGATCGCCGAAGGTCTGGACACGCCGTTCACGCGTATTCCGAACGGCGTGCCCGGTATTGAAACGCGTCTGCCCTTACTGTTTTCCGCCGGTGTGAATGGCGGGCGCATGTCGCTGATGCAATTTGCCGAATTGACGGCTGCGGCGCCCGCGCGGCTCTACGGTCTTTATCCGAAGAAAGGCGTGATCGCAATCGGCTCGGATGCCGACTTTGCGATCTGGGACGCGCAGCGTGAAGTGACCATCAACAACAGCATGTTGCATCACGCGACCGACCACACGCCCTACGAGAACATGGTGGTGCAGGGGTGGCCCGTCACCACGATTTCTCGCGGCGAAGTGGTATGGCACGACGGCAAGGTCAGCTCCACGCCGGGACGCGGCCAGTTCATTGCCGCCGACCGTCCGTTTGCGCGGCAGGCCACGTTGCCGCCGGTGCTGGAAGCATGAGCCGCCTAACGAACGAGAACATGAACGATCGTCTGCGAGACAAGGTCGTGCTGATCAGCGGCGCGGCCAGCGATATCGGCGTGGCGGTCGCCGCGCGCTGCATTGCCGAAGGCGCGAGCGTGGTGTGTGCGGACCTCGACGGTGACGCCGCGGCGCGCGTCGCCGCGCAGCTCGGCCCTGCCGCGCTGCCCGCGCAATGCGATGTGACGGAGATCGAATCGGCGCGCGCGGCAGTTGCGTTGACACGTGCGAGATTCGGCCGGCTCGACGGCTACGTTCATAACGCCGCTGCACCGTGGCATGACGGCTCCGTTGAGGACCTCGCGCCGGAGCACTGGCATCAGGAAATCGGCGTGTCGCTTACGGGGGCGTTTTTGATGAGCCGCTTCGTGGTGCCGCAGATGCGTGAGGGCGGTGGTGGTTCCATCGTGCTGGTGGCGTCGCAAATGGGCCATGTGGCGGCGTCCCGGTCGGTGGCCTATTGCGCGGCCAAGGCGGGGCTGATTCACCTGGCGCGGCTGATGGCCGTCGATCACGCGGACGCGGGCATCCGCGTCAACAGCCTGTCGCCCGGCGCGGTCCGCACGGGGCGGCTGTTGCGCTCGTTTGCATCGCTCGACGAAGCCGATATCGCGCTTGGCCCGGCGCATCTGCTGGGCCGTATCGGCCGCCCGGACGAGATCGGCGCAAGCACGGCGTTTTTACTGAGCGACGACGCGTCGTTCGTGACCGCCACCGACCTGCTTGTGGACGGTGGCTATACGGCGCGCTGATTCGCAGGCGCCGCGCGCGCAAAACAACCCCATTTTTGTCAGGCAATGAGATGAACTTGTTGATCACAGGCGGGACTGGCTTCGTCATGAGTGTGGTGGCCCGTGAATGGCTCGACCGCCATCCCGGGCGGCGCGCGGTCATCCTCGATCGTGCGGGTCTGGACACCACGGCGCAGGCCTGGTTCGCGCCGGTGCGCGACCGGCTCACGGTTGTCGAGGCAGACGTTCGCGATCCGGCAGGCTGGACGGCCGAGCTCGATCTCCACGACATCTCGGCGGTCGTGCACGGGGCGACGGTCACGCCGATCTCGCGTGGCAGCGCCGAGGAAGCAGCACGCCTGCCGCCCGAAGCGCAGACGCCGCTACGCATTGTCGATGTCAACCTGATGGGCACTGTGCAGGTGCTGGAATGGGCGCGGCGGAATCCCGCGCTCAAGCGGTTCATCTACATCAGTTCCGGGTCGGTCTACCGTCATAACGGTCCCGACTGGTCGGACGAGCCGCTGCCAGAGGACGGCTATGTCGCGCCGCTCACGCTGTACGGCATTTCCAAATTTGCCTCGGAGATGATCGTCAATCGCTACGCGGACCTGTTCGGAATGTCGGTGGCGTCGGTGCGGCTCTCGTCCATCTACGGGCCGATGGATCGGGCAACCGGAAGCCGCAATTTCCGCCATGTCCCAAACCGGATCGCGCAGATGGCGCTGGACGGCGAAGTGATCAAGCCGAACAACCTCGCTCCGGTCGGGGACTACCTGCATTCCGTCGATGCCGCCCGCGCGATTCTCGCGCTCGCGGAGGCCTCGCGGCTGCGTTACCGGCATTACAACGTCGCGAGCGGAGTGACGGCGACTATCGGCGAGATCATTGGCTGGGCCGCGGATCGCGTGCCTGGCGTTCGCTACGAAGTGACGGATGAAAGCGGGGCGAATGTCATTCAGGATCCCGCGCTTGCAACCGGCATGTGGGGCGCTTATGACATTGCCCGGATCGAGCGTGACACGGACTGGCGCCCGCGCGAAGGGCGTGACGCCTTTCACGACTATATGGACTGGCTCGCCGCCAGCCGTTCCTGAACGAGAGACCTGTATTCATGACCGACACTCAAACGCAAGGCCCGGCGCGGGACTTTATTGGCTACGGCGCAAGGCCGCCGTTCGTGACCTGGCCGAACGGCGCCAAAGTCGCGATCAATCTCGTGCTGGTGTACGAAGAGGGTTCCGAATATTCATGGCTGGAGGACGGCCGCAACGACAACTGGGGTGAGTACAACCTCAGCGCGAGCCCGAACCTGAGAGATCTTGGCACGGAGACGCACTTCGAATACGGCAGCCGCGCCGGCGTGTGGCGGCTTGCCAGATTGTTCGACCGTTACCGGATTTCCGTCACCGTGTCCGCCTGTGCGGTCGCGCTGCACTGCAATCCCGAAGTCGCGGCGTGGATGAAAGACCGCGGGCACGATCTTCTCGGTCACGGTTTGCGCTGGACCGACTATCCCGGCATGAGCCGCGAAGAAGAAGGGCGGCAATTGCGCGAGGCAATCGACCTTTATCGTGAAGTACTCGGTGTGCATCCGCCGGGCTGGAACTGCCGGTCGTTTCCTAGCGTGAATACGCGTGACCTGATTATTGAATCGGGCGGCTTTCTGTACTACTCCGACCCGTGCAACGACGATATTCCGTATTTCGTCAAACATGATGGTGGCGAGTTGCTGGTCGTCCCGTATTCGAAGACGCTGAACGACAGCCGTTATCTGATGGCGCCGGGCTATGGCAATCCGCGCGATTTTGCGGAGGACTGCCGCTGCGCGATCGATTATCTGATCGACGAAGCCGGTGAAGCCGGCGGCAAGATGCTGACCATCGCGGTGCATGCGCGCTGGAGCGGGCAGCCCAATCGCGCGTCAGGCGTGAAGGAGGTGATCGAACACGTCGCGCGTTCACGGGGACAAGCCGTCTTCATGCGTCGCGAGGACATCGCGCGCCACTGGCTTGCCAACCACGCGCTGTTTCGCAAGGGAGCCTGAACGTGACGGTGCCAGCAATGCGGTGGACGTACCGGAGCGCGCAATGAAGGGAGCGCAAACGGTAGCCGCGATCCTCAAGCAGCAGGGTATGAAACACATTATCGGCTTCCCGAGCAGCGGGTTGTTCGATGCGGCAGCGGAACTCGATATTCCGCCGGTGATCGCGCGCACGCCGCGCGTCGCCGTCAATATTGCGGAGGGACACGCGCGGACCACGACCACCGACGACCTGACAGTCGTCACCGTTCAATACGGACCCGGCGCCGAAGCGGCGTTCGCCGGCGTGGCGCAGGCATGGAACGACCGCGCGCCGGTGCTGTTCTTGCCGACGGGTTATCCGCGAGGGGCGGAGGCGGTGGCGCCGAACTTCGAAGCGCGCCGTAATTTCGCGCACATCACCAAATGGTGCGAGTCGGTCGTGCGTGCTGAAGACCTGCCGCAACTGCTGCATAGCGCTATCTGGCGGGTGCGCAATGGGCCGCCCGCGCCCGTGCTGCTCGAATTTCCCGTGGACCTGCTGGAGCAGGAATGCGGCGCCGGCGCATCCGATCAAGCGCGTGTGCGCCGCGCGCGGCCGCAAGCCGATGCCACTGAAATCGACGAGATCGTGGACGCGTTGCTGGGGGCCCGGCATCCCGTGATTCTGGCCGGGCAGGGCGTGCTCGCCGCCCATGCAACGCAGGAACTCACCGAATTCGCGGAGCTCACGGATATCCCGGTGATGACCACGCCGAACGCAAAGAGTGCGATGTCCGAGCGTCATCCGCTCGCGCTCGGCACGGCGGGGCGCGCACGTCCGGCCACGGTGGACCGTTTTATCGAACGGGCCGACGTGATTCTCGCGCTTGGCAGCAGTCTCACGCGGTCGTACTACATCCGGCCGGTGCCGGCGAATAAGCGCGTTTTGCAGATCAGCATCGATCCGGACGATCTCGGCAAGGATTATCCGGTCGCGCTCGGCGTGGTCGGCGATTGCCGCTCCGTGCTGCGCCAATTGCTGGCGCGCGTTCGCGATGACCCAGCGGCATGGGCCGGACGCACCGGAGTGGGCGGCGACCTGACGCGCGAGATTGCATCGTGCCGGCGCACGTTCATGGACGAGTGGATGCCGCTTCTGAATGCAGGCGGCATTCCGATTTCCCCGTACCGGCTGGTGTGGGAAATCATGGAAGTACTCGAACGCGAAAAAGTCATCGTGACTCACGACGCCGGCAATCCGCGCGACCAGTTCAGTCCGTTTTACGACGTCACCGAGCCTCGCGGGTATCTAGGATGGGGCAAGACCACGCAACTCGGCAGCAGTCTCGGTTTTGCGATGGGCGCAAAACTGGCGCGGCCGGACGCCACGGTCGCGGCCGTCATGGGCGAGTCCGCGTTCGGCATGGTCGGCATCGATTTTGAAACGGCGGTGCGCTGCAAGCTGCCAGTCCTCGTCATTGTGTTGCGCAATCACGTACTGGGTGGCTACGCCGCCAGCATGCCGGTGGCGACGAAGAAGTATCAGGCCAATCGCGTGTCGGGAGAATATGCACCCATTGCACAAGCGCTCGGAGGCCATGGCGAATGCGTCGTCGACCCGCGCGCGTTACGCGACGCGTTGCGGCGCTGCGTCGCGACGGTGAGGGACGGCCGCGCGGCCTTGCTCGAAGTGGTGACGCATGAAGAAAGTCGATTGGCGGGGCTCTGCTGATGAACCGCCTGTTGGAGAATCATTGGGAGAACCAACGTGTTTGATCTGGTGTTGCGCGGTGCGGCCATTGTCGAGTCGAGCGGAACGGTGTGCGCCGATCTGTGCGTGACCGACGGCCGCGTGGCCGCGCTGCTCGATCCGGAAACGCCGGCGGCCGCGAAGGCCGTGCGCCGGGTAGATGGCTGCTACCTGCTTCCAGGTCTGGTCGACGCGCACGTGCATCTGCGCGATCCCGGCTTGACGCACAAGGAAGATTTCGAGTCAGGCACGCGGGCGGCGGCGGCGGGTGGCGTCACGACGCTGCTGGACATGCCAACGGACGATCCCTGGACCGACAGCGTCGGCACATTCGTCGACAAGCAACGCCTTGCACACGGGCGATTGCACGTCGATGTCGGCTTGCAGGTCGCGTTGCGCCGCGACGCAAGCGACCTGCAGGCGATCCGCGCGCTGGGTCCGGTGTCGTTTGAAATCTTCACGGCCGACGTTCCCGCTGCTTATCTGCATGACACGCAGGCGTTGTTGATGCGCGCGCTTGAGTTGGTGAAGCCGCTGGACACGCTGGCTTGCGTGTCGCCCGGCGACCAGTCGATATTGAACTCCGTGGCGAAAGGCGGAATCGATGCGTTTCTCGCAAGCCGGCCTCCGCTTGCGGAAGCGACCGGTATCGCGAAGATCATCCTGGCCGCTGCTGAAGCGCGGACGCCCGTTCACGTGAGGCAGACCAATTCGGCGCTCGGCATTGCAACGTACCGGCGCATGCGTGGGCTTGCGGATGTCAGTATCGAAACGACTCCTCAATGCCTGCTGTTCACAGCAGGCGACTACGCAACGCAAGGCGCCGACCTGAAGGCGTCGCCACCGGCGCGCGCCCCGGAAGATCGCGACGCGCTGCTGGCCGCATTGCGCGACGGGATGATTGATATGGTGGCAACCGATCACGCGCCGCATACGCGTGCGGAAAAGGCCGCGGTCTACGAAAGCTTCGCGGACATTCCCGGCGGCATGCCCGGTGTGCAGACGTTGCTCGCCACAATGCTGCATTTCGTCGCGAGCGGCGACATCGATCTGCCCGCGCTGGTTCGCATGTGCTCGACCAATCCCGCGCGGCGTTTCGGCATTGGCAACCGGAAGGGTTCGCTCGCACGCGGGCACGACGCGGACATTCTGGTGCTCGACCCGCGGCTCGACACGCATATTGCCCACGCGGATCAGTTGTCGCGTGCCGGCTACACCCCATTCGATGGAATGCGCGTGCCCGGCCGGCTGACGGCTGTGTATCTGCGCGGCATGTTGATGCATGAACATGGGCGGACCGCGGCAATGGAGCCGGCAGGCAAGGTTATAGGAGCGTCGAAACATGGGCTTGCTTGAAAACAAGGTGGCGGTCGTGACGGGCGCGAGTTCCGGGCTCGGCCGTGCAATCGCCATCCGTTACGCCGCAGAGGGCGCGCGCGTGGTGCTCGCCGACGTGCGAGACGCGCCGATAGAAGGCGGCGAGGCAACGCAGGCCGCCATAGAGCGCGCGGGCGGAATTGCGATCAGCGTGCCCACCGACGTGTCCCGCTGGGACGAGGTCGACCGGCTTGTCGCCATCGCGGTGGAGCGTTATGACCGTCTCGACGTGATGGTCAACAACGCCGCGATCTATACCAGCACGAACCTCGTCGAGACCAGCCAGACGCAATGGGAACAGGTCGTACAGGTGAATCTGACGGGCATGTTCAACGGTTGCAAGCGAGCGGTTCAGCAGATGCTCACACAGGAGCCCGCCGACGAAGTGCGTGGACGTATCGTCAATATATCGTCGCAGCACGGCATGGTGGCCTCACCCGGCGACTTCCCCTACGGCGTCACCAAAGGCGGGACGGTGCAGTTGACACGGCAGGTCGCCGTCGATCATGCGCGCGACCTGATTGTCTGCAATGCCGTTGCGCCGGGAAAGATCGTGACTGGCAAGCCCGGCGCGGCCAACGATCCGCGTGCGCTGGAATATTCGCATCAACGCACCCCCTGGCCCCGTCTGGGGCGTCCGGAAGACGTTGCCGGCGCCGCGTTGTTTCTTGCCAGTCCGCTCGCGAGTTTTGTCACCGGCATCAATCTGATGGTCGATGGTGGCTGGATGGCGGGCTAGGCAGCCGGTTTATCTGTTTAGGGGGTAGCAGGACATGAACCAACTCTCCGCCATGCGCATGTTCGGGAAGGTCGCCGAGACGCTTAGCTTCACCATTGCTGCAAAGGAATTGCGGGTTTCGGTCGCCATGGTGACTCGCAGTGTGGCAACGTTGGAAAGCTATCTCAATCTGCGACTGCTGAACCGCACAACCCGGAGTGTGTCGCTCACCGAGGCGGGGCACGAATACTGGCAGGGCTGCCGCGAGGTATTGCGCAACCTCGATACGCTCGAGGCCAACGTCTGTTCGGCAGCACGCGAGGCGGGAGGCTCATTGAAGGTGGCGGCGCACGAATCGTTCGCTGCTGCCGAGTTGAGCGACCTGATCAGCAAGTTCCGTGAGAACGAGCCGCGCGTGGATTTCGAACTCACCGTTTTTGCGTCGACGCAGGATCTCACGGTCGGCAGTTACGACGCGTGTTTCGTCGCCGAACGGCGGTTGCGCAATTCGTCTCTGGTATGCCGTCCGCTCATCAGGCTGCGGGACACGATCGTGGCGTCGCCTGCCTATCTCGCCCAGAGAGAGGCGCCGGTCCAACCCGCGGATCTCGCCAGGCATGACGTACTCACGACCTCCGATCCGTGTGTGCGATCGTGGGAATTCGGCGATGCATACGGAGCCCAGCGCGTACTCCTGCGGCCGGTTCTCAGTTCGTCAAACCTGCTGACCTTGATCCGGGCGGCAAAAGCCGGATTGGGCATCGCTCGCTTGCCGGCGTCGCTGGTCGCCGCCGAGATTCAGGAAGGTTCGCTGATACCGCTTCTTGAAGACTTCGAACTTGAGAGCGGCGTGCGCACGCTTTGGATGCTCTATTCGGGGCACCGTTACATGACGCCGCGCGTGCGGCGGTTTATCGATTTTTCAGTGGCGCATTACCGGCGAGACACGCCGCGTCTCGAGCGCTTGCTGCTCAATCCAGACGTGCAGTCCGACCGTGCGGACACGATGACCGGCCGCCGTTTTTACGGATGCAATCCGCACTGACGAGCCGCGCCGGTTCAGATTCACATCATCGGCCCGCGGGCTGCTTTTCAACCTAACCCGGCACGGTTGCCGGACACAACGGATAGAACATGAATCTCGGAATCAGGAACAAGATTGCGCTGGTAACCGGCGCGGGCGGGGGCCTGGGCAGCGCTATTGCGCTGGCTCTGGCCCACGAAGGCGCGAACGTCGTGGTGGCGGACATCAATCCGGCCGCACTTGAAGCGGTTGCCAACGCCGTGCGCGAGGCCGGCGCGCAGGTCTTGCCGCTGGAATGGGATCTCGGTGACTTGTCTGTCATTGACGCGCGTGTCAGTGCGATCGAGCGACGCTTCGGCACGGTCGATATTCTGATCAACAACACGGGCGGCCCGCCGCCAACGCCCGCGTCCGGTCAGCCCGCGGATCTATGGGAACGCCACTTCCGGTCGATGGTGCTTTCCGTCATTGGCATGACGGATCGTGTGCTGCCCGGCATGAAGGCGAAACAATGGGGGCGCGTGGTGACGAGTGCGTCGTCGGGCGTTGTGGCGCCGATTGCCGGCCTGGCCGTTTCAAACGCATTGCGCATGTCGCTGGTCGGCTGGTCGAAGACGCTTGCCCGCGAAGTCGGCCGTGACGGCATCACGGCGAATCTCGTGGTGCCGGGCCGCATTGGCACCGACCGCATCCGTTTTCTCGACGAGGCGAAAGCGAAGCGTGAAGGACGTACCGCCGAAGAAGTCTCAGCGGAAAGCACGGATTCGATTCCGCTCGGACGCTATGGTCGTCCTGAAGAGTACGCGCAGGCAGTTGCATTTCTTGCCAGCGAGGCAGCGTCTTACGTGACCGGTTCGATCATGCGGGTGGATGGCGGGCTTATTGCAAGCGTGTAAGGCCTGACACCGCGGAGAGATTCGCGGTGCGTCGAGTTTAGTTAGCATTACAGATTGGTTGAAAAAATCTGGAACGTTGTTTAACAGCAGGACTGTGGATCATGGGCAACGAATTTCCGTCAATACTGTATTTCACGGGGACATTATTTCCTCCAACTTAGTCTTGCGTTGTCTTCGAATTTTTCGGAGCACAAGAGGAGGCCGGAAAGCCAAGTCAATCTTTTTACAGGGGCAGTCAAACAATGAAACAAAAGACACAGAACATGCTTCTCGCGCTGGCGGTCACAGGTGTTGTCGCCGTGCCCATGCACGCGTCGGCGCAAAGCAGCGTGACGCTCTATGGTGCTATCGACGAAGGGTTGCAATACACGAGTAACGTCAAGGGGAAAAGCAATGTTGAAACCACGTCTGGCCAGGATTCCGGCGACCGGTGGGGCCTCAAGGGAACCGAGGATCTGGGCGGCGGGCTGAAGGCCCTGTTCCAGATCGAAAACGGCTTCAACCTGAATACCGGCGCTCTCGGCAACGGTGGCCGGGTTTTTGGCCGCCAGGCATATGTGGGCGTTCAGTCGGACAGGATTGGCACGGTCACGTTGGGCCGCCAGTACGATCCGCTGGTCGACCTTCTCGGTCCGCTCACCGCCAATGGCAACTGGGCCGGCAGCTTGCTTTCGCACGTCTACGACAACGACAATACCGACAACTCGATCCGGGTGAGCAACTCGGTGAAATTCGTTAGCAACAAATACGCGGGCTTCACGTTCGAAGGCATGTATGCGTTCAGCAACGCGGCCGGCAGTTTTGCGGATAACCGTCTTTATGGGCTGGCCGGGCAGTATGCGAACGGTCCCGTCACGATTGCGGGCGCTTATCTCCAAGTCAACGGAAACGCAACGACGAATGCCGGTGGCGCGGTTTCTTCCGCCGACACCGACTTCAGCGCCACGCGCAATCAGATCTTCGGCGGCGGCATCAACTATGCACTGACGTCGGCGGCCACGGTCGGATTCATTTACACGCACACGAATCTGACTAACGTGACCGGGAGCGAGTACTTCGGCAATCTCGCGAACGCGGCCAACTCGCTGAGATTCAACAACTTCGAGGTCAATGCCAGGTATCAGTTTACGCCGGTGTTTTATGCAGGCCTGATGTACACCTACACATTGGCCCACTATGACAGCAACGCTGGTCAGGCCCGGCCGCACTGGGGTAATGTCGGCGGGATGATCGACTACAACCTGACCAAGCGCACGGACGTGTACATGCAGGTTGCGTACCAGCGTGCGTCGCATACGGACGGTGTTGCCGCGCCTCTAGGGCAGGCAGTGCTGGTCGGCACGGATACGCCTTCGTCGGGTCTCAATCAAACTGCGGTGCTGGTGTCGTTCCGGCATCTCTTCTAACAGGAATCCGTGCAGCGATCCTGGTGCTAGAGAGAGCGACAGGATCGCAGTCCTCTCCATTGACTCCGTTACGCAAAACTAAAAGACCATCCGATGGGGAACTCCGCTTTTGACGACGCTTCAGCAGGCCCGCCTCTGATAGGTTCCGGCCCGGTTCGCTCTCCGAGGCCGCCCCGGTCGGCCCGGCAAAAAGCGGTGCGTCCGATGACAACGGGCCCGTGCCGCCAACGTATGAATACACCACACTCATCGGTTTGCTGGCGAGCTACGCGGGTTTAATCGTGGGTAATGGCTTGCTGAGCACGTTGGTTCGGGTCCGGATGGTCAATTCGGGTGTTTCCCGGTTGTCTTCCATGCACTACTGGCTTCGTCGATCTGATTCCAATTACATCTGATGGAAATGGTCGTTGGCGAACTGCTCAGTGACTGTCAGAAGTTCCGCTACACCGAACGCGGACGCGATAGCCGTGCTCTTCACAAGCGCGATGAAAACGTTGATCAGCGGCGGGATCACGGTGCGCAATGCCTGCGGCAGCACAACCAGACGCAACGCACCAAAGAATGTCAGGCCAATGGAGCGCGCTGCTTCCGCTTGCCCAATTGCGACGCGGTTGCAACCGGCTCGAATGGCTTCGGCGAAGAAGGCCGTGTAGTACACCGACAGGGCGATCACGGCAAAAATGAAATAGGACAGCGACACGCCAAGCGAGGGCAACATAAACACCACGAAAAAAAACTGAATGGTGAGCGGTGTATTCCGAATAATCTCCACATAAACGATGCCAAGCGTCCGTAACGTTGGCACCGGATAAATATGCATCACTGCTACGAGCAGGCCGCCGGCAATCGACAGCACGCCTGCGATCGCCGTCATCGAGAGCGTGACGGCAACGCCTCCAAAGAAGACATTCAAATGCGCAAAGACTGTCGGCATGTGCAGAGCTTTTTAGCAGGATGGGAAAGGTTGCTCAGGTGCAAGGGTCGAATTCAGGCAATTTCCACGGCGTGTTCAGGTATTTACCGACCGATCCGTCATAGGCGGCCTTATAAGTGCCAGCCGTTCCCGCATCCCTAAGCGCACCGTCGATAAATTTGCAAAATTCGACGTCGCCCTTTTTGATGCCGATGCCCGAACGTTCCACTGTCAGGTGCTTGCCGACCAGTTCGAACTGGTCCGGCTCTTTCGCAACGTAGCCCAGTTCAACTGCCGCACCGATAACCGCGCCGTCGACGGAACCCTTTTTTATGGCCTCGCCGCATTTGGAGAAATCGTCGAAGGCGATCACGCGTGCCTTCGGGAAGCGGGTGTCCAGGGTCGTACGGCCCTCGCTGCCGTTCAGGACACAGATTTTCTTGCCGTCCATGTCTTCAGGCTGGTGGATCCCGGCTGGTTTACCCTTCTTGATCATGATGTCCTGCCCGTGGATCAAGTACGGCCCGGCAAAGCTGATTGCTTTGCGGCGTTCATCCGTGATGGCCAGCGTCGTGATCACCATGTCCGCCTTGCCTTGCTGGATGAATGGGACACGATTAGCGGATACCGTTTCCACCCATTCGATCTGAGCGGGCTTGAGTCCGAGCTTCGCGGCTATGATCATGCCGATGTCCACGTCGAAACTGACCGGCCGCCCGCTCAGATTGCGCAGTCCGAATAGAGGCTGATCAAACTTGGTTCCAATGCGGATCTTTCCCGATTTGACGATGTTCTCCATCGCCGAGCCAGGCGGATAGGCCTGTTGTGCATAAGGGTTCCCATTGCTAGTCTTAGCGTCTCATTTGCCGGTCCAGGCGTGTGTCCGATGATCCGTTGATGTCCCAATGAAGCCAAGAAGCGTTAGATCTGCTTGCGGATAATCGTGCAGCATAGTACTGCCGGGTCTCGTATACCCCAGGACCTTGCCCTCGGGATATTGGCTGCGCTCGTCGGCAATGATCGCTATTTCACCGCCGCCGATTGTTATATCAGTCTGGAGGAAGGACAAATTGTTGAGGAAGCTGCAGGTGCTTGCAAGTGCGTGAAGTTTTCGCGCAGCCGCGTTCCGCCCGTTTCCGCTGCTGCTCAACGTAGGAACCGCGATGGGAATGCTGAGAATCCAGGGCTTCAAGAAGACGATGAAGGCGAAGTGGATGGCGGGTGCATGAGCAAAAACAGCATAATCCGCAAGATAATTGTGTTTGTCAGGTTCAAGCCGCCCCCTTAATCTTGCTCGCATGGCAACGACGAATAGGGCATAGGGACATGGACGAAGATTCGTTGAGCGGCTGGATTGGAACCTCGGAGGTGCTGACCGATTCGCTGGACTCCGTTCGTTTCAACGCGGCTGCAGCAACGCTCTTGACCGATGCTTCCAACCCGCTGGATGCCAGTAACTTGCCACCGCTATGGCATTGGATGTATTTCTGGTCGCCCGCGGCGCACGATGCGCTGGGTGACGATGGCCATCCGAAGAAGGGCGGCTTCTTGCCGCCAGTGAAATTGCCGCGCCGCATGTGGGCCGGCGGCAAGCTGGTTTTCAGGGGCACGCCCGTTATCGGCGATACGCTGACGCGGACTTCGACCGTGACCGCTATTCGAGAAGCCACCGGCAGGTCCGGGCCGCTGGTGTTTGTCACGGTCAGGCATCAATACACGCGTGACGACGTGCTTCTTATCGAAGAGTATCAGGATATTGTGTATCGCGGTCGGCAAGGAATGGCGTCCGCGGCGTCTCAACCAAAAGAGGCGCCGAGCGACCATGCATGGAGCAGCAGCTTCACGCCCGACACGACACTTCTTTTCCGCTATAGCGCGCTGACATTCAACGGACATCGCATTCACTACGATCGCGATTATGCGATCTGTGAGGAAGGTTATGCCGGCCTTGTCGTGCAGGGACCACTTGTTGCGACCCTGCTCGCCGGCTTCGCGCAACGACACCTGCAAATGCCGCTATCGAGCTTTGCGTTCAGGGGTATCCGGCCGCTCATGGACGGGGCTCCCGTGATGTTGTGCGGAAAGCCAGCGGTTGATGGATCCGGCGCGCATCTATGGACGCGCGACGCGCACGGATTCGTCACGATGGAAGCGACCGCGACGGTCGGACATTTGAACTCCCAATCATGAGTTATCCATTTCTTAACGAGGTCCGGGTCATCGAAAGCTCGGCGTTCATTGCGGCGCCGCTGGCGGGGTTGACATTGTCTCAGTTTGGCGCGGACGTGATCCGGATCGATATGATCGGCGGGGGTATCGACTATGCGCGCATGCCCTTGGCACCGTCGGGACGCAGCCTCTACTGGACCGGCCTGAACAAGGAGAAGAGATCCATTGCGATCGATATTCGCCAGCCTCGCGGTCGTGAGCTCGTCCAGCAACTGGTTACGGCACCCGGCAATGACGGAGGAATCTTGCTGACCAACGTGGGCGTTCCATGGCTCAGTCATGCGACGCTCGCGGCGCAGCGCGATGATTTAATCAGTTGTACGATACAAGGTAACTTCGACGGCTCAACGGCGGTGGATTACACGGTCAATTGCGCAACGGGATATCCATTCGTCCAAGGTCACCGCGAACATCCAGCGAGCCACGCGCATCCGACGCCAGTGAACAGCACGTTCCCCGCATGGGACGCATGCTGCGCATACCAGGCCGCGCTGGCGGTGACATGCGCCGTGATGGCGCGCCGCGCGACAGGTGCAGGTTCTGAGCTGAAAATTGCGCTCTCCGACGTCGCGTTCTCGATGCTTTCTCATCTCGGCATCATGACCGAAGCCGAAGTGCTCGGACGCGAGCGCGAACCCATTGGCAACTTCATTTATGGCGCCTTTGGCCGGGACTTTGTGACGCGCGACGGCAAGCGGCTGATGATTGCGGGCATATCGGCGGGGCAATGGAAAGCACTGGTCGAGGCTTGCGAACTCGCCGGTCCGATTGCGGAACTATCCGCGCGGCTGGACAAGGACCTGAATAAGGAATCGCATCGATACGAAGCGCGTGAAGCCATCGCGGTGCTTATCGAGCGGTGGTTCGCTGCGCGCTCCTACAACGAGATCGAACAACGTTTCAATGCATCGCGTGTGTGCTGGGGACCGTACCGCAGCGTCTGCGAACTGTTGCGTGACGACAATCGCGTCGGTGCCAACAATCCGCTGTATCAGCGCGTCAGCACGGAGGGCGTTGGTGAACACTGGGCCGCTGGCACGCCCGTGCGCGCCGAAGGAGTGGCTCGTAGCGAAGTGCGTCCTGCGGCGCTGCTCGGGCAGCATACGGACGAGGTGCTGAGTAGCGTGCTCGGCTTGGATAGCGCAGCCGTGGGCAAGCTTCACGATGCCGGTATTGTCGCCGGTCCCAAGTCGGATCCAACCGTTCTCCATCGATAATCCCACGATGTCCTCATTTCCATCTCCAAGCCGTGGGACCATGGACGCCATGCTCATTCGCTCCTATCTCTTTGTTCCCGCGACGCATCCCGCGCGTTTCGCCAAGGCAGCGGCCTCGGGGGCGGACGCCGTCATCATCGATCTGGAAGATGCCGTGTCCCCCGACGCGAAAGACGATGCCCGCAATGCCGCCTGTGCGTTCTTCGATGCCGGCGGTCATGCGCTGCTGCGCGTGAACGCTGCGGACACCGCGTGGTTTGCGCAGGACATGGCGTTATGCGCATCGGCGGGCGTGACGGGCATTGTATTGCCGAAAGCCGAGGGCGCGCGTGAACTCGACGCCGTTCGAAACGCGTTGCACGAAGCCAAACCTGTCCTGCCGATCATCGAGACCGCTGCGGGGATTGCGAATGCAGGAAGCATCGCCGCAGACCCGCAGACGGTGCGGCTGCTCTTCGGCACGGTCGATTTTTGTCTCGACCTGAACGTGCAAGGAGACGGCGAAGAACTGTTGTTCTATCGATCACAGCTTGTGCTTGCCTCGCGGCTTGGCGGCATAGACATGCCTGTCGATGGCCCCGCCCTATCCATTCACGAGCCTGAGGCATTGCAGCGCGCTTGCGAACATGCAAGGCGCATTGGGTTTGGCGGCAAACTCTGTATTCATCCCGCGCAAGTGGCCGATGTGAACCGATGCTTCTCTCCATCGGACGCTGAGCTGGAGTGGGCCGCGCGTGTAGTGGATCGGGCGGGCAGCGGCGCTGGTGCGTTTTCGCTCGATGGAAAGATGGTGGATGCGCCAGTCATAGAACGAGCCGCGAGGATACTTAGCCGTGCACGCACCGCATAAAGAAGAATGTCTGGACCATTGCAAGGACCCCATGCGGCAATTCAGGCTGGATGGAAAGGTGGCGCTCGTGACCGGCGCAGGCGAAGGGATTGGCGCCGCGATTGCATTGGCTTTCGCAGAAGCGGGAGCCGACGTGATACTCGTCGCGCGAACCGTGTCGAAGCTCGAAGAGGTAGCGGCTCAGGCACGCAAGGCCGGACCCGGGCGCGTGATGGTCGCGCCGTGCGACGTCACCCACAACGACGCGATGCGCGCGCTGATCGGCACGCTGCCATCGCTTGATATCGCGATCAACAATGCAGGCACCAATTATCCGGGGCCGTTCGTCGACGTTTCGGCGGAGCACCTCGACACCATGCTCACGCTGAACGTACGCTCGTATTTCGTCGTGGCCCAGGCGGCCGTCAAGAAGATGCTGGAAAGCAATACGGCCCGATCCGGGGGGCGCAGCGTCATCAATATCTCCTCGCAAATGGGACATGTCGGTGCGCCCGAGCGCAGCGCCTACTGCATGACCAAGCACGCCGTTGAAGGCTTGACGAAAGCCATGGCGGTCGAGCTTGCGCAGCGCAACATCCGCGTCAACAGCATTGCGCCGACTTTCATCGATACCCCTCTGATTCGCCGTATTGTGGACACGCACGAGAAGCATGTCGCGCTCGTCTCGTGCATACCGCTCGCGCGTCTTGGCTGCGTGGAGGACGTGGCCAGCGCCGCGGTTTATCTGGCGTCGCCGGCTGCCGCCATGATCACCGGGACGTGTCTTGCGACCGACGGAGGGTGGACCGCGCAATGATTCCATGCTGCACGATTGATCGGCTAACCCGAAGAATCGTCAAGACTATTGTGATAGTAGGCGCACGCGTCCGTGCGTAAAGTACGTGCATAGGAAAGTTTTTGTTTGACCGATAAAGAAGGAGCGCAGCAGGCAAGATGACAACGACTAAACAATACGATTACATCATTGTCGGCGCGGGGTCTGCGGGATGTGTGCTGGCGAACCGGTTATCCGCCGATCGCACCACCCGCGTGCTGCTGCTCGAGGCGGGTCCTGCAGACGACAAACTGTGGATTCGCATTCCAGCCGGCATGACACGCCTGATCTCGGACCCGAAGGTGAACTGGCGATATTCCACGTGCAAGGAGCCGGGACTCAATGATCGCGTGCTTGCTTGTCCGCGTGGTAAGACACTGGGCGGTTCAAGCTCAATCAACGGCCTGGTCTACATGCGCGGTCACCCGGACGACTATGATCACTGGCGCGACCTCGGAAATCGCGGCTGGGGTTGGTCCGACGTGCTGCCGCTCTACAAGAAGAGCGAGAGCTACGAAGGCGGCAGCAGTATGTATCACGGTGGTACGGGCGAACTGAGCGTGGAGGACTTGAAATCGCCGCACGAGGCGTCGCGGGCATTCGTTGAAGCCGGGCAACGCATTGGCATCAAGCTGAATCGGGACTTTAGCGGCGCCACGCACGAAGGCATCGGGTTCCTGCAATTGAACCTCCGATCAGGCGTACGCGAATCCGCGGCCACCGCGTTCCTCAACCCCGTCAAGAAGCGCCCGAATCTGGAAATCTGCGTGAACGCGCGCGTGCAGCGTGTGTTGACCGAAGGACGTCGCGCGATCGGGGTATGCTTCACGGCCGATGGCGCCACCCATGAGGCGCGAGCGCACGAAGTCATTTTGTCTGGCGGAGCGATCAACTCGCCCCAGCTTCTCATGCTCTCCGGAATCGGACCTGCCGATCATTTGCGTTCGCTGGGTATTGGCGTTGTGCATGACTTGCCGGGCGTGGGAGAGAACCTCCACGACCACACCTATGTGCATTATCTTGCGCAGGTATCGCCCGAATTTTCAATCAACCGGAAGATCTCCTCGAATTTGAGACTGCTGCCCCACGTGTTGCGTTACATCACAACACGTCAGGGTTTGCTGACGAGCGCGGCCGCGCAGGTTGGCGCATATCTTCGTTCGGACCCGAGCCTGAATCGCCCCGACTTGCAGATGCAGTTCCGTCCGTTCAGCATTCTGGTGCGCAAGGACGGCACGATATCGGCCGAAAACGTCCCTGCGGTCACGGCATCGTGCAGCCAGAGCAGGCCGCAGTCGCGTGGACGTCTTTGGCTCGATTCATCGGACCCGATGGTGGCGCCACAGATCTTGTTCAACTATCTTACGGCGCAAACCGATCGTCAGGTGCTGATGGCAGGAGTGCGGTGGATGCGCAAGGTATTTGCCGCCGAGCCGTTTGCCAGTCATGTCGTGAAAGAAACAGTGCCAGGTCTTGGCGTAAGTTCGGACGAAGATCTGATGGCTTATCTGCGTGCCAATGCGCAGCCGATGTATCACCCGGTCGGAAGCTGCAAGATGGGCCACGACGCCATGGCGGTGGTGGACGACCGTCTGCGCGTACATGGCATTGGAAATCTCCGCGTAGTCGATGCCTCGATCATGCCGAGCATCACATCCGGCAATACCAATGCGCCGACCATCATGATTGCGGAAAAGGCGTCGCAGATGATTCTGGAAGACGCACGGCGCGGGCGCGCCGAGATTCCGGTAAGCGTGTCCGAGCATGCCTGAGCGTAAACGGTCGTTCTGAAATCGATGAATCGGGGAGTCTCTTCGGTTCAAATCAATATAGTTAGTACAACACATAGGATATTCAGATCATGTTTGTTGAAGAAAGAATCTATACAATCATCCCGGGAAAAACGCCTGATTTCCTGAAGCTATACGAGGAAGAGGGCATGGCGATCCAGGCGCGGCATCTTCCCGCCATGGTGGGCTATTACTCGTCAGATATCGGCACGTTGAATCTGATCGTACATTTGTGGGCGTTCGACGACATCAACCAGCGTGTGGCGTTGCGCGCCCAGATGGTCGCCGACCCGGACTGGCAGGACTATCTGAAAAAACTCATGCCACTGATCCTGCATCAGGAATCACGCATCCTGCGTCCCGCCTCATTCTTTGAAGGCAGGCTGCAAACGATTATCGATGCAGGGAAAAAGAAGCTCAATGCACAACCTGCCTGAGCATTGCGGACATGACTTCCGACCCGTTCCTATTTGAATGACTCTCATGAACACGCTGAAAAACAAGGTTGCACTCGTTACGGGCTCGACCAGTGGAATTGGTCTTGGCATTGCGCGATGTCTGGCTGAAGCCGGCACCGACGTCATGCTCAACGGCTTTGGCGACGCCCGCTCCGTCGAATCCCAACGCGCGGAACTGGCTGCGGAGTTTGGTTGCCGCGTAGCTTACAGCGCGGCCAACATGGCCAACGCCGCCGAGGTTCGCGAACTGATCGCGCAATGCACACGCGAGCTCGGGCAGGTGGATATCCTCGTGAATAACGCGGGCATCCAGTTCACGTCGCCAATCGATGAATTTCCCGACGAGAAATGGGACGCCATCATTGCGACCAACCTATCGTCGAATTTTCATTCCATCAAGGCCGTGTTGCCCCAGATGAAAGAGCGCAACTGGGGGCGCATCGTGAATATCGCGTCGGCGCATGCACTGGTGGCCTCGGTCACCAAGTCTGCGTATGCAGCGGCGAAACATGGGGCGATCGGACTAACCAAAGTGGTTGCGCTGGAAACAGCCCGGACCGGCGTTACTTGCAATGCGATTTGCCCGGGCATGATCCTGACGCCGCTGGTACAAAAGCAGATAGACGACTGGGCCGAGCGCGACGGCATATCAAAGGAACGGGCTCAGGAACTGATGATCGCGGAAAAAATCCCGACAGGTCAGTTCCAGACAGCCGCGCAGATTGGCGCGCTGGTCGTGTTTCTGTGCTCCGAAGCGGCGGGACAGGTTCGAGGCGCGGCCATGCCAGTCGATGGCGGATGGACTGTGCAGTAAAGGCCGCGCGCATCGTCGCTCGCAGCCGGTCACGGACGATGCGTCAGCTATGGCGCAGGCGCGCTCCTTGAGCGCGTGGCATCAACACGGTGTAGTCCAGGTCGAGAACAACGCCAGGGTGATAAGCCGGCACGCCGTCGGTCTCTTCAATCGCTCGTTCAACCTTCGAAGGCGAGGTGTTCTTCAGACCAACCAGACGCAAACGAAGCGCTGCGACGTCGGTACGTCCGGGAAGTTTCCATTTGTCTACGACCTCGGAGTAGGCATACAAGGTATCGCCTGCAACGATTGCCGCAACGTGCGTGCCGGCGTTGATCGCAAGAATGGACAGCACGTTTTCCAGGCCATCATACGCGAGCGCGCGGCAAACGGAGATCACGTGGCCCCCGTAGACGAGCCGCCGCCCCACGCGCGAATCCCTCATCGCGAGTGCGTCGAAGTGAGGACGCGCGTTGTTCTGATATAGCCGCGTGGCGAGCATGTGCTCCGCTTCCTCAACGGTCGCGCCCGATGGATGATTGATGCGCTCGCCGACCGCATAGTCCTCCCAGAAATCGAGCGACCCGGTCGTCTCGCCCAGTTCCTGAATCGCTTCGCTCGAGCGCAGGCGTGCATGCGGCAGGAGTTTGTCGGTGGGAACGAACGCCGATAACGCGGGGACGCGATGTTCTTTTGAAGCCGCTTTGCGCGCCGTGTCTTCGGGCGTGGAAGCAGTTTTTCCCTGTACTCGTTTGTGAACCATCACCCATCGCACCCAAGTGATCACCGGATGGTCGTCCTCGCGATATGCAGTAGAGCGGACATACACCACGCCGCTCTTGCCGCTCGAATTCTCTTTCAAGCCGATCACCACGCTTTCGCAGTGCAGCGTGTTGCCGGCATAGACGGGGCACAAAAAACGCGCTTCCGCGTAACCCAGGTTCGCGATTGCGTTCATCGAAATGTCGGGAACTGTCTTGCCAAAAGCGATATTGAAGACGAGCAAGTCGTCGATGGGGCGGCTTGTAAAGCCGAGTTCTTGAGCCGCCGTTGCTGACGAGTGTGTGATGGCGCGGCTGCCCGTGAGCGCGACGTACATGGACGCATCGCCTTCGGTGACGGTACGCGGCGTGCCATGCCGGATGACCTGGTCCAGATGAAAATCCTCGAAGAAATTGCCGCGGCGTTCCTTGTCTGCCATGGTGCCGTTCCTCGCTTGTGGGTGCGTACCCGCGGATGCGGGCCGAATCATGTCGGGTGACTTTAAGCTGAGCGCGGGCTGCGGACAAACGAGGTTATTGCGTTGATTATGCGGTTTTTCCGCTTAACCACGATCCGGTTCATTCCATCGCATAAGCGGGCTTGGCTGTGACCGGGCCGCCGATCAGTTGCTTGAGCAACTGGACAAGCCGTCCGGAAGCGGGTGACAAGCTTCGGCCGCGCGTGGTGATGACCGCGATCTGACGTGCGAGCGGGGGGTTGACGATCCGCAGCACATAGGTGGTGGGATCGGGTTCGGCGGGCAGCGCGATTTCCGGCAGGATGGCCGCGCCGAGGCCCGCATTGGCCATCGATATTAGAGTCTGCGCCTGCGTGAACTGGTAACGGGTCGTGAATGACAGATGCCGCTCGGACATGATCTCCTCAAGCATTGAACGCAAGGCCGTTGCGCGGTTGAGTACCAGCAGCGGCATGTTGGTAAGTGTCGCGAGATCAATGGTCTTGCGGCTTGTCGCGATGAAGCGTTTGGGCACGAGCGCGTAAAACGCGTCGGTCAGAACGGGTTCGAAATGAAACTCCGGAACGTTCACTATAGGGCCGATTCCGAAGTCGACCTCGCGTTTTCGGACGCTGTCGAAGAGCGCTTCGGAAGTCAGCTCGCGCACGAAGATATCGACGCCCGGGTACTCTCGCTCGAACTCCGCGAGCACCGGGGCAAGGCGCGTTTCGGCAATGGTCGGCGAACACGATAACGACACACGTCCGCGCCGGATGTCCGCGAGTTCCTGGATCTTCCGCAAGCCTGAATCGACTTCCAGCAACGCTCGTTGTGCGCACTGCAGCAACTCGTCGCCTTCATCTGTCAGACGCACGCTGCGAGTTGTCCGATGAAACAGGTCCACGCCAAGCTGCAGTTCAAGCTGACGGATTTGAGAACTGATCGCGGACTGAGACTTGAAAGATTTTTCCGCTGCGATTCGGAAACTGCCGTGCTCGCCGACCAGGATAAAAGTCTGCAGGAGCTTGAGGTTGATGTTCTTGAGCGGCTTGATGGAAGGCTTCATTCGACACCAAGGGGAGGGCCGGGAAAACCGCATAATAAGCGCGATAGAACAGAAAGTGTGGACGCAATCGAACACTACAGATTTACCCTTATCTCCTGCGCGCCAAGTCCGCTCGCCAACCGTTTGCTTCGGATCACTGAAAGCCGAGTGGCGTATCGGGGACGTCCTGTCATGACTTCGAGAGCCGCTTGCACCAAGCGTTTGAGACACATTCGAACCCTTGTGAAAGGTGTTTTTATTATGCGGTTGAATCGCATAATAATGAAGATAAATGCGTTTGTCGGGCCCAAGGAGCGGTCGTAAAGTCTGTGTCCATTAGAGCGGGAAGTCTTCGAACCGTTAAAGGACAAGGACAAACGATGGCATTGGACAAGTCAGCAGCAGCGCACTCCGCGGACAATGGCCCCAGCGCGCCAGCAGCGTTGCGCAACCTGAAGGTCCTCGACATAGCGACCTTTGTTGCGGCTCCTTTCTGCGGCACCATCCTTGCGGATTTTGGCGCTGAGGTGATCAAGATCGAACAGCCTAAAACGGGAGACGCGCTGCGTCAGTTCGGAACCGTCACCGAATGCGGCGACAGTCTCGTATGGTTGAGCGAGTCGAGAAACAAGAAGACCGTCACGCTTGATCTGCGCAAACCCGAAGGCGCTGATGTGTTCCGCAAGCTTGTAGCGCAGTCGGACATCGTGCTCGAAAACTTTCGTCCTGGCACGCTGGAGCGCTGGGGACTTGGTTTCGAGGCGCTTCGCGAGATAAATCCCGGCCTGATCATGCTGCGCATCAGCGCGTACGGGCAAACAGGTCCGAAACGGGAAGAGCCTGGCTTCGCGCGCATTGCGCATGCGTTCGCCGGGCTTTCATATCTGGCTGGAGAATCCGATGGTCCGCCGGTCGTCCCTGGCTCGACCTCGATGGCTGACTATATCTCGGGCATGTGGGGCGCTATTGGCGTGCTCACGGCATTGCGCGCCCGTGATCAAAGCGGCAGGGGGCAGTTCATCGATATCGGCCTGTACGAGTCTGTCTTTCGCCTGCTCGATGAGATTGCACCGGCGTTCGCCAAATACGGTTCAGTGCGAGGCCGCATGGGCGCGGATACGGTCAATGTCGTCCCGCATAGCCACTATCGGACGCGCACGGGCGAATGGGTCGCGCTTGCGTGTACCAACGACAAGATGTTCGAGCGGCTGACTGTCGTGATGGGCCGTCCCGAACTATACGAGGAATTCAGGACCAGCGTTATCCGCGTGGCGAACCGCGATCGCGTCAATGCGCTCGTCGCCGATTGGATGGCGTCATGCACGCTTGAAGAAGTGATCGATAAAACCCGCGAGGGCGGCGTGCCATGTGCGCAGATTTACTCGATTCGAGAGATATTCGAGGATCCGCAGTATGCGGCGCGCGGCAATCTGCTGAAGGTGGACGATCCGCGTGCGGGCCCGCTGACCGTGCCTGCCGCTGTACCACGGATGTCCGAAACCCCGGCCACGTTCAGGCACGCAGGTCGCGCTCTCGGCGCAGACAACGCCGAGATCTATGCAAAGTACCTCAATCTGACTGAAGAGGATTTGCGGGTACTGACCGATCTTGGCGTGATCTGACCATGGCCTCTCAGTCAGGAGTATCGAGTATGAACACGGCAACAAAAGCGGCGGCAGGACTTGAGCGGTACCGGATGTATATCGGTGGCGAGTGGACTGATGCTGCGGACGGCGAGACGTTCGAGACCACCGATCCATACACCATGCAGGCCTGGGCGACACTGCCGCGCGGCCGCAAGGTGGACGCGGAGCGCGCGGTGCAAGCAGCCGACAAGGCTTTTAACTCAGGGCCGTGGTCAGCCATGAAAGCGAGTGCACGCGGGTTGCTGCTGCACAGGCTGGCGGATCTCATTGTGCGCGATGCCGACAAGCTTGCGCGGATCGAAGTGCGCGACAACGGCAAGCTGATCACGGAGATGCGGGCCCAAACCGGCTATCTGCCCGAATACTTCCGCTACTTCGGGGGCCTTGCGGACAAGATAGAAGGCGCGGTCTTGCCCATCGACAAGTCCGACACGTTCAACTACACCACACATGAGCCGCTTGGCGTGTGCGTGGCGATCACGGCGTGGAATTCTCCGCTCCTTCTCGCTGTCAACAAGCTCGCGCCCGGACTCGCGGCTGGCAATACCTTTGTGCTGAAGCCGTCCGAATACACGTCGGCTTCTGCACTCGAACTGGCCAAGCTCTTCGAAGAAGCCGGCTTTCCTCCCGGCGTGCTCAACGTGGTGACGGGGTACGGCGCGGAAGTCGGGGCGCCGCTTGTCGAGCACAAGAAGGTAGCAAAGATCGGTTTCACCGGCAGTGAGTTTGGCGGCCAGAAGATCTACGAAGCAGCGGCGCGAGACTTCAAGCACGTCACGCTGGAACTGGGCGGCAAATCGGCGAACATCGTTTTCGCGGATGCGAATCTCGACGACGCCGTGAAGGGCGCCATCTCCGGCATCTTCGCGGCGACGGGCCAGACCTGCGTAGCCGGCTCGCGCCTCTTGGTGCAAGACAGCATCTACGATGAATTCGTGGACCGGCTAGTCGCATTTGCCCGCAGCGCGCGCATGGGTGACCCGTCCGATCGCGCGACACAAGTAGGTCCGGTCACCACACCGCCGCAATACGAAAAGATCCTGGAATACATCGGCATTGCCCGCAATGAAGGCGCGCAATGCCGGCTTGGCGGGAACGCGTCTACACGTCCGGAATGCGGCGCAGGACTTTTTGTCGAGCCGACCATTTTCTCCGAGGTGCGCAACGACATGCGCATTGCGCAGGAAGAGGTATTCGGACCGGTGCTGAGCTGCATCCGGTTCAAGGATGACGACGAGGCCGCGGCAATTGCCAACGACAGTCTTTATGGACTGGCTGCCGGTGTCTGGACGTCCGACTTGCGGCGCGCGCTCGAGTTTCCAAAGCGCCTGATGGTGGGGATGGTATGGGTGAACATGTACCGCGCAGTCAGCTACATGTCGCCGTTTGGCGGCTACAAGCGTTCGGGCATTGGCCGCGAGAACGGCATGGACGCGATCCGCGAATACCTGCAGACGAAAAGCGTGTGGATCAGCACGGCGAAGGAGACACCCGACCCTTTCGTGATCCGCTAACGCCCGATGCTATCTACTACCGAGCCAGAGATTCCCATGACAACCCGAATATCCGAAAACCCGACCATGCAGCAGTTCAGGATCGACCAGCGTGTTGCGCTCGTGACGGGAGCGGGGCGGGGCATTGGCGCTGCGATCGCGCAGGCGCTTGCTGACGCCGGAGCGGAAATCGTACTTGTGGCGCGCACGCGCGGGCAACTCGAAGAAGTCGCGGCACAGATCACGAGCCGTGGAGGACGGGCCCACGTGCAAGTGTGCGACGTCACCGACTCGGCCGCGATCCGCGCATTGATCGACGCATTGCCTGCGCTCGATATCCTCGTGAACAACGCGGGCACCAATATTCCCGAGCCTTTTGTAGATGTCAGCGACGAACACCTCGACGTGGTCCTCAATCTGAATGTGAAGGCGTATTTCGTGGTTGCGCAAGCCGCTGTGAAGCGCATGTTGCGCGATGAAGGACGCAGCGCCCGGGGCGGCGCTGTCATCAATATCTCATCGCAGATGGGCCACATAGGTTCCCCCAACCGCACGGCCTATTGCATGACGAAACACGCTGTGGAAGGACTCACCAAAGCGATGGCGATAGAGCTTGCGCCCGAGCGCATTCGCGTCAATAGCATCGGGCCGACCTTCGTTGACACGGCACTGGTACGCAGCATCGTCGACACGCCGGAAAAGCGCGAGTTCCTGGTGTCGAAAATCCCGTTGGGGCACATGGCCGACGTACGCGACATCGCGGCGGCGGCAGTCTATCTCGCATCGCCGGCAGCCGCGATGGTCACCGGCGCTTCGCTGCTGGTAGATGGCGGATGGACCGCTCAGTAAGCAATCCTGCCAACCCATTGAACCGTTAGTCATACCGTCTGGAGTGCACGAATGAACAGAACATATGGACGATTCGTCGTCGAGCAAACCGGGGCCCCCGATGTAATGCGCTGGGTCCAGGAGCCCGCGCAGACAGTAGGCGCCGATGACGTGCGTGTGCGTCATGAAGCGATCGGCGTGGATTACATCGATACGCAGATCCGTGCCGGTGAGATGCCTGCCACGTTGCCTACCGGGCTTGGTTTTGCTGGCGTCGGCATCGTGGAAGAAACCGGCGCGAATGTGACGCATGTGAAAGAAGGCGATCGCGTTGCTTATATGTATTTCACCGCGGGAAGTTATGGCGAGGAGCGCGTGGTGCCAGGCGAGCGCATCTTCCGCTTGCCTGATCAAACGCTCGCGCCCGATCTCGCTGCCGGTGCGCTATTTCGTGGGCTGACCGCGTGGTACCTGTCGACGAGGCTGCGCACCATCAAACCCGGTGATGCGGTACTCGTTCATGCGGCAGCGGGTGGTGTTGGCCTGATGCTCACGCAGTGGCTGAAGCATCTCGGCGCAACCGTGATCGGTACGGTCAACTCGCAGGAGAAAGCCGACGTGCTGCGCGAGTTCGGTTGCCTGCATGCTGTCGTGATCCCGCAGGAAAGCTTCGTCGATAAGGTGCGCGAAGTAACGGGCAGCAAAGGCGTCGCGGTGGTGTATGAAAGCATTGGCCGCGAGACCTTCGAGGGTTCGCTTGATTGTGCCAGCCGTTTTGGCTTGATCGCGTCGTTCGGCTGGCCTTCGGGAGATCCAGGACCGGTCTCGCTGATGCATCTGCGCAGCAAGGGTTCGCTCTTCATTACGCGGCCGACCGTGACACAGTACACCGCGGACGCTGCCGATTTCCGCGAGGGTGCTGCCGCGCTGTTCGGCTTGATCCAGAACGGCACGCTGCGCGTGAAGGTCGGCAATGCGTATCCACTGAAGGACGCGGCGAAGGCGCATACAGACATTGTAGCGGGCAGGACCGTGGGCTCCGTGGTGCTGACGGTGTAGGGCCAGACAGTTCATCATTACCGGAGACACGCAATGTTATTGAAAGACAAGGTCGCGATCGTAACGGGCTGTGCGTCTATGAAAGGAATCGGCTTCGCTACGGCGAAGCTGTTCTCGGCGCATGGCGCGCGCGTCGCCATGATCGACCTGAACGAAGACGCGGCTGGTACGGCTGCTGCCATGATCAGTAAGCAGCACCGGGGTTTTGCCTGCGACGTGCGCGATGCCGCACGTTGCGAGCAGGTCGTGGAGGAGATTCTCGAAATGTTCGGTGCGGTCGACATTCTCGTGAATAACGCGGGCATCAGCCAGCCGGACCGGCTGATGGACAGCACGATGAATGATTACAACCTGGTGATGGACGTGAGCGCGAGAGGCACCTTCAATATGTCGCGCGCCATCGTGCCGCATTTTCGCACGCGCAAGAGCGGCGCGATCGTCTGCATGGGATCGCTCGCGGCACAGCGAGGCGGCGGGGTGCTTGGCGGACCGCATTACGCGGCGGCGAAGGGGGCGGTGCAGGCGCTCGCCAAATCGATGGCGCGTGAACTCGCGCCCGACGGTATCCGCGCCAACGCGATCGCGCCGGGACTCATTGATACGGAACTGCTGCGGGGAAAAATCACCGACGAAGGCAAACAGGCGGTCGCCGCCAGCACGCCGCTCGGAAGGCTCGGTACCGCGCAGGATGTCGCAAACGTCTGCTTGTTTCTGGCATCGGACTTGTCCGGCTATGTGACCGGGGTGGTCTTGGACGTCAACGGCGGTTATCACATTCATTGACGCGAGATTCATGCAGTTTTTGGTAAGCGAACTTTATTTATTAATAAGGATAACGATTTTTTATCGAGACCTGAATCCGGGTCTCGCGAAAACATCGGGCAGGGCGGCGACGCGCCGGTATCCCCTTGCATGACCGGGGCAAAGAGCGCGCGCCAAACGGGGTAGACGGAGGTTGTCGACTCATTGCATTGCAGGTGCCAGGCGCAACGCGGCGAGAAGACAGGCTCACCCATCCGCTGCAATTGATGCAGTCACAGGAGACAAAATCATGCTGATTAAATCCAAAAATGTGCGCTTGCTTGCTGTGGCGCTCGCAGCGAGCCTGACGGTCGCGGCGCACGCGGCCGACCCCATCAAGATCGGTGTATCCGGGCCGTTCACCGGTGGGTCGGCGCCCATGGGCCTTTCAATGAGAAACGGCATTAAACTCGCTGTCGATGAAATCAACGCCGCAGGCGGCGTACTCGGGCGGCCCCTCCAGATGGTCGAGCGCGACGACGAGGCCAATAACGCACGCGGACTGCAAGTCGCGCAGGAACTGGTCTACAAGGAGCACATAGCGGCGGGCGTCGGCATCATTTCGACCGGCGTGATTCTCGCGAGCCAGAAGGTCTATCAGGACGCGCAGATTCCGTTGCTCACGCCAGGCCCGAGTGGCACGTCGGTGACCAAGGTCTTCATGACCTCGGCCTATCCGAAGAGTTACATCTTCCGGGTCTCGCTGGTCGACCGGATCCAGTCCGCGATGATCGCCAACGAGGCGGTTGTGAAAGACCACTACAAGAAGGTCGCCATTTTCGCGGACTCGTCGAACTACGGTCAGCTCGGCCGGCAGGACATGACCGCGGCGCTTGAAAAGCTTGACGTCACGCCGGTCGATGTCGAAAAGTGGAATCAGGGTGACGTGAACATGACCTCGCAAGTACTGCGCGCGAAATCGGCAGGTGCGGAAGCTATCCTGACGTACGGCGAAGGGCCTGAACTCGCGCAGATCGTGAACGAGATGGCCAAGCTTGGCTGGAAGGCGCCGATTATCGGTAGCTGGACATTGTCCATGCCGAACTATATCCAGCTCGCGGGCGCCAATGCCGACGGCACACGGTTTCCGCAGACCTTCGTGGCGAACACGTCGCCGCGACGCACGGAATTCGTCGAGAAGTACAAGAAGGTCTATCACACGGACTACATTCCGGGTGCGGTGTGGGCGGCGCAAGGTTATGACGTGACCTATCTGATGGCAGCGGCCATGAAACAGGCAGGCACGACCGATGGCCCGAAAGTGCGCGATGCGCTCGAAGACCTTCACGAGAAGATGGACGGCCTGATCATGACCTACGACCACCCGTTTTCCAAGACCGATCATGACGCGATCCGGGATGCATCGGTGGCGGTCATGGCGCAAATCAAGAACGGCATGGTCGTGAAGATAGACGAAAGCCAAGCGCAGGCCGCGCGCTGATCCACGCAGGCAGTTTTCTCCTGCGACGTCCTACACCAGGCGTCTTGCCCGCGCGGCGAATCTCCGGACGCCGCCGCGCGAGTCACTCCACTTGCTGCTTTCGAGGTAACGAGGCATGAACGTCATCTTGCAGATCATTGTAAGCGGATGTGCCGTCGGAATGATCTATGCGGTCACCGCATTCGGTTACCAGCTTACATTCGCCACCTCCGGCACCATGAATTTCGCGCAGGGGCAGGCGCTTGCCGTCGGCGCATTGATGGGTCTCACGATCCTGCAGCATGTCGGCAACTACTGGCTGATGATTCCCATCGTGCTTGTGATGGGCGCGATTGTCGGCGTGATCACCGAACGTATCAGCGTGCGCTCGGCTGTCGCGGCGAAAAGCGAAGGCTGGATCATGGCGACCATTGCGCTCGGCATCATCATGACAAACATGGCTGAGAACATCTGGGGTACTGACGATCTTAAATTTCCATCGCCGCTGCCCGACACGCGTATCACAGTCTGGGGCGCAAGCATCCTGCCAATGGAACTGCTTGTGATCGCCGGCGCGCTCGCGCTGATGGCCGCGGTCGAGGTGTTCAACCGCAAGACCATCTATGGACGCGCGGTGATCGCCACCGCCAGTGACGCCGATGCTGCCGGCCTGATGGGTATCAATACGCGTCTGGTGGTGACGTTTTCTTATGCACTCTCGTGCATGAGCGCGGCTTTCGCGGGCATCCTGATTGCCCCGCTGACGGTTGCCGGCGCCGACATGGGGGCGACGCTCGGGCTCAAGGCGTTTGCTGTCGCCATCATCGGCGGGCTGACGTCGGGCATGGGGATCATTGCGGGGGGCGTGATTCTGGGCGTCGCGGAGACATTCACCGGCTATTACGTATCGAGCGGCTATAAGGATGTGCCTGGCCTGCTGTTGCTGCTTGCTGCCCTGGCGATCAAGCCCGCCGGTCTGTTCGGCAGAACTTCAATCAAAAAGGTGTGAACATGGGGCAATCGAAGAAGCTTGCATCATGGCTCATGATAGTCGGCCTGGCGGCATTCCCGCTAATTAGCCAGAACCCGTATTACACCCATTTGCTCGTGATCATCGGTATCTACTGCGTCGTGGTCTTCGGGCTGGATATCGTGGTTGGGTACACCGGGGAAGTGTCGCTCGGGCATGCCGGTCTTTTTGGCATCGGTGCATACGCCACAGGCATCCTGCTTGCCACAGCGGGGCTGCCCTTCTGGATAGCGATTCCCTGCGTTATCGCCATAACTGCTTTTTCCGGCGCCATCCTCGCGGTGCCGGCATTGCGGTTGACCGGTCCGTATCTCGCGATGGTGACGCTGGCGTTCGGAACCATTGTCCAGATCCTGCTCAATGAAATGGATTTCCTGACAAACGGCGCGCAAGGTCTTGCGATCAGCAAGCCTGTGGTCCTCGGTCATCTGGTGAGCGCCACCGACTTCTACTACGTGGTGCTGGCCGTTGCCGCACTTGCAATGCTGGTCGTGTCGCGGATCATGTCGTCTCACTATGGCCGCGCGTTCCTCGCGTTGCGCGGCAGCCCGGTCGCGGCGGACTGCATGGGCGTGTCGGTCTACCGCTACAAGGTGATCGCGTTCGTGATCAGCGCCGCGTTCGCCGGACTGGCTGGTTCGCTGTATGGATTGTCCGAGGAATACATTGCCCCGAATACCTTTTCCATGGAGCTCTCCACGCTGTTCCTGCTCGCCGTCACGCTGGGCGGAAAACGCTCGCGCGTGGGCACTGTGATCGGTGCGTCGACCATTGTGATCCTGCCGAATCTGCTGTCCGATATCGTCTTGTTCCGCGCCCTGACTGTTGTGATCGCGGTCGTGGTTGCCGTGCTTGCAGTGCATGTCTATCGCAGCAAACGCGCCACTATGCGCGCGCTTCTCGCGCCGGTCGTCACGGTGGCCGCTTTCGTCTGCTTTGCGTTCACCGTCAGCGACATCGTCAGCCAGCGCCTGACCATCTTCGGGTTGATTATTCTGGGCGTGGTGTATTACCTGCCCGAAGGCGTGGCAGGTTACTTCAGGGTGCTTACACGCAACTGGAGTGCGGCCAGGGCGCTGCGGACCGCAACCCCGGATAGCCGCCCGCCACATGAGGTGCCGCAAGAAGAGCTGTGGGGAAACGCGGCGCTGCGCCTGGCTTCGCCAGCGGAGTGCCTGCTCGACTTATCGGGCGTCGTGATGCAGTTTGGCGGCCTGCGCGCGCTCAACGACATCTCTCTCAAGGTGATGCGCGGCACCGTGCATGGACTGATCGGGCCCAATGGCTCGGGCAAGAGCACGATGATGAACGTGCTCACCGGCGTGTACGCCGCGACCGGCGGCAACATCGACTTCAATGGTGAACGCTCGAACGGGCTGACGCCTTCAAGGATTGCACGCAAAGGCATTGCACGCACGTTCCAGAACGTTCAGTTGTTCGGGGAAATGAGCACGCTCGAGAACGTGCTGGTCGGACTGCACCAGACCTTTCATGCCAATCTACTCGACGTGATATTCCGCACGCCTCGTTTTCGCCGGGAAGAGCAGGCGGCACGTGTGCGCGCCGCGGCGTTGCTTGGTTTTGTCGGCATGCACGATCTTGCGGCCGAGCAGGCGCGCAACCTTCCGTACGGTAAGCAGCGCCTGCTCGAGATAGCGCGGGCGCTGGGTACGTCGCCGTCCTTGCTGCTCCTCGATGAACCCGCCGCTGGCCTGCGGCCCGCCGACTTGCCGGAACTGCGGCAGATGATCGAGAAGATTCGCGGACACGGCATTACCGTGATCCTGATCGAGCATCACATGGACCTGGTCATGGCGATTTGCGACCGTGTCTCGGTACTCGATTTCGGACAGAAGATTGCCGAGGGTGCGCCCGCCGATATTTCCCGCGACCGCCGCGTGATTGAAGCGTATCTCGGCGCACCGGCCGTTGCGCCGGGTGCGGCCATCGCTACCCCGACTGTGGCCTAGGAGACGCGCAATCATGCTCAGGATCGATTCCATACACGCAGGTTACGGCACCACCGAAGTGCTGCATGGGGTCTCGCTCGAAGTCGCCAAGGGCCGCGTGGTCAGCCTGATCGGCTCGAATGGCGCGGGCAAGACTACGACCATGCGTGTGATCTCCGGCATGTTGCGCGCCCGTGCGGGCATTGTGATGCTCAACGGGCAGGACATCACGCAATTCGAGTCCTTCAAGGTCGCACGGCTCGGGCTCGCGCACAGTCCCGAAGGGCGCCATGTGTTTCCCACTCTGTCGGTCAGGGATAACCTCGAACTGGGCGCGTTCGCGCGGTTCGTCGGCAAGCGCAGGAAGGGCGACATCAAAAGTTACCTCGAACGCGCCATGGACCTCTTTCCCATCCTGAGGAAACGCGCGACGCAGCAAGCGGGAACCTTGTCTGGCGGCGAGCAGCAAATGCTTGCGATGGCGCGCGCCATCATGCTCGACCCGGAAGTGGTGCTGCTTGATGAACCATCGATGGGCCTCGCCCCCCTGCTCGTGGACGAAGTGTTCAGGACAATCGAGCGTCTTAAGCAAGATGGCGTGACGATGCTTGTCGTCGAGCAGTTCGCGGCGGCTGCGCTGCAGGTGAGCGATTACGGATATGTGCTCGAGAACGGCAAGGTTGCGATTGAAGGACCGGCCGTCACCTTGCGCGACAACAAGGCGGTGCAGGCCGCGTATCTGGGCGGCATGCATTGAAGCCAGACCAACGGATCAAACCACGCATGCGAATGCGATCAAGGAGCAGACGTGAACCAGCATCAGTTGCACGAAGCCGCCAGCACGCTTTTGAAAAATGCCCGCGACCGCACGCGGCTTGTCGCGCTACCCGAGAGCTGCAGGCCCGCGAGCCGCGCTGACGCGTACGCGGTTCAGGCGGAGGCCGCGCGCCTGTCCGGGCGACTCGTGGCCGGGTGGAAGATCGCCGCGACAAGCAAGGCGGGACAGGAGCATATCGGCGTGGATGGACCCATCGCTGCGCGGCTTTTATCCGAGCATGTGATCGCTGGCGGACTGACCGTGCCGATGAAAACAAACGTGATGAACGTCGCCGAAGCGGAGTTTGCCTTTCGCATGAAGTCCGCGCTGCCGCCCCGAGGCCGGCCGTATGAGACAGGCGAAGTCATGGATGCGGTCGATACGCTTCACCTCGCGATCGAAGTGCCTGATTCCCGTTACGAGGACTTCGCGCGAGTCGGTGCGCCCCAACTGATCGCCGATGCCGCGTGTGCGCTGTGGCTTGTCGTCAGTCCCGCGGTTGCAGAGGGTTGGCGTAGCGCCGATCTCGTGTCGCACAAGGTCGCGGCATATCGCAACGGCTTGCTTGCGGGCGAGGGCAGTGGCGCGAATGTGCTGGGCGACCCGTGCATTGCGATTACGTGGCTTGCCAATGAATTGAACAGCGTTGGCGAGTGCTTGCAGCCCGGACAGCTCGTCACTACGGGGGCGTGTGTGGCACCCATGGCAGTCGCGCCGGGTGACACGATGAACGTCGATTTCGGCGCATTCGGCTCGGTCGAGGTGTCGTTTTCATAGATACACGGCGTCACGGTCAATGCCAGGCCTGCACGAGATAGGTGACTTAACAGGAGACAAAGCCATGGACCTCAGTCTTACGGAAAGCCGTGCGCGGCTATCGGGCAAGGATAAACGGGCGATTGCCGGCGCGGTGGCCGGCACGGTGTTCGAGTGGTACGACTTCGTGCTGTATGGTTCGCTCGCGGATGTCATCGCGGCGAATTTCTTTACCGGTATAGAACCGGGCACCGCCTTCATCTTCGCGTTGATGACGTTTTCGGTCGGGTTCGTCGTGCGGCCTCTCGGCGCTGTGATCTTTGGGCGTCTCGGCGACATGATAGGGCGCAAGAAGACTTTCATGACCACGGTCATGCTGATGGGACTGGCGACTTGCGCCGTTGCGCTTACGCCCGGCTATGCAACCATTGGCGTGGCTGCGCCGATCATCCTCGTGCTCTCGCGCATCCTGCAGGGTTTTGCGGTAGGCGGGGAGTTTGGTGGCGCGGCGACTTACGTGGCCGAACATTCGCCGCAGAATCGCAGAGGCCGCAATACGTCCCTGATCCAGGCGACGGCTTCAACCGGCTTGCTCGGCGCGCTGATCATCACCATTGCCACACGTATTCTCACAGGACCTGACTTCGCGGTCTGGGGCTGGCGCATACCGTTTTCGATATCCATCATTTTGCTGATCGTGTCGCTCGCGCTGCGCAGGAAGATGGACGAATCGCCCGCATTCGAGCGGGCCCGCGCGGCAGGCGTGCTGTCAAAATCGCCGGTGCGCGATTCGTTGCGCGGGAAGAATCTGGCCAAGGTCATGGTGGCGCTGTTCGGGATCTGCGGCGGCATGACGGTCGTGTGGTACGTGGTTGTGATCTATCCGCTGTTCTTTCTCACGCGCGTATTGAAAGTCGATGCCAACGTGTCGAACCTGCTGGTTGCCATCGCCATGCTGGCCGCAATCCCCATGCTGTATGGCTGTGGTGCATTGTCCGACCGCTTTGGGCGCAAGCCCGTTTTGTTGATCGGATATCTGCTCGCCGCGGTGACCATCTTTCCCGCGTTCCGCGCAATCACGCACTACGCCAATCCCGCACTCGAACAGGCGCAGACCAAGAATCCCGCCGTGGTTCACGCCGACCTGCGTGCGTGCGCTTTCATGTTCGACCCGGCAGGCGTGCGTAATTTCAGCAATCCCTGCGATATCGCGAAGAAAACGTTGAGCGCCGCCTCGGTCAACTATTCGGTCGTCGGCGGCGGCTCTGGCGAGCCGGTCACGGTCACGATAGGCGACGACGTGATTCGTGGATTCGACGCCACCAGTCTTGACGCCGCCGGGCTGAAGGCGAAGGCGGGCGACTTTAGCCAGGCGCTCTCCGCGGCGCTGGTGAAGGCGGGGTATCCGCCAAAGGCTGCTCCCGATCAGTTCCACTTCGGCGCCGTCTTGCTGCTGATGTTGTTCCTGGTCTTCGTCATGAGCCTGACCTACGCGCCCATTGCCGCCATCCTGGTCGAGATGTTCCCGACAGAGTTGCGATACACATCGATGTCCATTCCGTTTCACGTAGCGAGCGGATGGATTGGCGGGCTGCTTCCCGCGCTGTCGTTTGCCATTGCCGCCGCGCAGGGGAATATCTACGCGGGTCTGTGGTATCCGATGTTTTGGGTCGGGCTGGCGCTGGTGGTCACCGCATTTGCGTATCGCGAGTCGCGAGCGGTCAATATCTTCAGATCGTAGAGTGCGTCGTCGGACCGGGCCAACAGTATGAGGTGCCGTGTTTGTTCGAATACGACACCGTGTCGCGACGCTCGCTTGGGGCAAGGTGGGTGCGGGAGGTCGCGCCTGAAGATGCACTTTGTTTGGTGCGCGGTCCCGACCGGCGTTTGGGGCCGCCATCAATTCGGCACGGGTTCAATCGGGCACGATGCGGACGTGATCGGCCAGCGGGATTTGCTTGGCTTCTGGGCGCCTTGGCGGCTGGAGCGCAACGGGTCATAGCGATAAACACGTTTCAGAGCAAACATGCATTGGCTGGCGCACGCCTAAATTACTTGGGCTCCGTGCGCGAGTGATCGACGGGAATTTTTCGCGTCTGTGTTAATGCCACACCACCTTCTCCTGCGATACCGTGTCCGCCATCGTCAATACGCCTCTGCTCGCGATTGCGCATGCTTTTATGCACGGCAAAGTACAACTGCAGCAAAATTAGAATGGCCGATGCAGCCATGAATACCGCGCTGATCGGGTGCTCGAAAAACACGCCCAGGCGGCCGTCCGACAGAAGCAGCGAGCGGCGGAAGTTTTCCTCGACGAGCGGTCCGAGTACGAAGCCAAGCAGGATCGGCGCAACCGGAAAGTCGAGCGTAAGAAAGATTGCGCCGATCACGCCGAACACCAGCACTTCGCCCACCTGGAAGAGGCTGTTGTTGGTGCTATAGACACCGACCGCGATAAAAAAGAGCGCGGACGGAAACAGATACCGGTAAGGCACTTTCAGGAATTTCACCCAGATGCCGATGAGCGGCACGTTCAGCACGACCAGCAGAATGTTACCGACCCAGAAGCTCGCTATCAGCCCCCAGAACAGGTCCGCATGCTCGGTGATCAATTGCGGTCCTGGCTGAATGCCCTGGATCAGCAGGGCGCCGAGTATCAGCGCCATCACCGGGTCGCCCGGAATGCCGAGACTCATAGTCGGAATGAAGTCGACCTGGGTTTTGGAGTGCGAGGCGGCTTCGGGCGCTGCGACACCAGCGATCTCGCCTGAGCCGAAACGCTCTGGATGTCTCGCTATCTTCTTTTCCACCGCATAAGCCAGGAACGTCGTAATGGTCGGTCCGGTACCTGGCATCGCGCCGAACAGCGTTCCCATCAGCGTGCCGCGCAGCATCGGAAAAAATGCCTGGCGAAGCTCGTTGCGGCTAGGCCGCATATCGCGTATTCGAAGCTTGATGCCGGTGCCCACCGCATGCATGTGATTGACGTTGGCGAGGAACTCTGCCACGCCGAACAGCCCAAGCGCCAGCGCCACCAGTTCGATACCGTCCGAAAGCTGATAGACACCGAACGTGTAGCGCATCGTGCCGCTGTTCACGTCGGTGCCCACCACGCCCAGCATCAGGCCGAATAGCGTCATCGCGACGCCCTTCAATGGCGAGCTTCGCGACATCGTGCCGCCCGCAAGCAGTCCGAGCAGCATGATCGAGAACAGCTCGGCCGGGCCGAACTTGAATGCCATGCGCACCAGCAGCGGTGACGCAAACACCATTACGGTAATACCGAACGAGGCGGCGAAGAACGACGAGATCATGGTGATGCCGAGCGCCGTGCCACCTTTGCCCTTCTGTGTAAGTGGATAGCCGTCGAGACAGGTCACCGCATGCGGGGGATGGCAGGGCAGGTTCAGGAGAATCGCGCCGATTGCGCCGCCGTATTGCGAACCGTAGAAGATGCCGGCCAGCATCAAAATGGCGGCAACCGGCGGCATCGTATAGGTCAGCGGCAGCAGGATCGAGATTGCCGATAGCGGTCCCATGCCAGGCAGCACGCCTATCAGATTGCCGATGAGCACGCCGAAGAACGACCACATCAGATTGTGCAGTTCGAGCGCGACGCCGAAGCCGTGCCAGAGATCGACCAGAGATTGTCCAATCATGACTTAACCCCAGGAAAACAACGGGAATTGCAGTTTCAGCGCCCAGCGGAACACCACGGCGCTGATCACGACCATTGCAAGGGCGAGCATTGCAGCCCGTTTAGGATCATTGGTGCGATCACCGAGCGCGGAGATGAAAACGAGTGCGAAGGTCGCGGGCGCGAGCCCGCCATACTCGCCAATGCCGACGAACGCCGCGATGCCGCCGAGAATGCAGGCCCACGCACCCCATTCGGGTTGACGGGCAGGAGATTCGGTGCTGGTCGCGGCGCGCCGCGCTGACAGCCGGGCCGAAATGACGATGCCGAGTCCCACCAGCGCCATCAGCAAGCCGAGTGCGACCGGGAAAAATCCCGGGCCCATGTTGTTCAGCGTGCCGACGTCGTAGGTCGCGCCTTCCACTAGCGCGCCCGCACCGATCAGCAGCATTAGCGTGCCGCCAAGATAGTCCCGGCGGACCTGGGTCAACTGCAAGGGCATGACTGTCTCCTGTGTATCTCGCGCAGCTCTGCGGCCGGGCGTGAAGCGTCAGACGAAACTGCGTGCGGCGAAGCGCAGGCGCCGGTAATTCATCACCAGCAACAGCAGCGCGCCACCGCCTGAAATGAAGGCCATCGGCAGGAACGCCAGTGCATAGCTGCCGTGCGCCTCGCGGATCAGGCCGACGATATAAATCGGGAAGAACGAAATCAGGCTGCTGATCGCGTTGATTTGCGCAATACCAGCCGCCTTGATGTTGTCGGGCAACCATTCGGTCGCGATGGCCCACGTCGGCGCCTTCGACGCGTAGATGCCGACCACGGTGAGGCCCAGCAACAGATAGGACGGCACAAACGCGGACGACACCATCATCAGCGCGGTGGCGAGCGCCGCCACGATCAACGGCACGGCGGTGTGCCAGATCCGCTCGGAACGCCGGTCCGAGTGATAGCCCGCGGCAATCACCGCGACGGCGCCGAGGAGGAACGGCACGGAGTTGAGCCAGCCGGCCGCCATGTCCGACACGTGAAACGATTTGATGAAGCGCGGCGCCCACACGGCGAATGTATTCGAGGTGGCCGACGAAGCCGCGAGCACGACCGCGAGGCCCAGCACGCGCGGATTGCACAGCACGCGCCAGAGCGGCACCGCGTGGCCCGTGCTGGCTTCGTCCGGAGCGCGATCGCGTGCCAGCATGTTGCGATAGATCTCGCGTTCGGCAGGCGTCAACCAGCGTGCGTCTTCCGGGCGGTTATCGATGTAGAACATGCAGACGACTCCGAGCACCACCGCCGGCAGTCCTTCTGCGATGAACAGCCATTGCCACCCGGCCAGCCCGAGCACGCCGTTCAAGTGCAGCAGCGCGGCGGAAAGCGGTGAGCCGAAGAAGCTCGACAATGGAATTGCGAGTGCGAACCAGCCGACGTAAGTTGCGCGGTGCGACTTCGGAAACCAGTATGTGAGGTACAGGATAACGCCGGGAAAGAGTCCCGCCTCGGCTGCGCCGAGCACGAAGCGCATCACGGAGAACGACCACGGTCCTTGCACGAGCGCCATGCAGGTGGAGACGATGCCCCAGGTGATCATGATGCGCGTGAAAAAGCGCCGCACACCCTGCTTCAGAATCAGGATATTCGACGGTACTTCAAACAGCACGTACGACACAAAATACAATCCCCCGCCGAGTCCAAGAATGGCTGGCGAGATGTGGATATCGCTTTCCATCTGGAACGACGCGAAGCCGATGTTGACTCGGTCGATGAATGAAACGAAGTAGCAAAGAATCAGGAACGGCATGATGCGCAAGGCGGCACGCCGAATCAGCTTTTTCTCGACGTCGGTCGCCCATTCCAGATTTCTGTCCACTTGTGTCTCCTTATTGTCAATTGCATAAACAACTGCCGAGGGTCAATGCGCGCCGCGCTCTTGCACGGTGCATGCCTGTTCAGTCGTTTTCCGTTGTCGCATCTTCGATCCCTCGGGAGTTGAGCGCCAATCATATTCATACCGAAAGCGATACGTTTTTCTGATATAGATGATTTCCCGGAGACGAAAGTGCGAGCGATGGATATCGCATGCGGCGAGAATATCCGCGTGATTCCGAATATTCCGGGTACTCCTTGCGTGATAAGTTCCACACTATTCTGTTGAGCCCCGGCCGCGCGGCTGCATCCATGGATCAGCGGACAGGGGGTGGAAATGAATCTAAAAGGTTATGCCTGAACTTCCGGACTATCTGCCCCGGCTTGCGCAAATGCATAAGTTGCGCGCTTTTGCTGCCGTCGCGCGGCACGGCAACGTACATCGCGCCAGCGAAGCATTGCATCTGTCGCAACCTTCGGTGACGCGCGCGGTGCGGCAGCTCGAAATGTCGCTTGGCACGCTGTTGTTCGAGCGCACGACCAAGGGGATGCGTCTCACGGCGGCCGGCGACTGCGCGTACCGGCGTGTCGAGCGTGCGCTCGAGGCGTTGCGTGCGGCGGGCAGCGACATTCTGCGTCGCGCGGTCCCTGGGCGACACCGCGTGCCGCCGACGGAGCGGCTGTCGGAAACCGTCACCGAAGCCATGCTGACGGCACTCGTCGCGGTCGCGCGCTCCGGTAGCGAAAAGGCCGCGGCGGCCGCGGTTGGCGTGACCCAGCCGGCACTCAATCGCAATCTTCATCTGCTCGAACATCTGGCCGGCGTGCCGCTCTTCATGCGCTCCGGCCGCGGCACGCAGCTCACCGAGCCCGGCGAGCTGCTGCTGATGCACGTAAAGCTCGCGCTCAGCGAAATCCGCGTCGCTGACGAAGAACTGGTGTCGTTGCGGGGAGAACTGGCCGGACTGCTGGTGGTGGGCGCGTTGCCGCTCTCGAGCGGACATCTCGTGCCGCTCGCGACCGAACGCACGTTGCGCAACCATCCGGGGCTCAACATACGGATCGTCGATGGCACCTACGAAACGCTGGGCCACGGCCTGCGTTGTGCCGACGTCAATCTGATCGTCGGCGCGTTGCGCTCAGACGAGAGCGAACCCTATTCGATCCACGAGCCGTTGTTCGACGACACGCTGAGCGTGGTGGTCCGTGCGCAGCATCCGTTGCTGCGGCAACAGAACATCGGCAGCCTGAATCGACTGCGTGAACACGAATGGGTCGTGCCGCTCGCGGGCACGCCATCACGCGTATTGTTCGACGGCGCGTTTCGCGCTGAATCGGTCGAGCCGCCCAACACGCAACTCGAAGCAAACAGTCCTTCGATTGTGCGCACGCTCCTGCTTTCGAGCGATCGGCTCGCGCTGGTTTCGCATCGTCAGATCCAGCACGAGTTGCGGCAGGGCATCCTCGTCATCCTGCCAGTGGAAGTGAAATTCGCGCGTCGCACGATCGGTATCGCGCGGCTGCGTAATACCGAACCGTCACCCGGCATGCTGGCGTTGCTCGACGCACTGCGAGCCGTATCGGCGGAATGACGCAGTGCGCACCTGGCTGCGATCAACCCGCCCCGAGCCTCGGCGCAGGCCTAAGGGTTTTTCCCGGGCCGGGCTATAAGCATAACGTATCGATCTGCCGACGATCGGTATTAGCCACGGCGGCGGTCAGGCGCAACAATCTCGCATCGTTGCAGACCTGGCAGATACCGGTTCGATGCGGACTGACGGGGACGCGTTCCTTCACTCATCCGTTTATTCATGTCCACTCTCTCTCCGACTTCGACACACCGCAAGACCGGTCTGGTCGTCAGCGCGCACTCGGCCGATTTCGTCTGGCGAGCCGGTGGCGCGATCGCGTTGCACGCCAGCCAGGGCTATCGCATGATGGTCGTTTGCCTCTCGTTCGGAGAGCGCGGCGAATCAGCGAAACTGTGGCGCAAAGGCGGCCAGACGATCGAAAGCGTCAAGGCCGCGCGCCGCGACGAGGCGCTCGAGGCAGCCGCGATTCTCGGAGCCGAGATCGAATTCTTCGATCTCGGCGATTATCCGCTTCGCGTCTCCGACGAAGCCTTGATGCGGCTGGTCGACGTGTATCGCGATCTGCTGCCTTCGTTCGTGCTGAGCCATTCAGCCGAAGACCCATACAACGCCGACCATCCGCTGGCAATGAGCGTAACGCGCGAGGCGCGCATCATTGCGCAGGCCGAGGGCTATAAGCCGGGACAGCAGATTCTTGGCGCACCGCCCGTCTATGCATTCGAACCGCACCAGACAGAACAATGCAACTGGTCACCCAATACCTTTCTCGACATCACGGATGTGTGGGATCGGAAACGCGGCGCCATCGAAGCGATGGCGGGCCAGGAACATCTTTGGCATTACTACACACGTGTCGCACTGCAACGCGGCGTGCAGGCCAAGCGCAACATCGGCATTACGGCCGCGCGCAACATCGAATATGCGGAGGCTTACATGCAGCTCACCCCTAACGTAGTGGAGTCGCTCGCATGACGCTCGGAATCGTGGTGCCCAACAAACGGCGCGCCGACGCGCAGGCCATCGCCGCCCTCGCGCAGGCCGGCGCGGCGACAGCCCATGAAGCCCAGGGTCGGCTTGGCCTGATGGGAGCGGGCATTCGCCCAGTCTGGCAAGGCGCGGCGATAGCCGGCTCAGCTGTCACAGTGTTGCTGGTTCCCGGTGACAACTGGATGCTGCATGTTGCCGTGGAGCAATGCCAGCCGGGCGACATCGTCGTCGCCGCCGTCACCTCGCCTTGCGACAACGGCTATTTCGGCGAACTGCTGGCTACGTCGATGGCGGCGCGAGGTGTGCTCGGCCTCGTGATCGATGCCGGTTGCCGCGACGTCAAGGCGCTCAAGGACATGAATTTCCCTGTGTGGTCGAAGGCCGTGTCCGCGCAAGGCACGGTGAAGGCAACGCTTGGCTCGGTCAATGTCCCGGTGGTATGCGCCGGCCAGGCGGTCCGTCCGGGCGACGTCATCGTCGCCGATGACGACGGCATTGTGGTCGTGCCGTTCGGCGACGTCGACAAGGTCGTGCATGCCTCGACACAGCGGCTCGAGAAAGAAGCCAGGACGCGCGCTGTGCTCGCCTCCGGCGTGCTCGGACTCGACTACTACGGCATGCGGGAAACGCTTGCCGCGAAGGGGCTTTGCTACGTCGCGCCGCAAGATGAATGAACTCGACGCAGCCGCTCGGCGTAGGGCCGCACGGTGCGCAAGACCAGGAAGGAGGCCATAAGCGTCATGACGATCCGTTCGATCGAAGCCATTCCGTTAAGTCTGCCTTACGAGATGTTCGGGCCGAAGCCGCTTTTCGCCGGACATCCGCGGCAGATGGAAATCCTGCTCGTGCGCGTCGAGACGGAAGAAGGCCAGGTCGGCTGGGGCGAGGCATTTGGCTATGCAGTGTGGCCGGCCACCCGCGCTGCGCTCGAGCATCTCGTCGCGCCGCTCGCGATTGGCCGCGATGAAACCGGTATCGCCGAGCTCAACCTGCAATTGCAACGGCCTTTGCATTTGCTCGGACGCACTGGCGCGGTCACGTTCGCGCTGTCGGGCCTCGACATCGCGCTGTGGGATCTTGCCGGCAAGGCTGCGGGCAAACCCGTCTCTGCATTGCTGGGTGGCGCGCGGCATCGTGATCTGCCGGTCTATGCCAGCCTGATGCGCTACACCGACCCGGCGCTCGCAGCGCATAACGCGGCGGCGGCGCATGAACGCGGCTTTGCTGCGATCAAACTGCACGAGACCGGTGTCGAGCACGTCAAGATGGCACGCGAGGCGCTGGGTCCACAAGTGGGTTTGATGCTGGATGTAAATTGCCCGTGGAATGTCGACGAGGCGGTCGGGATTGCGCAGCAGCTCGCGCGTTTCGATCTGACGTGGTTCGAAGAGCCTGTCTGGCCTCCGGAAGATTTTGCGGCGCTCGCACAAGTGCGGCAACGCTGTGGCCTCGCCATTTCGGCGGGCGAGAACGTGATGAGCGCGACCCATTTCAAGCAGATGTTCGAAGCGGGCGCGGTCGACATCGCGCAGCCGAGCGTCACGAAGATCGGCGGTATCAGCGAATTCATGAAGATCGCCGGCATTGCTGCGCGCTATGGCGTGCCGCTCGTGCCGCACTGCCCGTATTTCGGTCCCGGGCTACTTGCGAGTTTGCATATCGCATCGACTTTCGAAGCCGAAACCATGATCGAATATTCGTTCGCGGATCTCGGCGCGAGTCCGCTTGGCGACGCGATTGCAATCCGCGACGGCCGCATCACCATTCCACAGGCGCCTGGTCTTGGCCGGGACCCCGATCCCGACGTGATCGCGCGATATCGCGTGGCCTGACTCACACACTGACGAGGAAACTCTATGCAGGGGGAATTACCGCGCTATCCGGACGAAGCCGTCCGCGTGCTCGATCCGCGCTTTGCCCGCTACGTTAATCCGTTCGCGGCGGTGGAGCGGCTTGCCGACGGATGCCGATGGGGTGAAGGCCCGGTCTGGTTCGGCGACGGACGGTATCTCCTATGGAGCGATATCCCCAACGACCGCATCATGCGCTGGACCGAGGAAACCGGCGCGGTAAGCGTGTTTCGCTCTGGCTCGAACCTGCTTGCGAACGGGAACACGCGTGACCGGCAGGGACGGCTCATAACGGCCGAACATGGCGGCAGGCGCATATCGAGAACCGAGTACGACGGCTCGATCACGGTGCTCGCGGACCGGTATCAAGGCAAGCGTCTCAATTCGCCCAACGACGTGATCGTCAAATCCGACGACTCGATCTGGTTCACAGATCCGCCGTTCGGCTTGCTCAACAACTACACAGGCCGGGTCGGCCAGCAGGAACTGCCCGCGAACGTCTATCGGCTCGATCCGCACGCGGGCGAGCTGAGGGTGGTGGCAGACGATATCGAAGGGCCGAACGGCCTGGCTTTTTCGCCCGACGAGTCCATCCTCTACGTGATCGAGTCGCGCACCAATCCGCGCCGTATCCGGGCGTTCGACGTGGAAGGCGGCACGCAGCTCGTGAAAAGCCGGGTGCTGATGGACGCCGGTCCCGGCACGCCGGATGGATTGCGCGTCGATATCGACGGCAACTTGTGGTGTGGCTGGGGCATGGGCCGCGCGGAGCTGGATGGCGTGCGAATCCTGTCGCCACAAGGCGAGCCCATCGGTCATATCGCGTTGCCGGAGCGCTGCGCCAATCTGTGCTTTGGCGGTCCACAGCGCAACCGCTTGTTCATGGCGGCGAGCCGTTCGCTGTATTCGTTGTTCGTCAACACACAGGGTGTGGCGATCGGATAGATTTACGTGCAAAGGCGCTCTCCAAACGAGAGATCAGCACGATGGCGGTTCACTATAACTATTTCGGAGACCAAATTGAGACTCAAGCACCTGATACCTGCAACCCTGCTGGCGCTCGCCAGCGTCCTCAGCCCGGCGGCTCACGCGGCCTATCCCGAATATCCGATCCGGCTGATCCTGCCATTCTCCCCTGGCGGATCCAGCGACCTCGTGGCGCGGGCCGTCGCGCAGAAGGCGTCGACGTTGCTGCATCAGGCGATCGTGGTCGACAATCGGCCCGGCGCGGGCGGCGTGGTGGCGACCAGCTTCGTCGCGAATGCGAAACCCGACGGCTATACGCTGCTGTTCGCGCAGACTTCGCACGCATCCAACCCATCGTTGATGAAGCGGCTGCCCTACGATTCCGAGAAAGGCTTCACGCCGATCGCGCTTCTCGCGGATCATCCGGGCGTGCTGCTGGCGTCGACAAAAACGCCCTACAACACGTTCGCTGAATTTCTCGCATACGCCAAGGCGAATCCCGGCAAGGTCAAATATGCGTCCGCGGGCATTGGCACATGGCCGCATCTGACCATGGCGATGCTGGCGAGCGATGCGAACCTGAAAATGGTTCACGTCCCCTATGCGGGCGCCGCTCCGTCGCGGATCGATCTGCTGGCTGGCCGCGTCGACGTGAAGGTCGAAGCCTACGCCACAGTCAGCGACCTGATCAGGAGCCACCAACTCAAGGCGCTGGCCGTTACCGGCAAGGAACACGTGGCCGCGCTACCGGGCGTGCCGACCATCGCCGAATCGGGCTTCCCGGGTTTCGATTCATCGATCTGGATGGCGGTGCTCGGACCTGCGAACCTCCCGCCCGACGTCACGCAAAAGCTGCAGGCCGCCTTCACCGCCGCAGCCAAGGACCCCGCCGTTGTCAAGCAACTGGCCGACCAGGGCATCTATGCGCGCGGGCTGCCCGGCAGCGCGGTCGCGACGCTGATCCACGACGAAATCATCAAGTGGCACAAGGTGTTGGGCGCGGCCGGCGTTCAGCCGATGTAACGCACGCGGCTCACGTTCTTCAAGCCACCGACAGACACTGACTGGAATTTCGCGAAGCATCATGGCTCTTTATTTTTCCGAAACTGACGTCCGCCATGTGCTGACGATGCAAGTCGCGCTGCAAGAAGTCGAGCAGGCCTTCGCGGCCCGTGGCCGTGGCGTGGCGTTCGATGTGCCGCGCGAACGCGCGCGGCTGCCCGGTGCGCATCTGCATATCATGCAGGCGGCCGCACCCGAACTCGACCTGGTTGGCTATAAGGCGTACTACATCAAGCCCGGCGCGGGCCGCGTATCGCTGATTCATCTAATCAGCCGCAGCAGCGGCGAGCTTCAGTCAATTGTCGAAGCTGACTGGCTCGGGCAAATGCGCACGGGCGCCACAACCGGCGTAGCGGCACGGCACCTTGCGCGCAGTGAGGCTGGCGTGCTCGGCCTGTTCGGTTACGGGCGCCACGCCGTTACGCAACTCGAGGCGATCAGCCTTGCGTGCTGCTTGCGTGAAGTGCGCGTGTTCGGTCGCGACGGCGAACGTGTCGAGGCTTTTTGCCGCGAGCAGCGCGAGCGTCTTCAACTGGATGTGCGGCCGGCAGCTTCGCGGGAGGACGCGGTGTATGGCGCCGACGTGATTGCATTGATGACGCGTTCCAGCGAGCCGCTCTTCGACGGAGCGTGGCTTGAAACCGGTCAGCTCGTGACCGCTGCCGGTTCGAACAGCCTAGATCGCCGCGAGGTCGATCTTGAGACCGTGGCGCGCGCCGACCTGATCGTGGTCGACTCACGCGAAGTCGCCGAGCGCGAATGCGGCGACCTCCTGCCTGCCTATGAAGCCGGCATCGTGCATTGGGAAAGCATCACCGATCTCGGGCAGGTGGTGGCCGGCGTGCGTCCGGGACGGCGCGACGACGCGCAGATCATCTTGTTCGAGTCGCATGGAATGGCGTTGCAGGACATCTATACCGCTTCGAAGGTCGTCGAACTGGCGCGCGCGCAGGGTCTCGGCACGCCGCTGCCGATCGCTTGAACGCACCGCATCCGCTGGCAACGCAGCACGATTGAGCAATTACACAAATTCAATTAACGCTTGGAGACCGAATCACTATGTCAACCGGAAGAAAAACCCTCGTGGCCGCCGGCCTTATGTCGTTCGGCTGCTTGTCCGCTCACGCGCAGAGTACTGTCACGATCTACGGGATTCTCGACGCGGGTATTACCTACGTGAACAACGCCGCGACTTCGACAGGCCACTCGAGCCTGCTCGAGTATGGCAATGGCGTCGCGCAGGCGAGCCGTTGGGGCATGAGGGGAACGGAAGATCTAGGCAATGGCTTGCATGCGGTGTTCACCCTCGAGAACGGCTTTAACACCGGCAACGGAACGTTCGCGCAGGGCGGCGCCGAATTCGGCCGCCAGGCTTTTGTCGGCCTGTCGAAAGACGGTATCGGCTCGTTGACGTTCGGGCGCCAGTACGCATTTTCGACGGAATATCTCGGCACGTATTATTCGATGGGCGGTGCAACGGTAGTCGGCAATTTCGCATTCCATCCGAATGCGCTCGACCAGGAAACAGCCACGCAACTGAACAACACTATCAAGTTTTCGAGCGCCGATCTGCATGGCCTCAAGTTCGGCGCGTTATATGGTTTTTCAAATCAGGCTGGCGCGTTCGCGGGTTCCGCCCCGACGGCCAATCCGGTCAACGCCGGTTCGTCGCGCACGTATAGTTTCGGCTTCAACTACGACTACGGCAAGCTCGGCCTGTCGGGCGCCTACACCAATATCGGCAACCCCAACGCCGCCACGCCTGCCTTCACGACCACGATCGCGAACGTCAACACGCAGGCCAACAAGGATTTGTGGACGCTCGGCTTCGGCTTGCGCTACGTGTTCGGTCCCTTGCTCGCGTTCGGCAACTGGACCGACACGCACCTGATTCCGCTGACCGGCCGTTCTTCGGTACTGACGAGCTATGAAATCGGCGGAAGCTATTCATTCACGCCCGCCTTGAGCTTCGCGCTCGGCGACTCATATTCGTCGCTGACAGGCGGCTTCAATGGTCACTGGAACCAGATCAATAGCGGCCTGGATTATGCATTGTCGAAACGTACCGACGTGTACGCGCTAGTGGTATATCAGAAGGCTACCGGCACCAATACGATCAACGGCAAGGTCGTACCGGTGCAGGCGGAAATCGGCGCGGCCACTACCTTTACTGCGAATTCCGGCGTTGGAGCGAGCAGCCAGCTGGCTGCTCGCGTCGGCATACGCCATCGGTTCTGATGCCGGCCGGGCGCGCCCCGCACAGAACCCCCGACCTGGAGTCAGTTTGTAATGAAAATCACTCGCCTCGTTACTGAAGTCGTCCGGCTGCCACTGCCGACGCCTATTCCCAGCGCGCGCATGACCATCCAATCGGCCGACTGCGTGCTGGTCTTCCTCGAATCCGACGCGGGGCTGATCGGGGAAGGCATGGCATTCACGCTCAACGGCAAGCGTCTCGCGCTGGTCGAATCGATGATCCGCAGCCTCGAGCCGCTCGTGCTCGGCATCGAACCGTCGATGAGCGGCGCGTTCTGGCGTGCCGCCATGGGCGACGTCGCTTTTCTCGGGCAACGCGGCTTGACGGTAGTCGGTTTGTCGGCGCTCGACATGGCGTTGTGGGATCTGCGCGGCAAGGAAGCCGGCATGAACATCAGCCGCCTGCTCGGACGCTGCCGCGACGCCATGCCGGCTTATCGCAGCGGCGGGTTGCGTCTGTCGCTGTCGATCGACGAATTGCAGCGCGAAGCGGCGAGCTTCGTTGAGCAGGGCTTTCGCGCGATGAAGATGTCGCTGGGCAAGCCGCTCGCCGCCGACGACCGTGCGCGCGTCGCCGCCGTGCGCGAAGCGATCGGCCCGAACGCGCGCCTGATGGCGGACTGCAACCAGCAGTTCAGCGTGGCCGAAGCGATCCGCCGCGGCCGCACGCTGGAAGAATTCAATCTGGCGTGGATAGAAGAGCCGGTTACATATCACGATCACCACGGCGAAGCCGCGGTGGCCGCCGCGCTCGACACGCCGGTGGCCAGCGGCGAGAGCGAATATACGCGCGCCGGCATGCTGGACATGCTGCGTCTGCGCTCGGCCGACATCCTGATGCCGGATCTGCAACGCATGGGCGGTCCGACCGAGCTGCTCAAGGTCGCGCACTGCGCCGAACTCGCCGACGTGCCGGTCTCGCTGCATCTTTTCAGCGAGTGGAGCCTCGCGCTCGCAGGTGCGTTGCCCAATGCCGAGGTGCTCGAATACATGCCCTGGTTCTCCGGTCTCTATACGAACCGCATCGAGCTGGATGGCAACGGCTGTGTGCCGCTTTCCGATCTTCCTGGCTGGGGATTCCCATTCGACCCTGCCGCGGTCGCACGCTACCGCGTCTAACCTGAGCAAGCCTGAGCTACGCCCATGGATCACGCCTCGACTCGCCTTTCCTTTCGCATGCCTCGCGGCGCGTGCGATACGCACTGCCACATCTGGGGTTCGCTCGCGCGCTTTCCCTACGCCGAATCGCGGCCCTATACGCCGCCTGAACGCGACAAGCACATGTTGAGCGCGCTGCATCAGCGCCTGGGCATCGAGCGAACCGTGGTGGTGCAGGGCATTGTGTATCGCACCGACAACCGCGTGATTCTCGATGCGATTGCCGACCGGCCGCACGCGCGGCGCGGCATCGCGCTGATCGATCCAGACATCCCCGAGGCCGAACTGCAGCGGCTGCACGAAGGCGGGATTCGCGGCGTGCGCTTTGGCTTTGTCAGCCATCTTGCGTCGCGTCCCGACCTGGCGAGTTTCCGGCGCACGGTCGAGCGGATTTCGCCCTATGGCTGGCACGTTCTACTGCACGTCGATGCCGCCGATCTGATTGAACTGGTGCCGGTTTTCGCCGCCTTGCCGGTGCCGTTCGTCATCGATCACATGGGGCGGGTCGATGCGGCGCAGGGCCTCGCGCAGCCGCCGTTCGCACAGCTTCTGGAGCTCGCGCGGCGGGACAATTGCTGGGTAAAGTTGTCGGGCGCCGACCGCGTATCGGCGCAAGGCGGCACCTTTGACGACGCCGTGCCGTTCGCCCGGGCGCTGCTCGAGGCCGCGCCCGAGCGCGTGATATGGGGCACCGACTATCCGCATCCGAAGCCCCGCCACGATGTCATCGACGATTCGAAGCTGGTCGAGCTGCTGCCGCGTATTGGCGATGCCGGCCAGTTGCAGAAATTGCTGGTGGACAATCCGCTGCGCCTGTACGGCTTCACAGAATGAGCGAAGCTCGAATCCCAATGAATCAAAGGCACGAAATGAACGACCCGACGATCGCGCAGCGGCTTGGCCACTTCATCCATGCGAATTCTTACGAAGCCCTTCCCGCGCATGTCGTCGAACAGGCCAAATCGCGCATGCTGGATTCGCTCGGCACCGCGCTGGCGTCGCGCGAACTGCCCGTGCCGGCGACCGCGTTGAAGTTCGTCGCGGGCAGCCAGGGCGTCGCGAGTATCTATGGACATACGCAACGCGTGGCCGCTATCGACGCCGCGTTTGTGAACGCGACGTTGATCAACGGCACGACCCACGACGACTTTCTCGACAAGTCGCATCCCGGCGCCGTGACGATTCCAGCCGCGCTCGCGATCGCCGAAGAGCGGGGCAGCTCCGGACGTGACGTGCTCGCCGCAGTCGTGCTCGGCTATGACCTTGTCGGACGTGCCTATCGCGGCGGTCCCACGATGCTGCCGAAATTCAGGGCCACCGGCGTTGCCGGCGCAATTGGCGCGGCGGCGGCGGCGGGGAAGCTGCAAGGCTCGAACGCCGATGAACTCGCCAGCGCCCTGGGTCTTGCCGCCATGTTCGCATCCGGTTTCGGCGAAGGTTTCGTGTCGGGCACGATGGACGTCAAGCTCAATGTCGGCTGGGCGTGCCGCAGCGGTGTATCGGCGGCCCGCCTTGCGCAGTGCGGGGCCACCGCGGCGCCACGCGTGTTCGAAGGCAACGCGGGCTTTTTCAACGCATTCGCAGGCAATACGGATGCTGCCGCCGAGGCGGTGCGCGATCTTGGCGCGCCATTTCTAATCGAGCAATCAGTCTACAAGGAGCGGCCGGTCTGCATCTTCGTCCAGACGCCTGTCGAACTCGTGCTTGCGCTAGTCGACGAACACGCAATCAGGGCCGCCGCGGTCGAACGTGTCGTGATTCACGCGCCACGCGCAACCTTCACGAACCCCGGCTTTCGCAACGTAGCGCCTTTTTCGACACATCTTCAGGCACGCATCAGCGCGCGCTTCACGACCGCGGCGGCGCTGCTCGGACGCCCGGTTGGCGAATACGCGTTTTACTACGATATCCACGACGAAGAAGTGCTTGCGCTCGCCGAGCGCATCGAACTCGTCGACATCGGGCCCGACGCCGATAGCATACGGGTCGACATCGTCCATTGCGGCACGACGTTCACCAGAAGCGCGGTCGAGATGGATTCGCTGTTACCGACGCTGGACAAATCGCGCGCGAAGTTCGAACGCGTAGCAGGCCCATGGCTTGGCAAACGTACGCCGCAAGTCGTCGATCTGGTCCTCGGCCTCGACCAACTGTGCGATATCCGCGAGCTCACGCGGCTATTGCGCGCTGACGCCGCATTGGCATGACGTGCATGCCGCCCTGTCGCCCACTGCTGCACATGTTAAACGGAGGACATCATGATGGGATGGCGTGCCCGCTTGGGCATTCTTGTGCCGCCAGGCAATCCGACGCTCGAACCCGAGGTGATGCAACTGACGCCGCATGGCGTATCCGCGCATTTCACGCGGATGGTCGCGCATGGCGAAACCGGCTCACATGACGGGCAGGACGATCGGAATCGCACTCAGATCGCGCACCTCGACGAGAACGTCGAATTGCTTTCGATGGTCAAGCCCGGCGTCATTGCGCTTGGCCATACGGCGACGAGCTATACGCTCGGCGTACAAGCCGAAGCCGATCTGATCGAAAGAATCACGCAACGCTGGCATATTCCGTTCATTACGGCGTTCGGCAGTGTCGTTGCCGCGCTACGGCATCTTGGTATCGAGCGCGTTGCATATGGCACGCCGTATAACGCGCAGACAACCCTGCAAGGCAAGGCCCATCTCGAAGCATATGGCTTCAAGGTAGTTGCGTTCGGCAGCTTGCCGAACGTGCGTAACATCTACGACGAATCGAGCGAACGCGCTTACGGCCTCGGCCGGCAAGTGAATTCGGCGGACGCGCAGATCGTATTCCTGAGCGGCGTGGGCATGCCGACCGTCGACGCCATCGACATGCTCGAACGCGATCTCGGCAAGCCCGTGATATCGAGCGTCACCGCCATGATGTGGAACGCTCTGCGCATCACTGGTGTTCACGCGCCCATAGAAGGTGGCGGCCAGTTGTTGCGATCTTCCGCGTCGCCTTCATCCGGCTACATTTAAGCGTACTCGTGCGTTTGCGTGCACATGTGACGCGCGTGCCGGCCGATTCCCGTTCCCTCAAGTGATTTCATGACCAAGACCCTTCACGTCATTTCGTCGATGGCGACCCGGCACGTGCTTAACGAACTTGCGGAATTATTCCAGCGCCAACACTCTTGCCGGCTGGACATCGAGTCGGTGGGCGGGGTAGTCGCCGCGCAACGGGTGCAGGCGGGTGATGCATTCGACGTCGCCGTGCTGGCAGCCGACGCAATCGAGGCGCTGGCACAAGCAGGCAAGGTGAGGGCGGCAACCTGTCTCGATGTCGCGTGCGCGGAGGTAGCCGTCGCTGTGCGGCGTGGCGCGCCCCGGCCTGACATCGGCTCGGAGGCGGCGCTCAAGCACGCGGTCGAGGCGGCGAGCAGCATTGGCTATTCGACCGGTCCGAGCGGTACGCATCTGCAATCGCTATTCGAGCGTTGGGGCATGGCGGAGGCGATCGCCGGACGCACGATCCTGGCGCCGCCGGGCACGCCGGTCGGTGCGCTGGTGGCCGAGGGTCGCGCGGAACTTGGCTTTCAGCAACTAAGCGAGATGATTCATCTGCAAGGAATCGAAGTGCTTGGACCGTTGCCGCCCGGGGTGCATATCGTCACGGTGTTCAGCGCGGCGCTCACTGCCGGAGCGGTAGACACGCAACTCTCGAAGATGTGGCTGGCCTTTCTGGTTTCGCCAGAAGCGGACGAGGTAAAACGACGCAACGGAATGACGCCAGCGCAGTGAGACGCGCCAGCCATGCCGTCCGCGTTACCACAGGGTTATCAATGCGCGGCACAAAATCCCTCGATCGGCTGTGCGAAGGCTCGTCTAAACTTGGGAATCGCCGTCGACCATCGCTTGCGACGTGCAATGCCCTGATGGTTTTGGCGACACGCCGGGCGTGCTTGACACGTTGCCTGTTCGAGTGAGAAGGACAAACTCGCACGGCGCGGCGTTGTTGTCCCGGCATGTTTTGCGCCTTACTATTGTCGAACCCAGACAATTGAAAGAGGAAGCAAATCGCTATGAGAGAAAGTGTTCGGGACGTAAGAGTCGTGAACCTTCGAGTTCGAGTGTTAGCTGAGACACTCGTCAGCGAATTCCATATGGGCCAGCAGGCTAAACGGCCTGCATCAACGGGCCGGACATAAGCGTGCTGCCTTGACCTGTAGCCTATGTGCAAAACCCAGTTTGCAATCCGGGAGGCGTCCACATAAACGCCTCTTAGGCCGACCACCGGGCGGCTGACTCAGTCGCCGCGCCGACCAGATCGGAAGCGCCACACGCGTCAGTTTTTTTGGTCCCTAGCCGTCATTGTTGTTGCAGTATGGGTAGGATGATGGGTAGGGTGTGTTCGGGAAGAGTGGGAGTCAAACCTGGCGGTGCTTTGCGGGCAACTGTTGGAGTCGGCTGCCTTCCGCCATGGTCTTTTTTTAGAATGCTGCGGTTATTTTTGGTCGATATTATTTCAGCAAAAATATAGTGGCTGGTTATCTCGTCGGCCTCACTTTATCGCCTCTTCTGTTCCGCACGTAGTGCTGGGTCATCGTCAAGGATGTGTGGCCCAGTTGCTTTTGTGCCTGGCGAATGTTCCCGTGCTGTCCGTCTTATCCGTCCCCGTCTTGGCCCGCAGATCACGAATCTGAAAGTCTCCATCTTTCACGTCTAGCAAAACTTGATCAAAGCAGGTAACAAATAAAGCCCCAGCCGCTAATGTGCGCAAACATACGGTGATCCTGTTGGCAGTTAATTAAAATTCTTCCACGAGCTTCGTGTAGCCTCAGCGTGGCACGGCACACGCTTGCGACCACTACCGAATTACTCGGTGCCTATGGCCGCCGTTATTGAGCCGCCAAAACTAGAATTGGTGATAATAAAAATGTGGATGCGGAGATATTCAGTACAAAAACCGGACGTTACCGGGGTGGTGAGCTTGGGCTTGGTTCTTAACTTATTTTTGATGCGCCCGACGGCGCTCGGTGAAACATATACGTCTCTAGGCATGGTGCTCGCCGTTCCACTTGTGTACCTTCATATATGGCACAACACTAAACGAACCCGTTATTCAAATGCGGTGATTCGATGGGACATTGCGTCGCTGCTCAGCCTGCTATGCCTGTATTGGCTTTACATTTGCCCGATTTCGATAGTCTTTGAAATGTCCCAGCTCGACTGGGTATTAAAAGAGTTTGTCACCACTCTCATGATCGCGCTTGTCTACGGCATGTTTCTCATGGATGCAGAAGCCAATCGCAGGTTCTTTAAGACCTTATGCACGGTTATTTCCGTGCTTGGCTTATCCAGCGTCATCACCGTCGCATTATCAGCAATACTCGGTAGCAAAGACGCGTTGTTTCTGTTCTCGTTAAACGTCAAGGGATATACCGAGGTTACCTTGCACCAAGAGACATCGACTGGCGCCATTTATTTTCCCTTTTCAATGCTTTACGGCGATTACGTGTCGGGAACGGTCAAGCTTGATCGTTACTGCGCGTTCTTCCGCGAAGCGGGCATTTATCAGGCAGTCGCATGTTTTTGCCTTGCATATGAAGCTTTCACGCGCCGATCCAAACTTGTCATGTTTGGACTGGCCGGCGGCACTATCTGCGCGTTTTCATCTTTGGGGATCGCTCTGCTTGCAATGAGCATTGGAACCATCTTTTTATTCTCGGGTTCACGAGTTGCGTCATGGCGTGTAGTGATCACAGCGGTCATTCTCGGGCTCGTATATCCGGTGTCGATGTACACCCCGTATATCGGACTGGAAGACAAGGCAGTCACGCACGGCGCCTCGCTATCCGACCGTTCGAGTTCGATCGAACGGGGTCTGGAGGATGTACGACGCAATCCATTTGGCAATGGCCTTTATTCAAGCCTTGGCAAGAACGACGGGATCTGCCTGCTCGCGGAACTGGGCATGATCGGACTGTTTGGTTTCGCGTGCAAAGTCTTGCTTCTCTCCGGATTGAGACTAGGGCCAGGTCTGAATTGGAAGAAAGTCGCGACTTGTGCGCCGTTGTTGATCACGGCGCTCGTATCCCAGCCGATCGCGGGAGCGCCCGTTATGCTCGTGATCGGCATGGTGTTTGTTCCACGCGTGGTCAATCGGAAGGGGCGCGCAGCGCTTCGGTTGATGAGGCCTGGTATGCCCGAGATTTTAGCCAGCGGACCCGCGGTGGTTACAGCTAAACAAATGTCGGTGGATTCGCCTTTGCCGGATTCTTTCGTGGCTAACAACTGATCGCGCTGTTTATTTGACGATGTTCTGGCCAGTTGCGCTGCGCTTTGTGAGGCGCAGCGGCGTTGGGCAATTCGTGATCGTATTTCCTGAAACCGAGCTTTCCGCCACTGCGTTGATGCCCTGTGCAAATCCCGACACGTAATTACCGGTGATGATTGTGTCGGTGGTGCCCGGGTCTGGCAACAGGATGCCAGTGGTTTCGCCGCGAGTCACGGATCCTTGCACGTGATTATCGGCAATGATCGCCCGTGTGACTGGCCGTGCGTCGTGACTGACGCTCGGATCCACGCCGAATTGAATGCCATTGTTCGCCCTAAGCGCGGTCACCACGTTTCCGGTAATGGCGATCGCCCCGCTTGCATCTTCCACATGAAGCGTACCGTTCGCGCTCGCGCTGTTCGAGGCGACCGTGTTTCCGCGAATGACGAGATCGGTCACGTGCGCAACATTGAGCGGGAGATCGAGTTGCAGGTTGCTAGGCGCGATCGTATTTCCCTCAATAACAACGTCGGAGCACATGATATGAGGGGTGTTGACGCCGATGCTCGCATCTAAGCAACTGTTGCCGCTGATGTGCAGATGCCGGGATGGTCTGCCTAGCGGTTTTTCTCTGACTCGCCTTTCCATGCCGTCCTGATTGTTAATTTGAACCCCGTACGAGCATTTTTCGAACACATTGTCTTGAACGTAGAGACCGTTGAGTCCTGTGCCGAGAAACCAAGAGCCAAAGATGTTCGACTGTAACTTCGATGGCTCCGTCGTACGGGAGAAGACGCGGTTTCGAAAAAACCGCTGGTTGGATGCGTCGTTGACAGCGTTGAGCACGCCTTGCATCGCGTCCTTGCCGACGTTGGAGAGATCGAAGACTAACTCCGTGACAAACGTATCGGAACCGCCCCATTCGAAGGCGCAACTTGCTTTTGCGCTGTCGACCCTACTGGTCAAAGTCGCGCCTTCACCGATGGTCGTGACATCGCGAGCGTAGATGCTTCCCTTGACGAGATAAGTACGTCCACGCAAGAACACCGTGCGCTGCGAAGTGCCACGGACGTGCGCATACATCGCATTCAACGCAGCGGTGTCATCGGATATGCCGTCTCCTTTAGCGCCGAAAATCAGCGGCGTGACAATAAAAGCGTCTCTCATGGCCAGTTCGTGGGAAAACGATCCGGCTTGAGGCGTTCGTGTAGCCGCGCGCGCACGGTCGCCGGCTCCGATAAGCAGGGCGGACAGCGTGGTATTGATGACGAAACGGCGGCGCGGGTTTTGTGAACGCTTCATTGAGTGCATTGACAAGGCAGGGTGTTCGCGTGCAGTGGCCATGCGTTGCATAAGCCGTTCGTAGTTTAACTTCAAATATCCCGACTTTGTACGGCGTAGCAAAGTCGGTTGATTCGGCTCGTCGTGACATTTCCAATGGCGGACTTCGTAGATGCCGTGAAACGGCTGCCGCTGTTTCGACAGCAATTGTCCTCAGTCGTGGCCTCCTGTGTTGCAGCCGTACCATGCAAGTCGCCGATGTGCGATTCGTCGCGCAGCAAGGGATCGGTCGCGGTCATGCCAGCGAGCCGGGAGGCTGTAATCACACCGCGTCGACCTGCGAAAGCGCGGCGATAAGATCTCCGAACCTTTCGCCCTGCACCACGATATGTCCACGCAAAGCGGCCGCCGCCGCTTCGCCGTCACCTTTTCCAAGGGCATCGACCACGGCCTGGTGTTCACTGAAGGAAGCGCCCATGCGGCCTTTTACTCTTAGCTGCAAGCGCCGGTACGGCCTGAGCAGTTTGTGCAGGGCTTTCGCCTGGTCATGCAGGAAGCCGTTGTGACTTCCCTGATAGATAAGGCAGTGAAAACGCTCGTTCAAATGATAATAATTGTCCGGGTCATCCGAATCGCGCGCCTGCTCGCACGCAAGGTGTGCTGACTTGAGTTCGTCTAGCTGCGCTGTAGTCATGCGCCGCGCCGCAAGACGGCCGCACATTGCTTCGAGTTCGGCCATTACCTCGAACATCTCGATCAGCCGGTGCAGGCTGATCTTCGCCACAACCGCGCCGTGCCGCGGCCGCATCTCCACCATTCCCGCCGACGCAAGCTGGAGCAGCGCCTCGCGCACCGGGGTCCGCGACACCTGAAAACGCGCCGTGAGTTCAGCTTCATCGAGCGGCGCCCCGGGCGGCAGCGCGCCTGTCGCAATGTCCTCTTCAATGGATTCCCTTAACTGGTCCGCGCGAGTGAGCTTGTTCGTCATGATCGACCTTAACGGTTGCGGCGTTGGCAAGGCGGTACGCGTAAACGATAGTTGAGAATGCAGGGGCGTGACTTATAAATACACAAACACTCCGTAAATATTTTAAAGCCTCACCTACAACTTACAAATCTTTTTCAGCGTATTTAAATGGACTTCGGATCGTAGTCCATTTCTGCGCACGGCCCGCGCTCGCCCCCGGGGTTGCTGACTGCCCCTGTTTCTGCGCCCTGCGTTCGCGCGCGCATCCCGTTGCGGGGCCCTTTCCAGCAATACTTGCATGACGGAGACACTGACCATGATAGTCAAATCAGTAGGTGTACTACTGGGTATGGGTGCGGGCGTCTTGTTGATCGGCGGCTGCGGACATAGTGACGACGGTTCGAAAAGCATCGACAGGGGCGCTGGCTTCATCAACAGTTTCCAGATCATCTCGACCGCGCCCGCGTTCGGTGGCGCAACTCCCGCGGGCGCGGCGGGACCCTATCAGGTCATCACTGCTGTCGTGCATGGCGAGCTTGATCCGAACAACCCGCTCAATGCGGGCATAGTCAACATCAAAAACGCACCGGTCGGGGCAGACGGCTATGTGGCCTATGAAACCGATGTCGTGCTCCTGCGGCCACAAAGTGCGTCAACTGCAAAGCGCGTGTTGTTCTACGATGTCGTGAATCGTGGCAGCAAGATAGGCGACGCGTCATTCATAGGCGGCGGAGCGCTGGATACGGGCGCTGCGCCAGCATCCAGCTTCCCCTCACTTCTGCGCAACGGCTATACAGTCTTGTGGAGCGGATGGCAGGGCGATGTTCCGCTCACGGGCAATAGCTCGCTTGCCGGCGCTGGGCTGCTTGGCACGAGCTTTCCGGTCGCGACCAACAAGGACGGCACGCCAATGACCGCGTTGAGCCGCGAAGAGTTTATTCCGGACTACGCCGGCGGTCCCGCCACGACCATTCCACTCACTTACCCGCCCGCCGATCTCAATGACAAGACGTCGGTCACTTTCACGGCGCGGCAGTCGTGGCTGACGGCGTACGGCAGCATTCCGGGCGGAGTGCAAACCTACACGGCGCCCTCAGTCTCCGTTCCGGCATGGAGTTATATCAGTACACCGAACAACGTATATGAAGGAAATTACTCGGTGACGTTCACTCCGCCGACCAGCGTTCCCGGCCCCAACGGCACGAGTGTTCCACCGGACGCCGGCACTATCTATAGTTTCGTCTATAAGGCGGCGGCGCCCACTGTGGACGGCATCGGTTTTGCGGCACTGCGCGACCTGGTCTCGTTCCTCCGATACGACTCGACCGACGCCCAAGGCATGGCGAACCCCCTCAATGACCTGAAGACAGCTCCCTGCGCCACGGCCTCATGCTCGCAAAATACCAATTTCGATGTTGCCATCGGCGAAGGCATTTCGCAGTCCGGGCGCTTCATGAAGGACTTTTTGTATCAGGGATTCAACGTCGACAAGAACGGCAAGATTGTTTTTGACGGTATGTTCCCGATCATCTCCGCTGCCCGGCGTACCTGGACCAACGCCGCGTTTGCGCAGCCTGGCCGCTGGTCCAAGCAGCACGAGGACCATTTCATGCCGGGCTTCCAGTTTCCATTCACTTACGCCACGCTCACCGACCCCGTCAGCGGCATGACAGACGGTCTGCTGAAACAATGCACGCAAACCAACACCTGTCCGAAGATCATGCAACTCGATGGCGCCTTCGAATGGTGGGGCGGCGCTGCTTCGCTCGTGGTCACTGACGGACGCGGCAACGACGTGCAGTTGCCTCCTAACGTTCGTTATTACCTCGTGCCTGGTACACAGCATGGCGGCGGTAACGGCGTCACAACCGGCAATCTCGTCATTCCCGCGGCAGGGAGCCAGTGTCAGTTGCCGGGCTCGCCCGTGGAGGAAACGCCGGTTGAGCGAGCTCTGATTCCAGCTCTTGTGAACTGGGTCGCCAACGGGACGGAGCCACCGGCGTCGCAATATCCAACGGTGGCGTCGGGTACGCTCGTGGCGCCCACGCAAACGGCGACCGGCTTCCCGAATCTTGCGAATGTCAGCGTGCCGAGCGGGACGGCGGCCACCCCGGTTGCACTGCAACTGACGTTCAATGGCGAATATAACCAGCTCTTCGTGACCGATTACAGCAATGCCGTACCTGTGGTCAACACCGCGCAGCAGTACACCATACTCGTGCCCAAAGTCGATGCAAACGGCAACGAGACAACGGGCGTCCTGGTACCCGACGTCAGCGTGCCGCTTGCAACTTACACGGGATGGAATTATCGCGGAGCGGGTCACGCCATAGGCGATGGCTGCATCTCCAACGGAGCGGCGATTCCGTTTGCTGCGAACGCCGCAGCACAAGCGGGTGGGATGGATTCGCGCGCGACGCTGACAACGCTTTATGGCGCAAGCCGGTCGAAGTACCAGGCGGCCGTGGCGGCGGCAGCCAACGCGCTGGTAAGCAAGGGCTATTTGTTGCAGGCGGACGCGGACAATGTCTTCATTGCAAACGCGGCGAGTGTCTCACCCACGTTATTGCCGCAGCCCTGAACCCGCAGCGGGACGCAAGATCGTGACATGGTCAAGTGTCACGATCGCTCGATCATGAGGATGCCTCTTCATCATGAATGCGACATCTCCAACAAAAAGACTCGCAGCCGCCAGATGGCTCGCAATCGCTATGATGATGCCGCTCGCCGGGTGCGGCGGGGGAGGAGACTCCAATAACGCCGCTTCGACCACTCCCGCTCCCACTTCTTCCGATGTGGCCGTTTATGGAAACAGCCTGACGCTTGGCAGTGTTGCGCCGCTGTCGTTGTCGTATATTGCGGCGAAATCGACTACGAACGCGATGATCGTGAGTCCTGTCGCGGCGCCCCTGCTTGCAGCAGGCAGCACGCCACTGGTATCCAGTCACTTCCAGAGCGGCTTGGCTGGTGCGGGGATCGCATGTGTTTCGGCACCGGCGAACAGCATTGGTACCGTGGCAGGCGTCAATGTGGGTGTGAACATCAAGAGTGTGGCGGTGCTTCTTGATGGATCATGGACGGTATCGACAACACCTTCTGCGACATGGATCTCGCTTGGCGCCAATGCCGCGACATTCGATGGCTGGGAAAACTGTGGCGCCAAAGCGGAAGGGAGCCCGTCGCCGTCATCCACCCTGGTCGTTGCTGCGGACGGGAGCTTCACCGACAACGTCTTCAACGGCAATCCATCGACTACCGTGAACATCGTGAATCAAGATTTCACCGCTTCGCAAGCCGCTTCGATGCTTTCGGACGCTGGATATCTGGATACGAGCCAGGCCGGCAATCCGCAAGATATCCGGTTGAAGATTTATCAAAACACTGCCAAGCAAACGCTTCTTGTGGAGCAGGGCATTCCCTCGAGCGGTGCAACCAACGGCAACCCCGGCTATGTCGCGATCTACTATCGGCGTTGACGTGTTTTGTACGTTAACCTTTGCATTAGATGCAACCGGTCCTGCATTCCACCGCTTGATCAAGTTCTGCTCAACAGACTAAAAACTCCTCTGATGAAACCTTGGTCGTTTCAACATACATGGTTGGCATTTCCCGTGAGCAAGCACGCAGAAGCGTGGTCACCGTCATAGGACAAGACAGAGCGGAAAGGACATCCGTCGATGAGCGTCCGGACGGAGTGTGCGTCGCTGGACAACTGAAGCCAAGCTGAAAACCAGGTGGGCAGCGGCAGCGGTCCACCGATTTTCATGTGGCACTTTTAAAAAGTATTGACCTTAAAGTCCACTTTGATCCTACAGTTAAAAGACGGTCAAGCAGGGCGTCAACGGACTATGGATGCCCGCCGCTGCGTACCGTTAAGGCGAATTGGACGAGGACAGTGAAGGCTCTCCATGGGCGGATAGTTCGGGTGCCGGGACGCCGTGCTAAATGCAGGCACCCAGGATGGAATCCCTTTAATCATCGTCGCCGACCATCTATCAGACAGAAGGAGCAGTACGTGAGCCTGACCGCAGCGACCAGGCGCACGACACCGATTGATTGCGAACACATCACCGGAGAAGCGAAAATGGGATTTGTCACAACGAACGATGGCGTCGATATTTTCTATAAAGACTGGGGCCCGCGTGACGCACAGGTCATTTTCTTTCATCATGGATGGCCGCTCAGTGCAGATGATTGGGATGCCCAGATGCTCTTCTTTCTGGCCAAGGGTTTCCGGGTCATCGCACACGACCGGCGCGGACATGGGAGGTCGAGTCAGGTCTGGGACGGCCATGACATGGATCATTACGCCGATGACGTTGCGGCGGTCGTGAACCATCTCGGCGTGCAGAAGGCGATACACGTGGGCCATTCCACGGGCGGTGGCGAGGTCATCCACTATGTCGCCCGCCACGGTGAAGATCGCGTTTCAAAGGCGGTACTCATCAGCGCGGTGCCGCCCATCATGGTCAAGACCGAGAGTAACCCGGGCGGCTTGCCCAAGCAGGTCTTCGACGATCTTCAGGCGCAGCTCGCGGCAAACCGGGCGCAGTTTTACTACGACGTTCCCGCGGGCCCGTTCTACGGTTACAACCGGCCTGACGCTAAGCCCTCTGATGGCATCATCAGGAACTGGTGGCGGCAGGGCATGATGGGTAGTGCAAAGGCTCACTATGACGGCATCGTCGCCTTCTCGCAGACGGATTTCACCGAAGACCTGAAAAGCACCACCATTCCCGTTCTGGTCATGCACGGTGACGACGATCAGATTGTTCCCTATGCGGATTCGGGACCGCTCTCGGCGAAGCTGGCGAGGAATGGTACGCTGAAGACCTACCCAGGTTTTCCTCACGGCATGCCGACGACCAACGCCGACGCGATCAATGCCGATCTGCTCGCGTTCGTCAAAGAATCATAGAGCCGTCAACTGCCTGCGATCGCGCCGCTACTGACGCGTCCAGGCAAATCAACGAGCTACCCCGCGGGTGGCTCGTTCCGTTTTTCAAAGCCGCCATGGAAGAAAACATGGCGGACGCCAGCTATGGTCCGTCAGAAAATCGGATTTCAGAAACCACCCCTGAGCCGCCGTTCGATTTTCTCGAAAGCGGACATTGTCCGACATGGGTCTATTGGTCGTTGCCGACTACACGTTTATTGCGCCGGTGATTTTCATTTCCAGCACGAACGCGTGCACCCGATGGAATAACCGGCACCGCTTCCCTGTTCTGTAGGTATATCCGACGCCCAGCGACTTCGTTCAACGATCCGTCGCTGCACGGAGCAGACGGACGCAGCCGCGTCTGATAGAGCCCACTACGGAGGACACCGATGCCTTTGGAACAAAACGGACAATGCGGGACCGACCGGCCCGATCCGCCGGTACGCTGGAAACATTCGACCACACCGAACATCACATGGACCTGGCACCATACGATCCCATGGAATCAGTTGCGCGCAACATGGAACTGGATGGTCGAGAACGCGGACTGGAGCTCGCTAAAGGCGTTCCTTTACCTGATTGGCTCGGACAACAGCGAAACTGTGGTTGCCGAGATTCAAGCTGGTCAGTTGATGCAGCGCGATGAACTGCATCAGATGATCGCGTGGCAGAAATGGAATGTCGTGGAAGGTCCAGGCGGCCCCAATCGCGCGCCGGGTGACGACCCTGGCGAAGGCTTCGAGGCGTGGTCGTTGTGGGGACTGTCGAATAATCAGCGGCAAACAGTGCTTGATGTGAAACAGATTTATGACGCAATGCTAAAACTGCCGCAACAAACGCAGCCGGGAAACTTCGGCGCGTTCCTCTCAACGTTCCGTCACCTGCGTAATAGGCAACTGATCATGTGGGAACCGAAGATGTGGGATGCGGTGATCGTCGGCCGGGCTCCAAAGCATCCACGGGAACCCGACGTAAGATCGACGTGGAGGAGACGGCGAGGCTAGACGCCGTGCATCTCCCACATCACGCATTCGCATCGGTGCCGAATACCGGAATCTCGCAAAGAGACCAAATGAACTTAGGTATGCTTTTCAACGCCGAGATGGTCGCGCAGATGTTTTCCGGTATATTCCTTGCGAAATACGCCGCGACGCTGCAACTCCGGCACAACCTGCGAAACGAAGTCTTCAGTGCCTTGCGGAAAATGCGTGGGAACCGCAAGAAAGCCATCGCAGGCGTCATTTTCGAGCCATTCCTGCATGGTGTCGGCGATAGTCGTTGGCGCGCCGACCAACTTCATGTAGCTACCTTCCGCAAAACGTCGAGCGGTTTGCAGAATTGAGAGATTTTCTCCCCGAGCCAGGTTGACGATTGCGTCCCGATGAGACTTGCCTGCGTTGGTCTCCGGCAGGTCGGGCATTGGGCCATTGAGGTCATAGTCCCTGAAGTTAAGACCGCCGGAATGCGGCGCCAAGTGCGTGATGGCCAGTTCCTCAGGAATAAGGTCCCGCATCCGAATACGAAAATCTTCGGCATCCTGATCTGTCTTCCCGACAATGGGCGTGATACCCGGCAGGATCTTGATCTTGTCGGGGTCACGGCCGAACCTCATCGCCCGCTGTCGGATGTCTTCGCGGAAGGCTCGACTCGTCGTCATGTCCGTTTGCAGAGTGAAAACCACGTCAGCCGTACGCGCCGCAAGCTCTCGTCCTGGTTCGGACGAGCCGGCCTGGAATACGACCGGGCGGCCTTGTGGACTTCGTCCCATCGTGAGGGGGCCACGCACCTTGAAGAATTTCCCTTCGTGCTTCAGGAAATGCATTTTCTCCACGTCGAAGTACACGCCGCTGTTTTTGTCGCGGATGACGGCGCCTTCGTCCCAGCTGTCCCACAATCCGTTGACTACATCGATGAACTCGCTGGCCCTTTCATAGCGAAGTGAATGCTCGAGATGGGCGTCCAGACCGAAGTTTTGAGCCTCACTCTCATTAAAAGACGTGACGAGGTTCCAGCCGGCCCGGCCGTTGCTGATGAAGTCAATGGACGCAAACCGGCGAGCGAGGTTATACGGCTCGTTGAAGCTTGCGGTTGAAGTCGCCGCAAGTCCAAGATGGGTTGTGGCCATGGCGAGCGCTGGCAGCAGCATCATTGGATCAAAATGCATTGCTCGTGGATTGGCGGCCCCGTAGGTATCGCCGTTCATGATGTTGTTGCTGCGCGGGATGGCCGCCTGATCTTCAAAGAAAATGGCATCAAGTTTGGCCGCCTCAGCGAGCTTTGCTGCCCGAACATAATGTTCAATACCAAGATCGACTTCGGGAATCGCATCGGGCAGGCGCCAGGCGCCGAGATGCTGCCCCGGGAAAAGAAAGAGCGCTAGGCTCATCATCCTGTTGTTCATCAGACTTCCTCGTTTAACGGATCGTTTGCTCAACTTGAATCGATGAAGCTTGCGTGGCAAGAATGTTTATCAACGCCGCCCGTATTTGGTTGGCTTTCCCTGGTCACCCGTCTCAGGTGCGGGATGGTATGAGGGTGACTCTGAACTCAACCCTCCCAGCAAACCATGTTTCCATAAATGTGGTGTACCACGCATTTGGGAGAAAGTCGTATGCAATAGTTATGCCAAGATTTTTTATTTGCGCTCTGCAGCCAGCAACGCCGATTCGAGTAGCAATTGCTTCATTTACGCCGTGGACATCCCTTCGTCGTGCATTCAGGGCACCGCTTTGGATCACGGAAATGAGATATTGCACCAAAGAGGGTGCACCACATATTTAGGCCGTACTAGTCAGAAAGCGGATGTAATGAGCGCAGGAGATTACGAGCCATGCCGCTGCGATAGCGTAGAAATATAGGCAACATCCGGGCGCCTTCAAACCAAACGCGTGCCGAGTTGCATCTACGCCGCGCCGACGTCGCCGTCGACCGCGCCACGCAGGCTGTGATCAAATACTTGGAACGCAGGGTGGCTTCGGAAACCTGATTAGCCGCTCGTGGAAGACGGTCCTGCAATGTACAAGACGTTTCGCGACAAGGAGGACGGGTGTATCAATGTCGTCCTCAAACCCTGAAGGCGAGCAATCCGCTCCGTGTGGATTCGGACGGCTGTTCGTATGACAATGTGGGCTCGATTAAATAATGCGGTGCCAGCCCTGGCCGGCTGCCCGCGCACAATCAACCCTGTTGCATGGGAGACAGCTTGATGAAATGCACAATCGTGGGATCGCGGTTTTTCGGCGCCTCGGTGCTGGAAGCGTTTCTGGCCGAAGGAATCAAGATCGCCGGCGTGGTCGCGCCCGCGGCTGATGACCGCCTTGCCGTCGCCGCCCGTGCGGCCGGCTTGCCGAGCGTCATCCACGAAAATCCGAAGTTCATTGAAGGTAACGCCATTCCTGAAGACACGGGTCTCATCATCGCCGCGCACACCCATGCGCGCGTAAGCGACGAGGCGTTGGCTCGCTCGCGCCTGGGCGGTGTGGGTTATCACCCTTCGCTTCTGCCACGTCACCGCGGCATTGCGGCGGTCGAGTGGACCATTTTGGAAGGCGACCCGATCGCGGGAGGCTCCATTTATCATCTCTCGCACGGATGGGACGCGGGCGCGATCGCGGCGCAGGACTGGTGCTTCGTCAGGAAGGGCGAAACCGCGCGGGAACTCTGGGAACGCGCGCTCGCCCCGATGGGACTCAAGCTGTTGCTGCGCGTCGCCCATCACGCTCGCGAACGTGGCGAGCTGCCGGCGAGCGCGCAGGATGAGCAGTTCGCGACGCGCGCGCCGATCATTCGTCGTCGCATCGACATCAGCGAGGAGCCGCCCGGACCGCTTGCAACGCTCGTTGTCACCGCGATCGGCGCGGACCGCCCGGGCATCGTCAATCTGCTTTCCGAGCGCGCGCGGGCTTTCGGCGCCAACTGGACCGGCAGCCGCATGGCGAGCATCGGCAGCCAGTTCGCCGGCATGGTGCAGTTCGAAGTGGCGCAGCGTCACGCCGATGCGCTTACCACTGCGTTACGCGATCTCGAGAGCGCGGGATTGCGCGTCGTGATCGCCCGCAGCGACCTGCCTCCGCTCGAAAGCGGCCGCCGCCGCGTCTCGCTGGCGCTGACGGCGCCCGACCGTCCCGGCATCGTGCAGGACCTTTCGGCGAGTTTGTCGGCGCACGACATCAGCATCGAGGAACTGAGCACAGAGCTCGCCTTCGAACCCGCCCGGCCGCATCAGTTCGCGGTCAAGGCAGTGCTCGCGGTGCCTGAAAACATGTCGATCGACGCCTTGCGCGCATTGCTCGAATCGCTGGCTGCCGACATGTTGGCCGACATGGCTCTTGGCGAAAACGGCGCGCAACCGTGTTGACGTGGATTTTCTCGCTTCTTCAGGAATCGGCTCGTCAGCAGTATCACCGTCTAGTTGATTCCCGCCTCCAGATCTCCCCAGCCGCTGAATCGATCAATATTGTGGAATATGAAATGATTAATTGCTCATATCGGATAAATAAAAAGCGCTCTCCTTAAATTAATCAGATGTAATCTCCCTAACTCAAGTGCCAAGCTATCCGCTTTACCGGATATTCGAAAAGATAATGTAAGTCAGTTTAAAGAAAGCAGGAATTTTTGAGTCGATTTTTGACTTTCTGTCAGAGCTGTACTAGATTAAAAAACACTCGCATACTCCACGAAAGTTGTTGCCAAACATTTTCAATGCGAGTTTGAGACCGTAAGCATACTTACGGTCTCTCCTTTCACATTGCCCACGCGCATTTGATATGCTCGTGGGCAAATTTCGTTTAACATCAAGATGTTATGTGTTAAAAATTAAGTTGCTTAATGGCAACAACTTTAATGACGCGTGTTTTTGAGATGTATGCTCTGCGCTGATTCGTTTCCTGATTGTTATCGCGTGGAGAATGAAATGAAAAAGATAGCTTTGAGTGCGCTTTCATTGAGCCTGTTTGGACTAGCGGGTGCGGTACATGCCCAATCCAGTGTCACCCTATACGGCACTATCGATGCGGGTGTCGGCTATGTTAAAACCAGTGCGGGCGCGCGGTGGGGATTTATCGACGGCACGCTCTCGGGCGATCGCTGGGGATTAAAGGGATCTGAGGATCTTGGTGCTGGCCTGAAAGCTATTTTCGATTTGGAAAACGGCTTCGATATCGCCAACGGGACACTCGGACAAGGCGGTAAGGAGTTCGGGCGACAAGCATTCGTCGGGTTGTCCGGAGATGCCTGGGGTACCGCCACGATCGGCCGCCAATATGATCCGCTTGTCGATATGGTCCAGCCGATCACCGAGGACAACTATTTCGGCAGCGCCTTCGCAACGCCGGGCGACGTCGACAACTACGACAACAGCCTGCGCGTGTCCAATGCGGTCAAATACGTCTCGCCGAATTTCGCGGGCCTGCAGTTCGAGGGCCTGTATGCGTTCAGCGGTCTCGCTGGCCGCACGGGTCAAGGCTACACATACAGCGGTGCCGTCACCTACAACAACGGCCCACTCGGTATCGCCGGCGGCTACTTCCTCGCGACCAACCCCAATCCGACCGCGGGGGCCTTCCGCGACGGCTGGGATCCGACCTCGTCGTCGGATGCGATTTTCGATGGCGCGATCAATACGGGCTACGCCACGGCGAAATCGCTTGGCATCGCGCGCGGCGCGATCCAGTACGCCATCGGACCGTTCACGGTGGGCGCGTCCTACAGCAACGCGCAATACAAGAACGATGGCGCGTCAACTTTCGCCAGCACCGAGAAGTTCAATATCGGTAGTGGGTTCCTGAACTATCAGGTGACGCCGGCCGTGCTGCTGGGTGCGGGCTACACGTATACGAAGGCGAGCGGCGATACGTCGGCCAAGTACCATCAGGCTAGCCTGGGCGCCGACTACTCGGTCTCGAAGCGCACGGACTTCTATGCCGTGGCGGCTTACCAGCATGCGAGCGGCACGCAGTTGAATCCGGACGGCACGACGCAGAACGCGCAAGCGTCGATCGGATCGTACGGGTTCAATGGCACAGCAAGCCAGGAACTCGTGATTCTCGGTATGCGCCATAAGTTCTGATACGCGCCGCTCTCGAGCGTGGACTTGGCGAACGCCACTGCGGTCGCACTGGCAGGGATTCGCGAAGCAGGGTGCAGGATTATCACGATCCGGTTCCCTGCGAAATTGCTGGAAGGCTTCGAACTTCACCCACATGTGCTTGCGGATCGGCACGGCTGCATTACCCATGCGCGCCGGGTTCGCTGCGGGCGATGAACGCTCCTCCGCCGCAGGCTGACCCAGTCGATGTGACTCGTCGGGATCGAACAGGTAGAGCGCTTCTTCAATCATGAATTAGTAGATCAGTGATCAAAGCTGTCGCATCAGCTATCGAGCATTGGGTGGTATCTATGCGGACGTCGGGGTTCAGCGGTTCCTCGTAGGGTGAGTCGATACCGGTGAAATTTCTGATCGCCCCCTGTCTTGCGAGCTTATAGAGTCCTTTGGGATCGCGGCGTTCAGCGACCGCAGCGGGAACATGCACGTGCACTTCCACAAACCGATGAGGCCCGGCAATGATCCGCGCCAGTTTCCGGTCTGCCGCAAAGGGTGAAACGGCACAGACCAACACCAGCAGTCCCGCGTCAGCCATCAATCGACTCACTTCGCTTATCCGCCTGACGTTTTCATGTCGATGCTCGTCGGAGAATCCGAGATCTCGGCACAGACCGGTACGCACGTTATCGCCATCCAATAAAAAACTATGTTTGCCGGCGTTATGGAGCGTTACTTCAACAGCGTTAGCGAGGGTGGATTTTCCAGCCGCCGGCAAACCGGTGAACCAAACGATGCCGGGATTCTGTCCAAGCAACTTGGCGCGGTCGTCTGCGCCGACAGAAGAAGTGTGAGGATGAACGCGGGTTGAATGATCGGTTGGCAAGTCCACTTGACCTCGTTGCTCTATACCGTTACGCATGACCCAATGCATCAGTAGTATCGCCACTCTTCCGATAACTCTCGCGCAAGCGCAAGCTTCTCTTTTACGACCGCAGTGATGCCGGCTCCCGGTCCCGACGTACCTTTCTGCGACACCAGAAAATTCAATGCTGCGGCGTGGGTGGACTTGATCAAGCGTCCATCGATTCCTTTCATGAGCCGGGCATTGCCCTTTGTCTGCGCGACAAGATCTCTCGCTCCGCTAAAGTCCGGCGTTATTGCGACCTGGCCTCGAATTTGTGCCCGTAATGCCGAGGCGTATGCGGGAGACTGCCCCAGCCAATCGAGATCGACCAGCAAATCCGCTTGATCGAGCGAGCTCACCGCGCACAGAATCCACATCGCCATAAATGCCCGATAAGCGTTGTCGCCATCGACCGTACGCACATACTGCTCGCAGGCCGCCGCATACTCATCGACGGAGGTCACGGGAACAGGCGGCAAGCGAACGCCACATGCCTCAATGACTTGCTTGACGATAGGCTCGCCCTGATTAAGGCCTAATACACGGAAGGGAGCAGCCACAAAAAAAGGGTTGTTCCATTGCTGATGAAGCAACCATCCGGACGCAAACTGCGATGCGGGATTTCGTACGACGACCGCGTGCATTACCTGGGGAAACGCGCTCTTGAACCAGGGCAGCCGGCCGAGGGATCGACAAAACTTGAAGACAGGGATTTTCCCCTCGCTCGTCGTCTGGTCATGGAGGTTTTTCAGATATGCATGCAATGCTGAAAAACCCGCATCCGCCGAGGGTCCAAAGCGATCCGTGCCGAAACTCTTCCGATATCCCGCCACACCATGCATATTATCCTGGATAAACGGCCGATATTCGGTGAAGTAAGGCGCCGTGAGTGTCGGATGACCCGAGGTCCAGGTGGGCTCCAAGGCGGGGATGTCAGCCTCTCTCAGATCGCCGAGTATCGGATGAAGCGGTTCATAGAACGCTGTCACGGTCTGCAACGCCCGAAAGCGAGACCATACCCAGGTTCCCGCGCTTCGCCATCCGGTGTGCAGAAAAATTCCATGTGACTGTTCTTTCTCTTGCATGACAGCTTCCTGACTGCCGGGGTCTAAGGATGTCTGTCCGTTGTCATCGGCGATGCGCGGAGCACTTTTCAATTGATGCGTCATCAGCTTTCTCTACACTCGGGAGGGAAGGTGGGTTTATCGGTGCAGGATCGGCGTTGCCAATTGCCTCGAGCCCCCATGCATGCAGAACTACTGGCGTGCATTGCGAACCGCAGTGAAAGGCGATAGGCGAGTGCTGATAATGGGAGAACGAAGTTTAATTCCACGCATCGTCGTGCCGCGTTACGGCGCGGCTCGAAACGATTACGATCCGTTACTAATGCAGCCCTGTCAGATGGTGCGTAAAGTGCCGGTCCGTCCCAAGGGTAAAAGTGTCCGCCGCAAATCGCGGCAACGGGCGCAGATACATCGGTATTCGTCAACAAACTTGGTTTTGCTAAAGCTGCCGCTGACTGGCGTCTGGATGAACTGCTGCGTGCAGCGCACAGCACACGTTCTCGCCGCACTCTGAGCTTTCAAGAAATCATCTTCCCGTCCCTTTGTGTACATGCCATAGCTCGCTTGAAAGTGAGCAAACCTCCTGGCGTCCGCTGAAGCATCTTGTGTTCAACCGGCTTTTCGGCTTAGCGGTGCCTTCGATTTCCCAGTGTTCGTCTCGCCAACCCAAGCGTCCGTTTGAACAAGCGACGTGCTTTTCCTCGCCAGAATTTAGATTTACGCCCTCTAATAATTAATTTTGAGATTGAAGCAAACATTTAATTGATGTATAAATGCGACGCATTCGCAATTAGGATGGCTTTGGTTAAAAGTCACTCCAAATGTTCTCGCCCTATTTACTGAACTCGAAGGACCCATGAAATTTGCCGCCCCCCGCCGCCAGCGGGACTGCGCAGCGGGTATGAAAAAATTCGAACTGCTACGTGCTTTCTCTGCCGCAACCGTCCTGGTATCCACAGCCTGGCCAATCGCGAGTAACGCGGCGACCGACTTGCCCGCCGACCCGGTTCCTCCCTCAAAAACCGCCGCCGCCACTTCGACCGACACCGGGACCGGCACGGACACCGCCCACGATGGCGTTGTAAGCGGCGGCACGCTCAAGGCCGTCACGGTCACCGGCAGCAACCTGCAACGGGCAAGTACCTATGTGCCGAAGACCGTGAGCACTGGGCAGTATCGCGGGCTTGATGCACTTGATGTTCCCGCGACGGTAAACGTTGTGACCCGCGACGTGCTCACGGCACAGGCAGCGACGGGGATTTACGATGCACTGCGAAACGTCGCGGGTGTCGTGCGTCAACAGTTGAGCGGCATCGCCTACGACCAGCTTTCGATACGCGGCATCGCCCTCGACAACCGCACGAGTTATTACCTGAACGGCGTTTTGCCGATCGACAACAACATCTGGATGCCGATGGAGGACAAGGATCGCGTCGAGGTATTGAAGGGCGCGTCGGCGCTTTACTACGGTTTTGCGGTACCGGCGGGAATCGTCAACATGGTCACCAAACGAGCTGGCAACACGCCGGTTACAAGCGCGTCCTTGCTGGTGGACTCGAACGGTTCCGTCGGCGCGCATGCCGATGTCGCCAGACGCTTTGGCACGGATAACCAGTTCGGGATCCGCGTGAATGCGATGGATGAGCACCTCGAGACGCCCATAACGGGTGATCGCGGGTACCGCAAGTTCGAGAGCGTTGCGCTGGACTGGCGGGCGAACGATCGTCTGTCGTTCAAATACGATCTTGAACATATCGACGAACGCGTGGTGGAACAGGCCGGCATCACGCCGCTTGCGGCGGTCAACGGTGTCATTGCGCTGCCCAGATTGCCTGACGCCTCCACGCTGCTCGTCCCCAACGACAAGAAAACAAACGCCACCGCCACAAGCCAGTTGCTGCGTGCAGACTATTTAATCTCGGAGAATTGGAGTGCGAACGTGTCGGTCGGGCAATCGATTACTCAGCGCGATCGCTGGCTGTGGATTCTGCAAAAGTACAACGTCAACACTGGCAACGGCAGTTTGCAGGGAAGCAAACAGAACGGCCAGTTCTATGAGAGCAAAGTCGCGCGCGCCGAAGTGAATGGCCTGTTTCAGACAGGAAACATCAATCACGATGTTACGTTCGGCGTCTCCGAAACATGGCAGTTCCAGCCGGATTTCACCACCTACTACTATACGGCGACGCAGAATCTGTACTCTCCCGTGAGCATCACTCAACTCACGGCAGCGGGGTCGAAAGCGTTCTATGCGCAGCACATCAACAACCGCGGTGCGTATGTATTCGATCGCATTGATCTGACGTCAACGCTGCAATTCACCCCGGGATTGCGCTACTCCGACTACCATGCGACACAAGCGTTCACGACGACGCAGGACGTGAACCGCACCTCACCGTCGGCGAGCTTGGTCTATAAGATCACGCCGCAAACGAGCGTGTATGCGAGCTATATAGAAGGCCTCGAATCGGCCGGGAGCGCGCCGGCCACGGCATCGAACGCGTACCAGGTGTTGCCGGCCGCTGTCAGCAAGCAAGAGGAACTTGGAGTACGTCATCGCTTCAGCAATGATTCTCTGGCGTCGATTGCGTTGTTTCAGATTCGCCAGCCCGCGGCGAGCACCGACGCGAACAACGTCTATGCGCTGAACGGTACGGGTCGCTATAGAGGGCTGGAGTTTTCTTATCAGGGTGACATCACGCGCGATCTGTCGATCGTGACTACCGGTATGTGGCTCAATTCGCGTTTGGTCGACAGTTCTGACCCGAGTACGCTCGGGAAGATTCCCGAGAACACGCCTCGCTATACGGGCAGTATTTTTCTCAACTACCGGGTGCCCCACGTCGCGGGCTTCTCGCTCAATGGCGGAGCCTATTTTGTCGGATCGCGGCCCATCAACGACGCAAACCAAGCGACTATTCCAGGCTACACGCTGTTTTCGGCCGGCGCGCGCTACGCGACGCGCATGTTCGGCAAAGCTGCAACGTTCCAACTGAATGTGGAGAACGCCTTCAATAAACACTATTGGGCATCGGCGGGATCGAGCCAATTGGGCATCGGGCTGGAACGCACGGTCTCGCTCACGTCGACCTTCGATTTTTAATTTACGTCGGCTTAATGCCGAACCTGAACAGGGAAGTGAATCTGATGTCCATCTTGTCGATTTTTAGACGCGCCCAGGTTGCTCGTTCGAAAGCTACGTGGCTCAGCGAATTGTTCGTGCCCAAGCGTCGCAAGGCGATCAGTACGGTTGTGATGACCGCAGTGGTCTTCGTTCAATTGACCGGGTGCGCCATGGCGCAGAAAGCGCCAGTCGACGCGGCAAGCCGACCCGTCACCGATCACAAGAAGGTGTTGTATGTGACACGCCTTAAACATCGTGATCGGGAGGAAGATGACAAAGTCCGCGCCCATCTCGAGGAACGCGGAATGATCGTCACGATGGTCGATCAGACCAGCCCGGCAAGCGCCGCGGCAGGTCAGGATCTGGTGATCATTTCGTCGGTTGTCAGCGCGCGAGACATGGTTGGCACTTCCTTTCGGGATGTCCCGCTGCCGTTGCTGACCTGGGAGTCCGACCTTTTCGACTCGTTAAGATTCACGGGGCAAAAAAAGGGTGAGGATTTCGGCACGCTAGAGAAGGAGCACTACATCAACGTCGTCAACGCGCCGAGTCCGCTCGCTGGCGGCGTTCCCGCAGGCAAGCGGTGGGTGTACCCTCGTGACGGTGAAATGGGCTGGGGTAAGCCTGCCCCTGGCGCGACAGTGATTGCGACCATACCCGGCGAGCCGGACGAGGCGGTGCTGTTCGCTTATGAGAAAGGCGCTACGATGGACTACGACTTCATCGCACCGGCTCGCCGAGTTGCGGTGTTTCTCGGCAATCGCACGTTCGAAAAACTGAGCGCTGACGGCACTACGCTATTCGATGCCGCGCTCGATTGGGCTGTGAGCGCGCCTGTCTCGCCAACGCGGCACCCTGAACTGCCTTCAAAGTAACGCTTGGGACACTTAACGACATGATGGCCACGCGGGAGGAAATCTCCGGCCCGATTCCATCTGTCCTCATCCGCACGGTGCGGAGTCGCTCACGTATGCGTGAGACGATGATATTCCCTGTTGTAGTAAATGAGCACGCCAGGCTGCATATTTGTTTGAAGCTCGATCACCTTGCAAACGAGGATGTCGTGCGTTCCGACGGGAATGCGGCTGACCATCTTGCAGTCGATCGAAACCATTGCGTGCGCTAGACGTGGGGCTCGTTCATGCCGCTCGATCCATTCGCCGTGCTCGAAACGCGCGGCCATCGGCTGCTTGCTTGAGAAAGCGGCCGATATTCCGTGCTGCTCCGCACTCAGCGTATTGATACACAGCACGCCGTTCGCTATGGTAGCGGCATACGCGGACGACGTCCGGTTGACGCAGACAAGCACACTCGGCGGTGTATCGGTCACGCTGCACACAGCGGAGGCGGTGAAGCCCGCACGCCCGCTTGCACCGTCGGTCGTGATGACGTGAACCGCAGCGCCGAGATGAGCCATCGCGTCACGAAATGCAAGCATTGATACTTCGTTTGCATCCAGGTCAGTCGGCATAAGAAGGGTCTTCCTTGTCGAGAATTCGCTTCATCTCCTCGAAGTGAGCAATCGAAAAATCCGTGATGCCTTCCCAGTCGCGCGCGGTTTTCTCCGCCACCTGATCCGACAGCACATTCAGCGGTCGCCCCGTTGCGTAAGCGAGATGCAGGATCTGGCAGGCGCGCTCGATCGTGTACAAATCATCGAAGGCTTCGCCTATGGTCGCAGCCGTCACCAGAATGCCGTGATTGCTCATCATGAGGCGCGATTTGTCACCGAGCGCGGCAACGAGGCGCGCACCCTCTGCGGCGGTATCGGCCATGCCTCCAAACGCTTTATCTATGGCGACACGGTTGAAGTAGCGCGCCGTATTCTGTTCAATCGGCTTGATCTCCGGATCGGCGAGGCTGGCAATAGCCGTGACATAAACCGGATGCAGATGAAGCGCGACTTTCACGTGCGGCGCACGCCGGTGAATCTGCCCGTGAATGGCCCACGCAGTGGGATCGATATCTCTTCGATCCTCGATATCTTCGGCCTCGTCGGCGTCGAGCAGCAGCAGGTCGCTTGCCCGTATCCGGGAAAAGTGCTGCCACTTGCGGTTCATCAGGAACTTGCGTCCATCGGACGACACGGCTGCGCTGAAATGATTGGCAACCGCTTCATGCATTCCCAGGCGAGCGAAGCAGCGAAACGCCGCAGCCAGATCGACTCGAAGCTGGCGTTCATCCATGTCGAATACTCTCCTTATTGCGTTGAACGAAAAATCGTGTGCGCGTGCACGTCATTGCGAAGCCGCGGTCCTACCACGCGGGTGTACCGACTGCAGCAGCAGAAACAGCAGCGTGACGACCGAGAGCACGACCGTCGACGCGGCTGCCAGTGTGGGCGTGACCTGCAACAAGATGTCGTCCCAGAGTTGCTTGGGTAGCGTGGTCTTCACTCCGCCGCCGATGAACAGGGCCACAGTCAACTCCTCGAATGACGTGAGAAAACCAATCACGAATCCTGCGGTGAGCCCGTTCTTGACACACGGCAGCGTGATGCGCCGCAATACTTGCAGACGGGTTGCGCCCAGCGTGCCCGCGGCATGATCGAGGCCCCAGTCGTGGCCCTTGAACGTGGTCAGCAGGATGACGAATACAATCGGCATCGCGATCACGACATGCCCGATGACAATGCCAATGTTCGTGGCAACCAGCGAGATATGCGCGCACAGGAAAAACAGTGCGATCGCAGTGACGATGGACGGCACGATCATCGGCAACAGGAACAACAGAAAAAGCGCGCCCTTCATGCGGGACCTGGAGCGGGCAATGCCCAAGGCCGCGAGCGTCGCGATAACAGCGGTCGCCAGCGCCGCCACGAGTCCGATACCAAACGAGCGCACCGTGGCGCCAATCCAAAGAGACGACGAAAAGTACGCGTCAAACCAGCGCAAGCTGAAGCCCTTCGGCGGGAAGGACAAAAAGGTATCGCTGGTAAACGACATGGGCACGATTGCGGCAATCGGGAAAAGCAGCACGAAGATCAGTGCGCACGAGTAGACCAGAAGCGGACTGACGCGGGTAATGGGCTGCACGCGGCGATCGTAAAAAGCAACCACATGCGACGACAGGAAACCCGCTGCGTTGACCATTGCATTGCCGGCTCGCCGCAAGTGGAGATGATGGCTCGGACGTACGCTGTCCGCATCCCCGGCGAGAGACGACATTCCGAAGACCAGGTTGTAGAGAAAACAACTGATCAGCGCCGACATCACCAGTACAACCGCCAGCGCACTGCCAAGTTGCCAGTTCTGCAATTCATTGATTTGCACAATGATCAGCTGCCCCAACATCATCTCGCGGGGGCTGCCAAGCAGCGTTGGTGTGATGAAGAAGCCAAGCGCACTGATAAATACCAGCAAGCCGGCTGCGGCGACACCGCGCATGGAAGACACGAAGAAGATTCGCCAGAACACCTGCGCACGATCGCCGCCCAGCGTGGCGGCGGCCATCGACATGCGGCGATCGATTTGATTCATCACCGGCAACATCGTGACCACGGCAAGCGGCAACAGCGTATGACTGATCGTGAAAATGACGGCGGTCCGGTTGAACAGCAGCCGGTCGCCGCCTGCGAGCCCGAGTTCGTGCATGACATTGGCGACGAAGCCCGTGCGCCCGAGCAAGACCATCCACGCAAAGTTCTTGACCAGCGTGCTGGTCCAGAACGCCAGCAGCACGAGCAGCGCCACGCCTTGCTGTTGGCGCTTGGGCAAGCCCGAGAGCCAGTAGGCAAGCGGATAGCCAAATAAAAGGCAATAGGCGGTGGTTTGAAAGGCGATCGAAAACGTGGTTTGAAGCACCTGCCTGTACACGCTCGGCCCGAAGAACCGCGCAAATGCGGACATCGAGAACTCGCCGGTTCCGTTCTGGATCATCGAGAGCGAAAGCAGCCTGAGCGAGGGATACACAAGAAATGCCGCAAGAAACAGGACGCCCGGGGCTGCCAGCCACAGTGGTCCGGCATTGAGGCGGCGAGCGCGCCGGGGCGTATCGGCCGCCGCCACGGATGTATTCATCGTGCGGCCTGTGCGTGGCGATTGGCAGGCCGCGCGAGTCCGAGGTTTTCACGCAAGGTCGTACCGCTGTATTCCTTTCGAAAACGCCCGCGCCGCTGCAGTTCCGGAATGACGTGCGCGACAAAGTCGGTCATGTCGTTGGGCAGCACATGGAAGGCGAGCATGAAACCGTCGGCAGCGCGGGTATCGATCCATTCCTCCATGTGATCGACGATTTGCTGCGGTGTCCCGCACAAGGTGACCTTGCCGCGCTCGTAGCTCGAATAGAGTTGCCGCAGCGTCAATTTCTGATCGCGGATCATGCTGACGATCTGGTTGAAGTAGGCCTGATGCAGATTGGCCGTCTTGGGAATCAGGTGCTCGGGAATGGGTTCATCGAGCGGGAAGTTCGTCAAGTCGAGTTCCAGATCCGCACCCAGGCGCATACGGCCTACGTCAGGATGAATCAGGCTTTGCAGTTCGCGGTACTTGTCCTGGGCCTCCGCCTCGCTGCTGCCGACCACCACCGAGAGGCCCGCAAGGATTTTCATTTCCTCCGGGGCGCGGCCGAAGGCGGGCATGCGGCCCTTGAGATCGGCATAGAAACGCTGTGATTTTTCAAGCGTGGGATCCGAAGAGAAGACCACTTCGGCCGTCTCGGCAGCGAAGGATTTGCCGTCTTCCGAAGACCCGGCCTGAATGATCACCGGCCGTCCCTGCGGCGCGCGCTTGATGTTAAGGCCGCCATAAACCGTGAAAAACTCGCCCTGATGATCGGTCGTATGAAATTTCCCGGGTTCAAAGACTTTGCATTGTTCCTTGTCGCCCACGAACGCGTCGTCTTCCCACGTGTCCCATAGTTTCGATACCACGTCGAAGAACTCGCGCGCGCGGGCGTACCGCCGGTCGTGCGGCGGCAGTTTATCGAGGCCGAAGTTTCTGGCGGCGTAGTCGTTGGCCGATGTCACGACGTTCCAGCCGGCGCGTCCATGGGACAAATGATCCAGCGAAGCAAACTGGCGCGCGAGATTATAGGGTTCGTAGAAACTCGTGGAAGCGGTGGCTCCCAGTCCAATATGACGTGTCGATCCCGACAGCGCGGACAGCAGCGTGATCGGCTCAAAGCAGTTCATGAACAGCGGATAGCGTGTATAGACGTTGAGCTTTTCCGTGCGGGCCGCGGGCGTATCCGCAATGAAAAAGAGGTCCATCAGGCCTGTTTCCGCAAGCGTTGCGAGCTTGCGGTAATAGTCGATATTGGTCGACGCGTCCCGCGGCGCTTCCGATTGCAGCCATGATGCAGGGTGCGAGCCCGTTGCATGCACGAGCACGCCAAGAGCCATGTGTTGGTCAGTCATGATGCTGCATCTCCTTGAAGCAGGTCAGGGTATCGGTCACGCGTTCAACAGCCATTCCTGGAACTTCTCGTTAGCCGAATCGAAGTTTTTTCCCCACCAGGCGGTGTCTCGCCGGGTAAGACGTTCCAGGTTCTTGGGGAACGTCGGCAACAGCTCGGCACGCGCCGGATCGATGAGTTTGTAAGCGTTGCTGTTGCTGGGGCCATTTGCGACAAGGCTCGAGTACTGCGCCTGACGATCGGCCCGCATGCAAAAGCGCACAAACTGCTGCGCCTGTTTCAGGTTCGGTGTGCCGATGGGAATGGACCATCCGTCCACGTTGTAGGTGCCTTCCCAGACGATCTTCACGGGCGCGCCGGCAGAGATGGCCGCAAGCGCCCGGGCGTTCCACGTATCCGATAAATCCACTTCGCCGCTTTGCAGGAGTTGCGTGTTTTGTGCGCCGTTGGCCCACCAGACATTGATGGACGAATGAATCTTGTCGAGCGATTTCAAGGCGCGTTCGACGTTGATGGGATAGATGTCCTTGGGCGCGACACCATCGGCGAGCAGCGCATTTTCGAAAAGACCGATGGGCGACCGGAACAGCGCCCGGCGTCCCGGAAACTTCGCGGTATCCCAATAGTCGCGCCATCCCGCCGGCGCAGCCTTTGGAAACTTGTCAGTGCGATACGCCATTACCACACCGTAGATGGAAAACCCGAACCAGTTGTTTGTCAGCATGCCCGGGAGAATGCCCGCACCATCGCTCGAAGCAATATCGAGCGGCGCAAGATAGTTTTTCTGGGCGGTCAAGCGAAGCACGTTGTCCGGCGTCACCATTGCAAGGTCCCAGATGTGCGAGCCCGAATCGACCGAAAGCTTGAATTGCGTGACGGGGTCGGACTCGTGCGCTACGTTGACGATCCGGATTCCTGTTTCTTTTTCAAATGGATCGTAAAATGCGGTGCGCATGATGGGGCCGAGGGCGCCGCCGTTATCGGCTACCGTCAGCTGGCCGGCCGCGCTTGCGCGCTGCGTCCAGATGGTTGGGAGTCCGAGCGCCAGTCCGGTGGCGCCTGTCGTTTTGATGAACTGCCTGCGGCTGGTTCTGATGCTCGAGCTCACGCGCGTTTCTCCAGATAAGATTGCAAGGTTGAAGCGTTGATCACGAACCGCCAGCAAGCGTGCATCAGGCGGCTCGTGTAGTGAGCGTTAATGGCGCAGCAACAGAGAGTGTTCGACTTGCCAGCGCAGCGAGACAACGTCGCCAATCGAATACCTTCCTGTTCGCGCCGCTTGTCTGACGGTTAAAACGGCACCGCTTTGGAGTTCGACGAGCAGGCGCGTCTCGGCGCCCCCGTAGATACTTTCGATAACCCGGCCGCTAACGAACCCATTGTTGGTGTCGTCAATGCAAATGTGTTCCGGACGTACGATAAGCATTGCCTCGGCCGCGTTGGCGGCGGCGAGTGAGTCTTCATCGGTCGGAAGCGGAACGTTGCCGTCAACGGTGGCAAGCCAGCCGTCGCGCCCCGGCTTGCCGCGCAACTTGTTTGAAACCCCGATGAAGTCGGCCACGAACGACGAGGCGGGTTTTTCATAAATTGCTTGCGGCGTGCCTATCTGTTCAATGCGCCCGGCGTTCATCAGGCACACCCGGTCGGAAAGAGCGAGCGCTTCTTCCTGATCGTGAGTCACGAAAATAATGGTCGATCCTGTCTCACGATGAATCCGCTTGATTTCGACTCGCATGGATTCGCGTAGCTTGCGATCGAGTGCGGACAGTGATTCGTCCATGAGAAGCAGGGAGGGTTCATAGACGAGGCAGCGCGCAAGCGCGACGCGTTGTTGTTGGCCACCCGACAATTCTCGTGGAAACCGTTCGCCGAATGTGGCGAGCTTCACAGTTTCCAGTGCGTGCATGACGCGGCGTTTTACGTCGGTCGCCGGCAAGCGCCGCATCTGTAATGGAAACGCGACATTTTCGAAGACGTTTAAATGCGGAAAGAGAGCATAGTTCTGAAACACGACGCCAATGTCGCGCTCATGAACAAGTGATTTCGTACGATCCTGCGAGTCGATGAACAGCTTGCCCGCAGTCGGCGCTGTCAGCCCGCAGATGATTTGCAGCAGCGTCGTTTTCCCCGATCCGGACGGTCCGAGCAGCGTGAGCAGCTCACCGGTCTTGACCGAGAGATTGATCGGATGCAAGGCGACAGTATTGCCGTAATGCTTCGACAAGCCTTCGATGCGCATTTTTATCGCGGAGGCTGGAAGGTATGGGGTCCCGCATTCCTCAGCGGCGAAATCGGCCAGCTTGTCCATGATTGGCTCCTGAGCATGACAGTCATCATCCCGTCAGCAAAGAGCGCGCAGGAGACACCGTGCAGACCCCGGCTCAAACGTTTTAATGCGTTCAACCGAAGGCGAAACCAATTTAACAAGTCAAATTAAAGGGAAAAATATTGTTTTTGCATGCAATAGATAGGTTGTCCCTATGCGCTTTTCCGGTGAGTTCGCGCGATGTTGGTTGGTGAAATTTCGACTATCGTTAATAGGCCGGGTCAATGAGCCGAGTGTTGGCGAACGTCTTTTGCACGATTGATCCGGCCATGCGAAGCACCTGTCCATGTCTTTGAACATGTTGCGTCGTCGATCTTCGACGGCGCGATGACAAGGAGATTTTCAATGTCGAAGATGAAAGCCGTACAAGTCGAAGCACCGGGTGGCCCGTTAAAGCTTGTCGAGCTGGATATTCCGCAGCCGGGCCACGGTCAAGTCCGGATCAAGATTCACGCTTGTGGAATATGTCACAGCGATTCGCTCACAAAAGAGGGCCAATGGCCTGGGCTGCAATTTCCACGGGTTCCGGGCCACGAAATCGCGGGTGTTGTGGACGCTGTGGGCGACGGCGTCGAGGGTTGGAGCGTAGGCCGGCGGGTCGGCGTCGGTTGGCATGGTGGTCATTGCGGCCAGTGTTCACGTTGCCGTAAAGGCGATTTCGTTCTCTGTGAAAAGGGGCAGGTTCCCGGAATCAGCTACAACGGCGGTTATGCGGAGTTCGTCGTCGCTCCGGTCGAAGCGCTTGCCAGTATTCCGGATGATCTGTCCGACGTGGACGCGGCACCGCTGCTTTGCGCCGGAATTACGACCTTCAATGCGTTGCGTAACAGCGGTGCGCGCGCAGGCGAAGTTGTTGCGATTCTGGGCATTGGCGGCCTTGGGCATCTCGGTGTCCAATTTGCGAGGAAGATGGGCTTCGACACGGTTGCCATCGCTCGCGGACAAGACAAGGCGGAGCTTGCAAAACAGCTTGGCGCGAATCACTACATCGACAGTAAAACGCAGAATGTCGCGGACGAGTTGAACAAGCTCGGAGGCGCCAGGATCATCCTTGCAACGGTTACGAGCGGCAAGGCAATGAGCGCGGCGATCGGTGGCCTTGGGGTGAATGGCAGGCTCATTATGGTTGGGATTTCTGAAGAGCCGGTCGAGGTGCCGATCGCGCAATTCATAATGGGACGTCATTCGATTCAGGGCTGGCCGTCGGGGACATCGGCCGATTCCGAAGATACGCTTTCTTTCAGTGCACTCTCGGGAGTTAAACCGATGATCGAGGAGTTTCCGCTTGAACAAGCGGCACAGGCTTATGACCGGATGATGAGTGGAGCGGCTCGTTTCAGGGTTGTTCTCAAGGTCTCTTGATTCGACGCGCAACGTGGAATATCCCCGGTTGTAAGCCGAACCAGCCGGGGTTGTTTATCGGATCTGTTGGGGCTGAGGGCGCCGAAGTCCTGGCTCCGGAATGTCGGCTTTGCATGGTTGGCTGATTCGACGACGAAAGCTGCGAAAGGTTGGCATCTCCACCGCTACATTTGTGTATAGGACTGAGATCGACTCGCTGTTACAACAATCGCGTCAATTTGCGTAACGGGTCGCCAATTGAGCGGAGTTGCCCATGCATCCAGCGCGCAACCTGATTCATGCTCATCAATATCTAATCTACGAAAGATCGGGCTAAAGAATTCGCATCTGCTGACGATAAAACAGGATGAGCATACCGCCGTGCTAGCGCGCAACCGACCCGCTGGCTTATCGCTACGCAATGTGATCGCCACTACGCGCGCAGGCGTCTCGGTTGGAAAGCCACGCGTCGCCTGTAGGCGTACACGATTTTTTCCCCAAAGTCTTACACTCCGTCCCGAATGTCATATTGATGCCCCATTAGCTATCCTATCGATTGGGCGCTCACTTCACGCTCCAGTGAGCGCCCAATCGAACACTTATCCGACACTCACTTCTATACGGCGCGGTTTCGCCTCTTCACGACGCGCGATGCTCAGCTTCAATACGCCGTCAGTGAGGTTCGCTTCAATCTTCGACGTATCGAAATCCGCGCTCAACGAAAACGCCCGCGCGAAGCGCGGCTCCCGAATCTCCGCGTGATGCAGGCGAAGACCTTCCGGCGTTTCAATTGAAGCCTCGGCTTCTATAAACAGCGTGCCGTCTTGCACATGCACGTTTAAGCGATCTCGTGACACACCTGGAAGATCAGCCCACAACGTGACGCCATGCGCATCTTCGTAAATATCAACAGCGGGCGCCAAGGCGGGTCCCTTCTGCGTCTGTGCTTCGTCGCGGCGTGCGAGCGCGCTGTTGCTGCGTTCCGCAAGTTGGGTTTGAGTATTCATGACGTTCTCCTCAAATGGTTCGCGAAAGTGATTACTGAACTGGAATGGCACGTGGGCGCGAAGTCTCGCGCTTACCTACGCTGATCGCGAGACAGCCATTCGCATAGCGTGCTTTTACGTTGTCCGGATCCGCGTCCCGCGGCAGCTCGATCGCGCGGCGGAAACTGCCCGCGAAACGCTCCTGCGCATAAGCACGCCCCTCGGATTCAGGCTCGGCACGCGTGCGCTCGCCGCTGATGGTCAGCAGGCCCTTGTCCACTGTCACCTCGATTTTTGCTGGATCGATGCCCGGGACAAATGCGACAATTTCTACGGAATCGTCGGTGCTCCCGAGATTGATTTGAGGAAAGGCGCTGAGCCTGGACGCCCGGATGCTAGATGGCAACCCTCCAAACAACGACGACATTTGGCGTTGCAGGCGGTCGAACTCATCAAACAGGCTGGTGTTAAAAAGAAGGTCACTCATGGCTGCTATCTCCTATATGCGGCAGGAGACGAACCGGCATACGCGCTCCAGTCCGTCTGCCAAGCCTCTGACAAACCAATCGAAACACGCAGCGCAAACAATGCGACTGCTTTACGGAATCGAAAATAGGACAGCCGCAAAATTTTTCAAGGGACTCGCATCATTTTTTTTTGCTGTAGCGAGAGTCGTCCGAGAACACAAACGATCCTAGGCGAGCAGGTGCAGTGGCACCGTCATCGAACGATCGTTCGTGTTTGTCTTGGGAGCGAAAAGCTGTGAGCCTGCGCGAGCAGGTCATCAACGTACTTCGACTTGATCTTCGCAGGCCGTTGTCGGCCATGACATGGTGGTCAGGAGGCATTGACTTCTCCTGTCTGTATTAGGGCATTCAGTCGATACGAGCGCCAGTAAGCTGTTCGCTCAGTTGCCATAACCGGCCGGCCGCGATTGGATCCGTAGCGCGAGGGCGTACACCGTGCAATTCCGCTGATTCATCGCCCGGCAAGGCACGAGCAATATCGCAGTCCGCACAATAGACACCTCCCATACCGTCGAGCCGGGGGCTTGTTGCGCACCAGACACTCGTCGCCGCCCCTTGTTGCGGGGTCTTCTTGTTGTTCCCCGGATCGATGATCGGACGGCCGTCGTGGTCGATGACCTGGCTGGCTCGCAGTTGCTCGTTCGACATATGCCGGACCAGATCCGTCACGATGCCGCCGGGATGGACAGAAAACGCGCGCACGCCCGAGCGTTGACCGATCGAATCCAGCGCCACGGCGAACAGCGCGTTGGCGGTCTTCGACTGACCGTATGCAACCCAGGGTTCGTATTCACTATGCTCGAAGTTCGGATCATGAAAGTCGACACCTGCCCGGCGATGACCGAAAGAGCTGAGTGCGATCACTCTGGCATGACCGGATTTCACGAGCGCCGGCCACAATCGGCAGGTCAGTTGAAAATGGCCAAGATGGTTTGCGGAAAACTGGGATTCATATCCGCGGCCGTCGCGAACGAGCGGCGGCGCCATTACGCCCGCGTTGTTGACGAGAATATCGACGGTGTCCGTTTCTTTCAGTACGTGTTCGACGAAGCGATCAATGGAAGCGGGATCGAGCAGGTTCATCGGCTGCAGCACGACGTCGGGCATCTCGCTCAACGCGGTCCTGGCCTTCACGAGATCGCGCGCTGGCACGAAGACTCTGGCGCCAGCGGAGCGCAACGCCTTGACCGTCTCGATGCCGATGCCGGAATAGCCGCCGGTCACGACCGCGCATTTACCGGTCAGGTCGATGCCGCGGATGACTTCCTCGGCGGTGGACGCCGCGCCGAAGCCGGAGTCAATGGGTGATTGCGGGGTAGACATGTGGTGCCCTCCAGATTGAATCCAGGCATGGTAGGCTGCCCGCTTCGCACCTGTAAGACGTATTCGTTCACCTTTTATGCGCCATCGTTCAAATCTGCCGGCTGATCCTCTTTCCGATCTGCTGGATGTGCTTCAGGCTCGTTGCGAGCTGTCGGGGCAACTTATCGCGGGCGGCGCCTGGGCGCACCGCTTCGACAACCTGGATGCGATCAAATTTAATGCCGCGACCGCGGGCGCCTGCTGGTATTTCATCGACGGCATGTCCGAGCCTGCACCCTTCGAGACCGGCGACGTCCTGATCACCAACGGCACGCGCACGCTGACCCTCGCCAGCGCCCCGGCACTGATCGCCAGCGCATCGACCACGCCGATCGCGCAGGACGATGAAGGCCATTACCGCCTGGGCGAGGCGGATGGCTTTGCCATGCTCGGCGGCCTGACTCAGGTCGATACGGACTGGCAGGCGCTCCTGTTGAACGGCCTGCCGCCGTTCATTCACATTGTGGGAGCCATGCAGGAAGCCTCGCCGATTGCCTTGCTGCTGGCGCAACTGGTCGCGGAAATGAGGCCGGGAAGCAGACCGGGTCGCAGCGTCGTGGTGGCCGGGCTGGCGCAAGTGCTGTTCGTGCAGACCTTGCGCGCCTATCTGGCGCATGCGCCGCAAAGAGACGAGGGTTGGCTGAAAGGCTTCGGTGATCACCGGCTGGCTGTCGCGCTCGGCTGTATCCACGGCGATCCTGCGCGGAACTGGAATCTGGATGAACTGGCGAAAGAAGCCGGCATGTCGCGTACCTCGTTTGCCGTTCGCTTCCGCGACATGATGGGCGTGCCGCCGCTGGCCTACCTGACCCAGTGGCGCATGCAACTGGCCAGACGCGAGATTCGCGCGGGCGTATCGGTTGCGCAAGCAGCGGCCAGGGTCGGCTATGCGTCCGAAAGCGCCTTCAGGAGTGCGTTCAAGCGCGTGACGGACATGGCGCCTGGCGAGTATCGGCAAACGCTTGGGAGAAAAGTTGCGGAGTTATCGGAATCCCGAGACGTCGATGCACATGACTTTTGATAACGCACTGACAGGCGCGCACATTGCGCCCATGTCGCGGAAACGGGACAAGCGATCGCCGACGAAGCAAACGGCGACGCCGTTTTCCTGCGCGCCGATCTCGCCAAAGAAGGCCAGCTTTCGATAAAACATTTCGGAGTACTCGGTACCGGGTATGGAATGCGTGAATGAAGTGCGATTGAGGGAGAAGCGTCGCGCGATAAGACACCCTGTGCACTCATTGCCGGCCGTCCCGATAGCTCTTGGCTGGCTGCTCGTGGTCGCCCGATACCAATGCGCGGAGGTTTCCATGCGGCGTCGAATTTCGCTCAGATTCGAGTAGTCGCTTGCCCAATAACCTGGCGGGCTTGCACGATTGTCTTTCCTGTGCAAATGTGCGCGTGCCGAAACTCGTAATCCAAGCCGCTTGCAAGCCAATCGCAAACTGGCGCGTACGTCGGAATAACGCACTCGTTCCTGATATGCTTTTGCCGTGCTGGGGCGCGTGAACTTGGCGTCAATATCCATGGCGGCAATATCCACTCAAGAGGGTTGGAATCAACATGACCAGTCAGTCGAATTCACGAGGCGTGATCGTCGTCATCACTTTGCTCTTCACAGTGCTGACCGCGCTCTATTTGCTGATCGGTGGCGTATGGCTGCTTGCGGTAGGCGGCTCTGCTTACTACATCATCACCGGCATCGTGCTCTTCGGCGTGGCCTGGCTGCTTTGGCGGCGCAGCCCCGCCGCGCTCGTGCTCTATGCGCTTGTGCTTGTCGGCACGGCGATCTGGGCTCTCTGGGAGTCGGGTTCCGACTTCTGGGCGCTTGCGCCTCGCTCCGGTGTCCTCGTCATCTTCGGCGTCTGGTTGCTGCTGCTCATGAGTTGGCGGCTGGACGGCGAGCGCAAGCTGGGTATTGCGTCGCTTGTCGTCGCGCTGGTGGCATGGGCAGGCGTGCTTGCGTACGCAAGCTTCAATGATCCACAGCAGGTCAACGGCACACTGACTGCTTCGGCGCCCGCAAGCAGCGCGAACAGCGCAAACAGCGGTATCGACGCCGCCGACTGGCCCGCCTATGGGCGCACTCAGGAAGGCACTCGCTACTCGCCGTTGCCGCAGATCACGCCCGAAAATGCGAAGGATCTTCAGGTAGCCTGGACCTTTCGAACGGGTGACATGAAGGGCCCCAACGATCCCACCGAGATTACCGATGAAGTCACGCCGATCAAGATCGGCGACCTGCTATACCTGTGCTCGCCGCACCAGAAACTGTTTGCGCTAGATGCGAAGACGGGCGCGCTGAAATGGAAGTTCGATCCGGAACTGAAGTCCGATCCATCGTTCCAGCACGTGACGTGCCGCGGCGTGTCATATGTCGATTTGTCGGCCAGCGCCGCGGCCACGGCACCCGCAGCCGCCGCAGCACCGGCAAGCAATACCGCCGTTGCCACTGCCGCCTGTACGCGCCGCATCTATCTGCCGGTCAACGACGGGCATCTCTACGCGCTCGACGCGCTGACGGGCCAACGTTGCGAGGGCTTCGGCAACCACGGCGACCTCGACCTTCAACATGCCCAGCCGGTCACGACGCCGGGCATGTACGAGCCCACGTCGCCGTCGATCATTACCAGCCGGGTGATCATCGTGGCGGGCTCGGTCGAGGACAACTTCTCGAGCCGCGAGCCCTCAGGTGTCATTCGCGGTTTCGACGTGCGCACGGGCGAATTGCTCTGGGCGTTCGATCCGGGTGCGAAGGATCCCAATCACATCCCCGGTCCGGGCGAGCATTACATGTGGACGTCGCCCAACTCGTGGGCGCCCGCCGCCTACGACGCGAAACTCGACATGGTCTATTTGCCGATGGGCGTGACAACGCCGGATATCTGGGGCGGTCACCGCACGCCGGATCAGGAGCGCTACGCCAGCGGCCTGCTGGCGCTTCACGCCTCCACGGGCAAGCTCGCGTGGTTCTACCAGAGCGTGCACCACGATCTGTGGGACATGGATCAGCCGTCGCAGCCAACTGTCGCCGACATTACCGGCAAGGATGGCAAGACAGTACCGGTCGTCTACGCGCCGGCCAAGACCGGCAACCTCTTCGTGCTTGACCGCCGCACGGGTGTGCCGGTTGTGCCAGCGCCCGAAACGCCAGTGCCGCAAGGCGCGGCTCCCGGCGACCACGTCGAGCCGACGCAGCCGTTTTCGCAGCTCACGTATCGTCCGTCGAAGAACCTGACCGACGCCGACATGTGGGGCGCGACGATGTACGACCAGCTCGTGTGCCGCGTGATGTTCCACAAGCTGCGATACGAAGGCACGTTCACGCCGCCTTCGGTGCAGGGCACGCTCGTGTTCCCAGGCAACCTGGGCATGTTCGAATGGGGCGGTATTGCCGTCGACACCGATCGTCAGATTGCGGTGGCAAATCCGATTGCGCTGCCGTTCGTTTCGCGTCTGATTCCGCGCGGCCCGGGCAACCCGATGGAGCCGGTGCCGGGTGCCAAGGGCAGTGGTACGGAGCAGGGCATCCAGCCGCAATACGGCGTGCCGTTCGGTGTCACGATCAATGCATTCCTCTCGCCGCTGGGCTTGCCGTGCAAACAGCCGGCATGGGGCTACATTTCCGCGATCGACTTGAAGACCAATGAAATCGTGTGGAAGAAGCGCATTGGCACGGTGCGCGACAGCTCGCCGATTCCGCTGCCGTTCAAGATGGGCATGCCAATGCTGGGTGGCCCGATTGTCACTGCCGGCGGCGTGGCGTTCATTGGCGCGACGGCGGACAACTATATTCGCGCGTTCGACGTGAACGACGGCAAGCAGCTCTGGCAGGCGCGCCTGCCGGCAGGCGGCCAGGCTACGCCCATGAGCTATTCCATCAACGGCCGGCAATATGTTGTGATCGCCGCGGGCGGCCATGGCTCGTTCGGCACGAAGTTGGGGGACTATGTGATTGCTTATGCGTTGCCGCAGCAGTGAGTGATGCAGGTGAACCTTGGTGGGAGCCGTTGACAGTTTGGGGATTCTGTGAGGCTTGGCAGGGGTGGTATTCGGTCAACTTCGGCCTATAGGCACGGCTTCCTATTTCGCTAACGATCCACCTCGGCTTTAGTCCGCAGACTACGGGATAAAAACATGCTGACTGTTCTCGGAAAAGCATCGTCAATCAATGTCCGCAAAGTCCTCTGGACATGTGCCGAGTTGCACATTCCCTTCGAGCGGGAGGACTGGGGCACGGGATTCAGGCAAACTGATACCCCCGAATTTTTATCGTTGAATCCGAATGGTCTTGTACCCGTCATCAAGGACAACGATTTTGTGCTGTGGGAATCGAACTCGATCATTCGCTATCTCGCTTCTCGCTATGCCGGTGAAGCGCTTTATCCCGCCGACCCTGTAAAGCGCGCAAGGATCGATCAGTGGCTGGACTGGCAGGCATCGGACTTGAATCGGTCCTGGAGCTATGCTTTCCTTAGCCTCGTCAGGAAATCGGCCGCACATCAGGTGCCGGGCGAGATTTCTGCGTCGCTAGCCGGCTGGACTCGGCACATGGGTATCCTAGAAGGCCAACTTGACGCGACGGGCGCCTTCGTCGCTGGAGAGCATTTCAGCCTCGCCGACATTCCTATCGGATTGTCCGTGAACCGCTGGTTCAGCACCCCATTTGAGCATCCGCGCTTCGCCGCCGTTTCCAGCTATTTCGACCGTCTTGCTGGTAGCACCGGCTTTGCAGCGTATTGCAAAAACGGAACGCCGTAATTCTTGTCTGGTCTCTTGACTCTTGATTGACGTGCCCGGAGCGCCCGCTTTGGAGAAAGATGATTGACCGTTCATGATCGACCCGGCCGGTTGCGTCAATTACCGCTCGGTGAAAATCCGAGACATCGGAATTCAACGACTTCGCGGAGGCAAAAAAGATGAGGCAGACCAGGCGACGAATCGGCGAGTGGCTTCCACGCGAAGAGGATGTCGTCGCGCGCTTTCGCAAGGAATTCGCAGCACATGCACGCAAGCGTGCGAACGCCGCGCAAACGAATAGTGCCGTTGCGGATCCGGCGGCGTTTATACGGGACGATCCCGTGGTACGCATGGACTTTACCCGGGCAATCGGGCAGGCGCGTGAAGCGGGTTTCGAGCTTGGCTATGCAGACATCGACGAGTTCATCGTCTTGCTCGATGCAATGTTGACCTACGCCCCGCCCTTTAGCGAGTCCAGCCTGATCCATTGCCCGGTTAATGCATTGCTGGACTGGCCGATGGTCATGCCCTCTGGTTACGCGCTCTTTCGCGACCCGGCGTTCAATGCGCATCTAAAGCGCGTGTTGAACGTGTGGTCGGCATTTCTTAGCGGGCCCTATTCGCGTGAGCATTTGAACACTAGATCGCCTAATGGCTGGTTCAGTCACGAAGCGGACAGCAAGATCGGGCTGTCGCAGTTCTTATGTGATCCAGCCAAACCATACTGGGGATACGCGTCATGGAACCACTTCTTCACGCGCGAGTTCAAGCCCGGCGCGCGGCCGGTGGCGCAGCCCGGCAATGACAAAGTCATCGTCAGCGCGTGCGAGGCATCGCCCTACAATATTCACGACAACGTCAAGCTTCAAGATGCGTTCTGAATCAAATCGCAGCCGTATTCCCTAATCGAGACGAACTCGGATATTTCCAGTATGGCGGATCGACTTATTGCCTGATCTTCAAGTCTGGCGTGATCGAGAGCTTCGTTGTGCAACCGCCATTTTGCGACGACGCGCCGCCTCTGCGGGTCAATGCCCACTTATGTACTGCCAGGTGAAAGATCTCGATCAAGCCCCGTGCCACCCGTTTCCAGAGTCACCGTGAAGGAAAGGGCAGCTTTCATTTGCAATTGATCCAGTTCTCAGCCGTTGACTGGCGATAACAATGAGCACCAGAATGGAGATTACTTTCAGCACATTGCAAGGTCGGGAGACGCAAATGGAAGCGACGTCAATGAATGAAGTCTTGCAAGAAGCCTCGCAACGATCTATCGCATACTTGCAGTCCGTCCGGCAGCGGCCGGTCACTGCCTCACTTCAGGCAATCGAACGTCTGGACGAATTAAAACATCCGCTTCCTCAAAGAGGCATGGATGCGTCGGAGATCGTGCGTCGCCTCGATGAAATAGGATCGCCAGCGACGGTCGCCACTACGGGGGGAAGATACTTTGGTCTGGTGATCGGCGGCGCATTACCCGTTACGGTCGCTGCAAACTGGCTTGCAACGGCATGGGATCAGAATGCCTGTTTTCGCTGGACCTCGCCGATTGCGGCAGTTCTTGAGGACGTGTCGCTGCAATGGCTGAGCGATCTGTTCGGGTTGGAAAGCGGCATTGCGGGAGCGTTTGTCAGTGGCGCCTCAATGGCGAACTTTACCGCGCTGGCCTCCGCGCGACACGCGCTTCTCTCTCGCCTGAACTGGGATGTGGAAGCGAAAGGACTCTACGGCGCCCCCGAACTGCGCGTGATCGTCAGCGACGAAGTTCATGTCACTATCTTGAAGGCACTCTCGCTGCTCGGCCTTGGACGCGAGCGCGTCATTCGGGTTCCCACTGACCGGCAGGGGCGAATCAAGATCGATAGTCTGCCGGAGTTCGATGACCGTACGATTGTTTGCATCCAGGCAGGTAACGTGAACACGGGAGCCTTCGATCCCGCCGCCGAGGTTTGCCGCCGGGCGAGGGAGGCCGGAGCCTGGGTTCACGTCGATGGCGCCTTCGGGCTCTGGGCGCTTGCAAATCGTGATTTCGCGGCGCTGACCGCGGGCTTCGCTGAGGCCGATTCCTGGGCGACGGACGGCCATAAATGGCTCAACGTTCCCTATGACAGTGGCATTGTGCTTGTCCGAAAGGCCGCCGATCTCCGCGCGGCAATGTCGGCGAGCGCCGCGTACCTGGCTGAAGGGGTGGAAGGCGATCGCGAGCCCTCGCACTACACCCCCGAATCGTCAAGGCGGGCGCGCGGTGTCGAAATATGGGCCGCACTTCTGCATCTTGGAAGAGATGGCATCGCCGGTCTTGTCGAACATACGTGCCGCCATGCCCGAATGTTTTCTCAAAGCCTGGAGAAGCACGGGTTTGAAATTCTCAACGATGTCGTGCTTAACCAGGTGCTCGTGTCGTTCGGATCTCCTGAGGCAACCCGAGCCGTGATCGATCGTCTTCAGGCCGAAGGCGTTTGCTGGTTCGGCGGCACTGTGTGGCAGGGACGTCCGGCCATGCGTATCAGTGTCACGAGTTGGGCGACCACTGAAGCTGATGTGCGACTTAGTATCGATGCAATAGTTCGGGCCACTGAGCAACGGGAGGGTGGGACGTCCGCTTAGTTTCAACGGATCGCGTTTGCCGGTTGCAATCGAATTGGACGCAAAGTTCTCAGCGCACGCGATTTTGCGTCAGAATTCCAAATTCCGATCTTTCCTCGGATAAGCGTGAGGATGGGCTCGTAGTGGTGCAACATGGGTTCGCGGTGAACGAGCAGAGCGCGCAACTCGCGGACTCAACCGGTGGTGTTAAACAATCCACGCCGGTGCGTGGGGCAACGTGGCACTCTGCGCCGTGTCGTGGTTGACCCAGATCCTGGCTCCTTGCTTGTGCGCCAGTTCCTCGATCCTCTGCATCGATGCAAGAGACGCCTCGCGATCGGCATTCATGGCGGGAACGCGACGATGCTTCAGGTTGCAACAGTTGTGTGCCACGTCGCCGCTAAGAATGACGGGGCCGGTTTGTGGAAGTCTCACGAGCAACGAATTATGTCCCGCCGTGTGTCCAGGTGTATAGATCACGCGAATTGCACCGTCATCGAAGACGTCGCAATCGCCTTGTATGACTTCGACCTCGTTATTGCGCATGGTCGAATATAGCTCAGGCAGATAGCCAAACCTGTCTGGGTTTGAGCCGAACATGGCGTCGTGCTCCGCTTGCTGGACGATCCATTTGGCGTTTCTGAATAGCCCGGAGTTTCCAATGTGATCGTAATGAGCGTGCGAAAACATCACGATGTCCACGTCGTCGGGCGAGACGCCGATCGCTTCGAACTGCGAAGCGACAGTGCGGACTACCATGCCCCGGATACCATGCGCGATGATCTTTCCGCCCGGCTCCGAATATAAATAGTCTGGAGTACCCGTGTCCCACATCAGCCATTTATTTCTGTGGCGGATCAGATAGGCGTTACAACTGAGGGTCATGGGAACCCCGACATTCATGCCCGGCGAATAGATGGAGCCGTCTTCAACGCGAGCAATCCCTCCATCCAGTATGCACAGTTTCTCAACGGTCGATTCGTGCATGGCAATCCTCGTTTTAATCGGCGGTTCAAGCTGCCTTGCGCCGCAATCGGCTCACCGACAGCCATAACGCTGAAACCAGAAAATAGATGGCGCCCACCGCAGCATAGCCGGCAACTCTTCCGATAGCTGGAGACATTGATGTCTGAGCTTGTACGATGAAAAACGCCCCTGCAAGCCCGGATTGGGCACCGCTCAATATCATTGCCCATTGTGCGCCGAAGCGCTTCCACCGGCTTGCGGCGGTGCCGAGCTGAAGCAGCCCGGAAAGTATGGCCCAAGCGCCAAATGTCGCAAGTACCCAGTTCATGCCCGTTCTCAAAGACACAACAACTGCGACGGTCGTTATGACACTGATGGCGACGTTGATTGCCTGAATTCGCGCTTTGGCCAGGCCGCCGCTGCGCGACATGTCGATGTAATTGGCAAACGCATCCCAGGCGGGATACGCAATAAGCAGAACCGTTGCGATCGCAGGGGAATGCAGCCCGACAGAAAAAGCAATTGCAACCCAGACGGCGGAAAACGCGGCGCGAACAAAATAATACTGCGTGAGCCAACGCTCTTCGCGAGCGCGGCTGCTATCAGCGTAAAGATCAGTCATGAAAACTCCTTCTCGATTTTAGCTATCTCACGTATGGATAGATTCTTGGCTGTAGTGCTCACATGGGCGGCACTACGCCATTCTTTTCGACAACGACGAAATTGCCGTCATAAGATCCGTTTTTTCCATGCGTTGCCACGACGAATACCTGCTTGCCTGTGCTCAGGTCATCGCGGGTTGCAGGAATGAGCGTGACGATCGGGGCATTGGCCGGGATCGCGATGGTGTTGCTGCCGCCCTTGTACGAGAGGGTCAGGTCTCGGCCGTTGGTGCCTTGCACAACGGTGTCAACGTTGGCATTGGTCATCGAACTGTTCGCGCCGAGATCCCATGCATAGTGTCCTTCACCCGTACCGCGCGCGGCTTCGGGGAACACGAGAACCTCTTTCGCAACCAGCTTGCCGTCCGGACCGGGTATCGCCGCAGCGCCGACGTAAGTGCCCGGCTTGATATCCGAAAGCTGCACAGGCTTCACCGCGTTCAGGTGCGTCGTATCCTTCATCTGGATGGTGACGGTCTCGCCGCTGCGACGGTGTACCTGCAAGGTGCTACCAGAGAAAGATTCGATTGCGCCGCGGATCCGCTCGGGCTTATCGGTAGAAGATTGTGCAAATGATGTTCCGGCGAGCGTCAGTGCCAGCGAGGAAATGGCGAGTTTCAGGCGAATAGACATGAATGCTCCGTATGTTCTTTAGCGGTTGAAGATTGCGGTTACGAAATGGCCGATATGAATGAGGCACCAACGGCAGCGAGCGGCAAAGCGTGCTCCGCAATACCAGAGCAGCTTCCGCTGATGCTGTATCTAAAAACGGCGAAAACCCGGCGTCGTGCTGCAGCATCGACAGGGCTTGCATCGGTGGTCAGGATCGCATTCGGGTCATTCCGGCGCTATCGGTCAAATGACCGACCCCAGGTTAGAAATGCGTTTTGTGAGGATGGTTTCTAATCGGGGGCGTGAGCATGGAGCGGCCACTGAGGGGCTCACCGCGCACTAGATGGAGGGTGACGAGTCTTGCGCGAGCAGTTGGTCTGAACGCCTTCACAGGCGATACCCAAGGCCGTCTTGAATAGGCCGAGCCGCCTGAAACATCGGGCACTGGCTGCGAGGTTGATCGGTAGAAACAGAAAGAATGAAGATTGCGCGAGGCGTTTATAACGTCCGCCTCGCCCGCCAATCAACTATCTCAGCACGCCCGGTTGCGCGGTCTCGAACAGTCCGCGCACTGCATTGAGATACGTGTCGAGCGACGGGCCGATATGACTTCGGCATAACGTCACGAGACTCTCGCGGCTGCCGCTTTCGATTGCGCGGATCATGGCCCAATGTTCATCGCGGGCATTCATCAGATGCGGCTGGCTCGCGGACGTATAAAACCGCGCACCGTGCACCTTCTGCGCCGAACTGCGGATCATCTCCGCGAGATACGGATTGCCGCACGCCGAGAAAAGGCAATCGTGGAACGCCATGTTCGCGTGAAATGCAGCGCGATAGTCCTTCGCTTCCACCGCCCGCGTATGTTCGGTCTGGATCCGCGTCAGTTCCGCCACGAACTCCGGCGAGCCGGGCAGGGGAATCTGTTGCGCGGCGAGCATCTCGAGCGCTTCGCGCACCGAGTAAATCTGGCGGATTTCTTCGGGACTGAGAAGACGCACCGTCGCGCCCTTGTTGGCGATGTGCTCGACGAGCCCCATGCGTTCGAGTTCGAAGATGGCTTCGCGGATCACGTGCTTCTTACAATCGAACTGGGCGCTCAGCTTTTCCTCCAGAAGGCGCTGGCGCGGCATTAGCCAGCCAAGCACGATCTGCTCCTCGAGCGCTTTCACGATCTCTTGAACCTGATTAGTCGATGGTTTTCGAGTGGTCGTGTCTGTCATCTAAAACCTGTATTTCGTTGAGGAGGATTGAAAAGCATCTACGTTCGATGCCCGTAATTTTAGCCGCGAGCGTTTTTCTGTAAAGCAAACGTTATCTCCTGGCACGGGTGAATTGTACGTCAACAAGATCATTGACAATCTCGTCAAAGAAAACGAGACTTGTCGCATCGAACCAATTTGCAGGGAATTCAGAGCGCGCTTCGCGCTTTTCCCGGTTCGTCACACCCCGTCCGGCCACGCGCCAGCGCGGGATCATTGCTCACACAAGAATGGAGACAGACGCGTGAAACAGCGGCTGAGCGGCAAGCGCATCGTCATTACGGGCGCGGTCAACAACATTGGGAAAGCGGCGGTCGACGCCTTCCTTTCAGAAGGTGCAAAGGTCGTGATTGGCGATATCGACGCCGAACGGGGCGCCGCCGTTGCGGCTGAACTCGGCGCGAACGTGCGGTTCCTTGCGGTGGATGTGTCCCGCGAGGAAAGCGTCGCGAATTTCATCAACGAAGGCGCTGCGTGGCTCGGCGGCCTCGACGTACTGGCGCAAAACGCGGGCGTGATGACTTCCGGCGACATTACGGCGCTCGATGCCGCCGCATTCGATCGCGTCTTCGCCGTGAACGTGCGCGGGCTTTTTTTCGGCGCGAAATACGCGGTGCCGCATCTGCGCCGAGCGGGCGGCGGCTCGATCATCAATACCGCGTCGCTTGCCGGCAAACGCGGCCAGCCAGGGCTCACTGTGTATTCGGCGTCTAAGGGCGCCGTCATTGCATTCGGGACCACGCTCGCGCTGGAACTGGCCGCATCGAATATTCGCGTGAATACCATCTGCCCCGGCTGGGTCGATACCGCGTTCAATGACCCGATCGTCGGATTCATGGGCGGGCGCACCACGCAGGACGACAAGGTCTCGACCTTCGTGCCGCTTGGCCGTCAGGGCAAGCCTGCCGAAATCGCGCCGCTCTTTGTTTTCCTTGCCTCCGACGAATCCTCGTACGTCAATGCTCAGGCGCTGCTTGCGGATGGAGGTGCGTTCAACTCGTAAGGAAACCGAAGCGTTATTTCAGCCTGGTTCAACCGCCCCGAAGTTTCTCAGGAATTCGTCGAAAACAACATATGTTTCCCTCGCAAAGAGGGATGACAGGAGATAGTCATGTCCCGAAAGTGGTCCGTGGCCGCGCTGAGCGCAGCCTTGTTGGTGTCAGCGGTTTCGACAGCGCATGCCGCCGATAAAAAACACCTCTATTTCGTCGCCAATGGCGCGGTGGATTTCTGGAAGCTGGCCGAAGCCGGCATGCGCAAAGCCCAGTCCGAATTGCCGAACTACACGCTGGAAATGAAGTATCCGGAACAGTCGTCGGCGGCGGTTCAGAACCGCTTGCTGGACGACCTCGTTGCCAACGGCGCGGCCGGCATCATCCTGAGTTCGGTGGACCCCAAGACCCAGACCGACGAATTGAACAAGGTCGCCGGCCAGACGCTGCTCGCCACGACCGATGGCGATGCGCCCGACACCAAGCGCGCGTTTTATCTGGGATCGAGTAATTTCGATGCAGGCAAGCAGGCCGCGCAAATCCTCATGAAGGCCATGCCGAACGGCGGCAAGTGTGTGGCGTTCGCGGGCTTGCCGGGCGCCGACCTGGCCGTGCAGCGCATCAAGGGAATGAAGGAAGGCTTGCAGAATACGAAGATCACTATCGACAGCGTGCGCTCTGACGAAATGGATCAGGCGCGCGCGCAAAGCAACGCCGCCGACATTCTGACTGCGCGCAAGGACGTCAACTGCATGATCGGTATTTTTGCGTACAACACGCCGCAGATCGAACTGGCGTTGCAGCAATCCGGCCGCGCGGGTCAGGTGACGGTGGTCGGCTTCGACAATGACCAGGGAACGCTCAACGGCATCAAGCAGGGCGTGGTGGCGGGAACCGTGGTGCAGCAGCCGTATCAATGGGGCTACCTCGGCATGAAGTACATGGCGCGCTATGTGGAAGGCGACAAGTCGTTCATTCCCAAGGATCACAAGATCATCGTGCCGACGCAGATCATCGATAAATCGAATGTCGATGCTTTCATTGCCCAGGTCAAGACGTGGATGGCGAAGAAGTGATGAGCGAGCCGCTGCCGTCCGCGTCTCGTGCGCCGTTGCTTTCGTTGACTGCGATCACCAAGACGTATGGCGCCGTGCGGGCGCTGAAGGGCGTGAGCTTTCACGTCGATGCGGGCGAGGTCGTCGGCTTGATTGGCGAGAACGGCGCGGGCAAGTCGACATTGATGAAAGTGCTCGGCGGCGTGATCGAACCAACCAGCGGCACGATCGCAATAGAAGGGCGCGAGCATGCCGCGTTGAGCGTGTCGCAGTCGCTGGGCGCGGGTATAGCGTTCGTGCATCAGGAGCTCAACCTGTTCGAGAACCTGGATGTAGCCGCGAACGTCTTCATTGGACGTGAACCGCGTTATGGCGGCCCGCTGCGGCTGGTGGACAACAAGGCGCTGCATGTCCGCGTCACGCCGCTCTTGAAGCGGCTTGGCTGCGATTTTTCGGCGCGCACGCCAGTCGCCGATTTGTCGATTGCGCAATGCCAGATGCTGGAGATCGTCAAGGCGCTGTCGCTCGATGCAAAGCTCATCATCATGGACGAGCCCACGTCGAGCCTCACCACGTCCGAGACGTCGCGATTGCTCGATGTCGTCGCCGACCTCAAGCGAAGCGGCGTGGCGATCATCTTCATCACGCACCGGCTGTCAGAGATCGAGCAGTGCGCGGACCGCGTGGTCGCATTGCGCGACGGCGCGCTGGTGGGCAGCCTCGATCGTGCGGCGATCCGGCACGACGCCATGATCCGCCTGATGATCGGACGCAGCCTCAACACGCTCTACACGCCGCCGGAAACGGCGCCGCGCGCGCCCGTTCTGGAGCTCGACGCGTTCGCAACGCCGGCTTATCCCGCGCAACCCGTGACGCTCGCATTGCGCGGCGGCGAGATTTTGGGCCTCGCGGGTCTGATCGGATCAGGGCGCACGGAACTGGCGCGCGCGATCTTCGGTATCGACCGGCCGGCGGGCGGCGTGCTGCGCCTGAACGGCAAGCCTGTCGTGATCCGTTCCCCGCGCGGAGCAATCAGGCATGGCATCTATCTGATTCCAGAGGACCGCAAGCACGCCGGTTTGATCCTGGACAGCAGTATCGCGGAGAACATTGTGCTTGCAAGCCTGCCGTCGGTATCGCGGGGGAATCTCGTCGATGCCGGCAACGTGCGGCGCGTGGCGCAAGAGCAGAAAAATTCGCTGCGCATCAAGGCGCCTTCCGTGGATGTCGCCGCGGGCGCGCTGTCTGGCGGCAACCAGCAAAAAGTGGTGCTCGGTAAGTGGCTGTGCATGCAGCCAAAGCTGATCATCTTCGACGAACCCACGCGCGGCGTCGACGCCGGCTCAAAGAGCGAAATCTATGCGCTGATGCGCAAGCTCGCCGACCAGGGCGTGGCGATCCTGATGATATCGAGCGACATGGAAGAAGTAATCGGCGTGAGCGATCGAGTGGCGGTCATGCATGAGGGCGCAATCGCCGGCATTCTGGAACGGGACGCGCTCAGCGAAGCGAGCATCATGCATCTCGCCGTCGGTGAAACAGCCCCGACGGTTCATTAAAACAGGCAGACATCATGTTGAAGAAAGACTTGGGGCTACTCGTGCTCATCCTGGTCGTGGGTACGATTGTCGCGATCATCAACCCGCGTTTCATCTCGCCAGCGAATCTGTCGAACACGGCGAACCTTATTGGCCTGTTCGGGTTGTTCGCAATAGGCGAGGGGTTCGTGATCATCACGGGCGGTATCGACTTGTCGATTGGCTCGGTGTTCGCGCTGCTCGGCGTGATCTTCATGACACTTCTTTCAACCGATGGCGTGAACTGGATCGTCGCCACCGTGCTGATGGTCGTGGCGGGACTGGTGATCGGGCTGGTTCACGGTTTTCTTGTGACGAAACTGCGCATGCAGCCGTTTGTTGTCACGCTTTGCGGCTTGCTGATTTATCGCGGCGCGGCGCGTTATTACACCGATGACGGCACCGCGGGATTCGAGTTCGGACAGACCTTCCCGACCCTGGAACGGCTTACTACAGGGCACATCTGGGGCGTGCCGAACAGCTTCATAGCGTTTGTGGTGCTCGCGGCGATCATGGCGGTTGTCCTGCACAAGTCCGTCTTCGGCCGATACCTTTTCGCAGTCGGGAAGAACGAAGAGGCGGCGCGTTACTCGGGCATCAACACACGCGCGGTCGTGATGGCGTCGTATGTGATCTGCTCCGGACTGGCGGGGATTTCGTCTGTCTATTTCGCCATGTACACGCGCTCGGTCGCGCCCGCATCGCATGGTACGTTCTACGAACTTTACGCCATTGCCGCGGCGGTGCTTGGCGGCTGCTCGCTTCGCGGCGGCGAGGGTTCCATACTCGGCATTGCGCTGGGTGCGGTCCTGCTGCAAATCTTGCAGAACCTCGTCAATCTGCTGGGGATTCCGTCATCGCTGAACTTCGCCGTGATGGGTGGCGTGATCGTGCTCGGCGTGTTGATCGATGGCCAGTTGCAGGCTTTGCGGCAACGGCGCGCCGCACTGCGGCCATCGGCGGAACAACAAGTGGCCGTGAAGGCGTGACACGCTTTCACGCACGTACCATCACACGGATACCCACGGCATGAGTCAAACACCACACAGACCTTTGAGCCCGGACAAGCGCGGCGATACGGGCCTCGCCGCGTTCTACAAAGAACTGACCACGCAGGAGCGGCGCACGTTCTGGACGTGCTTCACCGGTTGGGGACTCGACGCGCTCGACTTCATGATCTACCCGCTCGTGATCGGCACCATCATGACGTTGTGGAAAGTCGATACTGGCATTGCGGGCCTGGCGGTGACGGGCACGCTGCTGACATCGGCAATTGGCGGTTGGCTTGCGGGTTATCTCGCCGACAGGATTGGCCGCGTGAAGACGCTCCAGATCACCGTTGCTTGGTTCTGCATATTCAGCATTGCGTGCGCGTTCGTGCAGAACTTCGACCAGTTGATGATCGCCCGCGCCATTCTCGGTTTCGGTTTCGGCGGTGAATGGGCGGCGGGCGCCGTGCTGATCGGAGAAACTATCCGCCCGCAATTCCGGGGCCGCGCGGTCGGCGTGGTGCAATCGGCGTGGGCGGTCGGCTGGGGCGCCGCGGTCCTGCTGCAAGCGGTGATGTTCTTGGTGTTTCCACCCGAAACCGCCTGGCGCGCAATGTTCGCATTCGGCGTGTTGCCTGCGCTGCTGCTGGTGTATATGCGGCGTCACGTCAAGGAACCCGAGATCGCCGACAGAGCCAGAAAGCAACGCGCGGTCGATGGCGATGCACCGTCGCTCTGGGAAATCTTCCGTCCCGGTACGCTGAAAACCACGCTGCTCGGATCGGTCTTCATGATGGGATGCCAAGGCGGTTACTACGCCATATCGACGTGGATTCCGACCTTCCTCAAGACCGAGCGGCATCTGACGGTCATCAACTCGACTGGTTATCTGGGTTTCCTGATTACGGGAAGTTTTTTAGGGTATCTGTTCGGCGCGTGGATGGCGGACCGTTTCGGACGCAAGAAACTCTTCGTGTCGTTCTCGATAGCAGCGATCATCGTGGTGCTCGCCTACACGCAATTCACGATCAGCAACGAAGCCATCCGCTGGCTTGGTTTTCCGCTTGGGTTCTTTTCAAGCGGTTATCTTGCGGGCGTGGGATCGTTTCTTTCCGAGCTTTATCCGACACGGCTGCGCGGTTCCGGCCAAGGCTTCTGCTACAACTTCGGCCGTGGGATGGGCGCGCTTTTTCCTGCGCTTGTCGGGGCATTTTCGGTACGCTTCGGACTTGCGACCGCCATCGCGATTTTTGCCGTGGTGGCTTACGCATTGCTCCTCCTTAGCGCGGCGATGCTTCCCGAGACGCGCGGCATTGAACTGGACGACATCAAATGAGCGATATCGAAACAAGCAACGCGCCACTTTGCCCGGGACCCGCGCCGGTACAACCGCGGCCATCGGCGTTCGAAATGCCCGCCGGCGCGGTCGATACCCACGCGCACGTGATCGGCGCTCCGCCGCTTTATCCGTGGATGCCGGATCGCGCCTACACGCCGCCGCCCGCCACGCCCGATGCCTATCTGAAGATGCTCGACGCCGTTGGTTCGCAGTATGGCGTACTGATTCAGGTGAGCGTGCATGGCCAGGACAACACGCTGATGCTTGATACATTGCGCGCACATCGTGAGCGCTTGCGCGGGGTCGTCGTGCCGGCGCTTGGACTTCCCGACGCACACTATCAATCGATGAAAGACGCCGGCGCGGTCGGCCTGCGTTTGAACGTGCTGTACGGCGGCGGTGGCGTGAGCCTGGCGCAGCTTGCCGAATACGATGCGCTCGCGCGCGACTGGGGCTGGCACATGCAGTTCCTGCTCGACGCGAGGGAACTGCCTTCGCTGGCGCCGCAATTCAGGAAGCTGCAATCGACGATAGTTGTCGATCACATGGGCCACATTCCAACGTCCGAAGGCGTCGGGTCGGCGGGCTTTCGCGAACTGCTCGCGCTGGTTCGCGACGGCGCCTGGGTCAAGGTATCGGGCGCTTATCGCCTGAGCGCGGAGGAACCGCCTTATCGCGACACGATCGGCTATGCGCAGGCGCTGATTGAAGCCGCGCCCGATCGTTGCGTGTGGGGTTCGGATTGGCCGCATGTCGCGACCTGGACCATCATGCCAACTGTCGCTCAATTGCTCGATACGCTTGCCCTCTGGGCGCCGGATCCCGCCATGCGCACAGCGATTCTCACCACCAACGCACACACGCTTTACGGTTTCACTCACCACTAAAACCATGTCAGAAAAATCTTCCACGGGTCTTCGTAAGGGCCTGACCAGCTACGGCGACAGCGGCTTCTCGCTCTTCCTGCGCAAGGCGTTCATCAAAGGCGCGGGCTACACCGACAGCGCGCTCGATCGCCCCGTGGTCGGCATCGTGAATACGGGCAGCGCCTACAACCCATGTCATGGCAATGCGCCCCAACTGATCGAGGCGGTCAAGCGCGGCGTGATGCTCGCCGGCGGCCTGCCAATGGACTTCCCCACCATCAGCATCCACGAAAGCTTTTCGTCGCCAACAAGCATGTATTTGCGCAACCTCATGTCGATGGACACCGAGGAAATGCTGCGCGCGCAACCCATGGACGCCGTTGTGATGATCGGCGGCTGCGACAAGACGGTGCCGGCGCAATTGATGGGCGCGGCATCGGCGGGTCTGCCGGCCATCCAGTTGATCACCGGTTCCATGCTGACCGGTTCGCATCGTTCGGAACGTGTGGGCGCGTGTACGGATTGCCGTCGCTATTGGGGCAAGTTTCGCGCAGAAGAGATCGACGAACAGGAGATCGCGGACGTCAACAACCAGTTGGTCGCGAGTGTGGGAACCTGCTCGGTGATGGGCACGGCGAGCACGATGGCATGTATTGCCGAAGCCCTCGGCATGACCGTGCCGGGCGGTGCAACGCCGCCCGCAGTGACGGCCGACCGCATGCGCGTGGCGGAACAAAGCGGTGCGCAGGCCGTGAAGATGGCGCGCGAGCGGCTGACCATCGACAAGATCCTGACGCCTGATGCGTTTCATAACGCCATGCGCGTGTTGCTGGCGATTGGCGGCTCGACCAACGGCATCATCCACCTGACTGCGATTGCGGGGCGCTGCGGACTTGAAGTCGATCTCAAGGCGCTCGACCGCATGGGACGCGATACCCCCGTTCTGGTCGATCTCAAGCCGTCCGGGCAGCACTACATGGAAGATTTTCACCACGCTGGCGGCATGGCTACGCTGCTCCGTGAACTCAAGCCGCTGCTCAAACTCGACGCGCTGACCGTCACGGGCCGCACGCTTGGCGAAGAGATCGAACTCAGCGGACCGGGCTTCGCGCAAGACGTGGTGAAGACGCGCGACCGGCCGATCTATCCGCAGGGCGGCATTGCGGTGCTCGAAGGCAATCTCGCGCCCGGAGGCGCGATCATCAAGCAGTCGGCGGCGCATCCCGACTTGATGGAACATGTGGGCCGCGCGGTCGTGTTCGAGAACGCCGACGACATGGCGCAGCGCATCGATTCCGACGACCTGGATGTCACCGCGGACGACATTCTGGTGCTCAAGAACATTGGGCCCAAAGGCGCGCCGGGCATGCCCGAAGCGGGCTACATTCCAATTCCGAAAAAGCTGGCGAGGGCAGGGGTGAAGGACATCGTGCGCATCTCGGACGGCCGCATGAGCGGCACTGCGTTCGGGACCATTGTCCTGCACGTGACGCCGGAGGCCGCGATTGGCGGTCCGCTTGCGTATGTGCACAACGGCGATCAGATCAGGCTGAGCGTGGCAAACCGCGAGATATCGCTGCTCGTTTCCGACGAAGAACTGGCGCAGCGCGCACGCGATGAACCCATTGTGGTTCCGACGGCGGCACGCGGCTACCGGAAGCTTTTTCTGGAGACGGTGATGCAGGCGGACAAGGGCGTCGACTTCGATTTCCTGCGCGCGGAGAACATGACCGGATCTACGCCATCCATGGAGTCGTGAGTCTGTGCACTATGCTTGCCGGCCAGTTGACCGCTCTCTATAAGGATATTGTCCGGCAATCGAATGGCGCGAAGATATCGGCAGCCCAATCGCCGAAAACTTTCAGTTTCGTCTGCAAATGTCTGTTGGACGGGTACAGCAGATGCAACTCATGCCGTGGACGATTCCATTCTTGCAGTAGCGGCACCAGTACGCCGCGCTCTATGTAAGGGCGTGCCATGAAGCCATACGTCTGGCTGATTCCGAGCCCTGCTATCAGGGCCGTGAGGCGAGACGTGCTCTCATTGACTGCAACTGTAGTGCCTCGAGTGATCTCGAATGTCTCATCATCGCGATGAAACAGCAGCGGACGTGATTTTCCCGTCAAGGACGAAAAATAACTAATCAACGAGTGTCCATGTTCCAGTTGCTGCGGGTGAGTGGGGCGGCCATGTGCCGCGAGATAAGCGGGGCTCGCGCAGGTTACGTAATCGAACTCGGCAATACGCCTTGCCACCAGCGAACTGTCGGGTAGCGTGCCGGCGCGGATGACGCAATCGACTCCTGCTTCGATCAGGTCTATGGGGCGATCGCTCACGCCGAGATAAAGCTGGATATCTGGATAGCGCGCCCGGAAATCGGCTAGAGCGGGTATCAGGATCAGGTTGGCGAGTGACGACCCGATGTCGATACGCAGGCGTCCGCGCGGTTCCACGCGGGTATGTGCGGCTAGCGCATCCATATCATGCACTTCGTCGATGACGCGCACGGCGCGTTCGTAATAGGCCACGCCTTCGGCCGTCACAGTGACGCGCCGTGTTGTGCGCTGTAGCAACTTGACGCCGAGATGAGCTTCGAGATCCCGAACTAATTTCGTGACAGTAGGACGCGGAATGTTGAGCGAGTCCGCTGCCTTGGAAAAATTTCCGGCGTCGGCGATCCGGACAAACACGCGTAGGGCGAGTAGCTGATCCATGTTCAGGGGTCTTTATTTACGTGGAGAAACTATGAATTAGGAAACGCTGTCTTTATTCAAGAAGCCGCGCGCCATATTGTGTTGACTCTTCGACCACACCTGAAAATGGAGAGCGACATGAGCAGCAAACTGGACGGCAAGGTAGCCGTGATTACGGGCGGCAGCACTGGCATCGGGCTTGCGACGGCCAAGGTGTTCGCGCATGCGGGGGCGCAGGTATTCGTCACCGGACGCCGTCAGGCGGAGCTTGATGCCGCAGTCGAGGAAATCGGCGCCGGCGCCATCGGAATTCAAGCGGACTCGGCGAAACTGCCCGACCTGGAAACGCTGTTCGCGACGGTCAAATCCGTTGCCGGCCGCGTTGACGTGCTTTTCGCCAACGCCGGTGGTGGCTCCTTTCTGCCTTTGGGTTCGATCACAGAGGCGCAGTACGACGATACCTTCGACCGCAATGTGAAGGGCGTGCTCTTCACGGTGCAGTGCGCGCTGCCGCTGCTGGGTGAAGGCGCTTCGGTCATCATCACCGGTTCAAATACGAGCATCATGGGAACGCCCTCGTTCAGTGTTTACAGCGCTACAAAGGCCGCGGTCCGCAATCTCGTCCGCAGCTGGATTCTTGACCTTAAGGGGCGTGGCATCCGCATCAACACGATCAGCCCTGGTCCCATTCACACGCCCGGCCTCGTGGGTCTTGCCGGCCCGGATGCCACCGCGCAACAAGGTCTGCTTGACTACCTGGCGACCCAAATCCCCCTGGGTCGCGTCGGCGAAGCGGAAGAGGTCGGCAAGGTCGTCGCATTCCTTGCGTCTGATGATTCGAGTTTCATCAACGGTGCGGAAATTTTCGTGGATGGTGGACTCGCACAGGTCTAGCATTTCGGTCGCCTTGGCTGCAGAGCGGGCGTGAGTTCTACCGAGCCGGGGAGAACGTCCGCTATCTGGAGGTCTTAGGCCATGTGCCGAGCACATGGTCGACCAGTCCATCAAGGGTCTTTTTGGACGCGCCCGCTTTCGCCTGTACTGCCATACCTTGTGAGACGGCCATCACAAACGACGCGAGCGTCGCGCAGCTTACCGATGATGGCAGATCCCCTTCCCGTTGCGCGCGCTCCAGACGCCGGCGTAGCGCCAATTGCGTCGCAGCGCGACGTCGGATGAGTTCGCGACGAATAGGTTCGGCGTCATCCGAACACGCAAGCGCGCCATTTAAACCCAGGCAGCCGGGGTGAGCGGAGTTCATGGTGTGAAGAACGGCCGAGCCTCGGAGGATGCGTTCTACGACTCTCAGGGAGGTAGGCTCGTTCAATGCCTCGGTCATGAAGCCCATGTACTTGGCGCCATAGAGATCAAGAGCCTTGCGAAAGAGCGCTTCCTTATTACCGAACGCGGCATAGAGGCCGGGGCGAGCCACGCCCGTGGCCTTCGTCAAGTCGTCAAACGATGTCCCCTCATATCCGTTCTGCCAGAACACGGACAAGGCGGCGTTAAGCGCCTCGTCTTCATCAAACTGTTTGTGTCGCCCCATAGCGCATCCGAAACCGGTTTCAATAACGGACAGTATAAAACACTTGACTCATGCTCTGTTGAAAAGTACCGTTCGTTACTATATCGATCGGTATTGTATTTGATACTGAAGGATTTGACGTCGAAGACGCTACTGAACGCCTGGAGACGCGAAATGAAAATCGGAATTCTTGGTTCGGCCACCGTGGGCATGACGCTCGCCTGCGGACTCGCGGCAGTCGGTCACGACGTCTTCATTGCAAACAGTCGAGGTCCGGAAAGCCTGGTCACTCGTCTCGCGCAGACTGGGACGGCGGCGAAGCCCGCCTCGGTTTCAGAGGCGCTTGCGTGCGACGTGATCTTCCTCGCGGTGCCCTGGCTGAAGGTGCCGGAGGTGCTTAAACCCGACATCTCATGGGAAGGGCGCATCCTCGTCGACACGACCAACATTTTTGTCAGCTATGCCCCGGATTTTCGCGTCGACGATCTCAGGGGTGATTCCGGAAGCGAGTCTGTCGCCAGGCTTGCGCCGTCTGCACGCGTCGTGAAGGCGTTCAACACGCTGCCATTCACGGTGATGTTCGCGCCTACGCCTGCGGGCATGAAGCGAGTGCTCTTTGTCGCCGGAGACGAGAGCGAAGCCGTCTCGACAGTTGCAAGTCTGATAGAGGAACTAGGCTTCCATCCGGTCGCGCTCGGACGGCTTGCGGGGGCGGGTCGCCAGATGGAACTCGGCGGCCCGCTTAGTTCTTTGGAGCTTTTGTTGCCCGCAAAGACGGGGACGTCATGAGCGATTTTTTCATCATCATGTTCGATGTGTCTACGGCGGGTTTTGGCAAGGGCCATCCGTCAAATCCACCCGTTCATTCAGCTACAGAAGGAGAGCCACCATGGCAGGCAACACAACAGATTCACTGATTGGCAAGGTAGCGCTTGTGACCGGCGCCGCACGAGGTCTCGGCGTCGAAATCAGCCGCGATCTCGCAGCGCGTGGTGCACACGTTATCGTCGGCGCGCGTGACCATCGGAAAGCCGAAGATGTTGCGGCCGAACTGCGCGAGCGTGGCGGCGCGGCATCCGCGCTCAAGCTCGACGTCACGCATGAGGAGGATCGAAGGGCGGCTTATGCATCGATCGACAACGCGCACGGCAAGCTGGACATCCTGGTCAACAACGCCGGAATCCTGCTGGATAGTCCCGACGGAGGGACGCCAGCGCCACGGCAGCCCAGTGAAGCGTTGCCGCACGTGTTGCGCGAGACGTTCGAGGTGAACTTCTTCGCCCCCATCTTTCTGACGCAGTTGCTGCTTCCACTGCTCAAGCGCTCGGACGCGCCGCGTGTGGTCAATGTGTCGAGCATTCGGGGCTCGCTCACGCATCTTTCCGATCCGGCCTCGCCAGTCTATCCAGTGCGCGCGCTCGGATACGACAGCTCGAAGGCCGCGCTGAACGCATTCACCGTATTGATCGCGGAGGAACTGCGTGGCACACCGATCAAGATCAACGCTATCCATCCCGGATGGCTCAGGACCGGGATGGGCGGCGAGCGGGCGACGATGAGCGTAGAGGACGGCGCTCGCACGGCCGTCCAATACGCCACCCTGGGCGAGGAGGGCCCCACTGGTGGCTTCTTCTTCCTTGACGAGCGCTTGCCCTGGTAAGCGTAGAGCCGGAGTAAAACATTTTTTCATATCAACAAATGGGCTAACAATGAATAAAACTCTTTCGGGCAAAGTTGCCCTTGTCACCGGTGGCTCGCGCGGTCTGGGCGCCGCAACCGCAATCGCACTTGCTGACCAGGGCGCTGACATCGCGATCAGTTATGTCGCATCGGAAGAAAAGGCGGCGGCGCTCGTCGAGGTCCTGAAGGCGAAGGGCGTGCGCGCCGTCGCGATCCGGGCGGATCAGGGCGACCCTGGCGCGGCCGCACCGCTGATCCAGAACGTGGTCGAAACATTGGGGAAGCTCGATATCCTGGTGAACAATGCCGCCGTCGCATGGCAGGGCAGGACCATCGATGATCCGGAAATCGACAATGCGGCGATGGATCGGCAATGGATCATCAATACGATGGGCGTTGTTGCCAACATCCGTGCAGCCGCCAGGGTGTTACCGGACGGAGGACGCATCATCTCGGTCGGTTCCGGCCTCGGCACGCGGATCGCGTTTCCGGGCACGACCGACTATGCAGCTAGCAAGGCCGCGGTTGTGGGTTACAGCAAGGGCGCCGCACGTGACCTTGGCGCGCGCAACATTACGGTCAATGTTGTCCAGGCCGGCATGATGGATACCGACATGGCCGCCGCGTCGAAGGGAAAGCTCCCGCCGATCATTATGGAGTCGCACGCCATTCATCGATATGCAGCCGTCGAGGAAGTTGCGGCGGCAATTGTGTTTCTCGCCGGGCCGGATGCCGGCTTCATCACGGGGTCGGTGGTCGACGTGAATGGCGGGTTCACCGCTTGAGCAGTGAGGTTCGTGATACGCGGTTATTCTGGCCGGTTAGCGATAAATCGGGCCAGGCATAACGGCGCCGCACCAGGCGCCGGCCGATAATCACCCGAGAAGACTCTGCGCTCATTGTGATGAGCAGCTTGTCGCCAGTCTAGGTGCGCGATCTGGCTAGGAGGGTAGCAGGAAAATTCGCCTTGCTGGACGCACCGGTCAGTGGCAGGGTTGAAGACGCCACGAATGCGACGCTCACCATCATGGCGTCGGGGCCGCTGACGTTGCAGGAAGCACTGTAGCCAGTGTTGCAAGCTGTTGGAAATGACATTGTCAATGCTTATCCCCCAAGCCACACCACACGTCTGCACACTCGAAAAAAACGCGCTGTCGTTTAACCAAACCGGCTCGGTCAGCAGTACCGCGTTGCGGCTGCGCAATTCCCTGGTGCGAATTGCCAGCGTGCGCTGACTCAATGAATGTTTGACTTCCCGCCCCACCTTCCAGGCGAATCGCAGACGGCGCCACGCATCGTGATGTTCTGAACCTTCATGGCGCCCCCCTTTGACAACGGTAGCCTCGTGCGCAAGCTACGTCGACCGGCCCGTTGTTTGCTGAGCATACGTGCTGGAAACCCGGAACGATTCCGCGCGTACGCCTGATCTTTCGCATTGCTTTCTGAAGTGCGTTTGACGGACTTTCAATTGACCATCGTAGTAGCAGGAGTCAGTTATGAACGTATCCGATAAACCCCCGCAATCTCCGCAACGCCGCACGCTGCTGGGCGCAGCGGCACTCGGCAGCGCCAGCTTGCTGGCCGTCCGCGCGGCGAGCGCCCAGTCCGGCGTGCCCGATGCGCTTCCCGGACAGCCGCTGCACAGGGTGAGTCAGCCCGAAGGCGCTGCCGCGGACTCTGACACGACCGCTGACATCATTGTGAACACGCTGCTTGCCTGGGATGTCGACCACGTGTTCGGCATGGTCGGCGACGGCATCAATCCGCTGATCGAAGCCTTGCGGCAGCGCCGCGACAAGATCCGGTTCATTGGCGTGAGGCACGAAGAGGCGGCTGCGTTCATGGCGTCGGGCTGGGCTAAATCAACCGGACGTTTGGGCGTTTGCGTCGCCACCACCGGCCCGGGCGCGGTTCATCTGATGAACGGTCTCTACGATGCGCATTTCGACGGTGCGCCCGTTCTCGCCATCACCGGTCTGACGTTCCACGATCTGCTCGGCACGCGCTTCATGCAAAGCGTCAGTACGACAGCACTGATGGAGGACGTTGCGCTCTACAACACTGTCATCACTGGGCCGCGCCACGCTTTGGTGGTGACGGACATTGCGTGCCGTTCGGCGCTCGGCGGCCGTGGCGTCGCGCACCTGACGATATCGAAGGACATTCAGGCGCAGCGGCTCGCGAGCGACAAGGCGTCGATGGAAAACCACGGACTACGGACATCGACCAACTGGAACCGTCCCGCGCCGGCTCCTTCCGCCGACGATCTTCAAGCCGTCGCCGGCCTTATCAACGCGGGCAAGCGCGTCGCGATCCTTGCAGGCCAAGGTGCGCTGGGCGCGACAGCGGAACTGGAGCAACTGGCGGCGCGGCTCAACGCGCCGGTCGCAAAAGCGCTGCTCGGCCGCGCCGCGCTTCCTGACGACTCGCCGTTTTCCACGGGCGGCATTGGCCATCTCGGCACCGTGCCGTCCGAGGAAGCCATGCACTCCTGCGACACGCTGTTGATCATCGGTTCGACCATGCCCTGGGTCGACTCGTATCCGAAACCGGGCGCCGCGCGCTGCGTGCAGATCGACATGAAGGCGGAGCGCATAGGCTTGCGTTATCCGGCGGAGATCGGTCTTGTTGGCGATACAAGGTCGACCTTGCGGGCGCTGTTGCCCATGCTGCGGCAAAAGGACGATGTATTTTTGCGTGAAAGTCAGGCGCGCGTTGTTCAGTGGAACCGATTGCTCGATCAGGTTGCCGCGACGCAGCGTGTTCCGCTGCGTCCCCAAAGCGTGATCCGCACCATCAGCAATGCGCTTGCACCCGATGCACTCATTTGCCTCGATTGCGGCGCAAACACGCATTTCGCCGCACGTTTCCTGACGCTTCGCCGCGGTCAGCAGTTAGTCGCGACCGGCATGCTCGCGACCATGGCCCCCGGCTTGCCCTTCGCCATCGCGGCGCAACTGGCCAATCCTAGCAGGCAGGTCGTGGCAATTGTCGGCGATGGCGGGTTTGCCATGCTGATGGCCGAAATGTCCACGGCCGTCAAGAATCAGCTACCCATCAAGGTCTTCCTGCTGCGCAACGACGCGCTCGCCGAGGTGCTTTTCGAGCAGCGCGAGCTCGGCAATCCGGCGTACGGATGCGAACTGGGCGGCATCGACTACGCTCAAGTCGCCACTGCATGCGGTGCGCAAGGATTCCGATGTGCAGCGCCAGCGGAGGTTTCGCAGGCCGTGCAAGCGACGTTGCGCGCGCCCGGCCCGGCGTTGCTGGAAGTGCGCGTTGATGCAGAAGAGCAGCCGACCATGCCGCATCAGTTGAAGGTATGAAGCGACCGCGTTGGCGAAACGAGCCTGCACGAATGGGTCCGGGATCCCTTCAGCAAGCGAGACCAAGTAGCACCAAGTAAAAAGTCCACGGAGGGCCGCACCCGTGGACAATTCATACAGATCTGTTTTTCGGATTGGACTGCCGGTGTGTTGATGCAGGCTCGTGGCCCATGTGCGGTCGGCCATTGCCGGCCATGGAAATAATACTGATACCAGAGCCTGTGTTCCTTTTCGGGACTTTCTGGCGGCATCGCAGTGGCGAGATTCTGGATGTTGCAACGTTCTTCAGCATGACGCCGTCCTGAGAGTGAGTGGATCCAGCCCGGGCGTGGCGGAATTTGCAGGGATGTACAAGCAAGGTTACCGATGGCGCGGCCGGCGGGCAATCCAGATAAATTCGGGGTTCGCGTTAGTTAAGCTTTCGCGAATATGAACGCTGGACCGGCGCGGCCGAATAAAGAAATCGCTTGTGCGCCCCTCCGACACGCTAGCTCGAAATCACAATTGACGACGCGTTTGAATCCGTATATCGGTGGCGCTATGACTTGGCCGTCGTGCCAATCCGCCCGGTTGTGAGCGGTGGTGTGCGACGCCTTTGTCTTGTGAATGAAGTCAGGCGAAAGGCCGCTTTCCCGGCACGCACGGCGACTTCAATACAACCATAAACCTCGTAATTCAGGTGGCTTGGCGGCCGCCCCTTTGTTAAGGCTATGCCGATGAGCATCAGATCCGATAAAGATGCGCTCGCTCTTCGTTCACAGAAATTACGGGCACTTCTGCGAATTTCCATTGCCACTGTCGCGGCGCTCGCATCGATAACATCGGCAAACGCGACAGAATCCGCCTTGGGACGTCCGGTCGCTGGCATGAGCGTGCTTTCCGGAATCGGTATCGTGCCACCCGAGCCGGTCACCATAGTCAGCATCGAGCAGATTTATATCGATGGTTCAATCGGCGGCAACCGGCAAGTGCCGATTGCAGGCAAGGCGTCTCTTGGCGTCGATGCGCAGATTGCTTTTACGCTTGCCAGCGTGCTGAGAGTGTGGGGCGGCGCGGGTGGCTGGGACTTCGCATCGGGTATCACGGTGCCCTACGTCTGGACGGAAGTGAACGCATCGTTTGCTGCGGGTCGTGTGGGAACGTCGAGCAGCGACAGGGCGTCCAACCTGTTCGACCTGTATTTCACGCCGATAGTGGCGGGGTACCACTTCTCCCAGACCGCGCACATTTCACTGAGCTTCAACTTCTGGGCACCCACGGGTCGCTATGACCCGAGCGCGTTGGCAAACGCGAGTCTCAACAACTGGACGTTCGTACCGCAGGTCGCCTTTACCAAGTTCGTTCCAAAATACGGTTTGGAGTTCGATGTCGTGGGTAATCTGCAGTTCTACACAAAGAACACGGCGACAAACTATCAGAACGCACCGCTGTTCACGCTTGATGCACTGGCGCTGAAGAAGTTTCCGAATGGATTAGGCATGGGGCTGGTTCTGGGTACGGTCCAGCAACTCGGGAATGACTCCGGGCCGGTGGCCGACAAGTTGAATGGCTTTGTCGGACACGACTTTTCGATGGGTCCGATCGTCACGTACGACACCAAGATAGAGGGTAAGCCTTTGTCAGCGAGTTTGCGGTGGGTGCCGTCGATTGTCAGCGTGAACCGGCTCAAGAGTACAACAAGTGTGATGGCGACAGCGACCATCGCCTTCTGAGCCCTGGTAGCGAAAGGGCTCCGGTAATGACAAGACCTCACACTCGGGTTCTTGCCGTCGCAGCAATCGCTGCGTGTATCGGAGGCGAGGGAACGCTACAGAACGGCTGGGCGCGGCCGGACGTGGTGGTGGATACGGACTCGACCATCTCGCCCGGAGAGTCCATACAAGCAAAATCAGTCGCCCGCGCCGGCAGATTTTTGAAGTCCTGCAAGGCGCGCCTTCAACGCTTCGACCATCTGAAATTGAGAGTTCTTGACGGGCCCGGTGTAAGTCGTGCTTTGTGCGGGTGCTGGCGGATACTTCACATAGCTGGCGACGACCGTTTTCATCACCGAGTCGAATATTGGAACCGTCCAGCTCTTTTCAGTCCAGTTGGTCATCAGAATATCGTAGTGCTCGCCGGGGTCCGACTGTAAATCATAAATGCGCGGCACCGTGGCAACGTACTTTTCCTGGCCCTTCCACCCTGTATGGTCATCCTCGCTAAAAGGAGGATAGTCTCCACGCAGGTTGAACACGGCCTTGAATTTGCCGACACGGATGGCTCCGGGCGCGATCTCATCTTCCGTTTGATAAAGCCAGAACGTGCGCTTGGATTTACCGGTGCCCAACAGGATCGGGGTCATGTCGTAGCTATCAAAGATCGTCGGCTTGCCTTCCCGGTCGGTTGTCGGCAACGTCGTTCCGGCTATGTCCGCGAACGTCGCCATGAGGTCGAGTCCGCCAACGATATCCCATGACGTCGCGCCCGGTTTTATGTGCCCTGGCCACCACGCCAAGGCGGGAACGCGGCTGCCCGCTTCCATATCCGTACCCTTGGTCCCGCGAAACGGCGTGTAACCCGAGTCCGGGTAAACATCCTGCCACGCGCCGTTGTCGACTGTGTAAAAGACCAAAGTATTCTTGTCGAGGCCCGCAGCCCGTAGCGCATCCATGATTCGGCCCACCCGGGTGTCGAGCTCTACGACCGCGTCTCCATACTTTGTCTTGACGTCCGACTTCCCGACAAATTCCGGTGCCGGCAAATTTGGTTGATGGTTCTTTGTAAAGTTGATGCTCATGAAGAACGGCTTGCTATCGTTCCCATGCGCCTTGATGTAGTCGACGGATGCGGCCTCGATGCCCTGATCGAGCAAGGGAATGTCATCGCCAGAAACCTTGCGTACTTCCCGGAATTTTTCGCCCGCCTTGCCTTCAATCTCTCCGAGCGCGCTGACCGTGGGTACTTCTGCAGGCCAATCCGGATTCCATTTCTTGTCGGCGTAGGTGTACGCGTTCAGATGGTACAGATAGACGTTTTTCATCTCGTCATATCCGTGAGCAGTCGGCATGGCATAGTCAGCTTCTCCGAGATGCCATTTGCCGGAGAAGAACGTCGAGTACCCGGCTTTCTTGAGGACATCGGCGACGGTCACTTCGTTCTTCGGCAGGCCGCCTCCCTGTCCTGGAGCCGCGACGGTCGTCATGCCGCTCCGGTTGGGGAGCCTGCCGGTTTGCATCGCGGCGCGGCCAGGCGTGCAACTGGGTTGGCCATAAAAGTCCCAGAACTGCATACCTTCACGCGCCATGCGATCAAGATTTGGCGTGGGCGCACCGCGACCCTGACCACCGCCATAAACGCCGAGATCGCCCCATCCTGTGTCGTCGGAAACCAGCAAGATGATATTGGGCTTCTGATTTCCGGTTTGCCCGAGCGCCGGTGATATCGCCGTCAGTAATGCGGTAGAGCCAGTCACCAGGCGCATCAAGACACGACGGTATGACATATTGGCCGGCATGTGTGCCTCCATTTTCAACTCGAGCGAAACGAGGGGTATTTCCTCGACCGATATTGAAAACGGGTGAATGAGTCAAGCGATTTGTTTCCACCTGCAAGCGGCCTGACTTTTATAAGTGCCGCTCTGCTTGAGGCTGCGTTGCGGCGGAAACCAGTCGTACAGTTTCGGACGAACAGGTTGCAGTCGGCCGTGCACTCGATCTCGATGCGGCGCTCGTCTGTCCACCGCAACGATCGTGTGATGTCGTGAGGCATCCATATTGTGCGGTGATCCCAAGGCGGGCGGCGCGCTAATTCTCTTGCATCGGCTTTCCGATCGCATTACCTTGAAGTGCTGGCATTGCACTCGCCACGTCACTTTGATAGAAGGCCGGGAACCTCTCAAACTGACGTTTTGCGTCAGCCGGGTCAACGCCGTCTTTCAACACTGCGCTGGAAAATCCGGTGCGCTCCATCTGGATGAGCTGGTCAATCAGCACGTCGCCAGTCGCTCGCAGATCGCCGGTGAAGCCGAGTCGTCGGCGCAGCAGATAGGCCTGGCTGTAGGCCCGGCCATCGGTGAAATGGGGGAACTGCAGTTCTATGCGCTCGATCTCGCGAACCCGATCTTTCAATGCGAGCGGATCCTCGTCGTTGGCGAGCGACACAACCTGCCGCGCATGATCGACCGCGTGCTCGCGTGTCGTAAGAAGCCTGATGTGCGCGGTATCGGTCATGCAGCCCTCTCTCCATTCGTGCGTACATCGTTGGCGGCGGCCTTGAAGGGATCAAGCCCGACGCGCCTTACCGTCTCGATGAAGTGTTCCTGCCGCGTGCCAATGTCCTGCCTGATCGCAAGGTACGTGGAAAGAACCGCCTCGATGACTTCTGGCACTTCCGGCGCTGAGAAAGATGGTCCGATTACCTTGCCCGGTTGCGCCGGGCCGCTAGTGGCCGAACCGTCTGATCCGCCAAGCGTAACCTGATACCACTCCTTGCCATCCTTGTCGACCCCGAGAATTCCGATATGGCCGCTATGGTGATGGCCGCACGAGTTGATGCAGCCACTGATATGGAGATCGATCTCGCCAATGTCATTAAGCTCATCGAGATCCTGGTAACGCTCGGTGATTGCCTGCGCCACGGGGATCGAGCGCGCGTTTGCCAACGCGCAAAAGTCTCCTCCCGGACACGCAATCATGTCGGTGAGTAGATGCACATTCGCACTTGCGAGGCCCGCGTTGCTGGCCGCCTCCCAAAGCGCGAACAGGTCGTCGGCATGCACCCGGGGGAGCACGAGGTTCTGCGTGTGCGTCACGCGCGCCTCGCCTGCGGAAAAGCGGTCCGCGAGTTCCGCGACCAGGTCGAGCTGGTCGGCCGAGGCGTCGCCTGGCGCCTGAAGGAGCCGCTTGAACGAGAGCGTGACGATTCGCATCGACGGGTCCTTGTGTTGCGCGACATTGCGGTGCAGCCAGCGTTCGAACAAAGGATGCTGTGCAGCCTTGGCGTTCAGCGTATCAAGACCACTGGAGTTGGCGTGCGCTGCGCGCCGGGCCAACTGCGGTGAGAGGAACGATGCGCTCACGCGATCCAGTTCCGCTTGGGGGATGGTGTGCGGGCCGCCATCGTGCTCCACGATCTGACGAAATTCAGCCTCGACATCATCGATATAACGCTGGCCTTCGGCCTTCACCAAAATCTTGATGCGCGCCTTGTATTTGTTGTCGCGGCGGCCGTACTGGTTATAGACGCGTACCACCGCCTCGATGTAGTTCATGATGTGGCGCCATGGCAGGAACTCGCGCAGCACCGTCCCAAGTATTGGCGTGCGTCCCATGCCCCCACCGGCAGACACCCGAAAACCCAGCTCGCCCGCATCGTTGCGCAGCAAGTGCAGGCCGACATCGTGCCAGTCCGTCGCCGCGCGATCTTCTGCTGCGCCCGTTATCGCGATCTTGAACTTGCGCGGCAGGAATGCGAATTCCGGTGCAGCGTTGTCCACTGGCGCATGATTTCCGCGAAGGGCCTGGGATCGGCGACCTCGTCGGGCGTCACGCCGGCGCGTTCATCGCAGGAGATATTGCGGATGCAGTTACCGCTGGTCTGGATGCCGTGCATGTCTACGCTTGCCAGAAGGTCCATGAAGTCAGCGGCCTTCGAGAGCGGTATCCAGTTGAACTGGACATTTGTGCGCGTGGTGAAATGAGCGTAATGGGTGGGCAGGCGAACTGTACCGAGTTTTCGTTGCGCCTCGGACGCAAGCCGATACACCTCTGCCTCGGGTTCATCATACTCACGCGCCACGCGGGCCAACACGCGAAGCTGCGCACTCGAGAGCTCGCCATAGGGTACCGCGACACGCAGCATCGGAGCATGGCGTTGAACATACCAGCCGTTCTGCAGACGAAGCGGACGGAAATCGTCTTCGCTCAATTTCCCGCTCTGCCAGCGCTCGATCTGATCGCGGAATTGCGCCGCTCGGCTGCGTACGAAAGTTCTATCGAATTCGGTGTATTGGTACATTGTCGCGGCGGTCCAGCGGTCGTGTCGAATAGGCCCTGCATCGTTTCCAGGCGATCAGCGAATACTTGAAGCCGGAGGATGCGTTTGAAGCAGGGCGGCGCACCAAGGTAAGGGAGCCGCGCGTCCGGTTCAAGAAGCAGATGACATCGAATCCTGGGTAGCAGATACAGGGCTCAGACCTGAGACAGCCAGGAGAAGCTAACTCGCTGCTGCTGTAAAACTTCGTCCAACTGCTGCTGTTTCCCGCGTCTGATTGGCTCTACGATGACATCACTGAAAATGTTTTGCCGTTGGTCAACAGCGAGAGGTGAGTCATGGCTTTTCTAAGAATGCTGAGAATCGTACTGTGGAGTTTCTTTGGCGTACGCAAGAGCGCATCGCATCAAGCCGATATGGCAGCGATAAAGCTGCCATTGCTGCCAGTGGTCGCCATTGGACTGGCTGGCGGATTTGGTGCGCTTCTGTTCTGTCTTGCGCGGCTTGCGACGACCGTGGCGCACTAAGTTTTCTGACTGGAACAAACCACTCCCGGTTTCATTGAGCGCACCATGAACGGACATCATCTAGACAGATGTCCGTTACTTGACGCGGACCGAAGGCCGCGTGAGCAGCTCGCCCAGCACCCGGATCGCATCATCAATTCTGGAGCTCCACGGGTGACCAAAGTTGAGCCGCACATAGTGCTCGAACGAGTGCGTGGCCGAAAAGATCGGACCTGGAGCGAGGCTGACACCTTGCTCGATCGCCAGGCGGTGCAGTTCCATCGCGTCGATAGCCTCGGGAAACTCAAGCCAGAGAAAATACCCGCCGCTCGGATGCGTGCGGCGTACCCCGGCAGGCAGCCAGCGCCGGATAGCGCTATCCATTTCGCCAAGCTGCTGGTTCAGTGCGCCGCGTAATCTTCGAAGATGCTTGTCGTAGCCGCCATGCTGAAGATAATCGGCAATACCGGCCTGCACCGGAATGCTGGCCGAGAGAGTCGTCATCAACTTGAGCCGCTGCACTTTGTCCGTGAACCGTCCCGCCGATACCCACCCGATTCGATAGCCCGGCGCAAGCGTCTTCGAAAACGAACTGCAGTGCATGACGAGCCCACGCTTGTCGAACGCCAGGGCCGGCAATGGATACTCGGGCTGAAAGTGAAGCTCGCCATAGACATCGTCCTCGATCAGCGGCACCTCATGCTTTGCGAGCAATTCCACGAGTGTTTTTTTCTTCTCAAGTGAAAGAGTCACGCCTGTCGGGTTCTGAAAATTCGTCATGAACCAGCAGGCGCGAATCGGATGCTTCTTCAAGGCGTCGGCGAGGGCGGCGAGATCGAGACCCGTTATGGGATCAACCGGGATCTCAACGGCCCGCAAGTCCAGCCGTTCAATAGCCTGCAGTGCGGCATAGAAACCCGGGGATTCGACGGCGACCACGTCGCCTGGCCGGGTGACCGCCATCAGGCACAGGTTCAATGCCTCCAGTGCGCCGTTGGTGACTACGATCTCTTCGATAGGCTGCGATATGCCCAGGCCCATATAACGCATGGCGATCTGGCGACGCAGGTGATCATTGCCCGGCGGCAGATCGACCACCGTGCTCCACGGGCTGATCAGCCGCGAAGCCTGTGCGAGCGACTTCGCAAGCCGGGGCAGCGGGAAGAGCAGCGGGGAGGGAAAGGCCGAACCCAGTGGCACGATACCCGGTGTCTTCGCTGCATTCAGCACGGAAAACACCAGGTCACTGATATCGACCTTGCTTGATTCGGCGAGGGTGGCCGTCCGCGGTGTTCGTGCCGCGGTGACGGCGGCTCCCGGAGCGACGTAATAGCCGGAGCGCTCCTGCGCGCGCACCAGGCCCCATTCCTCAAGCAGGTAATACGCCCGAAATACCGTGGATTGACTCACGCCGTGTTGCGCGATGATCTGGCGCAGCGAGGGCATGCGCGAGCCGACCGCGATGCTGCCCGAGCGGATTTCGGCAGCCATTGCGTTGGCCAGTATTTCGTATCTGTTCATCGGCTTTCAATGTCCCCGCGCTTATTGCTGCACGTCCCAACTGCTTCGTTAAAAAATCGTCATCTGCTGCTATGGCGATGCCTGCCATTTTCTTATGCTTCGTATCAGAAGGAAAGCGGCATCGCGTGACACGATGGCCGATTCTCCGCCCTCCCGAACATTTGCGTGTGGTTACTGGAAGCCAGCTCGAATTGAATATCGAAACTTCACCGTATGCGAGCGCGACCCGTCGCGTGCAACCGTCGGCTATTCGCGAGTTGTTTTCGCTGTTGGCGAGACCTGATGTCATCTCGCTTGCCGGTGGTTTCCCAAGCTCCGCCGCGCTTGATCTTAACGGGCTGCGCGGAGCCACGGAGCGTGCGCTTATCTCGTCGCTTGCGACATCGTTTCAATATGGCAATAGCGAAGGTCATGAGCCGCTCAGGGAATTGATTGCCCAGCGTGCGAAGGCGAAGGGCATGAAGCTCGGCGCGCCGGATGTTCTTGTGACCACGGGATCGCAACAGGCGATCGACCTGATCACGCGCGTACTGGTGGATCCAGGCGACCACGTAGCGGTTGAGTCTCCCACTTATCTCGGCGCACTGCAGGCATTCCAGTTTCAAGGTGCCGACGTGCTGGCCGCGCCAACGGATCACGAAGGCGTGAGGGTGGAGCAACTCGAAGCAATGGTCGTGCAGCATAGGCCGAAGCTGCTGTACCTGATTCCGAATTTTGCCAATCCGACAGGCCATGTGATGTCTTTGCGGCGTCGCAAACAGGTTTTGGCGCTTGCGAGGACCCACCGCTTTTTCATTGTCGAAGACGATGCGTATGGCGAGCTCTATTTTCAGGATCCGCCTCCGCCTTCGCTATTCGCATTGGCCAACGATGAGGAACGCCAATGGGTGGTCCATCTGGCGAGCTTTTCGAAAATACTCGCGCCCGGACTCCGGCTTGCATGGATGTCGGCGCCCGTTGAACTCCTGCGTCACCTGATCGTCGCCAAGCAACTGGGCGATACGCACGCGTCGACCCTGGCGCAGCTTGTCGCGTTCCATTATCTGAATGCGGGGTCGCTCGAACCGTCGCTCGGCCGCATGCGGCGCTTCTATGAAAATCAGGCGCGCGCCATGCAGCGTGCGATCAAGGCAGAACTGAGCGGCACGCCATTCAACGCGATGCATCCGGAAGGCGGCATGTTCTATTGGGCGGATCTTCCATACGTGGATACGTCAGCCATGCTGCGCAACGCGATCGACGAACACGGCGTGGCCTACGTACCCGGCGCGGCGTTTTATGCCGGGAGTCCGAGCCGTACGCGTTTGCGATTGTCGTTTGCCAGCGCATCGGTCGAGCAGATCGGGGAGGGCATCCGGCGTCTCGCGCACTGTATCCGGTGGGACCGCGTGGAGGCATCGAATCAGATGACGCGGGCGGAGCATTTGCCATGACCGGATCATTGTTGTCGCCCGGGTTGTTGCAAGGGTCGATTGTGGCGTTGCTTACGCCAATGACGCCCGATGAGAAGATCGATTTCCCCGCACTGGAACGGCTCATCGACCTGCATGTGGATGCTGGAACGAGCGCGATCGTGGTTGCATCGACGACAGGGGAAGGACCGGCACTTACGTTCAAGGAGCATGTGCGCCTGTATCGCGCGGCCGTCCTCTGCGCCGAGGGCCGGATTCCCGTGATCGCCGGCCTGGGGTCGCCCTCCACGCATGCCGCGTGCGAGTTGGCGAGAGCAGCCGCGACGGAACAGGCCGACGCCATTCTCTGCGTGACGCCGTACTACAACCGGCCTAATCCATTGGGCTTGCAGCGCCATTTCACGACAGTGGCCGAAGCAGCCGGCACGCCGGTTATTCTTCATGACGTACCGCACTGCACTGGCGTAACGCTTCCCGAAGATCTGATCGTGGCGTTGAGCAGCCATCCGAACATCATCGGCCTGAAGGATGCCACAGGGGACCTGCATCGCGCGGAGCGGCTGCTGCATGCTGTCAGCGCGGGGTTCCAGATTTTCAGCGGCGACGATTCGACGGCCTTCGCCTTGATGGCCGCGGGCGGCGCCGGCGTCATTTCCGTGGCGGCGAATGTCGCGCCCTCCGCAGTTCGCGCCATGTGCGATGCACTCCGGCGAGGCGACACGGAAGACGCCGGCCGGATCAATGACAGCTTGCAGCCGCTCTATGCATTCCTCGCGGCCGACACGAATCCTGTTCCTGCAAAGTGGCTTGCGCACCGGATCGGATGGACGGATGCGACGTTGCGCTTGCCGCTTGCCATTTCCCCGGAACTCGCTTGCGATCTCTCACGCAACGGCGCGCTCGTTTCCTGTGCGGCGGTGCTGGGCCGCCAGCGCGAGCAGTCGAATGAATGCGAATAAACCACAACGAATGAATCAACACGATTGGTCGAGGGCCGCATCTGATTGAAGTGCGTTCCCTTTGTCTCGCCACCTCTGGATCATGAATAAAAATGAGTGATGTAATCTCGGACACCGTTGTCGAACACCACGGATCACACGATATCCCCGTCGGATGGCGTCGCTGGTTGCTGGCGACCAATCACAAGGACATCGGCACGCTTTATCTCTTGTTTGCCATCACGAACCTGATGATCGGCGGCGTGATGGCCCTGATGATCCGGGCTGAGTTGTTCGAGCCGGGACTGCAGATCATGCGGCCGGAGTTCTTCAACCAACTGTCGACCGAGCATGGGCTCATCATGATCTTCGGAGCGGTCATGCCGGCTTTCGTCGGCCTCGCCAACTGGATGATTCCGCTGCAGATCGGGGCATCCGACATGGCCTTCGCCCGGATGAACAACCTGAGTTTCTGGCTGCTTCCCGTATCCAGCATCCTGTTGGTCGGCTCGTTCTGGGTTCCCGGCGGCGCGCCTGCCGCAGGATGGACCATGTATGCGCCACTGTCCACGCAGATGGGACCAGGCATGGACCTGTCGATCTTCGCGATTCATCTGGCGGGCGCTTCCTCGATCATGGGCGCGATCAACATCATTGTGACGATCCTCAACATGCGTGCGCCCGGCATGACCTTGATGAAGATGCCGATGTTCGCGTGGACGTGGCTCATTACTGCGTTCCTGCTCATCGCAATCATGCCCGTGCTGGCCGGCGCGGTAACCATGCTGCTTTTCGACCGGCACTTCGGCACGTCGTTTTTCAATGCGGCGGGAGGCGGCGATCCGGTCCTGTACCAGCACATTTTCTGGTTCTTCGGACATCCGGAAGTCTATGTGATGATCCTGCCCGGCTTCGGGATGGTCTCTCAGGTGATCCCGGCATTCTCCCGCAAGCCACTGTTCGGCTATGCCTCGATGGTGTACGCAACCTCGTCCATTGGCATTCTCTCGTTCATGGTCTGGGCACACCACATGTTCGTGACCGGCATGCCCGTGACCGCGCAGTTGTTCTTCATGTACGCAACCATGACCATCGCCGTGCCGACAGGCGTGAAGGTATTCAACTGGATTGCGACGATGTGGCGCGGTTCGCTTACCTTCGAGACACCCATGCTCTTTGCGATGGGGTTCATCTTCGTGTTCGTCGTGGGTGGATTGACCGGTGTGACGCTCGCCATGGCGCCGTTGAACGTCGCGTTGCATGGCACGTACTACATCATTGCGCACTTTCACTACGTGATGGTGGCCGGTTCGCTTTTCAGCATCTTCGCAGGCTGGTATTACTGGGTGCCGAAATGGACCGGCTATATGTACAACGAATTGCGCGGAAAGATTCACTTCTGGGGATCGATGATCTTCTTCAACGTCACGTTCTTTCCCATGCATTTCCTGGGGCTTGCCGGCATGCCGCGGCGCTATGCCGACTACCCCGCGCAATTCACGGACTTCAACCAGATCGCGACGATCGGCGCGTTTGGTTTTGGTCTCCTGCAGGTCTACTTTCTTTTCTGGATCGCTTTACCCGCGTATCGCGGGACGGGTCTTGTGCGGGCGGAAACGAAACCGTGGGACGGCGCCGAGGGCCTCGAGTGGACATTGCCGAGCCCCGTGCCATTTCATTCATTTGAAACGCCGCCTCGCGTGGAATAGCGCTGGCCATGAGGCGCGGAGGAAAGAAGCACTGGCGTTGGACCCAGCGTACCGGATGTCGGGAGCGCACAGTCCACTTCCCTGGACGGAACCTGCTCTGGCGTCGCCATTACCTGTTAAGCGGCTCGGGTCGGTCAGTTTAAAAATCGTCCGTCGATGATGACAAGTCAATCAGGAGAACTTCGACGAACATGTTGGAGAAAAGCCTTGATCGCCGGGGCTCGCTCATGGCGGCGAAATGCGGCCGCCACTTCGGAGGGGATCGCTTTACCTGAAATGGGCCGGTAGGTGATACCCGGCAAGGCCACGCAGGACGCGAGCGTATGAGGGACGACGGCTACGTTCCCACCCAGCGCTACTTGAGCCAGGACTGCCGCCAAGGTGCCGGGGCGGGGTCCCAGCAAGGGCGTGAATCGTCCTCGCCGGCCAATTTCCAACGTGCCGAAATCCTGCTCAGGCACGACAAAATGCTCGCCGCGCAACTGCGCGGGCGCTATGGCATCAAATGCGCAGAGTGGGGAGTCTGTGGGCAGCGCCAGTGTGAAGATGTCGCGATACACCGTTACTGCCTGGATTCCTTCCAGATATTGGATAGGAGGACGAACGTAGGCCACATCGATCTGTTCGTCGACGAGCATGGACGCGACACGATCCATTGCAACCTCCACGAGATCGAACTCTATGCCGGGATGCCCGGCGCGAAACGCTCTGATTGTCTGTTGCAGCACTCCCGCATAGGCGGCCGACGCCACATAACCTACAGCGATGCGTCCAAGTTCGCCGCGTTCGGCGAAAGAGGCGCGCTCGGCCCCGCGTGTCAGATGTTCGAGCGCTGCAAGCACGTCGACAAGATAGGCCTCGCCCGCATCTGTCAGCGTGACCGAGCGCTTGGTCCTATGAAATAGCCGCACGCCGAGCAACCGCTCTGCCTCCTGGATCTGCTTGGTCAGCGAGGGCGGTGCAATGCCGAGTTCCTCGGCCGCCCGCGAGAAATGAAGATGTTTCGCCACGCACACGAAGCAGCGGATATGCCGAAGTTCTGGTAGCCGCATGGAATGTACATTTTCGTTAATTATTCTGCGATTCTATATTAATGACTGGAAACGACGCTGCGCCTATCATCGGCGTCATTCTTCAGTCCTGGTTTCGATCCCATGTCCATCACGCGCAATACCGATTCAGTAACGAGTCTTTCCGAGGTTCGTCCAGCGGCAGCAGATCACTTGAATAGTCAGCCGGGCGCGGCGCCAAAGGCAGGGTTAGCCGATCTCCCACCGTTGACGGCGCGCGGGCGACGATTCGTTCTGGTTACTGCATCGGCCGCGTGTTCGCTTACCGTGCTGGACGCCAACGTGGTCGCCGTGTCCTTGCCAGCCATAGCAAGGTCGTTTCACGCTACGTTTGCCGATGTCGAATGGGTGGTGAGCGCCTACATGGTGGCGTTTGCGTCTTGTCTGCTGGCGGCGGGTGGCTTGGCCGACCGCATTGGACGGAAGAAAACGTTGATGCTCGGTCTGGCCGTGTTCTCGCTCGCATCGCTCGGATGCGGACTGGCGCCGTCGATGTTCATTCTCAATGTCGCGCGTGCAGCGAAAGGGTTCGGGGCGGCGATGTTCCTGACATCGGCGCTGGCAGTCATCGCGCATACGTTTCATGAAGGGCAGGAGCGTGCCAGAGCCTGGGCGGTCTGGGGCACATGCATGGGACTTGCAACGACTGCGGCGCCACTTATAGGCGGCGCGATTACGCAGTGGATCGGTTGGCGCTGGATTTTTCTTTTGAACTTACCTGTGTGTGCGGTCCTGGCTGTCTGTGTCAAAACCGGCATTCGCGATTCGTTCAACCCGAATGCCGGTGCGGTCGATGTACCGGGCAGCGTGCTGTTTGGCGCAGGGCTTTCGCTGGGGATCTGGGGGCTCATTGGTGCGCCAGGCGACGGCTGGGAAAGTTTGCCCACGGTCCTGCGGTTTGCCGGCTGCGTGTTGTTGCTGGCTGGATTCGTCCAGGTCGAGCGGCTCAAGCAGCACCCAATGATCGACCTGGCGCTCTTTCGGCAACCACGGTTCGTCGCCGCTGTGCTTGCCATGTTCGGCTATGCGGCTTGCTCTCAAGTCATGATGACTTTTCTGCCGCTCTACCTGCAAAACGCATTTGGTCTGTCCTCGATCGCCGCAGGTCTGGGTATGCTGCCGTTTGCGATTGCGATGATCGTGGGACCTCATGCAGGTTCCGCGCTCGGCACACGAATCCGCAGTCATTCGGTATTGACGACCGGGTTGTTGCTGATCGGAGCGGGGAATCTGGCCACCGCATTCGTTGCAGGCGATGCGCGCTACCTGCTTGTCGCGATCGGAATGCTGCTGACAGGTTTAGGCGCGGGCATTCTCAACGGTGACACTCAGAAGGCGATCATGGCGTGCGTGCCGACCAATCGGACCGGCATGGCTTCCGGCATCAGCACCACGACCCGGTTCACCGCGATTGTCACATCGGTCGGAGTGCTTGGAGCGGTGCTTGCCGCGCGGACGCGCGTTGGCCTTGATTCGAGCGCCGCGGCCATAAGTGGATCTGGCGTGCGGCTCGGCGCCGACTTCCTTTCGAGCGTGCTCGCGGGGGATGTCGTGCAAGCGACTGCTCATCTTCCGCCTGAAGCGAGAATGGCGCTTGAACATGCGGCCCGGGTAAGTTTCGCCGGGGGTTTTGCATCGGCATTGTGTGTGGCGGGTGTGCTCGCAATGGTGATTGCCGCGGGCGTCTGGATACTGTCGAGCCGGCGCGAGGGACCGGACGCACGGCGTAATGGTTAATACCGCACCTCCTGCTTCCGGTGTCCAATACGGGCGATAAGCAAAGGCAACCCGCGCAGCGATGCCTTTCCTTGTTCAGAAGAAAGCGAGTTTCATTCGTTCGCTACTTGGTCGTATAACCGCCGTTGATCAGGATGGTTTGCCCCGTGATCCACCACCCGTCGCTCACCAGATGACGGATGAAGGGCACCACATCTTCAATGTCGGTCAAACCCGTTGTAGAGAAGGGCGAGAGTGCGGCGGCGCTCCTGTGATAAGCTACGGCGTCCGCGCCCTCGGCAGGATAGAAGAACGGCGTGTCCATGGGGCCTGGCCCGACAGCCGTCACGGAGATGCCCCGCGCGCCAAATTCCTTTGCCGCCGCGCGCGTGAAATGCTCGACCGGCGCTTTGGTGCCGGCATAAGCGGCATAAAACGGTGTGAATGCGCCAAGCAGCGACGTGACCAGCGTGACGATCTTGCCATTGTCATTCACGTGCTTGCCCGCTTCTCTGAGAAAGAAGAACGCAGACTTGGAATTCACCGCTGTCATTTCATCGTATTCGGCCTCGGAGATGTCGACTAACGGCTTCTTGAGCACCTTGCCTACCGTATTGATCGCGATATCGGGGCGGCCTACGGCAGCGGCGACATCCGAGAACAGCTTCTCGACCGCGCCGGCCGAAGTCAGGTCGGCCTGGAAAGCGACCGCCGTGGCGCCTGCCGACTTGATCGCGGAAAGTGTCTCTTCCGCAGCGGCCTTCGACCCGGCGCTGTTGTAGTGGATTGCCACCGCCTTCGCGCCCTGCGCGGCGAGGTCCCGTGCAATCAGGCCACCGAGATTTTTCGCTCCGCCTGCGATGACGACGGTCTTGCCCTTGATGCTGTGGTTTGCCATGGTTCATCCCCAGTGCCGAAGCCGCCCGATGCGGCTTCTCATCTGGCTGGATGATATATTCCAGAAAAATCATTGAAATCTACTGTTTCTGACATCACTGGTCAGAAAAGCCGAACAGTGCAACGCGCATATCCGGACATGACGATAAGCAACGGCGGCAGCGCATGCGTACCTGATCCATACGCAATCGAGCCGCGCGCTCGCGAAGCCAGGAGCACATGTGGATCGCATTGACCTGTTTCGCGTCTTTGCCCGCGTGGTCGAATGCGCGAATTTCACTCGCGCGGCGGACACGCTGGGTTTGCCCCGCTCATCGGTTTCCGCAGCGATCCAGGAACTGGAAGGACGGATTGGCGCGCGGCTGCTGCATCGGACAACTCGCAAGGTATCGCCGACACAGGACGGCGCGGCACTCTACGAACGCTGCCTGCGCCTGATCGCCGATGTCGAGGAGACCGAGAACCTTTTCCGGCCGACATCCGTGGGACCGAGCGGCACGGTGCGCATCGACGTGCCTGGCCGCATAGGACGGCTGATCATTGCTCCCGCGTTACCGGCATTCCTTGCGTCCTATCCGAAAATCGATATTGCGCTCAGCCTTGCCGATCGCACGATCGACCTTGTTGAAGAAGGCGTGGACTGCGTGCTGCGCGTGGGCAAGCCGCATGATTCCGGCTTGATCGCGCGTCCCATTGGCGATCTGCCACTGATCAATGTCGCAAGCCCTCTTTATGTGTCGCTTCACGGTACGCCTCGCACGCCCGGCGACATGGCAACCCATCAGGTTGTTCAGTATGCCTCACCATCGAGCGGACGTGCTGCACCATGGGAATGGCTCGAGGGCGACAGCGTCAGGACGCTGGCAACGCAAGGGCGCGTGACCGTCAACAGCGCGGAAGCATATATCGCATGTTGTCTTGCGGGGCTGGGCCTGATCCAGATTCCGGCCTATGACGTGCAGCAGCATCTGAGTGCGGGCGAACTGATCGAGGTGATGCCGGAATACCGGGCTGCGCCAATGCCGATGAATCTGCTCTATCCGCATCGGCAACATCTTTCGCGCAGGGTTCAGGTGTTCGCCGACTGGCTCGATACGTTGTTGAAAGCTCGACTCGTTTGCGATCCGGCAGGACGAAAGTGACATTGCCGATCAGAGCTTATGTGCTTGAATACGTTTCCGGTATTTTTGCAATGCTCAACCGGGAAATGCGTCACCTCACGCTCGCATTGAGCGCGGGGACGTCGGAAAACGCCTGTGCAATGAAGTCCATGAACACGATCGCGCGTCTTGGCAAAAGACGGTTGGCGACGTACAGGATCTGAATAGGCACCGGCGGCGCTTCGTAGCCGCTTAACAGGAGTTGCAGTTCGCCGCTTTCCAGGCCTGCTTCGAACAGCCATCTTGGCCCGTACGCAATGCCGACGCCATTGATCACCGCTTCCTGAATGGCCTGCGGCGAATTGATTCGAAGCCGCCCCGACACGTGTATTTCGGAATCGCGGAAACGCCACGTACCGCCCGACGACAGCAGCGTGTAGACAATGCACTCATGCGCGCGCAGGTCGTCCGGCTCGCGCGGCGCGCCGTGACGGGCCACGTAAGCAGCGCTTGCAACGCATACGCGCTCGAACAGGCCGACGCGGCGTGCCTTGAGGGCGCTGTCCTCGAGATGACCGATGCGGATTGCCAGTTCGGCGCCTTCGTCGACCAGGTTCACGTATCGGTCGCTGATCTGGAGATCGAGCGCCAGGCGAGGGTAGCGGGCGAGGAAGGCCGGCACCTGTGGCATCACGAACGCGTGAGCCAGCGAGGTCGGACAGGCAACGCGCAACCACCCCGTAGGCTCCGCTTCGTCGCGCAGGGACGACTCCGATTCCGCGACGGCGTCGAGTATTCGCCGGACCTCCGCGTAGTAACGCTCGCCTTCGGGCGTCAGCGCGAGCCGGCGGGTTGTCCGCAGCAGCAGCCTGCTCTGAAGATGCTCCTCGAGCGCTGCCACATGCCGGCTTACGTTGGGCTGTCCCAGGCCCAGATCGCGTGCGGCTGCGGAAAAGCTGCCGGTCTCCACCGCCCGCGCAAAGCAGGTCATCAACAGAAAACGATCCAAGCGCAGGCTCCCATGATCCATGCAATCAAAGCATGAATCATATGCAAATTCCCGGTCTTATCAAGACAAATGGGTAAGTTCATGCTTCGCACTGGTCGGCAGCGGGTCCCGCTGCTGGTGACATTCATCAATCAGGAGCGTCCTCATGTCCCGTCTGCAAGGCAAACGTACCCTCATCACCGGCGGCACTACCGGCATTGGCCTGGAAACCGCGAAACAATTCCTCGCCGAAGGCGCGCGTGTCGTTATCACCGGCAACAACCCCGACAGCATCGCCCGCGCGCGGACGGAACTGGGTTCCGATGTTCTCGCGGTACGAGCCGATTCGGCCGACGTCGCAGCACAGCGCCAACTCGCCGAAACGATCAAGACGCACTATGGCCAACTCGACATCGCCTTTCTCAACGCCGGTGTGTCGGCGTGGGTGCCGATTGAAGAATGGACCGAGGAGATGTTCGACCGCTCCTTCGACATCAACGTCAAGGGGCCTTACTTCCTGATCCAGGCGCTGTTGCCAGTGTTCGCCAAGCCGGCATCGGTGGTGCTCAACACGTCGATCAACGCCCATGTTGGCGCGGCGCGCTCGTCGGTCTATGCGGCGACCAAGGCCGCGTTCCTGAGCATGTCGAAGACGCTGTCGGGCGAACTGCTCGAACGTGGCATCCGCGTCAACGCGGTCAGCCCCGGCCCGGTCGAAACGCCGCTGTACGACAAGCTGGGCATTCCCGACGCTTACCGCGAGCAGGTCAACAAGGACATCGCGGCGACCATTCCGTTCGGCCGCTTCGGCACGCCGGAAGAAGTCGCCAAGGCCGTGCTGTACCTCGCCTCCGACGAATCCAGGTGGACGGTGGGCTCGGAAATCATCGTGGATGGCGGCCGCACGCTCAACGGCTGATAAATACGCGGGGAAAGAGGCGTCCACCTTTCCTGATCGGATGGCCGGCGGTTCACACGGGTTACGCACCTGCCTGAACTGACCGGCCTTTGGCGTGGGGACTTCCACATGTCCGCGGGTGTGGTAAAGGGCGCGAGCAGCAGATATCTGTCATCGATACGTCATTTAATTCGCGCCGTCCGCGCGCTACCATCCGGAGCATGCACCTGGGGGCGGATGGCCACCGTGCCGGCTGGTTCGTGCGCACCGGTATCCGCCTCGCCTTCATCCCGATCACGACAAAAAGGAAACGGCATGACAAAAAAGGACGCCCCGTCTGTTGAATCCCGCCAAGCGGCCGAGACAGAGAAAACGCCGCTCGCGCCCAATCCCGGCCGCCGCACGTTTCTCGGCGGGGTTGCAGCGCTCGCCGTGGGTGGCGGACTCGCCGGCTGCGCCGCGCCCGATGGTGCAGGCGAGGGCCGCGTCGCGCGCAGCCTCGCTGGCGCCGAACTCAACGCCGCGCTGCGCGAGAACGTGAAGACCATTGTCGTGATCTATTCAGAAAACCGCAGCTTCAACAACCTGTTCGGGGATTTTCCCGGCGTCGAAAAGCCGCTTTCCTCGCTCAAGCCCGCCGACTACCTGCAGCGCGACCGTGATGGCGAGACCGTGTTGCCGTCTCTGCCGCCTGTGCCGGGCGGATGGCTGCTCAAGGACCAGATTGCCGATGGCGTCAGCTACCGCGCCGGGCAGCAGTATCAGGCGAATCTGCCCAATGCGCCGTTCGCGCTCAAGGGACCTGCCGGCGAAAACCTGCCGCTTTCGCTCGTCACGCACGACCTGTGGCATGTGTTCTATCAGAACCAGATGCAGATCAATGGCGGCCGCAACGACATGTTTGTCGCCTGGGCCGATTCCGCCGGCTTCACAATGGGCCACTACGCGAACGCGAGCTACGACCTGCGCATGTGGGACCTCGCAAGCGAATATGTGTTGTGCGACAACTTCTTCCAGGGCGCGTTCGGCGGGTCGTTTCTGAATCACCAGTATCTCGCCGCCGCCACGCCGCCGCGCTATGCAAACCCGCGCGAGAGCATCGCGAAGTTCCAGATTGCGGAGACAGTCAGCGGCCGCCCGGACGACCCCAACCTGAAACCGCTGACGGCTACGCCGGCAAGCGCGATGAACGGCACTCCGAAGTTCGGGCCGAGCGCACTCACGCCGCCCGAGACACTCGGCGACGGCACGACGCTGAGCTACGCCGTCAACACCATGTTGCCGCCATACGCACCGACGCCGCTTACGCCGGGTCCGGATGGTGTGGTGGATCTCCGGCTCGATGCGAACGCGATGGCGGTGCCGCCGCAAACCCACGATCACATTGGCGACAAGCTCGACAGGCGCGGCGTGCAATGGGCGTGGTATGCGGGCGCGTTCCAGGAGACGCTCGATCGTCACGGCGCGAATCTCACGAACGGCACGCCGGTGATACCGAACTTCCAGTATCACCATCAGCCGTTCAACTATTTCCGCAATCTCGCGCCGGGCACGGAGGCCCGCGCGAAACGTCTGCGCGACGGCGGCCTGGGCGACGACGAGAGCACGAACCGCTTTCTCGCCGATGCACGCGCCGGGCGTCTGCCCGCTGTCACCTTCTACAAGCCGCAGGGCAACCTGAACATGCATGCGGGTTATGCCGATGTCGCCTCGGGCGACCGCCACATCGTGCATGCGGTGAAGGCGCTGCGCGCGAGTCCGCAGTGGAAGAACATGGTCGTGATCGTGACTGTCGACGAAAACGGCGGCTGGTGGGATCACGTCGCGCCGCCGAAGGGCGATCGGTGGGGACCGGGCACGCGGGTGCCGGCACTGGTCGTCTCGCCGTTCGCGAAGAAGGGTTATGTGGACCACACGGTCTACGACACGGGCTCGATACTGCGCCTCGTCACGCGTGTGTTCGCGCTTGAGACGCTCGACGGCCTGAAACTGCGCGATGACGCGATGCGCGCGCGCGGCCAGACGCCAATGGGCGATCTCACGCATGCGCTGACATTCGGCGCGTAAAAAGAGCAGGGCGTCACGCCACGGCGCCTCCCGTGCTCTCGCCTAGTGCTTGCCGCCGCGCCGGCTGCGCTGGCGCTGGATGTGCTGGCTCCATGCGGCCGAGCGGTCGCGGATGAAGTTCGTAAGATCGGCGCTAGAAGCCGGCAGCGGGTCCGGCTCGACGTCATAGTGGCCTTTCTCGTTGCGAACCGGCAGCGCGGCGACACGGGCGGCCTGCAGACGGTCGAGCCGCGACGGCGTCGACGCATTCTGGTGATGCGGGCTCGATACCGGCACCGTCACGTTCGCAAGCGGATCGTCGTCGCGCAGCTTGGCGAGCGTGAGCACGTCGCCGAGCGACGGTGCGGCCGCGTCGCGTTTCGTCAGCGGTTTCGTGCCCCAGCGTTCGTGAATGGTCGCCAGCACCGACGTGTGATCGATGGTTTTGCCCTTTGGCGCGCGGAACACGGTGCCGGCCTCGATCAGCGGCGAGACGAGCACGGCCGGCACGCGCAGGCCGAAGCGCGTGAAGTCGAAGCCGTATTCGCCGACCGTGCCGTCTCCGGGCGGTGTTGCGTTCGACGGCGGCGCGACGTGATCGTAGTTGCCGCCATGTTCATCGTAGGTGATGACGAGCAGCGTCGAGCGCCAGGCGCGGCCGTTTCTCAACGCGTAATAGGTATCGTGAATAAGCTGTTCGCCGGCGGCCACGTCGTAGTTCGGATGCTGGCTGTTGCCGGTTGCATCCCAGCTCGGCTCGAGGAACGTGAACGCGGGCAGCTTTCCGCTCGCAGCAAGCGCCTGGAAATCGCGGAAGTGACCGAAGTGGGATTCGTCGGCGTGCTGCACGTCGGGAAAATCATGGCGCGTGAGCGGGTCGCGGTTGTAGCCGAAGATCGCCCAGTCGGCCTTTGCGTCACCGAGGTCCGACATGCGACCGAAAATGCTGGGGCACGTGAAGATCTTGACGTGATCGTCGAGATGGCCCTGCGAGGTGCCTGCAAGCGCGAACGCGCGGTTTGGCATAGTCATCGTGGGCGCGGAGGCGAACCAAGCATCGCAGACCGCGTAACCGCGCGCGAGCCCGGACAGCACCGGCAGCAACTCAGGCGTGTACATGCCCATGATCTGCGACGGCGTGGTGCCGGGCAACGAATCCTTATAGTGCTTCGCGAGATCGGACGCGATCGCCGACTTGAAGTTGAGCACGAAACCGCGATTGTCCGGCACGGCGTCTGAAGCAGGATCGTCGGTCGAGAATAGCTGGTAGTTCGTATTGTAGAAGCCTTCGCCGGGATCGGCGCCCGGCATCAGGTACGGATTCGGATCGCTCGCCTTGATGCCATAGACCGCGATTTCGCGGCCCGTGTCGTCGGGGTTCGACTCGTTGCCCGTGAGGCCGTCGAACGCGTGGCCCAGCGGGGAGCGATTTCCCGTGTCGCTGTAGAGGAAACCGAGCATCTGATCGAAGGACCGGTTTTCCAGCATCAGATACACAATGTGGTCGATTTTTGCGAGCTTGTTCGCCATGGCCGTCTCCTTTGCGAACTTCGCAAAGTACGGCGCTTGCGTGATCGTTGTGTGACCGGGGCCACGATATGTCGCCAACGCGTCGCCAACGCACACTGAGACTTTTTGATTGGAACGGCGGTTCGCCGAAAATGCCGCAATCGCTTACGAAGAAGTGATCTGTGCGGGAGGGAGCGTTTCCATCAGTTCGAATATCTTGTCGACCGGCACCGGCTTGGCGAAATAAAAGTCAAAACCGGCTTCTATTGCCTCCTTGTGAAACTCCGCCGTGGCGTATCCACTCAGGGCGATCAATGTCAGCGGCGACGCGTTGAACCTGTCGCGCAAGCTCACCGCAACATCGAAACCGGACATGTCAGGCAAGCCGATATCGACAATCGCCACGGTCGGCACGAACGATGTTTCCGGCGACAACGCCGATTTTCCGTCAAGCGCCACGCGGCACTCGTGACCGTTCATGGACAACAGGGTTTCCAGCGCGCACACCGAGTCTTCGTTGTCGTCAACGAGCAGAACTCTCTGGGCGTGGCCGCCGTAACCCGCCGTGATGCTCGCCGTTTCGTCCGGCGCCAGGTCGTGCGCGCGCGGCAGTTCGACCACGAACGTACTGCCTCGCCCGGTCCCGGCACTGTGCACGCTGACCGTGCCGCCATGATCGCGCACGAGACGCTGGACCACCGTCAATCCAATGCCGAGTCCCGCCTCCTGACGGGCAAGGCCCATCGACGCCTGCGCGAAGAGATCGAATACCCGAGGCAGCATGTCGGCGTCGATGCCCATGCCGCAATCGATCACCTCGACGCGCACGGTGCTTTCGTCGAAACCCGCGCGGATCCGGATTTCACCGGCTTCCAGGGTATAGCGCGCCGCGTTGTGAATGATATTGCTGAGCACCTGCTTCAGCCGTCCAACGTCGACACGCACCATCACCGGCTCAAGCGGATACTCCACCGTCACCCGGTGTCCGTATCGGGCCACTTCTGCCGAAGTCATCTCCACCGCGCCGTCGATCAGCGTACTGATCCGCACGATCTCGGTCTTCAGTTCTACCTTGCCGCGAGTCAGCCGCGCCACGTCGAGCAGGTCGTTGACCATGTGCGAAAGATGCTGCGTCTGGCGGCCGATCACGGCGAAGGTGCGAGCATGCATGTCGCTGACGGCTTCCGTGGAACGCTGCGCCACTTCGAGCGACAAGGAAATCGCGGACAGGGGATTGCGCAGTTCGTGCGCAAGCATGGCGAGAAATTCGTTCTTGCGCGCGTCCGCGTCCTCGAGTTCAGCCTTGTTGCGCCGCAGTTCCTCAAGCGCGAGCAGCATGTCGCGGTTTTGCCGTTCCAGTTCCTCAACGGGCGTCTGCGCTTTCCTGCGCATCAGTTGCTCGACCAGTCCGTTCAACTGCGTGGTCGTCAGGCGCGCAGTATCGCGGGGAAGCAGCATTTCCAGCGATACCGTCGTGCCCTGACCCGGCCCTGACGTGATGAAGAAGCCATCGGCCATGCGCCGGCTGCCAGGAATGCCGATGCCCGATGACTTTCCGCGGTAAGCCGCATCAGCCAGGAGTTCATCGAGATTTGCAATGCCCGGACCTTTATCCGTGATCTGCGCGACCACGCATTGCATGTTGATCGCCTCGCTGGCGTCGCCAACAAGAAAGGTCAGCGTGCCGCCTCCGGCGAACTGGACCGCATTGCGCGCAATCTCCGAAATGGCGGTGATGAAACGCGTGCGTTGCAGATTGTCGAGACCGAACAGTTCGCCTACCTGACGCGACCGGTCGCGGATCGCGACAAGGCTGAGATTGCTGCTGATCGGCGTGGAAAGGATTCGATGAAGCATGGGTCAAGCCGCCTTGATGACGACGACGGTGGCATCGTCCAGATCACGCGCGAAGTCGCGATGCAGCACGGCGGCAATCAGGCTCGGATGATGTTGAATCAAACCGGGATGCCGGGTGAGATTCCAGCGCGTCGAAAGGCCGTCGGTAGTGAGGATCATCGCGCTGCGAGCGGTCCAGGTCACCGCGGCCTCGCGCACCAGACGCATGTTGTAGCCAACGGTGCCGTCGGTCGACAGCAGGTGCTGGCTCGATTCGCCCGACGCGACAATGCCGACAATATTGCCAACGCCCGCGAACTTGACCACGCCGGCGGCGGTATCGATTTGCGCAACCGCCATCACTGCGCCGCGAGTCGCCTTCAGGCCCTGGTGTGCGCTGCGAAGAATGCTGCCGGGAGAATCGGCCTTGCCGGACTGGCGAAAGATTTCGACGGCCCGCTGGGATGCGTCCGAAGCAAGCGGTCCATGTCCAAGGCCATCGAGCACGACGGCGCGCAACTGGCCTTCCTGTTCCTCGACGGCCCATGCGTCGCCGCAGACTTCCTGGCCCGCCTTGGGTGTGGATCGGGCGCCGATCGAATAGCGCGAGGCGCCGGCTGTCGCAGAGCGTCCGTTCTGTATTCGGGCAAGCACTGCGGTGCCGGCGCCGGCAACCGAATAAACATCGAACAGGTGCGATTGCCGCGACATGGTGCCAAGTCCCGCACCGAGACTGCCGCCGGTCGAAAATCCGTCGCGCCGGGCTGTATCGAGGTTCGCGATGCCCGGCCCGCGGTCGAGCGCGAGCAGTTCAATGCCAAGCGTCTCGCCGTCTGCATAGCGTCGCAGCAGAATTTCGCCGCGATCCGCGTACTTGATGATGTTGGTCGCCGCTTCGGTGACAACCAGCGCGGCGTCGGCCTGATAGCGCTCTGCAAACCCAAGGTTCTGAGCGAGCTTGATCGCCGCGCGGCGCGCCTCGGATACGCCGCTTTGATCGGTGAGACTCAGCGCCGCTTCCATTGAGTAATGCTCACTGTTGTCCCGCCGTTGACGGTCGACGTAATTTCGAAATCGTTGACAAGGCGCCGCGCGCCGCCCAGTCCCAATCCCATGCTTTTAGCCGTGCTGTAACCGTCCTCCAGCGCCCGGTCAATATCAGCAATCCCCGGACCTTGATCCGTGAATACGAGCTTGATGCCGGTGCGTCCATTGTGCTCGACCTCGATGATCGTGACCGTGCCCCCCTTGCCGTGGACCAGCGTGTTTCGCGCGAGCTCGCTCGCCGCCGTCACGAACTTGGTCCGCTCCAGCGTGCCGAATGCCATCTTCGTCGCGAGTTCCTGGATGAATTTGCGCGCGCCGTTGACTTGATCGGACGTGCGAATTTCCAGAACGGCGGGGCTCAGCGCAACTATGAGGGTTCTCCCGTTTGATCCGCCGCGTCATCGAGCGACTGGCGCAGGAGCGCCATGCCCTTGTCGACATCGAGCGCCGTGCGGATCCCTTTCAGCGACATCCCGAGCTCGACCAGCGTGATCGCCACGGCCGGCCGCATGCCCACCAGTACCGTGGCCGCGTCGAGCACGCGCGCCATGGCGGCGATGTGTCCGAGCGTCCGGCCAATGAACGAGTCGACAATCTCGAGCGCCGAGATATCGATCAGTACGCCCCGCGCGCGCGTCTGCTCTATGCGCGAAGTCAGGTCGTCCTGTAGATTCAATACCAGCTCGTCATGGAGTTCGACCTGGATCGATACAAGCAGAAAATCGCCAAGCTTCAGAACCGGAATTTGCTCCATACCTATTCGCCCGTTCTGGCGCTGCCGAGCTTGCTTACTGTCAAGCCGACCCGGCGCAGCGCGATCTTCAGCGCTTCAGCTAGCGTGGCTTTGGTCACGACGTCCCCCAGATCCACGCCCAGATGTACGATCGTTTGTGCAATTTGCGGGCGGATGCCGCTGATGATGCACTCGGCGCCCATCAGGCGAGCGGCCGCGACGGTCTTGAGCAAATGCTGCGCGACCAGTGTGTCGACGGTCGGCACGCCAGTGATGTCGATGATCGCGATCGCGGCTTCGTTTTCCACTATTGAATCAAGCAGGCTCTCCATGACGACCTGAGTGCGTTCGCTGTCGAGCGTGCCAATAAGCGGAAGCGCGACGATTGAATCCCACAGCTTGACGACCGGTGTGGTGAGGTCGAGCAGTTCCTGCTGCTGCCGTTCTATGATTTGCTGGCGGCTTTTCTGGTACTCGGACACGGTGACCAGGCCAAGCTTGTCCAGCACTTGCGTCAGTTTCCAGAATTCCGAGTTGAGACTGTCCGCGTCCGCTCCGGATTGGCGAAGACCCTCGAACAACGGCTTCTTCAGCGAAAAAACGAAGGTTGCAGTTTCTTCCGGAGAGAAACCCTGCACGACGCGCTCGCGCGATAATTTCGCCAGGTGACTCCGCACGTCGTTCCACTCAGCCCCGGTCATTTCCTCGTCGTAGTCATTTTTAACCGCGTTCGCGAATATCGACAAAAATGCGCGCGAAGCTTCCTTGACGTCGGCCTCGGACAGCAGGTCCTGCCGCGCACCACCCGAAAGTTGCTCGGCGATCCACGTTGTAAGTATTTTTGCTTCGTCTTTGACTAAAACTTCGCTTAAACCAGCGCGCTTGCTCAAGTGTTTCTCCTAATCGCTATTCACGGATGTTTTGCGGCATGTGATTATATGGGACAATCTCAAAAATCCCGATTCGGACCCAGGATCTTTCGTGGTTTAACGGCCGGGTTCAATTCAGCGTGTTCCTGGCGCTTCGATTCGCGGGACGACGATTCTCCGGTCTTGCATCGCGCCAGACCTGCTAGATCCGCTGGACCGGTCATCAGGCCAGTTCGCGACTTTGAGCGACTTCATTGCGCTCGCCTTGGCCGCTCTCTCATTTCCGCGAGAATCGCGATCTTGCTCGTCTTTGCAACTTGCGTGGCCGGTTCGCACTTTACAAACATCGCCTGTATTAACCTTGTTGGCCCGATGACGCAGCGCGCCGGCAATTGACGTGTGCATGCCCTATACTACTTTTCCAACTATTGTCCACCCGGCAACATTTCTTTCGCTTTTGTTTCCAACCGCTGCAAGTGCGTCCACGAATATGACCTTAAATACCAGCGGCAGCCTCGGCGATGTCAACAGCGAACATCGCTACGAACTGCTCGTGACGAGCGTCAGTGACTATGCAATCTACATGCTGGATCCAACCGGCCACGTGGTCAGCTGGAATACGGGCGCGCGGCGGTTCAAGGGGTACGAGAAGGACGAGATCCTCGGGCAACACTTCTCGGTCTTCTATACGGAAGAGGACCGGGTCGCGGGAAAGCCGGCACTCGCGCTCAGCACAGCGCAGGCCGACGGGAGATTCGAGGGTGAGGGATGGCGTGTGCGTAAAGACGGCTCACGCTTTTGGGCTAGTGTCGTCGTTGACCGGATTATCGACGCGACGGGTACGTTTGTCGGCTTCGCCAAGATTACCCGGGACATTACCGAACGCAAGGCGGCCCACGAGGCGTTGCGCGTGAGCGAGGAACAGTTCCGGCTGCTCGTTCAGGGCGTGACCGACTATGCCATCTACATGCTTTCCCCAACCGGCGAGGTCACGAACTGGAACGCAGGCGCGACGCGCATCAAAGGCTATACGGACAAGGAAGTTATCGGCACGCATTTCGAGCGGTTTTATACAGAGGCCGACCGCGCCAGCGGATTGCCGGCCCGCGCGCTCGCCGCGGCCAAGCGAGACGGCCGGTTCGAACATGAGGGCTGGCGCGTACGGAAGGACGGGAGCACCTTTTGGGCGCATGCTGTCGTTGACATCATCCGCGATGGAACCGGCCGGCACATCGGGTTCGCCAAGGTCACGCGCGATATCACCGAGCGCAAGCATGCGGCCGAAGCGTTGGAACGCGCCAATGCGGCATTGGCCCAGTCGCAGAAAATGGAAGCGATCGGACGCCTTACAGGCGGTGTCGCACACGATTTCAACAACCTCTTGCAGGTGATCAGCGGAAATTTGCAACTCCTCGCGCAAGACGTTGCGGGAATGGGCAGACCCGAGAAGCGAGTGCGCAACGCACTGGCGGGCGTGACACGCGGCGCCAAGCTCGCTGCACAACTGCTGGCTTTCGGCCGGCGCCAGCCGCTCGCGCCAAAGGTGGTGAACCTTGGCCGCTTCATACGCAATCTCGACGACATGTTCAGACGCGCCCTCGGTGACGGCATACAGGTGGAGACCGTTGTTTCGGGGGGATTGTGGAATACGTTTGTCGATCCGTATCAAGTGGAACACGCCATCTTGAATCTCGCGATCAACGGACGTGACGCAATGCAGGGACACGGGCGGCTGACCATCGAGGCGGGCAACGCCGCGCTGGACGACAATTATGTCCGGAGCAACCCCGGCGCGGAGACGGGCCAGTACGTGATGGTCGCGGTCACCGATACGGGTTCGGGCATAGCGCCGGACTTGATGGAACGGGTGCTCGAACCTTTCTTCACGACCAAGCCGGAAGGTCAGGGCACGGGCCTCGGATTGAGCATGGTATATGGCTTCGTCAAGCAATCGGGCGGCCATCTCAAGCTTTATAGCGAAGTGGGTCACGGCACAACGGTGCGAATCTACCTGCCGCGGGCCTTGCAGGAAGAAGACACCGTCGTCGAGATAGACGCAGGGCCGGTCACCGGCGGCAGCGAAACGATCCTTGTTGCGGAAGACGACGAGGACGTGCGCCGCACGGTCGTGGAACTCTTGTCCAATCTCGGCTACCGGATACTCCTAGCCAAGGACGCAATGAGCGCGCTGGCGATCATCGAGAGTGGCGTGCCTATCGATCTGCTGTTCACCGACGTGGTCATGCCGGGCAGCTTGAGCAGTCCGGAGCTGGCACGCAAGGCTCGTGAGCGGCTTCCAAGTATTGGCGTCCTCTTCACGTCCGGCTACACGCAAAACGCGATAGTGCATGGGGGCAAGCTCGACCCGGGCGTCGAGTTGCTGAGCAAGCCCTATTCGCGTGAAGCGCTAGCCCGCAAGATTCGTCATGTGCTGCGCAACCAGGAGCAACGCGAGGCGGCGGCTGCGGCGCTCTCTGCGGCTAAACCTGCAACCGCCCATTTGCCCGCGGCGTTTGCCTCGCAACAGGTACTGCTCGTAGAAGACGACGATCTGGTGCGCGCGGGAACGATCGAAATGTTGAACCGTCTTGGAATCGCTCCCTTGCAAGCTGCCAACGGCGCCGCTGCAATGAGCGTCCTGGAAGCACAACCGGTCGACGTGCTGATTGTCGACATCGGATTGCCGGATATTTCCGGTATTGACCTGGCGATCAACGCCAGCAGCCGCTTCCGCCAGTTGCGCATTGTCGTCGCGTCCGGGTACGACATTGTCTTGAGCCCGGAACAGCGCACGATGCTGCCAACGGCTCGCATTCTGCGAAAGCCCTATGACGCGCTGGATCTGTCGCGTGTCCTGGGTTCGCATTCCGACTGAAAAATCGGAATTGGCCCGGGCGCCGGTCCAGCGGTGTCGCATTGACTCGAGCGCGATTCGACGGACTCGCGCTTTTTCCAAAGTTACATTGTCCGCGGCACGAATTCGAGCGTACCGGCGAGCACGGTCAGAAGAATCAAGACGAGCGGCACGTGGACGATCAACTGCGTGAACGTGAATCCCACGATATCCCGCGCGCGCAATCCGAGCACGCCGAGCAGCGGCAGCATCCAGAACGGATTGATCAGGTTCGGCAATGCCTCGGCCGCGTTGTACACCTGCACGGCCCAGCCAAGATGCACGCGCAGGTCGCTCGCCGCCTGCATCACATACGGCGCTTCAATAATCCACTTGCCGCCGCCCGACGGCACGAAAAATCCGAGGATGGCGGAGTACGCGCCCATTACGGCCGGAAACGACATGTGCGACGACACTGAAACAAAGAACGCCGCGAGCACATGCGAAAGCGCCTCGCCGCCGGGGGCCGCCGCCTTCGTCAGCATGAACGCGATACCGCCGTATAACGGAAACTGGATCAGCACGCCCGCCACCGAAGGCACCGACGCCTTCACCGCCTGCAGGAACCGATACGGCCGCCAGTGCAGCAACATGCCGAGCATCAGAAACAGGAAGTTGTAGGTGTTGAGGTTCGAGATGGCGAGGAGCGGGTCCTTGCTCGAGAATTCATGAACGAGCCATCCAGCACCCAGCGCCACCAGTACGATGGTCAGCAGCGGACTGTGTTCGAGCCAGTCGCCCGGACGTTGGGCGCGTGCGGCTTGCATGGGCGCTTCGGACAGGTCCACGCCCAGATCCGCCGCGCTCACCACGCGTTCGTCGCGCGGCGACGAGAACCACGCAATGGCGAGCGAGACGACCGCGAGCGCCGCGGCCATGAGCATCGATTGCGGCAGGAAAATGGTCTGCGAGAAGGGCAGCACGCCCGTGATGTCGCTGATTGCCTTGGGCAGGCTCGCCGGATTCGCCTGCAGTTGCGCGGCGGCCGAACTCAGGCCGAGCGCCCAGGTTGCGCCCATGCCGAGATACGCCGCTGCGCCGGCCGCGCGATAGTCCATGGCGAGATCGCCGCGGCGTGCCAGCGCCCGCGCGAGCAGGCCGCTGAAGATCAGGCTGATTGCCCAGTTGAACATCGACAGGACAATGGTGACCAGCGCGACGAACGTGATCGCGGCGCGCCCCGAGCGCGGCAGGCGGGCAAGCATCGCGATGAGTCTCGACGCCGGCGTGGAAACGGCGACCACGTAGCCGGTAATCGCGATCATCGCCATTTGCATGGTGAAGGGAATCAGGCTCCAGAAACCATCGCCAAAAGTCTGCGCAACCTGGGTTGCAGGCGCGCCGATGGCGAGCGCCCCGAGCGCCACGGCGGCTACCGCGATGGCCGCGAAAACGTAGGCATCGGGGAACCAGCGTTCCGACCAGCGCGCAACAGCAATGGCAACGCGTTCAAGGAAGCCGGTCCCGGAGGGCGGCGCGGTTCTTTCGAGCGTGGTCGTGTTTTTCATGGGTTCTCGCTTGGGCGTGGTAGTGGTAGTAATCGTGGAAATGGCGTCATGGGATTTCGAGGCGTGCTCATGCATCGATTTCCAGATCGGAAACGGGAATGGCCTGGCAACCGAGCAGCATGCCGGGTTCGTCGGGCGCTTCGCCGTTAAGGTGCGCCGCGTCGCCCTTGATCAGGCGAACGGCGCAGCTTTCGCATTGCCCGACGCGGCAACCGCTTGGCATCGCGATGCCCAGTTTTTCGGCAAACTCCAGCAGCGTTCCGGATACCGGCTGCCACTGCGCCACGCGGCCGCTGCGTCGAAACGTGACGGTATGCGTGCGCTCACCTGCGGGAAGGGCGCGCGGCGGCGAGCGGAACTCCTCGTGGAAGATGTCGAAGCCCGGCATGCCACGCGCAATAAGGCCGGTGCGCACGGCGTGCATCATTGGCGCGGGTCCGCACATGTAGACGCGCGCGCGCAGCCTGATGTGCTCGTCGGTCACCACGGCGTCGGTGATCCGTGCGCCGCCGTAGTAATCAATGACGTCCAGTTGCGGCAGTTCGGCGCGCAATGCCGCAAGGCGCGCCTTGAACGCATGTGTCGCGCTGCCCCGGTTTGCGTAATGCAATTCGATTTTCGGCGGCGCCGCGTCCATCAATACAAGTGTTTCGAGCTGGCTGATGAAAGGCGTAATGCCGATCCCGCCCGCGATCAGCACGACCGGTTGTGGCGACTGCAGGGGCAAGGTGAAGCGGCCGGCGGGCGCACGCAATTCCACCTGCGCGCCGCGTTCAATGCGCCTGTGCAGATGCGACGAAAGCGCGCCATGCCACTCCGCGCCGGTATCGTCAACGCCGCGCTGATGCCTGACCGCGATGCTGTAATGCGTTCGCGACTTTAGCCGCGCAGGCCCCGTCAGCGAATAAGCGCGTGCAAGCGGCTCCCCGCCATGTCCGGTATCGACACGGATGGACACATGCTGGCCCGGCTGGAAATCGGGCAAGCCGCCGTGATCGGCGGGCGTGAGATCCAGGCCGATGACACCATCGGCGATCGGCTGGGTGTTGCTCACGATGAACGGACGCCATCCGGTCCAGCCACGGCGCGCGATATCAAATAGCGGATCGCGCGCGATGTCGCAGCGAAACGAGCGCAGCGGCACGGAGCCGCTTGTCGGGTCCGCATGGTCCGACGAGATCAGGCCGTTGTAATGGCTGTTGCCCGGTCCGTCGAGCGTAAAGCCGGGTGCGCCAATCTCGGGACAGGCTTGCCACCAGCCGAATTCCGCGACAACGGTATCCGGTTGCAATGCATCGACCCGGCGTGCGATGAAGCGCGCGATACCGTTGCGCGTGGTGACGATCACCGGATCACCGTCCGCGATCTGGCGCGCCTGTGCAATGCCCGTGGCGATATCGAGCATGGGCTGCGGCGAGCGTTTCCTGAGCGACACGAGCGAGCGATGCTGGCTGTGGCAAAAATGGCCGTTCTTCGCCGAGGACAGAACGAAGGGAAAACGGCTTCCCGCGAGGTTCTCCTCGGCTGGTCTGACGAACCTCGGCAGCGGCGCTTGGCCGTGCCGGTGCAGCAACGCCGAATACAGTTCAACGCGTCCGGTTTCGGTCGCGAAACCCGTGGTTTCATAATGCTTTTCACGCTCGGGCAAGGGCATGCTGATACCACCGGGCTGCTCGCGAAGCTGCGCGACCGTAACCCCGAGCGGCGCGAGCATGTGATTCCATCCGGCTTCGAGAGAGCCGTCGAAGAAGTCGCGTTGCATGCCGAGCCGGCAAGCAAGGTCAAAGACAATCTCGTTGTCCGAGCGCGCTTCGTCTCGTGGCTCGACAAAGCGGCGGCGCAGTTGCACATGCGTTTGCGACGTCGCGTTCAATTCGAAGCCCACGCGCAAGCCCTCGCGTTCCCACGGCGTGCCGACCGGCAACAGGATGTCGGCGTAGCGTGCCGTGGGTGTTTCGAACAGATCGCAATGCACGTGAAATTCGAGCGCTTCCAGCGCGCGGCGCGCCGTTGAAATATCGGCCTGCGAGGCGAGTGGATTTGCGCCAAAACCGAACATTGCGCGCACCGGATACGGCTCGCCTTCCAGAATGGCGCGATACGTATCGCGCGCAGTCACCCAGCCGTGCGCGGGCGGCCCCAGCGGACGCTCGGCAAGCCCGAGCGCCTTCTTGCGCTGCTCGGGTGCGAGTTGCGCGAGGTCGCTGATCGCATTCACGGGAAGCTTCGGATACAGGCGATTGCCGCCAGTTTTATCGAAGCAACCGGTCAGCGCGTACAAGACGGCCATGGCGCGTTCGGTCTGCGTTGCGTTGGTATGCTGTCCAACGCCTGACCACGCGTGATACGCAATCCTTTTCGACGACCCGATCAGCCGCGCCGCCGCAATAATGGTCTCAGCCGGAATGCTCGTGAGTTCCGACACATGCGCGGGCGTATATATCGCGGCTTCGCGCTCGAGCAATTCGAACGCCGGGTGACAGCGAATGCGGCCGTCAGCGGTGTCTATATCGAACGTGCCGCGCAGCGCGCCCTGCGTTCCAGTGCTCAGGCCTGCTGTGCCCCACGTCAGCACGCGGTTATCGGACGCGCTCGCATCTACGTCACGTTCGCGCAGGAACGCGCCATTGTCCTCGCGCACGAGAACCGGGCCATTGGTCCAGCGCCGCACGAAGGATTCGTCGTATTGGCCGTCCCGGATCAGCAGGTGGATCAGGCCGAGGGCAAGCGCGGCGTCGGTGCCGGGGCGCACGCGCAGCCATACCTCCGCCTGCTGCGCGAGCCCGGTCGGACGCGGGTCGACCACAAGCAGCTTCGCGCCGTTGGCGCGGCCGGCGCCCACAGCGTTCGCCTGCGCAAGCCACGCCGCCGCCGGATTGTGGCCCCACAACATGATGAGATCGGCGTGTTCCATGTCGGGCGTCGGCATGCCGCAGCCAAACGTGAACGCGTGCGCAAAGTCCTTGTGCCAGTTGCAAATCTCCGTGGCATAGCAAATATTCGGACTGCCATACAAACGCACGAACCGCTCGATCCAGTCGATGCTGTCCGACAATGGCGTGCCGCTCGGCGTGGTAACGGCGAACACGACGGACTCCGCGCCGCTTTCGCGCCGGATCGCGCTCAGGCGCTCGCTGACTTCGTTGAGCGCCTCGTCCCACGAAATGCGTTGCCAGCCCGGATCGGCGGCGTGCTTCGGGTTCGTGCGCCGAAGCGGATATTTCAGACGGTGCGGACTATGGACGAGCTCCGGCGCGGCGCGCCCCTTCATGCACATGGCCGAGCCTGTCGGATGCGACGGATCGGGGCGTACGCTGACCAGTTGCCCGTCGCGAACTGTATTGAGGGTGCCGCACCGTGAACGGCACAAAGTGCAGTAGCCCGGTGTTTCTATCGATTTCATCGGAGGGAATGCGTTGACGGGTGCTGAAAATCGATCCTAGGGTGGCCAAAATAATATTGATAATTCAAAATTAAGAACTTGCGATATTGGCAAAATCAATGGACTTCACGCTGCGGCAAATACGGTATTTCATTGCGACGGCCGAGACCGGGCAGATCTCGAAGGCAGCCTTGCGCTGCAATATTTCGCAATCGTCGATGACCATCGCGCTCAAGAGCCTGGAAGAAGCGCTTGGTGCCGAGTTGTTTATCCGGCATTCAAAAGGCTTGCGTTTAAGCGACGCTGGCGAGCGTTTCCTGCGTCACGCGCAGCAAATCGATGCCGCCGCCCGCCATGCCGCCGACGACATGCGCGAGCGGCCCGACGGGTTGTCGGGCACGCTGCGCATTGGCGTGACGGACACGATTTCGGCTTATTTGATGCCAACGCTGCAGCTTGCGCTCAAGCGGCGATTTCCGGATCTGTCGCTGGTGCTGTTCGAACGCGAACGCGTCGAGGTGGAGCAGGCTATTGTTGAAGGGCAGCTTGATCTGGGCATTGTGCTGGTTTCGAATGCGGCGCTTCGCGAAGATATAGAGGGCGAAACGCTGCTGCGTTCGGCGCGGCATTTGTGGGTCGCGCCCGATCATCCGCTCGCCGCGCTGGAGAGCGCATCACTCGCCGATGTCGCACATCATGACTTCCTGCTGCTCGACATGGACGAGCATGTGAATACGGCGCATCGCTATTGGGCTCACTGGGGATTGACGCCACCGGTGACTTTTCAGAGCAAGTCGATTGAAGGAATCCGAAGCATGGTGGCGCAGGGTGTGGGCGTGACGATCCTGTCGGACCTGGTCTACCGCCCGTGGTCGCTGGAAGGCGGCCGCATTGTGCGAAGGCCCGTTGTGAATGCGGTGCCGACAATGGATGTCGGCATCATCTGGTCCAGGGACAGGGGCTTTCCGCATCACGGCGATTCGCTGCGCGATTTCCTGCGCGTGACCTTGCGTGAATCGCGCAATTGAGCCTGTGGTCCGCGACTTCGCCATTTTCAGATGAACCTAGAGCGCGGCCTCGCGGTACTTCGCGAACTTCGAAGTTTGCCCGATCCCCGGGTTGAAGCAGTTGCAAGGATCAAGCTGCTTGTAAAATGCGGCGAGCTGGGGTTTCGCGTGATACAGGTGACCCACATTGTGTTCCGCCGGATATTCGGCGCCGCGATCATCCAGCAGCGTCCACATCCTGTGTTCGACTTCAAGGCAATCGTTTCCCTTCTTCACGATGTAATCCTGATGGAAGACATGGCAGAGGAAGTGGCCGTAATACAGCTTGATTGCAATCGTCTCTTCAATCTCGGGCGGCAAGGTCTCGATCCAGTCGCGATCGTTGCGACGCAGCGCAATGTCGAGCGCGACAATGTCCTCCACTTCCCGCGTATGCACGGCCCGGTAACGGACCGCTGCGCCAGCAGCGGCGAAACGGTGCAGGAATGCTTTCCGGCCTTCTTCGTCGGTACATTCGAAAAAGCCGCCCGTGGCGTTCTCAAAGTAGCTTGAGAGAAAGGCACGCGTTTCTTCGACACTTTCGGCCGCCACTTTCAACATCAGGTGATGTACGTACTTGTCGCGATACTGCTTCATGCGCGCCGGCAGATGGCTTGGAAACAGCCGGCTCGCAGCCTGCAACACGCGGTCGGTGAAGTGCGAAGGGACAAATCCGATGCGGTCGAACAGTGCATCGAAACGGCTTTTCAGTCCGAACAGCGCGGGCAGCCTGGACGTGCCGAGATAGTTGATTGCGAGGAAGGTATCCTTGCCGTACTCCTCCGCAATATCGAAGGCGTCGCGATGAAGATATTCGCCCGAGATCGGCAGGTGCTGGAAATCATGAAGCGCGTGACGGCGGATCTCAGTCAGTTCGTCGGGCCGGTTCGTGCCGATATAAAAGACCTTTGCGTCCTGATCGATTGGAAACGTGTCGAGCCTGACTGCGAACACCATTACCTTGCCGGCCGAGCCGGACGCTTCATGGAGCCGCTGCGGGTCCGCGTTGAATCGCGCGGGCGTCTCGGCATCGATCTCGCGCACATGAGCTGCATAACCATGGTCCGATCCCGCGCCCGCGTCATGCCGGATATCGGCGTCTGAAAACTCGCCTCGGTCGAGCCGTCCAAGTATGTCGCCGGGCAATTCGCCGAGCTCGATTCCCAGATGGTTGACGAGATTCAGTTTGCCGGTTGCATCGACTTGCCCAAACAAAGCCATCTCCGTATACGCCGGGCCGCGATGCACCAACGCGCCGCCCGAGTTGTTGCACACACCACCGAAAACCGACGCGCCGATGCAACTCGAGCCGATCACCGAATGCGGTTCGCGGCCAAGCGGCTTCAGCGTTTTTTCCAACTGGTCGAGGGTTGCGCCCGGCAGGCAGACTACCTGCGTACCGTCATTGATGACGTACACCTTCTTCATGCGGCTCGTGCTGACGATCACGATGTCCCGGTCGTAGTCGTTGCCATCGGGCGTCGAGCCGCCCGTGAGCCCTGTGTTCGACGCCTGCGTGATGACGATCACATTCGCCGTGATGCACGCCTGCAGCACGTTCCATTGTTCGGCGATCGTCCCGGGACGCACCACCGCCAGCGCCTTGCCGGCGCCAAAACGAAAGCCTGTGCGGTAGCGGCGGGTTGCGCCTTCATCGGTCAGCGTGTGCTTCTTGCCGACAATACCGCGCAATGTCGCGATCAACTTGCTGGCCGCGTCGGCCGGGAGTGTTGCCAGTGGTGCGCGTGCTGTTGACATTGGAATCTCCTGAGAAAAGTTGGACGTGATCCGCAGCCGCTATCTCCAGCCGACCTGGCTGCGGCGTTTCAGCGCATCGGGTTGACTCAAAGGTTAAAATCAGCTCGGTCATTCGTCCAATATCTTGCGAACACATTTTGGAGACGAAAAAGATATGGAATTTCGTCAGTTACGCTATTTCCTCGCCGTCGCGGAGCATCTGCATTTCACCGATGCAGCCGCGCATCTCGGGATTGCCCAGCCGCCCTTGAGTCAGCAGATCCTGAAGCTCGAGCGGGAAATCGGCACACGTCTATTCATCCGGCATCCGCGCCGCGTGGAACTGACTGAAGCGGGACGGCTCTTTCGCGAGAGCGCGCGGCGGATCGTGGATGACGCGCAGCAGGCGTTTGTGGATGTGCAGAATGCGGGACGCGGCGAGACGGGCCGGCTGTCGCTCGGGTTCGCGGGTTCCACGGTGTTTCATCCGATGGTGGCGACCACGATGCAGCGCTATCGGCATGCATATGAGCGCGTCGCGATCAGTTGCGAAGAAAGCAATAGCGCGGCCTTGCTCGACAAGGTCGCCGAGCGGCAACTCGACGCTGCCCTCGTGCGCATGCCGCTCAACTGCCGGGACTTGATCGTCGAACCGCTGGCCGACGAAGCCATGCTGGCGGTACTGCCGGCGAACCATCGCTTGAACCGGAGGCGGCGCGTCGATCTGGCGAACCTTGCCGATGATCCGTTCATTCTCTTTCCACGCCCAATCGGTCCTGATCTATACGACTCGATCATCAGCGCCTGCCGCGAAGCGGGCTTCGCTCCCTCGATCAGCATGGAGTCGCCACAAATATCGTCGGCAGCCAATCTTGTTGCGGCGGGGTTCGGCGTTGCGGTGGTTCCCGCGTCGATCCGGCAGATCCAGGTCGAAGGGGTGTCGTATCACGAACTGCAGGGCAAGCCACTTTCGACTGGCATTGCGCTGGTTCATAGACCACGCGAAAAATCGGCGACCGTGCTGAACTTCGTCAAGATCTTGAGGCAGCAGCGACTGGCCGCGCGCGTTGGCGGCAGCGCCTGATCACGGCCGCCCTGCGGTTGCAATCGCGACGCCGACTATTGCGACTGCCATCGCCCACCACGCCGTTGCGGGCAACACTTCGCCCAGCATTGCGTAGGACATCAACGCAGCCCCGGGCGGCACGAAGAAGAACAGGGACGCTACTTGCGACACCTTGCCCGCGCGCGTCATGGCAAGCAGCAGCGTGATGGCGATCAGCGAGTTGCCGATCACGAGGTACAGGAGCGTGGCGACGAACGCGCCGGTCCATTGAACGTGCATCGTTTCGAACGAGACGGACAACGGCGCGCAAATCGCAAAACCAATGGCGTACTGGATCAGATTCGCGCTCAGCGGGTCCTGGCGCGTACCGAAGCGCTTCTCGTAAAGCATTGCGGCGGTCATGCCGGCGAGCGCGCCGGCCGCCAGAAGCAACGCGCTCAATGACTGGACTTCCACATGGCCGCGCGCCGCGATCACACCGGCCGCGCCGGCCAGGCCGAGTACCAGCCCAATCCACTTGCGGGCGCTGACGCGTTCGGCAACCAGCACGGGTGCGAGCACGCCGACAATGATCGGCTGCAACGACACCACGAGCGCAAGAACGGTTGACGAAAGGCCCGCTGTCAACGACAGATAGCTCAAGCCGAAGTACATCACCTGAACCAGAAAGCCGGTCACGGCCAGGTGCATCCACGCTCGTGCGGTGCGTGGCCAGATGGGACGCCGCCATACGCACAGCACGAGCAGCACGGCCACACTCAACGCGAAGCGGATGGACAGGAAGGCGAGCGGCGTTGCGTAACGAAGGCCGATCTTCGCGATCGGAAAGCCGGCCGACCACAGGACGAGAAATATTGCCGGCGCGGCTGCAATGAGCCAGCGGCGCTCCGCCGATGCCGGGACTGATGCCTGATCCATCTCAGTTGTTCTCCTGTGACGACACGCATGATTGCAACTCAGGACGCGGCGCGTGACAAGCGCTGTTTATCGGCCATTGTTTGCGCGAATCAGGTTTACCCGTAAACCATGTGAACGTTCGCATTGGCGGGTTTACTTCCGCGGAAGCTTGGCTATATTGAGGATGTGAACGATCACATTGCGGGAAAAAATGAAATCAGAAGAAATCAATCGCGCGCCGACCTTAAAGGATGTCGGCAGACGGGCTGGCGTGTCGTACCAGACTGTTTCCCGCGTGATGAACGGCTCAGAGCGCGTGAGTCCTGCTACGCGGGATCTCGTTGTCGCTGCGGCGCAGCAGCTTGGTTTCAGGATGAACCGCGTGGCGGGCAGCCTGCGGACGAACCGGTCGCGCACCATCGGGCTGGTGATGTCGGATGTGGCCAACCTGTTCTTCGCGGAGGTCGTCGGCGGCGTTGAAGCCGAAGCGGCGCTGAATGATTACTCCGTGATTCTTGCGAACAGCGGCGAAGATCTCGAGCGTGAGCGCGAGGCGGTAATGGGGCTGATGGAGCGGCGTGTCGACGGCTTGATCGTTGCGCCCGCGGAAGGCGATCACGGTTATATGGAGCGTGATCTGCCGGAGCGGCTTCCGCTGGTGGCGATCAACCGCATGATCGACGAACCCGCTTGCGGCGCGGTGCTGAGCGACAACGAAGGCGGTGCGCGCCTTGCAGTGCAATATCTGCTCGAACGCGGCCACACGCGCATTGGTGCGCTGGCAGGCTCCCGAGGACTCATGACGTCGCGGGAACGGATTGCCGGCTTCAAGGCGACCTTGAAAGCCGCGCGCGTTCCCGTGCGGCGCGACTGGATACGGTTCGGTGGGCTTCAGGCCAACTCGACCTACGCCGCGGCGCTGGCCTTGCTCGATACCGATGACCGGCCAGGCGCATTGTTCGCCACCAGCAACACGATTGCCGAAGGCGTGCTGTTGGCAATGCGCGAACTGGGCCTTCAACGCAATAGCGACGTAGAAGTGATCTGCTTTGACGACGTGCCCTGGGCACGTCTTGTCGATCCGCCAATGCCCGTCATTGCTCAGGACACCCATCAAATTGGCCGGATCGCGGTTCGCATGCTGCTTGGACTGATCGGGCAGGATGGCTCGCGGCCGGAGATCGTCAGGCTGCCCACGCGCCTGATGACCAACGAGATTGTGTTGCCCGAGCGGGCATTGAAACCGTCGGCCGCTGGGGATGCAAAGCCTCGCAAACGTGAAAGGAGCGCGGCAAGCGTTAATGCGAAGACGCGCAGCACGGGAGAAGTGTCATGAGTCATTCTTCTGCCCTTTTGCATCCAGATCTTGCATTGAGTCCGGTGACGCTTGCTCCCTGTGCGTTCGAACAGGCATTCAAGCACACCGCGCATGCGGGCTTCAAGGGCATTGGCTTGCGCTACGATCAGTTCGAACAGTATCTGGCGCAAGGAGGAACGTTCGACGAGGTGCGTGGCTGGCTAAGCGAATACGGCCTGCGCATCGCCGAGGCCGCGTTTCTTGCCGAATGGCAATACCACGGCGGTCTGCCGCTCGTGAGCCGCCGGCAACGCAACGGCGGCGCTGACGAAACGCGCGAACGGCTGCTGCATCGCCTGCATGCGTTCCTTCGGCATTGCGAGCAGTTCGAATGCGCGAACGTGACCGCCGTTCCCGCCTTGCGTGAAACGGGCGAACTTGCGCTCGCCGCCGAGGAATTCGCGTCGCTGTGCGATCTGGCACGGCCCTACGGCGTGCGCCTGTGCCTCGAATTCATGGGAACGTCGCCGCAGATATCCACGCTGGCAAGCGCCACGGAACTCGTGAACCTCGCCAACCGGGCGAATGGCGGCGTGTTGATCGATACCTTCCTGTTCCACCAGGGCGGTTCGCTCGTAAGCGATATCGAACGGATCGCGCCCGAGCGGATCTTCAACGTGCAACTCGCCGATGCAAAAGACAAGCCAGCCGCGCAACTCGACATGCTCGCCGACCGTCTTTTCCCGGGCGAAGGCGTGGTCCCGGTCCAGGCAATCGTGAATGCGCTGATTGCGCGTGGCTACGACGGCTGGTGGACCGTCGAGCTATTCAACCCGGACTTTGCGCGCATCGATCCTGCTTCGCTTGCGGCACGCGCGGCGGCATCGGCGGCTGCTTTGTTCGACAACTCGCTAACCGGCAGAAGAATCGCAGGAGCCCGCGCATGAACTTCGATCTTCAAGGCGTGATGGTGACCGGCAGCGCGGGTGGTTTGGGCCGCGCGGTGGCGCTGGGCCTCGCCGCGCACGGCGTAAGCACCATTTGCGTGGATGCGAACCACGGAGGCCTCGCGCAGACCGCGAAAGAGGTCGAGGCGCTGGGCGCGCGCTGCCTGCCTGTCGCCGCCGATCTGGCGTCGGAGGCGTCGATTGCCAGCGTGTTCCAGCAGGCCGGCGATAGCGGCATCGCGCTCGACGGCATCGTTACCTGCGCCGGCATCACGAACAAGACGCGCGTGCTCGATCTGACTGTGAGCGAGTGGGATCGCGTCATGAACATCAATCTGCGCGGCACCTTTCTGTGCGTGCAGCAGGCGCTTCGCACAATGATACCGCACAAACGCGGACGCATTGTGACGGTGGCATCGGATACGGCGAAACGTGGCGCAGGCCGCCTGTCAACGTCTGCTTACGGTGCGTCCAAAGGAGGTGTGGTCACGCTGACACGTTCACTCGCACGCGAACTCGCGGTTCATCGCGGTGCGATTCGCGTGAACTGCCTGTGCCCCGGACCCATCTGGACGGACATGCACCTGGGCATGACTGAGCAGGAGCGCCAGACCGTCGAGAACTCGGTACTGATGGGCCGCTTCGCCCGGCCGGAGGAAATCGCCGCAGGCGTGTTGTTTCTGCTATCCGATGAAGCCTCGTTCGTCTACGGCGAAACATTGATGGTGGATGGCGGGGTGGTACTCGACTAACCACCTCACGGACGGGCATGTGCCTGGACGAGGATTACGCAACCGGTCATCAAGGAGAGAAGCAGATGGACACGTTCAAGGGGAAAGTCGCTGTTGTCACGGGTGCGGGACGCGGTATTGGTACTGTCATCGCGCGTTACCTGATTGCCGAGGGCGCGACTGTGTATGTCCCGGATCTCGACGACGAGCGCTCGCGCGAGGCTGCGAAGCAGCTAGGCGAAGCCGCGAGGCCGGCGACGCTGGACGTGACGTCCGCCACTCAGGTGAAGGCGTTCTTTCACCACGTTGACGAAGAGGCGGGGGGCGCGGATCTGCTGGTGAATTGCGCGGGCGGTTACGCGCCGCTCGTGCCGACGCTGAACATCACCGAAGCCGAATACGACCTCGTGATGGATTCCAACCTGAAGGGCACGTTCCTCTGCTGCCAAGCCGCGATTGCCTCGATGATCAAGCGCAGCGGCGGCGCGATCCTGAACTTCAGCTCGCTCGCCGGCAGGCAGACGAGCCCTGCGCTCGGTTCGCCCTATACCGCGGCGAAAGCGGGCGTGCTCGGACTCACGCGTCATCTGGCGAAGGAGTTCGGTGCGAACGGCGTGCGCGTCAATGCGGTGGCGCCTGGCACGACCGAAGGCGAACGCGTCGCGGGACTGCTCACGCAGGAAGATCGCGCGCGCCAACTGGCCGGCATACCGCTCGGCCGTTTCACCACGGCGGAAGATCTCGCGGACGTCGCGGTCTTTCTGCTCTCGGAACGCGCCCGCTACATCACGGGCGCGACCATCGACGTCAATGGCGGTGTGCTGACCATCTAGGCCGCTGGCCGCGATCGAGCGGAGGACATCATGCGCACGGTGTACGTTGTCGGAACCTGTGACACGAAGGGCGCCGAACTCGGGTTCGTGCGGGAACGGCTGCTCTCGGCAGGCGTGCCCGCATTGCTCGTGGACGTTGGTACGCTTGGTGCGCCGCGCGACGGCGTGCGGCCGGATATCGATGCAGGTACGGTCGCCGGATACCATCCGGACGGCGCGGCGGCGAGCAATGCGGTGGATCGGGGTACGGCCATCGCGGCAATGGGCTGCGCGCTGTCGCGATTCCTCGCGGGGCGGCAAGACGTAGGCGGCGTGATCGGCCTGGGCGGTTCGGGCAACACCGCGCTCGTCACCGAGGCGATGCGCGCGCAACCGGTGGGCTTGCCGAAAGTCATGGTATCGACGGTGGCCTCGGGCAACGTTGCGCCCTACGTGGGCACGAGCGATCTCATGCTGATGTATTCCGTGGTCGATATCGCGGGGCTGAACCGCATCAGCCGCGCGATTCTCTCGAACGCAGCGAGCGCAATGGCCGGCATGGTGAAGGGCGATGCATCCATGGGGAGCGCTGGCTCGGCCCTGGCAGTGAAGCCAACGCTTGGCATCACCATGTTCGGCGTGACCACGCGCGCGGTCGATTTATTGCGTGAGCGGTTGGACAGGCAATACGAGTGCCTCGTCTTTCACGCGACCGGCACGGGCGGCCAGTCGCTCGAAAAGCTGATCGATAGCGGCATGATCGAAGGTGCAATCGATCTCACCACCACGGAAGTGGCGGATTTTCTCGCAGGCGGCGTGTTTCCCTGTCTTGCTGACCGCTTCGGCGCGATTGCACGCACGAAAGTGCCGTACGTGGCTTCATGCGGCGCGCTCGACATGGTGAACTTCGGCGCGCCTGAAACGGTGCCCGCGCGTTACGCGCAACGCCTCTTCTACCGGCACAATCCGCAGGTCACGCTGATGCGTACATCGGTCGACGAGTGCCGGCGTATTGGCGAATGGATCGCACAACGGCTCAACCGCTGCGAAGGGCCTGTCAGGTTCTTGATTCCGGAGCGGGGTGTATCGGCCATTGACGCCGAGGGCATGCCCTTCTACGACCCCGACGCCGACCATGCATTGTTCGACGCCATAGAGGCCACGTTCCAGCCAACGCGGATGCGGCGCATCGAGCGCCTGCCGTTTCACATCAACGACGCCGCTTTCGCCGATGCCGCCGCCGCCGCGTATGCCGAGCTCGCCGGCACGCGGTCCAGATCCCACGACATGACGAGGTGAACAAGCCATGCCACGTTTCGAGAGAACCGCGTTGCTCGCACGTTATAGAGAGATGATCGCGCGGCGTGAGCCGATTGTCGGCGGCGGCGCGGGTACGGGCCTGTCGGCAAAATGCGAGGAAGCGGGCGGTATCGACCTGATTGTGATCTACAACTCGGGACGCTACCGGATGGCGGGACGGGGCTCGCTGGCGGGGCTGCTCGCGTATGGCAACGCGAATGACATTGTCAAGGACATGGCGCGCGAGGTCTTGCCGGTAGTCAAACATACGCCGGTGCTTGCCGGCGTGAACGGCACCGATCCGTTCGCCGACATGGACCGCTTGCTAGACGAACTCGCGCAGATGGGTTTCTCCGGAGTCCAGAATTTTCCGACCGTGGGTTTGATCGATGGCACCTTCCGGCAGAACCTGGAGGAAACAGGCATGAGCTACGCGCTTGAAGTGGAGATGATTCGCATGGCGCGGCGCAAGGACTTGCTGACCACGCCCTATGTGTTCAACGCGGACGACGCCGCGGCCATGGCTGAAGCAGGCGCCGACATCATCGTGGCGCATCTCGGGCTGACGAGCGGCGGCGCGATCGGCGCGAAGACCGGCGTGGCGCTCGAGGACTGTCCGGCGCTGATCGAGGCGTGGGCGCTGGCGGCGCGACAAGTGCGCGACGACATCATCGTGCTGTGTCATGGCGGCCCGATCTCGACGCCCGAAGATGCGGCTTATGTGCTGCGATCGTGCCCGTCGTGCCACGGCTTTTATGGCGCAAGTTCGATGGAGCGCCTGCCCACGGAAATTGCGCTGACGCAGCGAACGAAGGAATTCAAGGCGATTTCGCGCGATGGCGAACGTAGGGTTTAACGCATCGCGCTCAAGCTTGCGACGATCAACCAGGAGGCAGGGATGAGCCATGTGCCGGGTATTGCAGTGATCGGTTGCGGACGGATTTCGCGCTCGCATCTCGCAGCGGTGTCGTCGCAGCCGGAACTCGCCACGTTGATTGCGACCGTGGACAGCGACCTCCGTCTCGCGCAGGAAGCGGCGGCGCGCTACGGCGCGCAAGTCGCGCTCGACAGCGTGGAGCAGGCGCTCGCACGCAGCGATATCGACGCCGTGGTGATCTGCCTGCCCAATCATCTGCATGCGCCGGTGGCTACCCAGGCAGCGCGCGCCGGCAAGCACATCCTGGTTGAAAAGCCGATGGCCGATACCGCCCGGGACGCGCTCGAAATGGCTGCGGCCGCGCATGAGCATTGCGTGATCCTTGCTGTCGCGCAATGCAGGCGTCATTTCCGGGCGATCCGCTATCTGGCGGACCATCACGCGCAGTTCGGCCGGCTCATTTCCGCGCAGGTCAGCCTCGGCGTGTACTGGCCCGATGCGCAGGCCGAATGGTGGCGCGAAGCCGACAAGGCGAGCGGCCTGGTAGTAGCGCTAAACGGCCCTCATGTGCTTGATTTCGTGCAGATGGTCATGTGCGACGATCCGCTGCGGGTGCACGCGGAAGCTGTGCGCAACAACGACTTCTGGGCTGGCGAAGACGAAGCGATGATGCTGCTCGCCTATCCGGGCGGACGTCTTGCATCGGTACATCTGTCGTTCAATCAGCGGCCGGTCGAGAACCGCAAGGTGCTCGTGTTCGAACGCGGCACCGCCGTGGTCGAGCACGACACGCAACTGACTTTCAACGGCGACCTGCTGGTCGCGCAAGGCGATGACGAGAAGCGTCATTACCTCGACGAAGCAATCGAATTCCAGCGGCAGTTCCGCGAATTCGCGCTCGCCATGGCCGGGCAGCCGAACCATTCCGTCAACGCGGACGAAGGCATCAGGCTGATGCGCACGCTCGACGCGGTGCATCAGGCGTTTCGCAGCGGAGAAACCGTGGCGCTGCCGGGCGTGGTGAAGGACGCGCAATCGGCGGACGCAGTACCGTAGCGTCAAGCCAGTTTCATCGGCTAAAAAATAACGGAGACAAGCAGTATCGCCGGGCATACCGGCACAAGCAGGTAAAGGAGGGTGCGGATCATGGACAAGCCAGTTCGTCGTCTGGTGTTGAAAAGCGGCGCGGCGCTCTTTGCCGCGCCGCTGGTGGCGCGCTTTGCGCGCGCGGCGGAGTATCGGATCAAGATCGGCAGCGACACGCCGCCGGCCTATGCAATGAACGTGCGGATCAAGGAGGCCGCCGAGCGAATCAAGACGCGTACCAACGGACGCGTTGAAATGAACGTATTTCCGAACAGCCAGTTGGGCAGCGACATGCTCAACCAGGTTCATAGCGGTTCGCTGGATTTTTTCTTATCCTCGTCGCAACTGGCGGTGCCGCTCGTGCCCGCCTGTGCGTTGCCGGGGCTCGCCTATGGTCTCAAGGACACGCCCGCCGCCTTCAAGGCGCTCGACGGCGACGTGGGCGCTTATCTGCGCGGCCAGATGGAAAAAGTCGGGCTCTTTGCCATTCCGGCGATGATGCAGGGCGGCTGGCGGCAGATCATCAGCAACAAGCCGATCAAGTCGCCGGACGACCTGCAAGGCTTCAAGATCCGCGTGCCTATCAGCCCCATGTGGGTATCGCAATTCAAGGCGCTCGGCGCGAGCCCGACGCCCATCAGCATCAACGAACTCTACACGGCCTTGCAGACGAAAGTGGTGGATGGCGCGGAAAACTACCCGTCGCTTCTATACGCAATGAAGCTGTACGAGATCCAGAAATACCTCAGCATGACGAACCATATGTGGGACGGCTACTGGATTCTCGGCAACCAGCGCATGTGGGCGGCCATGCCGAAGGATTTGCAGGGCGTGATCACGGAAGAGTTCACGCGTTCCGTGCTGGCGCAGCGCGACGACATGGTGAAGGTGGATGCGGCCGTACCGGACCAGATGACCAAGGCGGGCATCACGATCATCAATCCCGATCGCGAGATGTTTCGCAACAAGCTCAAGCAGGCGGGTTACTACGCGGAATGGCGCGAGAAATTTGGCCTGCAAGCCTGGGCGTTGCTCGAAAAATATACCGGTCCGCTGGGGTGAGCCATGCGTATTGCCTTGACTGAAAACCGGCTCAAGCTGCAGCACTTGTTCGGAGCGCTGGAGCGTGGCCTCGTGCTGATTACCGAAGGCGTCGCCGGTTTGCTGGTGGCGGCCGAAATCGTGCTGCTTCTGATCGGCGTGGTGTCGCGTTATGTGTTTCATCATTCGCTGGTCTGGTCCGATTCGCTCGCCTCCCTGCTGTTTCTGTGGCTCGCAATGATGGGAGCAGTCGTCGCCTTCCAGCGCAACGAACATATGCGCATGGCCGCGTTTGTCCGGATGGCGCCGCCGGCGTGGCAGGCTTTCTGGCGCGCACTGGCGTTGATCGCGCCACTGGCTTTTCTCGTGCTCGTGTGCGGGGCAACGCTCGATTACGTGATCGACGAAGCCAATCTGACGGATCCGGCGCTCGATATCTCGAATGCGTGGCGCGCCGCTGCAATGCCCGCGGGCATCTGCCTGATGATGGCGAGTTCGCTGTTCCAGCTCGCCCGGCTGGAGCATTGGCGGCCGGTGCTTGCCGCTGTCGCGCTGACCGGCACGGTGGGCCTCGGCCTTTATCTGCTGCAACCCGTGCTGCTCGGAATCGGCAGTTGGAACCTCATCATCTTCTTTGTCGGCGTGGTGGGATTGTGCGTGTTTTCAGGCGTGCCGATCGCGTTCTCGTTCAGCCTTGCGTCGTTCGGGTATCTTGCCATCGCCACGCATCTGCCTTTGCTGGTGATGGCGAGCCGGATGGATCAGGGCATGTCGCAGATCGTGCTGCTCGCGGTGCCGCTCTTCGTGATCCTTGGCATGTTGATGGAAATGACCGGCATGGCGAAAGCGCTGGTGGCTTTTCTCGCCAACTTGCTGGGGCATATTCCGGGCGGTCTCTCGTATGTGCTCGTCGGCGCAATGTATCTGGTGTCGGGTATTTCCGGTTCCAAGTCGGCGGACATGGCGGCGCTGGCGCCGGTGCTGTATCCGGAGATGAAGGCGCGCGGCACGAAACCCGGCGAATTTGTCGCGCTGCTCTCGGCGACCGCCGCGCAAACCGAAACCATTCCGCCGAGCCTGGTGCTCATCATTCTTGGTTCTGTCACCAGTGTGTCGATTGGCGCGCTGTTCACAGGCGGCTTGCTGCCGGGCCTTGTGGTCGGACTGATGCTCTGCGCACTCGTCTGGTGGCGGCATCGCCATGCGCCGCGTGAAGAGGGGAGCACCGCCGTGCGGCCCACGCATCGCGAAGTGTTTCGCAGTTTCTGGATCGCGCTGCCGGCGCTTGCGTTGCCATTTGTGATCCGCCTTGCGGTGGTCGAGGGCGTGGCGACTGCAACGGAAGTATCGACGATCGGCATTGTCTATACCGTGCTCGCGGGGCTGCTGATCTACCGCCGTTTCGACATGCGCCGCGTCTGGCCGATCCTCGTGGGAACGGCCGCGCTGTCCGGCGCAATCCTCTTGATCATTGGCGCGGCGACGAGTATGGCGTGGTGCCTGACGCAATCCGGTTTCTCCGACAATCTCGCCAGTCTCTTCGGGCAATTGCCGGGCGGGAAGGCGACGTTCGTGATTGCGTCGATGGCGCTGTTCATCGTCCTCGGCAGCTTGCTCGAAGGCATTCCCGCGATCGTGCTGTTCGGCCCGCTGTTGTTCCCGATTGCTGAAACAGTCGGCGTGCACCCGGTGCATTACGCGATGATCGCCATTCTCGCGATGGGCATGGGACTCTTCGCGCCGCCGTTCGGCGTGGGGTATTACACGGCCTGCGCAATCAACCGGATCAATCCGGAAGACGGGATGAAACCGATGGTTGCCTACATGCTCGCGCTGGGATTCGGTTTGATTCTGGTCGCTGCAATACCGTGGATTTCGACTGGATTTCTTTAGCCTGCATTCGGCTACTTCCGGCGGCGGCAACCCGGTCGATGCCGCCGCCGCACCGCGTCACGCAAGCGCGTGGTATGCCTCCGTGTTTTCGGCGAATGTCTTCGGCAATCCCGCCCTCGCGATAGCGCCCACGAACGGTTCCCCCGGCAACCACGAGGCCACGAGTTCCCGAACGCCGAGCAGGGCGGTTATATCTATGCCCGTTTTCATCCCCTCGGATTCCAGCAGGAACACGGTATCCTCAGTGTTGATGTTGCCGGTGGCATTGGGCGCGAATGGGCAACCGCCAAGTCCGCCCAGCGACGAATCGAAACTGCGCACGCCGGCGTCGAGCGCGGCGTACACGTTTGCAAGCCCGAGGCCGCGCGTATCGTGGAAGTGGCAGGTCACGGAGCGATCGTCCGTCAGCGCAAGCACTTGCCGCATCATCTTGCGCACCTGCCCCGGGTTCGCATACCCGACCGTGTCCGCAATGGCAATGTGATCGGCGCCCGCTTTCAGCAGCGTCTCAACGATCCTGAGGACATGCGCTTCATCGACACGTCCGGCAATCGTGCATCCGAACGCAGTTGCCACACCCGCGCCAAGCTTGATATCGTGCCGTCCGGTTGCGTCGCGTGCGGCGACGATGTTGCTGAAGTCATCGACGGATTGCGCCGTGCTGCGCCGAACGTTCTTCAGGTTGTGCTCATTACTCGCCGATAAAACGTAGTGCGCGTTCTTCAGGCCGGTATCGAAAGCGCGTTGGGCGCCTTTCAGGTTCGGCACCAGGGCGGAAGCACGCAATCCTTCGATCTTCAACGCCCCGCGCGCGACTTCGTCTGAATCGGCGAACTGCGGCACGATCTTGGGCGGCACGAACGACGTTACCTCGATGTCCGCGCAACCTGCCGCGACCATCCGTCTGCACCATTCCAGTTTCCGTTCCGTGCCGAGAATGGTCTTCACCATCTGCAAGCCGTCACGCAATCCGACTTCCGTGACCTGGACGTAGCTATCGTTCATATTGGTTCCTGTTTGCTTTACTGGATTGCCGCGTTCGCCGAATGCCCTGCGTCGGCTTCGGGCTCGTCGCCGGACTTGGCCTGCATCGCGCGGGTCTGTGGCGCAAACAGGATCACCGCCAGCGATCCAATCACCATCAGCAATGCAATTGCGCCGAGTCCGCCGACCATGCTGCCGGTCATTGTCTTGATCGAACCGATGATCATCGGGCTGACGAATCCGCCGAGCAAGCCGACGCAATTGATGATCGCAACGCCGCCTGCTGCGCCGCTGCCACGGATGTAATCAGTGGAGATCGCCCAGATCAGCGGATTGGGTGCGAGGATGCCAGCCGTCGCCACGGAAAGTGCTATCAGCGACAACGCGAGGTTCCCTGCCAGAAGACTCGCCGCGACAAGACCAATAGCGCCCGCGATCATTGCGCCACCGCAATGCCAGCGGCGCTCCATGGTGCGATCCGAGTGGCGGTTCAACAGGATCAGCGCGACCCAGCTAACGAAGTACGGAATGGCCGAGTAACCGCCGATTGCCAGCGGATTCGATACACCCGAGTTCTTGATCAGCGTAGGCAGCCAGAAGCCGATTGCAAACACGCCGGCAATCTGCGAGAACCACACGAAGCCCATCAGGTACACGCGCGGATCACGCAGGGCGCGAGCAAAGGTATGTTCCGCGTGACCGCTGCCGAAGCTCGAACTCTTGCGAAGATCGTCCACGATCATCTTCTTTTCCGGCGCTGTGAGCCACTTCGCTTCTTCGGGACTATTGTCCAGATAGAAATACGCGGCCACGCCGAGCACGCTTGCCGGCAATCCCTGGACGATGAACATCCATTGCCATCCGTGCATGCCGTGAAAGCCGTTCATGTGTGTGACGAGCCAGCCGGACATCGGGCCGCCGAAGAGACCGGCAATGCCCGTTGCGCACGTGAAGATGGCGATGACCTTGGCGCGGCGCTCGACCGGATACCAGCGTGTCAGGTAGAAAATCACGCCGGGATAAAGGCCTGCTTCCGACAGGCCGAGCAGGAAGCGCACGCTGTAAAGATGCACGGGCAAGGTAACGAACGCGGTTGCCGCGGCAACGATGCCCCAGAGAATCATGATGCGCGAGAACGTCTTTTTTACGCCAATGCGCGCAAGGAGCAGGTTGCTCGGCACTTCCATGAGTACGTAGCCGAGAAAAAAGATGCCTGCGCCAATGCTGTACGTCAGGTCGCTAAATCCGACGTCCTGCTTCATGTCGAGTTGCGCGATCCCGATGTTGATGCGATCGAGAAACGCAAACACGTAGCAAAGAAACAGGAATGGGATCAGCCTGCGGGTGATTTTCGCGTAGGCGCGGTCTGCGTCATATGCCGGCGCAGAAGGCATAACCGATGTATCCGGTGTAACGGGGCTCATGATGCGTGTCTCCTCCAGTATTTGGCCGGACGATCGACGCCGTCCGTTCCAGTTTGCTGCGTGACTGCGTGTGTGTTTGTTGCTCGCCGTTGTTATCGCTATCGGTTACGGCTATCGGCCCTTGAACTTCGGTTGCCGTTTTTCGTTGTATGCGCTGATGCCCTCCAGCCGGTCCTCGGTTGGAATCAGCCGGTTATAGGCTTCGATCTCCACATACAGCCCCGTGCGAAGGTCGGCCTGCATGCCAAGGTCGATTGCCTTCTTTGCCTGGGTCACCGAAAGCGGCGCGCTCGTGCAGATGTCGCGTGCTGCATTCAATGCTTCCGGCAGGACCTCGCGTGCATCGCAGAGCTTGTTGACCACGCCCCACGTAAGCGCTTCTTCTGCTGAAAACCGCGCGCCGCGAAAGATGAGTTCCTTCGCGCGCCGCGCGCCGATAGTACGTGGCAACTGCTGCGTGCCGCCGCCGCCCGGCATGATGCCGCGCTTGACTTCGGTAAAACCGAACACCGCATTCTTCGATGCGTACGCAAAGTCGCAAGCCAGCATCAGTTCAAGTCCGCCCGCAACCGCCGAACCGTTCGCCGCGCAGATAAGCGGGACCTGACAGTTCGTGAGCGCGCGGTTCATGCGCTCGAACAGATAATGCTGGCGGCCGAATTGTTCGTCGGTCATGCCTTCGCGTTGCTTCAGATCCGCGCCGCCACAAAAGGTACGCTCGCCCGCCGCCGTCAGGACGACGCATCGGTAGAGCTCAGGATCGAGCTCCATGGCGCCGAACACGCGGATCAGTTCGCGTCCCATCTGGGTGCTGATGGCATTCGATACTTCCGGCCGGTTCAGCCGGACAATGAGAATTTCGGAATCGACTTCTTCGAGCTGCAACGTAGTGAGGGCGTCCGTGCCCAGATATTCGTTGATCTTCACAGTGTTTCCTGAGAGGTTGTGTCGAGCAGATGATTGTGTTCGCCAAGCCCCGGCGCCCGGCCAATATTGCCAGGGCGCACTCCCCCAAACGATATGGGCAGGCCGACCACGGTGGCCGCATCGTCCGAGGTGCGCCTGAGGATATCGAGCGCCTGCGTCTGTTCGTGGCCAACCACCTGATCGATGCTCTGTATCGGGCCGCAGGGAATGCCGGCGGTATCGAGCGTATCGAGCCAGTACGACGCGGGCTTCGCGCGAAAAGCTTCCTGCAGCAATTCGATCAGTGCAACGCGATTGCTTACGCGCGCGCCGTTCGTGATGAAACGGGAATCGTCGGCGAGCGCGGGAACGCCAAGCACCGCGCAGAGCTTGCGAAACAGGCCGTCGTTGCCGACCGCGACCATGATGGTCGCGTCGGCGCAGTCGAACGCCTGATGCGGGACAATGCCGGCGGTGCCGGAACCCCATCGTCCGGGCAATGCGCCACAGGCGAGGTAATCGGCGATCTGCATGCCGCCCCAACTAAGCGCCGTTTCGTATAGCGAGACATCCACGAGTTCGCCCGCGCCGGTCAACTGCCGCCGAAAGAGCGCGGCCAGCACGCCGACGGCGGCCCAGAGCCCCGTGCCCATGTCGTTGATCGATACCGGGATGCGGCTCGCCGGTTGGCCAGGACCGCCCATGAAACTCATCAATCCACCCAGCGCCTGCACCAGCGGATCGTAGCCGGGCTTCTCGCGCAGCGGTCCCACTGTGCCGAACGCGCCCAGGTTGCAGTAGACGAGCGAAGGTTTGTCGGCCATCAGTTGCGCCGCGCCGAGACCGTACTTTTCAACGCCGCCTGCTCTCAGGTTTTGCAGTACGACATCCGCGCGCCGCTCGATCAGGCCCTTCAGCAACGTCACTTCCTCCGGGTTGCTCAGCGACATCGAGATACTCGACTTGCCGTGGTTGATCGCGTGGAAGAGGGCGGCGGCGCCGTCGATGAAAGGAGGACCCCAGTCGCGCGCGTAGTCCCCTTTTCCGGCGTTCTCGATCTTGATCACCTGCGCGCCGAGCGAGCCGAGGATCATGCCCGCGTAAGGCGCGGCGAGACTGTGGCCAATCTCGACCACGCAGATTCCGGCAAGCGGCAAGGGCTTGTGCTGCCTGGTTTGCACAGTAACGTCCTCACTCATGCGCGACAGCCAGCGCCGGCGTGTCTTCAGGCTCGACGTTGTACAGCCGTCGCGCGGCGTCCGCGCTGATGTAGCCGTCGGCAATGTCGCCGATAACCCGTTCGCGCTCGCGCTCGAGCGGATCGCCGTAACCGCCGCTGCCCGCGGGCTGCACGATCACACGCTCGCCGCGCCGGACCACGGTCTGGCCGCCCTTGGCCGCAACAGTCGTGGTGGTGCCATCGGTTTTCTCGACGCTGCAAAGAAACGGCGTTCCCGCAAGACCGCCGAAATGGCCTTCGGGCGCGGAGCGGCCACGTTCGCCCGAGACGGTGAAGGTGGCTTCGTCGTAGTCGACGCGATACACCCGGCGCGAGGTCAATCCGCCCCGATACCGCCCAGCGCCTCCCGTGTCCGCCACGAGGGACCATTCTTCGAGCAGGAGCGGCGAGCTGCGTTCGATCATCTCCACCGACTGACTGCCCGCATTGCCCACATAGACGCGAATGCCGCTCACGCCGTCCTTGTCCGCGCGTGCGCCCATGCCGCCGGCGTGGACGTCGTGCATGGTGACGAATGCTTGTCCCGTTTGCTCGACGCGCGCGGCGTTCGTATCGCGTCCGCTGAAAATGCCGGCGCAGGACGCACAGTTGCTCTGCCCGACAATGCGCTCCGGAATCGCGGGCGCAAGCGCCTTCAACAGCAGATCGATCACGCGTGGCGATGTTTCGGTGTTACCCGACACGACCGAGGCCGGATACTGGCAGTTCAACACGCTTCCTTCAGGCGCGACGATCGTGACCGGCCTGTAGCAACCCTGATTGATTGGAATGCTGATGTCGGTGATTGCCTTGACGGTGAACCACGTGCTGTTGCACGTCACCGACAATGGGCAGTTGATGCCGCCGCGCACTTGCGCGCCGGTGCCCGTATAGTCGAACGTCATGTGGTCGTCGGCAACCGTGATCTTGACTTTCAGCAGCGGGCGCTCCTGCTTCCAGCCATGCGCCTCTATAGGATCGAGATATTCCTCCGCTTCGTAAATTCCGTTCGGAATCCTGCCAATGGCCGCGCGGATCAGTTTTTCGGAATGGTCGAGGCTCTGGCTCATGGCGGCACGCAGATCGGCAACGCCGTATTTGTCGACGAGATCGACAAGACGGCGCTCGCCCACGAACGTACCTGCGTACTGCGCCTGGATGTCGAGCAGCAATTCGTGCGAATTGCGGCTGTTGCGGCTCAGGATTTCCAGCACGTCACGCACCGGCTTGTCGTCGCGATACAAGCGCACGGGCGGAATGCGGATGCCTTCTGCGAATACATCCCACGTGGTGACCGTATAACTGCCCGGCGACTGGCCGCCAATGTCCGTCCAGTGGCCGCGGGTCATGACAAACGCGACGATCTCCTCGCCCACGAACACCGGCCGCGTGAACTGCACGTCGGGCTGGTGATTGCCGCCGCCCACATACGCGTCGTTGCTCACGATCACGTCGCCGGGGCGAAGATTTTCGCGGCCGATCGCTTCAACGGAAACGCGCGTGGAGATGACGGCGGAGCCGAGCATCGTGGGAATGTCGTTGCCCTGGGCCACGAGTTGCATCTCGGCGTCGAAGATCGCGGCGGACGAATCGCCGCTTGCGTGCATGAGCGGGCTGCCGGCGGTGCGCATCATCGCGATCTTCATTTCACGCGCGATGGCAAAAAGACTGCTGCGAATAATTTCGTAGGTAACGATATCCATGTTCAGGCCGCCAGTTCGATCACAAGGTTCAGGGCTTCATCCACAACAGCGTTCTGCGCCGTTTTCAGCACCGCGCAACTGCTGTGCTCCTCAATGACAGCAGGCCCCTCCACGCGCGCGCCGACCACAAGCGCGCTGCGCTGATAGACGGGCAGGGCGTGCTTCGCGCCATCGAAATAGACTTCGCGCGTGGCCTTCGGTTCGGGTCCGGACGCCGCGGCCTTGGCGGATTGAGCAACCCCGCCGCGCCAGCCGGTTTGCGTGACGATCTGCATGCGCAGGTTCGCGACGACGATGGGCTTGTCGGCGCTCACGAAATTCCACAGGCGTTGATGCGCCGCTTCGAAACCGCCCGCGAGCGCGTGGCACAAGCCTTCGGCATGACCCTGCACTTCGACGGTGATGACATCGGGTTGCCCGGCATAGCGGCAATCCGCAAGACGCACGATACGAGCGCTTTCAGGATCGACGTCGAGCCTGCGCAGCTCGGTTGCACCGAGTTCGAGGAGTTCGGAGAATTGCGAGAAAAGCGTGGTGTCGTCGAGATGATCGAGGTCTCGTTCAACCGGGCGCTGATAGTCGTATTGCTGATCTGCGACCGTCATGCCGAACGCGCTGAATAAACCCGGAAGCGGAGGAATCACCACGCGGCGAATGCCCATTTGCTGCGCGAGATCCAGTGCGTGGACCGGACCCGCGCCGCCGTAGCAGATATAAGAGAACTCGCGCGGATCGTAGCCGCGCTCGACCGTCATGATGCGAATGGCTTGCGCCATCAGCGCGTTGGCAACGGAGCGCACCGTCTGCGCCGCTTCGAGCACGCTCATGCCGAGCGGCTTCGCTACGCGTTCTTCCACCACACGATACGCGGCCTTTGCATCGAGCCTGAATTCGCCGCCAAGAAAGCTTTCCGGATCGATGTAACCCAACACGAGATTGCAGTCCGTCACAGTGGCGCGCTCCCCGCCACGGCCGTAGCAGGCCGGTCCTGGATCGGCGCCCGCGCTCTCCGGTCCAATGCGCACGCCGCCGCCTGCATCGATCCATACGATCGAGCCACCGCCCGCGCCGACCGAATCGATGTCGATACTCGGGCTTCGCACCGCGTACGTATGCAGCAGGCTCTTGTTGCGCAGTTCAGGCCGGAACTCGCGGATGAGCGAGACATCGAACGTGGTGCCGCCCATGTCGCCCAGAATCGCATTGCGAAGGCCGCTTTTTTCGCAACTGCGAATGGCCGCGCTGACGCCGCCGGCGGGACCGGATTCGAGCAATACGATAGGCCGGTCCGCAACCACCGCCGTGCTCGCGAGGCCACCGTTCGACTGCATGAAGAGCAGCTTGCCGTTGAAGCCGAGATCGCCGAGAGCGTGGCCGAGACGCTCGATGTATCGCCCGCAAACGGGCCCGAGCATGGCGTTGATGACGGTCGAACTCGTGCGCTCGTACTCCATGACTTCGGGATTGACGTCGTGCGATGCACAGATGAACCGGTCCGGCAGCAGCCGCCGCAATGTCTCGACGGCTTCGCGTTCGTGCTGCGGATTCACGTGTGCATGCAGGAAGGAAACTGCGACCGCTTCCACGTCGGAGTCGCGGATCATGGCGGCCAGATCGTTCAGTTCGCTGCGCTGCAACGGTGCCTCGATGCGTCCTTCGAACGTCATGCGCTCGGTGACTTCCAGGCGCCAGCGGCGTTCAACGAGTGGACGCGGGTTATCGAACAAGAGGTCGTAGAGATCGGCCCGGTCATGCCGCGATACACGCCGCAATTCGAGGATGTCGCGAAAGCCGCGCGTGGTGATCAACGCGGTCTTCGCGCCCGTTCCTTCAACGACCATGTTGGTCGCCATGGTCGTGCCGTGCCCGAGAAACGACACGTCCGCGCTTGTCGAGCCCGATATCTCCAGGATGCGCCGGTAGCCTTCCATCGCGCCGACAACCCGGTCGCGGGGTGTGGTCGGGACCTTTGTCGACCAGACCTGGCCGCTTGCATCGTCCACCATGACAACGTCGGTGAAGGTGCCTCCCACGTCGATTCCAATTCTTCTCACGCTGTCTCATCTCCACGGTTGCGGGTTTCGTGGCGCGGCGTTTGATCGGCTATGATCGAACGCCCGCCGTCATGCCCTGCTCATTGAATGGGATGAGTGTAGAGAGCTGCGGCGCGCACAGATAATGAAACCTTCCGATCACGTGAGACTGTGGAGTTATATCGGTGATAACCAGTATCGATGCAATCCTCAGGCGCTTGCGCGGCAGCCACGTCGCCCTGCTGATTGCGCTCGACGACCACGGCTCGCTGCGTCGCGCAGCGCAGCAGGTGTCGCTGTCGCAACCTGCCACGACCAAATCCCTGCGCGAAATCGAGTCGATGTTCGGCGCCGAACTGTTCGCGCGATCACCGCGCGGCATTGTGGCCAATGAACTCGGCCGCTGCGTGATCCGTCACGCGCGCACGCTGCGCGCGGAAGTCGGCGCGTTGCGCGACGAGCTTGCCGCAATCATGCGCGGCAGGGGCGGCACGCTTGCCATTGGCGCCGTCATGGGCGCGGTCCCGGGCTGGCTCACACCCACGCTAAGGGCGCTGCGCGAAGAGGAACCGGATGTGTCCGTGGAAGTATGGGAGGACAACAGCGCGCGCCTGCTTTCCATGCTCGACCAGCGCACGCTCGACCTTGTGCTTGGAAGGCCGAGCGTCAGCGTTCATCCGGAGGCTTACGACTTCATTCCCCTTGCGGTGGAAGAGATGTGCATTGTCGTGGATGGCGCCCACGAACTCGCGCGCAAGCCGGATGTCAGCTTGCAGGACATCGCGGGTAATCCGTGGATTGTGCCGCAGGCGCATCTCCCGCTGCGCTCGCTGCTGGAGCAGGTGTTCGAGGACGAAGGCTTGCCGTTTCCCGCTTACGCCACCGAGACCACGTCCACGTTCGCCACCCTTGCGTTGCTGCGTTCAGGCGATGGTGCGGTTGGCCTGATTCCCGTGCTCGTCGCGCAATATTTCGCGCAAGGCGGATTGATCGGCATACTGCCGATCAAGATTACGCGTACTGGCGCGCCTTACGGCATTGCTACGCGCAAGGGCGCGACGCTTACGCGCCCTGTGCAGATGTTCATCGATCTCTGCCGCGACCGGATTGATCAGCCGGGCTGAGACATTGCGATTCAGACACTGCCGGGCTATCTGCAAGACCATATGCGTGCATGTCGACGCCATGGGTAAGCAGCTTGCATCGCGTATGGACGAGTCCTTATTGACCTCGGCAAACGAAAACGAACCGTGAGGCAGAGATTCACGCGTTTCACCGTATTGCGATACTCTTTGATTGTTTCCTTCCACTGAGCTGTGCGAGCTTGTAAGCCAGGTTGTAAGCAAGCTTTCGCGCATTGCAGCAGCACTGAACAAGGACCATCATGTCGACCGCTTCTCCCGATTCTTCCAATTCTCCAGTCTGGTTTATCACGGGTTGCTCGACCGGCTTCGGGCGGGAAATTGCGCAGGCCGTGCTGGCGCGCGGCTGGCGTGCCGTCGTGACTGCACGGAATCCGGACAGCGTTGCCGACCTGGCGAATTCGCACGCCGGGCACGCGCTCGCGCTTAAGCTCGATGTCACTTCTCCAGATGCCGTGACCGCGGCGGTAGCCGAAGCGAAAGCCAGGTTCGGCCGTATCGACGTGCTCGTCAACAATGCCGGATACGGTTATCTGTCGGCAGTGGAAGAAGGTGAGGACAATGAAGTCCGCGCCATGTTCGAAGTCAATTTCTTCGGCGCGGTGAGCGCCATCAAGGCCGTCTTGCCTGTGATGCGTGAACAGGGCGCAGGACACATCGTCAATATCACGTCGGTTGGCGGGCTGGTCGGCAATCCGGGCAGCGGCTATTACGCTGCGACCAAATTTGCGTTGGAAGGCTTGGGCGAAGCACTCGCGCGCGAGACTTCCGGGTTGGGTATCAAGGTCACGACCGTGGAACCGGGACCATTCCGGACGGACTGGGCAGGGCGGTCGCTCAAACAGACCAGCAAGACAATCGATGCCTACGCGTCGATCGCTGGCAGGCGCCGGTCTGACATTGCCGCAAACAGTGGTCGCCAACCGGGCGATCCGGTACGCGCGGCGCTGGCGATCATCGCGGCAGTCGAGGCGGAATCGCCGCCTTCGAACCTCGTACTCGGTAAACAAGGGCTCGGCGTGGTTCGCAAGAAACTCGCGGGGCTCATCAACGATCTGGACACGTGGGAAGCAACGACGCTTGGTGCGGACTTTCCCGACTGACATCTCTTGCCGTGCCGGGCGCGCTTGACGTGCATGGATGTACTTACGTCACCGATAGACCGGCATTCTGGCGAGGCTTGCTTTCGAGACGATGGCGAATGGACGCGGGCTTGAGTTCTGCGCACAGGGCAACGATGCATGAGGCGATGACCGGGTCAGCCGCACGAAAGCAGCTAACCCGGCGTTCGGCCGCTCAGGAGTTCAGCAGTTCCGGGACCTGTTTGAGTGGCGCTGTGCTCGCGCCGCTCGATGCATTTTCCAGCAGATGAACTTCCCATCCGCGCTGTTGCAGCCAGTAGGCGGTCGTGACGGCGCGGGTGCCGTCGTCATCGATCAACACTAGGCGCGCGCCGCGAGTCGCCACCGTGCGGTGCGACACCGCGAGCAATTGTCCTCCCGGCGCCGAGATGGAACCCGCAACGTGACCGGCTTCGTACTCTTCGGCCGAGCGGATGTCGAGCAGATACGTCGTGCGTTTCGTTGTGTCGGCAAGCCATGCCTCGACGCCTTGTTGATTTACCGTCCTGATTTTTTCTCGTTCGCCGAGCGCCTGTGCGTGCTTTATGCCGAAGGCGGCCGCGCCGCTGCTGGTGGGCGCACGCTTCTCGCCGCCGGTCGCGAGCTCAAGCGTTGCCCGCGTCCAACCCGCAGTACCGTCCTTGAGAAAGGCGACGCGGTTCGGCACTTGCGCGTCGATGAGCGTCTGCGCCCCGATGATCGCACGCGGAAGTCCGGCGCACGACACAACCACGAACGTGTCCGGATTGGGAACCTGATCCAGGAAGCGATACAGGATCTCTTCGCCCGGTGCGTTCACTGCGCCCGGCACGTGGCCACGCGCGAATTCGTCGCGGGTGCGCGTGTCGATCACGATGACATTCTCTTTCGCGTCGTACAGCTTCTTGAGTTGTTCGGCTTCGATTGACGGTGTACCGCGCAAATCGCGCACGCTCTCCGAAAAGATGATGCCGGGAATATCGAACGTTGGCAGTCCGTTCAAGCCGTCCGCGGTCCACGCGGGAATGCCGCCGTTGAGGATGTTGATGTCGGTATAGCCAAGTCCTTCCAGTATGGCCGCGCCTAGTTCTGCTGCGTTGTCGCCATCATCGACAAGTACGAGCCGAACCGACTTTCGTGGGACGAAACGCTGTACGCCGCGCTCCAGGTTTTCGAGCGGCAGATTGGTGGCGAAGAGCGGGTGTCCTTTAGCGAACGCCTCCACCGACCTCAGATCGAGCAGCGCGAGTTCGTTTCCTGTGCCAAGGCCGCCTTCCGTTAACCACGTTTGCAGCGTCGCGCGATGAATATGTCGAATGCTCATGATGATCTCTTGTTAAGTTATCTTGAATGATTTAGTGAAGCAAACATAGAGTAAAAGCGAACCTGCAGCAAACTCAACGAAGCGATTGCGGGATCGTTATCATGAATACCGCGACCCGCTAGATCCGCAGTCCCGCTTGCTTCAACAAGGGCAGAATCCGTTCTCCGAAGTATGTGAGGTCCGGCAGAAAATCGAAGAAGCCGAGTTGCACCCCGTCTATGCCGGTTCTTTTGAGCGCTACGAGCTGCTCGACCACGTGTTCCGGTGTCCCGATGATTTCGATATTGCCGCCAATGCCGCGGCCTTGTTTCTGCGATGCATCCTTGCGTCCGCGCCATGCGTGCGCGTCGCTGTCATAACTGCGGTCCCCGCTCGATACAGTGTTCGCCACGATTGCATCGGCATACGCGTTGGCTTCGCGTTCGGTGTCGCGGCTCACGATGACCGGGTTGATCACGGTGCGCACCGCGCGGCCCGCGCGCGCAGCTTGCGCCTTGATATTGGCAATATGAGCAGGCAACGTTTCGAGTGCGCTGTCGATATGCGCGCCCCCCGGGCTCGTGATGAACACGATGTCCGAATACTTCGCGGCAAACGCAATCCCCGCTTCGGAGCCGGTTGCGTTCACCAGCACCGGACGTCCGAACAACGGTTTCGGCGTGATGTAGCCATTGCGTACTTTCCAGGGCGACTTGCCTTCGAACGAGAAGTTCTCGGTGTCGGTCCAAAGGCGCTGGACGACATCGAAGAGTTCGCTCGCCAGTTCATAGCGCGTATCGTGCTCGATGCGGTCCCAGCCGAACATCTCATGCTCGACAGCGCGATGCCCGGTCACGATGTTGATGCCCCAGCGGCCCTTGGAAATATGATCGAGCGTGGCGCCGTACTTGGCCAGATGCAGCGGATGGATGGGGCCATAAAGCACATGGATGGTCGAAATCAGCAAGATGTTCTTCGTGATCGCGGCCATGGCGCCGAGCGCGATGAATGCATCGAGCGAGGCCTCGCCGTCATAGCCGCCTTTTGGCAGCCATTGCGTGCGGCTGAACGCGAGATCGAAACCGAGTTCGTCGGCTTTACGCACAACGTCCGCGTTGTAGTCGAAGGTCCAGGTGGACGTGCGCGGCAGCGTGGAGCGCTTGATATCCTGCAGGTCCAGGAAGACGCCCAGCATCAAGGGCTGCTTGAACGCATTGGCAAGCGGGCTGCCTGGAATGTCGGCAGGAGAGGTCGTTTCGTAGGTCATGGCCGAAGCGGCGGGGCCGCCAGATGGTGTGCGGAGTAGGGCCGGATAGTGTGACGCGTGCGAAGGACACAGCCAACGAAGATTAAGCGGATTGGTTATGAAAACAGTCACGCCTTGCACGTGATTTAGATATCTTGATTGCTTGCTTTGCATGCCTTTTGCAAAGTGCTTTACTGTTCGCGGCCGGCGTTTGGGCCGGTCACATTCAGCATGGCGGGAAGCACGGCATGGACCCTTGGGATGTCATCGTAATCGGTAGCGGCGCGGCGGGACTGGTCGCCGCGTGGCATGCGCGCGCAGCCGGCGCGAGCGTGCTCGTCGTCAACAAGAGCCTGGTCGGCCGCAGCGGCGCGACCATCACGTCGGGTGGTGGCGTATCGGTGTCGGGACGCACGGCGATCGGACTCGGCTTCGACGCCAACCCCGACGATACCGACGAACTGTTTTTCGCCGATACCATTCGCTCAGGCTCTTTCCTGAGCGACCAGAAGCTTGTCGCGGCAATGGTGGAAGGTGTCGGCGACGAACTGCGCCGCTTGATTGCTGATGGCGCGAAAATCAGTGCTCCCAAGCATGCGCCGGGACACAGCAGCGGCCGCGGCGTACGTATTCCCGGACCATCCATGCAGCGTGTGGTCACCACAGCCGCCTTGCACGCCGGGGTCCGCTTTCGCGAAGACTTCCAGTCCACCGAACTCCTCATACATGATGGCGCCGTGATCGGCGTCGCGGGCCTCGACCGGCGTTCAGGCGTGGTCGAAGCGCTGCACGGACGCGCGGTCGTGATTGCAACTGGCGGCGCCACATCCAACTGGAGCTTGCGCACCGCGCCCGAGGAGCTATCGGGCGATGGCCACGCCATGGCGCTCGCCGCCGGCGCCGAATTGATCGAGATGGAAATGCTGCAGTTCCTTCCATGCTGTCTCGTCGCCCCGGATATGTGGCGCGGCCTGCAGTTCCCATGGATCCTCGGCCCGCAAAGCGGCGTGCGCGCGTGGCTGCTCAACCGCTACGGCGAGCGGTTCATGGCGCGCTGGGACCCCGAACGCATGGAACTGGCCACACGCGATATTGTCGCCGCGGCCAGCGCCGCCGAAGTATTCGAGGGGCGCGGCAGTCCGAATGGCGGCGTATATCTTTCGTGGGCGCATCTGCCGCGCGATATCGTCGATAACTTCACGCAGTGGTCGCGCTCGTTTTCGGCCGACTGGCGATGGGAAGGGTTCGACATGACGCCGCTGGTTGAACGCATTCGCGCGGGTCATGCGATCGAAGTCGCGCCGGCCGCGCATTTCTCGCTGGGTGGCATTCGTGTCGATGTCAGCGGCTCGACCGGCGTGCCCAACCTGTATGCGTGTGGTGAGGCCACTGGCGGCGTGCATGGCGGCAACCGCCTTTCAGGCAATGCGGGCGCGCAGGTTCTGGTGCAAGGCAAGGCCGCGGGACGTTCGGCGGCGACGCTCGCGCGCAGCCGTTCTCATGAAGCGCCAGCACGTGTGGATCAAGCACAGTGGCGTTCTGTTCAGGCGCGGATCAAGGCGCCCTTCGAACGTGTCGAAGGTATCGCGCCCTTCGACATGAAGCGGCGTCTTGCTCAAATTGTCGACGGCGCGCTTGGTGCGATCCGCGACGGCGCGGCGCTGGCAAAGGCGCTGGATGAAATACGCGCACTTCTTCGCGATGACCTTCCGCGGCTCGCCTGCCGTAATCGCGATGCAGGCTGGAACCGGGACTGGAGCGATGCGCTCGAGTGCGCGTCGGCGCTGCCTGTGATTGAAAGCGCGCTCTTGTCTGCGCTTGCGCGCACGGAGTCGCTCGGTGCGCATCGACGGCACGACAGCAACGACCCGCGCGCAACAGCCGCGCTCGGACACGGGTTGATCTCGCGCCCTGCAGGCTCGGGTGCATTGGTTCATCGGACCGAACCCGTCGTGTTCCCGTTTCTCTCTCCGGTTGCCGCGGCCGCATGAAAGCAAAGCATGCATCGATGACGATAGTCATCCGCCTCCACCGGACAGCCGGCGACGATACCGCGAGCACCTACGTGCTTCCGAGTCCCGAAGAGGCCGGCATCAGCGCGAGCGACTGGTCGGGCGTAAGCGTATCGAGCGCATTGCAATACTTGCAGCGCGCCGTCGATCCGGCGCTGGCATTTTCGTTGTCGTGCCGGCGTGGCCTGTGCAACGTGTGCGCAATGCGAATTGACGGAGTGGTGACAACCGCCTGCACGACGCCGATGCGCGACGGCATCTTGATCGAACCCGCCCGAAGCGCGCTGCTGCTACGGGACACGGTGATCGAACTTAGCCTTGTGCGGCGCTCCCGCGTCGATTCTGTTGCGGCGCTTGAGGGCGAGCGCGATGCCTGACGTTCTTGCCACGCGGCATCTCGACCGGCTTCTGTCGGCGGAGCTTGCCGACAGCTTCCGTCGTGGCGTGATGCCCGACAAGGCGGCAGCGACCCACGGTGCGCTGGAGCGCTTACCAGAGGTGCTAAGGCAGCCGCAACTTGCGAACTTCGATACGCTGTCGCGTGCTTATCGCGGTCCTGTTGCATTCGGGCGCGGCCTGCGCTCGCCTCAAGTATTTGATGCCAATGCAAGCGCGGCCAATCTACGCCAGCTAGGCCTAACTGTTTATTTACGCGACATCGCTTCATGCGCGATTGGTGGCCATGCATTCTTGCGCGAGCTGGAAGCAGAGTTGGGCGTTGCGCCGGGAAGCGCGCGCCTGACTGCATTCTCTTCGCCGCATGATGACGGTGTTTCGTGTCATTACGACGCGGAAGAAGTGATCTCGGTTCAGATGGAAGGCAGCAAGACCTTCTACGTCGCTCCGATGGAGGAAATTCCGCAGCCGTCCGGCTCGCAGTTCGGTCCCGGGATGGCGGCGTCGGAAGACATGTACGCGCAGACACGCGGGACATTTCCCGACGCGTCCCATGCAACCTTCAATGCAATAACGATGACACCCGGCTCTGTCCTGTTCCTGCCGCGAGGCACGTGGCATAGGACGGAAGCGACGGAAGACTCTTATTCGATCAGTATCGTGCTCCGGCCGCCTTCATTGCTCGACACGCTGCAGCAGCAGTTGAACGCGCTGTTGCTGCAACAACCCGCGTGGCGCGCGCCGCTGTACGGTTCGCGCGAAGGCCACGCGGGCGCGAATGCCGCAAGTGATTCGGCTGCGCGCTTACTCGCTGCATTACCTCATAACCTGAGCCGCCTGCATGCTTCCGACCTGATGCCGCGTTCATCCGATGAACGTATTGCCGCGATCAATCAGGCATCGCGATTCAGGCGCATTCCGACCTCGATCGTGATGACCATACCCAGAAATCGCGTTGTAATGGCGTTGACCGTGACTGCATGGGACCGCGACTGGGTAACCAGGACCACGCTCGAAACCGATGCCCCCGCCTTGCTCGCACCTGTCATCCGATGGCTCGATCAGCGCGATTCGGAGTTCACTCTGGCGGACGTCGAGCGCCAGTTTCCCGCGAGTCGCAGCGCCGACTTGCACCAGTTGCTCGGCTTGCTCGCACGCGCGCAGTATCTTCGCCTTCTTGACTTTCCTGCAGCGTGATCTCCGTTTGCGTCCGCTCGTGCAGCGCTATCTTCCATGCCTCCAGGACGTGCCCGGAAATAATATAGATAACCTGATTAATTGGTTAATCTCGATGCGCCATGTCAGTACCATCGTTGGGATATGAATTTTCCAGGAACCCGATCATGGCCGTCAGTCGCAGGAGTTTTCTCGGATACGCAGCGCTCGCCGGCATGGCAACGGATCTGGCGTTGCCTCTTAGCGCCAGGGCGGCACAGCCGTTGCCGCGTGGCGGAACGCTTGTCATAGGCTCCGGACCGGAAGCAACCAGCGGCCTCACAAGCGCGATCACATCGGCCGGCACGGCGCAGCTTGTCTCAGGCAAGATCTTCGATGGCCTGCTCACCTTCGACGAGCAATTCAATCCCAAACCACAACTCGCCACACGCTGGGAAGCAGCGCGTGATGGACTCTCGTTGACGTTTCACTTGCGTCCCAATGTGAGATGGCATGACGGCCAGCCGTTCACGTCGAAGGACGTCGCGTATTCGGTCCTTGAGATATGGAAGAAATACCATAGCCGTGGGCGCACGACCTTTGCCAATGTCATTGCGGTCGATACGCCCGATGCGCTCACGGCGACCCTTCGGCTCAGCAAGCCCGCGCCTTATCTTTTAAGCGCGCTGATGTCTTCGGTGGAAGCGCAGATCTTGCCGCAACATCTGTATGCGGGTCGCGACGTGCTCTCGAATCCGCTGAACAATGCGCCAGTTGGCAACGGGCCGTTCAAGTTCGTGAAATGGGAGCAGGGCAACTATGTCTTGCTCGAACGCAATCCGGACTACTGGGACGCGCCGCGTCCCTATGTGGACAAGGTGCTGTTCCGGTTCATCGCGGACAGAAGCGGCGGGGCTAGCGCGCTGGAAACCGGCGAAGTGCATCTGGCCGATAACTACGGCGTTGCGCTGACCGACATCGTGCGCCTGTCGCGCAATCCGCAGATCGTGGTGAAGGACTATCCGTCGACCTATATAACAGGTACCGCCGCGTTCGAATTCAATCTCGACCGTCCGCAGTTTCGCGATCCTCGCGTGCGCCAGGCATTCGCGCACGCGTTCGATCGCGATTTCATCGTGAAGAATATCTGGCTCGGGTACGCGGATAAAGTGGAAGCGCCCATTCCAAAGGCTTTTCCCGCATTCTTTACCGCCGACGTACCGACTTACCCGCTCGATCTCGCAAAGGCCGAAGCGTTACTCGACGCAGCCGGTCTCAAGCGAGACGTGAAGGGCGTGCGTCTGACCCTCACCAATGATCCAGCGCCGACCGGTCCGCTTGCGCCCATTGCGCAGCATCTTCGCAGCAACCTGCAAAAGATCGGCGTGCGGCTGAACATCCGCTCATCGGATTTCGGCGAGTTCGTGAATCGCGTCTACACGCGGCGCGATTTCGACACGATCATCTATTCCGCCAATGCGGGCCCGGACCCGGCTATCGGCACGCAGCGCTTTTACTGGTCGAAGAATTTCAAACCGGGCGTGGCGTTCTCGAACGCGGCTGACTACAACAGCCCGGAAGTCGACCAACTGCTCGAAAGCGGTCAGGCGGAGATCGATCCCGCGAGACGCAGGGATATCTATAACCGCTTCCAGCAAAAGGTGCAGACGGACGTGGCGCGGATTCCGCTGATCTCGCCGCATGTCGTCACGCTCGCCCGCCGCGAGGTGCTGAACTTCGGTGGCAACCAGGCGCTGTACGCCAATCTGGCAAACGTCGCGCTCGATAAGAAACCCGCATGAAACATGCGCGCTACATCGTGCGTTGATCGCAACGTTTTTCAAACAAGGACCAGACCATGAGTCAGACCTCGATTTCAGAGTTGTGGTACACGCGCTGCCCGGTGCCGACTACGTCGGGTATCGCGCAGCATTTCCGGTGGCTGCATCGTGAGTTCGAAAGCAAGGGTATCGCGCTCAAATCGATTCGTGCTGCAGACGATCAGGCCGTGCGCAATTCGCATTTCGATCACACCCATCCCGGCATGTTCCGAGAGGGCGGCAATGTACCGCCGATCTGGGCAAGGGCGAACGGCCGCGATACAGCCGTGGTCGGCATCACGTGGGTGGACGAGGAACAACTGATCCTCGTGCGCGACGACAGCGACATTCGCGATCTGGCCGGTTTAAAGGGCCGCCGGCTGGGTTTACCGCTGCATGCGACTCCCATTGTGGACGTCGGTCGTGCGCAGGACCTGCGCGGCCTGCTTACGGCGCTCGAACTGGGCGGACTGACGCGCGACCAGGTTGAATTCGTCGATATAGCCGCGGGCGGCTTCGATTTGCGTGAGCAGGATGCAAATGCGCCGCGCCGGATGCATGTGTGCGCGGCTGCGCTCCTCGAGGGCGCAGTCGATGCGATCTACGCCAAGGGCGCGGTCAGTGCAACGCTGATCGCGGAGGGCGGCTTGCGGCCGGTCTTCGACATCAACCTCAACCCGGACCCGCTGGTGCGTGTCAACGCGGGCACGCCGCGCCCGATCACCGTCGACAGGACGCTGGCCCTGACGCATCCGGAAGTGGTGGCGCGCTATCTCGCGGTGTTGCTACGCACGGCGCAGTGGGCGCTGGAACACCCGGACGAGGTGGTCACGGCAATCGCGGCCGAGACTGGAAGCACGGCGGATGCCGTGCGGCGGGGATTTGGACCTCATCTTCACAGGCAATTCACGCCGTTGCTCTCGGACATCTATGTCGAGGGATTGCGCCAGCAGAAGGCGTTCCTGTTGCGTGAAGGTTTTCTCCAGGCGGACTTCGCCTACGACGAGTGGATCTTGCGCGAGCCGCTTGAACTGGCGCGGGAGCTTGCTGCAGATATCGAGTTTTCGCGCGCGGCCTAAGAAACTATTCGTTCCGGTGGTTGGGGACAACGAGCCCCAACCACCGACCTAGTTGTTCTGCGGAGGTTCGGAAACCAGGGCAATCTTCGAGAACCCCGCTTCGTTGATTTCACCCATGGTCTCGATCACCTTGCCGTAGGCCAGGGCCTTGTCGCCACGGATATTGATGCGCCTTGCCTTGTCGCCTTCTGTCGCGGTGGAGAGCGCGCTGATCAGCGTCGCGGTGGTGACCTCGGTCTTGTCCACGTATAACTTGCCGGCTGCGTTCAGGCTTACCGCAATCGGCGGTTTCTCTTCGGTTAATGGCTTGGCGTTGCTCGTGGGCAAGTCGACTTTCACGCCGGAGGCCATCAGCGGTGCGGCGACCATGAACACGATCAGCAATACCAGCATCACGTCGACAAGCGGCGTCACGTTGATTTCGCTGACAGGCGGCACGCCGCCCCCAATCCCTCTGTTGTTCGACAGCTTGACGGCCATGATCAGGCTCCCTGCGTTGCGATGGACCGGACATCCGCACCGCTCGCCGGCTGCAAGCTCTTGTCCTGCTGCTTGTCATGCCTTGAACGGTTGTCGCTGTCGACGGCGTCGACCGTTGCATCGCCTGCATCGACCTGACGCGACAATTGCACTTCAACAATACCGGTGAGTGTGCTCAGCGTACTTGCATAGTCATTGAGATCCCCCGATGCACGGTTGTAGGCAATCACAGCCGGAATGGCCGCGACCAGTCCGAGCGCCGTTGCAAACAGCGCTTCCGCAATGCCCGGCGCGACCACGGACAGGCTCGTGTTGTTCGACGCGGCAATACCCTGGAACGAATTCATGATGCCCCATACCGTGCCGAACAATCCCACGAATGGCGAGACCGAACCAACAGTGGCGAGAATGGACAGTCCTCGCTGAAGCTTGCCGATTTCGATGTTCGTCGCAATCCCGGCCACACGATTCACGCGTTCCTTGAGGCCATCCGCGCCCCGGTGCGTGGCTTGCAGGTTCTGATCATGCGTTTGACGCCACTCGCCAAGCACGGCCGCGTAGATGCGCGAGAACGGATCCTTCGGATGCTGTTGAACCGAGGCGGAGAGCTTGACGAGCGAACGGCCGCTGCCAAGCAGGTCGAGCCAGACAGCGGCACGCCGGCGCAGGCTGCGAAACCGCGATATTTTTTCGGCGATGACAGCCCAACTGCTGACCGACGCCAGCGCGAGAAACACCATGATGGCCTTCACCACCACGTCCGCGTTGATGAAGAGATGCCACGGCGACAGGTGCGCCGAGAGATTTGCTGCGTTCATGTTTTAGACTCCGAAATAAAATAATAGTTGGGCATGCCTGGCTATCAGTCGCCGAATTTGTAGACGATCGCACCGGTAAGCTGATATGACGAACCGCCAAGGTCGGGCAGGTGGGGAAAGGGCGCCGCGGCCCGGATGGCTTCCTCGGCGGCATCGTCGAGAACGCTTTCTCCCGATGACTGCAGGTCGAGCTTCAGCAGCTTGCCCTCGGGACTGAGCGTGAGCTTGTAGGCAATTCGTCCTTCCAGATGACGCATCTTCGCGGCGCGCGGATAGTGGCCCGCCGCACTGCTGTTGATGCGTGCATAAACCTGGTTCACGTAGTCGGTCGGAATGCCCTCCATGCCAATGTTGCGCGGCGCCGGGCGTGCGGGCGGCGCGGGCGGAGCCGGTGGCGCTACGGGTTCGGTGGTCGTCTTCGTGGTGTCGGCGGGCGGCGTTGGCGGCGCGGCGACCTCCGCTTTTTCGGCCGTAGTTGGTACCGTCAGGCGTCTCGCCACGGGCGTCGGGCGTTGTACCGGCGCTGGCTTCGGCGGCTGGAGCTTCACGGGCGGCGCCTTGGGTGGCGGAGGAACCGGGGGCGGCGTGACGATGGGCTTTGGTGGATCAGGCGGCGCGAGAACGAGCTGGATGGCGTGATCGACCGGTTTGGGTTCGTCGCGGTGCCCCGATGCAGCAAGCAGCGCAACCGCGGCGGCAACATGCAGCGCGATGGATACAACCGCACCGGGACGCGCCCACCAGCGTTCGCTCATTTGCGAGGACTTGACGAGCAGGTCGCTTGGATGGGAAAGGGCTATGGCGTTCATCGGGTATGACGCGCTTTTGAAGCGCGCCCGTGAGGGGTTTTGAATTCAATCGCGGACCGTGCAGTTATTCCGCGACGTTTACCTTAGCAACTTAATATAGGAATACGAAACGACAAATATTGATGATGTTTCTCATTGCGCAGATATGCCGCGTGAGCAGCATGATCGACAATCATGCGTTCCTGCGGACGTTCACACCGCAAAGCGGTAGAACGAAAATGGCAGATCTACGTCGTCTTGCCGTGGCGCGGAGGTGTCGTTCGGGCGTCTTTCGAACGCGGGCTTTGGAACGGCGTCGATCAGGCTGCGCGTGTAGGCATGCGCGGGGCGCGACCAGATACTTTCGTGGTCTCCGGACTCGACAATCTTGCCGCTGTTCATCACCAGGACACGATCGGCAATGTAGCGCACCACTGACAGGTCATGCGAGATAAACAGATACGAGAGCCCGAGCGATTGCTTTAGCTCGACAAGCAGGTTCAGCACTTGCGCACGGATGGACACGTCGAGCGCGGACACGGGTTCATCGCAAATCACGAGCTTCGGCTGCAGTACCAGCGCGCGCGCAATGCCTATGCGCTGGCGCTGGCCGCCCGAAAATTCGTGCGCGAAGCGCTGCAGCGATCTTGAAGCAAGCCCCACGCGGTCCGTGATGTCTGCAATCCTGCGGCGGCGTTCCTGCCTGTCGCTGACGCCGTGGACAACCAGCGCGGCGTCGAGGATGTCCAGCACGCGCTGGCGCGGATTCAGCGACGCATACGGGTCCTGGAAGATCATCTGGATCTTCGGGCGGATTGCGCGCAGTGCACCGCCGCCAATGTGCGTGATGTCCTGCCCGTCGAGGTTGATCGTGCCGCTCGCCGATGGAATCAGCCTCAAGATGGTCCGCGATAGCGTGGATTTCCCGCAGCCCGACTCTCCGACCAGGCCGACTGTTTCGTCCTGGCCCACATCGAACGACACTCCGTCCACCGCGTTGCCTTTGCCGCCGTTGTAGCGCGTGACAAGGTCGCGTACGCTCAGAAGTGGCGCGCGGTCGTCCGCCGCCGGCGGCTGGATGTAGGGGCTGCGCGTGAATACGATATTGGGCGCGCTCGCCACGCGTTCGTCGCTCAGTGAGAAGTCGAGCAGTCCTGTTCCGGTGTCGATATGGCTGCGAATTTCCGTGAGTCGCCGCGTCCTGTAGTGAAGGTTCTGGTCGAGCGTGAGCGACGCTCCCAGCAGTCCCTTGGTGTACGGGTGGCGCGGCTGCGTGAAGATGCGCTGGGTCGTGCCGTCCTCCACGGTTTCGCCGCTGTACATGACCGCGACCCGGTTCGCATACTGCCCGACCACGCCGAGATCGTGCGTAATGAGCAGCACGGACATCGAAAGATCGCGGCGCAGCGAATCCAGCAATTGCAGGATCTGCGCCTGGATGGTGACATCGAGCGCGGTCGTGGGTTCGTCGGCGATCAGCAAGCGCGGGCGGCACGCCACGGCCATGGCGATCATCACGCGCTGGCGTTGTCCGCCCGAAAGATTGTGAGGGAAGTTGTGCGCGCGTCTCGCGGGTTCCGGCAGCCTCACCAGATCAAGCAGTTCGATCGCGCGTTTCCAGGCGGCATCTGCGGAAAGGGGTTCGTGCCGGCGGAGCACTTCCACAATCTGGGCGCCTGCTGTCATTACGGGGTTCAGGCAAGTCATGGGCTCCTGGAAAATCATGGAGATCGCATTGCCGCGGATGGATCGCAGCGTCGGTTTAGACAGCCCGACCAAGTCGCGTCCCTCGAATTCGATGCTGCCCTCAAGCGTTGCGCTGGACGGCAGCAACTGCATGATTGCGAGCGCGGTGGTGGACTTGCCGCATCCCGATTCGCCGACGAGCGCCAGCATCTCGTTCTCGCGCACGGCGAAGCTCAGGTTGTTCACTGCGTGCTGCGCGCCGAAACGCACGGCGAGCCGGTCGACTTGAAGTATCGATTTCATGATGAACGCTCGGAGAGGCGCGGGTTGAGCGCGTCGTTGAGGCCGTCGCCGAGCATGTTCAGCGCAAGCACCGTCAGCACGAGCGCGCCTCCCGGCAGGGCGGTCAGATACCACGCAGTGCGTAGCATCTCGCGCCCGTCGCCAATCATGCTGCCCCAGCTCACCACGTTCGGGTCGCCCATGCCCAGGAACGACAGCGCGGACTCCATGAGGATGGCGGTGGCGACCATCACGGAAGTCGTCACAATGATCGGCGGCAGTGCGTTCGGCAGCATTTCGCGCCAGATGATGCGTGCGTGGCCGAAGCCCAGGCTGCGGGCGGCCATTACGAAGTCGCTCTGCGCGAGCGAACGGAATTCCGCCCGCACGAGACGCGTGATGGTGGGCCAGGACGTGACGCCGATCGCGAGCGAGATGACCGTCATGGACGGATGCCCGATCGAGACGATTACGATCACGAACAGGAACGAAGGCGTGGTCTGGAAGAGTTCGGTCACGCGCATGAGGATGTCGTCGACCCAGCCGCCGAAATATCCGGCAAGCGCACCGATCAATGTGCCGATCACCACGCCGATCAGCGCGGCAGTGACGCCGATTGCGAGCGACGCCCGGCTGCCATGCGCCAGTTCCGCGAGTACGTTGCGGCCAAGCGAGTCTGTGCCGAGCCAGTATTGCGGGTCGTGTCCGGGTATGAGCAAGGGTTGCGCGACGATGTCGAGCGGATCGCCCGGAAAGAGGGCGCCCGCGAAAATTGCGAGCAGAACCAGCGCGAGCAACAGTACTGCGCCGCTTATTGCAGCGGGGTTGCGCACGAGCGCCTTGAGCACGGGCCAGCCGAGCGCTTCCGATTGTCCCGGCGACGGCTCGCGCCGTTTTCGGCCAAAACGCGGCAGCCGTCCTGCGATGAACAGCCGGCGCGCGCCGCTAGTTTCGGCCTGTTCGAGAGATGAATGATTGGATGACATGAGGTTCTTATCAATGAAGCGCGATGCGCGGGTCGAGCCACGCGTGAAGCAGATCCACCAGCACATTGGCGGCGATCACGAGCATGGACGAAAGCAGCAGGACACCGAGCAGCACGTTGTAGTCGCGGCCCTGCACGGCTTCGAGCGCGAGACGCCCGAGCCCCGGCCAACTGAAGACGGTTTCGATCACGGCGGCGCCGCCCAGGAGGTTGCCGAGATGCATGCCGGCGACCGTGGTGATGGGCAGGAGCGCGTTGCGCAGCACGTGACGCACGGTTACGAAAAACGGATGCAGCCCCTTGGCGTGCGCCGTGCGGACGTAGTCCTGCCGCTGGACCTCGAGCATTGCGACACGCGTAAGCCGCGCATAGATAGCGACAAAAAAACTGGCCAGCGCGAGGGCGGGCAGCACGGCATGACTGACGCGGTCCACGAGCCAGCTCCAGCCCGTCAGGTTGACGCCTAGCGTCATGTCGCCGCCGCTTGGCAACCACCCGAGCTTCACCGAGAACAACACGATCGCCATCAGCGCGAGCCAGAACCCGGGCATTGAATAAAGCACCAGCGCGAGAAACGACAGGACCCGGTCCGGCCATTTGCCGACCCAGTTCGCCATTGCCACGCCAATGATCATGCCGGCCACGATCGCGAACACCAGCGCGCTCATCATGAGAATGAGCGTGTTGGGCAGGCGTCCCAGGATCAGCGTCATTACTGGCGTGTTGAAGCGCGGTGAAAATCCCAGGCTGAAATGCGCAAGGTGATTCAGGTACGCAAGAAGCTGTTGCCACAAGGTCAGGTCGAGGCCGAAATGGTGGCGCATCATCGCCATGGTCTCGGCGGTGGCCGAGCCGGATTCGCCCGCGAGCACGTCGGCGGCGTCGCCAGGCACCAGTTGCAGCAACGCGAAATTGAGCACCACGACCGCAATGATCGTCGGTATTGCCTGCGCGCTGGTGCGGCGCAGGCGCAGCGCCACGCGTTTCAGATGAGAGGAAATCATGCCGTAGGTTCCGGTTCAGGGACTCAGGTACACGTTGGCGAAATTCGAGTCGAGCCCGTCGGGCGATAGCGTGTGGTCGCGTACCCGCTTGTTGTAGACGGTCACCTGCTTTTGTTCGACGAGATTGATGTCGGGTAAATCGTGCTCGACGATCTGCTGGAACTGCTTGAACAGTTGCACGCGCTTAGCCTCGTCGGGTTCGACCGCCGCTTGTTCGAGCAGGCGGTCAACTTCGGGATTGCTGTAGCCGGATGCATTCGTGAACGGCACGCCCTTGCGGATGCTTTGCGACCAGTAGAGACGCTGCACGCCCACGGTCGGATCGAAGAGATTGCTCATGCCGTTGACGGCAATGTCGAAGTCGCGGTCCGAATAGACTCGCCTGAGATAGGACGGCAAGTCCTGGTTGCGGATCGTCACCGCAATTCCGATCTTGGCGAGCGACGAGCGCAGGTAGGCGGCTGTGCGCTGCGGGATATCGCTGATCGGCAACGGATCGACGATGATCGTAAAACGAACCCCGTCGCCATTGCGCGGAAATCCTGCTGCATCGAGTAGCGCGTTGGCCTGGGTGATGTCGAAGGGATAGGGCGTGGGCGCCGGATCGTGATAAGGGCTCTCGGGAATGATCGGACTGCTGATCACATTTGCGTAGCCGTAGTAGATCGTCTTCGCGATCACATTGCGATCGATCGCGCGGGCAATCGCCTGACGCACTGCGGGCACTTTCAAATATCGATTACCGAGATTGAACTCGACACGAACAACGCCCGCCTCGAATTCGTAGCCGCGCGTTTCAATGCCGATCTTCGGGTTCTGCTTTAACCGCGCGATGTCGGAAAGCGGCACCGGCGTGTTGCCGCCCAGATCGGCGGAGCCTGTTTCGAATGCGATTGACCGGGCAGGCGCATCCGGAATCAGCTTGACTATGATCTTGTCGAGATAAGGCTTCGGCTTGTCCCAATACTCCGGATTGCGATCGTATTCAATGTAACTGCCACGCACCCATTTCACGAACTTGAATGGTCCCGTGCCAATCGGCGCGTTGTTGTTCTGATTCGAAAACGGGTCGGTGCCCTCATAGACATGTTTGGGCACGATAGGCGATTCACTCGCCGAAAACGCCTTGATGAGAAACGGTGACGGCTTCGACAGCACCAGCACTGCCGTGAATGCACCGGGCGTTTTGATCTGCGTCACGTTGGCAAAAGTGCTCTTGCCGCGCGGGTGTACACGCTTGAGCAACTCTATGGAGTAAGCGACATCGGCCGACGTGAAGTCCTGCCCGTCGTGCCACTTCACGCCATGCCGCAAGTGGAACGTGTATTGCAGGCCGTCGGGGCTGACGGACCAAGAGGTCGCGAGTTGCGGCTGCGGATGCAGGGCGAAGTCGTAGGCAAGCAGGCCTTCGGTGACTTTAGTGCTGACCTTGAGGGTCGGCACGGCCGTATTGGTCAAGTCCACGAGCGTGGGCGGCTCGGGATCGACCACGAAGTTGAGCGTCCCGCCGCGCACTGGCGCTGAGACGTCGGCCGCGTTTGCTGACAGGGGCGAACCTGCAAGCAACAGGGCGGCGCAGGCAACAATGAACCGCCGTGGCGGCAAGGCAAATCTCATCGGGGAAATCCTGGTGCGTGAACGTGAACCGATTGCTTAGGCGGGGACTTTCAGGCGACGTTCGGCCAGCAGCGCGCGGGCCGAGGCGAGCGGGACGGGATCGATCCAGCTTGCGATGTCGAAGTCTTGTGCAATGAAGCCTTGCTTGAAGAGAAACCGCTTGAAGTCGTCGAGCGCCGCGATTGCGTCGCGATCCAGGCCGATCTGCAGTTGTGATCCGAGTTGCGCGCCATAGGCGTGACGCGCCCAGTGCTCTGCCGAGCGGGTTTCACGCGCTACATACGCAATCGATGCCTGCGGATGCGCGCTCGCCCATTCGCCGGCTTCTATTGCGCGCGACAGGACGCGGGCGACCAGATCGGGACGCTCGCGCAGCAAGGCTGCATCGACCGTCAATGGCCGCGGCGTGCCGTTGTTGGCATGCAGGCGCTTGTCCGGCTGGTCGCTGAGATCGACAATCGCGCGTGCGCCGATGAGATTCGCCGCTTCCAGTCCGCTCGCACCCTTCACGAACACCACATCGACTTCGTCGCGCGCCAGCGCCAAGACCTCGAAGCTGAATTCCTGGCCGCGTTCGGTTGCAAGCAATCGCGCCGCGCCCGCGTCACCGACCGCGGGTTCGTCGGCGAGGCCGCGCGGCGCGGTGGGAAGATCCACGAGCTGGATATCGTCGAGCGTCAGGCCCACCGCGCCGAGCAACGACACAAAGCCCCGCAGCGCGGTCGCGCGATGAAAGTCGACTACCTGCGCGCGGGTGTTGCGCGGCAGGCCGAAACGCCGCCCGCGCAAGTTGGCGGGGCCCTCGATTCCCGTTGATGGAAGCGCAATCAGACCCTGGAATTCATCCACCCATGAGAGCCCGATCACGCGAGTGTCCGCACCTTGTGCACGCGCCCATAACGCGGGAATGTTGCCGCCCTGGCGAAACGAATGCGCTTGCGAGTGCGTAAAGTGCGATTGCCGGATGGCGGGGTCGTTCGAATCCTGCAACGCTTTAACGTCGATACCGTCGCGCGCGAATTCGTCCTGCAACCATCCTTGTTGAATGGCGATGCCGAACGGGGTAGGCGCGGGGCAGCGCGTATACCAAAGACGTTTGACAGGAAGCTTGTCGGTCGAATGGGTCATGGTGCATCCATGGAATGTGGGGGCGAAGCGAAGAGGACATCGCTTCGCTCGCGGGCCTTGGCGAAGCAACTTGGCTTTTGATCTTAGTGAGTCGCGATGACTGCGCATACGAAGCATTCGTCGTAAATATATGAAGCACGTGCTGATATCCGAAGTCATCGCAACGATGAATCATCTGCTAGCGGATGTCCTCGGCTGACGGCCGAAAAACGGATGGCCCGGATCATTGAATCCCGGTGTGGAGGCATGGCCCGGCGTCACCAGAGAATCCACGAAGGCTTCGTCCTCCGCCGTGAAACGGTAGGCGAGCGCGGGCAGATAATCGTCCCATTGCGCTTCCGTACGCGGCCCCGTGATCGCCGCCGTGATCAGCTTGTTGTTGAGCACCCATGCAAGCGCGAACTGTCCGGGCGTGATGCCGCGTTCCTCGGCGTGACGCTTGACCTGCTGCGCCAGCGTCAGCGACTCGGGTCGCCATTCCGTCTGTTGCAGGCGTTTGTCCTGACGGCCCGCGCGCGTGCCGGCTGCAGGAGTTTCATCGGGTTGGTACTTCGCGGTCAGCACGCCGCGGGCAAGCGGGCTGTAGGGCACCACACCAAGTCCAAAATAATCGGCCGCTTCGAGCTGCTCTATTTCAACTTGCCGGTTCGCGAGGTTGTAGAGAGGCTGCGAGGCAATCGGCCGGTCGACGCCGAGCGCATCCGCGGTACGGCTGAATTCGGCGATCTTCCATGCACGATGATTCGACAGCCCGTAGTGACGGATCTTGCCCGCGCGAATCAGGTCGTCGAGCGCGCGAACGGTTTCCACGATCGGCGTATCATGATCCTCGCGATGCAGGTACAACACGTCGATATATCCTCCGCCAAGCCGTTTCAGGCTGCGATCCACTGCTTCGATAATATATTTGCGCGACGCGCCCCGATCGTTCGGACCGTCCCCGCGCGGGCTCGCGATCTTGGTCGCGAGCACCCAGCTATACCGGCGTTCCGCGATCAGCCGGCCGACCACCTGCTCGGACGCGCCGCCCGCGTAGCCGTCGGCGGTATCGATGAAATTGACGCCTTGTTCGAACGCCTTGTCAGCGATGCGGCGCGCGGTGGGTTCGTCCGTCTGCCCGCCGAACATCATGGTGCCGAGGCACAGCGGGGACACCTTGATGCCGCTGCGGCCGAGATTGCGATACGTTGCCATTGGATAGTCTCCGTGTTGTTGGCGAAAAGAAAATGCGTTGAATCAAAGGCGCAGCCCTGCTTGCTTGAGCAAGGGCAGAATGCGTTCGCCGAAGTATTCGAGGTCGGGAAGGAAGTCATAAAAACCAAGCTGCACGCCGTCGATTCCGGCCTTCTTCAGCGCGGCGAGTTGTTCCACCACCTGCTCGGGCGTACCCACGATCTCGATGTTGCCGCCGAGGCCGAGTCCTTGCTTATGCGATGCATCCAGGCGCCCGCGCCACGCGTGCGCGTCGCTGTCGAAACCGCCGAATGCGCCCTTGATCGCGTTGCGGGAGATTGCATCGGCATACGCGTTGGCTTCGCGTTCGGTGTCTCGGCTCACGATGACCGGGTTGATCACGGTGCGCACCGTGCGGCCCGCGCGCGCAGCTTGCGCCTTGATATTGGCAATATGAGCAGGCAATGTTTCGAGTGCGCTGTCGATATGCGCGCCCCCCGGGCTCGTGATGAACACGATGTCCGAATACTTCGCGGCAAACGCAATCCCCGCTTCGGAGCCGGTTGCATTCACCAGCACCGGACGTCCGAACAACGGTTTCGGCGTGATGTAGCCATTGCGTACTTTCCAGGGCGACTTGCCTTCGAACGAGAAGTTCTCGGTATCGGTCCAAAGGCGCTGGACGACATCGAAGAGCTCCCTCGCCAGTTCATAACGCGTATCGTGCTCGATGCGGTCCCAGCCGAACATCTCATGCTCGACCGCGCGATGCCCGGTCACGATGTTGATGCCCCAGCGGCCCTTGGAAATATGATCGAGCGTGGCGCCGTACTTGGCCAGATGCAGCGGATGGATGGGGCCATAAAGCACGTGGATGGTCGAAATCAGCAAGATGTTCTTCGTGATCGCGGCCATGGCGCCGAGGGCGATGAATGCATCGAGCGAGGCCTCGCCGTCATAGCCGCCTTTTGGCAGCCATTGCGTGCGGCTGAACGCGAGATCGAAACCGAGTTCGTCGGCTTTACGCACAACGTCCGCGTTGTAGTCGAAGGTCCACGTCGAAGTCGTCGGCAAAGTGGACAGGCGGATGTCCTGGAGGTTCAGGAAGACGCCCAGCATCAAGGGCTGCTTGAACGCATTGGCAAGCGGGCTGCCTGGAATGTCAGCGGGAGAAACGGTTTCGTATGTCATCGCATTCCTTGATTACCACACCACGTCGAGACGCGCGTAATAGAAGCCTCCGTTCACCCCGTAAGGCGAATACCAGCTCGGATTCGGCGTGGAAACGGGGAAGCCGAAATACTGAATGGCGGCGTCGGGAAGATTGGGCGGCTTCTTGTTGAACAGGTTGTTCGCGCCAATGGACAGCCTCGATTTCTTCGTGAGCCAATAGCTCAGGTTGAGATCGGTAATGAAAGCCGCGGGCACGTGCTCGTCACGATCTGCGGAAATTGCATTGAGTCCGGTAACACTCGAATAGCGCGTTTCCTTCACGAAGAGACCGAACTTGCCGTAGGTCCAGTCACCGGACAGCGACGTGATGTTCTTTGGATTCGCCACGGTCAGGCGCCCCTGCGCGTCGCGTCCAATCAACTGAACGCCCTTCGCGCTCAAGATGCCCGGATTGTTCAAGCTGCGAATCTGCTGATTCTGCTGCGTGCTCATCAAGGTCCACTTCACGTCGCCGTATTTACCCAACGGTGTGAAGTAATCCGCTATGACGTCGACACCCTGTGTCACGGTCGTGCCCGCATTCGCAAAATACGACACTGTCTGGTTAGGGCTTTGGCCTGCAGCGGTCAGCAACGCCTGGACGGCTGAGCCTTGCAGCGCGGTCGACTGGACAATGCGGTCCTCGATCACGATCTGGTAGGCATCCACGGAAACATTGAGCCGCTCGATTGGCTTGAGCACGAAGCCGACGCTGAAGCTAGTCGATTTTTCCGGCTTGAGCGCGGTCGCGCCCAATGCCTGCGCAGCGGGATTCGAAGCGGGGACCAGCTTGGCGATCTGCTGGATCCATGCGCCGGTGAAGACGTCGCGGTTATAGCTGGAACTGATGTTCGTGAAATATGTGTCCTGCAACGAGGGCGCTGAAAAGCCGTTGCTGACGGTGCCGCGAACCGCGAGAGCCGGGGAGAACTCGTAGCGCGTGGAAAGCTTGCCGCTTGCGACGTTCCCCACGCCCTGGTTGTAGTGTTCGAAGCGGCCCGCTAGGTCGACCGTCCACTTGCTGGTGAGCGCCTGGGCCAGGTCGATGTACGCGGCGTCGTTGGTACGGCCGTAGGAGCCCGCCGCAGCCGGCGAGAAACCGCCCATGCCGGCGGAACCAGGGGAGATGGGCTGGCCCGCAAACGGGCCGGTGGCAGGCACGTAGCCACCTTGCGCATACGATTGATAGTCGCCCACGGTCTGCTGGAACTCATCGTACCGATGCTCGAAACCGAAGGACACCTGCAAGGGTTTGTCGAACAGGCCCGTGTTGAACTTGCGGGTGAGGTCGAGGTTGGTGGTCCATTCGCCCGCGACCAGCGTGCCCAGATAAAAATTGGTGGCGCTCGCGGGTCCAAAGGAAGGACTCAGCGCGTTGTTGTTCTCGACCCTTGCGTCGTCACGCCCATACGATGTGCTCAGGTCCCAGTCCCAGCCGAGCAGATTGGTTCCCTTGACGCCCGCGACCACCTGATAGTCGTTGTCCTGCACCGCGAATTGCGGCAGGAATCCCTCCGGATAAAACGACAGGTTGTTCTGCGACGAACTCGCCGACCGGTAGGTCCCGAATCCCTGGGAAAACCGGTGGCTGTACGTTGCGTTCGAATAAACCTGAATGGAGTCGTTGATCGGCAGATTGAAGTTATAAGAGAAATTTTGCGTCTGCGTATTCGGTTGCCCCATGATCTGCCGGTAACGGGAGTTGGTGGTCTCTCGCGGATCGGGTGAACCATTTGGAAGCAAGGGGTAGATGTTCGTATTGTTCGGTACGGGGCCGGCCACGTTCGTATCCTTCTGGGTGACGACCGCAGCGCTCAGGTTCAGCGAGCCTCCGTGCGGAAGCGCTATGCCCTGGTTCAGCGAAAAATTCCCGGTTCTTCCATTCTGTCCAAGGCCGCCCACATTTGCATTCGCGTTCTGTCCGTACTCGCCGCTCAGGCTGCCACCGCTGGAATCGGACTTGAGAATGATGTTGATCACGCCCGCAATGGCATCCGACCCATACTGCGCGGCAGCACCATCTTTAAGGATCTCGATATGATCGATCGCACTGACCGGAATCAGGTCGAGATCGGTTCCCGTTCCGCCAATACCGGCAATGACAACAGCCGACGAATGCCGGCGCTTGCCGTTCACCAGCACCAGCACCTCATTGCCGCTCAGACCGCGCAGGCTGGCGGTATTCACGCCAATCCCCTGCTGGCCCTTGAAGCCCGGCACGTTGGCATACGTGGGGTCGAGCGACGCCAGTGCATCGCGAAGATTCTGCTTGCCGGTTTTCGCGAGCTCGGCGTCGCTGATGACCGAAATAGGCGCGAGGCTGTCGGCCACGGTCTTCGTGTCGCCACGGGAGCCCGTGGTGACCACGACGTCCTGAACTTTCGCGATATCACTGCCGGCTGTTACCGATTGCGCCCATGCTCCGGCGCCATACAAACCTCCGAGCGCCACCGAAATGGCGGCCAGCCGCGGCGTACTGCGCTTCGAGACACGAGCGTTTCGTCTATCAGGCCGAGACATATTAATCCTTGATGCAATCCTCATCCGCTTGCTTGAGTTGGCGGGCGAAAGGCGATTAAATGGAATTGACAGTGCGTTCTCAATCAAGCCGGAGAAGGGCGCGCGAAGTCGCCCATCCTCTGGCGCAGAGAGGCGGAAACTGAACTAATCGGGAAAGTCATTTACTGAAGTGCAACTGCACGATATCAAAAATAGTTTCTGATCCTAACGAACTATTTCTTATTTCGTTGTGTCGTAATTTTTCGGTTTTCCGATCGCTTGTCATTGCGCGCGCGTGCGTCATCTGCGTCCGCGCGGGTTGCGGTTCCCACGGCGCAGCAGCCACGCGGATCAATCAAAACACGCGGCCTTCATCGAAATCAGCGCGCGCGCCGTTCAGGTAAAAATCGCCTATCACGCGCCCCTTTAGAAGAAGTGGATTGTGATTGAGGATCGTGCGGATATTTCGCCAATGGCGATCGAAGTCGTACTTGCGTGAGGTCGCCGACCCGCCGCCAGTATCGAAAAGTTTTTCAGCCGCGCGAATGGCAAGCTTGCCCACCACGATCTGCGCCTTCGAGTTCGCGAGCGCGCTTGCCATGACAAGTTCATCAAGGTTGGGTGCGCCCGCCACAATACCGGCCGCAGCGATATCGAGCGTTTTTGCCACGTCGGCAATGATCACGTCAATGGCGTGAGTCGCGGCGGCGATATCGCCCACGACCTGCTGCACGAAGTGATCGCCGCGCGCGGTTTCCGAATGACTGTGCTTGGCCGAGCGCGCCTGTTTTTGCGCATATCCCACTGCGTCGCTAAAGACATTTCGCACGATGCCGGCAATGCATGCCACAAGGTGCAACTGCGCGCGTGTTGCATTGTGACGGCGAACGAAGGGATCGCCGTCCAGCCGGGATGTGATCTCGTCCGGAAACACTTCCACGTCGTCGAGATCCACACCGCCGCTTGCCGTCAGGCGCTGGCCCATGCCGTCCCAGTCATCGAGGATCTGCACGCCCTTGCGGTTGGCGGGAACCAGCGCGCCGGTCACGCGGCCTGCTTCGTCCAAGGCCGTGAAGCTGGTGTAATCGCAAAAGGCTGCGCCAGTCGCATAGTATTTCTTGCCCGTCAGAATGTATCTGTCGCCATGCTTGACCAGTTTCGTACGCAACATGTTCGGACGCGGCGTATTGATCTCCATATGGGCGCCACCGAAGAGTTTGCCGTCAAGCACCTCCTGCACATATTTGCGGCTGAGCGGCGCGCGTGGATCGACCGCGATGGATTCGAGAAATCCAAAATGGCTACGCAATGCATGCGCCACATTCGAGTCGGCGGCGGCGAGCGTGCAAATGATTTCGACCTGGTCGGCAAGCGTTCCGCCGGGGCCGCCCAGTTGTTCGGGCACGCGTAGCCAAGTCAGTCCGGTCTGGCGAAGCGTGCGGAAAATCTCGAACGGCAACTCCCGGCCGAGTTCGCGGGCAACTGCGCCTTTGGCGATTTCCTTCGCAACAGAGGGAAGGTCTGCGAGGATCTGCTCGCGGCTGCGGCGAACGGGAGCATGGCTGGCCTTTGAATGACCCTGATCTAACGTCGGCTCAACGGAGGACGTATCTTGCACAAGCTGGACGGACATTGGCCTGCGTTCCTTGGCTTTTAGATATTGCGAATGTCTGAAGGGATGCGAAAACTGGATACGGATCTGATCTTGAAGCGACCGTCTCCGGTTACTGAATGCAAGAGCCCAATGTGCGTGCCTGGATGAATTCATCGCGCTCAGAGCGCTAGATTGAAGCATCGCGTCTACTTCGTCGCAACGAAGCTATTGGAATTTTCTTTACATGAAAATGATCCGGCAGTTATCAGCCACGGGCAGCTAGCCTATGCACCGGAGCTTGTTTCGTGCATGCGTCGATGAAGTGGATGTAGCGCCAGTAAGCGGCGTTTAGCAAGCGGATCCGATGCATCCTGAAACCGCGCCAGGACCAAGCTGGATTTCGCGTCTTCTCAAACATACTGATTAGGTATACAAAATTTATAAGAAAAATACACAGGCGATGGTGAGTCATTTCGTGGTTACGGTACCGGCGGCGAGTATGGTGGGAGGCGTGGCCGCGATAACCGGCCATCGATGTTGGTACTAAGGAAATGACCTCAACCTGCAAGGCGTTGTCGAGCAACCTGGGCATGCCGGTTTTCGGGCCGCGGCAGGCCGAGATTCTCGCGTAGCGTCTTGCCTTCGTATTCCGTGCGAAACAGCCCGCGCCGCTGCAATTCGGGCACGACCAGCTCGGCGAATTCAGTGAGTCCGCCTGGCAACCATGGCGACATGATGTTGAAACCATCCGCGCCTTCTTCCTCAAACCATTGCTGCAGTTGATCCGCAATACTCTCTGGCGTGCCGACGATTTGCTGGTGTCCGCGCGCGCCGGCTATGCGCAGGTAAAGGTCGCGAATGCTGAGGTTTTCCCGTCGCGCCAGATCGAACAGCAATTGCTGCCGGCTTTTGCCGCCATTCGTTTCGGGCAGATCGGGCAAGGGTCCGTTGACCGGATATGCGGACAAATCGACGCCGCCTGTCATCTTCGATAACAATGCGAGGCCGACATCGGGATGAATCAGGTCCTGTAGCGCATTGAACTTGGCGCGGGCCTCGTCGTGTGTCTTGCCGATGACCGGGAAGATACCCGGCATGATCTTGAGATCCTCGGGGCGCCGTCCGTAGCGCCCGAGTCTGCCTTTCACGTCGCGGTAAAACGCCTTCGCTTCGTCGAGTGTCTGGTGCGCGACAAAGATCACCTCGGCGGTTTGCGCGGCAAGTTCGCGGCCCGCATCCGACGCACCCGCTTGCACGACCACCGGCCAGCCTTGCGGCGAGCGCGCGACGTTGAGCGGGCCGCGCACCTTGAAATGCGGGCCGCGATGATTCAGCACGTGCAGCTTGACGGGATCGAAATAAATTCCGCTTTCCCTGTCGCGGATGAACGCGTCGTCCTCCCAACTGTCCCAAAGGCCCGCGACAACGTCCAGGAACTCGCGCGCGCGTTCGTATCGGACCGCGTGAGCCGGGTGTTGCTCGAAGCCGAAATTGAGCGCTTCCGTTTCACTGCTCGATGTCACCAGGTTCCACCCAGATCGGCCGCCGCTCAGGTGATCGAGCGAGGCGAATTTGCGCGCGACGTTGAATGGCTCATTGAATGTGGTGGAGACCGTCGCGATCAAGCCGATGTGCGTGGTGGCAACGGATAACGCGGCGAGCAACGTTAGGGGTTCGAAATGATCGGCGCGTGCGGTTCTAGAAAGCGACGCCAGATTCGTGTCGCGGATGCCTACGCTGTCTGCGAAAAAAACCGCGTCGAACTTGGCGCGCTCCGCGATCTGCGCAAGTTGAGCGTAATGAGCAAAGTCCAGTCCGCCGGTCAGATGCGTCTTGGGGTGACGCCAGGCGGCAACATGATGCCCCGTCTCCATCAGGAAAGCACCTAGCTTGATCTGACGCCTGGCTTGGCTCATTGTCTGCTCCGCATTGTTGGATTGTTGATTGGCTGGAAGAGGATGCAAGAGGGTGGAAACGCTCGACGCATATTCTTTGTCGCGAAAGCGGTTTCAACAATCAACGATTTTTGCTTTGCATATTCAGTGCAGATTCCAATGCATGGCGGTAGATGGCTTGCTCCCGCGCCAACTAAGCCGTGCGCCTACGCACAGCGGCGCGCGCTGTCGTGACTTGGCCGCTGTCGGTTGCAGAGGGCCGGGGTGCGTCTTCGCACCACCATTGCACGAGACTTTCCCTGGGAAAATGTCCCTGAGCGTTGACCGTCACCCGATTCGTGGCCCATGCAGCGCCAAGTGACTTTACAAACGTTTGCGTTACCAGCGTTTGGCTTTCGCTATAACGATCGATCCGCATCACATCAAGTACCAGACGCGCTTTACCTTCACGCGATGCATGCGTGTACTGGGTTGCAAACGCGATTTCGGCTTGCATCGACACGCGCTTGGTCGCAGCTTGCAAGCGGACGATGCGATCGACCATAAGCTCGCCCTTGCAAAGTGCGAGGGCATTGAGCGCCTCGTTCTGGACTTCGCGGATCGGGAAAATCGTTCCTGGGTGGAGCGCGGAGATGATCCGGGCTTGCGCTTCGAACGCGTTCAACAGGCGTTGACCGGTCCCGGAGGTAAAGCGTGAAGTCGATATATCCAGCCAGGTCAATGAGAGCGCAAGCGCTGTCAGCCATGCGCCGCGCGCCGCGTCCTCCTTCAGCCACTCGAAAAGCGGGACACCAACGAGATCGGGAAGCAGGGCGCCCAGGCGTCCGTTGCCCTCCGCTCGCTGGTTAAGCATAAAGATGGCTTGGACATCGGCGTCGAATTCGCGTGCTTGCCGAACCAGCGGGTCGTTGCCCGCAAACGTATAGCCCGTTGCAATGTGTACGAATTCGCGTGCCACGATCAGGCCGATCCACATTTCGCTTATGAAAGCGGCGAGCATGGCCGCGGTATCGCGACTATGGCCGAGGCGATTCACCAATGACCGCGCTATCGACTTCGAGTGATGCAAACCCGCAGCGAGCGCGTGCCGCGCCAGTTCGGCTGATTCGCGATGAATCACTTGGATCAGTCCGACCGTGACCACGATCGCATCGAACGAAGCGCACGAGACGCTCGTGTTCTGGGCGCGATCCGAAGAGGAGCTCAGCGCGAACAACACCGGACGCGCAGGATGTCTGCAGCTTTTGGCTGCTTCATCGACTTGCTGTTTGCAAACCGTATAAAAGTCCCTGATATATGGCCAATCCGTGTTCCCTGTTGGGATATAGGGCTTGCCAAATTCTGCATCAAGCGATTTTTCGATTTCGTTCAATTGTTCGACGGTCGGCATGCTTGCCAGACGATCCGTAAGGCTTAACCGGACGGCGGGAATTGGCTTTGCAGGTCTCCAGGGCATTCGGCAAGTTCTCGAGAGGCTTAAGATGCGCGATCTTAATTATCCCAATGCTCATGCCAAAACGATTAATTGACCTATGCTAAGCAGTCCACCGGTTATAAACCGGGGCATTGTTCATGCGTATAACATGCGCTTTAGGTCGTTTAAATTAAGTCATAGGTCAATGACCGCGGCCGTTGAGGTGTAAGCAAAAGCGGCGTTGTTTGTAGATGCCCACAGCACACGTCTTTGCAGCAAAGCGCGTATGCAAAGCTTAAATTGATAGAGCAAGGCCGCCAACCGGCGATTACATTGTCACGTTGTGAGGTAATGCCTCAAGACAGAAGGCGGCGTTTGGAGCGACTGCATGGCAAGCTGCCTGCCCTATTAATTGCTACGAGGACTTTTTAATCGTGAGCCAAGACCTGTTGTTGCTGCTGGAGCCGGGTTTCACCGATCCCAAATATCCCGGAGAACGTTTCGTCTGCCCGGATAGCGCGCCTGTCGAAGGCTTGCTCGCCAGCGATCCGGCGAAGGCCGCGGGTCTGGAAATTCGCCGCCTGCCGTTCGCGCGCCCGCGCGAGGCCGCCATCGCCGCGCTCGATGCGGACCACCAGAGTTTGCCTGTGCTGGTTCTCGGAGACGAACATCCGATACCGCCGGATGCCAGGACGCTGGGTAACAAGCGCTTCGTGACCGACACGCGTCGCATCCTGGACCTGCTCGCCGAGCGCCACGGTTTCCCCAAGATTCATTGACATCGGCATGGGGGCAGAGCGACGGCCCGAAACACAAACGGGCGCGCAAGCGGTGCGGGTGGTCGTGCACTGCAGCGTGCCGCCAGCCATTCCGGTCACCTGTGCCCGCTCCGGCGCGTGCTAGCGGAAAACGACCTTATCAATATTGACCCGATCACCGATCCGGATTTCCTTTCGGAATTGTCCGCCTTGTTTGCTTTCCGCGTGGAATAACAGGCGGAGCCGGAACCTGATATCGTTTCCGACACCTATCACCACGGTGAAACCATGATCGACATTCCTTATCGCAGTGCACTCATTATTGGTGCCGGTGCTGGCATCAGCGGCTCTCTTACCCGTCTCCTGCGCGAAGCCGGGATTGCGGTTGTCGTGGCCGCGCGAGATATCGGCAAGCTGGCGGCGCTCGTCAATCAAACGGGCGCCATCGCGCTTCAGGCCGACGCCGCCGATGCCGCCCAGGTCGAACGGCTTTTCGCCGAAACGGAAGCCCGTATCGGCGCGCCTGAGATCGTGATCTACAACGCGAGCGGCCGGGTCCGTGGTCCCATTGCGGAACTCGACCCCGCGCAGGTCGAGCAGGCGGTCGCTGTCTCGGCGCTGGGCGCTTTCTATTCGGTGCGCGAGGCGGCAAAGCGCATGGAGCCGGCCGGCAAAGGCGCAATCCTGCTGACAGGCGCGACCGCTGGCGTTAAAGGCTTCGCATTGTCCGCTCCCTTCGCCATGGGCAAGTTCGCTTTGCGCGGCTTGGCGCAAAGCGCGGCGCGCGAGCTGGCGCCCAAGGGCATTCACGTGGCGCATATTGTTGTTGATGGCAGCGTGCGCTCGGAGCATCGGGCCGACTCACAGGACAACACGCTCGACCCCGACGCCATCGCCCAGTCTTACGTCGACCTCTTGCGTCAGCATCGCAGCGCATGGTCGTGGGAAATCGAGATCAGGCCCTGGACAGAGAAGTTCTGAATTGTCCCGGGTCTTGATCGATGCCGGAAGACGGCCCGGGATTATTGCTTCCGCGCAAAGTATTCGGGCAGGCGAAAGCCATCGTAGAAGTGATTATTGAGGATTGCCTGCTGGAAAGAGGCTGACTGATAAGCACTGACGATCGCATGCGTCACGGGCGTGGATTTGTTCGCGGCCTTGACCACGACCTGGTTGATATAAGGCGGCGTCATCTGTTCGAGCGCAAGCGCATCGGTCAGTTTGTAGCCGCTGAAAATGGCGAAGTTTCCCTGGATTGCGGCGAAGTCGACGTCGTCCAACGCGCGCGGCGCTTGCGCCGATTCCAGCGGAACGATCTTGATGCCGGCGGGATTGGCAATGACATCCCGCTCGGTGACATCCACGGGATTGGCGTTTGGCTTGATCTTGATCCAGCCGATTCGCTGGAGAATCTTCAGCGCGCGTTCCAGATTGACGGGGTCGTTTGGAACGGCGACCGTCGTGCCAGCCTTGACCTCGGTGAGAGCGTGGTGCTTCCTGGAATAAAGTCCCATTGGCGGAGTAGGGACCTGCACGACGCCGACGAGGTCGGTCCCGTTTCTCTCGTTATAGGACTTCAGATAGACCTCATGCTGCATGACATCGGCTGCTATTTCCCCGCGATACACCGCCTGATTTGCCTCAAGTCCGGTACTGAACTCGACATACTTGATCGAATAACCTTTCTGGCGCAATAGCGGCTCGACGCCGAGTTTGAATTCATCGGCATAAGGACCGGGAACAAACCCGACGCGCAACTCGTTAGACTGCGCGGCGTGACTCGCCATTGACGTCAAGGCAGCGCTCAGGACGACGGCGATAACCAGCGGTTTCCATTCAGGCATAGCAGCTTAAAAGTGTGTGAGAGATCAAAGCGCAAGACGCAGTTTGCATAAGAACTTAAACGGTTGATCCACGCTTGAGAACGAAGCAAATCCGATATCGATATGTTGATCGGCCGCGCCGCGAGGTGCGTAAGGCCGCGAGCACGGTTCATGTTCGCGCATGAATAAGCATTGCGTTTCTTGTTCTTTGGTTCGGCAAATCGCCGCCCGTATGCTTACGATGCGCGGCAACCGCCAGCGCCAAGCTCGCTTGTCACGCTTCCATTGCCACTGATCCATGAATCGTTTTCACTCTTCAAGTCGCCGTCGTTTTGTAGCAAGCGGTCTTGCGCTTGCAGCCTCGGGCGCGCTGCCGCTTGCTCACGCGCAAGGTCATTCCGCACAGAACGCAAGGTCGCTGCGCATTGGTTATCAGAAGGGTTTGCTAAGCATTCTCAAAGGCCGTGGAACCCTGGAACATCGGCTGGCGCCGCTTGGCGTGAGCGTTCAATGGACCGAGTTTCCATCCGGGCCGCCGCAGCTTGAAGCATTGAACGTGGGTTCCATCGACTTTGGCGATGTAGGCGAAGCGCCCCCTGTATTCGCGCAGGCAGCGGGCGCGCCGTTCGTCTACTACGGCCAGACGGCGCAGCGGCCTGCCAGCGAAGCGCTTGTGGTGCCGGACCATTCGCCGGTGAAATCGGTCGCTCAGTTGAAGGGCAAGCACATTGCGTTGACCAAGGGGTCGAACACGCATTTCCTGCTGTTGCGATTGCTGGAGAACGCGAACATTGACTACGCCGACGTGACGCCGGTCTGGCTTTCTCCCGCTGATGCCCGAGCAGCATTCGAGCAAAAAACGGTCGACGCCTGGGCAATATGGGACCCGTTCCTGGCGGTCGTCCAGGCAACAGGCCGCGCAAGAATCATTGCGGATGGCACAGGCGTGGTCCAGAACCGCGCGTTCTATTTCACGTCGCGTAATTACGTGGCGAAGAACGACGACGTGCTGCGCGCCGTGCTGGAAGAAATTGGCGCTACGGATCACTGGATATCGACGAATCGCGAGCAGGCGGCAGCCGAATTTTCGCGCTTGTGGGGAATACCGCAACCTATCGTCATCACGGCGCTCACGCGGCTCAAGTACGGCACCGAACCTGTTTCGCGCGATGCCCTCGCGAATCAGCAACGCATCGCAGATGCTTTTTATAAGCTCAAGCTGTTGCCATCGCAGATCGATGTAACGGTCGCCGCGCCGCGAGGACTTGCCTGAGCCGCATGCGCAAATGCGGGCCGGCTAAAGAGCGTTGTGCAATACCCATGCGCAACGCTTTAACCGTAGCCTCTCAATCCTTCCAGAAAACCAGTGCCCGAAGTTCGATGCTCCGGCGGGGCGCGGCGTCAGGCTGCGTCGCAGGATCCTCGAAAGCGGTGTGCGCGGTCAGGCGCGCGGTGCCGTCCTCGCGCGAATCATAGATCTTCAGCAACAGCGCTTCGTCGGGCCGCAGCCTCGGGAAGTAGTACCAGCGATGAGCAGGGTTATAGGTGAACGAAAACGTCTCGCCAACCTTGTCCCTGTACACCAGGTCGCCGGGCACCACATCGGCGGGGTCAATCGAGCGCGCGTCGCATAGCGCGAGCGGCAATTGTTCCACTACATCGAGCGGACGCCACAGGTTGATGATCGCAAAGCGGCGCTGCAGGCGTTGCGCGGCTTCATCCGCAGGCAAATGGTCGCGCACGCGACGCGGTCCCGATACGAACGTCTGGTCGTTGTGAACGCGCCGTACGGGTTCGCGCAAATATGCGGTGCTGCGTGCGCCGCTTTTGCTGTCGCGAATGGTGTGATCGAAGACGACGATTTTTTCCGCGCCCGTGGCCTTGAGCAACAGCTGTTCCGATTCGGAGTAATACGTCGAGCGGATCGCGTCTTCATTGCCGAAGTCGGTGAGCGCGCTCGCGTGCCGGACGTGCTGGAAACCGCTCTTGTCGAGAGACAGTTCGCCCGCCGCGGCGAGGCCGCGGGCGTCGTGGATTGTCACCCGCCGTGCTTCGAGTTCGCCCGATGTCCAGGGCACGCCGGGAGGCGGCTCGTAGGTGTAGCTCACCGGACGGCCTTCACCCGCCCTTAGATAGTTCAACTCGGCCTGGACCGCGTGTGCCGCGTCCGCCTGCGGGCGTTCTTCGAATGTCGTGCTCATTGTCGTTCCTCGTGACCCTAATCGTGACCCTAAGTCAGGACTTTCAAAGCTATACCTGCGTGAGCCAAACCTGAACGAATGAAACGCCATAAGGTTATGAGCGCGCATGCTTGCAGGCATTGACTCGCCGTGCGCCGAGCGCGGCTCACTGTTCACTAAATTGCGCGCAGGAATCGCGTGGAGACACCAGTTGATCGCGCAGCCGGCAAAGCCGCGATTCACCGAGACTCGCGCCGAACGCGGAGCCGAACGATCCAAGTCCAGGGATCATGGCTTCGAGCGCGGCGCGATCGTGCTCTCGATGCCGGCAGTTGCGGCAAAGCCGCGTTGCGGTGTTATCGGCTAGTGTTTGCGCCGCGATTGCGTTCATTGACCGAGCGAGCTCCAGTAAGCGGAGAACACATGCACGGAGAGCAAGTAACCGATCACCACATTCACCACCACGCCCGCCGTGAACGCCAAAAAGGGTTTCGCGCCGGTCGCCGAAAGACGGCCAAGCCGTGTGGTCAATCCAATGCTCAGGAAGCAGAATGTGAACGCCCAGGTTCGCAGCGCCGTGATGGGCGCAACGAAAGCGGGCGTCACGACGCTCCTGTATTGCGCGAGGGAATAATGGCTGCCGATCCACGTGACGAGCGCGGACGCAATAAGAAAGCCAATCACGAACTTCGGGAAACGCGTCCAGATTTCCTTCGCGGTCGTTTCGGTTTTCACGGCGCCGGCTTCGCCGCGGTCCCAGCGTGTCGTCGCGATTATCGCAAGTACAAGAGCCCAGATACCGATCCAGATGTCGCGCCCGACCACCTTCATCAGGGTGAACGCCTGCAGCGATGCTTCCGGGGCACCTGCAATGGCGTTTCCAGCGTGCCTGGCGAGATCGCCGTAGGCTTGCGCGGCGGCGATACCGGCGGCATCGGCGAATTCGGATGTGCCGATCCACGCGCCCGCCACGCCCGTTGGCAGGCCGAGCGAGCGCGAAGCGAAGGGCAGCGCGAACACCATGACGATGGCCCAGACCACCACAAGCGTAATTGCCACCGACGCCTGTTCACGTTTCGCCCGAACAGCACCCGCAATGGCAATGGCCGCAGATACGCCGCATACCGCGCCGCCGACGCCGAGCACGGCGGCAAATCGTTTGTCGAGTCCGAGCGCGCGAGCGGCCAGGAAGATCACGAAGAACGTGATCAGCGAGACGATGGTCGCCTGTCCGATTGCGACCGGTCCCGCCCACACGAGCAAGGTGAAAGGCAGCGTGGCGCCGAGCAGGACAATACCGACCTTGATATAGAACTCGACCCGCAAGGCTGGCACGAGCCACGCGGGCAGTGTCACCAGGTTCGACACGATCAGGCCCAGCGCCAGCGCGATCAAGGGCGGCTCAAGGTTGTAGGTCGATGAATTCACCCACGCGCCGGCCACGAAGATCAGTAACGAGAGCACGAAGACGGCGAGAAAGCCGGGCAGGAACTGCGTGGCGCGTTGACCCAGCGCCGCGGCCGCGATGCCGAACAGGATGGCGAAGAGCAGGAACAGCGCGATGTAGTTCGGCAGATGCTGCGCGAGGTCGGAGGAAGCCTGTCCAATGCTGGCCCATTTGGCAGGCGCGACGGCCAGCCACTTGATGCTCGTGCCTGAGGCAAACAGCAAGTAGGCCACGACGATGATCCCGAGACCGATCCACACCGCCCACCAGTCTTCGGTCCGCAATGGTCCGCTAACGGATTGTTGAGGATTGCTTTCAGATTTGTAAGGAGAGCTTGTTGTTTGAGTATTGCTCATTGCCGTCCTGATGAAAAAGGGAAAACTTCGATGCACCCATGTCCGGATTTCAAACCGGATTATTGGTGGATCGAAACGGCGGACGCCAATATCGATTCGCTATTCCTATATCGTGAATTTTCATTAGAGCGGTTTCGCTGGGGCGAACCGCGCCCCCGCGACGCCTGGGCGCGGTGAGCGTTACTCGAAGCATTCACATGAGAAAACAAGCGCCCGGGGCGCAGCCGTTCATTCCCGGTCCAGCCAGGAATCCAGCGCCACGCGAAACGCCACAGCGGCGATGACCGGCACGGTCAGCATCATGACAATGCCGAAGTTTTCAATCGCGTCGCCATACATGACGGTGTGGTAAAGCACGACGCTCGACACGATAACCAGAGCGATAAAGCCCACGATCACCATCAGGATATGGCGCATTGCCTGGGACGGCTGCCAGCGTTCAGGTTTTCCCGACGGCGTGCCGCCCGGCCCCGGATTCGCCGATGTGTTGGCGTCGGACTTTTGTGGATTTTCTGGCATGGCTAAGAGCCTGAATTAAGGACCGCATTTGCTCGGTGCAGCAAGGCTCGTGACGGCGTAGATAAACATATATGGTACTCGCGTATGCCAGCGCCTAGCCAATGGGTGCGGAATTTGTCTGCGGATTTCCGCTCCTTATTTACTTCGGGACCTCTGCGTTGCGCGCATCGTGAAGGAGACTGTCGGACCAGCCGCCACCCAGATCGCCAATGAGCGACGCCGCGTCGAGCAGACGCGACTCCTGCACGTTCAATGCCGTTTGCTGACTGTTCAACTGCGTTGCCAGCGCGGTGGCGACGGTGGTGTAATCCACGGTCCCCGCCTGATATTCGTTGAGCGCGATTTCGGCGGCGCGCGTGGCGTCGCGCACAGCGCCGTCGAGTGTGTCGGACTGCTCGGCCAGGATGCGCAAACCGGACAGGTCGTTCTCCACATCCTCGAACGCAGTCAGCACCGTGCCGCGATAGTTGGCCAAGGCCGCCTGATAGGCAGCCTTTGCCGCCGCGACTTCGCCGCTGCGCTCGCCGCCATCGAATAGCGTTTCGGTCGCGCTGCCGCCAAGCGACCACACGTAGTTCGCTACATGAAGCAAGCCGCCCAGCGGCGACTGGGTGAAGCCGTCCAGCGCCGAGAGCGATACCGTCGGGTAGTACGCCGCCACCGCCACGCCGATTGCTGCATTCTGCGACGCCATCTGGCGCTCGGCAGTCGCAATGTCGGGCCTGCGCTGCAGCAGTGTAGACGGAACGCCGACCGGAATTGCCGGCAGGCTTGGCATGGCGGTGCTGTGCGGAATATCGAGGTCTTCCGGGTTCTTGCCGACCAGTACTGCAATTGCATGCGCGTCTTGGGCGCGGGAAACGCCGAGCGCGATCAGGCTTGATTGGGCGTTTTCAAGCTGGCTGCGCGCGGTCAATACATCGGAAGGCGGGACGATGCCAAACTGGTCCTGATCGGAGACCACTTGTAGATAGTGCTGGTACGCCTTCACAGTTTGCTGCAACAGGTCGATATTTGCGTCGCTCGTTCGTAATTCGATCACGGCGGTCGCGAGCGCAATCTGTTCGGAAAGCGTAGCATTTGCGAGCGTCGCTTCGCTCGCCTGCGCAGTGGCTGCATTCTGCTCGATCGTCCGGCGCACCGAACCCCACAGGTCGGGCGCCCAACTGACATTGCCTTCCAGCGAGCCCGAGTTGTTCACCGTCTGGATGTTGCCAAGGCCACGGCTCAAGCTCGCATTCGACGTCCCCGTGGCGCTACGCTGCCGTGTCGCTGAACCCGTTACGCCGATGGTCGGAAACAGGCCCGAGCGCGCCACTTTCACCTCGGCGAGCGCTTCCTGATAGTTGGCATAGTCCTGGCGCACGGTCTGGTTGGAGACTTCCACCAACGGTTCGAGTTCATTGAGCAGCGGATCGTTGAAGCCGGTCCACCAGGCGCCCTTGGGCCCGTCGGCATCCGGGTGTGCCTGCGTCCATCCGGGCAGCTCGCTGAACGTGGCCGGCACGCTGACGGGCGGCCGGTGATAGTCCGGACCGACCATGCAGCCGCCGAGCAGCAGGGCCGCCGTGGCGGCGAGGGGTGTGCGGGAAATCTTCATCTTCATGCCTTCGTATCCGTTTGCCCGAGCGTGTCGGCTTGCCGGTTCCACGGCAGTCCCGAAGACCATCTGACGAGCTTGAAACGCAACCGGTCCAGGTACAGGTAGATCACCGGCGTGGTGTAAAGCGTGAAGAGCTGGCTCACGATCAGTCCGCCCATCACGGTGATCCCGAGCGGCTGGCGCAGCGACGCGCCCTGGCCAATGCCGATGGCAAGCGGCACCGCGCCAAGGACAGCCGCGAAGGTCGTCATCATGATCGGCCGCAGACGCACGACCGCCGCTGCATGAATCGCGTCGCGAGCCGCCATGCCTTCATTGCGCTGCATCTGGATCGCCACATCGACCATCATGATCCCGTTCTTCTTGACAATGCCGATCAGCAGGATGATGCCGATCAGCGCGATCACGGAAAACGGCGTGCCGGAAATCAGCAACGCGAGCGTCGCGCCAATCCCGGCCGATGGCAGTGTCGACAGGATCGTGAGCGGGTGAATCGAGCTCTCATAAAGTATGCCGAGCACGATGTACACCACGCCGAGCGCGGCGAGGATCAGGAGCGGGACCGTGCCCATCGACTGGGCGTAGGCTTGCGCCGCGCCCGCAAATGCCCCATGGATGCTCGCCGGCATGCCAATCTCGCGAGCCGCGTTCTGAAGCGCTTCCTGGGCGTTGCTCAACGATCCGCCAGGCGGCAGGTTAAACGAAATGGTCGCGGCGACCAGCCCGCTCTGATGGTTGACCTGCGTCGACGTATGGTTGCTCACGTAGCTGGCGAGCGCGGGCAGCGGCACCATGGTCTCGGCCGATGTACTGTCTGCACTGCCGCTCGAACTGCCGCCCTTGCTGTTGGAAATGCTGTTGGTGGTCGCGTTGGCTTGCGCATTGGAGTTGAGCGAGTTCGTGCTAGACGCACTCGACGCAGCGCTGACCGCGCTCGCGCCTGTCACGCCCTTGACCGTCGCGCCCGGCATTTGCGTTTGCTGCGTGCCGGTTGGATTGCCTGCGGCCGTGCTCAGGAAAATCTGCTTGAGCGTTTGCGGATATTGCCAGTACTCCGGCGCCACTTCCATCACCACGAAGTACTGATTGAGCGCATTGTAAATGGTCGATACCGTGCGCTGGCCGAACGCGTCGTACAGCACATTATCGATCTGATTGGGTGCAAAACCGTACCGTGCCGCCGTCGCGCGGTTGAAGTTGACGTAAGTCTGCAAGCCGTTTTGCTGGAGGTCCGAGTTGACGTCGAGCAGGGCGCTGCGATCCTTGTTGAGCGCGGTCACCAGCTTGGGCGTCCAGGCGAACAGCGCGGCGGAGTCATCGCTTGTCAGTGTGTACTGGTACTCGGCCGCGGACTGCCGGCCGCCGATTCGCAGATCCTGCTGCGCCTGTACGAAGAGCCGCGCGCCCGACACCTGATTGAGCTTGGGCCGCAGGCGGTTGACCACTTCGGTTGCGGTGACATGGCGTTGCGCGAGCGGCTTGAGTTCAATGAATACGTTCGCCGTGTTGAGCGCGCGGCCGCCCGTGAATCCGGCGACCGATGCAACCGCCGGATCCTTCTGCACGATCTGCTGCAACTGGGCGAGTTTCTTTTGCATCGCCGGGAAGGAGATGCTCTGGTCCGCGATGATCTGCCCGATCAATATGCCCGTGTCCTGCTCAGGAAAGAACGTGGCGGGCACGAGCTTGAACAGGAACACGTTCGCGATCAGCAAGCCGATCAGCAACAGGATTACCAGCAGCGAGTGATCGAGCACGGCCGCGAGCGAACGCGCGTAGGCATTCTTGAAGCGCTCGAACTGCGTTTCGACCCAGCGCGCCCAGCGTGCCTGCGCGTGTCCGGCGTTCTCGCGGCTCAGCACATACGCGCACATGGCCGGCGTGACCGTGAGCGAGATCACGAGCGAGATCAGGATCGCAATCGAAAGCACGACAGCGAACTCATGGAACAGCAAGCCCACGATGCCCGGCATCAGCAGGATTGGCAGGAACACTGCGATCAGGGACAGGCTCATGGAAATCACCGTGAAGCCTACTTCAGCGCTGCCTTTCAATGCGGCTTCTTTTGGACTGAGCCCGAGTTCGAGATGACGCACGATGTTCTCCAGCACCACCACGGCGTCGTCCACCACGAAACCCGTGCCAATGGTCAGCGCCATCAGCGAGAGGTTGTCGATGCTGTAGCCAAGCAGGTACATCGGTCCGAAAGTGCCCACGATCGACAGCGGCAACGCGACCGCCGGCACGAGCGTGGCGCGCGGCGACTGCAGGAAGATGAACACTACCCCCACCACCAGCAGCACGGCAATGAACAACGTGCGCTCGGTGTCGCCCACCGACGCCCGTACCGACTCCGAGCGGTCGATCGCGACGTTGACGTGAACGCTGCTCGGCAGCGTTGCTTCGATGGAAGGCAGCACGTTCCGGATCTGCCTGACCGTGTTGACGACGTTGCTGCCGGGCATTGGGTAGACAATGACCAGGATCGCCGACTTTGCGTTGAAGAGCCCGGCGTTGCGGATGTTCTCGTTGGAGTCGCGCACCTGGGCGACATCGCTTAGCAGCACCGGCGCGCCGTTTCGGTATGCGACCACGAGTTGCCGGTAAGGCGCCGCCTTGGTGATCTGGTCGTTGGACACGACCACGTAGCGCTGGTCGCCCTGATCGATATGACCCTTGGCGCTGTCCGCGTTGGCCGCCGAGATGGCCGCGCGCACGTCTTCCAGGCCGATTCCATAGCTGCTCAGCTTGCCCGGCTGCAACTCGACGCGCACCGAAGGCAACGCGCCGCCGCCCAGCGTGATCTGGCCCACGCCATTCACCTGCGAGAGCTGCTGCTGGATCACCGAATCCGCGGAGTCGTAGAGTTGCGCCTTGGTGAGCGTGTCGGATGTCAGCGCGAGCACCATGATCGGCGAGTCCGCCGGGTTGTACTGGCGATACGTCGGATTGGCGCGCAGCGTGGTCGGCAAGTCGGCGCGCGCGGCCTGGATGGCCGCCTCCACATCGCGCGCGGCGCCGTTGATGTCGCGGTTCAAGGCGAACTCGACCACGATCATCGACGAACCCACGTAGCTGATCGACGTCAGTTCCTCCACGCCCGCAATCGTGCCGAGCCGCCGTTCGAGCGGTTCGGCCACCGTGGAGGCCATGATGTTCGGGCTCGCGCCCGCCATGTTGGCCTGCACCACGATCACCGGGAAGGCGATGTTCGGCAGCGGCGCGACCGGCAGCCGGAAATAGGCGAGCGCGCCCGAGATCAGGATCGCGATTGCCAGAAGCGTGGTCGCGACCGGGCGCCGGATGAATAACGCCGAGATGTTCACGGCGCCTGCTCCGTCGGCGTGTCAGGCAGGCTGCTCCGGCGATTGCGCCGGCTCTGCACACGCGTCGCCATGCGGTCGAAGAACAGGTAAATCACCGGCGTGGTGAAGAGCGTGAGCATCTGGCTCAGCGTCAATCCGCCGATGATCGCAAGCCCGAGCGGCCGGCGCAGTTCCGACCCCGTGCCGCTGCCGAGCAGCATGGGCAATGCGCCGAGCATGGCTGCGAGCGTTGTCATCAGGATGGGCCGGAAGCGCAGCAGCGACGCCTCGAAGATCGCATCGCGCGCGGATTTGCCGTGGTTGCGTTCGGCGTCGAGCGCGAAGTCCACCATCATGATGGCGTTCTTTTTCACAATGCCGATCAGCAGCACGATCCCGATAATGCCGATCACATCCAGGTCGCTGCCCGCGATCATCAACGCAAGCAACGCGCCAATTCCCGCCGATGGCAACGTGGAGAGAATCGTCACCGGATGAATGAAGCTTTCATAAAGCACGCCGAGCACGATATACACGGCGACCAGCGCGGCGATCAGCAGATACACCTCGCTCGAGAGCGAATCCTGGAACGCCTGCGCCGCGCCTTGCAGCGACGACGTAATCGACGGCGGCAGCTTGACCGCCTGTTCGGCTTCGTGAATGCGGTTGACCGCCGTGCTCAGGGACGCGCCCGGCGCCAGATTGAACGAGATGGTGACGGCCGGAAACTGCGCCAGATGACTGATCACGAGCGCAGACTTGGTGATCTGGATCTTCGCGATGGCCGAGAGCGGCACTTGCCCCGTGCTGCTCGTCTGGCTTGGCAGGTAGAGATCGCCTATCGATCCGACGGTGGGCAACGACTCAGGTCTCGCCACGAGAATCACCCGGTACTGATCCGACTGCTGGAAGATGGTCGAGACAATGCGCTGGCCGAGGGCGTCGTACAGCGCGTTATCGATGGTCGCCGGCGTGATGCCGAAACGCGCGGCCAGTTGCCGGTTGACCTCCACGTTCACGCTCATGCCGTCGGTGTTCATGTCGCTTTGAACGTCGGCGAGAGACGGAATCTGCTTCAGGCGCGCGATCAGTTCCGGGACGTACTTCTGGAACGCCTGCTGGTTCGGCCCGCGCAGCACGAAGCTGTACTGGTTCGGCGAGACCGTGGTGTCGAGCGTCAGGTCCTGCTCAGGCTGCATATAAAGCTTGATGCCCGATACGTTGGCGACTTCCTGCTGCAAACGCCGCGCGATTTCCTGCGCCGTGTCCGAACGCTTGTCGCGATCGCGCAGGTTGATCAGGAAGCGGCCATTGTTCAGCGTGGAATTCGTGCCGTCGATACCCACGTAGGAAGTGAGCGACGTGACATCGGGATCTTTCAGGATCGCGTCGGCGAGCGCCCGCTGGCGCGTGACCATCGCCTTGTAGGACACCGAGTTGTCGGCCACGCTGATACCCTCGATCACACCGACGTCCTGCGTCGGAAAGAGGCCCTTCGGGATCACCACGTACAGCACGCCGGTCAGTACAACCGTTCCGATCGCCACCATCAGCGTGAGGATCTGGTGATCGAGTACCCAGCGCAGGCCCCGTTCATACGCCGCGAGGGTTTTATCGAACAGGCCTTCGCTGATGCGCTCGAAGCGGCTCGGGTGGCGTTCGGCCTGCGCGCGCAACAACCGCGCGCAGAGCATGGGCACCACGGTGAGCGACACCACCGCCGACAGCACGATGGTGACCGCGAGCGTCACCGCGAACTCGCTGAACAGGCGGCCAATAACGCCGCCCATGAAGAGCAGGGGAATCAGCACCGCGATCAGCGAGATGGTCAGCGAGAGAATGGTGAAGCCGATCTGCCCCGCGCCTTCGAGCGCGGCTTCCAGCGGCGTCTTGCCTTCCTCCAGATACCGCACAATGTTCTCGATCATCACAATCGAGTCATCGACCACGAAGCCGGTGGCGATGATCAGCGCCATCAGCGAGAGGTTATCGATGGAGTAGTTCAACTGATACATCACTGCCAGCGTGCCGATCAGCGAGACCGGCACCGAAATGCTCGGAATGATGGTGGCCGGCACGTTGCGCAAGAACACGAAGATCACGGCGACCACCAGCACGATGGCAAGCACGAGTTCGAACGCGGCGTCGGATACGGACGAACGGATCACGCCCGTGCTGTCCGACACAACCGTGACCTTCATGCCGGCTGGCAGCGTGGATTCGAGCTGCGGCAACTGCTTCATGATCTGGTTGACGGTCGCGATCACGTTCGCGCCCGGCTGGCGCTGCACGTTGAGCACGATTGCCGGCGTGCCGTTGTACCACGCGCCGCGCTCCACGTCCTGGGGCGCCTGGGTCACCTTGGCGACGTCGCGCATGAATACCGGCGCGCCGTTCTGATACGCGACGACCGTGTTCAGGTAGTCCTTCGGATCGGTGATCTGGTCGTTGCCGTTGATGGTGTAGTCCAGATCCGGGCCGTCGAAGTTGCCCTTGGGCTGGCTGACGTTGACGTAGCTGAGCAGCGTGCGCAGGTCGTCGAGGTTCAGTCCGTACGCGGCCAGTTTCTGAGGGTCCGCTTCCACGCGAATGGCAGGGACATTGCCGCCGCTGGTGGTGACGACACCCACGCCCGACACTTCCGAGATCTTCGTGCCGAGACGGTTGTTGGCGGCGTCTTCGAGTTGCGTGAGCGACATCGACGTGGAGGTGACCGCGAGCGTCAGGATCGGCTGGTCGGCCGGATTGACCTTGGCATAGGTCGGCGGCGCCGGCAGGCCGCTCGGCAGGAAGCTGTTGGCCGCGTTGATGGCCTGCTGGACGTTCTGCTCGGCAATATCGAGGTTCAGCGACAAGTCGAACTGCAAGGTGATGACCGAAGCGCCGTCCGAGCTGTAGGACGTCATCTGCTGCAAGCCGGGAATCTCGCCCAGTTGCACTTCGAGCGGCGCGGTGACGGTCGTCGCCATCACGTCCGGGCTCGCACCCGGATAGAAGGTTTGCACCTGGATGGTCGGATAGTCGACGTTGGGCAGCGAGGAAACCGGCAACACGCGCACGGCGACAATGCCCACCAGCACGAGGGCGATCATCAGCAGCAGCGTGGCTACGGGTCTGAGAATAAACAGGCGGGAAATGTTCATCGGCGCGTGGGTCCGCTTCTACGAAGCAGCTTGCGCTGCGGACGCTGCGCCGCGGGCCTGCCGATGCTGTGCCTGAGAGCCGCTTGCCGGCGTTGCGGCACTGTCGCCGCCGGATGCGGGCTTCGCTGCGGCCGCCTGGATTTTCGCGCCGTCGCTGAGCCGGTCGGTGCCGTCGGTCACTACGATATTGCCCGCCGAAAGTCCCGACGTGATCACCGTGTTCCTGCCGTCGCTCGGGCCGAGCGTGACCTTGTGCACGGAAACGGTGTTGTTGGCGTTCACGAGATAGACATAGTCGCCCGGCGCACCGCTTTGCACCGCCGGCGTAGGCACCAGCACGGCGTTTTGAAGCGTATCTACCAGCAGTTTCACGTTCACGAACTCGCTTGGGAACAACGCTTCGTCCTCATTGGCGAAGGTTGCCCGCAAGGTGACTGTTCCCGTGCTTGTCGCCATCTGGTTGCTGACGGCGTAGAGCGTGCCGGTGGCGATCTCCCGCGAGTTGTCGCTGCTATACGCGGTCACGGGCAAGCGGGTGCCACCGTTCATGCGTTGCAGCACGTTCGCCAGCGAATCCTGCGGCACCGTGAATTGGACCGTGGTGGGCTTCGTGGTGGTGATGACCACGATACCCGGCGACGACGAAGCCGTGACGTAATTGCCCGGATCGACGAGACGCAGGCCGACGCGCCCGGACACCGGTGCTGTGATATGGCAATAAGCGAGGTCAAGGTCGAATTGCGCGATGTTCGCGAGATCCACCTTGACCGCTGCTTCGTCCTGTTGCACGAGGAACTGCTGGTCGGCGAAGGTCTGCTCGGCAATCGACTTGCGCTCGTTCAATTGCGTGAAGCGGGCGAGGTCGGCGCGCGCCTGCGCGAGCGAAGCGCGGTCCTTGGCGAGTGTCGCCTCGGCTTGCTGCTTGTCGATCTCGTATTGGCGCGGATCGATCTGGGCGAGGAACTGTCCCTTCTGGACATCCTGCCCCTCGTGATATCCGACCGCTGTCAGGTAACCGCTCAGTTGCGGCAGCACGGTGACAGTCGCCGTGGGCGTCACCGTGCCCAGTTCGCTCAGGATTTCCGGCATCGAACCCAGGGTCGCAGTGGCCACGCTCACGACTTGCGGCGGCGCGGGTCGCGGGGCTTTTTTCCTGCCGAGCAAGTGGACGATCACGACCACGATCACAGCAAGAAGTAACACTGCCAGCACGATTCGCAACACAGATGAGCGCTTGCGCGGCTTCGGGGATTCGATACTTTGATCGGATGGCGTCATAAAGACCTTGGCAACATCTCAAAAATATTACGCACGGGTTCAATCGAGATTACGGCGTCTGATTCGTAGCGGATTGGCACAGGCCGTGGAATCGATTTTCGCGGGGTATCGGGATTACATAAGCAATACGATATGCATTACGAAGTATTTACTTTGTGCATGCAATTGGTTGTCAACGGGCGCTGGCTCAATTCCAGATCGTATCAATCGTTGACATCGATCGGGTTACTGGAACATTGCACATTGTTACCAACGGGGGATGAGAGGCGGCACGAACCCTTTGCATCAGGTCCGGCGAGGACCTGAAGTAAAGATGGATTTCCTCAGGGAGGGTTGTGCCAAGGCGTTCCACAGAAATGCGGGACACCTTGGTTTTAACCGTGGACCATCGAGGGTATTTCGATTGATGACGTTGCGTCCACGGCTCCGTGCTCACGCGTGCAAAACCAGCTTCTGCACGCGCCAGTTAAGCAGTTCGGCGACGAAAAGCGCGTTCTCCGACGGACACGCCATCTGGTGAATCCAGCCGAACTGCTTGAGCTGTTTGCCCGATTCACCCAGCACGCCGAGCAATTTGCCGTCGAGCGTCATCTTGTAGATGCGTCCGGGGAAAGCGTCCGCGCTGTACAAGACCGGATTGGGACCCGGCGATATACAGATCGCCCAAGGCGAGCCGGGCGCAAACGTCCCGGCGGCAATGGCCGCTTCATCCGGCGCATAGCCAATTGCCGCACGCGCGCCCGGCGGCACGGGGACATCGATGGTGAACTGCCTCTGGAAATTGCCTTCGCCGTCGAACACCTGGATTCTACGGTTGCTTCGGTCCGCCACATACACGAGCCCTTCGGCATCGAGCGCAATGCTGTGCGGCGTGTGGAACTGGCCGGGACCCGTGCCGCGTTCACCCCACGACTTGAGCCAGTTGCCGTCGCGGTCGACCTTCGCCACGCGTGAATTGATGTAGCCATCGCTGATGTAGGTGTTGCCGGCGGCGTCCCACGCGACATCGGTGACCTGGCGGAACCGGCCCGGCTCCGCGGGAAGCGGCGGGTTCGGATGCTTGAGAGGACCCGTTTCCTCGTCGGCGGCTTCCTGCTTGCGGCCGAACACCATCGCCACGCGGCCGTCCGGCGTGAACTTGATGACCATGTCCGAGCCCTTGTCAGTGACCCAGATGTTGTCCTGTTTATCGACCTTCACGCTATGTGCGAACGACCACGCGTAAAGGTTGCGGCCGATCTCGCGGACGAACCGGCCATCCGGGGCGAATTCAAGGAGCTGGGCTGCCGCGGCGGCGTATGCGGGTCCGCTCGTGTTACCGCGCGACAGCACGAAGATATGGCCGTGCGAATTGAGTGCGACGCCGGAGCATTCGCCAAAATAGACGTCGCGGGGAAGACGGACGGGGTTTGGAATGGAATCGAAAGCAATCTCGGGGACGCTTTGCGCGCGGGCCAGTTGCGGCGTAAGCGCCAGCGCTGCTGCGGCGCCCACGCCCAGTCGCAAGAAACCTCGCCGGTCGAGGCCGCGTTGTTCGATCCCGCAGCACGGGCATGACATCGAGTGGTATTGGCTCATCTGTGTTTGTCTCCGTTTTTGGTTGCAGGCCTATGCTAATCCGATTAAGTGAAACGCGACCGGTGGCGCAACCGGAACCGGCGGGCCGCCTGCATCGCGTTATGGGAAAATCCCCCACGAATACATGCGAACTGCAAAAGGCGTTGCCCATGCTTCAAGCGGCGATTCGCGAGACGCGGGCAAACTACATCGATCTCGACCAGGTGAGTGACGAAAATGAAAGTAGCGGTGATGGGTGCGGGTGCGGTCGGTTGTTACTACGGTGGCATGCTGGCGCGCGCGGGACACGAGGTGACGCTGATCGGCCGTCCGAATCATGTCGAGGCGATCACGCGTGACGGGCTGCGCATGCAGACCCTGCGTTTTGATGAACACGTGCGTGTGGCCGCGAGCACGCAAGCAAGCGCGGTCAAAGGTGCGGCACTGGTGCTGTTTTGCGTGAAGTCCACCGATACGGAAAGCGCCGCTGCCGAAATCAAACCGTATCTCGCGGACGACGCGCTAGTGCTGGTATTGCAAAACGGCGTCGACAACGCCGGCCGCGTGCGCAAGATCGTGGCGCAGGAAGTGGCCGCGGCCGTGGTCTACGTGGCAGCCGGCATGGAAGGTCCCGGGCACGTCCGCCATCACGGACGCGGCGACCTGGTGATCGAGCCATCGAGCGCAAGCGAGAGCGTCGCCCGCACGCTGATCGATGCACAGATTCCCACTGAAATTTCCCCCAACGTGACCGGCGCCCTCTGGGCCAAGCTGATCCTGAACTGCGCGTACAACGCGCTCTCCGCGATCACGCAACTGCCTTATGGACGCCTCGCGGAAAACGCGGGCGTGCAGGCTTCAATGCGCGATATCGTCGGAGAGTGTCTCGCGGTCGCGCGGGCGGAAAACGTCACCATTCCCGGCGATGTCGATGCGTCCGTGCGCATGATCGCCGAAACCATGCCGACGCAGTTTTCATCGACGGCTCAGGATGTGGCGCGTTCGAAGCCGACGGAAATCGACCACTTGAACGGACTGATCGTGCGTCTGGGCGAAGCGCATGGCATTGCCACGCCGGCCAATCGCGTATTGCACGCGCTCGTGAAAGCCATCGAGACGAAATACCCGAATCCGGCTTGATCTGAAAGTCTGCGCTGGAGGTCTGCATTGAAGGCCTGAAGATTGCGTGACGTCGCCTGGATCCAGCCACTTCATACGGGAGGCGCCAGCGTGAAAATCGCAACGTTCAACATCAACGGCATTCGTTCGCGCCTTGCCGCGCTGCTTGAATGGCTCGAGCGCGAATCCCCGGACGTTGTCTGCATGCAGGAGCTCAAGGCGCAGGACGCGGCCTTTCCCATCGACGAGATCCGTGCGGCCGGGTACGGCGCGATCTGGTACGGGCAGGCATCGTGGAACGGGGTGGCGATCCTTGCAAAGGGCGGCGATCCGCTCGAAAGCCGGCGCGGCCTGCCAGGAGACAAGGACGATACCCACAGCCGCTATATAGAGGCGGCGGTCGGCGGCATGTTGATCGGATGTCTTTATTTGCCCAATGGCAATCCGCAACCCGGACCGAAATTCGACTACAAGCTCGCGTGGTTCGAGCGGCTGATCGAATATGCGGCCACGCTTTACGCAAGTGGGCATCCGGTGGTGCTGGCGGGCGACTTCAACGTCATTCCTACCGATGAAGACATCTACAACACCCGCTCTTGGAAGAAAGACGCGTTGCTGCAGCCCGAAAGCCGTGCCTGCTATGCGCGTCTCCTCGAACAAGGCTGGACCGACGCGCTGCGCGCGACGCACCCCGACGAACGCATCTACACGTTCTGGGACTATTTTCGCGAACACTGGAAAACCAATTCGGGCCTGCGCATCGACCACGTGCTGCTCAGTGCGGATCTCGCGCCAAGGCTACGGGGCGCGGGCGTTGACCGCTGGGTGCGGGACCGCCCTCGTGCGAGCGATCACGCGCCGGTCTGGATTGAACTGGGCGCGAGCGGCAAGGGTAAGGCAACGAAAAAAACCGGCTGAAGCTGGGCGCAATGACAGGAAAACGCCCCCTTGCGCCAATAACGCAACGTTTTCTGATCGTGGCCGCGCGTGCCGCCAGCGTTCGGCGCGGCCATGGCACGCATGATTTTCTGGTGGCTCGCCTTGCGGCGTCGGCTTCGGGACGCCCGAAAAGGTCCGCTTCGCCAAGGAGGCGCGGGATAGGTGGAACAGTTTTGAATCATTTTCGGAAGTTGGCTGGGAATGGCCTCTCGCGCCAAGGATTCCGCGATCAAACAGGCCCTTCCGGAAGATTTTTCGAACCGCGATGGGCCTTTGGCAAGACATTTGGCAGACAAAAGAGCTACGGGGATTAATCGTACGGATAACCGCCGGTCTCCGCTGATTTGTTCATAACTGAAACAAAAATCTTTTTGCCTCCAATGTTCGGTATGGCCTATCCCTTTCGCTTCCTTGATGGCATTGGGTTTGACACCTATTGGCACGGTCCTCGCTATGTATGTGGTACAGCGCTCGTTACGGTCGACAGTTAAAAACAATCAAACGACTTTGACGAATGCGCTTCGGGGCTGGTCGAGAACCGCGTTTCAAATGGATGCCGTCAGATGCATCAGGAAGGCGCGGAATTGACCGGAATAAAAGTACGGCGCATAGCGCAAGAATATAAAGAGAAGAACATCATGTTGACCCTTCAGTCCGATTTGCACGGCAACCATCTGTTGGGCGCGCTTCCCGCGCACGAATGGCAGGCGCTTACGCCTCACCTGGAACTGGTTCAGCTTCGTACGGAGCAGTTGCTCTGCGATTCGGGACAGCGCATTCACCACGTCTATTTCCCGACGACAGCCATCATTTCGCTCCTTCACACGATGGAAGACGGCGGCTCCGTGGAAATAGCCGCGATCGGCCGCGAAGGCATGACCGGCGTTCCGGTGCTGACCGGTGGCGATACCATGCCGACCCGCGTCCAGGTTCAATGCCCGGGCTTCGCTTATCGCATGAGCGCGTCCGCCTTGCGCGAGCAGTTCGGCCGTTCCGACTTCCTGCGCCGCCTGATGCTGCTTTATATGCAAGCACTGCTCACGCAAGTGGCGCAGACCGCGGCGTGCAACCGTCATCATTCGCTCAGCAAGCAGTTGTGCCGCTGGTTGTTGATCGAGATCGACCGGACGCCCACGGACCAGTTGCAGGTCACGCAGCAGATGATTGCCGACATGCTCGGCGTACGTCGCGAAGGCGTGACCGAAGCGGCAGGAAAGCTTCACGATGACGGCCTGATCCATCACAGCCGCGGTTGCATCAAGGTGCTCGATCGTGCGGGTCTGGAAGCGCGCGCGTGCGAATGCTACGGCATCGTCAAGCGCGAATTCGACCGGATGCTGCCGCGCGTGCGCCAGATCGAAGAAGTCTGCTAAGTCTTCTCGCGCGTGTGTGTCATGTTGGAAGCCATGCGTGGGGCAGTCTGCTAGGAGGCAGTGCCGATACTCGTCCCATGTCTCAACGATGGACGTCGTCAAGCTCCGGCAATAACATCACGCTTTCCTGGTCGTTCGGGTCGGTACGGGCAATGACCGTGACGCACGGCTCGGTGCTGCTCGGGTTATATGGCACGTGCGGAACATTCGCCGGGATATAGAAAAATTCGCCCGCTGCCACCGTTTCGTGATGCTGCAGGTTCTCCCCATACCAGACGCCGGACTCGCCGCTGATCACGTAGATCGCGGTTTCGTGCGCCTCGTGTTTGTGCGCTCGGGCGCGGATCATGGGCGGGAGTGTCGCAAGCTGCATGTGAATATGCCTTGACCCGACGGTTTGCGCCGATATGCCTTCCGCGTAAAGCAGTTTTTGTTTTCCGGCGCGCGCGGAGCCTGGCCGCACTTTGCGGCAGGCAGGGGTGACATCGACAGGTGTGTTCTCGGACATCGTGTGAACTCCTGCTGTGGGTATGTTCGTTTCCCCTTGAGCGATTGACTCCCGCACGCCGGGGCGGTTGCCTGTCATGCCGGCTCCCGGAAATAACAACGCTTCGCCCGATCGTTCTATTCCATACAATCTGCCGGCGAGTAGCCGTGAGCACGGCCGGCCATCCTGTTGACTGCACTGCGCGGATTCCAATTTCACTGTAACGTCGCAACTTTGGGCGGCCCGATTCAAGTACGCGGGACGACGCGCGCGCTCTACGGCATCACGAACCGCGAACCACGATCAACCCCGGGTCACGCACGCGCCCCGGGATTTTCCATTGTTGAACCGATCCTCATGAACCGACGTTTCCTGCAGCTAGCCATCGTGCTGGGCCTCATCACCGCCGTTGGCCCGTTTGCCATCGACATGTATCTTCCCGCGCTGCCGTCCATAGGCGGCGCGCTCCATGCAACCCCCGCCGAAGTGCAGCTGAGCCTGATGATGTTTTTCGTCACGCTCGGAGTCTGCCAGCTCGTCTACGGTCCGCTTGCCGACATGTTCGGGCGCAAGCTGCCGATCTATGCCGGTCTCGCGATCTTCACAGCCGGCAGCGTGGGCTGCGCGTTTGCACCGGACGTGCACGTGCTGATCGGCTTTCGCGTGCTGCAGGCGCTCGGCGCGTGCGCGGGCATGGTCGTGCCGCGGGCGGTCGTGCGCGACCTGTACACGGGGCACGACGCCACGCGTCTGATGTCGCTGCTGATGCTGGTCGTGAGCATATCGCCCATCCTTGCGCCGCTGACGGGCAGTATCATCATCGCGGCGTTTGGCTGGCGTGGGGTGTTCTGGGCGCTGACGGTTGCGGGCGGTATCGCGTTCCTGCTTGCCGCCACGCAACTGGAGGAGACGCGCGAAGCGCATCATCGCGCCGATAGTTCCTGGGCCAGCGCATTCGCGGGTTATCGCAAGCTGATGACGGACCCTTCGTTTCTCGGGCTGACACTCGTTGGCGCGTTTGGCATGGCGTCGTTTTTCGTCTATCTGGCGAACGCGTCGTTTGTGATCATCGATCATTACGGGTTGACGCCGACCATGTTCAGCCTCTGCTTCGCGCTCAATGCGGCCGCGTTTTTCGGCGTCAGCCAGTTCACGGCGCGCTTTACCGCGAAGTACGGACTGCCGCGCGTGATTCGCGTCTCGGTCTCGGGCTTCGCACTTTCGATGGCGATCCTCGCCGTGTTGTTCGTCGCGGGCGCAGACAGCCTGCCGCTGATGATGCTGTTCCTGTTTATCGGCTATGGGTTCCTGGGACTCGTCATGCCTACGTCCGCGGTGTTGTCGCTCGAACATCACGGCGCGATCGCGGGCACGGCGTCGGCATTGATGGGCGCGTTGCAGTTCGTGGTCGGCGCGGCCGTGATGGCGCTCTCGGGGCTTGTGACAAACGGCGCGCCGAAGCCGATGGTGATTTGCATCGCCCTCGCGGCCATTACGGCGTTCGTGTTCGCGCATGTCACGCTGCGCGCGCAGCATTTCCGTTTGCCGGCAGCAGCGGAATAGACAATCCCGCCGGGCTGGCACAATCAACGGACCTTCGCTTCACCCGGGACCCTCATGTCACACGCTTTGTTGCCGCCGGAGCCCGCGCCGCCTTCGAAAGCGGTCGAACCGCTGTTCGCGCTGCTACCGTTCCTGCGTCCCTACGCCGGGCGTTGGGCGCTCGCGTTCCTCGCGCTGATAACGTCGGCAGGCGCTACCCTGGCGTTGCCGGTGGCGTTCAAATATCTGATCGACCGGGGCTTCGCCGGAGGCAACCGGGCGCATATCGACCGTTATTTTTTTGCGTTGTTCATTGTTTCGCTGGTACTGGCCGGCGCCACGGCGTTGCGCTTTTATCTGGTGTCATGGCTGGGCGAGCGCGTCACGGCCGACCTTCGGCGCGCGGTCTACGACCACATGCTCGGCATGAGCCCACAGTTCTTCGAGACCACGCAAAGTGGGGAAGTGCTGTCGCGGCTCACGGCCGACACCACGCTGATCCAGACGGTAGTAGGAACCAGCCTGTCGATGGGATTGCGCAACTTCTTCCTGCTCACCGGCGGCGTGGCGATGCTCGCGGTGACGAGTCCGGTGTTGTCGGGTTACATCATCGGCACGTTGGTCGTGGTGATTGCGCCCATTCTCATCTTTGGCCGTCGTGTGCGGCGGCTTTCGCGCGCGAGCCAGGACAAGATTGCCAACGCGAGCGCGCTGGCGGGCGAAGTGCTCAATGCCATGCCCACAGTGCAATCGTACGCGCAAGAACCGTTCGAGACGCGGCGCTTTGGCGGCGCGGTGGAACTGGCTTTTGAAACCGCGCTCAGGCGCATCCGGGCGCGTGCATGGTTGACGGCGGCGGTGATCGTGCTGGTGTTCACCGCGATCGTATTCGTGCTTTGGCTCGGCGCGCAGGCAGTGTTGGCCGGGCGCATGACTGCGGGGCAGTTGTCCCAGTTCATCCTCTATGCGGTGTTCACGGCCGGTGCGGTGGGCGCGCTCGCCGAAGTGTGGGGCGACCTGCAGCGGGCCGCCGGCGCCACCGAGCGGCTTCTGCAATTGTTATCGGCACGTTCGCCCGTGATGCAGGCCGCGACGACGGTCGCACTGCCGGCGCACGGTGAGGGCATCCGCTTTGACAACGTGAGCTTCTCGTATCCGTCCCGTCCTGGCATTGCGGCACTTTCGGGTCTCACGCTCAACGTGCGTTCAGGCGAGCATGTTGCGCTGGTCGGGCCATCGGGTGCCGGCAAGACGACGCTGTTTCAACTGCTTCTGCGCTTTTACGATCCGCAAACGGGCGGCATTCTGATCAACGGCGTTTCCGCGCGCGATGTGCCGCTCGCCGACTTGCGCCGGGAAATCGGGGTCGTGCTGCAGGAATCGGTGATCTTTTCAGGCAGCGTGCTTGATAACATCCGTTATGGCGCACCTGAGGCCACACTCGCGCAAGTACAGCGGGCGGCTGGGATGGCAGCGGCGGCGGGGTTTATCGAAGCATTGCCGCAGGGCTATGAAACGTTTCTTGGCGAGCGCGGCGTGCGTTTGTCCGGCGGGCAGCGGCAACGTATTGCGATTGCCCGGGCGATCCTGAAGAATCCGCCTATCCTGCTGCTCGACGAGGCAACCAGCGCGCTCGATGCAGCAAGCGAACGGCTGGTGCAACAGGCACTGGACAACGCGGCGCACAACCGCACCACGCTGGTCATCGCGCACCGGCTCGCGACGGTTCAGCAAGCGGATCGTATTGTGGTGATGGAACAAGGGCGCATTGTCGCGCAGGGACGTCACGCCGATTTGCTTCTCAGCTCGCCGCTTTATGCGCAGCTTGCGGCGCTCCAGTTTGGAAGTGCCGAACTGCCATTGCATCAGTAAGCGCGTGATGCTGAGCGACCCTGAATATCGCTTTTGAGGCTTGATCAATGCTGCGTGAAGCAAGTGTGGTTACTGCGTGCCGGGCCGTTTTGGCGGCGGCAGTGAAGGATCGAGCCGGGCGGAATCCCTGACCAGGCTATCGGTCATCGCGGCTGCGACGGGATTTGTCCGGCGGCGGGACGGATCGTCATGAACGAGTGGGGCGGGCGGCGGCAACGCCGGGTCCAGCTTGGCGGACTCCCTGACAAGCTCATCCGTCACGACAGATGTCGCTGGTTTTGGGTTGTGGCTGCGCGTACTGTCGCGCGTGATATCGGCACGCGCTGTTTGCGCCGGACTCCTTGCGGGAGTGGATGGGCTGCGCGGGTTGGCTGCGTCGAGCGTTTGCGCGGGCGGCGGATTCGGCTTCGTGGCCGGTTGCGGCGGTGGCGCGATGCTCGCGATAGGCGCAGCGGGCTCTGACGCGATATTCGCGATCGTGGGCTGCGTAGACTGCGTGGGTGCATTGGCGACGACCCCTTCGCTGCCAGCGGAAGCTGTGCCAGCGATACTTCCCGCCGTGACATGCGTATCGCTCAATCCGGGGTCCGACTCCTCTTCAAGCGTGGAGCCGTCCGGTGCTGCGTGGGTTTCCGTCGACTCGTCGCCTTTGTGAAACACAAGATAGGCGCCCACGGCGAGTTCCGCGAGAAGCACCGCGATTATCAATGTCTTGCGGGTATTCCTCATATGAAGCAATGGTTCGTTTAAGCGACGCAATGCAGCCATGATAACCGCACGCTCGCCACGCTTCCCGAAAACGCGGGTTGTGCGGCGACGGCCACAACGCGCGCGACCGTGCGAGAAAGCATGTGACGAACGCCGCATGATCCGGACGTTTGAATGGTGGCCGGGCACGCAGGGTATCGTGCCCGGTCATGAAGCGCGCTCAGGTGTCCGGGTGGGACGACGAGAAGCTTGTGAACGCGTTGTACGGCTGGTTCAGCGTTGCACCGCTCACCATCAGGCCATAAGTATCGTTGCCGCTGTCGAGCACGTAATACATGGCGGACTGGATGTTGTGCGTCTTTCTGGCGTTATAGAACTCGCCCAATTGGGTTGTGATGTAGTTCGCTCGATAAGCCGCACTCTGCTCGGGACCCGTGTTCCATTCCGTGATCATGAAAGGCACGTTGTAGCGAGCCTTGCAGTAGGTTGGCAGATCGAATCCCGGACCCGAACCGTCTGAACCGATGTTGAATATGTCGCCATACACTTCGTAGTTGTGCCACGTCGTGATGTCCCATTGGACTCTCGGATAGCCTCTGCTGCCATCGGGCTGCATGCCTTCCCACAGCGCATCTGCGGCTCCGACGTCGGCGACGCAGAAGTTGATGCCGCACTTGGCGTTCGACTGAACCGACTTCACGCCGTCGATCATGCCGCGCATCACGCCTCGCATGGCCGGCCAGTTCGTATTGTTGAAGTCAACCGCTTTGGTGCCCGCCTGGGTGAAGTCCAGAATGGTCGAGTTCTGGCGGGTCAGCTCGTTGCCGCATTCGTACATGGTCACGCCATACTGCTTCAAAGTATTCGCAACAGTCGAAGCGACCGCGTAGCCCTGACTATAGGCAGCGTCCTCGCTGCCGAAGACATTGCCGTTGTTATCGGTCATGCCCTGGTTGATCAACACAAAGAGGGTGAGGCCCGCAGCCTGAAATGCCGCCGCCAATTTCGTTACAGCGGCAAGCTGCTGTGGATCATTGGTGCAACCTACGCGGAACGTCGTGCAGCCCAGTCCCTTCAAGATGGAGACGACCTGAGCCGGAGTATAAGGGTCATCCCAATGGCCGTTCATGCCGTAGAAGTTGCCCGGTATTGCAGCGCTCGCATGGCGCGGGTCGCTGGCTTGCAACCATCCGGCTGCGTCGGTCCAGAGATAGCACTGGCCTGACGTGTTCGTATGCCACATTCTGCCGCCGTACCACAGGAGCAAGGCGACGTTGAAGTTGACTCCGACAACGGAACCATCGCGGTAGATGACTCCGTTGGATACGGTCCAGACGCGGCCTTGTGCGTCGATGATGGAGGACGCCGGGGGAATCATGGTGGCGTCCGCTGACATGTTGCTCACTGCCGCATTGACAACCGCTTTGCTACTCGATGCGCTGTTGACGGCTGCACCTGAAACGCTGCCGCCGTCGCTGGAACCGCCGCACGCAGCCAACATATAGCTACCGCTCAAAGCCGTGAGGCAACCTAGAAATTGACGTCTTTTTAACATGGCGAGTTGTGTCCAATGTCGAAAAAAGGCTCGACAAAAAAATGGTGTTGATTTCAGTTTGGGAGGCATGAAGCACTTGAAAGCCGTGCACTGATATCGCTCAAATAATTCGTAGAACTAAAAACTTAATGCTTGACCTCATTCTTTCAATTCCCGGGATAGCCACTGAAGACAGTATTTAAGTTCGGACTACGAACCGAATGCCATGACCCGGCGCTGGTGTTCTGGAAGCAATGTCCAGAATGTCCAGGCGCGTCAATCGGCCGGATGGAACGTTTTCGCAAACGTTTTACCCAAAACATGCCATTACCGTGTTCTGTCCCGGCAAACTCTACCTTTTTCATCGAAGGCAGGCGCAAATCCTACCCGGAATGTGCGGTAGCGCTCAAACGAATTAATTTTTTTCGGGGAAAAAGGGAAAATTTTCTAATGCACCGGCGCATCCCACAAATATTTCCTCAGGAAATTGTTTGATTAATATGAGGAATACGATCGCGATGCCTGATATTTGCCGGTTATCTCATTTGATTGGGGTAATTAATTCCTGATTATGTAACAATTTCTTATCGATATTTAGAGGGCAATCAATGGTGCCGATCCTGCCTGGATAAAGGGTCCGATGAAAGATTGGGAGATAGCTGGATCTTGCGGTAACGGCGAGGTTGGTCACTATTAGTAATTGAAATTCGTTTCCCGGGATTTGGTCCGTGACGGCCCGGGCGTGCACACAGGAGCGTTGCTTTGATCATATGGGATGGTTTAAGAAAAACTTCAACTTCATTGGTTGGGGCCGCTAAGTTTTTTGGGCGAAAAAGAAGGATTTAAAAATGAGATTAAATAAGGTGTTTTAACGGATTTATAAATTGGTGTAATTTAGATTATCTGGGTTTGTTTTATCGTGGTCGCGGAACTTTAAAGTGTATTTTTAAATACGACTACTTGCGCGTGCATTACGGAATATCTAATACTCGGTCCCCCGCTGTGCGATCCGGCGATGCGCCATTGTGAGGCGCGCCGTAATGCGTGATGTGTGGCTACATTCGGGAAAGACACACAGGCGTGAAGGAGCCGGGGTTCGGGGTCGTATGAACGCAGGCCAGGCGAGGTTCAATAGCGCCTGATTATTACGGCGGTTAAATTTGTGACTTGGACCTTGGGCGCCATCAGGACTATTCTGGATTTTCGCTTGAACGGATCTTCGATTGCAACGTATGGCGGTTGCATCCATCCCGTTCAAGCGATCTGTAAGGAGAGCGCAAAAATGGTCGAAAAAACAGTGGTCCAGGCTTTTATTGCTGTTGTCGCAATGCTTGTGTACTTCACGCCGTCGATCGTGGCGGACAGGCGAGGGCGGCGCAACGTGCTGCTTCTCGCACTCATGAACGCGTTGCTTGGGTGGACGATCGTCGGATGGCTGAGCGCGCTTTACTGGGCGCTTCACCGCGACAGTCCCAAGAACGTCGACCGCATCATGCGCCGCCAGATGCGCATCAAGGCCCATGCCACGGCCGATGCAATCGTCGAACGGGCGCTTGCGCGCAACGTTCCGCCAGCGAAGGCAATACGTATTTCCCGCGAACCCTACTGACAGGCGACGCGCAAGGCATCCGGCGTGCCTCATCGCCCGAGAGCGAGCGCACGCGAACGTCTGCGGCTCAACCCGCGCACCATCCATAGTCCAGCCACCATCACGGTAAAGGACAACGTGGTGGTCATGGTGCCAAGCGCGTAGATAACCGGCGTGGTCACCGAGGTCGTCAACCCCTGCAATTCAAGCGGCAACGTGTTCTGGTCGCCGATTGCCTGCGAGGTGCGCGCGATCTCGTCCCAGGACAACGTAAAGCCGAACATGCCCACGCCAATCACCGACGGCCCGATGATCGGCAACACGACGTGCCTGAAACTTTGCCACGGCGATGCGCCAAGGTCGCGCGCTGCTTCTTCGTACGCCGGGTTGAATCGATTGAAGACGGCGAACATCACGAGCAAGCCGAAGGGCAGAGTCCACGTGAGATGCGCGCCGAGCGCTGATGTATAAAGACCCATCGAGGTGGTGTAGTTGTCGACGAAAGATTCGTGCCCCATGAGCGTGGCGAGATATTTGACGCCGTTATCGAGTAGCCGGAACGTGAGTCCAATGCCCAGCGAGACAATGATCGAAGGCATGATCAGGCTTGCAACCGATACATAGAACACCGCGGTATCACCCCGAAAGCGCTTGCGAAACGCGAGTCCCGCAGCAACGGAGAACAGCACCGTCAAGACAGTCACCACGGCGGCGAGACGCACTGAACGTCCGAACGCAGCCCAGATGTCGATGTCTCCAACGCCCTGGCGCAGCACTTCGAACCAGTGCAATGACACACCGCGCATGGGGAAGGTGAGACCGCCCTCCGGTCCCTGGAATGACAAAATGAAAATGGTGATGACGGGGCCGTAGAGAAACAGCACGAACAATGCGAACACGAGCGCAAGCCAATAGAAACTGGCAGGCCTGCGCTCGCGGTGTCTGAGACGGATCGCCGCCATGTCACAGCTCCTTGCGGATATCGACTACGCGGGTCAACGCCCACACGATCATGAGCACCACGGCGAGCAGGATGATCGCGTTGGCGGCGGCTGCGGGAAACTGCAGATAGCCCGTCTGCACCTGAATGATCTTTCCCACCGACGCAATCTGCTGGCCCCCCATCACACCCACGGTCAGGAAATCGCCCATGACGATGGTGATCACGAAGATCGAACCAATCACGATTCCCGTCTTCGATAACGGCAGCACCACTTCGCGGATGACTTGCCAGCCGGTGGCGCCGGCGTCGCGTGCGGCCTCGAGCAGGGACCGGTCTATGCGCATCATTGCATTGAAGATTGGAACGATCATGAAGAACGTATAAAGATGTACGAACGCGAGGACGACGGAGAAATTCGAGTACAGCAGCCATTCGAGCGGCCGGTCGATCATATGCGTGCTTATCAGCGCCTGGTTCACGAGTCCGTTGCGCCCGAGCAGCGGCATCCACGAAATCATCCGGATCACATTGGAGGTCCAGAACGGTATGGTGCAAACGAGGAACAGCACGGTCTGCATGCCCGATGAGCGCACATGGAATGCAAGGAAATAGGCAATCGTGAAGCCGATCAAAAGCGTGACGGCCCATACGATCGCGCAGAACTTGAGGGTCGACGCATAGGTCTTGAAGGTCACGCAAACATCGGTTGTCGATGAACATCCGTCGAAAATCGCCGCATAGTTCTTGAGCGTGAACGCGGGGATGATCTGGTACTCGTTGAAGTCCCAGAAGCTCACAATCAACGTGATAATCAGCGGCACGACGAAGAACAGCGCAAAGGTCAGCGTCAGCGGCGTTGCCTGCAGCCATGCGGTGCTTCGCCGGTGTTTGACCGGCGCATCAAGTGTTTGAACGGGAAGCTCGATCGATGCCATTGCGTGACGATTCCCCATGAATGAACTGATGTGGCGGGTTTCATGCAAGGCATGAAGCCGGCACCCGCGAACTCAGGCCGCGATGAACTCATTCCATTTCTGGACCATGTAGATGTTCTCGTCCATCACCGCATTCCAGCACGCGATTGCGCCCATACGCTGGTTGTACGAGCCGCCGTCGCGCACGGTGCCGGCCTTTTCCAATAACTGGCCGTCGGGCGCCTTGATGTCCTGCGCCGCAGGCTTGCCCTCCATCCAGTAATCCCATTCGTAGGCCTGCATGTGGGGCTTGGCGGTGTCGGGCACGCCGGGGTAATAGCCCTGGCGCATCAGGTAGGCGCCTGCCCAGCCGTCCTGGAACCAGTTGATGAATTCATACGCGGCGTCGAGCTTGCGGCCCTGCAGTGAACGCGGCAGTCCAAAACCCGACGCCCACGACCGATACCCCTCCTTCAGCGGCTGGAACCTGCAGGCAACGCCCATGGTGCGGACCTTCGTCACGGCTGGCGACCACATGGACTGGATCACGACCTCGCCGGAGGCCATCAGGTTCACGCTTTCGTTGAAGTCTTTCCAGAAGGCCCGGAACTGACCCGCGCGCTTCGCCTCGATGAGGATCTTGATGGTCTGGTCAATCTCGGCCTTGGTCATGTTGCCCTTGTCGCCGTACTTCATGTGGCCCATTGCCTCGATAGCCATCGCCGAATCCATGATGCCGATGGCCGGTATGTTGAGCAGCGCGGCCTTGCCCTTGAACTCGGGGTTGAGCAGTTCGGACCAGCTCGCGATTGGACGCTTGATCAGGTCGGGGCGGATGCCGAGCGTGTCGGCGTTATAGGTGGTGGGGATCAGTGTCATCCATTCGGTGGGTGTCGCGGAAAATTGAGTCGAGCGCGCGCCCGTCAGGAACATCACTTTCTTCGGTGCGGTGCCCTGGTCGCCAATTTTCTTGCCGTCGACTTCGCCGCGAGTGAGCACAGGCGTGATCTTGTCGGCGAGCTTGATTTTCTTCGCGTCCATGCCGGCGAGTGTTCCGGCGGGGATCAGCTTCTTCAGCGAGAAGTATTCGGTGTCGACAATATCGAACGAGTTCGGTTGCGTGATGATGCGCTTGGCGACGTCGTCGGTCGTGACCGGAATGTACTGGATCTGAATGCCCGTGTCCTCCTGGAACTTCTTTGCGATATCCGAGCTCTGGTTCACCGCTGTGCCGAGATAGCGAAGCGTGATCTTTTCCTGCGCGTGCACGAAGGGGAACCCCGCAATACCCGCTGCCGCGACCGCGCCCTTGAGCAAGCTGCGGCGCGTCAAGCCGTGGCCCGAGCCGAGGCCCGATTCAGCGGGCTCGCTTGCCGTAGTATCGGACGGGTATTCGTTTCGCTCGCTCATTGCAATCTCCCTTGGTTGACGTTCTCGCGCAGGTCCCGCGCGGTTTTCATGTGGTGCGGCGCCGCTCGATCTTTCATGCCGCCAATGCGTGCGCATCGTGCTCGTTCCACCAGACCACGACGCGCGCATCGGGGCAAAGACGCTGCGGGTCGTATTCGCTATCGGGCAGCAGTGAGATGAGTTCGGGCGAACCGTCGAGCGGCGCCAGCGTCATGCGCAGATGCGTGCCCTGATATTCGGTCTCGCGGACCGTGCAAGGAATGCCGCCGATACGGCTAAGCCCGCCGTCGCTGGCCGTCGGCTGCACGGGCGTCACGCCGTGGGGCGCAATTCGCAGATGATCGGCGCGCACGGTAAAGGCGCGTCCGTTGGCGCTGAGCACGTTATGGCCGCCGAGGAAACGCGCGACGAATTCAGTGCGCGGCCGGTTAAAGACTTCATGCGGAGAACCACTTTGTTCTATGCGTCCATGGCTCATCACCACGACCATGTCGGCGAGCGCCATCGCTTCTTCTTGCGAGTGCGTGACGTGCACGAAAGTGATGCCGAGTTCCTTCTGCCAGCGCTTGAGTTCAGCGCGCATCTGGATGCGCAGGAACGGGTCGAGCGCCGACAACGGTTCATCCAGGAGCAGGCAACGCGGTTCGTTCAGAAGCGCGCGGGCGAGCGCTACACGTTGTTGCTGGCCGCCCGATAACTGCGATGGCTTGCGTTCGGCGAACGCGCTCATTGCTACGAGTTCGAGCAGTTCGCCCGCGCGCTTGCGGCGCGCGTCTTTCGCCACGCCCCGCATCTTGAGGCTGAACGCGACGTTGTCGAGTGCGGACAAATGCGGGAACAGCGCATAGCTCTGGAAGACCATTGCGGTGCCACGCGTGGCGGGCGGTGCGCGCGTCACGTTGCGCTGGCCTATGAGGATGTCGCCATCGGTGATCGATTCGTGACCCGCAATCATCCGTAGCGTCGATGTCTTGCCACAGCCCGAAGGCCCGAGCAGGCAGCAGTACTGGCCGCCCGGAATGCGCAGGTCGATGGCGTCGACCGCGAGCGAGTCGCCGTATTGCTTCGACACGTGAACGAGTTCTATGTCAGCAGCTTCGGTCTTCACTACGGCTGAAGTGGACTGACTCATATGGACGGACTCACGAACGAACTCATGCGTTGCGTTTCCTGATCGATAACTGCACCAAGGGCTGCGGCCGGCTGATGCACCGTGAATTGCAAGACACATGCCACTTTGTTCGTAGTGCATGGCGTTTCATGCAAACCATCGCCCCTATTGAATGTCGACGATATGGCGTGTAAATTGCACACGATTCAAAATCGATCTGTCGGCGATCCAGGACCGAAAGCCGCACGGTCACGGTGCGCCGACAGTCCGTGACAGTGCGCGATCCACCAAAAAGGTTCACGCGCAGCACGTTTCGTGTTGAGGTATTCGGGGGTTTTCGCACATGGTCATCATTCGTCACGCTGGCGCGTCGCACGGACCAGCGTTCGGTCCGCTCGCGACGCATGAGCGGTTTGCGTATCGCGCCATTTCCGATACCGATTCGTTTCGATGGCCGGGAGACACCGGACTTGCCGTTTATCTTGGCTTCAATATCGAGCACTTTGCGTTTGGCGAAGGACTGGGCGCGGCGCTTGGCCCCGTTTCGCCGCAACCCGATGTGCTCAACTACAGTTGGCGCGAATATGGAAACCGCGTAGGTGTATGGCGCTGCATGGAACTGTTCGATCAGCTCGGCCTGCCGTGCGGCACGCTGATCAACACGGCGCTCTATGATCATTGCCCCGATGTCATTGATGCATGTCTCGCGCGAGGCGACGAACTCATCGCGCATGGCCATACGAACGCGCAACGCCAGAGCGACCTGAACGAAGCCGATGAGCGTGCGTTACTGCTTCACTGCCGCGAGCGCATTGCGTCACATTCGGGGACGCCACCTTCGGGTTGGCTCTCGCCATGGATTTCAGAGTCGCACCTGACGCCAGACTTGCTCGCGGAAACGGGCTACGCTTACACGCTCAACTGGTGCCACGATGACCGCCCGGTTCGCATGGCGACGCGCGCCGGTTCACTATGGTCGATCCCGTATCCGCAAGAACTCAACGACTTGCCGATGATCATAGGCCGTCAGCTCGACGCACGCGCTTTTGCGGACATGATCATCGATCAATTTGACGAGATGCTCGATCAAGCCAGCAACAGCCGCCATAAGCAGGCGCTCGTGATGGGTATCGCGCTGCATCCTTACCTCGTTGGACAGCCGTACCGGTTGCGTCATTTGCGGCGTGCGCTTCGGCACATCGCGGCCGCGCGAGCGAATGGCGATGTCTGGATGACGACGCCCGGCGCGATTGCGCGTCATATGGACGAGATGGAACGCGCGGGGCTCACCGGCCCGGAACATGCCACTTTTCATGCACGAACATGACACCCAGACCCGCGCTTCGAGTCGCGCAAACGCCCGATACCTCCCAGGAAGACATCGACACACGCCTCTATCAGGCGATCTTCGACGGCGTGCTCAATCATCGCCTGACGCCCGGCACCAAGCTGCCGGAACCGGAGTTGTGCCAGTTGTTCGGTGTTGGCCGCGCGGTCGTGCGGCGCGTGCTGGAGCGGCTGGCTTACGAAGGTATCGTCTCGTTGCGTCCGAACAAGGGCGCCGTGATTGCCGAGCCAACGCCTGAGGAGACGCGCGAGATTTTCGAAGCGCGCCGGTCGCTGGAACGCATCCTGGTGGAACTTGCGGTGCAACGCGCAAGCGCGCGCGATATCGACGTATTGCGCCGCCAGCTTGCCGACGAACACGAAGCAATGCATCGATTCGATCAGCCGTCATGGGCACGGCTTGCCAGCGGCTTCCATTTGCGCATAGCGGAACTCGCGGGCAATTCGATTCTGCAGCGCTATCTGAGCGAACTCGTATCGCGATGCTCGCTGATTGTCGGCGTGTACGAGCCGCCGGGCAACGCGCCATGCGAGCACGACGAACACACGGCAATTGTCGATTGCATTGAAGCGCGCGACGCATCCGGCGCAATCAGCCGCATGGAAGCGCATCTTCGTGAGCTGGAAGAACGCATTGAAACGTCACGCATGCAAGGCGAGCAAAGTCTCGGGCAACTGCTTGGTCTGCTTCAACCCTGAACCACTTGCACGCTGCCTCAAACCTGAACGGGCCATCATGGAAATCGACTTCGAAGCCATTACGGAATATCAGCGCTACAAGCTCATGGCGAGCCTGATCGTGCCGCGGCCCATCGCGCTGGTCACCACGTTGAGCGCTACCGGCACGATCAACGCCGCGCCGTTTTCGATGTTCAACATGATGGGCGAGGAGCCGCCCATTGTGATGATCAGCATCAACCGTCTCGATGACGGCTCGCTCAAGGACACGGCCGTGAACATTGCACGCAGCCGCGAGTTTGTCGTGCATCTGAGCGACGAGGCGATGGCCGGGAAAATGCATCGCTGTGGTGAGCGCCTGCCGCCCGATGTCAGCGAGCTAGAGAAAGTCGGGCTGACGCCGGTTGCAAGCTCGTTCGTGGCGCCGCCGAGAATCGCAGAGGCACCTGTCGCATTCGAATGTACCTTGTGGGAGACGCTGGAAACCACGAGCCGGCACATCTTCATCGGGCGGGTTCACAGGTTGCACGCACGCGATGAACTCATCGATACTGAAACATGGCGCGTGCGGCTACAGCATTATTTTCCGGTCGGGCGGTTCGGTGCGAGCGACTACGTGAGCACGCGCGAGCGTTTCACGCTGGGTTGAATCAGCGCCCAAGCAATCAGCGCCGCTGGCCGACCAGATCGTCGACCAGCGGCACGACCGCCAGCATGACAAGCATGGCGGAAAGTGGAATGGTTGCGACGAAACCCACGTATTTGAATCCCATCGCGCCCGCAATCCCGCCGATAAAAAACATCCCGAGCAGCGACGCCAGCAGTGCGAGCTTCGCGCGGTCGGCCTTCACCGCCTTCATGCCGGGCGCATCTTTGGTTGCGTTCCAGTACACGAGCTTGCCCAGTTCTATACCCACATCCGTCACGAGCCCGGTCATGTGCGTGGTGCGGATTTCCGCCTTCGAGATTTTGGTGATCATCGCGTTCTGCAGGCCCATGACAAAGCAGAGCAGCGCGACGGTCGCCGGCACGAACAGGATCCGGTCCTGTTCCAGGTTGGCGCCGAGCAAGCCGAAGAAGAGCAGCAATGCGGCTTCCAGCAGCAAGGGCAACGCGTATTCGCTTTGCGCGCCGCGCCGCCGGCCCCAGTTGATCATGATCGCGGACGTGGCGGCCCCGGTCATGAAGGCCAGAAGCGAACTCAGGCCGGCCACGACAAGACCGGTTTCGCCAAGCGACAGGTTATCGGCGAGCGCGGACACCACGCCCGACATGTGGGACGTATATTGACCGACGGCGATAAAGCCGCCGGCATTCGCCGCGCCGGCTATGAAAGCCAGGCAACGCCCGAGACGCCGGTTGCTCTGGTCGGTGCGTTCGGGCCGCGTGAAGCTGCGCAGGTAATTCAGGGGCATGTGTTCCGCCATCGGCATGGCAGGCCGGGACCTGCGCGCGGCTGATCAGACTTCGGCGAGCCGCTCGCTATCGATAATCCGGATCTGCTTGCCGTTCGTATCCACGATCCGTTGCTTTTGCAGCTTCGAAAACATCCGGCTCACGGTCTCGAGCTTCAGCCCGAGATAACTGCCGATCTCCTCGCGGGTCATGCGCAGATTGAATTCTGCCGCCGAATAACCGCGTGCTTTCATACGCGACGAAAGATTCATGAGGAACGTGGCGAGACGCTGCTCGGCGGTCATGGTGCCAAGCATCATCATCAGCCCGGACTCACGTACTATCTCGCCGCTCATCATCCGGTGCACGTGCTGCTGCATGGCCTTGATGTCGTGGCAAAGCTCTTCGAGCAGATCGAAGGGGATCACGCAGACCTTGCTGTCCTCGAGCGCGACCGCGTCGCAGTTTTGCTCGTCGGAGCAAACACCGTCGAGACCCAACGGCTCGCCCGCAATGTGGAAACCTGTCACCTGCTCCTGTCCGTCACGATGCGCAATAACCGTCTTGAAGCAACCGGTGCGTACGGCATAGATGCTCTTGAACGCGTCGCCGGTCCGGTACAGCGTCTCGCCGCGCCGCACGAGCCGTGTCGAGCAGATGATCGCATCGAGCCTGCCAAGTTCGGCTTCGCTCAGTTGCGTCGGCATGCAGATGGCGTGCAGCGAACAGGCGGAGCAACGTGTATCGGGGCGGGAACTTGGCGAAAAGCCGGGAACGGCCGGACGTGCCGTGCGAGCCGAAGGTGGCGGGCTCGCAACTGAAGATGCGCAAGCAGTCGCTGAAGTCATGACGTCTTCCGTGAGTGGTGTTTGCATCAATGCGTTTGCGCGGCAATTCATACGGTGCAGTGTCCAACGCGCGCATCGGTACGCGCCACGGGTGTGTCGCGCAGAAGATTCAGCGGCTGATCGATGGGGTGCTTGCCGACGCGAGTCGATGACCCCGGAATCGGCCGACGCTCAGTGAGGAAGTATGGTCCACTCTGTCTCAAAATAAAATCAGCGAGCGGCGTCAGACAATGTAGGGATTCAAGAATTCATGTAGGAAATGGACTACAAAAAACGTGAACGCCAGACTGTGGCGCTCAGGTTTCGTGGTCGTCTTCGAAGAGCTTGTGCCGCACGGCGTAGCGAATCAGCGCTGCGTCATGCGGCATCTGCATCTTGTCGAGAATCCGGGTCTTGTAGGTGCTGATGGTCTTGGCGCTGACCGACAGCGCCTGGGCGATCTGCGTGATCGTTTCGCCGCCCGCGATGCGCCGGAATACCTCGAACTCGCGGTCCGAAAGACGATGATGCGGCAGGTCGTCGCCATGCTCGTTCAGACTTTGCGCAAGCCGTTCGGCCATTGTCAGGCTCACGTACACGCCGCCCGATGCAATCTTGTTCACCGCCGCGACCAGTTCGGCGCTCGCGCTTTCCTTCGTCAGATAACCCGACGCACCGGCTCTGAACGCGCGTACCGCGTATTGCTGTTCGGCGTGCATGGTCAGGACCAGCACGCGCAGCGCCGGTTTTTCGTCCTTGATCTGCTTGAGCAGTTCAACGCCGTTGCGCCCCGGCATGGACAGGTCGAGGACGAGCACGTCCGCCGTGGTGTCGCGGATCATTGCGAGGGTCGTGGCGCCGTCGCTGGCTTCGCCCGCCACCTCCACGCCGCTTGCGCGGTCGAGGATATGGCGCAGTCCGTCGCGAACGAGCGCATGGTCATCGGCTAACAGGACACGGGTCATTGCAGGAAATCTTCTTCAGTGCGTTCGGGGAAAAGTTGCGCGCGTCGGGTTTTCCCGTCCGAACGGGGCTCGCGGACGGTAAAAAAGATGCCCGCGAAATAGCGGGCATTAAGAATTGCGTACGGATACTGAGTCACGCGCGCAACACTGGTTCTTGAGACGTCAACTAGACATTAACGAGACATTAATGAGACGTTAATGTCTCGTTAATGGGACATTAGCACGGCTGCGGTCATACTTTTTAACAAAGTTCGGGTAACGCCGCCGAGAACGCGTTCCTGAAACCGCGCATGTCCGTACGCTCCGAGCACCAAAAGTCCCGCGCTGGTATCGGCCAGCACATTGAGCAGGGCCGCGCCCGTGCTCACGCCCCACACGTGCGGAATCGATAAAACGCCGGCCCGCACCCGGTGGTGCCCGAGGTAGGCGGCGAGCGCGTGTCCGGCGCGCTCCGGCGTTCTGGCGCTTTCATCGCTCGTGGCGCGAGGCTGCTCGATGGTCACGATCTGCACTGAATGCGCAAGCCGGAGAACGGGAAGGGCGTCCGCTACCGCGCGTGCCGCAGCCCGGCTGCCGTCCCACGCAATGAGCGCTGTCTCGCCAAAACGTTCGATGCGGCCGGCATACGGAAGCAGGATTGCCGGCCGCCCGCAGCTCATCACGAGGTCTTCGGGGAAATGCTTGCCAATGTACGCAGCCGGGTCTGCCGGATCCGGCTGGCCAAGGACGATCACATCGGCGTGGCGCGCGTGGAGGATCGCGGTATCGGCGGGCGGCCCGATGGGTGCGCGCCATTCCGATGTGCAACCGGACAGGCGGGTCGCCGAGAGAAAATGGTCGTGCGCCCGTTCAAGGCGCGCTCTCGCCTGTGCCTCCTGGACCGCGAGGTTGAGGCTTTCTTCCACGTTCAGGAAGGGCCGCAGCGCGTCCTGGCAGACCACGTACAAGCCGATCAGATGCGCATTGTGCTTGAGGGCGAGATCGACAGCGAAGTCGACCCGCGTGCGACTGCGCCGGCTGTCATCTATATGTACAAGGACGGTCTTGTAGCTCACGGTGTTGCCCCCGTGACGTCCGGTTCCTTTTGCGGCGGCGAATCATGCGGGATCAGCAGCACCGGCCGCGTCGAAATGCGCACGAAGTGCTCGGCGACGCTGCCGAGGACGAGCCGCCGCCAGCCGCGCCGTCCATGCGTGCCCATCACCACGAGATCGGCCTCGAAATCTACTGCGGCATGCTCGATGCGCTGCGCGATGTCGTCGCGAAGCGGCTCGACTTCAATCAGGCTGGTCGAGCCCTTGCTGTCTTCAATGCCCCCGCGGCGCATCTTCGCGGCGGCATCGGCCAGCACGTGCTTGCCTTCCTCGACGAAAGCGGCGCGCACCGGCACGGGATCGAACGCCGCGCTGGAATATGACAGCGGCGGGACATCGACCACATAGACCGGTCTTAACTCCGCGTTGTGCTCGCGCGCCAGTTCGATCGCGGCGTCAAGGGCGCGCGCGGACGTTTCGCTGCCATCGACTGGCGCGAGAATTCGCTTATACATGGGTATTGTTCCTGTAATCAATGCGACATCAGTACAGGCACGGTCATTGACTGGAACATGCTGCGCGTGGCGCCGCCCATGACCAGTTCCTGCCAGCGGGAATGACCGTAAGCGCCCATCACGATCAGATCCGCGCCCAGTTGCGATGCCTGCGAAAGCAACAGTCGCCCGGCTGGCGTGTTCTCTGCCCGGTCGATCCGGTCAAGCTGGACCACGTCCGCTTTGACGTTATGCCGGGCGAGGACGAGTGCAATGTCGGCGCCGGGAATACGGTTGCCGCGTGTCGTGTCGCGGGGCTCGTCGACCGTCACCACGGTGGTCCGCGTGGCGCGTTTCAGCAGCGGTAACGCGTCATGCACCGCGCGCACGGCCTCGCGGCTGCCGTTCCACGCAACCAGTGCGTTTGCGCCGAATGTATCGAATTCGCCTGCGTACGGATAGAAGAGCACCGGCCTGCCTGCTTCCATCACGAGGGTTTCCGGAAAGTGATCGGCGATAAACGACTCCGGATCGTTCGGATCTTCCTGGCCGGCAATGACGAGATCCACACATCGGGCGAGGCGTACCACGTCACTGGTCGGATCGCCGGTACTTTCGACCCAGCTTCCCGTAACACCCGCATTTCCCAGTTCCGCGTGAAAGGCCTGTTCAAGCGCGTTATGGCGTTCCTGGCGGAGAGTGCGATGGTCCTCGTAGTACTCGGAATATCCTGCCATGACGTAGAACGTGCGCGGGTCCGGCGTGAAGCACGACAGCGCGCCCGTGAGATGTGCGCCATATTGCCGGGCAAGCCGCAACGCAAAACTCAGGCGTGCCGGGGAACGTGAGCTCGTGTCGAGCTGGACCAGGATGCTTGTATAGCTCATCGGAAGAACTCCGTTGGTGAGTGAGCCGAGGGCTTCGCGCTGCCATCGGTTCGGTAGGCGGTGCCTGCAAAAAAGTCTATGAGCCCGCCACGTTCATCCGTTGATGTAGATCAACGCTCTCGCTGACAAGCGTGCGGCGGCATCGCCGATAACCGCTGCCTTATTACATCGGAGGTAATTGAACATATTCGGGCGCTCCCTAAGATGAGAGTCATCGCCTGGCGCGGCGCGGAGCATCAGAGCGCAAAGGCGGTCGTTTTTACATCTCTCAAAGGAGTTGGCAATGCATCATTTTTCTCTTCATACAGTTGAATCGGCACCCGAACAATCCAGGCCGACACTCGCGGCCCTCGTCAAGAAATTCGGCTTCCTGCCGAACGTCATGGCGACAATGGCCGCCAACCCGGTCTTGCTCAATGGCTTTGCAGGCAGCTTCGGAAGTTTTCACGGCGGAAGTCTGGACGAGTGCGAGAAACAGACCTTGCTGCTGACGAACGCAGTCACCATCAAGTGTCCGTGGACGGTCGCGGCCCACTCCACCTTTGCGCTCGAAGACGGCATGGACGAGGCCGATGTCAACGCCATTCGCGCCGGGAAATTGCCGGCCGATCCGAAATACGCGGCGCTTTCGGGCATGAGCCAGGCGCTGATCAAGAAGCGGGGCAATGTAAGTGAGGAGGACATCGAGCGGTTTACATCGGCTGGATATTCTCCGCTTCAGATCTTCGAGGTGATCACGAGCATTGGCGTGTCGACCATGGCTGCAACAACAACCAACATGGCGGGCACGCCGGTCGAGGATCGCTTCAAGGCTCAGGCCTGGGTTCCTGCATAAACCCTGGAGCACACGCATGATCCCGCTCGCGCGGGGTCATGCGCGAGATGCCCAGTGGGTTTGGACGTATTCTTGCTAACCGAGCTTTTCAACCGAGTCTCGCATTGAACGAATCTCCGATGAAGCCCTCGCCTCGCACCACGAAACCCGTTACCGAACTTGGCACGCTGCTGCGCCAATGGCGAAGCACGCGCGGCAGGAGCCAGTTCGATCTGTCGCTCGATGCCGGGGTATCGCAGCGGCATGTGAGTTTCATTGAAAGCGGCCGGAGCGCGCCGAGCCGCCAGACAGTTATCAACCTTGCACAGGCGCTCGACATTCCGCTTCGGGAGCGCAACACGTTGTTGCTTGCGGCGGGCTTCGCGCCCATTTATTCGGAAGGCGCGTGGGACGCTGACGAGATGCAGAGCGTCACGCGTGCGCTCGCGCGCATGTTGAAACAGCACGAGCCGTTTCCGGCGGTCGTCATGGACCGCTACTGGAATGTGCTTTTGCCCAACGACGCTGCGCCGCGCTTCTTTAACGGTTTCATCGATCTGAACGCGCGCAAGAGCCCGCGCAACATGTTGCACCTGATGTTCGATCCAAACGGCATGCGGCCGTTCATCGCGAACTGGGACGCGGTGGCGAAGAGCCTGATCCAGCGTGTGCATCGCGAATCGGTCGGGCGGGTTGTCGATGAAAAGACCCGTGAGCTGCTAGCCGATCTGCTTGCCTATCCCGGAGCGAAAAGCGGCTGGGAATCGCCCGACATGCTCAATGCAGGACCGGCCACGCGCACTATGCCCGTCATCCCCATCAGTTTCATGAAAGACGGTACAACGCTCAATTACTTTTCCATGGTCACGACCGTTGGCACGCCGCAAACGGTCGCCGCCGAGGAACTGCGGATCGAATCCATGTTTCCAGCGGACGATGCAACCGAGGCGCTTCATCTGCGAATGCCGGGCGACGTTCACGCAGCTTGAGCGCGGCGACTGCTTTTTGGTTGTCGTGGCACGGCTGTTAAAGTTGCGCATTCCACGCCACGGACCCGTTTCGACCACGATGAACCTTTGTCCCCGGCACCACGCGGCGGCTCGCTGCTTGCGCATCTTCAAACCCGGGCTGTCGTGCGTGCCGCTCGTTCTCGCGGCTGCCGGCGCGGTGCATGCGCAGGGCACGGTCACGCTTTACGGCACGATCGATACAAGCGTAGAAGTCACCAATCCGGGCAACGGCTGGACCCCGCGCATGGACTCCGGTGCTTACCGGGGATCGCGCGTCGGGTTGCGAGGAAACGAACCGATAGGCGCAGGAACCAGCGTGATCTTCGACCTGGAGAATGGCTTTGGTTCGACCAACGGCAGTCTCGACACGCCGGGCAGCATTTTCAACCGGCAAGCCTGGGTCGGCTTTGACGCGCCCTGGGGGCAGACGCGCTTCGGCCGCCAATACTCGCCGCTCTACATACCGTTCAAGGGCGGACTCGACGCATTCGGCGCGGGCACGATCGGCTCGGGCCTGAACAATCTTTCGAAGATCACGCCCTACACGGACAACGCGTTCACGTGGATCTCGCCAACCATTGCCGGTTTCGATGTCACTGGCATGTACGCATTGCGCGATCCGGGCGACGGCAATGGCATAGGCGGTTACTACGTGACGGCGAACTATTCGCTCGACAAGTTGCGCCTCTCGTATGCCCGGCAGCAAACGCATGGCGACGCCGGCTTGCGCGCCAATTTCGCGGGCGTCTCGTATCTGTTCGGGCCGGTGCACGCATACGCAGCCATCTTCAACGGCGACGGCGGCAGTCCGCGTTATCACGACGACGGCGTGTCGATATCTGCTTCGTGGGATTTATCGACCCAGGCTCGCGCGTCGCTGGGATTCGCTCATGCGCGCGATCGCAGCGGCCAGGGCAACAACGCCGATCAGTTCAGCGTGGCGTTCGAATACACGCTGTCGCGTTCCGTGGTTCTTTATTTCACCGCTGCGGATCTGGAAAACCGCGGCAACGCGCAGTTCGTATTGCGAGGCGTGAACGTGACCGGATTGCCCGTAGCGTATCCGGGCGCGCCGGTGCGTGGTGTGCAGGCGGGCATGATAGAACGGTTCTAGTGTTGCAGCATCAACTCGCTGAACCGGTCCAGATCGACATTGCCGCCGCTCAGTACGATGCCAACGCGTTTGCCTTTCAAACTGGCTTTCATCTGTCTTGCCGCCGCGAAACCAAGGCAACCGGTCGGCTCGACAATCAGCTTCATGCGGGACGCAAGGAAACGCATGCAGTCGATGAGTTCCGCGTCGCTCGCCGTCAATACGTCGGTCACGTCGCGACGGATGACCGGAAAAGTGTAGTTGCCCAGATGCTGGGTTTGCGCGCCATCGGCGATGGTCTTGGGTGTTTCGATATGCACGATGGAACCCGAGCGGAACGACTGCTGCCCGTCGTTTCCCGCTTCGGGCTCGACTGCATACACCGCGCAATCCGGCGACAACGCGCGCGTGGCGAGCGCCGAACCGGAGATCAGTCCGCCACCGCCGAGGGGCGCGAAAAGGGCGTCGAGCGGACCGGTTTCCTCGAAGAGTTCCTTGGCGGCGGTGCCCTGTCCGGCGATGACGTCAGGATGATCGTAGGGCGGAATAAGCGTCAGGCCGTGTTTGCCGGCAAGTTCGCGCCCGATCTGCTCGCGGTCTTCCTTGTAGCGGTCATAGATCACGACGTTGCCACCATAACCCTTGGTGGCTACGACTTTTGCAGCCGGGGCGTCGTGCGGCATGACGATTGTGGCGGGCATGCCGAGCAGCTTTGCGGCCAATGCGATGGCCTGCGCGTGATTGCCGGACGAGAAAGCGACCACGCCTGCGCGCCGCTGGTGTTCGTCGAATCTGGATAACGCGTTGAATGCGCCGCGAAACTTGAATGCGCCCATTCGCTGCAGGTTTTCGCACTTGAAGAAGACTTCGGCGCCAAGTTCTTCATTGACCATCTTCGACGTGAAGACCGGTGTTCTATGTGCATAACCCTCGATGCGCGCCGCGGCGGCGAGAACGTCATCGAAAGTGGGAAGGGTCAGTGTATTCATAGGAAAGGTTCACTCAACGGGTTATGGACCGGCCGGAAAAAATACCTGCATTTCATTTCGTGTCGTTATATACCGTGGCCCGCGACACGCCCAGATGCTGCGCGATGATCTCCATGGACCGGCGCACTTCGAGGTATCCGGCTTCCTTGAGTTCCTGCATCAAGGTGCGCCGTTGTTCTGTCTTGAGCGACTGCGGCGTGGTAGCAAGCCCGATTGCGAACTGGTCGATCCGCTCTCGTATTGTTTCCGCATTCGCCGGATCGAGCGACTCTTTTATGGCCGCGCCGTTTGCGCTGCAAAACTGGTTCAGGATGTCCTGTATGCCGCGAAACAGCGTAACGTCGATGTTCAGGCAGAGCGCAGCAATATAATGCCCCTTTGAGTCCTTTATGCCGACTGATGTGCTCTTCGCGCGCCGGCCATCGGCAAACTGGTTGGTGTAATTGGCGAGCACCTGGGGATAATTTTTGTCCGCGATGCGCGCAAGCCCGAGTTCCGTTGCAGGATCACCAACTTCTCTGCCAGAGAGATTATTGTGAATGGCAAGAATGGAGTGTTCGGGCGTTCGCAGGTCGTGCACGACGATTTCACAAAAGGGTGCGAAGGTTGCGCCGAGTCCTTGGGCGATCTGCTTGATTTGCTCGACGAGCGATTCCTGCTCGGAGTTGGGCGGAGGACGTTTGCGCGAGGAGTCTTTCACGCTGGACATTTTATCCAGAGTTGTTTGTTTTGTATATATTAGTCGAGCGTTACCTGGAAAATTCGTCAAAGCATTTTCTTATTATCGGAGGATTGATGAGCCAGATGAAACCTGTTGAATATGCTGAGGCTTCGCCTGAAGTAAGGGCTGTTTACGATGACATAAAGGAGAAGCGGGGCGTGCCGGACGTCAATAATTTCTGGAAGTTCGTGGCGCAGCATCCTCCTACGCTGGCGCGTACGTGGGACAGCGTGAAAGATGTCATGGCGCCGGGTGCGCTTGATCCGCTGATCAAGGAGTTGTTGTATGTGGCGGTGAGTGTGACGAATAACTGTGGTTATTGCGTGGCGAGTCATTCGGCGGCGGCGCGCCGTGCGGGCATGACGGACGAAATGTTTGGCGAATTGATGGCAGTGGTTGGAATGGCGAACGAGACCAACAGGCTTGCTGTGGGATACCGGATTCCGATTGACGCCGCATTTGAATGAGGGGAAGAGAACGGGTTGGGCGCGCGTGGACTAGCCCGAGAACACTGGTGGCGAAGCGTGTGGATGTAGGGATACGGAGGGGGAGGGTTTCAAGTGTTGGTAGTTATGGCGACAACGGTTCTTTTGAAGTCCCAAGCAGATGAAACTGCACGCTTGGTCCACTTAAGAATTAGCGGTTGAAAGGCGTTTTCTTTGCTTCGTTTCTTTTTCGCCGTTGGAAAAAGAAATGAAGTCCCGCCACGGACAGTGGCTAACAGTGCAAAAAATGACAGCTAAAACAAACCGCGCGAAGACCTGAACAGCAACAACCCCAACACAAACTACCCCCTAACCCCCAAGTGCGAACGAACCCCAATTCGATTATTCCAACCGCCGCTTAGCACCCCACGAATCGATGGTTCGCACAAGCCCGACGCGCTGCTAAATTGACGGCGTGCATCCCACGCGCTGCACCGCATTTCTCGCCCAAACAATTTCCGCAGATCAAACCATAATGAAAATCAAACTTCTCACCGCGGCTCTGACGGGGTCATTGCTATTGATATCGAGCGTCGCGCACGCTGACCGCCTCGACGACATCAAGAAATCCGGCGTGCTTCGCGTCGCTACCTTCGACAGCAACCCGCCATTCGGTTTCGTTGATCCGAAGACCAACAAGATTGTCGGACTCGACGTGGACTACGCCAAGGCCGTCGCCGACAAGCTTGGCGTCAAACTCGAGATCCAGCCGACCAATCCTGCCAACCGCATTGCGTTCCTGACATCGAAGAAAGTGGATCTGGTGTTCGCCAACTTCACCATCACCGATGAACGCAAGAAGGAAGTCGATTTCAGCACGCCGTACTTCGCCTCGGGCACGCAGTTCATCGCCAAGAAAGGCACGCTCAAGTCGCCGGAGCAATTGAACGATCTGCGCATCGGCGCCGACAAGGGAACCACGAACGAGCAACAGGTCCGCACCCAGTTCCCGCGCGCGACCATCGTGGCATACGACGACACACCTTTCGCATTTGCCGCGCTTCGAACGGGCAATGTGCAGGCGATCACGCAGGACGGCCCGAAGCTCGTGGGCTTGCTTGCCAACGTACCGGACCGCGACAAGTACGAAATTCCGGCCTTCACCATATCGAACGACTATGAAGGCGTGGGCGTTCCTAAGGGTGAGCCGCGCCTGCTGAGCTTTGTCAATGACACGCTCAAGGGTCTTGAAGCAAATGGTTCGGCCGGTCACATTTATGATCAGTGGTTCGGGCCGAAAAGCGCCGCACCGTTGCCACGTTTGTTCAAGATCGGTGATCCGCAAAAGAGCTGATCGCGGCGCGTCTGACGAAGCCCGGTTCGACCGCAAACGGTCGAACCGGGCGTGCCATGTAAACTTTCCATTCGTGTGTAGCTAGCTGATGATTCCGATGAACGGATGGCTCGCGCCCAAATACCTGACATGGCTGATTCAGGGCTTCGGCATGACGCTTGGGTTGTCGGTGCTGGTGATCGTCGCGGCGACCGGTTGCGGTTGCTTGCTGGCGCTTGCCCGCACTTCGCGTGCGGCGCCTTTGCGCCGTGTCGCCGCGCTTTATGTCCTGGTGTTTCGCAATTCGCCACTGATCGTGCAGTTGCTGTTCTGGTATTTTGGCGTGGCAACTCTGCTGCCCGACGCGACCATGACTTGGCTGAATACGCCCCATGTTGCAGATATAGGCGGCCTCAGATTGCATTGGCCGTCGTTCGAATTCGTGGCGGGATGGATCGGCCTGACCTGCTATTCGACCACGTTCATTGGCGAGGAGTTTCGATCCGGATTATCAGGCGTTCCATCCGGGCAGCATAATGCGGCAGCGGCCCTTGGACTGACTCCGCTCGCCGCGTTCTTCCTTGTGATCCTGCCGCAAGCGGTCAGGATCGCAACGCCGCCATTGTTCGGGCAGTACATGAATATCGTGAAGAATTCGTCGCTGACCATGGCGATCGGATTGGCGGAGCTGTCGTATTCATCTCGTCAGGTCGATACCGAAACCTTCAAGACGTTTCAGGCATTTGGCGCCGCGACCGTGCTTTATATATTGACTATCGCCATGCTGGAAGTGGCGCTTATCGTAATTCAGCGCAGCGGTGCGCGCGGCGTGGTGCGCCGATGAGCGACGCCTTCTCCGCCATTCTCGCGAACGTGCCATATTTGCTTGTGGGCTCTTTTCCAAACGGGCCGCTGGGCGGGGCGTCTTTGACGCTCGTGATGGCCGCGATTTCGGCCGTGTTGTCGGCTGCGCTCGGGCTGGCAGGCGGTATTGGACTTGCCATGACGCGTGGCGTGATCCATACGATCCTGCTCGCGTTGATCGGGTTCTTTCGCGCCATACCCGTATTAATGCTGATTTTCTGGACCTTCTTTCTATTGCCGGTCTTGCTTCACGTCGATGTGCCGGGCCTCGCGACGGTGGTCGCGGCGCTTGCGCTGATCGGCGGCGCGTATCTGTCGCATTCGGTTCATGCAGGCATTGTCGCTGTGGGGGACGGGCAGGCTCAGGCTGGATTGTCGCTTGGGCTCACACGCTGGCAATCCATGCGGTACGTGTTGCTGCCGCAAGCGGTTCGGATCATGGCGCCGTCGTTTGTTAATCAGTGGGTGTCGCTTGTTAAGGATACGTCGTTGGCGTATATCGTCGGGGTGCCGGAGCTCGCGTTTCTCGCGAATCAGGTCAATAGCCGGTTGATGATCTATCCAGTGCAAGTCTTTTTGTTTGTCGGGGCTCTTTATCTCGTCTTGTGTACGGCGCTTGATGCTTTCGCTAGTCGGGTTTTGATGAGGCGTCAGGGAGTTGTTGGGCTTCGTGCGCAAGCGAGGGGCGGGACTGTTGTTGCGTCGCCGGAGTAGTTTTGGGCGTTTGGAGTTGCTGCTCTTTGGGTCTTCGCGCGTTCGTTGTTCGTTGATATTTTTAGCACTGTTAGCCACTGTCCGTGGCGGGACTTCATTTCTTGGTCCTTCGGCGACAAAGAAACGAAGCAAAGAAAACGCCTTTCAACCGCCAATTCTTAAGTGTCCCCAGCGTGCAGTCTTGACGTTTTTGGTCCTTAAGTAGAACCGTTGCCGCCATAACCACCGGCACCTGAAACCCTTCGCTTCCGTATTCCTGCATCCACACGCTTCGCCACCAGCGGTCTCGGGCTAGTTCAAATGCTTAGCGTACCAATCGCCAAAATTTTGAGGGTTGCACTCTTAGCACCCGACGCGCCGTCCAATCCAGGCGCGTCGATAACATTATCCGGAATCAGTCGTTTTGAACCTTGAATAGCATCTCTATACTTTGATGCTTCAAGACAAGTTTCCTGCTCCCGCCGTCTGCGCCTGGCGCACATCACTCAAGGAATGAACGCATGACATCAGTGCAGGCAGCCGCCTCGACATCTCGGCTCCATGCCGCATTGGCCAACCTGGCAGCACTGGCAAACGAGATCGGCAAAGACAGCGCCGCGCGCGAATCACGGCGCGAACTACCATTCGACGGCTTCACCAAGTTCAGAAAATCCGGCCTCGGCTTGTTGCGTATTCCAGCGGAATGGGGCGGCCTCGGCGGCTCACTGCAAGACTTGTTCGAAGTGATCGCCACACTCGCCGCAAAAGAGTCCAATGTCGCGCACGCATTGCGTATTCACTTCGACATGACCGAGTCGCTATTGATCTCGCCAAGATCGGAATTCAACGACAAACAAATCCGCCGCGTACTGGAAGGCGCAATCTTCGGCGGCGCCTCAACCGAGCGCGGTACGTCGCGCCCCGGCGAAATCGGTACCGTATTGCGCCACGACGGCGACCACTTTCGCGTGAGCGGCAAAAAATATTATTCGACTGGAACCGCGTTCTCAGACTTTGCACGCATCAACCTCCAAAACGAAGAGAACGAATCCGTCAGCATCATCATTCCCGTCAACCGGGAGGGCGTGCACATTCTCGACGACTGGGACGGCATGGGCCAGCGAATGACAGCCAGCGGTAGCCTGGTCCTCGAAAACGTACAGGTCTTCGCGCACGAAGTCATGCAACGCGGCTCTACCACGCTTGCCGGCAGACACGGCGGCGCACTCCGGCAACTGCATCTGGTCGCGACCGCAGCCGGCATCGTGCGCAATGTGGTCGCGGACGCCGAACATTACGTGATCAAGCACGGGCGCCCCGTGCTGCACAGTCCAGCCGAATCAGCACGTACGGATCACTTCATCCAGCAAGTGGTGGGCGATCTGGCGGCTCACAGTCACGCAATCGATGCGCTGGTACAGCAGAACGCTCGCGTGCTCGATCGTTCAGCCGATGCCATTCGCAATCACAGCGACAACGCCGAGGCGCTCGTGCTGCAAGGCGCGCTCGCCACGGCGAAGACGCAGATCGTGGTCAGCAAACTCGCGCTGCACGCGGGAGAACGTCTGTTCGAGGCGGGCGGCGCATCGGCGACTTCCCGCGTACATAACTTCGATCGACATTGGCGCAACCTGCGAACGCTTTTCAGCCATAACCCACTGCTACACAAGGCACGTGTGATTGGCGATTACCAGTTGAACGGCGACACGACTCATCTGACCGAAGGGCGCGTGTTTTGATGCAGCAATGATCGAAACTTTTATTGGAGAATTCGCAGGCCGAGTGTTCGAGGCAGATTCCCATCAAAGGAGAAACGCGATGAGCGCAGCGCTGGCAATAAATACGAACGGCATCAAGGTAGTTCCGCTATCCGCTCATATAGGCGCGGAGATTCACGGTGTGGATCTGACCCGGCCACTTGCCGCCGAACACGTCGCCGCAATTCGCGCTGCGCTACTGAAGTGGCGCGTTGTGTTCTTTCGCGAGCAATTCCTGACCCACGAGCAGCATGTGGCGTTTTCCGCGCAGTTTGGCAAGCCGACCCTTGGACATCCGGTCTTCGGCCATGTGGAAGGTCATCGCGAGATCTACTCCATCTCCAAGTTTCGAAAGGCGACGCGTTTTGAAGGGCAGCCGTTATTGCGGCCTTGGACAGGCTGGCATACGGACGTCACCGCCGCCGTCAATCCGCCGTTTGCATCGATCCTTCGAGGTGTGACAATTCCGCCGTATGGCGGCGATACGCAATGGACGAATCTCGTCGTGGCCTATGAAAAATTATCGGCGCCGCTGCGCGGTTTCATCGATGGCTTGCGCGGGATTCATCGGTTCACGGCGCCGGTTGGCGCAAGAGCAACGGACGCGTTCGAACAGGCAGTGAAAGAGCGCTCGCTGGTGAGTGAACATCCGCTCGTGCGTGTGCATCCGGAAACGGGCGAGAGGGCGCTTTATGTCAGCCCGAGCTTTCTCAAGAGCATTGTTGGCCTGACCCCGCGCGAAAGCCAGGCGCTTCTCGAATTGCTCTGGGAGCACGTGACGCGTCCGGAGTTCACGGTGCGCTTCAAATGGGAAAAGGGCAGCGTCGCGTTCTGGGACAACCGGTCAACCGCGCATCTTGCACCTTCGGATATCTTCGATCTTGAATTCGACAGGCAGTTGTACCGGACAACGCTTGTTGGCGATATTCCGCTTGGACCGGACGGCCGTGCTTCCGTAGCAATCGAAGGATCGCCGGTCGATGCAGCCGCGGCAGTCGAACTGAACTGAGAACTGAAGCGACTGGTCAGCATCTGCGTTACCGGAATCATGCTGATGCGTTCGCTTTCCCAAAACCGTTGCGTCGAGCGCGCCAAAGGGCTCGTCGGGAGCGTTAATTCTCCAGCACTGCCTGCCGCTCGGTTTGATAGCGATTGACCGGCCGCGCCAGTCCGAGATTCTCCCGCAACGTTTGGCCCTCGTATTCCGTGCGAAACAATCCACGCCGGCGCAACTCCGGCAACACCAGCTCGATAAAGTCGGTCAATCCACCGGGCAGCGTCGGTGGCATCACGTTATAGCCGTCCGCGCCGTGGTTGACGAAGCGCTCCTCGAGTTGGTCGGCGATGTCTTGACCGGTGCCCACGAGTTGCCAGTGCCCACGTGCACCGGCTACGCGCAGATAAAGTTGCCGGATGGTCAGGTCCTCGCGTCTCGCAAGTTCGATGGTCAATGCCTGACGGCTCTTGCTCGCATTGGTTTCGGGCAATTCCGGAATGGGGCCATCAAGCGGATATCCCGAAAGATCGATACCGCCGGTAAGACCCGATACAAGGGCAAGTCCGACCACGGGGTCGATCAACGATTGCAGTTCTTCGAACTTTTCCTGCGCTTCGGCTCGCGTGCGTCCGACAATCGGAAACACGCCCGGCATGATCTTGAGGTCGTCGGGATGACGGCCGTTGACGGAGAGGCGGCCTTTGACATCCGCATAGAAGCCGGTCGCATCCTGAAGGGTCTGCTGGGCAGTGAAGATCACTTCCGCCGTGCGCGCAGCAAGCGCGCGGCCGGCCTCGGAAGAGCCGGCCTGCACGAGAACCGGATGTCCTTGCGGAGAGCGCGCGACGTTGAGCGGTCCCTTGACCTGGAAGAACCGGCCCTTGTGATCGAGCACGTGGCGCTTGTCCGGGTCGAAAAAGCGGCCCGAATTCTTGTCGCGTAAAAAGGCGTCGTCTTCCCAGCTGTCCCACAGAGCCCGGACCACCGTCGCGAATTCGTCCGCGCGCCCATAACGCTCGGCATGATCGAAATGCGTATCGCGATTGAAGTTTTTGGCTTCATGTTCGCTCGACGACGTCACCAGGTTCCAGCCCGCCCGGCCGCCGCTGATATGGTCGAGCGACGCGAACTTCCTTGCGACGTGATAGGGCTCGTTGAAGCTGGTCGATGCCGTTGCGACGAAACCAATCCGGCTGGTTACGGCCGCAAGCGCCGACAGCAAGGTGATCGGCTCGAACTGCGCAATGTAGCTGTGCGCGGTGCGGCTGAGAAAGTCGAGATTGTCTCCGCGCGTGCCGACTCCGTCGGCGAGAAATACCAGATCGAACTTTGCCGCCTCAGCGGCCTGCGCAAGCCGGACGTAATGCTGGAAGTTGATGCCGGCATCCGCCTGACTGTCAGGATGACGCCACGCGGCAATGTGGTGTCCCGACGGATAGAGAAAAGCGCCGAGGCGCATGTGTCCAGTTCGTTTTGGCATAGGTGGGATATCGGGAAGAGGCGGCCCGGTGCGACGTATTTCTCATGTAACGCGGATTATCTTGCGATAGAGCCGGCCGATTCGTTGCACGCAACTCCGATCATAAGGAGCGTTGCAACGCAGCGGAACCGAGCATTGCTTCGATCGTTTCCACGTGCGGTGATTTGCGCCTCGGCCCCGTTTCCCTTTGCCGCCGAGCGCCTCAGAACTCGATGGTCGAACTCAGTTCGAGCGTGCGCGACAGCCCTTCGCCAATCTGACTTGAACCCGTTGCGCTCCAGTAGCGCTTGTTTGTCGCGTTCTCGAGATTGGCCTGAAGCGACACGCGTTTTCCAAAAATGCGCGTCGCGTAACGCGCGCCTGCGGTGTAAAGCGTGTAGCCGCCAATATAAGCCTGATCCGCGCTATTCACCGGACGTGGCCCGATGTAATACATGCCGGCGTTGAACGACAGGCCCGCGACAAGCGGCACTCGATACTCAGCGAAAAGACTCGTGGTCACGTGGGGGGTGTTTTCCGGCGTTTTACCCAGCAACGTGGGATCGCTGGAATCAATTTGCTTGGCGTCTATATAGGTCGCCGAGCCGATAAACGAGAGATCCCGCGTGAGATCTCCCTGAACCGAAAACTCCACGCCGCGATAGCGCGCGTTGCCGTCGAGCACAAAGAGGTTGTCGGCGTTGGTATCGGCGGAGGCCTGCTTGATGTTGAACAGCGCAACCGATACAAGCGTGTTGTTGGCGAAACGTGTGCGCACGCCGACTTCTTCCTGCTTGCTGACGGCGGCGGGCAGGATCTGGTTGGCGTTGCTTGCTGTCACGGGCGCGCTGCCGGCGGACTCAAGCGCTTCAACGTAGCTTGCATACACGCTGGCGGCGGGCGTCAGCTTGTAGATCATGCTGCCCGATGGCGACGTATGGCTGATATCCGAACTCGGCGTGCCCGCTTGCGAGGTCATGTATTCGGATCTGCGCACGCCGGCGACAAATTGCCATTTCGGTGTCAAGTCGATCCGGTCGTACATGTACGCGCCGCTATTGCGCACATGCTGCGCAAAAAATTGCTTAGGTGTACCGCTGGGCGTCAACTTGGTTATATCGATCGGATCGTAGATGTTCTGGGCGGCGGTGAAGAAGTTCGTCGTGAAATCGGGCTGATAAAGCCAGTCTTGCGAGACGCCCAAGGTAATGTCGTGGTGGATCGAACCCGTCTTCACGTCGCCGTTCACTTCCAGCCGGACAATCTTGTTTTCATACATCTGGCCGTTTTGCTGGCTTGCCTGCAGCGTGCCTGCACCGGTCGCGACGTTGTACTTCTGGAACACCCATGCCCATCTGTCTCGCCGCGTGATCGACTGGCCGAGGCTGAAGTTTGCGGACCAGTTATCGGAGATCGCGTAGTCTGCACGCAGCAACTGCGTGGTGGCGCTCGCCTTCGTGGGTTTGTCGCCGCTGACCAGCAGCTTGGTTGGATCGGGCAGTCCCGGCAGCGAGATCACGCCGTTTTTCGCGGCAAGCGGCGTAATGCCGGCCTGCTCGACAATGCTTGTCTCGATGTGCTCCAGGTCGTATTGAAGCTTGAGCTTGCTGTTCACCTTCCAGTCGAGCGCGGCGCTGACGAACTTGCGATAACCATGATCGCCGTCGATAGGGGTATCGACGTGTTCGTCCATTGCATTCACGCGAACGCCAAACTGGTCGTTCGTGCCGAAGCGCCGGGATATATCCACCGCCGCGCCGACCGACCCATGCGAATCGCCAAGTGCCGATACGCTCGTCACGGGCTCCGTGCCCGCACGTTTGGTCACCATGTTCACGATGCCCGCAGGCGCCGCGAAACCATAGTACAGCGCAGAGGCCCCTTTCAAGACTTCGACGCGCTCCTTGTCTTCCATCGGCATCCAGATGTTGTTATCGATGGGCAATACGCCGTTGAAGTAATAGCTCGCACGGTTATCGAGCGGTATGCCGCGAATCGAAAGATTGTCGTATGCAAGGCCGCTCAATTGTTGCCGTGAGACGCCGGCTACGTTGCGCAGCGCATCGTACAAACCAGTGTCGCCCTGGGCGTCCATGACTTCGCGCGTAACGACGTTGACCGTGGCGGGAACATCGAGCGCATCGAGCCCGCGATACGGGCCCGTTTCAACCGATACCGGCGCAAACCCCTGGTCTTTCTTGCCTGTGACCTGAACCGGCGCGAGCTGCTGCGTCTCGTCTTTCGCGGTTGCCGGTGCGGCGTCGTTTGAGTCGTCCGCTTTTGCGGGATTGATCATCGACCCAGCCATGCCGATCGCCAACACCGCGTGAGCGAGCAAGATATTTTTGTGGAGCAACGAACGCTTGCCCGCACCTTTACTACGACCCATGAACATCCCCGATTTAAGTAGCGAGCGCAATGTGAACCGGCCGGACTTAAGGCTTGAGCTGATTCTTACTTTCGTCTTTCATTGAAAATAAATGAATGCAACCGATTCGCGTTTGCATTTATATTGAACTCTATATTTCTGGTCAAGCTAAGCCGTCAGACAGGAGGGTCTTTGACTCTGCGGATTGGGTGTCCACGTAGTCAGGCGTCAAGAAACCTGACGAAGCGATTACGGAATCGTCGAGTGCGGGGACGGCGCCGGTGTGGCGCTTGATCGTTTGCGAGGCGCATAAACCAAGGCCATCTCACCAAATTGATCAGGAAACCATATTAAAAAAATGGGCGTTCATCTGCTGTCGGATGACAATTTTATTAAAAGCCGCTATTTAATTTCGCGTCAACATATTCCATTACAAAAAACCAATTCCGGGCTGACATCTCTCCGGAATAATGCGCAGGGCAGGGACGTTTATGGTCTGGCCGCTCATGCAGCGTGTGGGCACGCGGCCGTCCCGCTACTCATTAAAAGGTGTGAATCCATGCAGTCATCCGAGCACGCTTCTTCCTATTCGAAGCCTGCGATGTTCTTCCATTGGGCTACGGCAGTGCTCATTCTGGTTGGGCTTTTCGCCATTAACATTCGAGGTCCGAGAGGGACCGATAGCCGGCTCTTCTGGAACAGCGTTCATATATGGGCTGGATCGCTGATCCTGGCTTTGTCGATAATGCGGTTGCTGTGGAAACTCTGGCACGGCGCGCCTGCTGAACTCGCACACTCGCCCGTGCAGCTTTTCATGGCGCGCCTTGTGCATCTCGCGCTTTATTTGCTTATTTTCGTGCAGCCCTTGCTTGGCATTGCAATGGTCAACACTGGCGGCAACGCTGTGACGCTGGCCGGGACCGGATGGCATATCCAGTGGTTTTCAAAGGACCCGGTTGCCCATCGATTCCTTCACGATGCCCATTTCCTGATAGGCAACGCGGCCTATTGGCTGATCGGGTTGCACGCCTTCGCAGCGCTCGCGCATCATGTCGTGTTCCAGGACGCGACGCTCACGCGCATGAGCCGGTTTTCGCGCGACAGGTGAAAAGCAAATTACTTGCGCAATAACCTCAGCCCGTTGCCGACCACCAGGAGGCTTGCACCGACATCGGCGAAGACGGCCATCCACATCGTCCCCATTCCGCCCAGTGTGAGCGTCAGGAAGATCGCCTTGATGCCGAGCGCCAGCGCAATGTTCTGGACCAAGATGACGTGGGTCGCCTTCGACAGCCGAACGAATGCAGGAATCTTGCGGAGGTCGTCATCCATGAGTGCGACGTCCGCGGTTTCGATCGCAGTGCCGGTTCCCATGGCGCCCATCGCAAAGCCGATGTTGGCGCGCGCAAGCGCCGGGGCGTCGTTGATGCCGTCGCCTGCCATCCCGACGACAGCCCCGTTGGCGCCAAGGTCCTCGATTGCCTTGAACTTGTCTTCGGGAAGCTGATTCCCGAGCACTTCGTCAATGCCGACTTTCCTCGCGATCGTCCCCGCCGTATGCGCGTTGTCGCCCGTCAGCATGGCGGTACGGATGCCGAGGCCATGCAACTGCCCGATTGCTTCGCGGCTCGTTTCCTTGACTGTATCGGCGACCGCGTAGAGCGCCAGTACTTCGCGGTCATCGCTCAGCGTGACGACGGTCTTTCCTTCGCGCTCGAGTGCGTCGATACGCTGTTTGATAGAAGGTGAACACAAACCGGCTTCCTCCGCGAGGCGATGATTGCCGAGCGAATACGATCGTCCCTCGACCACTCCACGCACGCCGCGTCCGGGGATAGCTTCGAATTCGTCGACCGGAAAAAGCTTGACCCGATCATTTTCTGCAGCACGTGCGATCGATTGCGACACCGGATGATCCGATCGCGCTGCAAGGCCCGCCGCGATCCGCCGGTTTCTTGCGTGACCGAGTCCGCTGAGTTCTTCATAGTCAGTTTGTACGGGCTTGCCATGAGTGATGGTGCCGGTCTTGTCGAGCGCAAGCCACGCAAGCTTGCGGCCTTCTTCGAGGTACGCGCCACCTTTGATCAGGATTCCTTTGCGAGCCGCCGCGGCGAGGCCGCTCACAATCGTGACCGGCGTGGAAATGACGAGTGCGCATGGGCACGCGATCACAAGCAGGACAAGCGCTTTATAGATCCATTCGCTCCAGCTTGCATCGAGGAAAAGCGGCGGGACAAGCGCCGCGGCCAGCGCGATTGCGAACACAGCAGGCGTGTAGACACGAGCGAAGCGGTCCACGAAACGTTGAGTCGGCGCCTTGGCGCCCTGCGCCTGTTCTACAGCGTGGATGATCCGCGCAAGCGCCGTGTTGCCGGCCACGGTCGTCACCGTGAACTCGAGCGAGCCGGACTCGTTGATCGTGCCTGCGAAGACCGGGTCTCCCACGGTCTTGTCGACCGGCAGGCTTTCGCCGGTGATGGGCGCTTGATTGACTGCCGAGCGGCCGCTTGTCAAGATACCGTCCAGGCCAATGCGCTCGCCGGGTTTGATGCGCACCACCGCGCCGATCTGCACGGTCTTCGCGTTCACATCGGCCCATGTGCCGTCGGCCTGGCGCACCGTCGCTTTCGCCGGCGTGAGCTGCATGAGTCCCCGAATAGCATGGCGCGCCCGATCGAGCGACCTGACCTCGATGAGTTCTGCAACGGTGAAAAGAACCATGACCATGGCCGCTTCGGGCCACTGCCGGAGAACGAGCGCACCGGTCACGGCAATGCTCATCAGTGCATTGATATTCAGGTTGCCGTTGGAGAGCGCAACCCAGCCCTTCTTGTAGGTACTCATGCCGCAGGCGAGCACCGCCGCGATCGCGAGGATTGCGCAAAGCCACGCTGACGCGCCTGACCAGCTTGCTGCTTCCGAAGCAACAGCTGCAGCGCCTGCGAGAGCGAGCGGCCACCACGCTTTTTCGGATTCGACGGCCGCGGCATCGGGCTTGCCGGCCGGGCCGGGCAGATCCGGCGTGAATCCAAGCGATCGGATCGCGTCCAGGACGGCATCGAGCGAACCAGGCGTGTGCTCGACGGTCAATACCCGCTGCATCAGATTGAATTCGAGGCTTTTGACGGACTTCATCGCGCCGAGCTTCTTTCTGATGAGGGTCTCTTCAGTCGGACAGTCCATCTGCATGATCCGGATCGGTGTCCGGACATTGCGGCCGGTTTGCTGCGAGCCGGAGACGCTCGCCGGGGCCATGGCGGGGGCCGCTTTGCAGCACGAGGGGTCAGCATGACCAGGATCGTCGTGCTCTCGATGCACACGGCTTGCGGCCCGAAGTCCGCAGCAATCGTGCTCGCTCTTTTCGTGCGGAATGTGCTGTGGGCGTCCTGGTCCTACATCGGTTGAATCATGCATCGTGGCTTCCCTGCTGGATTTATGATGTAGTAGACACCTTGAAGTTGCTTCAAGGTCAAGCACTATCGGAAAACCATCGGGAGGTCGCATGAAAATCGGAGAGCTTGCGAAAAGCGCGCGTTGCACCACGGAAACCATCCGCTTTTACGAGAAAGAGGGGTTGATGCCCGATGCCGAGCGCACCAGCGGAAACTATCGGGATTACTCCGCCGTCCACGTCGAGCGGTTGCGCTTTATCAGGAACTGCAGGGTGCTCGATATGGCGCACGACGAGATCAGGGCATTGCTGCAACTGACCGACAAGCCGGCGGAGCAGTGCGGCGCCATCAATGCACTGGTCGATGAACACATTTCTCATGTGGATCATCGGATAGAAGAGTTGCAGCAGTTGAGGGCGCAACTCGGCAAGCTAAGGAGCAGATGCGCGGTGGAACAGGCCGTGGGCGATTGCGGCATCGTGCAGGAACTGACGGCCATGGAAGTCACCCCCGCGCGCGTGAAACACTCTCACGTCGGATAAAGCCGGTTTCTCGTAGGATGTCGAGGCGCCGATATGCCACACGCGTTGCCATAAGCATTGGCGCGCATCAGATCAACCAAGCTTTCTTTAAGGTCCAACCATGACAGAGCAAGTTGCAATAGGCATTGCCGGTGTCGGCAAGATTGCTCGCGATCAGCATTTGCCTGCTATCGCCGGGCACGCCGGATTCAGGCTCATTGCAGGCGCAAGCCGGAATGCACGAATTGACGGTGTCAACAATTACCCGAATGTCGAGGCAATGCTTGAGGCTGAGCCGCAACTGCAGGCTGTTTCGTTGTGCGCGCCGCCGCAAGTCCGCTTCTCGCAGGCACGTGCGGCGCTCGAAGCAGGCAAGCACGTGATGCTCGAAAAACCGCCCGGCGCAAGCGTGACCGAGGTTCAGGTGCTCGCCGCGTTGGCGCGGCAGAATCAATGCACCCTGTTCGCATCGTGGCATTCGCGTCATGCGCCAGGTGTTGAAACCGCACGCGCATGGCTTGCAGACAAAACCATCACGGCGGTCAACGTGCTATGGAAAGAAGATGTGCGCCGCTGGCACCCGGGGCAGGACTGGATCTGGCAACCGGGCGGCCTGGGCGTATTCGATCCGGGCATCAACGCGTTGTCCATTGTCACGCGTATCTTGCCGCGTGCGTTTTTCCTGAAGTCGGCGGAGTTGTTCGTGCCGGCGAACAGGGACAATCCGATTGCCGCGAATCTTGATTTCAGCGATGTGTCCGGCACGCCGATCCGTGCTGAATTCGACTGGCGCTTTGGTTCGCAGGAGTTGTGGCAGATCGAGGTGACCACGGGCAGTGGCGTCCTGCATCTGGCTCAGGGCGGGAAGTTCCTGAAGATCGATGGCAAGGTGCACGACATCGGCGCGGAGCGGGAGTATCCGGGTCTTTATGAACGGTTCTTCGAGTTGATATCGACGGGGACGAGTGATGTCGATATCAGTCCGCTGCAGCATGTCGCCGACGCCATGCTGCTTGGCAAGCGGCGTGAGGTCGAGAAGTTCGAGGATTAGGCAGATCAGGCGGCGTCTATAGCGCGCCGCTGTCGGCAGCGGCGGCGCCACTCACGTTGTCGGGCGCTTGAAAAGCGTCAGGCCCGCCGCGTGGCAGCCGAGCGTCCGGCAAACAAATAATGCAGCAGCGCGAGCAGGGGAAACACGCTCCCGACGCTCGCAATCAGCGTCCAGCCGCCGCGCTCGAACATCACGCTCGCAATCGCCGAGCCGCACGCACCGCCAATAAAGATGCTTGTCATATAAAGTGCGTTGAGACGGTTACGGCTTGCGGCATGGAGTGCATAGATTTCCCGTTGGCCGATGACCATGTTCATCTGCACGGCGAAGTCGAGCACGACGCCCGTCACTACAAGCCCGGCCACGCCCCACGCCGGATGAATGAGCGACGGCATGAATGACAACGCGCCAACGACCAGGGCAAGCAGCGTTGCGCGCCGGGAATGGCCGGCATCGGCGAGCCGTCCTGCAAGCGGTGCGGATGTCGCGCCAATTGCCCCGACCAGCGCGAAGAGCGCCACGCCGTTCTGCGTCAGTCCGTAATGACGGATCAGTTCCACGGGCACGGCGGTCCAGAACAGGCTGAACGTGGCGAACATCAGGCCCTGGTACAACGCGCGATGCCGAAGGACGGGCATGGTCGCGACCAGCGTCCCAAGTGAGCGGAGCAGTTGTACATAGGTTGCCTGGTGATCGGGCTGCCGCGCCGGAATGGTCAGCGCGAGAACCGCCGTCACGATTGCCATGAGCACGGCAGCCGAGCCGAATACCACGCGCCATCCGAAGTGACCCGCAATGAAACTCGAGATGGGCCGCGACAGCAATATGCCCAGCAGCAAACCGCCCATGATCGTGCCGACCACGCGTCCGCGCGACTCATCCGGTGCGAGGTGCGCCGCGAGCGGAATCAGGATCTGCACCGCGACGGAGCTAAAACCGACCAGTAGCGAGATGGCAAGGAACGCGTGCGGCTGATGGACGAGTGCGGCGGCCGTGAGACTGGCGATTGCGACGAGCGCAGTCGTGATCATCAGCTTGCGGTTTTCCAGGAGATCGCCGAGCGGCACGAGGAAGAATAATCCCAGCGCATAGCCGATCTGCGTGAGCGAGACGATCAGGCTTGCCGCGCTGCTCGACAGGTGAATATCCGGCCCGATCAGTTCGATGATCGGTTGCGCATAATAAATATTGGCGACAATGGCGCCGCAACAGAAGGCGAACAATGCAATCAGGCCACGGGTCATCTTGACCTGGGCCGGACGCGCGGCGGCGGTCGGCGAATTCGAGGACATGCATACTCCACAGATTGAATGACTGGATGCTGTTTTTGAGGTGCGGACTGCCGGCAGGCATGCGAGATCGTTCCGCCGATGCCGGAACGCTGAATGAGGTTGCACTGTGGCGACCCGCCGGTGAGATGCCTGCAATCCACGCCATGGCGAGGACATCCGGTTGCGGCACGATACCACTAGCGCCAGGAGCTTGCTTGGCCGCCATTAGGCGCAGACACGCATTACCGCCCGAACCCGCGCCGCGCGATAAAGATAAACTGGTGCGCCGTCACACTGTTTCGATCAAAGGAGGCTGACCCTATGTACATCGCCATGAACCGCTTCAAAGTGGCCCCCGGATCCGAGGCCGAGTTCGAAGAACTCTGGACCAGCCGGGATACGCATCTCAAGGAGGTTCCGGGCTTCGTGGAATTCCACCTTCTGAAAGGACCAAAAAAAGAAGACCACGTCCTGTATTCCAGCCACACGATCTGGTCGGATTACGAGGCTTTCGAAGGCTGGACGAAAAGCGAGGCGTTCCGTGCCGCGCATCGCAATGCGGGCAATGGAACACGCTCGCTATACCTGGGGCATCCGGAGTTCGAAGGTTTCGAAGTGATCCAGACGGTTAAATAGGCGCGTTGCTGAATGCGCCGAAGGTGCCGAATATGCGGAAAACCGGCGGATTCACGCGATTGCGGGCATGGCCGCGTATGAATTCGCGCAGGCATTGACGCCTCGAACGGACTCCGCCGCGAGCAGATCGAGCACGACCAGCATGACCGGCTGGTTCTCCTCGTTGATCGCAATACCAACCACGTCGCTGAGCCAGCGGCCAATCTTGGTCGCCGCGAAGTCGGCTGGCCGCGCTGTCTTTCTCAACGCGACGCCCAGTTTCACCGCGCGATAGTGATACGAAGGGACCTTGTGCTCGGCGGCGATTCGCGAGAGCCCGCCCTTGCGGCTGGAATCCCGGCCCAGCGTTCCCGCGAGCACCACACGTTCATGGCGGTCAAGTCCGCCAACGAACTCGCGCGCGAGTTGCCGCACGCGTGCTTCATCTAGACCATGCTGCAACAGCACCGAATTGACGGGATCGTCGAGCGCCTGGGCGTGTTCGTCAACCTGCTGGTCGATGCCGCTTACTTCCATCGATACATTGCGTTGATGGCTCGCGCTGCGCAGGCAATCGATCAGATAGCGCCTGAAATAAGCGCAAATGGCGTAGTTGTTCGATGGCGCGCTCTCAGCGCAGGACTTGGCGCTGGAGTGACCCGGTTCGAGCCGCAGCACCTTGGCGTAAATAAACTGCGCGACGAGTTCTTCTTTATCTTCGCGCAGTGACTGGAGTTCGAGCGGATGGTAAGCGCGCAACGCGCCGCGTACCAGATGGTACATGGACACCATTTCGTCATGCGACAGATGTGTGCGGCGGCGCCAGAGATCCGGAAGTATCGCGCTGTCGGGGCGTGCGGCGCACGCGCGCATTGCCGTGGTGTCCATGGTGTTCTCCCTCGAATTTTTATTGGATGTCGAGCGGAAGTATGGTGATCGGACGCGGGTTCGGCTATATGGCTAAAGTAATAGCCGTCGGGTAAACTTGTGTAAGGACCTTTCAGGTTCTTACCGTTTCCATGGATGTACACCACCACTCGTTCTAGCTGCAAGGTTCCTTGTCGTGCGGTCTTGAGTCACCCGAATGCATCACTATGTGCGTCAGCCAGGCGCGCAACCGGTAAAAAGGGGCTGACAAGATGCAGAACGATTCTATGCGGCGCGAAATAGAAAAGGATCTGGCCAAGGTCCTTTATGCGCAGGACCCCATTGCATTCGTTACACACTGGTTGTCCATTGCGGCCCTGAGCGCCGTCTATTTCCGGGCCATCCCGCAGCAAGGCCTGTTCACGGCCTGGATCGTCTTCTATAGCATTGCTAATTGTGGCGGAATTGCACTGTGGGCGTGCAACCGTTATTGGTCACGGGTATTTGGTCCGCGTCAGTGGATCAACCTTCACGCGTTGCGCAGCGTCGTGCTGTACAGCGCGCCCGGCCTTTCGATCTGGTTCGCGTTTCATAGCCAGCAGGCCGACCTGCCGATCCTCCATACCGTGCTGCTGGTCACACTGGCGGCGGGCGTGTTCATGTCGAGCGGCTTTGACCTGTGCAACTTCTCCAGCGCAATTCCGTTACTCCTGATGCCCGCGATCGTGCTGAACTTCAGCTCGCCCACGCGCGACCGGATCGTGATCGGCGTGGTGCTCGTCGCGTTTTTTATCGCGATGAACGTGTATGCGGCGCGTTACCGGAAGCTGTTCAGGCGTGTCGTCGAGGCGCGCGTGAACCAGCAGGTCCTGGCCGAGTCGCTTGCCATCCAGCAGCGCGTGACGGAGGAGGCCAGCCGCGCGCGGACGCGCTTTTTCGCGGCGGCGAGCCATGATTTGCGCCAGCCCTTGCATGCCATCGGCTTGCTGGCGGAGTCGCTGAAGGACACATTGGCCTCCGTTACCCTACGCAGCGAAACGGCCGACAGCATCATTGCAAATGTTGAATCACTGAACGGACTTTTCAATCAGGTGCTCGACCTGGCGCGCCTCGAAAGCGGCGTGACGCAGGTGATTCCGCTGCATTTCCGGCTCTCGGAGATTTTTGCCCGCATCGATAACCAATACCGGCCGCTCGCGGCGGCGAAGGGTCTTGCATTGCGTATCGCGCCGACCGACGCCGTCGCCTTCACCGATCCGGTATTACTTGAGCGCGTACTGGGAAACCTTATATCGAACGCCGTGCGTTACACCGCGCGCGGCGCGATATGGATGGGTTATAGAAGCAGCGGCGGGCAGGCGATTGGCCGGATCGAAGTGCGTGACTCGGGAATCGGCATTGCGCCGGAAGAGCAGGAGCTTGTGTTCGAGGAGTTCTATCAGGCAAGGCTGCCAGACGGCAAACCACGCGAGGGACATGGGCTGGGATTGCCTACCGTCAGACGATTGGCGAACCTGCTTGGCGGTGATGTCACGCTGCGCTCTGCGCCGGGACGCGGCACCACAGTCTGCGTACCGGTCAAGCGCGGCGATGCGGCCCTGATCACGGCGAGACTGAGTGACGCAGCATCGGCAGGCCCAACGGCTGCAGGGCGGCGGATTCTTTGCATTGACGATGATCCCGCCATTCTCGCCGCGCTCGAACGGCTGCTTGGCCGCTGGGGTTGCATCGTGCGCAGCGTTCGGGACGAGCGCGCCGCGGTGCAGGCAGTCGAAGAGGATTTCGTTCCTGACGCGCTTCTCTGCGATTACCAGCTTGGTAACCACCGGACCGGCGCGCAAGCGGTGCGCGCCGTTCGGCAGGCACTGTGGGAGCGGGGCGATGGCGATATCGTCACGCTCATGATCACGGGCGACATGGCGTCGTCCGAACTCAGCACGCTCGCCGCGCAGGGCATTCCCGTCCTGCACAAACCGGTGACGCCCGCCCGCCTGCGCCGCACGCTCGACGCGCTCTGGCAGCAGAGCGAACGCAACGCCGAGCTGGAGCGCCACCCCCCGGCGTCCTGATCAAAGCGTGCGGCCGGTTTCCAGCCAGCCGCCGATCAGTGCGATCGCGGCCGACCGGTTGTGAACGCACAGCGCGCGGAACATGACGGACAGATGCACCTTGACGGTTCCTTCCGCGACACCGAGTTCGCGCGCGATCATCTTGTTGGTCCAGCCGCGGTACACGAGCCGCATGATTTCCTGTTGCCGCGGCGACAGGTTTTCCATCAGGTGCCGATGATGCGGCTGGATCCCAACGGGCGACGACTCAATCACAGCCGCGCCCGAACGCTCGGCAGGCGGCGCGGGCGCGTGCGCCGGGCCAAGCAGACTAAGCGCTTCAATGGGAACGTAGGCGCCGCCGAGAAGCACGAGTTCGATCGCCTTGAGCATGACGCTGGCGGGTTCGCGTTTAGGCACGAAACCGAGCGCGCCGGCGGCCAGCACCGCGCGCATTTCGTCTGCGGATTCTTCCGCCGACAAGACCACCAGCGGCAGTGCAGGATTCGCCTTCAACAGCGTCTGCAGCGATACCGCGCCTTCCATGCCGGACATGTGCAGGTCCACTATCGCGAGGTCGTGATTCGCGTCCGGCCTGGCTGCCGCGGCGAGCGTCTCCCAACTGTCGGCTTCGTCGAACTGGGCGTCGGGGTCGAGGCCGCGCAACAGCGCTTTCACGCCTTGTCGAATCAGTTCGTGGTCATCGGCCACCAGAAACCTCATGGCATCTCCGTGTTGCAACGCTGCTTGAAGCGTGTGGCGTAGGCGGGGTGTTCTTCAAGAATACGTAGCTTGCGTCCGTTGTGGCAAACGGAAGTTTGCTTGGAACTGCCGCAAAGGCGCCGCAGGTTGCCGCGACCCAACCCACCGTCTGCGCTAGTTAAACGAGCGGAAGACACGGTTTTTGAACGCGGCGCGCACCGCTCAACCGTCAAAGCACGGCGAGCCACCCGCCATCGACATAAATGATCTGCCCGTTCACATAACTCGACGCCGCCGATGACAAGAACACCGCCGCGCCAACAAGCTCCTCCGGCGTGCCCCATCGTTGCGACGGATTGCTGCTTTTGACCCACGCGTCGAAGGCGGGATTCTCGACCAGCGGCTTGTTCATGTCGGTGAGGATGTAACCCGGCCCAATCGCGTTCGCCTGGATATTCGAGGCGGCCCACTCCGCGCTCATGGCGCGCGTGAGCATCTTGATGCCGCCTTTCGCGGCCGTATATGCGCCAACAGTCGCACGCGCGCCCTCGCTCGTGAGCGAACCGATGTTCACGATTTTGCCGCCAGCTCCGCGCTCGATCATGCGTCTGGCTGCCTGCTTTGACACGATGAACGCGCTCGTGAGATTGGTATCGATCACGCGTTGCCAGTCGCTTAGTTCAAGCTCGACAAGCTGCTTTCGAAACTGGATGCCGGCGTTGTTGACGACAATGTCGACCTGCACGCCTTGCCTGTCCCAATCCGCAAAGGCGTCGTGCACGGCCTGTTCGTTCGTGACATCGAATGCGTGGCCTTGCGCATTCAGTCCTTTGTTCGTCAGACGCGAGACTGCTTCGTTCACGGTGTCGGCCCGCGTTCCGTTGACGATTACGCGCGCGCCCGCATTCGCCAATCCTTCGGCGAGCGCGAAGCCGATGCCGCGCGCGGAACCGGTGACAAGCGCCGTGCGGCCGCTCAGATCGAAAAGCTGTGTCATGCGTCTGTCCCTTTCATGCCGTGTTGTGCCGGGCCGTCAAGGCTACGCTCTATCGGTGCGGGCCGCTTGCAGGCTTCCGCGTGCCGTGAGCCTGCCTCAAACCGCCGGCGCTTCCTTCACGGTGAAAAGCCTTACCGCTTCATCGAGCACGTCCGCGCGTTCGGCGAGCCGCAGCGCCGTCGCAGCCGCCTGCTCGACCAATGCGGCGTTCTGCTGGGTCGATCCGTCCAGATGCGCGACCGCCTGGTTGACCTGCCGGATGCCTTCGGCCTGCTCGCTGCTCGCGTTCGCCACTTCCGAAATGATCGCCGATACACGATGCACGGCGGCATCGATCGCGCGCATCTGGCTGGTCGTGCGCGACACAAGATCCGTGCCTTCCGCGATCTGCGCAACGCTCGTCTCGACCACGACCTTGATCTCTCTCGCCGATGCCGCGCAGCGCTGGGCCAGGTTGCGCACTTCGGTTGCGACCACTGCGAACGAGCGGCCGGCTTCGCCCGCGCGCGCCGCTTCAACCGCCGCGTTCAACGCGAGGATATTGGTCTGGAACGCAATGCCATCGATCACGCCGGTGATGTCCGCGATCCGCTGCGACGCCGTGTTGATCCCCGCCATGGTTTCTTCAACGCGAATGGCGATCTTGCCACCATCGCTTGCTGCCGTCTGCGCTTCCTTCACGAGTTCGAGCGCCCGTACGCTTGCATCCGCGTTGCCCGTCACGGTACTGGTCAACTGGTCCATGGTCGCGGCCGTTTGCTCCAGCGAAGCCGCCTGTAACTCGGTGCGTCGCGACAGATCCATATTGCCGCTGGAGATTTCGCGCGCCGCGTCCATCATTCCGCCAATCTGTCCACGCACGTCTAGCACAATGGCCGACAGATTCGCCTTGAGCTGGTTGAGCGCGTGCTGGACTTCGCCGAGGTCGTCGCGTTTGCCGGCTTCCATCGATACCGTCAGGTCGCCTGCCGCCATGCGTGACGCGTAACCGGACATTGCGCCCACGCGCGCGCCGATCTGGCGCGACACGCTGGCCCAGCCGAACGCGCTCACCAATGCGCTCACGCCAAAAGCGAACCACAACGGCAGCGGCGGCGCGCCGTTATACGCAACCAGTCCGCTCGCCAGTACTGCAAGCGGCGCGCTTGCATAACCGAGCGCCACGCGTTTGGCCACGGGCATGTGCATCAATGCCCCGAGCTTGCCCAGGACCCCGCGGCGCACAAGCACGCCTTGCTGAAGACGCAGCGACCCCATCGCGCCGGCTCGCATACGTGCGTACAACGCGTCGGCGCTCGCTACTTCGTCGCGGCCGGGCTTGACGCGCACGCTCAGGAAACCCACCGCCTTGCCATGTTCGATAACCGGCGTCACGTTCGCGCGAACCCAGTAGAAATCGCCATTTTTGCGGCGGTTCTTGACCAGCGCCGTCCAGGGCCGGCCGCCGCAGATGGTCGTCCACATGTCGGCGAAGGCATCGCGCGGCATGTCGGGGTGGCGGATCAGGTTGTGCGGCTGGCCGATGAGTTCGTCGCGCGAATAGCCGGATACGTCGATAAAAGCCGGATTGCAATACTTGATATTTCCAGAAAGATCGGTCGCCGAGACAAGCATTTCCGTCGATGGGAACTCGTATTCGTGCTGCGTGACAGGCTGGTTGTTGCGCATTTGATGTGTCCTTTCTCTCTTCTGGAAGGCGACGCACCGTTAGGTGGCGGGCGCGCTTTTCATGCATTTACGTTACCCATGGGTAACGGCATGTACCCACAAATTCTTTAGGGTTTTTATGCTTAAGAGTCTGGAAAAGGGCAGTGCGCGACGCGGCTCGAAGGGTCTCGGAGCGCAGTGGAGCAGCAGTGCGCCTGAACTTAAAGCTTCGAGAAAACACGCCGTAAACCTGTCATGGGATGAACCCATATAAAGCGGCCAGCGTTAAGGTTCGCGCACGCCAACGCCAACGCTAACGCCAAATAGACAAGGACAATCCAATGCGTGGTGCCGGAGGATCCGTTCGGCAATTGCCGCCCGCGCGCATCGGCGCGACGTTTAGCTCTCTCGCGATCTCGATTTCAACGTCGATTGCCATTGCATTCCGCCGCCGCGATGCGGTGAATGCATCCGGCTTCCGGCGAATGGCGTCCGCGTTCATCCTGAGCGTCTGTTCAATGCTTGCGCTGCCGGCGCTTGCGGCCGGAAATGTCTTGCGGGTCCTGGCGTGGCCCGGCTACGCGGACAGCGACGTCGTCAGGCAATTCGAGTCGCGCTATCACGCGAAGGTCGAAGTCACGCTGATCGACTCGGACGAGGCGCTGCACGACAGGATGCACGCGGGCGCCGCGCCCCAATTCGATGTCTTCGCTGCCAACACCGCCGAGATCGAACACTATTCGCACGAAAACCTGCTCGCACCGCTCGATCTCGCAAGCATTCCCAATACCCGGCGGCAATTGCCGCGCTTTCGCGAACTCTCGTCCATGGGCGCTCTGACACGCGACGGCAAGGTGTACGCCATTCCGTTTACGTATTCGTCGATGGGGCTTATCTACGATCGCAGGCAGATCGCCGTCGCGCCACGGTCCATGAACGAACTATGGAATCCGCGTTATCGCGGCAAGGTCCTGGATTTCAACAGCGGCCAGCACAACTACTCCTTCACCGCGTTGGCGCTGGGCTATCGCGATCCGTTCAATCTAAGCGCATCGCAAATGCGGACGATCACGCGCAGGCTGATTGATCTGCGCCGCAATCTCCTCACTTATTACACGCTGCCGGAAGAGGCGGCCGCGTTTTTCATCGAACATAAGGCGGCCTTGATGTTCGGCAACTACGGCACGCAACAGGTCGCGTTGCTGCGACGCGCCGGCGCGGATGTGGGCTACGTCATTCCCGACGAAGGTGCGCTCGCGTGGCTGGATTGCTGGGCCATCACGAACTCGGCGGTCAATCGTCCGCTCGCGCTGGCGTGGATCAACTTCATGCTCGAACCGCGCGTGAGCGAACAACTCACGCAGCGCCAGGGCCTTGCCAACACCCTGAGCGCGGAACCGGAAAGCAGCGGGCATGCGCACATTGTCTGGATCGAACCGGTGGAAGACAGTCAGCGGCGCGAGGCCCTGTGGAGCCGGATTGTCTCGGGCGACCGGCCAGGGCGGTTCTGATGCTGCGCCCCGGACTGACGTTCAGGCTGTCCGTCTTGCTTGCGTGCATCGGCGTGCTGGCGTCCGGCGCGACCGGTTACTACGCGTATCGCGCGAATCGCACGATGCTCGTGAAGGAGGCCGAGCACAGCCTGATGACATCGACGGAACTGCTGGCGCAGCGCTCGTCGGTCGCCATCGAGGATATTGCAGCCGACGCACAGGTGCTGGCTTCGCTGCCTTCGTCGGCGGCGATCGCGCAGGCCGATGACGGCGCGGGCAGGAACGCCGCCCGCGAGAGACTCGCCCAGGTTTTTTTCAGTTTCATGGCGCATCACCGGGAATACCTGCAGGTCAGGCTGATCGCGCGCGGACACCACGGTCTAGAACTGATCCGCTTCGACCGTGACGCGAACCGCGCGGTGCGGGTCGAAGACAGCGGGCTGCAGGAGAAGGGGCAGTTTGCGTACGTGTTCGATACGCTTGCGCTCGGCGTGGGTCATATCTATGTATCGCCGATCACGGTCAATCACGAGCGCGGCGCGCACGCGGCTGAAGGACGCCCCACGCTGCGCCTTGGAACGCCGGTTGCGAACGACCATGGCGTGGTGGTCGGCGTGGTGGTGATCGACGTCGATCTTGCAAGGCTGCTTGAACGCTTGCAGGTCGACTTGCCAGGCAACTACGAGGTCTACCTCGCCAACGAATGGGGCGATTTCCTCGTTCATCCGGATGCATCGCAGACATTCGGTTTTGACAAGGGACGCCGGATCTTCATGCAGGAGCGCTTTCCCGCGACGCGGCCGCTGTTCGAAGCAGGACGATCCGCCGTGGTGCTGAACGGGCTGGCGCAGCCCGTTCAGGCGTCGGCGCGAATACTCGCTTTCATACGCAGGCCGTTTGGGGAATCTGAAGGCAACCGGTTTGTGGTGCTGGGTTTGTCACGCCCTCTTTCGGACGCACTCAACGGCGCGAGCATGCTCGGCAACAGCATTGTTCGAATGGTGCTGATCTCGAGTCTGCTTGCCATCGTCCTGGCGGTCATGTTCGCGCGTGCACTGGTCCAGCCGCTGCAAACGCTCGCGCACGCCGCAACCCATTTCTTCGCCGATCACACCATGCAGGCGCTGCCGGTGCGCCGCACCGACGAAATCGGCGTGCTGGCGCGCTGCTTTGAGCGCATGCGCGGCGAAATCCGCTCGCACATCGACGGGCTGCACAGCAGGCAACACGAACTGGCGCACCTCGCGCGCCACGACGTGCTGACGGGACTTCCCAACCGGATGCTGTTCATGGAGCGGCTCGAGGAAGCGATCCGCGACGCTGCAGCGAGCGCCGCACCGCTTGCGGTCTTGTTCGTCGATCTGGATCGATTCAAGCAGATCAACGATCAATACGGCCACTCGGCCGGCGACGACGTGCTCGTTGAAGTCGCGCGGCGCCTGCAGGGTTTGCTGAGCAGCGCCGACATGGTCGCGCGGCTCGGCGGCGACGAATTCGTGGTCTTGATCAACGGTACGCGTTCGGCGGGCCCGGCGCCCGAAATCGCGTCCCGCATCAAGGAAACGCTGGACGACGTGCTGCTTGTCAACGAGCGGCGCATGACGGTGGGCGCGAGCATCGGCATCAGCCAGTTTCCCGGGGATGGCATCTCGGCTGGCGCGCTTTTGCTCAATGCCGACGCCGCCATGTATGCTGCGAAGTCCGACGGAAAATGCGCCTATCTGCGATACCAGGACTTGCCTGAATCACAGCGCTCGCGCAAGACGGCAGGCCTGGCTGGCGAGTTCGACACTGACGATCTCGCGGCTGCGGCCGACGACGCTGGCGCAATGCTTTGATCCAGGGAAGCTTTGTCGTAAGGAGGTGCGCCTTCATCTGTCAAGTTTTCGAATGGCGCCGCCGTTATTCCGGATACACCTTGAAAACAGAGTGGACCTTGAAAACGGTTTGGAATCGCCACGCCTGGACTCATATTCGCATTGAATAAAAAAACGGTAGTGCTATTAAATGATTAGACAAATACTCGGCGGTTTATTGAAACGCTAATGCAATAGTTCTGTTGGAGTTTTGCAGCATTTTGTCGCTATTTTTTGTTTTGAATTCGGGCGCTGATTCTGCAGTCCGCGTAAGATATGATCAAATAATTGACTAAAGGCGACTTACTGTTTGGGCCAGCACCGGAGCGTTGGTACTTCGCGGTGCTGTGAAGCGGACTCGCAGGTTGAAGTTGACTCCAGATGTGAACGCGTGAGCGGCGGCATCGGGTGGATCTGGCGGGACGCGCTGACGGGGCGGCAGTCAGAGAATTTTTTCTGGAGTTGCTGATGATGGTTGAAGAAGACGGCCTGGACCTGTTCACGTGGTTTGGCACGACCAGCCCATGCTGGCGGCTGTCGATCGATAGTAACGCGCTCGAACTTGCTACCGTGCGGGGACCCGCGAACGTGAGCGTGCCGCTCGACGCGTCCCAGGCCGCGCAGATCAGGGCGCTCACGGGCGTAACGTCTCATCTGGCGCTCGACATCAAGATTTTCGGTTACCCGTACCGGCTGCATCTGGTCGGTAAAAAGATCAATATTCGTGAATGGGCCGGCACGGCATCGGACTATACGGACACGTCGTCGGTCGCCCGTGATCTTGTCCATGGCCTCGCATTCGCGGAGCAAGTTGTTTCCGAAGTGAATTCGCTCGTCGTCATTCTCGACGGCCGCGGCATTATTCAGCGCTTTAACCGCATGTGCGAGGAAGTCACCGGCATGCGCGAGGAAGACGTCATTGGCAAGAGCGCATACGTGCTTTTCATGTCGGACGACGAGGGCGCGGCATCGCGAAGCAATATCAATGGCTTTTTTGCAAGCGGCCAGCCGTATCAGGTCGAGAGATATATCAACACGGTCACAGGACCTCGTCTCTTTCTGTTCCGCAATAAATTCGTGCAGAGCGGCAGCGGTGTGGACGAGCGCTTTCTCATCTGCTCGGGTACGGATATCACCGAAGAACGCAAGGCCCAGCAGTTGCTCGTCAAGCAGGCAACAACCGACGAGCTGACAGGCTTGCTCAATCGCAAGGCCATTCAGGAAGAAATCGAGAACGCCATCGCGGCCGAAAAAGAGGCGGGAGATAACGTTGGCGAAGAACACCTCGGCATCCTGTTTCTCGATCTCGACAACTTCAAGAAGGTGAATGACCACTACGGGCACGTGGTCGGCGACCGGCTGATCCGCGAGGTCTCGGCGAAGATCAAGAGCTGCCTGGCCCCCGGCGATACGCTCGCGCGGCTCGGTGGCGACGAGTTCGTCGTGGTCATCAGGAAATCGACCATTGCGCTCTTGACGAAGACGGCGGAAACCATTCTGAGCAGTTTGCAGCAGCCGTTCGACTTCGGTCTGATCAAGCTCTATACAGGCTGTTCCATTGGGATTGCGCTATATCCCGAGCACGGCGACCGGCTCGAGAGCCTGATCCGCAGTGCGGACACAGCCATGTATGTTGCGAAGGATGACGGCAAGCATACGTATCGCGTGTTCACGCCGGAAATGAACCGCAAGGTCGCGGAATATGTCTGGCTCGATACGAACCTGCGCAAGGCGCTGGAAGAAAGGCAACTCGAGCTCTACTACCAGCCGAAAGTCAGCCTGAGAAGCGGCGAGGTCGACAGCGTCGAGGCATTGGTCCGGTGGAATTCGCCGGAGCGCGGCGTGGTCTCGCCGCTCGATTTCATTCCCTATGCAGAAGAGTCCGGACTGATCGGTCCGCTTGGACGATGGGTCATGCATGCCGCTGCCACCCAGGCGTCGAACTGGCAGATGCAGGGCATCGACTTGCGTATATCCATCAATGTGTCCGCGCGCCAGTTACGCGATACGGATATCGTCAAGCATTTCACCGAGGTACTGGCGGAAACGCACTCGCGTTCATGCATGCTCGACGTGGAACTGACCGAGAGCTGTTTTATTGAAGACGAAGCAGCGGCGCTCGTGCTGATCGGCCAGTTCCGGAAGATGGGCGTGCGTGTGCATCTCGACGACTTCGGTACGGGCTATTCGTCGTTGTCGCAGTTATCACGTATTCCGCTCGACGCCATCAAGCTTGATCGAAGCTTCATCAAGGGAATCGATGTAAACAGCAAACCGCAAGCGCTTGTTCGCGCCATGGTGGCGATTGCACATGAATTGCGTTTGTCCGTGGTCGCCGAAGGCGTGGAAACCGAGGCTGAAGCGGATTTCCTGCGTGGCCTTGGTGTCGATCTTGTGCAGGGCTTCCTGTATGCGCGGCCCATGCCTGCCCGCGCATTCGAAGCATGGCTCGCCGAAAAAAGAAAGCTCAGGCTTATCGCCTGAGCTTCTCCTGGTTAAAGAGCCTGATCAAAGAGCGTAAGTGAAGCCTGATGCAGCTTAATGATGGTCGAGGTTCGCCATCTTCAGCTTGGACACACGGCGGTTTTGCAACATCACCAGCCGCTCCATGAAAGCCAGGTCCTTCTCTTCAATTGTGAAAGCGGCCCGCACCCAGTCCTCGGTAATCTCGATCAGTTCAGCGCGCGGCAACGCCAGTACGCGTTGCCGCGCCTTGATCATTGCGCGAATGCCGTTGAGCTTGGGACGGACGCCATCTATGAAGGTGCGCGTCGCGAGGAATGCGTCGCCCGGCTGGAACGTCTGATCGACAATTCCCTTCTCCGCGTACCAGTCGCCGGTATGCGCTTCTCCGGTACTGATCAACTCTTCGGCCAGCCGCATGCCGGCCTTGCGTTCGACCAGTGAATAACCGCCCATGCCGGGAAAGAGATTAAAGGCTATTTCAGGGAAACCCATTTTTGCATCGTTCTGCGCGAGCAGAAAATGGTGTGCCAAGGCTGACTCGAATCCACCTCCCAATGCCGTGCCTTCGACCATTGCAATGGATATGGCGCCGGTCCCGAATCCGCTATAGATTTCATGGAGTCCGTCGATGCATGAGCGTGCATAAGCCATCAGCAATTCACGCCGCCCGGATCGAATGGCATCGACAAAGAAATCGAGATCGCCGCCTACATTGAAGATATCCGGAACGAGAGAACCGGTGACCCAGAAGTCAAAGCGCAAGCCTGACTCTCTTGCGGCGCGCGCGAGATCAATGATGTCATTGACGAGTTCTTGCGTGAAACAGGGACGCGGACGTGAACGAAGCATCATCCACATGGTGCGGCGTTCTTCCTCGTAATATGCGGAAATTTGTGACAGGTCTCCGGCCTCGAGGAAGGGACGGCAAGCTGGGTTGTTTTTAAGGTTCATGGCGATGATCCAATTTAAAAAGGGTTGAACTTGGGTAAAGCCATGAGAGGGTAAAGCACAGAATTTCATATCGGATGGGGTATACGAGGGGAAACCCACACTCGCGCAAAGCATTAATGGCGCGTCAAAATTGGCTCAAAAAACGCGATGATTTAACGTTGCTAAGCGAACCATCTGGCTTTGAAAAAGTGTTCGCTTAGCAACGGCGAATCGTCGCGTTATGAGGTTTGCTGGGTGTGCTCGAATGGCTGTGACTTCCCGTAACAACCTGGTTTGGGACGGTGATCGTGCAGATGGAACTGGCTGAAACATCCAAAAATGCCGCTGTGGTTTCGGGTCGACGCCGTAGCAGCGATGTACCGCGTCAGGTGTCCGGTCCGACAAGGCGGCGTTGCTGGGCATGCTTGCGTTGGTCAATAACAGGTGCGGTCACGACTTTCGTTTATTCAGATCAAGATTTTGGCTAATAAAACTACTTTGGATTACGAATCAACTCAGAGGCGGAAAATTTTTTCACATGGGTGAGGCCAATGGCCGCACGTTCCGTGTTCGGCTAATCATTGCCGGTCGGTATTGTGATCGCGTCTTCTGTGTGGGATTCAAAGTTGCTTGGCTCGCAACCGCGGACGGTGCGTACGATTGGGATATGCGCCGGCTTTGGAGGCTGGCGGGAAGGACAATTGATGGATGATCGGTTTTCGCTCGCGAAGGAAAGCCATCGCAAGCGAAAACACCGCATTCTGATCGGACCCTTCACGTATGGCGTTCTTCGGCAAAGGTGCCGCGCGGCGCGCTTTCCAGGGCCGTATCGTGTTTGAGCAGCAGCACGGCGGCAACGCCCACCAGCCCGGCGCCCGAGAGGCACAGCAGTCCGGCTGCGAAACTGCCGGTGCTGTCCTTGATCCAGCCCATCGCATAGGGTCCGAAAAAGCCCGCAAGATTGCCAAGGGAGTTCACAGCGGCAATGCCGCCTGCCGCCGCCGCGCCTGAAAGAAATGCCGCGGGCAATGTCCAGATAACGGGCAGGCAGCCGAAGATGCCAAAGCCGGAAATCGACAGCGCGATCATTTTCAGTACCGGATTGTCCAGCGCGGTCGATGCCGCGATTCCGCCGGCCGCAACCAGTAATGCAATCGCTACATGCCATTTGCGCTCGAGTTTGCGGTCCGAATGACGTCCCCAGTACACCATGCTGATTGCACCCACAACGTAGGGCAGCGACGTCACCAGTCCCGTTTGCACATTCGTCAGGCCGAACCCCTTAACGATCTGCGGCAAGAAGAAGCTCAAGCCGTAATTCGTTGCATTCGCACCGAAATAGATCAGTGCAACGGCAAGCACGCGCGGATTGAACAGCGCTTCCTTGACGCTGAAGCTGCGTACGGCTTCGCGTTGCTTGCGCTCCTCAGCCTGGCGGTTGACGAGCCAGTCGCGCTCTTCGTCGCTGAGCCACTTTGCGTCGGCGGGTTTGTCGGTGAGATAGGCTAGCACCGCGAATGCGAGAAGCAAGGCCGGCAACGCTTCGATCAGATACACCCATTGCCAGCCGGCAAGACCACCAAGCTTGTCCAGGTTGAGCAGCGCACCGGAGATAGGCGCACCAATGACTGTGGACAACGGGATCGCGACCATGAAGTAACCGACTACACGTCCGCGATAAGCGCCGGGAAACCAGAGCGTCAGCAAGAAGATGATGCCGGGGAAAAATCCCGCTTCGGCAATCCCGAGCAGAACGCGCAGCGCGTAGAACACGTGCGCGGCGGACATCCCTGTATACCGTGCTATATGCGGAATGAAAGCCATCGCGCCTGCGAGGATGCCCCAGGTGAACATGATCCGTGCAATCCATCTCCGCGCGCCGAATTTCTCGAGCAGCAGATTGGACGGCACTTCGAAGAAGAAATACGCGATGAAGAAAATGCCTGCGCCAAAGCCAAAAGCGCTAGGTGAAAATCCAAGGTCCTTGTTCATTTGCAATGCCGCAAAGCCGACATTCACGCGGTCCAGATACGCGATGAAATAACAAAGAATAAGGAAGGGCACTAGCCGCGCGGTCACGCGGGCAAGGGTACGTTTCTCGAGGTCCATTCGCCATGTCTCCTGTTTTTAGGTCGTGATTCGTCTGAAACGTTTCATCCAGATACAGCAGTTTCGGCGGGCGCGTGTGCCGTGCTTTCACGCACCAGTAATTCCGCCGTAAAACTCAAATGAACACATTCGTCCTGCTGGCCGCTCAAGAGCTTGAGCATCAACTGCCAGAGAGCATGGCCGATGGCTTCCACAGGCTGGCGGATCGAAGTGAGATACGGCCGCAGTACGGACATCCACGGGGCGTCGTCAAAGGAAAGCAGTGACACGTCCAGGGGAATCCGCAAGTCGGCATCGCGAATGGCGCGCAGCGCGCCCAATGTGGTGACATTGCAGCCGGTGAAGAGGGCGGTCGGACGCATCGAGCCGCTCAGGATCTTCAACGTCGCCGCGTGGCTTTGCGCGGCTGTCATACCACATTCGACCACAGAAACGTATGTGTCGAGGTTGGCGTTGTGCATTGCGTCCATGTAGCCTTCGGCGCGCTCCCGTGAGTTCACAAGCTTGAGTGTGTTCACCAGGAACGCAATGCGCTTGTGACCAAGCGCAATGAGGTGCGCGGTTCCTTCGGCGGAAGCGCTGCGGCTATTGGTCGTCACCGTGTTTGCAGGGAAAGTGTCGTCCACGCGATCCGCCATGACGAGCGGCACATGACATTCGCGGGCCTCGGAGATTGCGTGTTGAGCGTGTTGATAACCGCTGCACGGGATGACGATCATGCCTGCAACCTGACGAGACATGACAAAGCGGATGCGTTCTGTTTCGCGTTCCGGGTCCTCGCCGGCGTGAGCCAGGATGAGCTGGTAACCGTGCTGAAGCGCATGCGTTTCGAGGGCGCGCGCGATATCGACGAAGAACGGGTTCGTGAGGTCGGGGAGGACCAGACCTATGGAAGTCGGACGGCCGCGGCGCAGATCCGCTGCGATTCCATTTCGCCGATAGCCCATTCGACGTGCGGCATCCCAGACGCGGCGTGCACGCTCGGCGCTCACGCCCGATGCGCCGGAGAGTACCTTCGACGCCGTGCCGACAGACACTTCCGCCGCATTCGCGACATCACGCAGCGTGGGAACGGTTCTGTCAGAAACGCGCATGGAAAGCCCACTCGCTATCGACTGAAACGTTTCAGAGGATAGGTGATGAATGAAGCAACTACAAGATAAGCGGGCTTAGGGTATACGGTGGATTCGGGTAACTCCGGGTCTGATGGCGAGCCGCGTCAGTGACAGTACAAGTCGTTCTCGGCGATGAACATGTCGAAGGCAAGCTGCTTGGCTACCGTCTCGCGCACGGTTGCAAGCCATCGGCTCTGGCGCCAGCCGCGCACGGTGGTATAGATGAAACGCATGCTTGCGGCATCGCCGCCGGGAGTCGCAATGAATGCAGGCGTGGGCGCGATGGCGCCGGGAAGTACCCTGTAATAGCTCCAGTCGGGTTGCTTCAATAATGACTTGATGATGAGCTCGTCGTCCACCAATGCGGTGCATTCGCCGGCCTGGAAGGCCAGCAGCGCGGCCAGCGGGCGATCGAACGCCAGAAGGCGCGCGCCATGCAGTTTCGCGGCGCGAGAACCGTACACGTTGCCCGTCGACGTGCAGATCGATCCCGCATGCAAGTCTTGCCAGTCGTGGACCTGTCCGTGGCGCAGGACGAGTCCCAGGCCTCGGCCGTTCGCGTAAGAGACGGGGGCAAAAGATAGCGATGCATTCGGTTGAAACGGCAGGCCATCGATTGCTACATCTGCCTTGCCCGTCGCGACGGCGGCCGCTGCTGAATCAGGATCGCGAAGCAGCAGGTCGACAGATAATCCGAGACGGCGTCCCAGGTCGGCGGCCAATGCGGCCGACAAAGGGTCAGGCGAGCGCAACGTACGATCCACGTGGCCGACGTTCAACACGGGTGCGGGCCGTGGTGGCACGGCGACAATCAGCGTGCCGCGAAGCCGTGCCGCCGCGAACGGGCTCTCAAGACTGACAAACTGGCTTAACGCCACGCCGGCAAGTACGAGAACCAGCAAAAAAGCGGCCGCGCGATTGCGCGTGCTTGACCATGACCAGGAATTGGGAAAGCGAGCGCTGTCGCTAGCCATTTTGTGTAATGCCAACACGCCAGCGCAGCAGCTTGCGTTCGAGCAACGACAGGCCGTAATTGATCAGCAAGCCAAAGAGCGCAAGCAATACGATACCCGCGTACATATCGGGAATCTGAAACGTCTCCTGCGAGTTCAGCGTGTAGAAACCAAGGCCCGAGCGCGCACCGATCATTTCAGCGGCGACCAGCGCGGTGATGCTGTATGCACCGGCAAGGCGGATGCCTGTCAGTATCTGCGGCAAGGCCGCAGGCAAAATAACCTTCGCAAAGATAAAGCCTTGCGTGGCGCCCATCGACCGGGCGCAATCGATAAAGATTCGCTCGACCTGCTTTACGCCAGACAGCGTGTTGAGCAGCACCGGCCAGAATGCAGCCCACACGATGATCGCGATCTTCGACGATTCCCCAATGCCGAGAAAAAGCATGAACACAGGAAACAACGCGAATGCGGAGACCTGCCGCAGCAATTGGTAAAGCGGATCGGCGACGCGTTCGACACGCCGGAACCAGCCCAGCAAAAATCCGCCGACAATTCCGGCCGCGACGGCGAGCAACAACCCGGCGAGCGACCGGAACGCACTGGCGCCAATGTGCTTCCAGACTTCGCCGGTATCGAAGAGATGCGCGATTGCGATCATGACCGACGACGGCGGACTGAGATACGCCGAGCTGACAATGCCAAGGCGCGGCAGCAACTCCCACAACAGCAGGAATCCAATCAGCGCAATGCTGCGTTCGAAGACACGCACGGCATGAATGCGCAGCGGCGAAGGTTCTTTTAGTGGCGAGTCGGCAGCGCTGTTGGATGCATCGGATGCGAATGGCTCGCTCGCAGCAAAGACGGTGGTAGCGGTTGATCGATTACGCATGGACGGTCCTTGTTTGCTCTTGAGCCGGCGCATTGCGTACTTCGGCGACCTCGGTTTTCAGCAGGCTCCAGGCGCGTTGCCGCAACGCCAGGAACGCCGTCGAATTTCGCACGGTGTCATCGCGCGGCCGTGGCAGCGTGATATCGACGATTTCCTTGATCCTGCCGGGACCGCGCGTCATGATCGCCACGCGGTCAGAGAGAAATATCGCTTCGTCTATGCTGTGTGTGATGAACACCACCGTCTTTGCGCTCTTCTCCCAAATGCCAAGTAGTTCGCTTTGCAACGACTCGCGCGTTTGAGCATCGAGCGCACCGAAGGGCTCGTCCATCAACAGCACTTCGGGTCCGTATGCCAGGGCGCGTGCAATGGCAACGCGTTGGCGCATGCCGCCTGAAAGCTGGTGCGGGTAATGATCGCCATACGCTTGCAATCCGACGAGCGACAGAAATCGCGCGGCTTCAGCACGGCGTTCGGCCCGTTTCACATCGCGAATCTCAAGACCGATTTCGATGTTCTCCATGACGGTACGCCACGGGAACAGCGCATACCCCTGAAACACGACACCCAGCTTGCGACTGACGCCGCTGAGGATCTGTCCGTCTATGCGCACATCGCCGCGGGTCTGCGGCACGAGTCCGGCGAGTATGTTGAGGAAGCTCGACTTGCCGCAGCCGCTCGGTCCCAGCACCGAAAGGAATTCGCCCTCTCGCACTGACAGGTTGAAATCGCGAAGCACGACGTTGCTGCGCGAGCGCCCCGGCGTTCCCTGATCGATGTAGGCAAGGCCCAGCTGCTCGGCGACGATCTTGCCATGATGAAGCGACGCGGCGCTCACGGTGCCGCTTCCGCCGGCGCATTCATCGCGGACTTGCCTGCATTCGTTGATGCATTCGCTCGCGCGGGAGGCTGCGCATACGGATTGAATTCGTTGGTGTACACGTCCTCGACTTTCACCTTGCCCTTTGGAATCTTGCCCGCTTGTTCGAGGATATCGATGTAGTACTGGATCGGCGGCGTGGTCACGACGAGGTCCTTGACGTAGGCATAACGCTCGACTACATCGACATCGATTCCCAGCCGTTCGGCGGTCAGCTTGCGGGCCTCGTCGGGATGCGCGTTGACCCAGTTTCCAGCCTTGGCAATAGCGGTTACGAAATCGCGTACCGCTTGCGGATGCGCGCGTGCAAACGCGCCGTTCACGCTATAAGGGGCCATTCCGCCAAGGCCGTGATCCTCGTCCCAGTCGCTCCAGAGCTTGTGAAGTTGCGGGTCGTGTTCGGCTGCGCCGGAGAACGGCGGGTGAATGATCGCGATGTCCACGTTCTTCGTGACCAGCGCCTGTTGCGACTGGTTGTCGGGAACAACCAGCCAGTTCACTTTTGAAACATCGACGCCATGCTGCGAGAGATATTTCTTGGTGACGAACTCCGCGCATGCGCCAAAACTGTTGAACGCTACCGTCTTGCCTTCGAAGTCCTTGGGCTGCGTGATGCCGGAGTCCTTGCGCGAGAAGTACTTCATATGCGGTGCGTCGGGCAATGTCTCGCCGCCGGCGGATACGACCTTGATGTCGGCCCCGCTTGCGATTGCGGAGATCACGAGTGGCACCATGCGCGTACCGAAGTCGATCTCGCCCGTGCCGACCAGAGGAATGATCTGTGGCGCCGATACTTTGCCCACGTATTTCGGACGCGTGCTGGTGCCATCGAAGTAACCCAGCTTGTCCGCGAGATAAACGAGGTCGAACGCGGGATTGTCGGGGTACTTGAAGTAAGTGACCTTCGTGGTCTCGGCGCTGCTGGCCGATGCAGTGCCCGGTGTTGCATCGCGGGAATTGCAGCCGCCTTGCAGGATCAGCAATGACGCCGCAATCGACGCAATGGCGGCGTACATCATGCGTTCGCGTAGACGCAAACGGGTTGGGACAGTGAGCATCGGGACACCTGAATATTTAAGCGACGAAAATACGGCAGGCGCGAATGCGGCCGCACATGGGCGAGCGCGCGTGTTCGAGACTTGGAGCTAAAGCAATTTTCGCGTTTGCCTGTCCCGTGCTTAACCAATTAAAAATGCTTTCGATATCAGGAAAGATGCGAGAGAGGAACAACATGCGGGCTTGAGCATGTGCAAGCCCGCATGTCTCGTGCGCTCAATCGATGTCAATGACAGCTATGTCCCGTCTCACGCGGCGCGCTGGTGCCTGCATGGCTGGGTGCACTTTCATAACGATCGTGATGCCGCATCCAGTCGGTCATGCCGTGCGTTTCGTCGCGTCCTTTCGGCGTGATGTCGAGCAGGTCATAGGCGCCTATCAGGGGTTCCACGCCGCGTCCATACGCCGAGAACGTGTGATACACATCGCCGCGTTCGTCTTTGTAGAACACACTGACGCCGGGCATCTCGTCGCTGTCGAAACCGGGTTCCCTGGTTTCGTGTATCTGGAAGTTGTATTCGATCTTTCCCGTGGCTCGCTGCTCGGGCGAAAACGACACGTGATGGTCGAAATTGAAGTCGCTGCCGAACGACGATACCCATCGAAAATGCCAGCCCATGCGTTTCTTGAAGGCTTCTATTTTTGCGAGCGGCGCACGTGACACCGCGACATAGGCGACATCGCGCTGCTCGACGTGCATCAATGCGCCATCCATATGATCCGATACGAATGAGCACCCAGTGCATCCCGCTTCCCAATCCGGTCCCAGCATGAAGTGATACGCGATCAACTGGCTACGTCCGTTGAAAAGGTCGGCGAGCGTCTTGCGGCCACTGGGTGTATCGAATATATAGCTTTTCTCGACCTTTACCCACGGCAGGGCGCGACGCTTTTCGGCGAGCGCGTCACGCGCATGCGTCAGGGCCTTTTCCTCGGCCAGATGCGCTTTTTGCGCAGCAAGCCATTCTTCCCTAGAAACGATCCGATGCGGTTCCATCTTTGCGTCCTCCTCCAGTAATCAGGCGAATTCCCGCACAAGCCCATCGAGGATTTCGTTCCATCCGGCCTCGTGGTTATCGCGCGCGGTTTCATCGAAGAACTGCTCGTGTTTCAGCGTGAGCAGCGTGAATTCGCCATCGCGCCGCAGCGTGAACGTGACGAGCGATTCCCGTTCTGGCGTGCTGCGCCAGGCCCAGGTGTAGACGAGTTTTTCGTCCTGCACGACTTCCTTGAATACGCCGCTTACGTCGTGCTCCTCGCCAGCCGGCGAGCGCATGATGATCCGGAAGCGCCCGCCCACGCGCACGTCCATTTTCGCGTGGATCACGTCGTTGTTGTTGGGATGCATCCACTTCACGAGTTGCGACGGGTCCGTCCACGCGGCGTAGATTTTGGCGGGACTTGCATTGATTCGGCGCTGGAGCGTGAGACTGGGTTTGGCGGGCATGGGTCTTCCTCCACAAAGGCGGCGAGGCGATCGAGCGTGTCGGTCCAGAAGCGTTCATAGCGGGCGAGCCACTGCATCGCTTCCTCCATCGGTCCGGCGGCGAGCCGGCATGCGACGGTGCGGCCCGTCTTGGTGCGTGTGATCAGACCGGCCTCTAACAGCACATCGAGATGCTTCATCACCGCGGGCAACGACATGGCAAAGGGCTGCGCCAGATCGCTGACGGACAGGTCCGCGTTGGCGGCCATGCGTGCAAGCAGGGCGCGCCGGGTAGGGTCCGCTAACGCGTTGAATGTGCGGTCCAGGGCCGCTTCCTGAAACTTAACCATAAAGTTAAGTTTAGGACATGATCGACTGAAGTCAAGGAAGCTTAAGGCGAAATTTAAAGGCTAGGTGTTTACGCGGGTCACGGGCGGCTCCTGCAATCGCGAGGTGGGCGCACCGCTAAAGGGAAACTGGATTTGCAATCGCCGGGCGGGCTGCAGAACCCTGTATTGAACGCCGACAGGACCGCGATTTCAATATACGACAAATCGCAGTGAAAAATAAAAGTTTCATCCGCTGAAGCGGCGGAAGACGCGACTTTTGTGCGTCGTTAGCATCCTTTCGTGATGAAACGTCGACAAGAGCCGCGCGGCATGACAATCACGGAAGGCAAGGCTTAAGGTTAGTCATACGAAATAAAAAGCGTTTTTGATAAATCCAAATCACGGGAAGATAAATGACGAAAATAGCTTCTATCGCCGCGGCAGCGGCGCTCGCGGGTGTCGCTGTTTCGGCGCACGCGCAAAACAGCGTGACGCTTTATGGCGTGATCGACGAAGGCCTCAACTTCACCAGCAACGCCAGAGGCCATGGCACGGTCCAGATGAAAAGCGGCGATACATACGGCAGCCGTTGGGGATTGAAAGGAAGCGAAGACCTTGGCGGCGGATATCGCGTGATCTTTCAGTTGGAGAATGGCTTTGACGCAAGCAACGGAACGCTGAAACAAGGCGGCCGTGAATTTGGCCGGCAGGCGTACGTGGGCATCCAATCCGACACTTACGGCACGCTGACGCTGGGTCGCCAGTACGATCCCACGCTTGACCTATGGAGCGGTCTTACGGGTGCGGGATCAATGACCGGCGATGTCTCGTCGCATCCGTTCGATAACGACAATGCCGACTTCGATTACCGCATCAACAACTCGGTGAAGTACACGAGCCCTTCTTATAGGGGATTCAAGGGCGAGGCCATGTACGGCTTCAGCAACGACACAGGCTTTGCGAACAATCGCATGTATAGCGCGGCCGCCCAGTATCAGAATGGCGGCCTGACTGCCGCAGTTGGTTACCTGAAGCTCAACAACGCGGGAAGCGCGACGGGCGCGGTTGCAACCGATACGGTTTTCGTAGGCTCGTCGCAGCAGAACATTGTGGCGGGTCTCGCCTACAAATTCGACAACACGAAAATAGGCTTTTCCTATTCGCATGTCGACGTGTACAACCCGACCAGCAATGGCTATTTCGCCGCGGCCGCGACTCAGCCCGCCGGCGGAAAATGGACATCGTGGAAATTCGATAACTTCGAAATCAACGGCAAATACCTGTTCACGCCGAGCTTATGGCTAGGCGGCGCGTACACATTCACCGAAGCGCATGTTCATTCCACGGTCGGCGACTTCCTGCCCAAATGGCATCAACTGTCTCTTATGCTCGACTATGACCTGAGCAAGCGGACGTCGGTATATGCACAGGGTGTTTATCAGCACGTGGTCAGCGCGAACACCGGTACTGGCTTCGATTTCGCGCAGACTCCGGCGTCGGCGGGGGTATCGTCGGGAGAGAACCAGATGGTTTATCGCGTTGCGATGATCCATCGTTTCTAATCAGCGGGCTGCGTGGGCGTGGCTTGGGCTATATGTCTGCAGGAGTCACGCATGCTTACCCATGCAGTGGGCGAAGTATGGAAGCAATCCCTTTCGACGAAAGCGCGCTCTCGATCCCGAGCACCGTCCCGCCAATCGCGCCAGCGTATTGATTCAGCGCCGTATTCTGGATCAGCAGGCTGCGTGTGGCGAGCGGCAGCGCTCGCCGGTAGACGACCGCGCGAACCCCGGCCAGCAGGTCGTCGCTGATCCTGGCCATGCGCCCGCCAAGCACGATGGCGGCGGGGTTGTACATATGCACGAGCATGGCGATGATTTCGCCGATCTCCTCAGCCGCCGCGCGAATCAGCCGCACTGCCTGAGGGTCGCCGGACCGCACGAGGCGCACGAGGTCATCCACGTTTTGCGCGACTACATCGGGCAGGGCCTGCAGGTTGGCGAGAACCGCGTGCGTGGATGCAACCGCCTCCACGCAGCCTATGTTGCCGCAGCGGCAGACCACGTCGTCGCGGCCCGGCACCCTGATATGGCCGATGTCGCCCGCGGAGCCATCGGCGCCACGGTGCAGCATGCCCTCGGACGTGATGATGCCGCAGCCGATCCCCGTCGATACCTTGGCGAAGAGCAGCGGCGACTGGTTGGCGGGCCGCGTGCGCGCTTCGCCCAGCGCCATGAGGTTCACGTCGTTATCAACAAGAACGGGCGTCTTCAGGCGCGCCTGAAGATACTCGGAGACAGGAAAGCCGTCCCATCCCGGCATGATGGGCGGGCGCACGCAAATGCCGCGGCTGAAATCCACGGGACTCGGCAAACCGACCACGACGCTGCGCACGGATTGATCGAGGAGCCGGTGCTCGTGCAGCAATTGACGGAATTGCTCGATGATCGATTCCAGTACCGGTTCCGGCCCAAGCGCAACGTCAATGCCGAACACACGTTCGGCGAGCCGCCGCTGCGCGAGATCGGAGATCACAAGGCGCCCGTGAGTCGCCCCCATGTCCGCGACGAGAACGACGCCGGCGCGGGGATTGAGCACGAGCATGGTTCCAGGCCGGCCTCTCGCCGACGCGCTTTGCGTTTGTTCCTTCACCAGGTCGCATTCAATCAACGGCTGGATCAATTGCGACACGGTCGAGCGCGCGAACCCGGTATTGCGTGCAAGGTCCGCGCGGCTGACGCCCTGCGACGACGCAATCAGTCTCGCGAGCTTGCTGTGCACCTCGAACTCTTCCAGCCGGAACGCGCGGTCGAAAGTAGCAAGGCGGGACGGAGCGGGCTGATTGCTTTGAGTGTGCATGGCGGCCAGGGCTTGGGAAATCGAGCTTACTTTAATCCGTGCACTAGCCACAAGTACGAATCTCACGCCGATAGGCAAAGTATTTATGTCGTAAATCGAATTAAATAATACAAAATGTCTTCGCTAGCGTGGCTCGGTATTGTCCACTCAACCAAATGGAGTTTAAAAAAATGGCTGAGACAAAACCGGCTGGAACGCTGGGCGTGGCAATCGTCGGCGCCGGGATGATGGGCGCGGTGCACTCCAGGGCAAGCCGCCTGGCGGGTGCGCAGATAAAAGGTATCGCGACGTCCAGCCCGGAACGCGCCAAAGAGGCCGCGGCTCAACTGGGTATCGGGCGCGCGTATTCAAATGCCGACGAAGCCATTGCAGATCCGGCCGTACAGGTCATTCATATCTGCACGCCCAATTCCACGCATTACCCGCTTGCCATGGCGGCGCTCGCCGCAGGCAAGCACGTGGTGTGCGAGAAGCCGCTTGCGACAAGCCTCGCCGATGCAAGAGCGCTGGCGAACGCCGCGCATTCGGCGCAGCGCGTGGCGGCCGTGCCGTTTGTTTATCGATATCACCCGATGGTGCGTGAAGCTCGCGCGCTCGTGAAGGACGGCACGGTGGGCGCGCTGCAACTCATCCACGGAAGCTATCTGCAAGACTGGCTGCTGGGTCGCGACGATACCAACTGGCGTGTCGATGCTGCGCTCGGCGGCCCGTCACGCGCGTTCGCCGACATCGGGTCGCACTGGTGCGACCTGATCGAGTGGATCAGCGGCGAGCGCTTCGAATCCGTTGTTGCGACGCTTCAGACCACCATGAAGGATCGTCCGGCGGGATCGGTCGCGACGTTTTCAGCGGTGACGCCGGATGCATCGGCGGCAAGACAGGCCGTGACGACCGAGGACATCGCGGGCGCGTTGTTCCGCACGCAAGCCGGCGTCCTGACCACGCTGACCGTGAGCCAGGTGTCGGCGGGCCGCAAGAACCGCTTGTGGTTCGAGATCGATGGCGCCAATGCAAGCCTTGTATTCGATCAGGAAGAGCCCGAAAAACTATGGCTGGGCGAGCGCGACTCGACTCGCCTATTCGTGCGCGACCCATCGCGCGGCAGTGCCGAGCAGCGGCGTCTCGCGACCTTGCCGGCGGGTCACGCCCAGGGCTATGCGCAATGCTTCGAGGCCTTTGTCGCCGATACCTATGCGGTGATCCGCGGCGAAATGCGCGAGGGCCTGCCGACATTCGACGACGGGTATCGCTCGGCGCAGATCATTGATGCCGTGCTGGGTTCATCGAAAGCAGGCGCGTGGACGCAGATCTAATTCGAGGTGGTGTGCATCGATTAAAAACCCGCGTGAGCGGAATAACAGGAGACGAAGGATGAACGTACAAAAATGGCTCAAATCGACAACGGGCGTTGCAGCAGCGGCGCTGACGCTGGCCGCGTGGACGCCGGCGCAGGCGGCCGACATTGCCATAGTCCTGAAGACGCTGGCCAACCCGTACTGGGTCGCCATGCGTGACGGCATTCAGAAGGAAGCGAAAGCAAAAGGCGTCACGGTCGACATCCTCGCGGCCAACAGCGAAGAAGATATCCAGGGCCAGCAGCGTCTGGTGGAAGACGTGCTGAACAAGAACTACAAAGCTATCGGCGTTGCGCCCATCTCGCCCGTGAGCCTGATCCAGGCCGTCAGCGCCGCGACGAAAAAGGGTATCTACGTAGTCAATATCGATGAAAAAATCGATCAGGGCCAGTTGAAGGCCGCAGGCGGCGCGGTGATCGCGTTCATCTCGAGCGACAACGTGGCGCTCGGCAACAAGGCGGGCGATTACATCGTACAGAAGCTCGGCAGTGCGGGCGGCAAGGTCGCGATCATCGAAGGAAAAGCGGGCAACGTGTCGGGCGACGCGCGTCGCGACGGCGCCAAGCAAGCCTTCGCCAAGGTGCCGGCGATCAAGCTCGTGGCAAGCCAGCCAGGCGACTGGGATCGCTCGAAAGCGCTCGACGTGACGACTAACATCCTGCAGCGCAATCCCGACCTGAAGGCCATTTACGCGGCGAACGACACCATGGCGCTCGGTGCTGCTCAAGCCGTGAAGAACGCGGACAAGCTCGGCAAGGTCGTCGTGGTCGGCACCGACGGCGTTCCTGAAGCGCTCGACTCGGTCAAGCGCGGCGAGCTGACCGCAACGATTGCGCAGGATTCCGCGGCCATGGGTGCAAAGGCGGTAGACCTGCTGGTCGACGCGTTGAAGAACAAGCCTGCTATTGACCCGAACAAGACGCCGGAATTCCTGCCGATCGAGTCGCATCTGATCACGAAGTAACACGGTCTCGCGAGGATCGGATGAACGATGTTCTGGTGGCTGTGCGCGGCATCACGAAACTGTTTCCCGGCACTACGGCGCTGAGCGACGTGAGCTTCGACGTTCGCGCTGGCGAAGTGCATGTGCTGCTCGGCGAAAACGGCGCCGGGAAATCGACGCTGATGAAAATCCTCAGCGGCATCTACGAGCCGACTTCGGGCGTGATCGTCGCAGGCGGAAATGAATATCCGAAGCTCTCGCCGTCATTGTCTGCCCAGCTTGGCATTTGCCTGATTTATCAGGAACTGAGCGTCATCGACTATTTGAGCATTGAAGAAAACCTGTTCGTCGGGCGTATTCCAACCATCCGGCGACTGGGCGTTCCGATGGTGGATCGACGCAAGATGAATGCGAAGGCGCGAGAGGTTCTCGCGCGCGTCGGGCTTGCACGGGACCCGCGCACACTGGTTGGCGATCTCGGTATTTCGGAGAAGCAGCAGGTCGAGATTGCCAAAGCGCTCGCGAGCGAGGCGCGGCTCATCATCATGGACGAACCGACTTCCTCGTTGACCGATACGGAAGTCGCCAAGCTCTTCAACGTGATCGCCGACCTTAAGCGCGAGGGCGTGGGCATTGCTTATATCTCGCACAAGCTCAAGGAGATTCCGGTGATTGGCGACCGGGTCACGGTGCTCAAGGACGGCAAATACGTGGGTACGTACGACGCCAGATCGATACCCACGGATCGCCTTGTCGCGTTGATGGTGGGACGCGAGATTGTTCATGGCAGGCCGCAAGGTGAAGATGCCACGCACGGCGAAGTGGTGTTTTCGGTCGATCATCTTTCGTCGCGCGACGGCTGGGTGCGCGACGTCTCCTTCAATGTGCATCGCGGGGAGATTTTCGGTTTTGCGGGCTTGATGGGATCCGGGCGCAGCGAGTTGATGGAAACCATCTTCGGCGTGCGTCGCAAATCCACGGGACGCATGATGCTCAACGGACGCGAAATCACCATCGACTCGCCGTATCAAGCCGTGAAACAAGGGCTTGCATTCGTGACCGAAGACCGGCGCGCGACCGGCTTTTTTCATAACCTGAACATCGAAGAAAACATCTTCGTGGTGCCTGCTTTGCGCAGCACGCGACGCGCGTTGTCGCTTGGACTGATCGATCGTGCGCGCCAGCGCGAGTTCGGCCTGCGCTACAAGGAGCGGCTGCGCATCCGGTGCGCGTCGTCAACGCAGAACATCACGGAGCTTTCCGGCGGTAACCAGCAGAAGGCGATCATCGCGAAGTGGCTCGCGGCGCACAGCGACCTCTTTATCTTCGACGAACCTACCCGCGGTATCGACATAGGCGCGAAGGCGGAAATCTATTCGATCATGCGCGGCCTCGCAAACGAGGGGAAGGCGATCCTGATGGTGTCGTCGGAATTGCCGGAACTCATCGCGGTATGTGACCGCATTGCGGTGTACAAGGACGGCACGGTGGCAAGCACGCTTGCGAATGCTGACGCCACGGAAGAATCGATCATGCGGGTCGCCACGTCATGAGCGACCACGAAGGAGGCAAGATGAACCCATCCAATACGTCGGGCGCGCCGCTGCCTGCGGCGCCCCGGCGTGATTTCGCCACGATATGGCAGACATACGGCACGTTCGGCATTCTCGTGCTGCTGCTGATCCTGTGCAGCATTGCGTCGCCCCAGTACTTCCTCACGCGCGATAACCTCGTGCAGGTGCTGCTGCAAAGCTCCGTCATGGTGCTGCTTGCGTGCGGCGTGTTTTTCACCATCCTGATTGCGGGCATCGACTTGTCGATTGGTTCCGTGCTGGCGCTCTCGGGCATGGTCATGGCGAAGCTGATGATGGCGGGCATGCCCGTCTGGCTTGCGGTGCTGATCGGCGGGGTCGGCATGGGCGCACTGCTCGGTGCGATTAACGGCGCGCTCGTCAATCTCACGCAACTGCATCCGTTCATCATCACGCTTGGGACCGCCGCGATCTATCGCGGCGTCACGCTCATTGTTTCCGACTCGCGCTCGGTGTTCGGCTTTGATCGGTCGTTCACCGACGTTGTCGCCGGGCGTGTTTTCGGCGTACCTGTACCGATCATCATCGCGGTTGTCGTAGCGGGTTTTCTGCTTTTTCTCACCAAGTTCACCAAACTCGGCCGCAACATCTATGCGCTCGGCGGCAATGCGCAAGCTGCTTTTTATTCCGGCATCAGCGTGAAGCTGCACACCATGGTCGTGTTCATCATTGCGGGAACGTGCGCGGGCATTGCGGGGATTGTCACGACTGCGCGGACCGCGGCCGCCGAGCCCAACGCCGGGGTGGGATTCGAAACCTTCGCCATTGCCTCGGCGATCATTGGCGGGACGAGCTTCTTTGGCGGCCGAGGGCAGGTCACGGGCGTGGTCATTGGCGGATTGATCATTGGCGTGATCAACAACATTCTGAACATCATGAACGTTGAGACCTATTACCAGCAGATCGTGATGGGCGCATTGATCATAGCCGCTGTCACGGCCGACAAGCTGTTCACCCGAAAGTCACGCTAATTCCTTTTGCGAGAGACGCGCGCCAGTGCTGGCCGCGTCGCCGCGTCAGCAATTCCTTTCCTGGAGTATCCCCTTGTCCCCGATTCAAGCCGCAGAGAAAATCCGCCTGTTCATTGCGCCGTCGCCGCGTAGCGTCGAAGACATATTCAGTCCCGCCGATCTGAAACGCCTTCATGCGCTGGGCGATGTGTTCATTCACGAAGACGGCCCCGTGACAGATGACATATTCAACCAGCATGCTGTCGATGCACACATCATGGTGGGTCAGTTTGACATGTCCGCCGAGCGCCTTGCGCGGGCGGCGAATCTTCGCGCCATCGTGAATGTGGAGGGTAACTTTCTGCCGAACGTGGACTACGCGCAATGCTTCCTGCAAGGCGTGCGCGTGCTGAATGTCAGTCCGGTATTCGCGGAACCCGTCGCCGAGGCGGCGCTCGGCATGGCGATCGATCTGGCGCGCGGGATCAGCCGTGCGGATCGGCGCTTTCGCAATGAAACGGAGCAATATGGACTCGATGCCAACAGGGACGCGTTCTCGCTCTATGGCGCGCCGGTGGGGTTTATCGGCATGGGCGATCTGGGGCGCGCAATCCTGCCGCTGACCGCGCCGTTTCGCGGCATTGCAAGGGCGTTCGATCCCTGGTTGCCGCCGGCGTATATCGAAGCGCTGGGGTGCAAGCCGGCGTCGCTGGAAACCGTCTTGCGCGAGTCGCAAGTCGTGTTTGTGGTGGCGGGTGTGACGTCGCAGAATCAGGGCTTTCTTACGCGCGAGGAATTTGCATCGATGAAGCAAGGCGCCGCGTTTGTGCTCGTGAGCCGGGCAGGCGTAGTCGACTTCGACGCCATGCTCGACGCCGCCGCGTCAGGCCATATCCGCGTGGCGACCGATGTCTTTCCAGAGGAACCGCTCGCGCCCGGCCATCGCGCCCGGTCCATCGACAACGTGTTGCTTTCGCCGCATCAGGCCGGCGCGTTGAGCGCTGTGCTGCGCGAAATCGGCCGCCGCGCGCTGGCGGATATCGAACTGATCGCGCGCGGTCTGCCGCCCGTCATGTGCAAGGTTGCGCAGCCTGAAACAGTCGGCCTGATGCGCAGCAAACCGGTGGCGAAGAGCTGAGCGATGCTCAATCGCATATCGCACTTTGCCGGAGCCGCCGCCGATACGCTTCGTGAGTTGAAATGGATCGAGTATCGCGGGTGGAACGCGTTGTCGATGCGCGAGGGTACGGTCGAACTCGTTGTCGTGCCAGCCATTGGCGGAAGGTTGATGAGCATCCGGCATGAAGGCGTCGAGCTGGCGTATGTCAACGACGCGCTGGCCGGCCGCGTACCGGACTGGAGCGTGGAACAGTGGCGCGCGCTGTGCGGCGAATGGAATTTCCCGCTGTGGGGCGGCGGCAAGACATGGATCGCGCCGGAATCCGAGTGGCCCGACGGCGCGCCGCAGCGTGATCTCGATAGTGGTCCATATGAAGTGACGGGTACGTGGTTCGACAACCGGTCGATGGGCATAGAGTTGCTAAGCCCTGTCTGCCGGCAAAGCGGCTTGCAGGTGCGGCGGCGGATCGCTTTGTCCGCGCGCGATGGCGCATGGACAACGTCGCACGAGCTTAGCAACCGCGGCGAGTCGGCACGCTCCTGTGCGATCTGGGACGTACTCATGCTGCGGCGGCCGGGCCGTGTGGAGACCGGCATCGAAAACGGACAACAAGACTGGCGCGTATCCGTCATGCCGTTTCTTGCCAAGGGACCTTTGGGCGATGTGCGCGATTCCGGTTTCGTAACCGGCTCCAACAGTCATGTTGCGACGCAATGCACCGACGCGGTCGAGTTCAAACTTGGTATCAACAATTCACCCGGCGTCATGCATGTAGTATTCGATTTGCCGGAAGCTAAGCTTACGTTGAGCAGGCGTTTCCCGGTGCTTCCAGAGGCAAGGTATGCTCACGGCTCCCCGCTTGAAATCTTCAACGCGCCGAAGCTGCCTTATTTCGAAATCGAGTCTCACGGGCCGCTGGTGGTCTTGCGTCCGGGTGAATCGACCACGCTTGATGTACATGAAGCAGTTGGCGGCGTTGAAAAACTTCGTTAGCGATTCGCTGTTCCCTTTCTTTCTTCGCTGCTCATGTTGCTCAATCAAGTTGAATTTCGCGTGTCCTGCTTTCTGTTCGACATGGACGGAACCCTGCTCAATTCACATGCGCCGGTGATCCGCGCGTACACGGACTGGGCGCTGCAGCGCGGGCTGGATCCCGCCATGGTCCTGCGCGAATGCCAGGGGCGGCGCGTGATCGACACCGTTCGCGCGCTGGCGCCTCCGGGAACGGATGTTCTAGCCGATACCGCCGCGCTGAAGCAGCGCGAACTCGACGACGTGGACGGCATCGTGGAGATTCCAGGCGCGCGGGCGCTGCTGGCAGCGCTGCCCGAAGATCGTTGGGCGGTCGTGACTTCCGCTGAACGTCCCCTCGCGATACGGCGCATGCAGGCAGCCGGACTGCCCGTCCCCCGGTTCCTCTTCACCTCGGATGACATTGCGCGTGGCAAGCCTGCACCGGACGGATTTATCGCGGGCGCGAAAGCGTTGGGCGCCGCACCGGAACAGGCACTCGTATTCGAGGATTCGGCGGCCGGGATTGCTTCGGGACTCGCGGCGGCGTCGAAGGTGATCGCATTGACGTCTACACTGGATGTGGCCCGGATCGATGAGCTTGGGGCTTCCGGCTATCTCCACGATTTTCTCGGCGCGGATGTCATTGAAGATCGAGGCCAATGGCTATTTCGAGTAGCTTGAGGACTTCGCCTCCGTACTCATTTGTTTTTTCCGTTCCCGGCATGTTGAAAGGCTCCCCGTGCCACGCGCGCCATTGCGCTCGCGCGGCCGACGCCGGGAAGCAATCCAATCATGTCCGATCGAATCATCAGGCCGATCAGCATCACGGTGAGCGCTGCTTCGCCAATCACGCGTGCAATGGCCATGCCGATGGCGCCGTATAGCGGTGCGAGAAAAAGCGCTGCAACCAGGTTGGCGAAACCCGACGTGATTCCGGCGATTGCAAGCAACCGATCCTTCTGGCGCGGCACGAACACATAGAACGCGACGAATTCGTTGAAAGCGGCAAACGGAAACATCAGGGCAAGACACTGGAGTACGTGTGCGCTCGGCGTGAACGCCTTGCCCAGGATCAGCGGCATGAGAAAGGGTGACAAGCTCAGCGCGGCAAGCAGCGCGAGCAGCCCGTAACCCATGAGCAACGTGGCGCCACGCCGGCTGCTTGCACGCGCGCCTTCGGTGTCGCCCTGCGCGAGTTGCCGTGAAATGGTCGGGATGAAAACCTGGGCGGCGGGACCCATCAGGCTCAGCCCGATGGTCGCGAAGCGTTCGGCCGCGCCGAAGTATCCCACCTGATCCGGCGACGACAACAGCGTAAGCAAATAGGTCGACGATGCCGTCAGCACCGCTGAGCCGGTGGAATAGGCGAACAGCATGGTCGAGCCGCGCATCAGGTCCATCACGCCGCTTACCTTGAAGCGCGGTAAGCCCACATGCGCAAAGGTCAGTCCGTATGAGATCACCGAAGAGATCACGCCCGCTATCAGCAGACTCGCAACGACCCAGACCGAGTCCTGCGGCCCTCTGACTATGGACAGGATTAGTACGAGGCTGATTGCAAAGCCAATGACCTCGATAATGATGGGTGTGCGAAAACGCTGGCGTCCCTGGAACAGCCAGCCAAGATTCAGTGCGGACACAAGCCCGAGCAGGGTTGCGAGCAGACCCATGAGAGGCCGCTCGGAGAGTGTGGGCGAACACATCGTTGCGATGACACCCACTGCCAGTCCAACCGCGCCGGTGAAGACGCGCGCGCTCGAATGCAAGGAGAAGACTGCGTTGTGGTGGCTGCGCTCCGGTGACTTCGCGACATCGCGCATGCCAACGAAAGTGAACCCATAGCTTGCAAGCATCCAGATCACGTTCATGAGCGACATGGCGGCAAGGACACGGCCGTATTCCGTCACGCCGAGCACACGCCCATAGAACGGAATCACAATGATGAGATACAGATACCTCATCACATACCCGCCGTACACGAACACTAAAATCTTGGCGTTTTCTTTTTTATCCATGCTTCTTTGTTTGAACCCGCCGGGCGGCCCCAATTGCGCCGCGTGATGCTCTAGCGCAGCGCCCTAGCGCGTTGCAGCGCGGCGGCGGCCCAGCGGGTTGGCTATATAACGGACCGCGAAATCCGACAGGGGTGAATACGGTAAAAGGCACATGCTCGACAGCACGAGCGTACCGACTTTCTTTTTAAGGCTCCAGAAAGGGTTCGCAATGATCGAATGCAAGTAGCTGCGCGATTCTCGCGTCATCCAACGCCACCGGGTTGTAAGCGGCGCATGATAAACCCGCGAGCAAAAGTGCGCTTTCTCGTGAGAGAAGTCATGAAACGATACCGGCAAATCGACTTTCAGGCGCGAGCGCGCAATCTCCTGCAAGGTCGCCCAGCGCATGCCGAGCGCGCTCGACCCCTTGACCATGCTTTCTGCGTTGGCAAATGAGACGCTTGGCGCACTCGTATGATGCACCCGATAACCGCCGAGCGACTTGGGAATCGTCGCGACAGCGCCTAGCAACACTACGCCGTAGATGGCGTAGAAATCGGCGCCATAGCGATTGACGCCGGATTCCGGCACGGGAAAAATCTGCTTCAGGGCATCGACCCGATACGCGTTTCCTGACGCCGGCGGAGAAGGGTATAGCCAGCCGCGCTTGAGCAGCGCGCCGCAATCCGGCGGCGGCTCCGAGTGCGGTACGTGGACGCCCATTTGCCCTCCGGCGGAATCGATCACGTCAAGGCGAAACTGGACCTTCGCATAGTCGCCGCTCATGAATACGCGCATCACGTCCGACACGGCGCTCGAATACAGGATGTCGTCCGAATCCAGCAGGATTGCGTAGTTCGTTGCGATGATGTCAACGGCGTGATTGTAGGCGGAGACCTGGCCTCCGTTCTCCTTGAAGAACGTTGAGATGCGCGACCCATAACCTTCTATGAGCGCGCGCGAGCCGTCGGTCGAACCGTCGTCGACCACGACCACGCGCGTGGCCGGATAATCCTGTGCAAGTGCCGAATCGATTGCCTTCGCGAGATAGCGCTCGTAGTTGTAGTTGCAGATGACGATCGTAACGGGTTCCATATTGCCTCGGTGCTGACCAGAGATTCCGTGCTGCAATCGAGAGAGACCGCAAGGCGCGTTCGAGGAACGCTGCCCAGACGGCTTTGCATTGCTCCAGATCTCGAAAGTGCAGGGCGATTGAAGGACAGTGACTGGAGTCAGGACTCGGATTTGCTGCGTCCCTGGTAGAACGTCCAGGGGCGCGATTGAGCGGGTGCGCCGCGCGCACCTCTCTCAATCGAAAGGCCGATGCCCTTAAATTGTTACCTGGGAAAGAACATGTCGGATGCACGGTAATGCTTGCATGCACGTGTTTATGCTGCAGTGAAGCATAGACTGGTCAAATGGCATGACGCGGCATGCGGCGCAAAGTCTGGAGCTAATGGCCGATTAAGCTGAGGAAACCTGCGGCTCAATGTGATCGTGGCACTATTGCTTCGTCGCGCCATATGCTTGTAATGAAAATTAGGTATTTGGATATAGTCAGTAATTCTTAACATTGTTATGGCGTCGTCTTACACTTTCATTATTGGTATTGACCAAAGCACGCTGTTCGTGACCTACTACGCCGTGTAGAGCGGAACATGCCCGGCAGCGCGGAAAGTATCGGCATGGGACGTCGCGCTGGCAGCCTGAACAGCTTGCATGGAAAACTGGAATTACATAATGCGCGTAGATGTTGAGACATTGGTTAGAAAGTCTATAAAAAAGGCGGCTCGTTACAAGTTCGACAAACACCACGAGTCGCAAGCGAGAACAATATTCAAGGCGCTCGAGAAAAAGCATGGCAAAACCGACCCGGTCAATTTGAGGTTGGCTGACACCTATGCGCAAGAAGTGCTGGGAGATGCCCGCTATGCGCCCTGGCTTCGGGTTTATACAGCGTTCACCGGGACCTTCAAGGAGGGATGGATCCCAGACAACTACTACGGGACCGTTGTGGTGCCCAGAATGAAAGGCCTGTATGGAGACATATCGAGTCTCAAATCGCTGTCGAACATTATTTTTAGCAGCGATACTTTCCCGGATATTGCTTATTTCGTAAATGGTCTTTTTTTCACCGCCAACCATATCGCGGTTCCTGAGTCCGAGGTCGAGGACCTTGTTTTTGCGAATTCCGAGAAAATTGTATTCAAGCTCGATAGTTCTTTCCAGGGCAAGGGCATCTTGTTTTTCAATCGCCAGACCTTCAACGTCGATACGATAAAGTCGTTGGGAAACGGCGTGATTCAGCGATTTATAGTTCAACACCCGTTATTCAACGACTTTGCATCCAATGCCGTGGCGACGCTCCGGGTGACATCGGTGGTGGACGACGCGGGGCTGATTTCTATTCGGGCATGCTTTCTACGCCTCGGCAGGGTCGCCGACACGCACATACAGCCGGACAGCGAGATCTGCGTTCCAGTGGATATTTCAAGCGGCAAGCTATACGCGCAAGGGTATCTGCCCGACTGGATGGCGCTTGATGAGCATCCGGATTCAAACATCAAATTCGACGGGATCAGCGTGCCGGCCTTCCCGGAATGTGTCGGTGTCGTGCTCGAGCTTCATAAAAAAATTCCATTTGCGCGATGTGTTGGATGGGATTTGACAGTCGATAAGAATGGCAGCGTTCAGGTCCTGGAATGGAATGCCGAACACAATGACGTCAAATTTGGCGAGGCCACGCAGGGGCCTTGTTTTACGGACCTGAAATGGGAACGGTTGAGGCCTCTGAGTAAAACGTGAGATGGCTGGCGCGGCGGCATGAAGCTTCTTTCAGTTGCGTGAATCCTTCCACGCCTTTCTGCTGAAAATCCGCGTTTAGGCCGCGCCAGACTTCTGTAGACGGTTGCAGTTTCACGCGGACACAAGCCCCAATGCGTGCAGCGCCGCGAAAAGTAATCAGGATCACTATTTTATTTGTTCGGAGCCAAGGCATTTGCCGGCCTATCGAACGAATATGACCAGCGCGAGAAAAAACACAAGCAACCAAAAGCGCGAACATTCCGGCCCTTTTTTAGCCACGCCGGTTCTTAACAAGCCTCCTGCAAAAAAATCCACCAAACGCTAAACATTCCAGCGCATCTGCCGTTAATGCGGATGAAGATGCGCGTGGCTTGTTTGCCGCATTCACTGACCGCCTGGCGGCCTCTCGGCCAGGCGACTCGTCAGACCCCATCGATGCCCGGCACAGTCTGGTCCATCAATTCATCGTACAAAATTGATTTCGTCGAATGCCCGACGCTGGAGAAACTCGTCATGCTCAGTCGCCGTTCATTCTTGACTCGTGTTTGCGCTGTCGGCGGCAGTTACGTACTTGCCGGATGCGGCGGCGGTGGCGGCGGATCGGATGGCTCGGCCGGCTCCAAAGGCGTCAGCGTCGCAGCGTCGCCGGGCGGCAGTAGTTCAGTACCCGTGAGCCCGCCCGTCGCCGTTGCGCCTGCGGCCGTGCCCGCAGCCGCCAGTGGCGCGGCGTCCGAGGCGGCAGTTCCGGAGCCGGCGAGCGTAGCCACGGATAGCTCGGTCAACGCCGCGACCGGCATGTTCTACGGCATGAACGGGCACTACGATTATCTGTACACGCCCGCGCAAACGGTTGCGATACTTCAGGGGCTGGGATGCACGATGTATCGTTTGACGTGCTTCGATACGCCATCGCTGAATGCGCTCGTGAACATGGCGAAGGCGTTTGTTGGAACCGGCATCAATCTTTTTGTCTGCATTGACGAAAGCCTGACGGATGCGTCCGGCGCTGTCTGGAGCAGCGAGGCCGCCGCTTACAACCAGGGCTTTCAATCGGGGTCGACCATTGCCGCCGCGCTCATGCCCTATGGCGTAACCATGTATGAATGCGGCAACGAATTGACACGGCGGTCACAGACGATCATCGACTCATCCTCGGCGGGTAACAGGGTCACGGACTTCAACAACACCAACTGGCCGGTGATGCGGGGCGTGATGCGCGGCATGATGGATGGCGTCAGGTCGGTGCAGCCCAACGCGAAATGCGGCATCAACTTCTGCGTGGCGGACATTGGCGCATCCGACGCGCTATGGGACGGCACGCAGCCCGATGGCACCACGGGTCATCCGCAACTGCGCTGGGATATCACCACGTGGCACAACTACGAAGTCTATGGAGATATCTTCAACATAGGTGTGAATGGCGGCGGACCGAATTTCGATCTTCCCGCGTACTGCAAGAAGCGCTACGGCGTGCCGTTCATGATCTCGGAGTGGAATGCCAATCCCGAGGATAGCCAGGCGTTCCGCGCGTCGTACATTACTGATCGGCTGACGCATTTTTATGCCGCTCGCAAGACCGACAACATCGAGTCGGTGATGTATTACTGCCTGGATAGCGGGAATACGTCCTGGGGCGTGCTGATAGACGGCAAGATCATCGACCCCGAATACAGCGCGTTGCGAGACTTCGCGCTGGCAAATCCAGATAACTGAGCCGGATAACTGAGCCAGACAACTGAGAGAGTCCGCGGGCTACTTCACCCGTTTCGGCCTGGCTTTCGCTTTCACACTTGCCGCGTTAAGAACCAGCGCTTCTTGGATAAGCGCGGTGAAGGTAGCCGCATCAATCTCTTCGCCTTCGTGAATGTCGATTGCGCGCCTGACATTACCATCGAGGCTCGAGTTGAAAAGTTTGGCCGGGTCCTTGAGCGAGGCTCCTTTGGCAAAGGTCAGCTTGACGATGGACTTGTAGGACTCGCCGGTGCAGATGATTCCGTCGTGCGCCCACACGGGCGTGCCCATCCACTTCCACTGTTCGACCACGTCCGGGTCGGCTTTCTGGATGAGCTTGCGCATCCTGCTCAAGGTTTCGCCGCGCCAGTCGCCAAGTTCGGCGATCCTCTTGTCGATGAGTTCAGACGCCGGCAGGTCCTGACTCGGACTCGATTTTTTCATGTTTTTCCTCCTGAAACATCAAGACGTCAAATACCGAATTGATTTTCATACTCGGTCTTGAGGCGCGGCCAATCGAACTTCATCGCTTCGCCGCCCACAATGCGTCCAACGGGATTGCCGCCCACGAACCGGTCGAGCACGTCGAGGCAGATGTGCCAGCCGGCCGCGCCCATCGAGATGAAGTTGCGATCGATGTTGTGCCAGAGCGTGAGACGCGTGCCGTCGCCGAGCGGCTCGAGTTGCCATCGAAGATCGTTTTCGCCCCAGCGATATTCGAGCAGCCTCGGTGCGTCGGCGCGGGTCACTTGCGTGTCCGACACTTGCGGCGCCGGCGTGCCGACCGTGGAAAGCCTGACGGAACCGACAGACGCGAGGCTGCGGTCAGCATCGAATGGCGCCCATTCGCGCAGACTGGCAGGGTCGGTGAGGGCGCTCCACACTTTTTCGGGCGAATGACGCAACTCGCGCACGAGCACCAGCGTCCACTTTTCACCGTCCTTCGTGACTTTTGCGCCCACGGCCGGGCCCGGCATGTATGTGTCGCTCTGACTCATCGTTTCTTCTCCTTCCGGCATGGCACAGGATCGATCTGATCAAGATGGCGTTCGAGCGCGTCGACATGGGCCGACCAGAACCGGCGAAACGGCGCGAGCCACGCGTCTATTTCCGCGAGCGGCTCCGGTCTGATCCGGTACACGCGCCGCTGCGCATCGACGCGCGACTCCACGAATCCGGCCTCCCGAAGCACGCGCAGATGCTTCGAGACCGAGGGCTGCGAAAGGTTTAGCGCCTCTTCAATATCGCCCACGGTCTGCTCGGAAGACGCGAGCAGACTGAGGATGGCGCGGCGGCTCGGCTCGGCGATGACGGCAAATGTCGATTCCATAGTGTTTATATACCTGTTGAGGAATATAAATGTCAAGCCATGCGCACGCGCACCGAGCGGCGGCGCGTCAAACCATGCACTCGCGATGGGCATCGTGTCGATTTCCGAGACGACAGGCACAATACGCGGCGATAACGCCGCACCACGCTGCGTTCGATACCCGGACGGACCGATGCAGCATCACCGCATTCCGCCCCTTCGATGCTTTCATGACCCACACTATTCCCGCCCGCTCCGTACTTCCCGCGCCCGTTCCAAACTCGCCGCGCTTCCTGCTGTTTCTGATCTGCCTGTTCGCCTCGGCAGGGCAGCTTGCAATCGATATCTACGTGCCAGCGCTACCCGCAATGGCGCGCTTCTTCGCCACTTCGCCCCAGGCGATCCAGTCGAGCGTGTCCGGCTACATGGTGGCTTATGCGTTCGGCCAACTCGTCTTCGGCCCGGTAGCCGATGCATACGGGCGCAAGCCGGTTCTGGCGTTCGGGCTCGTGATCTTCACGATCGGCTGCCTGTTGTCGCTCGCCGCGCCGAACCTCGAGACATTCCTTCTTGCCCGATGCCTGCAGGGTTTTGGCATCGCCACGACCAACCTGCTCGCGAAGGCGATCATCACGGATTCGTTCTCGGGGCAGGCGCTGCTGCATGCGTTCACCTACATGTCGATTGCATGGGGGCTTGCGCCAATCGTGGCGCCGGTGATCGGCGCGCATCTGCAAACATGGTTTGGATGGCAGGCATGCCTCGTGTTCTTGCTCGTCTATTCGCTTGTGATGTGGGGCTTACTCTGGCGTTATCGTGAAACGTTGCGGCGGCCCGTGCATCTTGCGCCGCGCACGCTGATTACAAATGCGGGCAAGGTGCTCGCCAGTCCCGTATTTCAAAGCTGCTTTCTCGCGCAGGGTCTGTGTTACAGCATCCTGCTCGTCTTCAATATCATCGGGCCGTTCATGGTGCAGAACACCCTGCACAAGCCGCCGACCTATTTCGGCTATCTGGCGCTGGGTATCGGGATGATGTATTTCCTGGGCGGCCTGTCGAACCGCGTCCACGGTCCGCGGTTGCCGAGCGCGGAGCAGCGCCTGCAGATCGGCGCGCGCGTGATGGCGGGGACATCGATTGCGATGCTGCTGCTCGCGCTCACGCTCGGCCTGCGCGTATGGACGCTCGCCATACCGGTGCTGGTAATGGGATTCTGCGCAGGCGCGATGTATCCGACGTTGATGGCCAAAGGCAATTCGCTGTTTCCGCATATCGCGGGGTTGACGAGCGCGATCCTTGGATGTGCGTTACTGCTCGTCTCTTCCGCGATGATGGGACTCGCCGGCTTCCTTTCGGTGCAAATCCTGACACCGCTCGCGGTGTTCTTCGTGATCCTCGCGCTCGGCGTGGTCGGAATGGTGACGAAACTGCTGCGGCATCTGGCGCAGTCGCCGCCCGTCTCGGCCACGAGCCACAGCGAAGAGGCGGCCTGAGCGCGGCGTGGACTTCGACTGGGCCTTGAAGTCGGTTCCGCTCGCCGCCGGAGCCAGGATCGAACCAGTGCCAACGGCTCAATTCGTCCCCGGATCTGATTAATATTTTCTGCGACCTAGTTTCGCCGGAAAAATATATTGGACGTCTTACTCGCGGTCTCGCAGAATTCGTCTGTTCCCATGTGCCGCATGCGGGCGCGCGGTCCCCGCGCCCGCCGCAATACCATTTTCACGACAACAATATCTGAGGATACAGATGCCCCACTATCGGTCGAGAACATCCACCCATGGCCGTAACATGGCCGGCGCCCGCGCCTTGTGGCGCGCGACCGGAATGAAGGACGATGATTTCGGCAAGCCCATCATCGCCGTGGTGAACTCGTTCACGCAGTTCGTGCCGGGCCACGTACATCTTCGGGACCTGGGCGCGCTGGTGGCGAAGGAGATCGAATCGGCCGGCGGCGTCGCCAAGGAATTCAACACCATCGCGGTCGACGACGGCATTGCCATGGGTCACGGCGGCATGTTGTATTCGCTGCCTTCGCGCGAACTGATTGCCGACTCGGTCGAGTACATGGTCAACGCGCATTGCGCCGACGCCATGGTCTGCATCTCCAATTGCGACAAGATCACGCCGGGCATGCTGATGGCCGCCATGCGCCTGAACATCCCCGTGGTATTCGTCTCCGGCGGTCCAATGGAAGCGGGCAAGGTCAAGTCGCCCACCGACGGCCAGGTGATCGCGAAAATCGATTTGATCGACGCAATGATCAAGGCCGCCGACTCCCGGGTCAGCGACGCGGAAGTAGCGGAAGTCGAGCGCAGCGCGTGCCCCACGTGCGGTTCCTGCTCGGGCATGTTCACGGCGAATTCGATGAACTGCCTGACCGAGGCCATCGGCCTGGCATTGCCCGGCAACGGCACGATTGTCGCCACGCATGCATGGCGCAAGGGTCTGTTCGAGCAGGCCGGCCGTCTGGTCGTGGACCTGTGCCGCCGTTATTACCAGGAAGAAGACGCGTCGGTCTTGCCGCGCAGTATCGCCAGCAAGCAGGCCTTCGAGAACGCCATGACGCTCGACGTCGCCATGGGCGGTTCGACCAATACCGTGCTGCATCTGCTCGCGGCGGCGCAGGAAGCCGGCGTCGACTTCACGATGTCGGACATCGACCGCATTTCGCGCAACGTGCCGTGCCTGTGCAAGGCTGCGCCCGCAACCGACAAATATCACATTGAAGACGTGCATCGTGCGGGCGGCATTCTCGGCATTCTCGGTGAACTGGCGCGTGCCGATCTGCTGGATCTGTCGTGCGGCAACGTGCATAGCGGCACGCTCGGCAACGCGATCGCCAAGTGGGACGTCGCGGGCGGCGCGGGTGAGGAAGCGCAGAAATTTTTCCGCGCGGCGCCGGGCGGCATTCCGACCACCGTTGCGTTCAGCCAGGAAGCCACGTTCGCGTCACTCGATACCGATCGCAAGACCGGCTGTATCCGCAGCAAGCAGGACGCGTATTCGAAGGACGGTGGCCTCGCCGTGCTGTACGGCAATCTTGCGGAGAAGGGGTGTATCGTCAAGACGGCGGGTGTGGATGAATCGCAATGGATGTTCTCCGGACGCGCGCGCGTTTTCGAAAGCCAGGACGACGCCGTCGAAGCCATTCTGGGCGACAAGGTCGTGGCGGGCGACGTGGTCGTGATTCGCTACGAAGGCCCGAAAGGCGGCCCCGGCATGCAGGAAATGCTGTATCCCACGTCGTATCTGAAATCCAAGGGGCTGGGCAAGCACTGCGCGCTTTTCACCGATGGCCGTTTCTCGGGCGGTTCGTCGGGACTCGTGATCGGGCATGCGTCGCCGGAAGCGGCCGAAGGCGGCACGATCGGGCTGGTGGAAGAGGGCGATATGATCGAGATCGACATTCCGAAGCGCAAGATGCATCTGGCGGTATCGGATGCGGAATTGGCACGCCGGCGCGAAGTCATGGAAGCGCGCGGCGACAAGGCGTGGATGCCGGTGAATCGTGAACGGGTGGTGTCGCTCGCGTTGCAGGCCTATGCGGCGCTTGCAACCTCGGCGGATCGCGGCGCAGTGCGCGATATCTCGCAACTCAAGCGCAAGTAAGGCGCGTTGGCTCCGCCGCGGCAACTGCGACGGAGCCAATCGCCGGCGTAACTACATTGAATGCTCGATCGCCTGGCCTAGCAGTTCCAGGCCCAGGTCGATCTCGTCCTCGCTGACCGTCAACGGTGGTGCGATCCGGAAGACGCCGCCCATCCCCGGCAATTGCACGATGTTCATGCTGAGCCCGAGGTTCATGCACTCACGGGTGATCGTTGAACCAAGGCCGTCGGCGGGCTCTTTCGTGCGGCGATCCTTCACTATCTCCATTCCCAGAAGCAGCCCTCGTCCGCGAATATCGCCGATGCACTCATAGCGCTCCATCAGGCCGTGCAAGCCGCGCCTGAGCCGCTCGCCCATCACGTTCGCACGCGCAACCAGCCCATCGCGCTCGACCACATCCAGCACGCGCAGGCCGATTGCGGCGGGAAGCGGATCGGACACATGGGTCGTATAGAACAGGTAGCCCAGTTCGTGGGCCCGTTCCTCGATTTGTGCTGAAGTCACCACGGCTGCAAGCGGAAGACCGGCGCCCAGCGTCTTCGACAAAGTGAGGATGTCGGGCGTCACGCCATCGCGCTGGCAGGCGAACATCGTTCCCGTGCGCCCGATCCCGGTTTGCGCTTCATCGAGGATCAGCAGCATGCCGCGCTCCTCACACTTGCGCTTTAACGCCGCCATGTAGCCTACCGGCAATTCGATGATTCCGCCCGAACTGAGGATCGGCTCCGCAATGAAAGCCGCGAGATTGCCGCTGGACTGCCGATCGATGAGATCGAAGGCGTAGTCGAGTTCAGACAGGTAATCGTATTCGCCGTTGCGCTCGAAACGCGGCCGATACAGGAACGGCGCGGGAATCGCGAAGGAGCCGACGGCTGCCGGGCCGACACCCTTGCGCCCCGCGCTGTAGGTGGCGGACGCCGCCGCGCCCGTCATGCCGTGCCAGGACTGCGCAAAACCGACGATTTCATATTTTCCCGTGACCAGCTTCGCCATGCGAATGGCGGCTTCGTTGGACTCCGCGCCGGTGCTGAGCAGGAGCGCCCGGTCGAGCCCGTCAGGCGTGATCTCGGCCAGGCGCGTTGCCAGGTCGACCACTGGCCGCGAGAGCATTCCGCTGAAGAGGTGGTCGAGCTTTCCGGCATATTCGTTGATGACCGACACGATTTCCGGATGGCTATGCCCGAGCACCGCGCTCATCTGCCCCGATGTGAAATCCAGTATCGCGCGGCCGTCCGCATCATAGACAAAACTGCCCTGGGCGCGCTCGATGATCATCGGCTCGAAGGTGCCGCCGTAGCGGATCAGGTGCTGGCGGGCGTTATGCCAAAAGGTTGCATCATCGTTTCGGGACACCTTGTTTCTCCTGGACCGGACTGGCGTGGCGGGAATGACTTGCAGTCTAGATGGCTCTCTGGTTTCATAGAAACGAATAGTTCTTATGGAAGATAGAAGCGAGCCTGATACCTTGAGCCTTTCTCTTGAAATCGATTTGCTGCGAACGTTTACTATCGTGGCCGAAGTCCGGGCGCTTAGCCGCGCCGCCAGCCGGATTGGGCGGACCCAATCCGCACTGAGCCAGCAGATGAAGCGCCTGGAAGAAATTGTCGACCAGCCGCTGTTTCAGCGCACGGGTCGAGGCGTCGTCCTGACCAATCCCGGCGAGCGCTTGCTGATCCATGCCCAGCGCATTTTGCGATTGCACGACGAAGCGATGGCCGATTTGTCCGGAAAAGGCTTGTCCGGAACCATCCGGTTCGGCTGCCCGGACGACTACGCCGCCGTTTTTCTCCCGCATTTGCTGCGTCAGTTTTCGAGCCAGCACCCGCATGCGCTGGTGGAAGTCATCTGCGCGCCCACTCCGCGATTGCTGGAGCAAATCGAGATGCATGCGCTCGACCTTGCCATGATCTCGTTGCCGGAGGATGCGGCGAACGGTGACATCATCCGCCGTGAACCGCTCGTCTGGGTCGGCTACCCGGGCGTGGATGCCGAGCGCTTCGACCCGTTGCCGCTCGCACTTTCAGATCCGGATACACTCGATCACATCGCGGCTTGCGAAGCGTTGCGGCGCGCGGGCAGGGCCTACCGCGTCGCCTACGCGAGTAGCAGTCTTGCCGGACTTACGGCCCTGGTCCGCTCGGGTCAGGCGGTGGCTGTCATTACCGAGACGGCCGTTGCTCCGGACCTTCACATACTCAATGGCGAACCCGCACTTCCGCCGTTGCCGAGTATCGGCATCACGCTGAAGTTCGAGCGGGAGCGTCCGTCGCACCTGACCACAGCGTTCGCCGAGCACATCAGGCTCACGCTGCCCTTGCTGTAATTGAGCGAGGCTAAATACGGCCGCTCCGTGCGTTTTTGGCCAGATCAATCGTTGCTGACATCTGGCAACTTCGCGATCACCTTGATCTCGAACTGAAATCCATAGAGCCACGTCACGCCGACGGCAGTCAGCGTCGGGTGCGGCGCGTTGCCCCAATACTCGGGTACGAGTTTCCAGATGGTGTCGAACTTCGACTCCGGATCGACGATGAAGAGCGTCACGTCGACTATGTCGTCGAAGGTGCAGCCTGCGGCAGCGAGAATCGCATTGAGATTGCCGAACGCGAGCCGGACCTGCGCTTCAAGATCGGGCTCGGGCGAGCCATCCTCACGGCTGCCGACCTGCCCGGACACGAACAGGAAGCCATTCGACCGGATTGCCGGCGAATAGCGATTGCGTTCATAAAGCGCCTGCCGCCCCGGCGGAAAAATCACATCGCGCGTTGTCATGAATCACCTCCAGTCAGTGGGTCGACTTGACCCGTTATCAACGAAGAACGGACTTTAAGGATTCATGCGCTGCGGATAAACGCGCATCTCTGACCATCACTGTTTGTAGAATGCAAACAATCCTCGAACTATTTGGAGCACGGATCAGATGGACCGTTTTGATGCAATGCAGGCATTCGCCCGGGTGGTGGAATCGGGCAGCTTCACGAAAGCCGCCGAGACGCTTCACATCAGCAAGACCAGCGTGACGCAACTGGTGCAGCAGCTTGAGGCACGGCTGCGCGTCAGGCTGCTCAACCGCACCACGCGCCAGGTCAACCTCACTGCCGACGGCGCCGTGTACTACGAACGCGTGGTCAGGCTCCTCGCCGACATGGACGACGCCGAGACCGGTTTGTCGAGTGCGTCGGTGTCGCCGAGGGGACGGCTGCGGGTGGATGTGCCCAGCCCGCTGGCCCGCCTGATCCTGGTGCCGGCATTGCCCGCGTTCCACGCGCAATACCCCGACATCCAGCTCGATATGGGCGTAAGCGATCGCACCGTGGACTTGATTGGCGAGACGGTGGATTGCGTCGTGCGGGGCGGCGAGCTGACCGACCAGTCCCTGATCGCACGGCATGTGGGCGATCTGCAACTCAGGGTTTTCGCGGCGCCGAGCTACCTGGAGCGCGCCGGCACGCCCACGCATCCGCAAGAGCTGGAAGATACGCATCACCGGATCGTGGGTTTCCGCTGGGCGCGCACCGGCAAGGTCTTTCCCTATGCGATGCGCGGTGACGGCGAGAGCGTCAACGTGCTGGGCCGCTATGTGCTGGCTGTCGATGACGGCGATGCCTATCTTGCAGCCGGTCTGGCGGGCCTGGGCGTTCTATGGCTGCCGGACTACATGTCGGGGCCGCATCTGGCGCGTGGCGAACTTGTGCCGCTGTTCGAAACCTGGCGCCTCGATCCGATGCCGCTTTATGTGGCGTTTCCACCGAACCGGCATGTCAGCATCAAGCTGCGCGTTTTCATCGACTGGGTTGCCGAGTTGATGAAGGAACATGCGCCGGTCGCAGGCCGCGGCGATTCGCAATAATCAACGGGCGCGCTGAGACGCCGTTTCGCCCATTCACTCTTCAGCGGCTGCGGCAGCTTCCAGCAGGCTCTTTCGCACAGCGAGAACGCTGCGCCTGAGCTGCCGGAGCGCGTCCGGCGAGAGCCCCGTCGCCCCATCCACGCACGACGGCATGTCACGTGCCTTCTGCCGCATCGCTGCCCCGCTCCTGGTCAGGCACACGCGCACCTGCCGTTCGTCGGCAGGGTCGCGGTTCCGCGAGACGCATCCCATCGCCTCGAGCCGCTTGAGCAGCGGGGTGAGCGTATTGGACTCCAGGAACAGTTTCTCGCATAACTCGCCGACGGTCTGATCGTCGCTCGCCCACAGCGACACCATCACGATGTACTGCGGATAGGTAAGTCCCAACGACTTCAACAACGGCTTGTACACGCGGCTGAACGCGTGCCCCGCCGAGTACATGGCAAAACAGACGAAGTCGTCGGGCTGCAGCGCAGCTTCCCGTTTCTCAGAGACATTGGTCATTGGCATTGCTCCCACGTGTGAGCCTCAATTCTAATACAAGCCGATTATATCTCATGCGATTTAATCTTTCGCGCTTGACACTAGCGGAAGTCCGTATAGACTATGTCGTACGCGATTAAAGCGCATAAGATATAAATCGAAGCAACAGCCGCCCGCGAGGCTGCGCGAAGACGATGTCATCGCCCGGTTTTTGTTGGACGGCTGCGTTCTTGAGGAGTGGGTCATGGAAATGCAGTCGCACGGTCCGAGGAAGTATCCGAGTTCGACGGTTGTCGCGTCCTCAGCGGGCAAGAACTGGCGTGAAATCGCCGGCGAGCTGCGCTCTCATCCCGTGAGCGAGATGCCCGGACTGGTGCCGCAGCAGATGGAGATATCGATTGCCGTGCGTGGACGGCATGACGGATGGGTAATACGAACGGGAGCGGGCGAACGCCAGAAGACCCGTCCGGTGGCGGGCGCGATCTGGTTGTCGCCAATCGGCATTGCCGATACGGATATCAGCATCACCAAGCCGCTTCCCAGGATCCTGCATCTGTACATACCGGCCCATAGCTTCAGGCTTCTTGCGGACGAGTATGACCTGCCGGCATCGCCGGCGCACTCGATCCACTATCTCGCCGGACTACAGGACGAGTTGATCCGGCAACTCGGTCTGGCCGTGCTCTCCGAGATGTGCCAGGAGACCGCGTCGGGCCGCATGCTGGTCGAGACCTGCTCGCTGATCCTCGCAGCGCGTCTCGCGCACCGCTATGGAGATGGCTGGTCCGCGAAGATTCCCAGGAACAACGGGCGGCGGCTCGATGAACTGCGTCTGCGGCGGGTTCAGGACTATGTGGTCGAGCATCTGGAAGAAGACATCTCGGTTGCCGATCTCGCGGCCGCAGCGAACCTGAGCGCATTTCACTTCACCCGGCTTTTCACGGCAGCCACGGGCATACCGCCGCATCGCTATGTCGGGCAGCAGCGCCTGGAGAGGGCAATGACGTTGCTGGCGGCCGGCACCATGCCGCTCAGCGTCATAGCGCTCAACTCCCGGTTCTCGTCGCAGGCCAGTTTCAGCCGCGCGTTCCGCCGCGCGACGGGCACGTCGCCAGGGCAATATCGCCGGCTTTTCAGGCAGGCGGGCGAGGAGGGTGCCAAATGAGCAGGCCGGGTAAAAACTCAAGCATGCACGGTAAAGACGCGCGCGGTCCGCCCGTACAAAATCCATCCGTTGAATGCAATGACGGTGCGATAGCGTTACTCCGAATGCATCAACGGCTCGAACCTCTCGTCATGCCCGCGACATTACGTGCGGCACCGCGTATCCAACTTACTGAATCGAGCAAAGACAATGAACCGATCATCCATAGTCCGGGCAATCTGCCTGATAGGAGCAAGCATCGTGACCCAAGCCGCCCTCGCCGCCCCCAATGTAGCGGACGACCCGCATCTGGATCCCCAGGTCCGTTCGTTCCTGGTCCAGATCAACAAGGACAGCAGCCCGTTCTGGACGCTGCCTCAACCGAAGCCTCAGGAAGCTCTCACCGCGCTGCAGTCACAAACGCCGGTGGACATGTCAGGTGTGACCACGACCGAGAGGACGATCACGCAGGACGGGCATCAGGTCAAGTTGTACATCATGAAACCGGAGCACGTGAAGGGCAAGCCGGGCGTCCTGCTGTTCCTTCACGGTGGCGTGTGGATAGTCGGCAATTTCCAGAATCATCAACGCTTGCTGCGCGATCTCGTCGTCAAATCAGGGCAGGTTGGGGTGTTTGTGGAGTACACGCCGCTTCCGGAAGCCAAATATCCCACGCAGCCTGAAGAGTGCTATGCGGCTTTAAAGTGGGTGGCCGAGCATGCCAATGAGTTCGGCGCTGACGGCAGCCGTATTGCGGTTGCGGGAAATTCGGTCGGCGGCGATCTTACTGCCGCGGTCACGCTGATGGCGAAGGACCGCAAGGGCCCGAAGATCAGCTACCAGGTGCTATTCATTCCGGCGACGGATGCAAGCGTCGATACGGAGTCCTACCATAATTATGGAACCGATCGCTTCCTTTCGCGCGACTTCATGAAGTATGGCTGGGACCTGTACGCACCGGACGAGAAGACACGCAACAATCCTTATGTGTCGCCGCTGCGGGCGAGCACCGAGGAACTGCAGGGCTTGCCCGCAGCGCTGGTCGTCACGGCCGAGAACGATCCGCTGCGGGACGAAGGAGAGGCGTACGCGCGCAAATTGAAGGAGGCTGGCGTGAGCGTCAATGCCGTGCGGTACAACGGCACGATTCATGACTTCGTGTTGCTGAATGCCTTGCGGCATGTGCCGTCCACCGAGGCTGCGATCCAGCAGGCAAGCGAAGCCATCCGTCTGCATCTCAACCCCTGACGAAGCCCATGACGCGGTGCGGGCGCTGAGCCGCACCGCGTTGGAATGGGTCGCGGAGTTGGATCAGGACGGTATAAATGTTTGGTAATAGCAAGGCATGGGGCCGCGTGGCAGTGTGGCTCCAGACTATGCGTGCCATGCGTCGGTTTGCTGACGTCTGAACATGGGCGACGAGTTTCATTACTACGGCATGGACGCACTGCAAAAAGCGGTAGTAATTGGCAGCTTGCTTCTCCGATAGAAGCGACCCACCCTAGTTGACCCTTCTTATTCACACTTCCTACGCGTACAAACGCGCACGGATGCACCACAACGCTGATCCGCGACGATCCTTGTAGGCGTCCCAACGCGGGGGCGGACGCCTGTGCGTTTTCCTGTCGCCTGACGATGGGTGTCAGCTTCAATTCGCGGCCAGCGTTCGGCCCCGCGGCGGACCTTCGTGCCGCGACCGGCGCGAAATTCATTCATTGAGCATTGATCTAAATCAATGCCTTAAGCGCATTTTGTGCATCGAAAGTTAGTCCGCATTTCAGCCGTATAAAGAGCCGCTCACGAATCTTTTTGGCGCTAACATGAGGCGTCTTCGTCACCTATCATTATCCAGATCGACACGGCTGCCTGGCCAATCTCAGCCTCCGCCAACGCCCTTTTATTGCATTGCGCTTGTGTGTTTCCAAGGTGGTTGTGTCTGGCCAATGTGCCGTCACATCGTGCCAAGATCCGATCTATAAGAGAGAACTGCATCGTGATAGCCAGCGTGCCCGCGATTTCCCCGCTGCTGCGTGAACTGACGGAGCAACTTTCATCCGATCGTTCAAGCGTGATAGATCGCATGTATGCGACGCTGATCAATATTGAGGGTTATCGCGATCTCGATCTGGCCGTCAAGCTTGATATTCGCGATTCAATAGGCTGGTCCGCGAAGTTATGGTTCGAGTCGATCCTGAGCGGAGCGCCGCCATCGGAAGAGGAGCTTCAAGTCTTCCAGGCGTTCGGTCAGAGACGGGTGCATCAAGGTGTATCGCTGCAGACGATCTTGCAAGCCTTCAGGCAAGGCACTCGCGAACTCTGGTGCCTGTATATCGAGTCGGCCGATAAAAGCAACGAGCTACGCGACGAATTGCTTTTTCGGATTTCCCCGTATCTGATGGATTATTTCGACGTGATGGCTCAGATAAGCGCCCGGTCGTATCTCGACGAACAATATCGGCATACAAGATGGCGCGAGTCGCTCAGGTATCAACTGAACACCATCGTGATGAACTATCCGGAAGACAGCGATGGATTCAACAGAACGGCAGCGGCCCTGGGCCTTGATGCGTCGGCGCCAAGGATCGCGCTCGCCGTCGAGGTTGGGCCCATCGACAATAATTCGCCGACGTTCGATAACGAACTGGACCGTATAGTGGCGGCCATCGGGCGACGCCTGAAGGTCTTGAGTAACGATCTCCTGAATACCTGGTATCGCGGGCGATTACTCGTCTGGGTGCCTTGCACGGTAGGAAACCCCATTAATGAAAACGACCGCCGGATTGCTCGGGATATCGTCTCGGCTGCGCCATTATCCCCGGAGATCATGGCGATCGGAATCGGTCTGATGGGCGTGGGCGCAGCCGGTTGGGCGGCGTCTGCCAACGAAGCCGCGCATGCGCTCAGCTTCGGCCGGGCCCATGCAGGCGAAGACCGCGTTCGGCTTTATTCGGACATAGTTATCGAGGAGAGCGTGCGCGGTACGAGCAACGCGCTGCGCTATATCGTTTCGCTGCTGGAGCAGTTATCGAGTGAGCCGGACTTGCTGTTGACGTTGCAAACGTACTTCGAACAGGCACAGCGGAGAAAAGCCACGGCGAGCGTTCTGGACATTCATCCCAACACGTTGAATTACCGTCTTGAACGGATCGAGAAACTGCTGGGCGCTGACCTCGACGATGCGGGCTGGCTTGCAAAGCTCGACGTCGCCATCAAACTTCGCGGCGAGCGAAGTTTGTGACCGCCGCCCGCGCGCGGCTTGTTTTGACGAAGTTGCGAAAACGAATGAAAGACCCCGACCTCATGTTGAGAGGCATGCTGTCATTGTCCAGATGAAGATTCAAGTTGGAAAAACAGCAGTTCCATTGTTACTTTGCACAAGGCTATTTTCCAGAATTTGGCCTATGCTTATTGGCGCCGGACTAGGCAAGTTCCCTTGAGGAGCATGAGCAAACCTACTCGATGCCGACCTTTCATACTTCGAATCCGATGCATGAGCGTGAGACCACCGGTACGAGAGCAGATTTCAATTTCGTCAAAGTTGAGGACATTCCAACCGTTCCATTTTTAGCGTCCCGATCAGGCATTGCTATTGCAACCATAAAGGCGCGAAAAGTATGTCTTTGACCATCAAATTCGCGGCTGGACAGCAAGCATTCTGTCCCTCGTCGTGCCCGCCCGATCAAGTAATAAGCGAAGCAAAAAGCGGCATCGCGAAACGGTCTGGAGAGAAGTGTTCGCAATGCGCGATGAAGGCGATTTGCATGCCGCCGGAAATCAGCAGGATCGAGTTGCTTCGCCTGGATTCCATTATCTGCACCAAGCGCGACATCAACCGCGGTCAGCCATTGTTAAAGGCCGGCGATCCGTTTTACGGCATTTATCTGGTGCGCACGGGGTGCTTCAAGACCAGTGTGATAACCGATAGCGGCCGCGAGCAGATAACCGACCTGAATCTGACAGGCGATCCGCTTGGCCTCGACGGCATCTCCGCCGTCAGTCATCGTTTTAACGTGATCGCGCTTGAGGACAGTACCGTGTGTGTCGTTCCGTTCCATTCGTTCGAGCAGCTATGTTCGGAAAGCGAGACCATGCAACGTCACCTGTACCGGCTGTTGAGCGACAGCATCGTACGGGAAGCGGGACTGGCCGCGATACTCGGAACGATGTCCGCCGATCAACGCATCGCAACCTTTCTTCTGGGCCTGTCTTCTGCATTCAAGACGCGCGGCTACTCCGAGAAGCGGTTCACGTTGCGGATGAGTCGCGAGGAAATCGGCAATTATCTGGGCATGACGGTCGAAACTGCCAGCAGGGTGCTGTCCAAACTCGAACGGAACGGCCTCCTGGGCATTCGCGGCAGACAGGTTCATCTGCTGAATCTCGACGCATTGAGGGCGAGGGGACGCGCGGCTTGAACTGGCGATTGCCGAGTGCTCATCGGTTCCCATCGATTTATTTGCGGTTATTCACAAGGTTGTCATATGGATCTCGTCGGCCGATAACCGGATGAATGCGCCCGCGCATATTTTGACTTTTCACAAGGAATGTCATCGGCGGGAACGGTGATCGCCGCGATCGACGGTAGCTTGGCATCTTGAGTGCTTCTCGAGGAGTCAAGTATGTCCGATGTACCAGACGCAGTGAAACGCCTCGCGGCGCCTGCGCAGGATGCGGCGGAGTATTGGGTCGATGCATGGCAGCGCGGCACGTTGTTTCTTGACGTGCTGCGCCAGCGAGGCGACCTCTATATCGATCACATGCACGCCGGCAAGCCTCCCGTGCTGACTTTCGACTACGAGCTTGTCGCGAGCGGCCGCGATTTGCCGGCCCCGGCGAACTATGCACTCGCGCGCATCATTGCTCCGCCTGGCCTACCCGCGATGGATCCGAAGAAGCGTCCATTCGTCGTAATAGATCCGCGTGCCGGACACGGCCCGGGTATCGGCGGATTCAAAATGGACAGCGAAATTGGCATTGCGCTGCAGCAGGGGCATCCCTGTTATTTCGTGTTCTTCTATCCGCGGCCGGAACCGGGCCAGACTATCGAGCGCGTTGCGCGGGCCGAGGCCGCGTTTCTCGAGCGCGTCGCCGAACTGCATCCCGACGCCGAAGGCCAGCCCTTCGTGATCGGCAACTGCCAGGGTGGATGGGCGCTGATGATCCTCGCCGCATCGGAGCCTGAACGTGTCGGGCCGATCCTCCTTGCGGGGTCGCCAATTTCATACTGGGCCGGCGTCGAGGGCAAGAATCCAATGCGCTACTCGGGCGGCATGCTCGGCGGGACGTGGCTTGCTTCGTTAGCGGGCGATCTCGGCAACGGCACGTTCGACGGCGCGTATCTGGTCAATAACTTCGAACAGATGAATCCGGCGAACACGTATTGGAAAAAGCTCTATAACGTGTACTCGCATATCGATACCGAACCGCCGCGGTTTCTGGAGTTCGAGCGATGGTGGGGCGGCCATTTCCTGATGAACAAGGAGGAAATGGAGTGGATCACGCAGAATCTTTTTGTGGGTAACCGGCTGTCGGCGGGCGAGGTGGTATCGGCGAATGGCGAGATACGCATTGATCTGCGCAACATCCGCTCGCCCATTATCGTCTTTGCATCCTGGGGCGACGACATCACGCCGCCGCAGCAGGCGCTCAACTGGATTCCCGACCTCTACGACAGCGTGGAGGCGATCCGTCTCCACGAACAGACAATCGTCTATTGCCTGAACGAAAAGATCGGACACCTTGGCATATTCGTGTCGGCGGGCGTGGCAAAAAAGGAGCATGCCGAACTCATCAGCGCACTTGATCTGATCGACACGCTACCGCCCGGTTTATACGAAGCCGTCATTGAGGACACCCGGCCGGATCTGCCCGGCCTGGAGTTTGTCGAGGGGCGCTATCTGATCCGCTTCGAGATGCGTGAGATCGAAGACATCCTGGCGCTCGGTGACGGTCGCGATCACGAGCGTGCATTCGAGGTAGTCGAACGCGTGGCCGAGATCAACCAGGGAATCTATGACACGTTCCTGTCGCCCTGGGTGAAAGCCCTGTCGAATCCATGGACTGCCCGATGGAACATGCACATGAACCCGGCACGCGTCGAGCGATGGCTGTTCTCGGATCTGAATCCGGCGATGTGGGGCGTGAAGATGCTCGCCGATACAGCACGGCAGAACCGTCATGCGGTTTCATCGGACAACGCATTGCTCGCGGGCGAATACGCCATGTCGCACGCGATCGGGCAAGGGCTGGACGGGTATCGTGCCGGCCGCGACTCGGCGGTCGAACTCATCTTCAAGTCGATCTATGGATCGCCGTGGCTCGCAGCGCTGGTTGGTCTCAAGCCGGCATCCGCGCGACGCCGGGCGCTCGAGACGAATAGCTGGATTGAAGAGGAGTTCAAGCGGCTGAAACGACGCGAACTGGAAGCGACGTTCGAACACGGCACGTTGCTCGATGGCGCAATACGCATGCTCCTCTATTGCGGCCGCGATCTCCACGTGGTCGACGAGCGTCCGTTCAATGCAATGCGCCACATGCTCCGCGAGTCCGGTCTGGATGACCGCATACGCATTGCCGAGCTCAAGCAGGTCGTGAAGCGTCAAACGTTCCTCGTGCTGTGGAATGAAGAGCGCGCGCTTGCCGGCCTGGCTCGCCTGTTGCCTACGCCAGCAGACCGCCGCCGGGCGCTCGATGTAGTGCGCACGCTTGCGGCCACGCGCGGTGAAATCGTCCCGGCGCAGCAGGCGCGTCTTGATCGCGTTGCGGAGGTTCTTGCAATCGAGCCGCGCGAAAAACGCGTGAAATCGACTCAAGCGAGTTGACGGGGACGACATGGAACGCAAACGCGAAAAATATGAACGCCTCGTTTCATTCGCGGCGACGCTGGCGCCGACACCGACCGCCGTCGCGCATCCGTGCGATGAAAGCTCGCTTGGCGCTGCGGTCGACGCAGCGAAGCTGGGCCTGATTGCGCCTGTTCTGGTTGGACCCGTGTCCCGTATCAGGGCCGTTGCCGACGAACATGGCATCAATGTGTCGAACCTGCCGATAATCGACGCACTGCATAGCCATGCATCCGCCGCTGCGGCGGTTGCGCTCGTGCGCGAAGGCAAAGCGCAGGCGTTGATGAAGGGTTCGCTGCATACGGATGAACTGATGGCGGCAGTCGTCGCGCGCGACAGCGGATTGCGCACGGAGCGTCGTATCAGCCACTGCTTCGTGATGGACGTGCCCGGCCACGAAGATCCGCTGATCATCACCGACGCGGCGGTCAATATCGCGCCAACGCTCGAAGACAAGATGCATATTGTGCAGAATGCGATCGACCTTGCGCACGCGCTGCGCTTTCCGGCCGCGCGCGTTGCGATTTTATCGGCGATGGAAACCGTCAATCCCAAAGTACCTTCGACTGTGGAAGCTGCGGCGTTGTGCAAGATGGCCGACCGCCAGCAAATCACCGGCGGCATACTCGACGGTCCACTTGCACTCGACAACGCAATCAGCGTCGAGGCCGCGAACATCAAGCACCTCGTTTCGCCCGTTGCCGGGCGTGCAAATGTGCTTGTCGTCCCGAATCTGGAAGCGGGCAACATGCTCGCAAAAAGCCTGTCGTTTCTGGCTGGCGCGGACGCAGCGGGCATTGTGCTCGGCGCGCGCGTCCCGGTGATTCTCACCAGCCGGGCGGATTCGGTCATCACGCGGCTCGCGTCGTGCGCGGTCGCGTCACTGGTCGCACTGTGGCGGCGCGAGCCGTCGCGGTCTGTCGCCGGGTGACGCGCCATGGATGTCATCCTCGTGATCAATGCGGGTTCGTCGAGCGTCAAATTTTCTGTATTTGCCCTGTCCGGCAAGACGCTCGAGCAGATCTATAGCGGTAATTTCGCGGAGATCCAGGCAGAGCCACATTTCCTGGTCAAGCACAGTAACGGCGAGGTGTTCGACGAAAAGCGCTGGCCTGAAGGAGATCGGCTCGGCCATGACGGTGCGATCACGTTCTTGTTCGAGTGGCTGCGGGGTCACTCGGCCGGTTATACGCCGGTTGCGGTGGGTCATCGGATCGTTCACGGCGGCAGTCAGTATGCTGAACCGGTGCGCGTCGACAAAGAAGTGATAGGCAGGCTCGAAGCGCTTATTCCATTAGCGCCGCTGCACCAGCCGCATAATCTCGCAGCGTTGAAGGCGATTGCCGCGCACCGCGCCGGACTGCTGCAGGTGGCGTGTTTCGATACGGCCTTTCATCACGGCCAGCCGCCAATAGCAACGCAATTCGCACTGCCGCGCGGGATCACGCGGCAAGGCGTGCGGCGCTATGGATTTCACGGGCTCTCATACGAATACATTGCGTCTGTGCTTGCACACTACGACGAACGCGCCGCACGCGGCAAGACCGTGGTGATGCACCTGGGCAATGGTGCGAGCATGGCTGCCCTTGCGAACGGCAAGAGCCGGGCGAGCACGATGGGATTCACCGCCGTGGAAGGACTGCCGATGGGCACGCGCTCGGGCAGCATCGATCCCGGCGTCCTGATCTGGCTGATGGACCAGCACGCAATGGACGCGCGTGCAATCGAGACACTCTTGTACCAGCGCTCGGGATTGCTTGGCGTGTCGGGGATATCGAGCGACATGCGCACGCTGCTCGCGAGTGGCGATCCAGCGGCCGCCGAAGCGGTCGACCTCTTTTGTTATCGGATCAGCCGTGAACTCGGCTCACTTGCGGCAGCCCTCGGCGGCCTGGACGCGATTGTGTTCACGGCAGGGATCGGCGAGCGGGCGTTTCAGGTACGTGAACGCGTGTGCCGTGATGCGGCGTGGCTGGGCGTATCGCTCGACCCGGCCGCGAACGCGAATCACGGCCCGCGGATCAGCACGGCCGACAGCACGGTTGCCGCATGGGTGATTCCGACTAACGAAGAACTGATGATCGCCTCTCACACTCTTGATCTACTGGAGACGTAGATGCCCGTTTCATCCAACCAGCCACTTCTTGGACGCAAGGCATTGATTCTCGGCATTGCAAACGAGCATTCGATTGCTTACGGCTGCGCGCGCGCGTTTCGCGAACTCGGCGCCGAACTGGCGATCACGTATCTGAACGAAAAGGCGAAGCCGTATGTCGAGCCGCTAAGCAAGGAGCTTGAAGCAACGCTGCTGATGCCGCTTGATGTGTCGAAGCCGGATGAAATGCCTGCACTCTTCGACACCCTCCGATCCACCTGGGGACGACTGGACATTGCCTTGCATTCGATTGCGTTTGCACCGAGGGATGACCTGCAAGGCGGCCTCCTCAATAGTTCGCCCGAAGGGTTTGCCACCGCAATGGACGTGTCCTGTCATTCGTTCATCCGCATGGCGAGACTGGCCGCGCCGTTGATGGACGAAGGCGGATCGATGTTCGCAATGAGCTATCTCGGCGCCACGCGCGTGGTACCCAACTACGACCTGATGGGACCGGTCAAGGCCGCGCTCGAAGCGTCGTGCCGGTATCTCGCACACGAACTCGGTCCCCGGCGCATACGCGTTCACCCGGTTTCTCCGGGACCGCTTAAGACGCGGGCCGCGTCGGGATTGAAGGACTTCGACTTGCTGCTCAATGAAGCGCTGGAGCGGGCGCCGATGGGCGAACTCGTTGACATCATGGATGTCGGCTTCGCCTGCGCCTATCTGGCGACTCCCTATGCACGGCGCATCACGGGCAACACGGTGTTTATCGACGGCGGCGTCAGCATCATGGGTTAAGCGCGCTGCGCGTCATGGAGAGAACGGACATGAAGCTCTGGATCAGCAATCTGGCGCCTGAAACGAGTGACGACGCGTTGCGCGAGTTCATGCGCAAGTACACACAAGTGGAAATCGACAGCCTGACACGTATTGAAGGTGACGGCTCGCGTCCGGGCGCGCTGGTTGAAGTAGCCGGGGCGACACAGGCTTTGCTGACGGAGATGCAACACCGTCTGCATGGCATGTACTGGAATCAGCGTCGCCTGGTTGTGCAGATCATGTCGTTCTCCGATAACGAATAGGGAGGCGATTGCCGGCGTTCCTTCATGTTGTTGACGGCGAGGGCAGGCCGTCAGGCAGATGAGTGCGCCGGATCGCCTGTCTCTATCAATCGAAAACAAGGAGCGCCGATGTCCTGGTTCACTGAAACGCTGCAGCACTATCCCGAGATTGCGGTATTTCTCTCGCTTGGAATTGGCTACTGGGTTGGTGGAAAGAGTGTGAAGGGCTTTAGTCTCGGCGCAGTGACGGCGACCTTGCTCGCGGCCATCGCAATCGGGCAGCTTCATATTTCTATTTCACCGAACGTCAAGTCAGTGTTCTTCCTGATGTTCCTGTTTGCCGTGGGCTACGGAGTCGGGCCGCAGTTCGTACGCGGAATCGCGAAGGATGGTTTGCCGCAAGCTCTGTTTGCTGTCGTTCAATGCGTGCTGTGTCTCGCCGCGCCGGTCATCGCCGCGAAACTGGCGGGCTACAGCGTGGGGTCGGCGGCCGGGCTGTTTGCCGGCTCGCAAACCATATCGGCGTCGATGGGACTCGCCACGGACGCCATCAACCGGCTCGGTCTTCCGGCCAGCCAGGCAAAGGCGCTACTGGATGAGATGCCTACCGCCTATGCCGTGTCGTATATTTTCGGGACTGTCGGCTCCGCATTGATCCTTGCAACGTTGGGCCCGAAGCTGTTGCGCATTGATCTGGTTGCCGCCTGCAAGGAGTACGAGGTGAACCTGGGCGGCGCGCAGGAACTCGGGGTTGCGGGCCAGGCATGGCACCGGCACGAACTGCGCGCCTACAGGATCGCTCCGGACAGCCCGATCACAGGCAAGACGGTGAGCCAGGTGGAAGCGCTCGAACCGGAAGGGACGCGGCTTTTCATCGAGCGGGTCAGACGCGCTGGCGTGATCGAAGAGGCGACGCTCAGTTTTGTCCTGCAATCCGGCGACGTGGTGGCAGTGGCGGGTCCTCGCGATCAACTCATTGCGTTACTGGCTGCAAGAGACCGGGACGCAAGCCATGACGGGGACCATGCGGTTGCAGTGCGCGCAGCGCGGGGCATCGAGGTGGACGACCCTGAGTTGCTTGCCGTGCCGGCGGAGGGCGTGGATGTCTACGTGACCAGCAAGGCCGTGGACGGTAAAACATTGCAGGAACTCTCGAGACTACCCGCCGCGCGCGGCGTCTATCTGCGCAAGATCAAACGCGGCCCGACAGAAACGCAAATCCCGGTTTTGCCCAACACCGTGCTGCATCGGGGCGACGTGGTGACCATCGTCGGCCGAACGCAGGACACGACCGCCGCTGCGAAAGCGCTTGGTGTGCTGGACCGGCCGACCAATGTGACCGACGTGGCCTTCGTGACGCTGGCCATTACCCTTGGGGCGCTCCTGGGCGCGATTGTCATCAAGGTGGGATCGATTCCGATCACGCTTTCGACCGCAGGCGGCGCGTTGATAGCCGGCATCGTCTTCGGCTGGTTGCGCGCAATTCATCCAACCTTCGGCCGTATTCCCGAACCGACAGTGTGGTTCATGAACTCGGTCGGTCTGAATGTTTTTATCGCTGTTGTTGGCATCACGGCGGGTCCCGGTTTCGTTGCCGGTTTGCAGCACCTGGGGATCAGTCTCTTTCTCTGGGGCATCTTCGCCACGGCGCTGCCGCTGATTCTGGGAATGCTGATCGCCAAGTACGTGTTCCGTTTCCATCCCGCGATCCTGCTTGGTGTATGCGCCGGCGCCCGAACCACGACAGCCGCTCTGGGGATGGTCTGCGATGCGGCGAAGAGTCAGATTCCCGGTCTTGGTTACACCGTGACCTACGCGGTGGGCAATACGCTGCTGACTATCTGGGGCATGGTGATTGTGATGCTGATGACCTGAACGGGTTGACAGCAATGCGGTTGACGGATTGGACGCAGGCATTTCAATGAGCCTTCTCACGGCGCTCAACCCGACGATGGATAAGAAGTTCAGCTACTGCAGTGCTTCGCCAAGTCCGGGCTGGTCCCGTGGCAGGTCAATGGCTCGAGCCTTGACCTGTGCACCCGGCTCTTCCTCATCCTGACTGAAGGAGTTTCACATGAATACGCCGGTCGAAAAGATCACACCGTACGATGAGTTCAACTACCCGGTGCCAGAGGACGAGTTTCCGAAACAGGGGATGTCCGCGCGTGCGGCTGAGGCGCTGGTGATCAGCGACGAATGGACGGATACCAATCCGATGCTGAACATGTCGTCCTTTGTCACCACTTATGGCGAGCCGGAAGCGGTCGAGACGGCAAAGCGCAACATGTACAAGAACTACATCGACCACGACATGTATCCGCAACTCTTCGCAATGGAAACGCGGATGGTCAGGTGGCTGCATCAGCTATGGAACGGTCCGAAGGGCGTCGAACCGTACGGCACCGCCACGGTGGGATCGTCCGAAGCATGCATGCTGGCGGGACTCGCGCACAAGTGGAACTGGCGGCAGGCGCGCGAGAAAGCGGGCAAGGACGCGACCCGGCCCAACATGGTCACGGGCGGCAATGTCCAGATCGTGTGGAAGAAATTCCTGCGCTACTTCGACGTGGAGCCGCGAATCGTGCCGCTCAAGCCTGGCAATTATCGGCTTACTGCCGAACACCTCGAGCAGTACGTCGACGAAAACACCATTGCAGTTGTGGCAATTGCCGGACAAACGTTTACCGGTGAGGACGACGACATTCAAGGGATACACGACTGGCTGGACGCTTACGAAAAAAGAACCGGCATTTCGATTCCGATGCACATCGATGGCGCGTCGGGCGGTTTCGTCAATCCCTTTCTCTATCCGGAATACGAATGGGATTTCCGCTTTCCGCGCGTGCTGTCCATCAACGCGTCCGGACATAAATATGGGCTCACGCCACCGGGACTCGGCTGGGTCATTTTCCGGGAGCGCAAGGTATTCAATGAGGACCTCGTGTTCTATGTGAACTACCTGGGCGGCGAAATGCCGACCGCCACGCTGAACTTCAGCCGCAATGGTTTGCAGATTGCTGTGCAGTACTACCAGTTCCTGCGTCTTGGATTCGACGGTTACAAGCGCATCATGCAGCACACGCTCGATAACGCGATTGCGCTGCGCGAGACGCTCTTGAAGAGCGGCTATTTCAGGGTGATGAACGAAACGCAGCGCATTCCCGTCGTGGCCGTGACGCTCGCCAAGCGGATCAAGAATTTCAACGAGTTCGACGTCTCCAATAAGGTGCGCGAGAAAGGCTGGGTATTGTCCGCGTATTCCATGCCGCCCGATGCGGAAGAAGTGATGAGCCTGCGTGTGGTCATCAGGCCGCATATCAATCACAACGTCGCGCAACTGCTGGGGCGCGACATCATCAGCGCGTGCAAGTATCTCGAGGAACGGGGCGGCAATGCCACGCCTCCGAAGCTGCATGCACATGCGAAGGAAAAGTCTTCCCAGGCAAAGTGTTGAGACCGGGCAGTCCGGCGCGCAACCCAGGTTGCGCCCGCGTCAAAGCCCCAGGCAAACCGCCCCGGCTGCCACGATCACGCATGCGAGCCAGCGCCTGGCTGTCACGGCCTCGCGCAGGAAGATCCGTCCAATCAGCACCGCGAAGACCACGCTGGTCTCGCGCAATGCCGATACCGCGCCCATCGCGCCGGTCTGCATCGCCCAGATCACGATGCCATACGCCGCGATCGACACCAGGCCGCCCGCAAGCGACGACCCGACCGCCAACGGCCCGTCCCGCAACGGCGCCCACAGTGCTGTGAGCCCGCGCATCGCGACGAAAAGTACCGGCATCAGCCAATAGAAGAGGAATATCCACGCGGTATAGGTGAGCGCCTGTCCATTGGACAAGCGCACGCCAATGCCATCGGTCACGGTATATAGCGCGATCGTCGCGCCGGTTGTGAGCGCGGCAAGCGCACTTGCACGCGACACGTTCCCACCCTGCAGCGCAAGCGCGATGATGCCGCCCGATATCATCACAATCCCCAGCACGTGCATCAGGCCGATCGCTTCATGGGCGAATAACGCCGCACCGAGCGTGACGAGCAGCGGCGACGAGCCGCGCGCGATCGGATACGCCTGCGCCAGGTCGCTGCGCCGGTACGATCGAACGAGGCTCATGTTATAGGCGATATGCAGGAGCCCCGACGCGACGATATACGGCCACGCTGCGTCTGCTGGCCACGGCATGAACAAAACAGCAAGCGTTGCCACCACCGCGATGGCGATGCTCATCCACGTCATGGACAGGAGCCGGTCGCGATTGCCGTGCAGCATCGCGTTCCAGGTTGCGTGAAGCACGGCTGCAAGGAGGACGAGACCCCCTGTGTAACTGATCATGCGAGTTCCGGATCTGAAAGGCATGGCAAGCAGGATATCTATCTTGCCGCGGCCCAACAAACCAGATAAATTGGACCATCACATTAGATAAACTATCTTGAATGAAACGTATCTTGCCTCCGCTCAATGCGTTGCGCGCCTTCGAGGCTGCGGGCCGGCTCGGCAGTTTCAAGGAAGCCGCGGCCGAATTGCACGTGACCCACGGTGCGGTGAGCCAGCATGTACGCCTGCTTGAAGACTGGCTTGGCGCACCGCTTTTCGAACGGCATAACCGGCGTGTCGTGCTTACGCCGGCCGCGAAGGCTTACCTTAAGCAAATCGGTCCATTATTCGAGCAGCTATCGCAGGCAACGGCGAGATATGGCATCGCCGAAACGGTTTCCCGGACACTGTCCGTAAGTGCGCCCGCGACATTCACGCTGCGCTGGCTGGTGCCGCGACTCGCGAAGTTCAACGCGGAACATCTCGACGTGGACGTCAAGGTGGAGACTTCGAACGAGTCGGTGGAGAGCCTGAAAGACATTCATGACGTGGTGATCCGGGGTGGACCGGACACGTTCTATGGCTACTCGATGCAACCGTTCTTGACCGAGGAGCGGCTTCCGGTGTGCAGTCCGGCACTGCTGCAACGGGTGCCGCTTCGGACGCCGCGGGACCTGCGGCAACACACATTGCTGCACACGGCAAGCCTCCCGCGTCTTTGGCCGGACTGGCTTGCAAAGGCTCTGGTCCCTGCGCTGCGGCCGGCCGCGGCCGTGAGCTTCGACCACTTCTATCTGACGCTGCAGGCTGCCATCGACGCAATGGGTATTGCGATGGGACCGACCGCGCTCGTGTCCGACGATCTTGCCACGGGCAGGCTCGTCGCGCCGTTTGCCGGTCTTCGTCTGCCGTCACGAAGCTATTGCACCTACGTTCCGGATGCGAAATCAGGCGATGAACTGGTCCTGGCTTTTCGCGCGTGGCTCGAGCACGAAGGGATGGTTTCAAGTGGGCAGACGCCATCCTGAGCGGTCCCGGCAACATTTCCGCCAGTTTGTTATTCTCGCTTCGAGCCAAATATCCCAAAAATCCGCATGGAGCTTGAGCATGAGCGTTTCTTCTGATTACGCGCCGCCGAAAGTCTGGACCTGGAACAAAGGCGATGGTGGCCGCTTCGCGAACATCAACCGTCCGGTCTCCGGGCCAACGCACGACAAGGATCTGCCCATCGGCAAGCATCCTCTGCAGCTTTACTCGCTGGGCACGCCGAATGGCGTGAAGGTCACTGTGATGCTGGAGGAACTGCTGGCGCTCGGTCACAGCGGCGCGGAGTACGACGCGTGGCTGATCAGGATCGGCGATGGCGACCAGTTCGGCAGCGGCTTTGTCGCCGCCAATCCCAATTCCAAGATCCCCGCGCTGGTGGATCACAGCGGCGCCAGGCCGATCCGGGTCTTCGAGTCAGGCGCGATCCTCCTGTACCTCGCTGAAAAATTCGGGGCGTTCCTCCCGACAGAGGCCGCAGCGCGGGCCGAGTGCATGTCCTGGCTTTTCTGGCAGATGGGAAGCGCACCTTATCTGGGCGGCGGCTTTGGGCATTTCTATGCATACGCCCCGACGAAGATCGAGTATGCGATCAACCGTTTTGCGATGGAGACGAAACGTCTGCTCGACGTGCTCGACAAGCAGCTCGCGAATAACGAATACGTGGCAGGCAGCGAGTACACGATCGCCGACATGGCGATCTGGCCCTGGTACGGCGGCCTTGCCAAGGGCTGGCTGTATGAGTCGGCCGAGTTTTTATCGGTGCAGGACTACAAGCATGTTCAACGCTGGGCCGACATGATTGGCGAACGCCCGGCTGTGCGGCGCGGGCGAATGGTCAATCGCGTGTCTGGCGAGCCGGCAAGTCAATTGCACGAGCGTCACAGCGCCTCTGACTTCGAAACCAGCACACAGGACAAGCTCGCGGCAAAATAGCCGCGTGCGTCTATGCCGGCGCGCAAGAGGCGGGACACCATCGGCCGGAGTCGGGACATACAATGGCCCGCGCTCCGTTCAGCCAGACTTGCTCTTCTTCCAGTTGCAGCGAACTCGAAGGGGCGACGTCGAAGTCGACCTCGAGCGCGTGCGCAACACCTGCATCTTCGATGGGAAGCTCCCACGTCAGGAAGAGTTGAGTCAAGTCGCGGCCGTCGGGGAAGTCGGCTGCATCGAAACCACGGCTGCTGCGTTCAATGACACCGTGTGGCTGGCAGGTATCGAATATCACGGCCGTTCCCCGGGTCAGCGGGATTCGAAGATCTATCGACGGAAAATGCAGGTCCAGGCCCTTGTCTTCGCTCATGAAGAGATTACAGAAGGCTGCACTGCCGTATTGCTCTCCGTCGTGGTGGTATCGTGCGCCGCGGCAGACCATGAGCGCCACATCGCTTGACGCAAGCACGTCAGGCAGTCCTAGCGCGCGTGTCCAGCTGGACACTGCCTGCACGCATCGCTTGTAGTCAGGCCAACGCATCAGCGCTCTCGCCAGGGGCATCGCTTCCACGTCCCCGGGTTCCAGGACCAGGCGCGACGCTATTTCCCTGTCCCAATCTGCAAGCAGACGCGCGGGGGGAGCAGGCACATCGACCACGCCTGTCAGCACGATTTCGCTCACGCGCCGGCTGCGAATGGCTTCGCCGCTCCAGAAACAGGATGTGAGGAGTGCTCGTACCGAATTTTGTTGTTGGGAAAGCGGATTCATCCGGGCATTGTAAATCGATAGCTCGCCTTCGAGCGTTCCCGGGAATCGTTCAATACTCTGATAACGACGCCACTGTGATCTTGATCGACTTGGGACAGACGATCGGCGGCATTGCTTTCTTCCGAAAGGTGGATGCGCGGCCAGTCCTTGAATTTCTTCCAGGGCAATCTCCGGAAAAGATATCAGTAGGGGTTCGAACTATTAATTAAGCAGCTCTTGAGACATGAGGTATTTATACGCGTCGTCCACTTCGGGTCTTTCGCGTGACATTACAGAATCGCCTGTATTTTTTTTCATTCAGGTTCTATTCTTTTCACAACAAGAGCGATCCGTAACCGAAGACCCGGAAGAACATGCGCCTTCATTTGCGTGATCTTGTTCGGAGCATCGGACAGGACACCTGTCCGAATTGCCAGCCGAGTCCCGGATTAGCTTTAAAGACGCCGCAGCGCGAATTGCGGTGCGGATATTCACGTGTGTTCCGATTTCGAAAAGCATCGAACAACGCGCTCGCTGTGCGCTGTGCCATCACGCGGCTCACGTTTCACACCAGTCTGTCGTAACTTGCAGCAGCCTGCATCAGCTTGCTGGCGTGGCATGCCTTCATTCGCGAAAAGGTGGACACCATGGTCGGACTTGCTACGCGCATTGTGATTGCGCAACGTACCGCAGCCGAACTCAAGTTGTCGGGCGCACCGGAGTCGGCGATTATTGAAGCGAATGAGCGCTGGTATTACTTTGGTGCATTGGGACCGGCGATTGGCGTTTGGCGATTATGTTCCTTTTTTGTGGCAAGAGCGGGACGTGACAACACGCCAAATGAAACGGGCGAGGGTGCTTTTGAGGCTGACATTAACGTCCTCCACACACAATGCAGCGGGATTCTTGCCTGAGAGGCTAGATAAAAGGCTAGACAACAGCGTGGTCATCCGCAAGCCGGACCCGGGTTGGATAATCGCGAGTTCGAATTGCGATTCTTCACGAAGCCTTTGCGTCCCATTTCCCATTCATCCCGGCTTTTTCCGCCAGCCACGCCCGGAACGCCTTGACCTTCTCGACGTTCCGGTCGCTGGTCCGAAACGATACGAAGTGCGTTTCGCGCATGAACGGCTTGAAGTATCCAGCGCCGAATTCCACCAGCTCGCCGCGCGCGAACTCGCGTTCCGCAAGACGTGTGGTTTCCAGCGCCATGCCCATGCCGTCGACCGCCGCCGAGATCGCCAGCGCACCACGATCAAACGACGGCCGCGGCTTGCCCGAAAATTCCACGCCATTGAGCACGAACCAGTCGCGCCACGTCACGCGGCTCAATTGCGAATCGATCAGCGTAAAGGCCTTTGCCTGTTCCTCGAGTGAAATATCCGCGTGCACCATTGCGGGCGGGCACATTGGAACAATCCGCTCCGTACCCAGCGCATCGACTTGTAGTCCCGGACGTTCGATAGCCGCGCCGTAGGAGATCGCGACATCGACTTCGTGCAGGCGCGTGAGATCCACCGGCTCCGCACCCGACGACAGCCGGATCGTAATGTCCGGGTGCGCTTGCATGAACATGGGCAGGCGTGGCCCCAGCCACTTCACGGCAAGGCTCGGTGCGCAATGCACGGCGAGCACTTGCGCCTGGGGCGCGAGCGCGACCTCGCTGCACGCGTTTTCGATTACATCGAATACACGGCCGAGACTGTCGAACAGACGCCGTCCTTCCGCCGTGGTTTCCACGCGGCGATTGCGCCGGTGGAACAGCGGCACGCCGAAATACCCTTCCAGTTCCTTCACCTGATGACTGATAGCCGACTGCGTGAGATGCAGTTCCTCCGCCGCAAGCGTGAAGCTTTCAAGCCGCGCCGCCGCCTCGAAGGCGCGCAGCAACACGAAATTGGGGATGCGCCGCATGCGTTTTTTGTCTCCGGTTTTCTAATGGTTTTCATTGATGCATGAATACGGTTCATCTTTGTATGAACAGCCATCGTTTGTCAATAACCATTGCAAAGCCGACAGTAAGGACCTGCGGAACACACCAGCGTTTAAACAGGAGAAAGCAATGGCGGCAGTCATGGAAGCAGGGTCGGAGATCGTGGAAAAGATAGTCAGGGACGGGAAGGTGTCGATTTATCAGCCGGAGCAGGAAGGGCTGATCTTTCCGGAATTGCCGGTGTTTTCGGACCCGGCGGCGCATCGGCAGCATCTCAAGGAACGCCTCGTGGGCGCATGCCGGGCGTTCGCGCTGCAGGGTTTCGACTATGGATTCGCGGGTCATCTAACGGTGCGCGACCCGGAAAATCCCGGCTTGTACTGGACCAACCCGATGGCCGTCCACTTCTCGCAAGTGAAGGTCTCCAACCTGATTTGCGCCGATCACGAGGGCCGCGTGGTCGCGGGCAATCACGCGATCAATCGTGCCGGCTTCGTGCTGCATGCAGCGGTGCACGAGATGCATCAGGACATCGTGGCCATGTGCCACGCGCATACGGTCTACGGCACCGCTTACGCCGCGCTCGGCAAGAAGCTCGAGCCGATCACGCAGGACGCGGCCGCTTTCTTTGAAGACCACGTCGTGATTGGAGATGAAGCCGGACAGGTGGCCGTGGAAGTGAAGGCCGGCCACAAGGTGGCGAACGCGTTCAAGGGCGTAAAAGCGGCGATTCACCAGAATCACGGCTTGCTCACGGCGAGCCGGCACAGCATCGAGTCGGCGGCGTTCTGGTTTATCGCGCTGGAACGCTGCTGCCAGCAACAGCTTCTCATCGATGCAACCGGCGTCACGCCCAAGCTCGTCACGCCGGAGCGGGCGCGTTATAGCCGCGAGCACGTGGGCAGCGAGTACATCGGCTGGCTGCATTTCCAGACCATCTGGAACGACCTTGTCGCGACTCAGCCCGACATGTTCGACTGAAGTACGGCTAGCTTTCGACTGACCACAGCACAGCATGCGCAGGACGATACGGCCGCCCAGAACGGCTGGCGTCCCGCTCCAATCCGTCCCCAGGAGACACAGCATGAATCCCGCCAGTCCGGCAGCACTCAGCAAGCGCGACGAAGCCGCCACGTTCGCGAAGATCACGTGGCGACTATTGCCATTCCTCTTTCTTTGTTATCTCTGCGCGTATCTCGACCGCATCAACGTGGCGTTTGCCAAGCTGCAGATGCTCAAGGACCTGAATTTCAGCGACGCGGTCTATGGCGCCGGTGCCGGCGTTTTCTTCGTGGGCTACCTGCTGTTCGAGGTACCGAGCAACCTTCTCTTGCTGCGAGTTGGCGCGCGGCGATGGATCGCGCGCATCATGATCACGTGGGGCATCATTTCGGCGGGCATGATGTTCGTCACCACGCCCATGAGTTTCTACATCATGCGTTTTCTGCTCGGCGTGGCCGAAGCGGGCTTCATTCCGGCCATCCTGTTTTATCTGACCTACTGGTTTCCCGCATCGCGGCGCAGCAAGGTGACCGCGCTCTTCATGACGGGTATTCCCATGTCCGGTGTTGTAGGCGGTCCGCTCTCGGGCTGGATCATGAGTCACATGAACGGCATGCACGGCCTTGCGGGTTGGCAATGGCTGTTTGTTCTCGAAGGCATTCCCACGGCGGTGCTGGGTCTAGTCGCGCTCTTTTATCTCAACGATAAAGTCAGCGACGCCCGCTGGCTGAGCGCACCGCAACGCGCTTTTCTCGAGCGCGCGCTCGACGAAGAACGCTCGCCGGATCTTCTGCATTCGGTCAAGGACGGCCTCATGCATCCTAAGGTGCTGCTGCTGAGCCTGATCTATTTCTTCTTCACGATGGGCCTCTATGGCGTGAGCTTCTGGCTGCCCACATTGATCAAGGCAAGCGGCGTGTCGGATACGCTGGATATCGGCTTGTTGAGCGCCATTCCCTATGCGGCGGCGGCCATTGCGATGGTGCTCGTCAGTCACTCGTCCGACCTGCGCGGCGAGCGGCGCTGGCATCTGGCGCTGCCTGGAATTATCGGTGCGGCGGGGCTTTACTTCAGCGTCTCCTATGCGCATTCAACGCCCATTGCAATGATCGCGCTGACCATTGGCACCATGGGCGTCATGACGACGATCTCGCAGTTCTGGGTCTTGCCGCCGGCCATCCTGGGCGGCGCGGCAGCGGCGGCGGGGCTTGCGCTTGCGAATTCGGTCGGCAGCATTTCGGGTGTTGTCAGCCCCTATGTGATCGGGCTGATCCAGACTGCAACCGGATCGACTGGAAACGGTGTGCTCGGACTCGCGGTTAGCCTCGTGATAGGCAGCGCGCTCGTGTTCACGGTGCCCGCGAGGCTTGTCAATATTCATCGGCGGGAAACGCCGGCAAGCGTTCGGCCCGTACTCGAGGCGGGTCCTCAAACCCGCGCTTGAGCGTGGGACGTCATCCGGTATCAGTTTGCGTGGGCGTTGCTGGCGTCGTCGGCCAGCACTTCGCCCAGGCGTTTCACGAGGTTTTCACGGGCGCGATGCGTGTGCAGATTGGTCAGCTCAACGGCAGCCGCGACGTCGCCTGAAATGATGGCGTCGAAGATCGCGGCGTGTTCGTCCCAAATGGATTTGCGTTGCGCCGACGACTGCAACACCGCGCCCATCACGCGGCGCAGATGCACCCAGTGAAGATGCGCGGTCTGTTCGATCAGCGGATTGCCCGAGGCGCGGTAGATCGCGGAATGAAAAGCCCAGTCGGCGTCGATCATGGCCTTGACGTCGTCACCCCTGGACGCACGCCGGCCTTTCGATATCAGCGATTTGTCGAGCGTGGCGCCCCCTTCTGCGCAAAGCCTGGCGGCCAGGCTCGCGGCGAGCGAATCGAGCGCGCCGCGGATCTCGTAGAGATGCGCGATCCAGGTCGGGTCGAGCGGCGCGACGAGCAGGCCGCGGCCGGGCGCATCCTGCACGAGGCCATCCTTTTTCAGCAGGCGCAGTGCCTGCAGGACCGGTGAACGCGACACCGCCAGTTGCTCGGCGATCTCTTCCTGCGTGATGCGTGCGCCGGGCGCGAGCGAGCCTTCGCTGATGGCGTCGAGCAGCACTTTATAGACTTCATCGACATAGTCGGTGCGTGCCTGAAGTTTGAGAAGTTTGGCGGCCATGAATCACTCTTGAAAGTCTGGATACTGAGTTCAAGAGCCTACAGGCAGTGCGCGGTGCGTGCAAACGAAACCAGAACGGCGCAACGGACACGGTACAAATTTGGCCCTTATCGCGTTTACCTGTAGAGACATGGCCGCATTGCAAACTTAATCTCTGTATACAGAGTTCGGAGTTCAGAAGACAAAATTTGCGGTCCCCCTTATCGATACATCCAGCAGAGGCTTACATGAACATCAAGTCAGAAAAGGCAGAAGGGCAGAAAAGCAGTGGCGGCGGCGTGGTCCAGAAAAAGCTCGTGCCCTTCGGCGGCTATTACACGAACAAGGTTCCGGGTCACGATCCCGAACTCACCGAAACCGGTCCGGGCACGCCGATGGGCGAATACATGCGCGCGTTCTGGCATCCCGTGTGCATGGCGGTCGAGCTGACCGACACCCCGCGCTTTCTGAAGATCCTCGGCGAAGAACTGGTTGCGTTTCGCGATGGCAGCGGGGCTGTCGGCGTACTGCACGCGCATTGCGTGCATCGCGGCGCGTCGCTTGAATACGGCGCGATCCAGGAGCATGGAATCAAGTGCTGCTACCACGGCATGGTGTTCGACGTGGACGGCACCTGCCTTCACGTGCCGTTTCCAAGCGGCGAAGAGAAGGAAGCCGAGAAGTACGCATGTTCGATCCAGCAGGGCGCGTACAAGGCCGTCGAGCGTCACGGGCTTGTATTCGCCTACATGGGGCCGCCCGACAAGGAGCCGCCATTTCCCGACTGGGAAGGCGATTTCACCGTAGCCCCGACCGACGAACTCGTACCCTACAGCAACTTCCAGCATTGCAACTGGCTGCAGGTGCAGGACAACGCGGCCGACAACTATCATCCGACGGCACTTCACGCGGGCAAGAACGTGGTCAACGGCAAGTACCAGGGAACCACGTTCGACGAAGTCGGCGCGAAGTCCATGGAAGTAGCCCCCGACATGCATTTCGTGCCCGTGCAGCAGGGACGCAGCCTGGCATGTGCGGGGGCGCGCCGCGTCGACAAGGACCGGCTCTTCGTGCGTGTCCAGCATCAGGTATTGCCGAACTTGAGCCTGCACGCCTACACATCGGAAGACGGCGCGAAGAAAAAGCTCTTCAGCCGCTTCCACATCATTCGCTGGACCGTTCCCGTGGACGATGAAAACTCGAAGATGATCGGCTGGCGCGTGATGGGTCCAGGAATCGATACGCGCGGTATCGGCGATAAATCGCTGGTGGGTTACGAGTCCATCGACTTTCTGGAAGGGCAGGTCGCCATGCGGCGTCCCGAGCGCTTCGGCAAATACAAACTCGATGATCTGCCGCCGATCCCGGCGAATCATCGCGAGCGCGAGAACTACAAGGACGCGCAGTACGCGCCGGGCGACTACGAAGCCATCATCAGCCAGCGCCCGATCGCTGTGCATTCGCTTGAGAATCCGACCAAGTTCGACGCGGGTCTTTTCCTTTTCCGAAAGATGCTGCGCGACGCGGTGCGCGGCACGAACCCGGCGGCGTCGGCGGAAAACTTCGCCGAGTGGTTCCGGGCGAATGCCGGCGCGCCCAACAGCTACTGTTCAGGCAACGTGTTCGATCTTCCCGAAGCCGAAACTGTCGAGCAGGAAGTCGTCAATCGCCGTGCAATGACGAAGAAGCTGGTCGCGATCCTCACGGAAAGCGAGACGCTCAAGGGCGAGGAGCGTGCGCAGTTCGTACGTGAAAAGTTCGAGTCGCTTGAGGCGTCGCTCAAAAGCTGAAGGACAGATGGCGAACGACGGCGCGTGCTGCGGCCACGCAGTACACGCCGCTGTTTCAAGGAACCAACAGGAAAGACCATGGCAAGTCCAGACAATACGGCGGACGGGCGCACGCTCGATTTGATGGTGCGCCAGATCCGCTTCGAAGGAAAAGGCATCAATTCGTATGAACTCGTCGATCCGCAGGGCGAGGCCTTGCCTCCGTTCACGGCGGGTGCGCATATCGATATCCATCTCAAAGGCGGTACGGTGCGCCAGTATTCGCTCAGCAATTCCCCGAGCGAGCGGCATCGCTATGTGATCGCCGTGTTGCGCGACGAGGCCGGGCGCGGCGGATCGAAAGCCGTGCATGACACGTTGCGCGTGCAGGATCGTGTGAAAGTGAGCGCGCCGCGCAACAACTTTGAACTCGCCGCCAACGCAAGGAAGGTCGTGCTGCTCGCCGGGGGAATTGGCGTGACGCCGCTGAAAGCAATGGCGCATCGGCTGGAGGAAGCGGGCATCGACTATGAAATGCATTACTGCGCCAGGGACGCGCGCTGCACGGCATTTGCCGACGAGCTTGCAAGCATCGAAACGTCGGGTCGCCTGCATTTTCATTTCGATGGCGGCGATCCATCGGCGGGATTGAATATTGGTGAACTGCTGCGCGAGCCCGCCCACGATACCCACGTTTATTACTGCGGCCCCGCGGGTTTCATGAAGGCGTGCGCCGCCGCGGCGCAGCACTGGCCTTCGGGCACGGTTCACTTCGAGCACTTCAAGGCGCCGGAACGCGACCTGAGTCAGCAGGTTGCGGGCGCGGTCGGCGAGTTCATCGTCAAGATCGCGAGCACTGGGCAAATGATTCCGGTCACGCCGGATCAGAGCATCGCCGACGCGCTGGACGAAGCCGGCGTGCCGATAGAAACATCCTGTCGCGCTGGCCTCTGCGGGACCTGCAAGGTGCGTTATCTGTCGGGCGAAGTCGAGCACAACGACTGCATCCTGGGCGACGACGAAAAGCGCGAATACCTGACCGCGTGTGTGTCGAGGGCGACGAGCCGCGAACTTGTGCTCGATCTGTAAAAACAGTTTCGCCGCAGCGGAGGCATCATGTTCGTACGCTGGATCCGCCGCGCGATAAAACGAATGTCCTGCACGTCAACTACGCTGATCGGTGATTCCGGCTGGTCGCTGATTAATCAGGATGACGACGCAAAAAGCCGGTCACGGTGAAGTCGCGCGTGTCTGCTTTTGGTTCGCCAATGACTCGATGATCTGGTACGCCGCGCTTACCCGTGCGTCGTTGGGAAAGTTCTTGTTTGCGAGGATCACAATGCCCAACTGCTTTTGCGGCACGAACGCCACATAAGCGCCGAAACCGTTGGTCGAGCCGGTCTTGTTGATCCAGACATCGTTGGAGGGCGGTTGCGCCGGCTTGATCTCGGTGACTGGCGTTGCGTTCAACACCATGTCCGGTGAATTGCCTTTCAACAGCGCGTCCTGAGGAACAGGATACGGATATTGTTCCCATATCAGATCCTGCGTCATCGGGCCAGCCTGGAAATAGCCCGTATGCGTGTCCACTATCGCGCGCTGCAGCTTCGGGTCCAGCGCGACCATCTTCATGTTGGCCTGGAGAAAACGCAGCATGTCGGCAGCCGTGGTCTTGATGCCGTAGGCCTCGGACGAAAGTACGCCCGGCTTCATCCTGATGGGCGTGTTGTCCTTGGTGTAGCCCTGCGCGTAGTCCTTCATTCTCGCGGCAGGCACGGTGATGTAACTGTTGCGCATGCCGAGCGCCGGGAACAGATGCTGGGTCATCAGCGCATCGAAATCCTGATTCATGCTTTTTGCGGTGATCAGGCCAAGCATTCCGATGCCAGGATTGGCATACGTCCGGTACGTTCCCGCCGCATACGCGGGCCGCCATTGCCTGAAGTACTGCAGCAATTGATCGATGTTGTTGACGTTATCGGGCACTTGCAAGGGAAGTCCGCCGGGCGTGTGCGTTCCCAGGTTGAGAAGGCTCACATTGCCGAACGGCGTGTTTTGCAGGGACGGAAGATATTTGCTCGTGTGGTCGGACAACGACAGGTCGCCGTCGATTTGCGCCTCGGCGGCAAGCGTCGCGGTGAATGTCTTGCTCACCGATCCAAGCTCGAACAACGTGTCGCGCGTGACCGGTTTTCCTGTTTGCACCGATGCCACACCATAGTTGAACACGTGGGTCTTACCGTCGGCAATGATCCCTACCGCCATGCCAGCGATTGCGTATTGTTTCATCAACGGTTGTATCGCACCGTCCACTTCTTCCTGAATGCTGCCGCGCTGAGGCGTACCCGCCGCGTGGCTCATGGCTGCCGCCGTGCATGAAAAAACGAATGCCGCAATAAAACGTCCTGCTCTCAGTTTCATGTCGCTGGTCCTTGCGGGTTGGAGTTGAGTCAAGGCGAACTACTGAGGCAGGAGTATCCGTGGTTTCCAATCCATCGACTATCGACGATAAGTTATTCGAGGCAATAGAAAATCTATCGCGCCATGATGTCGCAAGGCATCTCAGCGCGTTGTTTTCCTATGCTGCGATCAATGCCCGGGCTGTGCTTCACCCAGCGTATCGAGTTCGGCGAGCACCGCGCCGCTCAACTGAAGTTGCGCCGCCTGCAGGTTCTCGCGCAGATGCGTGAGCGACGAGGTGCCGGGGATCAACAGAATGTTCGGCGAGCGATGCAAAAGCCACGCAAGCGCCACTTGCATGGGCGTAGCGCCCAGCTTTCCGGCAATGCCCAGGAGCGCGGACGATTGAATCGGCGTGAAGCCGCCAAGCGGGAAGAAGGGCACATAGGCGATTCCCTGCGCCGCGAGTTCGTCGACCAGTGCGTCGTCGCTTCTCTGAATCAGGTTGTAGTGGTTTTGCACGCAGACAATCTCCGCTATGCCCTGCGCCTCGGCGACCTGCTTCGAGGTCACGTTGCTCAGCCCGATGTGACGTACGAGCCCCTGGCGCTGAAGCCCGGCGAGCGCCTCGACCTGCTTCGCAATCGAGCCTTCAGCGGGAGCGTGAATGTTGCCCATGCTGCGTATGTTCACGACGTCGAGCGCGTCGAGCCCGAGGTTACGAAGGTTATTGTGGACGCCGCGCGCGATGTCTTCGGGCTCGAACGCCGGTATCCATGAGCCGTCCGCACCGCGATCAGCGCCGACCTTCGTGACGATCACGAGGTCGTCCGGATACGGATGAAGCGCCTCGCGAATAATCTGATTAGTGACATGCGGGCCGTAGAAATCGCTTGTATCGATGTGATTGACGCCCGAATCCACTGCTTCGCGAAGCACGGCGAGCGCCGCGTCCCGGTCCTTCGGCGGCCCGAATACGCCAGGTCCGGCCAGTTGCATGGCGCCGTAGCCTAGGCGGCGCACCGTGCGCCCGCCAAGTGAAAAGGTTCCGGTGGAATTGACGTTCGGCATGGTGATCTCCTGGAAAGTGTGACCGCCAGTATCCAGCCATTTGCGTTGTTCGATAATCCCATCTAGATTGAACGGGTCGTTATAAATATTGAACAATGAATATGGAATTCAACGATCTGGCCGCTTTTGTATCGGTGGCGCGCGCGGGCGGCTTTCGGGATGCGGCGCGCATCAGCGGGGTATCGGCCTCGAGCCTCAGCATCGCGGTGCAGCGGCTCGAGTCGAAACTCGGTTTGCGTTTGCTCAACCGCACCACACGCAGCGTGGCGCCAACGGAAGCGGGGGAGCGTCTTATCGGCAAGCTCGCGCCCTTGTTTGGCGAAATGGAAGCCGCGCTGGACGTGCTGAACGGTTTCCGCGACACCCCAACGGGCACGCTCAAGCTGAACGTACCGTCGAGCGCCGCGCGGATTGTGCTGCCAACGGTCATCGCGCCATTTCTCAAGGCTTATCCCGACATACGCGTGGAGGTCGTGGTCGAAGATGGTTTCGTCGACGTGCTTTCGATTGGCTGCGACGCGGGCATTCGCTACGACGAGCGTCTCGAGCAGGACATGATTGCCATCCCGATAGGGCCGCGAGTCCAGCGTTTCGCGACCGCCGCGGCGCCCGAGTATCTGGATACACATGGAAGGCCTACGCACCCGCGTGAACTGCTCACGCACGCATGCCTGCGCGGCCAGTTTGCCGGCGGCGCAATGCCAACGTGGAATTTCGAGCGGGACGGCGAGGTGGTGCGGCTGGATCCGCCGGGACCGCTTCTCGTGAGGCCGGGCGCGGCTGTGGATCTTGCCATCAGTACCGCCGTGGCGGGCGTGGGCGTCATCCATCTGTTCGAGGCAATGCTGCGCCCGCACCTGGATAGCGGCGCGCTGGAGCCGATTCTGGAGCCGTGGTGGCAACGTTTCCCGGGGCCGTTCTTGTACTATCCGGGGCGCAGGCATCTGCCTGCGCCGCTGCGCGTTTTCATTGAATTCGTGAAAGCCAGGCCGACGGAAATGCTGGACTTTTGATCTGCAACGGGTGTCCCAATTTACAAGCTATCGCTTGTAAATCGTAAATACAGGCTATAGACTGTTATTCAACAATACAGCCTATAACCTGTATTCTGTTCGACCACCGGAGATTTAGCGTGAACCACCCTGTCAAAACGCTGAGCCAGTTGCGGCCTATCCTGCTGGGATTTCGCAAGGCTGCGGGACTCACGCAGGCAATGGTGGCCAGTCATCTCGGTGTCACCCAGCAGACATACGCCCAACTGGAAGTCAATCCCGAAGCAGTCAGCGTCGAGCGCTTTTTCAAGGTTTTGCGCGTACTGAGCGTCGAGCTAATGCTGACTCAGTCCGATCAACCACAATCAAAGGTCGTCGAGAATCAAAAAGGCGTCGTGCGCTCCGCAAAAAAACCGGCGTCAGCGGGCAAATCCCGTGACAAAGACCGCAAACCGGTCACCGGGCCCGCGACCAAAACCATCGCGCGAAAGGCCGCTTTTTCAGCCTTGAGTTCCGGTCGGGCCGCCGCCAAGAAAAGAGAGAACTGGTAAGCATGGCACGCCGCTCTGAACCAAGCCGGCTCGACCTGTGGATGAACGGTTTGCCCGTCGGTTCCTGGGAGACCACGCCATCCGGCGAGCGGCTCGTGTATCGGGACGATTGGCTCGAGGATCCGCAGGGACGTCCGCTGTCGCTGTCGCTGCCATTTACGCCCGGCAACCAGCCTTATAGAGGGCAGGTGGTGGCAGACTATTTCGACAACCTGCTTCCCGACAGTGAACCCATCCGGCGTCGCATTGCCGCCCGCTATAAAACAGGCGGCACGGCGCCGTTCCAACTGCTTGCCAAGCTGGGGCGCGACTGCGTGGGCGCGGTCCAGATTCTACTGCCCGGTGAAAGCCCGGTCGATCTTGAAACGATCAGGGGGCGGCCGCTCAGCACGAAGGAGATCGCGCGGTTGCTGCGGGACACCACGTCCACACCGAACATGGGGCAGCACGAACCGCTTGATGATCTGCGGCTGTCCATAGCGGGCGCGCAGGAAAAAACCGCTCTTTTGTGGCATGAAGGCCGATGGATCCTGCCCGAGGGCAGCACGCCTACCACGCACATCTTCAAGCTGCCGCTCGGACTCGTCGGCAACATGCGCGCCGACATGCGCACGTCGGTGGAAAACGAATGGCTTTGTTCAAAAATCGTTGCCGCGTATGGATTGCCCATCGCCCGTTGCGAGATGGCGGCGTTCGAGGATCAGAAGGTGCTTGTGGTCGAGCGCTTCGATCGCAGACTGTCGAGCGACACGTCCTGGATCCTGCGTTTGCCGCAAGAGGACATGTGCCAGGCGACGGGCACGCCGGCGCTCAACAAATATCAGTCCGACGGCGGCCCGGGTATTGAGCCAATCATGGACGTGCTCTACGGATCCGAGCGCGCGCTACAGGATCGCCGCAACTTTTTCCTGGCGCAGATGGTCTTTTGGCTGCTTGCCGCAACCGACGGTCACGCGAAGAATTTCAGCATCGCGCATCTGCCGGGCAACCGGTACGAAGCAACGCCCCTTTATGACGTGCTTTCGGCTCATCCGATTATCGGCACGGGTCCGAACAAGCTGGCGGCGCAGCGGGCAAGACTCGCCATGGCGGTACGCAGCAAGAACGTCCACTACCTGATAAACGACATACAACGCCGCAATTGGATCGAACAGGGACAACGCACGGGACTGTCGATACCCGCTGTCGAGCAGATGATCGATGCGCTGACGGACCTTACCGCGAAGGTGATCGACGAGGTGGCGGCGCTGTTACCCCGATCGTTTCCAATGGATCTTGCCGAATCGGTTTTCAAAGGCATGAACCGGTTGAACCGGAAACTGGCCAGGCGCGGATAGGACCGCGGCGCTGCCGGGCACGTGACGTGCGATAGGCAGGTGGCTCAGCCGCCTGGAAAACGCTGCTCGCACTGCTTGCAAAATCCTTTCGTAGATGCGTTGCGTGGTCTTGAAAGACAGCAATGCCGTGTGAGATTGCGCTGCATGACCCGAGGTCCAGGCGGCACGAGCCGGAAAGACGATGCAGCGCGGAAAGTCTCGATATCGCATCTGGGCAGCCATGACCGGGGCATCGTTTGTCGCATCTTTACCTTCAGTAAAGGACTTATCCATGACTCCAACTAGCCCGAGATATCGGTCAAGACTGGCCACCTCGCTTTTCGATCTCTTGAATCCCATCCCGTTCGGACTCTTCGTCGGCGCACTCATTTTCGACATCATCTACGCGATCACAGCCAATGTGTTCTGGGGGAAAGGCGCGGCGTGGCTCGTCACCACGGGACTGTTTTTCGCGATCATTCCACGCCTGATCAATCTCGGCCACGTCTGGTTCGGAGCGCGATATACGGTGAGGAATAACGAGAAACCCGATTTCTGGCTGAACCTGCTCGGGATCATCGTGGCGATCGTCAATGCTTTTGTTCATAGCCGCGATGCTTATGCAATGGTCCCGCTGAACGTCATTCTCTCGGTGATTACCGTGGTCTTGCTAAGCCTCGGACACATCATGCTCGCGTTCGACAAGTTCGGTTTCAAGGAGACGACTCGTGAATAGATCCATCTTGACCAGCGTCATCGCGATCGCCGTCGCAGCCTCGATCAGCGGATGTAACGAGCGCGCCAAGTACGACTCCGAGCATCAGGCCGGCGCGAATCCGCCGTTGCCGAGCGCACAGAATTTCTTCACGCCTCCCATGCAGGTGCCGAAGCACGTTGGCTGGCAGAATAGCGAAACACCGAAGGTGCTGGACGGCCTGAAGATCGAAAAGATTGCGTCCGGGCTCCAACATCCGCGCCAGGTCTACGGCCTGCCTAACGGCGACATCCTGGTGGCGGAATCGAGCAGTCCGGATGCCGAGCCCGTTACCACGCCGAAGCAGTTGATCGCCGGCATGGTCCAGAGCCGTTCGGGCAAGGAGGCGAAGGGCGGAAACCGCATTACGCTACTGCGAAAGCGCGCCGATGGCAGTGGTGAATGGGACAAGCACGTGTTTATCGATCACCTGCATTCGCCGTTCGGCATGCAACTGGTCGGCGACACGCTCTATGTTGCCGATACCGATGAGATCCTGAAATTTCCGTACACCTCCGGCGCAACGGAAATCTCAACGCCTGGAGTCGAACTCGCCGACCTTCCGGACAGGGTCAATCATCACTGGACCAAGGCGCTGCTCGCGAGCCCCGACGGCAAGAAGCTGTATGTCGGCGTCGGCTCGAACAGCAATGTCAGCGAGAACGGGCTTGATGTGGAGTACCGCCGTGCAAACGTGCTGGAAGTCGATATCACGACGGGCGCGAGCCGGATCTTTGCTGCCGGGATCCGCAATCCGACCGGGCTGCAATGGGAACCGGCAACGGGGCGGCTCTGGACGGTCGCGAATGAGCGCGATGAAATCGGCGCGGATCTTGTGCCCGACTATCTGACATCTGTGCAGGACGGCGGCTTTTATGGCTGGCCGTATAGCTATTATGGTCAGAATGTCGATCGGCGGGTCCAGCCGCAGCGTCCGGATCTGGTCGCGAAGGCGATCAAGCCGGATTATGCGATCGGCTCCCACGTCGCACCGCTTGGACTGCTGTTCTATACGGGCAACAACCTGCCGGCGCAGTACAAGGGCGGCGCGTTTATCGGCGAACATGGCAGTTGGGATCGTTCGCCGCTGAGCGGTTACGCGGTTGCCTACGTGGCGTTCGAAAATGGCAAACCGGTCGGCACGCCGAAGCCTGTGGTCACCGGCTTCGTTTCCGCCGATGAAAAGCAGCTCTATGGCGCGCCGGTCGGCCTTGCCCAGGACAAGGACGGTGCGCTCGTCATTGCCGACGACGCCGGTAACACCGTGTGGCGTGTGACAAAGGCGGGAGGCTAGACGCGTGGCTTAGCGACACGGAGATGTCACTCTGTCTGCGAACTCCGGCATGTCCGATCGATCTTCGGAGACGCCGGGGTCGCAGCACGCCAGTTGCATGGGATCGTGTTGGCGGGACACAGGAGCGAAAAAGGAGGCGGCACAATGATCGAAGCCCTGTTTGGCAGCGGACGGGATCTGGACGAGTACCAGATGGCCGCGAGAGGCGTCGCCGTGTTCATATTGGCCCTCGCGTTGATCCGAATCTCGGGTCGCCGGTCGTTTGGCCAGCGCTCGCCGTTCGATTACGTCGTCGCGATCCTGCTGGGAGCGACTCTTTCGCGGGTCATCGTGGGCGCTTCCCCTGCAATCCCGACCGCGGTCGCATCGCTTGTTATCGTGGTGATGCATCGCATGCTTGCATGGGGTTGCGTCCATTCCCGGTGGCTGGAGAAGCTCGTAGGCGGTGTGGAACGCGAGTTGTATCGGGAAGGGCGCTTCAACGAGCGGCAGATGGCGGCTGCACTGGTGACCGCGGCCGACGTACTGGAAAGCAATCGCCGTCAATCAGGAACGCTGGATCTTGCAGGCGTACGATATGTTTTTCTCGAGCGCAATGGAGAAATCAGTATTATCCGCGATCGAAAGTGAGAAACAATTCAATCGATGCAGGCACTGAACCACATTAGGAGCCGATATGCCGCTGGTCAGAATCAATATCTCGAAAGAGGCCTCTGCCGAAAGCGTTCAAGCCATCAGCACCGTTATATACGACGCCATGGTTACCGTCGCAAATGTTCCGGCGCACGACAAGTTTCAGATCATCACTCGCCATGAATCCGACGAACTCGTGTACCCGTCCGAAGGATATCTGGGCATTGATTACTCGCCCGGTATCGTTTTCATTCAAGTGACGTGGAACGCGGGGCGCACAGTCGAGGTGAAGAAGGCCTTTTACAAAGCGGTCGCAGAAGGCATTCATCAAAAGGCGGGACTGCGAATCGAGGACGTATGGATCAGTCTTATTGACGTCCAACGCGAAAACTGGTCGTTCGGGAACGGCGAAATGCAGTACGCGCCCGGCGTCTAGGACGCGCTTGGATCAGGAGGCACCACAGCCGTAGCCGTAGCCGTCGCAGTCGTCGCGGGGGGAGCAGATGCCTTGGCTGCCACCCTGGCTAGCCGCGATTCCTCGAGTTTTTGCGCGCGAACCGCATCTTCAGCCGAAACGCGACCCGCCTCCGCACCGGAGAGATCCACGCGGACGGCATTTTCGACAAGCGCCGTCCAGTAGCGGCTTCCGCGGCACCAGATCTTTATGGCGTCGCGCAGTTCTGCCTGACTCACCTTGAGCTCCGCAATATGTGGGAGCAGGTCTTCAAAAATGCCGATCTTGAGCGCCACCTTGGGCGCGGGATTTTTGGGGAAAGCCGCCGGGAAACGCTTTTGCAACCGCCCGATATGCACCACTACCGGATCCACGGGCTTGGCATTGGGTTTGACGTCCGCCGTCGGTTTCGCCTTCGATACCGCATGGGCGGGTCTGGCGTTCGGTTTGGCATTGGGTTTTGCATTCGCCGCCGGCTTCGCCTTCGAAACGGGAGGCTTTGCCCGGGTACGGTCTGCGCGCGCGGGAGCCTTCGTTCCAGCCGATTTTGAAAGTTGTTCCTTGAGCGCTGCTAGCTGTTCGAATCCCATTACGTCCATCCGGGCAAAAAGAACCTGAATTGTAGCAGTCCCGCGACCTGCAAGCGTTTGCGCGCGGCGAGCGGGAAATTTTCGCCTGCCGTGCGGTATCCTTGCCCGTTGCGCGAACCCATTACGTTCATTTTCCAATGCCCAAGCTTCTTTTCGATGCCGTGCTTTTCGACTGCGACGGCGTGCTCGTCGATTCGGAACCCATCACCAATCGTGTACTGACCGCCATGCTGGGGGAACTCGGATGGCATCTGAGCATCGAGGAGACGATGCGGATCTTCGTCGGCAAGGCCGTGAAAGACGAGGCGCCGCTCATTGAAGCGCAGACGGGCGTGAAAATCACGGAGCAATGGCTTTCGCAGTTTCGGGAGCGGCGCAATGCCGCGCTCGATCGCGAACTGATCGCCATTGCCGGTGCGCTGCGGGCTGTGCAGCACGTGCACCGCGAATTCGACGGGCGCATTGCGGTGGCGTCAGGGGCCGATCGCCTCAAGGTCGATATGCAGCTCTCGAAGGTCGGCATGATCGACTACTTTCACGGCCGCATATTCAGCGGCCATGAAATGGCGCGCAGCAAACCGTACCCGGACGTTTATCTGGCCGCGGCCAAGGCGCTGAATGTCGATCCAGCGCGCTGCGCTATCGTGGAAGATACGGTCACGGGCGCGACCGCGGGCATTGCCGCGGGCGCCACTGTGTTTGGATACAGCCCGCACGCGGAAGGCCATAGCGGGCCGGAAGCACTTCGCCAGGCGGGCGTGGTGCAGGTCTTTCAGAATATGGCCGAATTGCCCGCCTTACTTGCGCAATGGCAGAGCCGGGCCGCCTGATACTTTCCGCTGGCTTTCACTGATCGCGCGTTATGGCTTGCGATCCGCGAGTTCCTCGAGCAAGGTTGCCGACGGAACAAAGAACAGTCCGCCCGTGACCGCGCGGCTGTAATCGAGAAGCCGGTCGTAGTTGCCGGGCGGCCGTCCGACGAACATGTTCTCGAGCATCTGCTCGACAGGTTCCGGCGAACTGGCATAACCAATGAAATAGGTTCCGAACTCGCCTGCGCCCGGGCGGCCGAAGGCCATGTTGTGACGCAGGATCTTCACTTCCTGGCCGTCCTTTTCAATCGTGGTCAGTGAGCTGTGCGAGGAACTTGGTTTGATCGCCTCGTCGAGTTCGACATCGGACAATTTCTTGCGTCCGATGATCCGCTCCTGCGCCTCGACCGGAAGCGATTCCCACGCGGCCATGTCGTGCAGGTATTTCTGCACGATCACGTAGCTGCCACCGGCGAAGTCACGATCCTGATCGCGAATCAGGGCAAAGTCGACCGCTTCACGGCCGCGCGGATTCTCGGTGCCATCGACGAAACCGACCATGTCGCGCAGATCGAAATAGCGAAAACCGTGCACTTCATCCACGACCGATACCGCATTGCCCAGGCGTGTCATCAGTTGGGTCGCAAGCTCGAAGCAGAGGTCCATGTGATCGGCGCGAATGTGGAACAGCAGGTCGCCCGGCGTGCCGATGGCGTGGCGCTTGCCCTCGCCGAACTCGCGGAACGCGTGCAGGTTCGCGGGGCGGGGCGCGCCAAAAAGCGTATCCCAGACGCCCGCGCCAAAACCGCAGACGCACGACAACTCGCCCGTGGGCGCGCGCGTGCCGACCGCACGGACGAGCGCTGCTACGTCACCGCAGATCGAGCGCACTGCGGCGGCGTTGTCCGGACCGGGATTGAGCGTGGCGACAATGAAGATCGCACTGCGAGTAATGGCGTTGCATACGGCTTGCGGTTCTGGAATGTCGGTCGGCATTGGATGATTTGTCCCGGCGCGTCAGGATTGTCGGCAAGCTCGCACAAGCGTGGCCGCCGGAAATCCTGTGATTGAAAGAATCGGTTAGTTTCTGTTGTCCTGCCAAGATTAACGAATTCCTTCAATCGGCGCGAGCGGCCATCGCGACAATAAACGCGTCGCTCAGGACCTGAACGCCTTGTCACCCAGCAGATAGTCGATGGAAATCCGCCCCGGTCCCCATGCCGCGATGCCGAGCGCCATCGCCAGCCAGGTCAGGTGGATCGGCCAGCCTTCCGGCACCGTCAGCTCGATGATGCAGGTCATCAGTATCAAACCGGCTGCGGCGAACCGGGTGCCAAATCCAAGGACCAGCAACACCGGGAACATCACCTCGCCGCAGCCCGACAGAAATGCGAATATGGCGGGGTGAGGAAACGCATACGGTCCTCCGGGAAGGTGCAGCTTGAACTCCTCTGTGAACAGGTCGATTGCCGTATCGTTCAGTTGAAGGAATCCGTGCCATTTGAGAATGCCCGACTTGTAGAACGGCACGGCAAGCGCCACGCGCAGCACGAGTTGAACCAGCCACGGTTGGGCGAGCCGCTGGACTTGCCGCCTCGCCGCGCCAATCGCCGAGATGGCTGCGCCGGGAAAAGAAAGGCTCATAACTTGTCTGTCCGGCATCTTGATCATTCTCCAGGTTGAATTGCAGTGAACACGCCGGCCGAGATCATCCCGGCCAGATTGGCGTGGAGATCGAAGGCAGGGGCGTCTTCAAATGCAGCAGCGATCGCGTCGCCGAGCGATGCGTTATCGAGTAGATGAGCGAGGAATACCGCGCCGCCAGCCGGCAGGCGCGAGACGATCACTTCATGACCGGGCCGCGTCACGAGAGCGTCCTCCGGTTCGCTTGAGCAGAGTGGCGAAACGGGACCATCGGTCCGGTTCATTGCGAAGATCGCGACGGCGGGATAGCTTGAGCGCACGATCCGCGTGGCCGGATGCGGTGTAAAACGTGTTTCGGCGAGCAACGCAGGGTCGATGGACCCAAGCGCTTCCGCCGCGAGCGCGGGAAGGTCGGCGGCGTGATAAGCATCCAGCCAGGCGCGCTCGATGCGCGCGGTATCGGCTAGCCACGGCATGCCGCGGGCATAGTCATAGGACGCGATGAACGCGGGAAAATCGCGCCCGTACTCGAACAGCAACGGCGACACGGGCGGTGTTTCACGAACGTGAAAGCGGGCCATCGCCCTGAAGAAATCGATGCCGGTAATGCGCTGTATCGCGGGATAGATTGCGGCGAGTGCATCGATCAGGCTCACCGTGACGTTGTTTCGATAAACGTTGTAGCGCTTGATTACCCCTTTGCCCAAGGGAGCGACGACATCTTCCGGCGCCGCCGCAGCCGGGTTCGTCAAACCCGGCGCGAATGCCGTCGCGAAATCGTGCAGGGGAATTTCAGGCCTCACGATCGTTCTCCCCACTAAGCGCCATAGCGTTTTCTTCCATGATGGCGCGAGCCATCAGCGCCTGGGCGCGCAATACGGGCCAGTCGGGAAGCTTGCTGTCCCACTCGATCAATGTGGGCCTAGGGCCGATTCGCGAGACGACATCCGTATAGAGCTTCCAGACTGGATCGGAGACGGCGCGGTCGTGGCTGTCGATGAGAAGCCGTTCGTTCTCGTCGTCCTCTTGTTCGTCATGTCCGGCAAGGTGTATTTCACCAACGTGTTCAAGTGGAAATTCAGCCAGGTATGCCGAGGCCGAAAAGCCGTGGTTGTTCGCTGAGACAAATACGTTGTTGATGTCGAGCAAGAGACCGCAGCCGGTGCGTTGCGCGACTGCTCGAAGGAACCCGGTCTCGCTCATTGTCGATGAAGCGAAGGCGACATATGTCGACGGATTTTCCAGCAATATAGGATGCCTGATTGCTTCCTGAACTTGCGTGACGTGTTCGCATACCCTGTCGAGCGTTGGCCTTGTATACGGCAAGGGCAGCAGGTTGTTGAAGAACGTTCCGCTGTGGGACGACCACGCCAGATGTTCCGATACCAGCTCGGGTTCGTAACGCAACACCACGTCCCGGAAGCGCGCGAGATGAACCGGATCCAGTGCGCCGGGCCCGCCAATTGACATGCACACGCCGTGAACGGATAGCGGATAGTCGCCACGAATGGCCGCAAGCGCCCGGTGTGGCGGGCCGCCCGCACCCATATAGTTTTCCGCGTGGACCTCGAAGAATCCATCGGCGGGTCCGTCCGCGAGAATCGCAGGCAGGTGATCGTGCTTGAAACTGGTCCCTGCAAGTGTCATGGCGCCGGAGCCCGCACGAATGGAGCGGCTCGGGCCACGCACTGCAGTTGGCTTCGTGGAATTGTCCATGGCCGCTCGCATTCGTTTTATCGTTCGCTGGATCAGGACTTGAGCGGCGTCAGCGAGCCATGGCCGCCGCCCGGCACCTGGATATTCGTGCAGGTGCCCCCTTGAACGAACTTCCACGAATTGCCCTGAAAATCCATCGCGGACGTGCCCTGACATGTCGTGCCGGGGCCTGCCGCGCAGTCGTTTTGTCCCTTCAGGGCAACGCCATAGCACTTCTCCTTGTGCGCCGCCATGGCTGCGCTTTCTTCGCCCTTTGTGAGCGGCGCCGCTTGAGCAACCGATGCAAGCAGGCTCGCTACAACGCCAGCGAGAAGGGAGGCACTAACAGTGGTCTTTGCGGACATTGAATCTCTCCAGTAGTTGAATTAGACGGTACCCGTCGCGGGTACGTTATCTATTTCGCCGCCTGCCGATGTCCGGTTACAGAGATTCAAATTTTTTTCTTTACGAGCCGATGCAGACCGGATTTTTGCTGTGCACAGCTTCACCCGAACCGGAGAAAATCGCGCGGCGGCATTCACCGTGTACATAGGAAGATCAGATGCCGGCTGTCATCTAGCATGTGACGTGATCGAGAGAACTCCGGACGCCGGGCGACGGCGAACATGCGCGAACCAACGGGAGCGCCAATGAAGACCTTGAAGTGCGGCGGGGCGGCGGCTGTTCTGGCGGCGCTCCTGTTCCCGGCAGTCAGTGCGTCTGCAATCGCCGATACGCTGCCCGGCACGGGAAAGACCGTCCGTTATGTGCAGGCCGACAGCCTTGGCGCAAATTACGTCGCGGACCAGATCGTGGCAAAGGCCATGCAGTCGCTTGGTTACGACGTGAAGCTCAGCACCATGAACATCACGCTGTTCTTTGCGGCGGTGGCGCAAGGAGACGTGGATCTCTCAACCGATGTGAACCTTCCCCAGCGCGAGCCGGAGTTTCGGGCTGTGGAGAAGCAGGCTGAAATCATTGGCACCGGGTTTATCGCCGGGGGCGGGGTGAACGGCTACATGATAGACAAAAAGACAGCCGATGCTCACCACATCACGAGCCTCGAGCAGATGAAAGATCCGGATGTCGCCGGGCTGTTTGGTGAAGGCGGGAAGGCCGAGCTGATCAGTTGCGATCCCGGCTGGAGCTGTGCGGACGTGGTGAACTATCAGGTCAAGAAATTTGGACTCACGCAAAACGTCCACGTCGTGAGCGGCAAGTATGAAGCGTTGATGACCGACGTGGTCTCGCGCATCAAGTCCGGCTCGCCCGCATTTTTCTATGCGTGGAGCCCGTCATGGGTCACAAGCGGTCTTGTCCCGGGCAAGGACGTTGTGTGGCTCCCGGTTCCCGCGGATGCCTTGCCGCCCAGGATGCCCAACAGCGGGTCGGCGCTTGTCAAGGGCGTGGTCGGCTGTGCCGGAGGCGCCGATCCATGCCACATGGCAATGGCGTCCTGGAACGCGGGTTCGGTGGCGAACAGGACGTTCGCTTCCGCCAATCCGGGTATCAAGGCGCTGATCCAGCAGATCAAGTTTCCGCCCACGGTCTGGGCTGACTGGGAGTCCGCGATCAGCAAGGAACATAACTCGACCGGACTGTATTCCCGTCTCGCCGATCAATGGCTCGCCGCGAACCGCACGCAGTTCACCCAATGGGTCGCTGCGGCACGCGCCGCGCAATGATTCAACCCGCATTCAAGGAGAACCCATGACGGACGTACTCGCGCGCATTCTCGACATGAGCGAAGAATTCGTCGCCTTGCGCCATCGCATTCACGCTCGCCCTGAACTCTCGCTCGAGGAGCATGAAACCAGCGATCTCGTCGCGGAACGTCTTCATGCATGGGGTTATGAAGTGCATCGGGGGCTTGCGAAAACGGGCGTGGTCGGCACGCTGAAAGTGGGCTCCGGCTCGCGCCGTCTTGGCCTGCGCGCGGACATGGACGCACTTCCGATTCTGGAGTCGACGGGCCTTTCTTATGCGAGCCAGCGAGAAGGCGTGATGCACGCTTGCGGCCACGATGGCCACACGGCAATCCTGCTTAGCGCGGCGCGTTATCTAGCGGAAACCCGCCGGTTTTCCGGCACCCTGAACCTGATCTTTCAACCCGCTGAAGAACGCTATTGCGGCGCGAAGATCATGGTCGACGAAGGGCTGTTCGACAAATTCCCCTGCGACATGGTGTTCGGTTTGCATAACCGGCCGGGCGAACCTGTCGGCAAGTTCGGTTTTTTGCCTGGCAGTTTCATGGCTTCGTCCGACACTGTCTATATCAGCATCCAGGGAAAGGGTGGCCATGGCGGACGGCCGCATCTCACATCCGACCCGATTGTCGCCGCGGCGCATGTGGTGATCGCGCTGCAGACCATCGTCTCACGCAATATGGACCCGCTCGATACCGCCGTGATCAGTATCGGCGAGATTCATGGCGGGACCGTCTCCAATGTCATTCCAGACGTTGTAAAGATGACGCTTTCGGTTCGCGCGCTGCGGCCCGAGGTGCAACGATTGGTGCATGACCGGCTTATCGAACTTGTAGAGACTCAGGCATCGGCGTTGGGGTGTACGGCGAAGGTGGATTATCAATGGGGATGTCCGGCCGTTGTCAACGACCCCGCTGCCACGGAATTCGCCCGCCAGGTCGCGTACGATTGGCTAGGGGAAGACGGGCTGATACCCGACATGCGTCCCACGGCGGGCGCGGAAGATTTCTCGTTCATGCTGCAGGCGGTTCCCGGTTGCTACTTCATAGTGGGCAACGGTACGGGCCCGGCGCATAACACGGGTGGCTGCATGCTGCACAACGCCGGCTACGACTTCAACGATGCGGCCTTGCCGACCGCCGCGACGTATTGGGTGAAACTCGCCGAGCGCTTTCTCGCCGAGCGTTAAGACAGCGTGCAATGCGCCGCGTAGGGGACGCATTGCACGTTCGAGGCGTAATAGCGCAATTGAAATGGAAGGCTCCGTCAGGACGACCGCCTGACGGAGCGAGGCGACCTGTCAGGCAAGGTCGAAACGGTCGAGGTTCATCACCTTCACCCATGCTGCGACGAAGTCGCGGACGAACTTTTCCTGCGCGTCTTCTGCTGCATAGACTTCACTGAGCGCCCGAAGCTGGGAATGTGCGCCGAAAATCAGATCGATGGGAGTGCCGGTCCATTTTCGTTCGCCAGTCTTCCGGTCCCGTCCTTCGAACAAGTCCCTGGCCGACGAGAGCGCTTGCCATTCCGTGCTCATGTCGAGCAGGTTGCGGAAGAAGTCGTTGGTCAGCGCTTCCGGTTTGTCGGTGAAGACGCCATGCGGGTTCTTACCGGCATTGACGTTCAGCACACGCAAGCCGCCGATGAGCGCCGTCATTTCCGGAGCGGTCAAGCTCAGCAATTGCGCCTTGTCGATCAATAACGCTTCCGCCGGAACCTTGTACTTGTCCTTCAGGTAATTGCGGAAACCATCGGCGGCCGGTTCGAGCGCGGAAACGGATTCCACGTCGGTCTGTTCCTGCGAGGCGTCCATTCGTCCGGGTGTAAAGGGCACGCTCACCTGATGCCCGGCATTTTTCGCCGCCTGTTCAACGCCGGCGCCCCCAGCCAGAACAATCAAGTCGGCCAGCGAAACCTTTTTGCCACCGGCCTGTGCGCCATTGAACTCGTTCTGGATGCCTTCGAGTACCTTCAGTACCTTCGACAACTGCTCGGGCTGGTTGACCGCCCAGTCTTTCTGCGGCGCGAGGCGGATGCGTGCGCCGTTGGCGCCGCCGCGTTTGTCGGAGCCACGGAATGTGGACGCCGACGCCCAGGCCGTCGATACCAGTTCGGAGACGGACAGTCCCGATGCCAGGATCTTCTGCTTGAGTGCGGCGACGTCCGCTTCCTCGACCAGCGCATGGTCCAGCTTCGGAATCGGGTCCTGCCAAAGCAACTCTTCGCTTGGTACTTCCGGTCCAAGATAGCGTGCGCGCGGTCCCATGTCGCGATGCGTCAACTTGAACCACGCGCGGGCGAATGCGTCGGCCAACTCATCGGGATGTTCCCAGAAATGCCGCGAGATTTTCTCGTAGGCGGGATCGAAGCGCAGGGATAGATCGGTGGTCAGCATCGTCGGAAGCAGTTTCTTCGACGGATCGTGAGCGTGTGGAATAGTTGCGCTGGCGCCTTTGGCGACCCACTGATTGGCGCCAGCGGGACTCTTGGTCAGTTCCCACTCGTGACCAAACAGGTTTTCAAAGAAACCGTTGCTCCATTGCGTTGGCGTGCTGCTCCAGGTGACCTCCAGGCCACTGGTGATGGTGTCGCCACCCTTGCCGCTGCCAAAGCTGTTCTTCCATCCAAGCCCCTGGTTCTCGAGATCGGCGGACTCGGGTTCGGGACCTACGTTCTCGGCAGGACCCGCGCCGTGCGTCTTGCCAAACGTATGGCCGCCTGCGATCAGCGCGACAGTTTCCTCGTCGTTCATTGCCATGCGCGCGAAGGTTTCACGGATATCGTGCGCTGCGGCAACTGGATCCGGATTACCGTCGGGACCTTCCGGATTGACATAGATGAGGCCCATCTGCACGGCGCCCAGCGGATTTTCCAGGTTGCGTCCGTTATCGGTACGGCTGGTTTCTTCGCCGTGCTTTTCTTCGTCGGCGACAATAACGCCTCCGTCTTCGTTATTGCCTGCGGCTCCCTTGCCATAACGCACGTCGCCGCCCAGCCAGGTCTTCTCGTTGCCCCAGTAGACGTCCTGATCCGGTTCCCACGTGTCCTCACGCCCACCGGCGAAACCAAAGGTCTTGAATCCCATGGTCTCGAGCGCGACGTTGCCCGTAAGAATCAACAGGTCGGCCCACGAGATCTTCTGACCATATTTCTGTTTGATCGGCCAGAGCAGGCGGCGGGCTTTATCCAGACTGACATTGTCCGGCCAACTGTTGAGCGGCGCGAAACGCTGCTGGCCGCGCCCGGCACCGCCGCGACCATCGCCGATACGGTACGTGCCTGCGCTGTGCCAGGCCATGCGGATAAATAGCGGGCCGTAGTGGCCAAAGTCCGCGGGCCACCAATCTTGCGAATCGGTCATCAGCGCTGCAAGGTCCTTCTTGACTGCAGCCAGATCAAGGCTCTTGAAGGCCTCGGCGTAGTTGAAGCTGTTGTCCAGGGGATTGGACTTGCTGGAGTGCTGGCTGAGCAAGTCTACCCGCAGTTGTTTTGGCCACCAGTCACGGTTCGTCGTGCCGCCGCCCGCGGCGTGATTGAACGGGCACTTTGCTTCATTTGACATGCGTTATCTCCTTGAGAGGGACCTATCCACCGATTGTTTTTTTAAGGATGCACGTTTTCATAGTGCATCGCATCAATGAGCCTGGCGCGCAGCGCGCTTGGAAGATTGAAGAATACTCAGGCGAAAACTACTACTGCGGCACCTAGTGTTTGACGTTGCTGAACAAGCGCCATTCGTTCTGACGAGCCTACTCCAATCAAATATAAACGCGTGTGACGGTCCACAGAAGTAGATTAGTGCAATGCCCTTGATAGGTCACGGCTATATCGCGGGATTCTTGATGGCGGTCGATGTACACAAGCAAATCATGGCGCCTTCTAGCAGGCCTTTTGAAATTGCGTACCTGACTGAAGTTGCTTTCATCCGTTTGACACAATGCAGCAACAGCGGATCACCAAGTCTTGATCTGCTGCCACCAATGAGCGCTGCATATCACAGGGTTAACCACATCATGATGGGACTCGATTGGAAACTTTCGCTGCGCGGACTAATTTACGAATAGCACAAAGGCGTCGATAGCAAGCTTGCAGATGCAAAGGCCATGTTGTGGGTGCTATCCCGGCGCCAAACGATGAGAAGTAAAAGACCATCGCTTTACAAACAATAGAACCCCGGAGGCCACACACATGGTCAAGGTAGTGGGCAAACTTCTTACCGTGTTCCAACGAGATGGCGAAACAGTCGTGCGAGCGCTCGAACGCTCGGAATATCCTTCGGCAATCAAGGACATTGTTCGGTCTTCCCGTTGTGGCTTGTGCAATGTATGGTGCGTACTCGAATCGGGCAACGTTGCTGAAGCAATATTCGGATGTCAGAGCGACGATTGCGCCGACGACTGTGTCCTGACAAAGCATGTGATCGGTGACGAAACCTATTGGGCATGCCAGTGCGTCGCTAAAAAACCCCCGGAGAATATTATTCCGTTGCGCCGGCCTGCTAATCATTCACCGAGATGCAGCAAACCACGCTATTAAGGATCGCGGGCAACTTTTGGCCAGGAACCAATTTGTCGGATCTCCCGCCAAATGATCTTGATACGATCGCGCCCGCGGGATCGCAAGCTTGCATAAGATTGCTCCTGCCCGGTTTGGCTGTTGCCGGCTGACTGCATGGTGCAATTTTTTGTATCAGACAACCGGGCGGATACACTACGATACAAACACCTATTCAAGTCGCGCTATAAAGTAGCCATACCTCATCACCGGGATCTTTATGAGCGACGATGGCCTGAAAGGCTCGTGCCACTGCGGAGCCGTCAAATTCGAGGTTCATGCCCCTGTAACCCCGGCGGCGCGCTGCAATTGCAGCTTGTGCCGGCGCAAAGGTGCATTGATGACCCCGCCGTTCGCCGCGAATCAATTGACGATTCTGCAAGGGGAGGACGCACTCTCGCAGTATCAGTTCAACACCCGGACAGCTAAGCACTTTTTCTGCAGGCATTGTGGTATTTATCCGTTTCATCAAACGCGCACGAATCCGCAGCTTTGGCGCGCCAATATCGGCTGCCTCGAGAGCATTGATTCGTATGCGCTAGAGGCGGGTATCTCGAATGGAGCAAGCCTCTCCGTAATGGAGGACGCATGAAACGCCTGTTTGCGATTCTTGCCTTCGTGGCCGGCGGTTTGGCCGCCGAGCTGGCGCATCCGGTCCAGTGTTCGTTGATCCACGCAAGCAAGGTGCAGACGAAACGTCGAAAGAGTTGATGCACGGATGAATACGATCGACCACATACTGATTGTCGACGACGACCGGGGCATTCGCGAACTGATCGCGGGCTACCTCGATAAAAGCGGCATGCGCGTTTCGCTCGCCGCTAACGGACGCCAGATGTACAGCGTCCTGGAAAACGGCGCGCCCGACTTGATCGTCCTCGATCTGATGATGCCCGGCGAAGACGGCCTGGTGATCTGCCGCGAACTGCGGGCCGGCAAGTTCCGCTCGGTGCCGGTGCTGATGCTGACCGCGAGAGACGAAGAAGCCGACCGGATTCTCGGTCTCGAAATGGGCGCCGACGACTACTTGCCCAAGCCGTTTGCGGTGCGCGAACTGCTTGCGCGTATTCGCGCGGTGCTGCGCCGCGCGCGCATGCTGCCGCCCGGCATGCAACTGAGCGAATCGGCGCAAATGCTCGGGTTCGGCGATTGGCGGCTCGATACGATTGCGCGCCACCTCCTCGATCAGGAAGGCACGATGGTCGCGCTTAGCGGAGCCGAGTATCGTCTGCTGCGCGTGTTTCTCGATCATCCCCAACGCGTGCTGACCCGCGATCAGTTACTCAACCTGACCCAGGGACGTCAGGCCGACACGTTCGACCGCTCGATCGACCTGATGGTGAGCCGCCTACGTCAGCGGCTGAGGGACGTCGCCCGCGAACCTCGCTACATCAAGACGCTGCGCAGTGAAGGTTATGTGTTCTCTTCGGCGGTGAGTGTGATTGAGGAACCGCAATGAACGTGCGCCCATGGCTGCATTGGCCGCGCACGTTGTTCGCGAGGTTGACGGTGATCCTGTTCATTGGTCTGGCTTCAGCGCAGGCGTTGTCGTTCTGGCTCACCATGACCGAGCGCGACCAGAGCATGACCAATGTGATGATGGGCTACATTGAGCGCGAAGTTGTCAGTTCCGTGGCGCTTCTCGATCATTTGCCGGCCAGCGAACGCGCTCAATGGCTGCCGCGCCTTGCGCGCCGCAGCTACGATTTCATTCTTGGACCGGGGGTAAGCGGTGGCCCGCTCGACGCCCAACTGTCGGCGCGCGTGGCGCAATCCATTTCCGAAGGCATCGGAACTCGCTATCCGCTCACGGTGAACGCCGTGCCGGGTGATCGCGAGCGTCTTCAGGTACACCTCCGGCTCTCCGACGGCAGCCCCCTGACAATAGACCTGCGTCCCATGCCGAGCACCCCATTGTCGCGTTGGCTGCCCTTGGGGCTGATCCTGCAACTGGTCGTGCTGCTCGCGTGCTGCTGGCTGGCAGTGCGGGTTGCCACGCGCCCGCTGCACGAGTTGGCGGCGGCAGCCGACGGACTCGGCCCGGACCTCAAGGCATTCCGGCTGCCGACAGATGGACCATCGGAAGTGGCGCGTGCGGCGCGCGCGTTCAACTCGATGCAGGACAGGATTTCAATGTACATGACGGAACGCATGCAGATTCTGGCAGCGATTTCACATGACTTGCAAACGCCGATTACCCGCATGCGTCTTCGGGTTGAAGTCATGGATGACGAAGCCGAAAGTGTCAAGCTGCGGCAGGATTTGCAGGAAATCGAGGCATTGGTGAAGGAAGGCGTGACTTACGCGCGAACGCTGCACGGCGCAACCGAAGTGCCGTGCCGGATCGATCCCGACGCGTTGTTCGACAGCCTGGTCTGCGACTATGTCGATGCGGGTCAAGACGTGTCTCTGCAAGGGCGATTCGGCATGCCGCTCACGACGCGTCCACAGGCTTTGCGCCGCATTGTTGGCAACCTGGTCGACAACGCGCTGAAGTTCAGCGGCGTTGCGGAGATCAATGTGGCGGCATCGTCCGACGGAAAGGCGACCGTCACGGTGCTGGATCGCGGACCGGGGATTCCCGAGCAGTCGCTGGAGGCGGTTTTTCAACCGTTCTACCGGATCGAAACGTCGCGTAATCGCAATACGGGCGGTACGGGTCTTGGCCTCGCCATCGCGCGCCAGCTCGCACTCGCGATGGATGCGACGCTCTCGCTTCACAATCGTGCGGGTGGTGGCCTGGAAGCGAGGTTGATGTTGAAAACAATGCATTAGTGATCATGGAAAGTGCTGACGTGTAGGGTTATATCGATCAGGTTTCCTATCTTCTGATTTCCCGGAGCGTCACCTTCTTGCGGTCTTTGAATGTCGAGATAGTCGCGGCCGGCACGCGCAGATCCCCCGCGTCGTCAAAAGAAATCTGGCCGGTAACACCTTGGAAATCGACATTGCGAAGTGCGTCGACGATTTTTCCCGATTCCGCCGATTGCGCCTGGACAACCGCGTGATACACCGCCATGGTCGCGTCGTAAGCGTAGGGCGCGTAGAGTTGCACGTGCTCCCCGAATTTCGCATGGAACTTCTTTTCGAAGGCGAGACCGCCCGGCATGGAAGAAAGGCTCAATCCGCCGTCGGCGCAATACAGATTGCCGGCGAACGCCTCGCCCGCCAATCTTGGCAGCTCCCGGGTGCACATGCCGTCGCCTCCGAGCAATGGCGCGGTGACACCAAGCCGCTTCATCTGGCGCAGCATGGGCCCGGCTTGCGCATCGACACCTCCAAAAAAAATGGCGTCTGGCCGTTTTTGCTTGAAGAGCGTAAGCGACGCGTTGAAGTCCACCGCTTTATCGCTTGTATATTCGCGCGCCACGATCGTGCCGCCCGCACTACGCGTTGCGTCAACGAATACATCGGCCACGCCTTGACCATAAGCGGTGCGGTCATCGATCACTGCAACGCGGCGAGCGTGCATGGTGTCGATTACATAACGGCTCATGACGGTCCCGAGGAAGTTGTCGTTCGCAAGCACCCGGAACGTCGTGCGATAGCCAAGTCTGGTGAACTGGGGATTCGTGGCGGAAGGCGTGATCTCGGCAATGTTGGCTGCGGCGTAAAGCCTCGCGACCGCGATCGATGTTCCTGAACTTTGATGCCCGACAATCGCGTTCACGCCGTTATCAATGAAACGCTGCGCAATCAATGTCGCAATTCGCGGGTCTCCTGCATCGTCCTGGGCGTCGAGTTTGAAGCCGGTCGGAGTGCCTGCGATTACCGGATGGGAAGCATTGATCTCATCAATAGCAAGCCGGATGCCTTGCTCGATATCTTTGCCAAGATGTGCCTGAGGTCCCGTCAATGCGCCCGCATAACCGATCACCACCACATTGTCCGCCCGGGCTGCCGAGAGGCTCGCCACGACCAGCGCAATGGGGAAGAGAGCCCTTGGCGAATGGTAAGATCTCCGCGGCAACCAGCGGAATCGACAAGACATTGTCACCTGTATTTCCATGAAGAGCGCACTGCGGCAATGCATGTTCAAGAAGGCGTAAATCTAATGGTTTGTGTTAGCTGGAGTCAATAGCATGTGCCCGGATAAGCAACTGACTTTCCAACCCATTGCCGGAATGGAAAACGAACTCCTTCAAGTAATCGATGCACTGCCAGGCTTGGTGTGGACCGCGCTCCCCAGCGGCCAAGTCGATTTTCTAAACCGGCGCTGGCGTGAATACACCGGCATGAGTGCGGAAACTATTCTGCAGTGCTGGCAGGATGCCATTCATCCGGACGACTTGCCGGAACTGCTCAAACGCTGGAGCGCCAACCTGAGTTGGGGCGAACCCCAGGAGATGGATGCACGCCTGCGCCGGTTCGACGGAGAATACCGCTGGTTCCTGATTCGCACGCGGCCAGTCCTGGATGCATCCGGGCAATTAGTGAAGTGGTGCGGACTGAATACGGAAATTGAAGACCGGCGGAGGATCGAAGCACTGCTCGCCGGCGAAACAGAACTGCTTGAATTGGTTGCTGCCGGCCGCCCCATGGCGGTCATTCTTGAATGGTTTTGCCGTCTTGTTGAAAGTGTTGCGCCCGGCTGCTATTGCAGCATCGCGTTGCTGCAGCCAGCGGGTACGCATCTTGAGCACGGCGCCGCACCGAGCCTTCCTCGTGAATTCATCGATTCGATTATCGATGGGCCTGCCGAAAGCAACCCATGCGCGAGCGCGGCCCTGTCGAACGAGCAGATCATTGTCTCCGACCTTCTTTCGGACCCCCGGTGGGCGCTCTGTTCCTGGCGGCAAATGGCGCTTCATCATGGAATTCACGCGTGCTGGTCAATGCCCATTGTCGCGGCCAGCGGCAAGGTCACGGGAGTGTGTTCGATACATTACGATGGCCGTCGAAGATCTGCACCGTTCGATCAGGCACTGATAGGGCAGATAGCGCGTATTGCAAGCATTGCGGTTGAGCGGACACAGCACGACGCGACACTTAAACGAAGCGAAGCGTTCCTCGCGGAGACTCGCCGCCTGAGTTCGACCGGGGGCTTTTCCAAGCGTGTGTCGACCGGCGAGATCACGTGGTCGGAAGAGGTGTACAGGATGTTCGAATTCGATGCGGCCAGGCCGGTCACACTCGAATTGATCCGCTCGCGTGTGCATCCCGAGGACCGCGTGTCATTCGACGATATGCTCGAGCGCCAGCAACGCGGTATCGATTACGAGCACGAGTACCGGTTGTTGATGCCCGACCAGTCGGTCAAATACATGCACGTGGTTGCACACGCAATCAGGGACGCAAGCGGGCAGTGTGAGTACGTGGCGGCCATTCAGGACGTGACAGAGCGACGCCGGTCCGAAGCGGCATTGATAGAAGCGCGGTCGGAACTTGCGAGAGTGGCGAGGGCATCGAGCTTTGGAGTATTGACTGCGTCGATTGCTCATGAAGTGAACCAGCCGCTCTCCGGCATTATCACGAATGCCAGCACGTGCCTGCGCATGTTGGGCGCCGAGCCCCCCAACCTGGAGGGAGCGCGGGAAACTGCGCGGCGTACCATTCGTGACGGCAACCGGGCGTCGGACGTAATCAAGCGATTACGTGCGCTTTTCTGCAAGACGGACACCACAATCGAAAACGTCGATCTGAACGAGTCCATCGGTGAGATCGTTACGCTTTTCCGTAGCGAACTGCATCGTAGCGGGGTGACAGTGCAGATCGATCTTGCCGGCAATCTGCCCTGCGTTTCGGGCGATCGCGTTCAACTTCAGCAAGTGATTCTTAACCTTTTACTGAATGCGCTGGAGGCGATGAACGGCATTGATGATCGTCCGAGGCGCTTGCTCGTCGTCACTGAACTTGACGCGAACGACAGTGTGCGCGTGTCCGTGGCGGATACAGGTGCAGGGTTTGGCCTTCACGAGCCGGCGCGACTGTTCGACGCTTTCTATACGACCAAGCCCGGCGGGATGGGCATTGGGTTGTCGGTGAGCAAATCGATTATCGATAATCACGGAGGTCAATTGTGGGCCATCGGAAATGAGAGCGGCGGCGCCACCTTTTCGTTCTCCATTCCTAAGCAATCGAAGCTACGGAAAGATGGGAACGGCGGGAGCGCGCACTGGATCGCGGGCGTAACGGACAGGCAGCAATCGACATGAAGAACCTCTTGTTTGCACCGCACAACTTGACTCATCCGGTTCCATCAATTCCATGGCCGCGAATCATTGGTGTCGAAAAGAGCGGCTTTGCATATTGCCGTCTCTGAGTCGATACCAAAGTATCATATCCCTGTCCCCCTACAAAGGTGCATGCTTTATGCTGGCGCGCGTCCGGCCTCGGGGAGCAGTCGGACATCTGACGGCGATCTTTTTGCGGGGGCGCTGGTACTGAATAACCAGCATGTCATGGGGAATCTATGATGGTGTTGCGGTCGCTCGTGTCGGTTGTGGACGATGACGAATCCGTGCGTGAGTCGCTGCCCGATTTGCTGAACGAATTAGGTTTCGCCGCGCAGACGTATGCATCGGCAGAGGCCTTTCTCGCTTCGGACAAGGTTGACGTGACGGGTTGCCTGATTCTCGATATAGCAATGCCAGGAATGTCTGGCCCGGAGTTGGTGCGCGAACTTAATCACCTGAAGAAGCAGGTTCCCGTTATATTCATCACCGCGCACGGAGATGGAAAAACCGGTTCGGAATTAATAGGGGCGGGGGTCGTAGCATGTCTGTTGAAACCTTTCAGTGAGAGCGCCTTGCTTGAAGCACTGCATGCGGCGTTCGGGGAGCATTGAATGCACGACGTCGCCGGGCGCATACTTGTTTCTGCTAGTAACCTGTGCATATCGAGCTCGCAGATCATGGAGAAGGCCGTTCCAGTTATATTTATAGTCGACGACGATATCTCCGTTCGCGAGTCTCTGGAATTGCTTGTTTCCAGCGTCGGGTGGCAGCCGAGAACCTTCGCTTCCGCGCAGACGTTTCTCGACCATCCGCTTGTTTGCGTGCCAAACTGCCTGGTGCTCGACGTGTCCTTGCCCGACCTGAATGGTCTGGATCTACAGAGACTAATCAGTGGAAAACGCGCCGGTACGCCCATTATTTTTATAACCGGCAACGGCGATGTGCCCATGACGGTCCAGGCCATGAAAGCCGGAGCAGTCGACTTCCTGACCAAGCCGTTCAGCGACGAGGCTTTAATAAACGCTATCACCCACGCTATTGAATGCAGTGCGATGGCGCTTGCAGACGAAGCGCAATTGTGTGAGCTACGCGAAGGCTACGAGTCGCTCACCCCGCGAGAGCGCGAGGTCATGGCATTTGTCGTTGCGGGCCTATTGAACAAGCAAGTGGGTGGCGAACTGGGCATCAGCGAAATTACCGTAAAAGCTCATCGCGGCAACGTCATGCGAAAAATGAAAGCCGCGTCGCTGCCGGAGCTGGTCATCATGGCCGCGAAGCTACATCTGCCGGTCGAGTCAAAGCGCTGAGACTTGATTTGTCCATCGGCTCATTCGAGCATGCCGGTCATAGCCGCGAGACAAAAGCGGTGCGGGCTCCGACCAATACTTAAGTATCGACCAACACCATCGTCCAATAGAAGGCATCTCTTTATCGCGCTCTAATTTGCGGCGTCGACTATGTGCGTTTTGTCGCGTCATGCTTTTCAAATGGAGCTGCCGATGCTGAATACATTGCCTTTTGCGAGATTGCTATTTTACGTGCTGTCGGCTATCGCGGTGCTGGGTCAGGCGTGTGCGATGGTTGCAATGTCGTTGCTGCCAGACATTCCCGCAGTCGTCTGGATGGCTTTGGCTACGGTTCTTCAGTTGATGGTTATCGGCCTGTTCGCTTCCTATATTGACGGACTAATTGGCCGTTCAATTGCATGTCTCACCGAAGCTGCCGGTCATCCGGTTACTGACCACGCTGTCCGGGACTTGCCGGAGAAAGGCCCCAAAGAAATGGTGCAGGCGGTTCGGGCTTTCAAGACACTGAATGAACGGCTTGTCCGCGGTACGGCCGAGCGCATCGAGGTCCTCGCCGCAATTTCGCATGATCTGCAGACGCCGATCACCCGAATGCGCCTGCGTGCCGAAATGTTGGAAAGCAAGCAGGAAAGCACCAGGCTTTTACAGGACCTGGACACCATGCACGCGCTGGTCAAGGAAGGCGTGACCTATGCACGCACGCTTCATGGCACCACGGAGCCGCCGTCTCGCATCGACTTGCGCGCACTGCTTGAAAGCATTGTTTCAGATTATGAGGACTCCGGAGATCATGTCTCACTGGAGTCACGCATTGAAGAGCCGGTCATTACACTACCTAACGCGTTTCGCAGGATACTGGCAAACCTCGTCGATAACGCGTTGAAGTTCGGCAGCGCGGTGCGCATTCACGCGCGCAAGGGGTCATCCGGGCTTGTGATTTCGGTGTTGGACAACGGTCCGGGGATTCGGCCGGATCAACTGGAAAACGTGTTCAGGCCTTTCTATCGCGGTGAGTTGCGCGGAGACCGGGACGTTGTGGGATCAGGTCTTGGGCTTGCAATTGCTCGCCAGCTTGCGATAGCCATGAATGCGGATTTGCGGCTATATAACCGCAATGAAGGAGGGCTCGAAGCGCGGCTGACCATGAACTACTCACCCGGTGTTGAGGGATCAGTTGCGCTATCTCATGTTACTGACGGATACCGGGCTGGAGGATTTTGCCCGGGACGTGCGGTTTCCGCGATGGGTAGTAGTCAAGGCGCAGCTGACCTCACGGGCCTCCTGCTGTCGTCCAGACGGTAATAAAAGATATGCGCGGGACGAATGAGCAGATGCGGAGCCGTCAGACGGTACATTTCGATACGTTGCGGACATACCCAGGATACATCCTATGTTTCTAATTGCTATACGGCGTCGAGCAGGTTCACGCCCGACGTAGTGCTCGCTCGCGAAAATAGCAGCGACAGTATGGTTTCCATCGATCACGCGATTTTTTTCAGACTAAGCCAAGGATCAAATCATGAGACTTCGACAACTCGTTGTGAGCAGCGGCTTTACCATCGCTGTTGCGGCTTTTGCATATGCGCCTGCATTCGCGGCGGACTCGGCGGCTGGCGGGTCGGACAGTACCTCAGCGGTCAGCGCGCAGGAAACCCCGACCAGGAAATCAGTTCGGGTAGCTAATCGTGCATTTTCAAAGACCGTTCAAAAAGCCATTTTCAAGACCAGGGGCCTCGAGCAAGCAACGATTTCCGTCTTCGGCAATGCGAAGACGGGACACGTGACGCTGGCTGGCCAGATCACAAGCGAGGACCAGGATGGTCTGGCTGTCGATGCAGCGAAGCAGGTTCCGGGCGTAACGTCGGTGAACAGCAAGCTGACGCTGCGCGAGCAGGGTGGAAGCTAAAGCGGTGCGCCGGCCGGTTTGCGGCAATGCCACCGCTGTATTGAAACGGACAGACGTAATGTGGCTTATGTCTGCTTCCTGGCGGGGATGCCCTTCCTGTCGCAACGGGCGCAGATTCGTTCGGATACGGAGCATGCGTGTGGGCGCCGGACAAGCGACGTGGCGGTTTGTATCGTATATGTCGCGGACCGCAATGGATACATTGGATTGCGCAATGACCGGCTACTGAAATCTACCCGATACACGAGAGCGCCGGAATACGGCACATGACTTGACGCATCGTTGTGCGTGACGTTCGATGCCGGTCTGACCAACCGTCTACTGTGTGGATACTGATCTCATGCTACTGATCATCATTGCGTTTGCGGGCGGTGTGTTCACTATCCTGAGCCCGTGCATTCTGCCTGTCGTCCCGTTCGTATTCGCACGCTCCGACAAGCCATTCGCGACTGGCCGCTTGCCGTTTCTTCTCGGCCTTGCAGGCACGTTTGCGCTTGTGACAGGCCTCGGCACAGCCGGTCTGAGCGGGGCTGCGCAATTCAGCGAGTACGGGCGCTGGATTGCGCTGGCACTGTTTACGGTGTTCGGCGTGTCACTGTTGTTTCCCGAGAGTACGGCGAATCTGTCACGCCCATTGTCAGACCTTGCCGAGCGCTTCGTTTCGCGCTCGCAGAACGATGGCGCGACACGCCGGATCGGTTCCGCTATCTCGCTTGGCGCCGCGACCGGCCTGCTATGGGCGCCCTGTGCCGGACCCATTCTCGGACTGATCCTGACCAGTGCGGCTTTGCATGGTGCAACCTGGCAGACCGCGGTGGCGCTTGGTGCCTATGCCGGAGGCGCCGCCTGCTCGCTGGCAGTGGTGTCCGGGCTTGGCAAGCGTTCGCTGGATATGCTCAAGCGTTCTTTTGGCTTCGGCGAGGGTCTGCGCCGTGCAATGGGCGCGCTGGTGCTGCTCGCCGTGGGCGCGATCTCATTGGGCGTCGACACACGGATTCTCGCGTATATTCCATCCGGGTCAACGACTGTCATCGAGGCGAGGTTGGTCAGCCTCGTCGAAACGAGAAAGCTGGCAGGCAAAGGGCCGCAAGCGGCCCGGATGATGCGGGTGTCAATGGACGCCGCGCTGCCGGTTCAGGGGCATCTGCCATCGCTTGACGGCGCGGCGACGTGGCTTAACAGCACACCGCTTTCGACTGACGCATTGCGCGGCAAGGTCATCGTAATCAACTTCTGGACGTACTCGTGCATCAATTGCCTGCGCACCTTGCCATATCTGAAGATGTGGGCGCAGCGCTACCGCGACGACGGCCTGGTGGTGATCGGCGTACATACTCCGGAGTTCGGTTTCGAGCACGATACCGACAATGTCAAACGTGCGCTGGCCGATCTGAACATTCATTATCCGGTGGCCATCGACAACGACTACACCATCTGGCGTGCGTTCAACAACCAGTACTGGCCAGCCTTCTATATTGCCGACGCGCAGGGCCGCATCAGGTATCACCATTTCGGCGAAGGCGACTACAGCGAAGCGGAAGACGCGCTCCGGCAACTTCTGGCCGAAAACGGGAGGCGGATGCCCGGTGACGGCCCGCAGCAGCCGGTGCAGGCGACGGGCGCGCAAGCCGCCGCCAATCCGACGGACGTTGGCTCGGGCGAGACCTACGTCGGCTACCGGGAGGCGCAAGGCTTCGCGTCGCCACAGCGCGTTAAGCCCGATACCGAGACCGCTTACACGTTACCCGCGCAACTGCCGCTCAACAACTGGGCGCTCGCCGGGCAGTGGAATATCGGTGCGGAATCCGCCGTGCCAGGCGCGCTGAACGGGCGCATCGCCTACCGCTTTCATGCGCGCGATCTGCACCTGGTGCTGGGGCCGGCTGCGCAAGGCAAGCCGGTGCGCTTTCGCATTACTGTGGACGGTGCATCTCCGGGCGAAGCGCACGGTGCTGACGTTACGAGCGAGGGCGCAGGTGTTGTGACGAGCGCGCGTCTGTATCAACTCGTGCGCCAACCGGGCCCGGTGCACGACCGTACGTTCGAGATCGAATTTCTCGATCCAGGCGTGCACGTGTTCAGCTTTACATTCGGTTGATCGCGAGCGACCGGACTTCTGCTGCCGATGCTTATCCGCAAACAGCAAATGGCATGGGTCAACTTAGGCCAACGCTTCGCTGGATCGGTGACTCAGTGCGTCGGCCATACTCGCCGCGGCCGCACTCACCGCACTCACTTACGGCGACGATATGAAAACGCCGCGGCGATCCTGGCGTGCGATCGCCGCGACCACCCGATCGCCTAACGCAACGGGCGCATTGCCGCGCGGACCTCGGTCGCGAATAACTGCGGCTCTTCCCACGCAGCAAAATGACCGCCCTTGTCGACTTCGTTGAAATAGATCAGATTGTGATACGCACGCTCGGTCCAACTTCGCGGCGCCTGATAAATCTCTCCAGGGAAGATGGTTACGGCAGCCGGCAAGGATATGTCGACAGCATTGAAGTTGTTGGAATGATCTTCCCAGTAGATTTGCGCGGCCGAGGTGGCGCTGTTGGTCAGCCAGTAGAGCGATATGTCGTCGAGAATTTCGTCGCGCGTGAGCGAGCGTTCAGGTACACCGCCGCTATAGGTCCACTGGGAGATCTTGTCATACATCCATGCGGCTTGACCCACGGGTGAATCGGCAAGCGCATACCCGACGGTCTGCGGTCGCGTCACCATCATGGCGGAGTAGCCGCAATTATCCCGATAGAAAACGTTCAGTGAATCATATGCGGCCTTCTCTTTCGGCGACAAGTTTGCCGGCGCGGGTTCCCCAAGAGCGAGCAGTGTCGCTATATCCGGCGGGACGGTTGCAGGCATGTTGACGTGAATGCCAATCAGGCCTTTCACTTTCTGCATTGCCATGCGATGCGAAATCACCGATCCGCAGTCGCCGCCTTGCGATACGAAACGCGTATAGCCAAGCCGGACCATCAACTCGCCCCATGCGCGCGCGATGCGATTCGAGTCCCATCCGGCGGTCTTCGGCTGTTCCGAGAAACCGAAGCCGGGCAGGGAAGGAACGACAATGTGGAACGCGTCGCCGGCGCTTGCGCCATATGCCGTGGGATCGGTAAGCGGAGCGATGACCTTGATGAGTTCGAAGATGGAGCCCGGCCAGCCATGGGTCATGATCAGTGGCAAAGCCTTGTCGTGGCGTGAGCGCACATGAATGAACTGAATATCCAGTCCGTCGATTTCGGTCGTGAACATCGGTAGCGCGTTTAGCTTCGCTTCGCCTTTGCGCCAGTCGTAATCGGTACCCCAGTATTTCGCGAGCGCCTGCATTCTCGCGAGCCGCACACCTTGCGACTCGTCGTTGACCGTCTCTTTGCCGGGCCAGCGCGTGCTCGCGATACGCCGGCGCAAATCGTCGAGATCGGATTGCGGCACCTTGGCCTTGAACGGGCGGATCGTGCTGTCGCCGGTAGCAGCGAACACGGATCCGGGAATCAGCCCCATGGCACTTGCGGCGGCTGAAGCGGCAAGGAGATGGCGGCGACCGGGAGAAAACGGTGTTGATGGCATGGTTGATATCCGGGAGTAAGGAAAAGCTGGCGCGTTAATGACGGTGCGCCAGAAGATTTATGGGGAGGACGTGCTGCGACTAACGACGAGAGGTATCGTTCGTGCTGATCGTCTGGTCGGCCTGTTCAGCGCGAAGAGTCTGGACGCTCTGGCCACGTTGAGAAGACGGCGCGCCGATGAGTGGGTTGTAGCGAGGCGCTGGGCCGTAGCCGCTGGCCGCGAAAGCAGGCGACACGACAGCGGCGCTGGCGCAGAGGAGTGCGGCGATCAGGAAATTCTTGAACATAACGAATCCTCCAAATATATCGGTTTCCTAAATAAAATACCAAATTCGCCGGAATAGCTGGAACACGACTGCGTATGGTGAGGAACGCTCAAGTATTTCGATCCAGATTCCGTCGCTGGATGCATTAGGCCCGGATGAGGTATCTGGCTTATGTCACAGGAACCCGCTATTGCAATGCTCTGTACCTGTTAGATCGTTGTACACATTGAGAGACACATTCGTCAGCGCGTTTCGCAATGTATTGGGTTGGTGAGCGGATACATAGCGTTTCAAAAACACCTGTTGCCCGACATAAAGGATATACGCACCGCACCTGTAATACCGGACTGGGCCGTACCACCAACACGTCCGCGGCGCCGGTGTTCATCAATATCAGACGTCGGCCCAGCGTAGGTGCATCGGAGCACATAACCTATCGGGAGTCAGAGAGTGAAAGACCAACAGCAGGACATCGAGGACATTCAGTCGAGCAAACACACGCGCATGCGTAGTCTCGGGAGTACGGAACATCTGTTCTGGTTGCTCGATCAGAATCGGCCGACGCATTTCGCCATGGTCGCCGAAGTAGATCGAAGCTTTCCGCCGCAAGCATGGCATGCGGCTTTCCGCTCTGTGCAACGACGGCATCCATTGCTTTCGACTTTCATCGGCGTGGATGCGCAGGGAAATACGGGCTTCCATGGCGCGACCGACGCAACGGTTCCGTTGCGCGTGATCGAGCGTGAGCCGGATACATGGCGGCGAGAAGTTGCCCGCGAAATTGCTACGCCGTTCGACTGGTCGGTTGCGCCGTTGTGGCGCGCGACCTTGTTGCAAGGCGCGCATGCGTCAACACTGATTCTTGTTGCGCATCATTCAGTGCTCGACGGCATGGGAAGTGCCTATCTGATTCAAGATCTGCTGCTCGCGCTCTCGGGAGAAGCTCTGGCGCCGCTGGGACTAGTGGAGTCGCTGGAAACCTTGCTGGAAAGCCAAATGAACTCAGCGGCGGTTCTGCCCGCCGCGGCACCAGCGCCATCGCCGAGATCATTTCGTCCGGGCGCGGAAGATGTACCGCAAATCGACGCGCTTGCGTTTCCCGCAGAGTTCACTCGCCGGCTCATCGCGCGCGCACGTGCCGAGCAAACCACCGTGCACGGCGCCATTGCCGCTGCTGTCCACGAAGCTGGCCGCCGTCTGTCGCGCGAGTGGCGCTCGCGTCCACTTCGTACCGTAACGCCAGTTGATGTGCGTCATCTTGCGAGCGAAGTCGGCACATCCAGTGGGGTCTACATCACTCAAACGATCACCGTCGACGATCACCCGCCCGGTGCACCCCTGTGGATTGCCGCGCGCAAAATCAAGCGAGATCTTGTGCCTGCGCAAACGCCCACCCAGGCAGCGGCGGAACTAAAGGCTCTCGATGCGGCCATGTCAGTCAAGCCGAGTGTTCGGCACGCGGCAAGCTTTCTGTCGACTGTGCTGGCATTCGACGTGCTGTTGTCGAATCTGGGAAATCAGCCGGTTGCATCCGCCTACGGTGATATCACGCTCGAAGCATTGTGGGGGCCGTTCGTGACCTCCGGTTTCGCCGATGACCAGGTTATCGGCGTATGCACGACCGGGGGCGTCCTGCGTCTGACTCATACAAGCTATGCCGCCATACCCGGACTGCTAAGCGAAATTCGGACAATTATCGAGGCGGCTGTCAACGCGTGATGCTGGTCGTACTGCTGGGGCAGCTGTCCATAGCGACCGCACTCAGATTAAGCCGTCGTTCTCGGGGCATCTTCGTATCCCAATGTGTCCATGTCGCCGGGCGTTACATAAGGTTGCAACGATGCGCATTGCAGACATAAGCCAGATACGTCATTCCTGTCCAATACGCTCACGCCAACTGTTCTGGCATCTAACCCAAACGCAAACGGGCGTTTGTGGAATGATATTTTCTCGAGGTGGATATCATGAAAGCTATTCAATCGCTTGTTGTTGCCGCTGCTGTTGCATTGCCCGCAATGTCCTTCGCTCAGTCGAACCAGGCGCTTACCCGCGCGGGCGCCCGCGCACAGTTGGTTGAGTTGCAGCAAGCCGGATACAACCCCGCCAGCGACCAGACGCGTTACCCAGAGAACATCGAGGTTGCCCAGGTGCGTGTGGACGCTCAGAAGGGCTGGGCGTCCTCATACGGATCATCGACTGCCGGCAAGTCCGCGTCCGGCTCTGCGCGCCGGGGCGAAACGGACATAATCGGTCTGGGCCCGATCTACGCCAATCCGTGACTGGAACGTTCGGTTCAAGCGTGGATGCGGAGTCGGCGAATTCTCCTTTGCGCCTGCATCGCTCCGACCGAGAGCAGATTCCAGGATCTCTGGCGTCGAGGACAGCTCATGTTTTTCCTCGCGCCTGCAGCCGTTTCAAAGCCTCTTAAATAAGGAAAGCTAAACATGTCCGATGAGATCAATATGCGGCGACGTCGTTTGCTCGGTACGACGGTTGCCGGTATCAGCCTGACGGAATTGGGGTTGGGCGGCTTCGCGCACGCCGAGTCGAGTGCTGTTGCGTCCGGATCAAGCACTGCCTCGTTCGAAAACCTGCGGCAGATCAACGCGGGCACGCTCAACGTGGGCTTCGCGCAAGCCGGGCCGCAAAACGGTCCTGTCGTGATCCTGCTACATGGCTGGCCCTACGATATTCATAGCTACGCCGAAGTCGCACCGTTACTTGTTGCGGCTGGGTATCGCGTCATCGTGCCGTATCTCAGGGGCTATGGGTCCACACGATTCCTGTCCATAGACACGCCCCGAAACGGCCAGCAAGCGGTTATCGCGGTAGACGTAATCAACCTGATGGATGCGCTCAAGGTCGATCAAGCGGTCTTCGGCGGCTTTGACTGGGGGGCGCGCACGGCGAATATCATTGCCGCGTTGTGGCCAGAGCGATGCAAGGCTTTGGTGTCGGTGAGCGGTTATCTGATCGGCAGCCAGGACGCCAATAAAGCGCCGCTGCCGCCTAAGGCGGAGCTCGCATGGTGGTATCAGTTTTATTTTGCCACGGATCGCGGCCGCGCCGGCTACGACGCGAACCGCCACGATTTCAACAAGCTGATCTGGCACACGGCGTCTCCCAAATGGAATTTCGACGATGCGACCTACGAGCGCTCGGCTGCATCGTTCAATAATCCTGACCATGTCGCGATCGTGATTCACAACTACCGGTGGCGTCTGGGACTTGTCACGGGCGAAGCGAAATACGACGAGTTGGAAAAGCGGCTGGCGTTGGCGCCGCCCATTACGGTTCCGACCATCACGATGGAAGGCGACGCCAACGGCGCACCGCATCCTGAGCCGTCGGCATATGCCAAAAAATTTACGGGCAGGTATGCGCACCGGAACATCAGCGGCGGTATTGGCCATAACCTGCCGCAGGAAGCGCCGAAGGCATTCGCAGACGCGATTATCGATGTTGCGCGTTTCCAATCCAGCTAACCGGGAACACGAAAGAAATGCAAAGGATCAGGACTGTATGTGCCATGCTTTCTGGGGCTCTTTTGCTGGGCACGCTGGCCGATCACGCTTGGGCGGAGGCTGCGAAATCGGCTCCGTCTCCGATTTACGGGGTCACCATTCCGGATGGTTATCGAGGGTGGCAAATGATCGCGCCGGCAGAGGAAGCTGCGCCACTCGACGAACTGCGCGTTGTATTGGGCAACCCAGTCGCCATCAAGGCTATCGAGAACTCGACGCTGCCATATCCTGACGGAACCATCTTGGTCAAGCTCGCATACAAGCGCAAGCAGTCGCCGGAATTTCAATCGGCAACGATTCCCGGCACGCCCACGACGGTGCAGGTGATGGTGAAGGACTCACGCCGCTACGCGTCGACGGGCGGTTGGGGCTACGGCCGTTTTATCGATGGACAGCCGGTCGATGCGGCGCAACATCAGACCTGCTTTGCCTGCCATGCAGCCAAGGTAAAGGACTGCGACTATGTTTTCACGCGTTTTGCGCCGTAATGCTGAGGCCGCGGTTCTATTGAGGGCGCGGTCGTAGTCGTCACGACCGATCGTGGTCGACAGTTTTGCTTAAAACGGTATTAACCGCCGGGCGTTGGTTGCGGGTATCTGGCACGGGTACATTAGGTGAACCCGGCTTACTGTGAGCCGGGGTATCGACCATCGGCGAACTCATGGCCCATCAGAAACACGATTCCGTGCCTCATTCCTACCAGAAGGAGCCGGATCAACCGCAAAGTCCGGCCGAGAGCGTCGCAGAAAATCAGCAACCAATTGCGTCGAGACGGCGCTTTCTGCAGTCTGTTGGCGCATCCGGGGTTGCGGTAGCGGGCAACCGTTGGGCGGTCGCGGACGCAGCGGCGCAGTCGCCAACTACGCCGATAATGGAAGCGCAGCCTGCGCCTTCATCGAATGAAACCGTTCAACTAATAGTCAATGGTGTGCGGCGGCGCCTGAGCGTCGCGCCGAATGCGATTTTGCTCGACGTCCTGCGCGATCAATTGCAATTGACAGGCACGAAGAAGGGCTGCGACCACGGTCAGTGCGGCGCATGCACCGTCCACGTCAATGGAATAGCCGTGAACTCGTGCCTGTCCCTTACCATGATGCACGATGGAGACGAAGTCTTCACCGTAGAGGGCCTTGAGAAGAACGGCCGTCTGCATCCTGTACAGCAGGCCTTCTGGGAACACGACGCCTATCAGTGCGGCTATTGCACTGCCGGCCAGATGATGAGTGCAATTGCAGTACTTCGCGACGCGCGAATCCCTTCTGACGACCATTCCGTGCGCGAGGCGATGAGCGGCAACATTTGTCGCTGTGGCGCGTATCAAAACATTCTTGCAGCAATCCAGTCGGCCCGAACGAAAAGCGGGGGGACTGCCTGATGCGCACCTTCGACTATGTTCGCGCCGACTCTGTCGAGCGTGCACTTCTGGCCCGCACGCAAACGGACGCCGTCTACCTCGCCGGCGGCACGACGCTTCTCGATCTCATGAAGCTGGACGTGATGCGTCCAGCGCGCGTGGTCGACATTCACAAGCTGCGCCTGGATCGCATCGAGCGGCTAAACGATGGACGGGTTCGCGTGGGCGCGATGGTGACGAACACGAATCTTGCGCGCGATGACGTCATCCGCGCCGCATACCCGGTGCTTTCGGAAGCGCTGTTGTCCGGCGCCAGCACGCAATTGCGTAACAAGGCAACCACCGCCGGCAATATCATGCAACGCGTACGCTGCGGCTATTTCCGTGACGGCATCTCGCCTTGTAACAAGCGCTCCCCAGGGGCGGGGTGCGCTGCCGTCGGCGGTCAAAACCGCAACGTGCATGCAGTTCTCGGTGGTAGTGAAAACTGTTTCGCGGCGCATCCGTCCGACATGTGCGTTGCAATGGCCGCCATCGGCGCCACCATCCACGTGCAGGGCGTTCGAGGGGTCCGTGAAATCGACTTTCTTGATTTTCACCTCCTTCCTGGCAATACGCCATGGAAAGAACACGCGCTCGCCGAAGGCGAAATGATCACGCATGTCACGCTCGATGCACCCATTGCAGGCAGCCGCTCCGCCTATCTCAAGCTGCGTGATCGGGCGTCGTATCAATTCGCGCTGGCATCTTGCGCGGCGATCCTGACCTTCGAAGGCCAAACAATCACCAACGCCCGTCTTGCCCTTGGCGGTGTCGGGACACGGCCCTGGCGGGCGCTCGCCGCCGAACGTTTGCTCATCGGCCAGAGAGCCAGCACCGACGTCTTCACTCAAGCGGCCGCTACTGCACTTGACGGAGCGCGCTCCTTCGGTCAGAACGGGTTCAAGATCGCTTTGGGCCAGCAAGCGGTTGTCCGCAATCTGACAACCATTGCGGCCAGACCACATGCTGACATCGACGAGAACGGGAGGGCCTGACGTGAGCCAGCAAGTTATAGGTCAATCGGTAAAGCGAGTCGATGGAAGGCTCAAAGTCACCGGGGCGGCTCGTTACACCGCTGATCAAAGCATGCCCGGACTGGTCTACGCGTACGGTGTTTTCAGCACCATTGCAAGCGGACGCGTCCTGCGCATTGACACTGCCGCAGCTCGACGCGTATCTGGTGTCATCGATGTTCTTCACCATGACAATTTTCCAATGCTGTATCGGCCGCCCCGCAGCGCTATCGCGCCCGCCACAATCCTGACTTCAACGATCACCGACGAAAGCAGGACGCCGTTCGAGGACGCGACCGTCAACTATGCGGGCCAGTTCGTTGCGCTTGTAATCGCCGACACGTTCGAACATGCGCGTGAAGCGGCATATAAAGTCAACGTGACATACGCGACCAACAAGGCTGCAGCGACGCTGGACCAGGGCGTCGAAATGAATGGTACGCGAGATGGCGGTCGCGGGCACAGCCGCGGCACGCCCGAGGCCGCGTTCGACAATGCATTGCATAAGATCGATGTCACCTACAGGACACCTGTCGAAACACACAACCCCATGGAGATGCACGCAACGGTGGCGCACTGGGACGGTGACCACCTCTTTATTTATGAGGCGTCGCAGGGCGTAACGGTGCATCGCAATACGATTGCGTCGGTTTTTGGCCTCACGCCCGAGCGGGTAACCGTCGAAGCGCCATTTATTGGTTCGGGCTTTGGCAGCAAGCTTTTCATGTGGCCAAACTCTGTCGCCGCGAGTGCCGCCGCGCGCGTTGTGGGACGTCCAGTCAAACTGATCGTGCCACGCGCGCAGATGTTCACAACAACGGGCCATCGGCCGGAGACGGTTCAGCGCCTGAGATTGTCCGCCGACGCGAACGGAAAACTTACATCGCTTCGCCACGAGTCGATCAACACCACCTCGATGACGGATGCTTTCACTGAGAACTGCGGGGGAGTCTCCCGCAATCTCTATTCATGTCCGAACGTGCTCGTCAGCCATCACATCACGCAAGTCAACCGGGGCTCCCCGACCTCCATGCGTGCGCCCGGCGCAGCACCAGGCTTATTCGCACTGGAATCCGCGATCGACGAACTGGCTCTTGCATCGAACATCGATCCAATGGAGTTTCGTCTGCAAAATATCTCGGCGGTCGATGAAGTTGCTAATCTCCCGTGGTCGAGCAATCACTTGCACGAAGCGATCGTGACGGCATCCGAGCGCTTTGGCTGGGCTAAGCGAAATCCTGCCATCGGGTCCATGCGCGATAGTCACGAGATCATTGGTTACGGTATGGCGGCATGCAATTGGGATGCTTATCGCACAGCCGCGGAGGCGCGAGTGCAACTACGCAACGACGGCACGGTGCTCGTGACGTGCGCCATCCAGGATATTGGAACGGGAACATACACCATTGCGGCGCAAGTAGTTGCAAACATAACAGGTTTGCCATTCGAACGTATTCAGGTCCGGCTTGGCGACTCGTCGTTTCCCGCCGCTCCAATGTCCGGCGGTTCGTGGGCAACCGCAAGCGTGACACCTGCTATCGCCGAGGCGACCCGTAATGCCATTGCCCGGCTGAAATCGTTCGCGGTAGCCGACAAGGCCTTTTTTGCGGGAGCGAAAACAGATGATCTGCGCTTTGAGGAAGGGCGTCTGACCGACGGCAGGCGTTCCCTGGATTTTGCTGCGGTTCTCAAAGGCCAGCGCTTGGCGAATGCGGAAGGTTTTGCGAGAACGCCGGCGGCATCCGTTGGAAAAGTGTCGTTCAAGTCTTTTGGCGTGCATTTCGTGGAGATCCGCTGGGATCCGGGTATCTCTCGACTTCGGGTGGCGCGGGTCGTCAGCGCGCTCGACGTGGGCCGTGTCATCAATCCTTTGACAGCACGCAATCAGGTGGAGGGCGCAATTGTGATGGGCATTGGCATGGCTTTGTTTGAAGCTACGGAATACGACACGCGCACCGGGGTTCCGGCGAATAACAATTACGCCGAGTACGCCGTGCCCGTGCATGCGGATCAACCAGACATTGACATCATCCTGCTCGATTACCCCGACCTGCAGCTCAACGAACTCGGCGCGCGAGGCATCGGCGAAATCGGGACGACGGGATTAGCCGCGGCAGTCGCGAACGGTGTGCATCATGCAACCGGCAAGCGAATCCGCGAACTCCCGATTCTGAAAGAGAAGCTGATGGACACCGCTTTTCCAATTTCCGGTTGAGCAGAGAATGCTAACGCTTTTGCGTCCAACGATCGAAAGTCAAACGCATGTGCTCACCAACGCATTTACATCTATCGTAATTGAACGACAAAGTTGACTTATACCTCGACAATCGCCTTGGGAATACGCAACACATCCTCACCAGGACAATTCGAAGTTGAATTGAAGAATGACGACATGTCCTCACGTGTTACAAAATCAATGAACTGGCGCACCCTTGCAGGCAGGCGCTCCCGCTGTGGATAAAACATAAAGATGCCCATGCGGCTAGACGAGTATCCGGGCAATAAGCTGATCAACTCACCGGAGCGAATGTGCTCGGAGACGAGGTAGGTCGGCAGCTGTCCAATTCCCATGCCTGCACGTACCGCGCTCACCTCAACATCCACATCGTTAAACGTGGCAATCGCCGAAACATGCCGCGATAGCACTTGCGAGCCAACGGTAAATTCCCATGGCACGGTTCGGCCACTGTTAGGCTGACGAAATCCAGTGCAGCGATGCTTGTCAAGTTCGTCGATACTCGTGGGAGCGCCATACCGTTCTACATAGCGGCGCGACGCGCAGGTCAACAGTTCCAGCGGTGCTAGCGGCCTTGAGATAAGCACGCCGTCGGGCTGGGATCCAGCGCGAAAACCGATGTCGATTTTCTGCCCGACCAAGTCCGTGAAGCAGTCTTCCAGTACAGTATCGAACCCCACGTTCGGATGATTTTCCTGGAACTTCAGCATGAGTGGGACAAGAAGATGGCTGCCGATTGAACGGGGTGCAGCTATGCGGATAGAGCCTCGCAACGCGTCCTTCGCGTACATTGTCCTGTCCATCGCATCGTCGAGCAGTTGCAGTCCCTTCTCGGCAAGTTCATACAACCGCTCGCCTTCAGCAGTAAGACTGACTCTGCGCGTCGTTCGATGAAACAGGCGCAGGCCAAGATGCTTTTCAAGCTGGGCGACTGCACGACTGATCGCAGGCGTCGACGTTCCTGTTTCTATGGCTGCACGACTAAAATTTCGTGCTCTGGCCACGCTCAGAAAAATATTCAGCGCCCTGGTCGTATCCATGTCGGCCACCTTGTCCCAATGCTCGCTAGAGCGCAATCAATGAGACTATTACTCCATATCGATACTGGTAACATGCCTCGACACGATGTGCTATGAAGAGCCACTTCAAAGTGGACTCTAAATTTGCGAAGAAGGGAGCATCAATGCAACAAAGTCAACTCGACGGGATCATGACATTCATTGCTGTGGCCCAAGAGAAAAGCTTTTCGACTGCGGCTGTTCGATTAGGTGTCTCGCCTTCGGCAGTGAGCCAAACCGTACGAAATCTCGAGCGCAGGATAGGCATGGCTTTGTTTAACAGGAATACGCGAGGTGTCGGATTAACGGAGGCGGGACAACAGTATTTCGAACAAGTATTGCCGGCGATCAACATGTTGTCGCTTGCTACGGACGAGCTTGGCGCGCTTTCGGGAAAACCAATGGGAATGCTGAGGCTTAACGTTGCTCGTGCCGGCTACATGACAATACTTCAACCGGTGCTACGGCGCTTTCTTGACCAGTTCCCCGACATAAGGGTGGAAATTTTTATTGATGGATCGCTCGCGGACATAATAGGGCGAGGATTTGATGCCGGAATTCGATTTGGCAATCTGGTTCAGAAAGACATGGTCGCCGTGCATGTTGGTCCAGCAATCTCCGCTTACATCGTGGCGTCGCCTGAATATCTATTGAGGAAAGGTGTTCCGACTCATCCTCGAGAATTGATTGACCATGACTGTATTGGCTTCAGGCAAATCACATCGGGTCAAGTCGAACGATGGTCGTTCACCCGCGATGGGGAAACCATCGAGATTGCGCCAAACAGTAAGTTGGTCGTGAATGACTCGGCAATGCTTGTCCAATGTGCGCTGGATGGGATCGGCATTGCTTATATGATCAATGGGTATATTGAAGGCCTCCTTGAGGCTGGACGGCTCGTACGCATCATTCCGGAGTGGAGTCCAACGCTGCCTGGCTTTACGCTTTATTATCCCGACCGTCGTTCGGTCGCACCGAAACTTCGGGCTTTCATTGACTTTTTGCGTAGCCACGCAGACGTTGAAGATCGTCGGAACCAGGAGTGGCTGGTGGAGGTCCGGAAGTCTTCTTGATGCACGATGCTGGTTAAGCTTAAGCCGGCCGAAAGCGGACATTACAACTTAGCTGCTACATAGTAAAAAGTTGATAATTTATCTTATGTAAAATTCATAAATGTTGAGATGGACCAATAACCGGGGCGGCCGACGAACTTACCTTAATCAATAGGCGGGAACCTGACACCTTCGTGAGATCGATTAAAGCGAATGATAAGCACATTACTAAGCAGCGCGAACGCATTGCCGTTCCTAAAGCAATTACGGCGCCATCACATACCGCCAGACCGCAGCACACTCGCTTTCTGATATTCGATAGTTGGGCATGGCTTTGCGCAGTAAGACATTCGCCGGATCAATGCCGTCCCTGACCGCGCGACAAAAAGATTGCGAGTCGTAACGGCTGGGCGGCCCTCCTCGACGACTCTTCGCATCAAGCAGGTTACTCGTCGTCAGCGGTGGTGCAAAGGCGGTTCCTGTGGAAGTTTGAGAATGGCAGTTAATGCATCGTGTAGTCCAGGACGGCAGAAGCTGATTGTCGCCACGAAGGTGCCCTGCAACCGGGTGCTCACCGGAGAAGATCGCGCACCCAAGGTTGTCCGAAGCGCAAGAGAGCTCGCCACGTGCCAGACCGGCCATGGTGATCAATGCCACGTTGATGGCTACACGGACCGATAAACACAGGAAGCGTTGTCCGATCATCAGTGCAGACGCAGCGTAAGGGACAGGCTCGGCACACCCTTTGAGTTCATGGCAAAAAGCATATAGTAGCCTGGCACTGCAACACCGGGATCGGACGGAATCTTGAGCAGGTATTCACCACCCGTGCCTACAGTGAAGGCTACCGGCACGCGCCGTTGTTCATTATTGACAGCATGCGTATTCGACGACAACCGCATCAGCGCGAATGCCTTGATGCCGCTACTGGCCGTTACGGCAATCGAAGTGCCGAGGGTGGCGTCGGCCGGCGCTGCGCTGAGAGTTGGCCGCGTTGCTGCGGTCCCATCCGCATTTAGCAGATAAGGCGGGGTCAGTATTTCAACGTTGGTGTGATTCGTTGCGCAACCACCGCATAATCCGCCACCGCCGCTCAGCACACGTCCGTCTGGCAATAGCAATGCGACGCTGTGATAGGTCCGTGGTACAGCTTGAGGCGCGAGTTGTGAAAAGACTTTCGTCGTCGGATCCCATAGCTCCGGCGTCAGCACCGCAGTGTCGTCCGAGAAAGGCTGTGCGAACGCCTGCCCGCCCACCACCACAACCTGTCCATTGGGCAACGCTACGCTGCTGCTGAATGCCCTTTTGTAGGCCATTGAAGGAAGCGCCGTCGCAACCGCCGTGCCGGTACTGATATCAATCAAAGTAGCATTCGACGTCGCGTTAGCCTGCTCGTAGCTCGGAGCACCGCCCACGGCGAGAATCTTGCCGATGTCGTACATGACCGCGTTGCCATTCATTGCGTCGGTGTCATTGGCCCGCTTGCCGGCATCCGTTACGGTGCCGTTACCAGCTGTGTCGAACCAGTGCATGGCTACGCTCGGTCCCGCGTGGAAAACCCGGCCGTTGGACACCGCGAACATCCAGGCGTGATTGTCCGCGCGGAAAATGCCGCCCGCGTCATTCGTGAGAATATAGTCGGCAAGGATCGCGGTGTTCAATCTCCAGCCCGAACCGGAGGTCCACGTCTCGCCGTTCTTCCCTCCTTCGCCCCCATTCCACGAACCTCCGAGCGTGAATACACTTCCGTTACTGAGCGTAACCGTGCCTTCGTAACCGCGCGGGATATTCATCAGATCGACCGAGGACCATGCACCGGTTGTCGCCGAGTAAAGACTCGTCTTGGAACTGCTCGACCCGCCATTCACAAGCAAGCGGCCATCCGGCAGATTCGCAATCCCGGGGCAGAACATGTCGTGCCCGGTATTGCTCACCAGCATTTGCTTGAACGTTCCTGCCGTGGGATTAAAGACTGCCGTATAGGTCTTTCCTGGTGTTATCTCCCCGGAAGTGAAATCAAGCTGCATATCGGCGGACCAGACCACCACGTTGCCAGTGGGAAGATTCGCCGCTGCCGCTGGAACCATTGGCAGCGTGATCGGCGCCGTCCACTTCGATGGCAGCGTCTTTACGTTCAGGCCACTCAACTGCCAGGTCTGCACGGCGCTTCCGTTGCATACCTGCTGCTCGATCGGCTGACTCCAGCCCGTCAAGCTCATTGCGGCCAGACACAGGCCACTGTGCGACGCGACGATCGCGTACCCGTTACCTTGCGGCTTCAGAGTGAAATTCTGGTTGTTTTGATTATTGCAGGTCCATTGGATGACCGCCCCACCAGCGTTCATGCTCTCACCCGAAACGTCCATGCACAGGCTGCTGTTCTGGTTGACGAATTCGTACGTACTCCCATTGACAACAGGTCGCCACTGCTGATTGCCACCGCCGCTGCAACCCCACGAGTTCACCGCAGCGCCCGGCGTGGTCGACGCCGAATCGACGTCCGCACACAAAGTTGCGGCGTTTACGGAGATCGACCCGACGGTTTGCGCCGTGACGGCGCTGGAAAGCGTGACAAGGACCCCTGCAAAGACAATGGAGACCAGCGCATTCACGCATCTGCGGAATGACGGCAAGATTATCCCGACGAAACAGATTCGCGCCACGATCTGTCCTCCATTGAATTGAGTCACCCATTCGCAAGCGCGCTCAGCACATCCCTAACGTCGTCCGCGCGCGGAAACTCAGGGCTGCGCCAGCGAAGTCTTGCGCTCGCATCGAAGCAATAGATCTGTGTAGCGTGATCGGCTATGTTCCCAAGCGGCAATTGACTACCCGAGAGTGTCTTGCGCATTTGATCGACGTCTTGCAACGCAGGCGTCGCCGCGTTCCATGCCGGACCAGCTTGAAAACGCGTGAGCCAATAATGGAGAGCGGACGGCGAATCGGAAAGCGGATCGATTCCGATCGACAGCAATTGGACCGGGTAGCGACCGTGGATCTGCGGCAGGCGTTCTTGAACCGCGCTGAACAGCGCACCTTGGAGGGGACAAACCGATCCGCAGCCCGTGTAAATAGTTTGAAGCGCGGTGACGCGCTGGAGAAGGAAGCTGCTGAGTAGCCGCTTCTTGCCGGTCTGGTCGATTAAGAAGGTATCGTCAAGACGGGCTGGTGGGCTAACAAGACCGATTGTCCCATGCTGCGCATGCAAGGAGGGGCATGCCGTCGCCGTTGCGAGTACCGCGGCATTACGCAGCAGGGTGCGCCGGGACCATTGACGAGCAGAACCCGAATGAGAGGTTTCCGGGTACTCGTAAATTTTCAGATGGAACAAGGCATCGTACTCCGCAAGAGCGTGACGAATTACCAAATTTCACACCATCAAAAAAACCCCATTCAGCGTGATGCATACCGCATAGTGATGCTCATCATCTTGATCTCATCTCATCTTGATCTCATCTTATGCGAACCCGAAGCGCTCTTGATGTGCACTTGCGCACATAACTTAGCATCTTGATGGGCACTTCTCCAAAAACGAGGAACAAGGATTTCTCTGCTGACCTTACGTTGCTGCTCCCCTTACGTTATTAAGCAAGTCATCTACTTCGCCCCATGGGGCTCTCGATTAGTCAAACTCCATTCGACGCATTGCTATGGATTGTAGATAGATTGAAACCCGCCTTTGGATGGCGCAGAATTTCTGTGGTGGGCCCACTCGCGAAAGTTGTCCAGTATCCCGCCTGAGTGCGGGTTGACAAAGTGAAACAGAACCGTTGACCTGACGCTCTGCGGCAGGCACGCCTCGTTCGCATGGAGCGATCGCATCCCCCAGAAGAAATACATGTTGCCGGGCTGAAGCAGTACGACGCGTGCACCGAACGTCCGCCGCACGACCGGGGACGCGAGCGCCCTGCGCGTCAACGAGTTCTGCATGAATGCCTTTTCGGCAAGGTTGACCATTGATGACGACCGGATCTTGCGCAGGTTCGGGTACATCACCAGATCGCCGCACGGCTCGTTCGGGCAGTTCGGAATGGTGAGCGGTAGCAGCGCGGTAACGACATAAGTGTCATAGTGGAACAGGTTCGAGGCCTTAAGTCCAAGATCGCCCGATAGCACTCGCAAAGCGGGGACAATTATTTTTTCCGCGGCTTGACGCCCTGTGCCGCGTTGGTAAAGCCCGTCGAGTATTCGCAGCAGTTCAGGCGAGTCGGTGAATGCCGCAAGCGGTGACTCGTCAAGCCAGGTATGCCCGGCATAAATGAACATCTGGCGCTGATGTTTGTCCAGCTCACGCTGAACATAAGCGCTTGACATATAGATTTCGTCTGGCGAAAGAACATTGCGAAGAGTTCCAACGCCGGTCGCATCCATTTCGAGGCTCAATGTATCGAGTCCCTGATCCGTTACGCGTCTTAATCCACAGTCCGACACTTGATTTGGCGAAGGTTCCATAAGCACCTCGTGCGATGTCGCTTGCGCAATAGTTCGTCTTAAGTGTCTTTCAAATATCTCAAGGAATGCTTTCAGTTGTCACGGAGTTTGTTGGCAGTTATGTGCGTTGCGTAACGTCGCGTGCATGCACGGGTGATCAAATCGGCTCAAAGTTAGTTTGCCTGATCATTCGAATCAAGCGATCAATTAGCGCTGACGTTGTTCGATAAGATCATCCCGGTGCCGTGAGTTTCGGTGTAACTGTCGCCGCAGCCGATCGAACTATTTCCACTAGCCGACATACTGGTGCAGCCGTTGAGGTTGATGGCGGTTGCACACCGCCGTATAAGATTGGCTGAGACCACGCCGCCCGTACGATTTACCGCTTTAATGCCGCTTCCACCGGGGCCGTCGAACCCTTCAACGACGTTGCCGACGATCACGGCGCCGCTTGGATTCGATTCGAGATGTATGCCGTGCTTGACGCTTGCCTGACCGACCACAGTGTTGCCGTTGATAACGGGATCGGACACGTCGGAACAATGTATGCCATTCATTCCCATGTAGCGCAGATTGTTCCCAAGGATCGACGGGGAATTTTGATGAAGCGCCAGGATGCCGGCCGCGCCATCAGCGGCATTGCACAGAACGCTGTTGTTGGTGACGGTAGTACCCTCCCCGCGTTCATGCCACTTGAATGTAAGGAGCGGCGCGCCAGCTGCGATCGGATTGCTTGCAACCAGCATTTTTGCGGAGACACTGATGACGAAAGTTGCGTTGGGCACGCCTGCGCCCGTAATCAGTTGCCCGAGTTGGACCGCCGGGTTGGCAGCCGTTAGCGTGACCCGCGCGGTGCCGTCGGTCGTCGCCCGCTGTTTGACGGCCACGGCCGAGTCAATGTCCGATCCCTGCAGGGAGATCGCCGCTTGTGCGTGACCGCGCGTGAGATCGATGGTATTGCCCGATATGACACATTGCACCGCTCCACCATAAACAGCGATGCCCGCGTGAATCGGCTCCCAGGACGACCCGGTACCATCGGTTGCCGCGCGATCAATGATCACCGTGTTACCGGTGACCGAGCAGGCGAGCGAGCGAATGATGGCGATGCCCCACCATTTCGCGCCTTCCACGGTATTGCCCGTGATCGTCGAATTGTTGACGTTTTCGGAAACGATGCTGCGCCGAAACGATCCGCGCACAACGTTACCGACCACCGTACACATATTGTCCTGTAGGGGGAACGACTCAGCATGATAGTCGGCAAGCCCTTCGAGATGGATGCCTATGCGGCAGTCTTGACCAACCTTGGCCGTCACGAGATTACCGACAATAGTAGCGGCGCAGCCCCAGACCGTGATCCCATCCCCGCGGTCCTCGCCATAGCTTGAGGTTTGCAATGGCCCGCCACCTGCGCCAATGCAATCCAGAATCCTGTTGTTGGAGATGATGAAGTCGTGATACTCGCCAGTTGACTCCACCTGAATTCCGTTCTGGAATTGACGAATCGTCGAACGCGTCACGGTTCCTGCGCTTGCGCGAAACATGATGCCGACGTTTCTAGCGCCCGTATTCGATTGAAGCAAGTTCCAGTTGGTGAGAAGAATTCCATCGAATTCACATGCGTCCGCCGTCACCGTAATTGCGGCATCAGTGGCAATGCCGGCAGTAAAGCGCAACTCGCCGCCGCCCTGCACGCGCAATTTTTTGCCAATTTTGAGTGGATGCCTGAGCTGGAATACGTAGCCGCCAGGTATATTGATGATTGCCACGCCGCTGCTGAACGCTTTTTGTATTGCAACGCTGTGGTCGAGCGATGGCGTTCCCCGGCGTGCGTCGTCGCGCATGTCTGGCGCCATGAAGTCAAGCACGCTTGCTTCACAATCTGGCACACACTCTTTTGCCGCTGCTGCCGGCACGGCCGCGAAATAACTCGCAATAGCGACGCCGGCAGTCGTGGAGATTCTCGTCAGAAAGTTGCGCCTCGGTTCAGTCACGGCATGTTCTCGCAGGTTCAAGCCGCGCTGAATCGGCGGGCGACATTACGGATACTGAGTGTGAACGAGTCGCCGGAAACAGCTTGCGCGACGATCAATCGCGCTAGTTGACCAAACGCTGCGGCGTTCGTTGACGAAGAGCACTGCGCCGATCAAGTCACCTACTTGTTCTCGGCGTTTGTCTGGGTTTTGCGGATTCTGGTCACTCCAGGTATCCGCATTAGTGCGGACTTGATCGCTCCCAATGGCAAGACTCGCCACGCCAGCGGAACGCCGGTCATCTGCGCGGCAAACCACGGCACGGAGGAGTCGTCCTCAATGTCGAACGCCCTGAGGCGATACGGATCGGTCCTCTCGTCATTCCAGCCCACCGCCGTAGTGCGCGCGGTCTTGTATCCGGTCGCCTTGAGTATTTCCACTTCGCGGGCTGTGTATCGGCCGTACGGATACGCGAAGTGTTCGCATGACGCGCCCGTGAGTTGCTCCACCTCTTGCTTCGAGCACACCAGCTCGTCGGTGCATTCGTCGACATTCAGGCGCGTGAGCGTCGGATGAAAGCGCGTGTGAGACTGGAAGTCGACGTGAGGAAGCATCGCCTCGATTTGTTCGCGGCTCAGTCCGCTGACCGGGGTATCAATGCTGCGTTCGTGCTGCTGGTATCCATACGACGCCAGTTCTTCGAGCCGTTCGGCATTTGCCAGTTTTATCAGGCGCTTGATCCCTGCGCGTTGTGCTCCCGGCGTAAGCCACCAGTGCGTGCGTTCATGCGCCACGATACTGCTGCATATATAGATCGTCGGACGAATGCCGTGCTTGATAAACACCGGCAGCAACGCTGCATTCCCGACATGACCATCGTCGAACGTAAGTGCTGCGCGGGGGCGGCCTCTGCCGGGCGTATTGACCTCGGACATCGGAACGAAGTCGCAGTACTGCTTCAGATATTGAAGATGGGCGTCGAGTGTCGCGGGATTCGGATCGTGATACAAGAGCACGGCGACTCGATCTCGCCACAGCATAAGACGCGTTACCGTCTTCAGGACGTCGAGAATAACCGATTGTGTCAGGATCGTTCGCGTCAGTGGCGTCGGTTTCATGTCGCCTCTAGATTGTCCTGTGCGTGCGCATGCGTTGCATATCGTTATACAGTCCTCAATAACCCATGAACGTACGGTTACACACAAATCAAGTCCGGCGCGGCCGAAGTTCCACGCAAATCCGTTCCGTACGGGTGCATCACGTCTGAAGAAAATCAAGTAAGTCTCTTTACCCTATACCGCTTTCTTGCCACCAGGAAGAATGGTTTATTTAGCTCCCTCGCTGTGCGTTTGCGAACGGACGGGATTAAAACTGCATCGCAGACTGTGATTGTGCTAGATGGGAAGAACGCTTTTGCGCCCTGCTTTGGCATACCCGCAAGCAAGACTTTCCTGCATGGCTAGATTGCATTGGTCGAGCTTCAAAGACATTGGCATTGAAGTGCTTCTTCACACCGTATCCCGGCAACCAGACCAAAACGGAGTGAGCGCTGAGGGATGAGCCGAATTATTAGTATTACGTAGTCTTGTCGCCGCACATCTTCCGTTCAGACAAAAGAAAGTCCACTCGGCGTTGCCGAATTCTTGTGAATGATACGAGCTGGATAGCAGAATCGAAACGTCCCGGCGTTCGGGGCATTGGATCAAGCCAACACAACAGCAACACCGGAACCTAGCTTGCGTCAGCGCTTCGCCGGGTTGATACAAGCGATCGGCTAAACCTCTTCATCGATGATGGGCGCCTTATGAACGAGCTTTCTCCCAGGTTGCAGGCTGCCAACCAACGCCAAAATAATATCGATCTGGTCCAGTATCTCGACGTGATCTCCGCGCACCGTTGGCTGGTCCTCGCAATCGCCGGCACGGTCTTGGCTCTAGGAACCGCGTACAGCTTTCTCTCGCCTCCTGTTTATCAATCAGACATTTTGATTCAAGTTGAACAGGAAGTTCCTACCAACACAAAAAGTCTGCTTGGCGACGTATCAAGTCTCTTCGACGTCAAAACGGAAACTACTGCGCAGATCGAAGTGCTGCGTTCCCGCATGGTGGTTGGAAAAGCCGTTGATAATCTTAAGCTTTATATCAATGCGGAACCTAAGCGCTTTCCGCTGATCGGAAGCTTTCTCGCGCGCTGGAATAAAGGCCTGTCAACACCTGGCCTGCTAGGAGCTGGCGGCTATGCATGGGGCAATGAATCGATCAACGTCGCTGTCTTTGACGTGCCCGAGGATCTCGAAGGCGAAGACTTCAAGCTAACCTCGCTTGGGAATGGTCGATACAAGGTCAGGCAGAAAAATCTCGACGCGCCGATTTATGGGCGAGTCGGCGAGACGATCGTCTCAAACGAAGATGTTGGATTAGTCACGATCCGCGTGCAGGCACTCAACGCCAACCCCGGAACCGAGTTCATTCTGGTGCGCAAGTCACGGCTGAAGACGCTGGAAACTCTGCAAGACAAGCTGTTCATCTTAGAGAAGGGCAAGCAAAGTGGCATTATCAGCGCGTCATTGACTGGCGCGGACCGGCAATTGACGGCAAAAATCCTCAACGAGATCGGCGAAGAATACGTCGCAACGAACATCGCCCGAAAAGCCGCCGAGGCGGAGAAATCCTTGGCGTTCCTTGGTGATTTACTTCCGCAACTCAAGAGCGACCTTGAGAGTTCGGAGAGCAGCTATAACGCTTTGCGAATCAAGCGTGGTACGTTCGACCTGAGTGAGGAAGGCAAAACCTATCTGAAAGAAAGTGTCGACTTGCAGGCAAATCTGATTGCGCTCAAGCAAAAACGCATGGAACTCGCCGGGCATTTTACCGGAGACTATCCGGCAGTTCGGGCCGTCGATCAACAAATTGCCGCTCTGAGCGACAAAGCAGCTTCCTTGTCGCAGCGAATGACCGACCTGCCTCAACTGGAGCAGGAATCTCTACGGCTAACGCGTGACGTCCGCGTGAACAATGACCTTTATGTCGGCATGCTAAATAACATGCAACAGTTAAAACTGGTCAAAGCGGGCAAAGTCGGTACTGTGCGTTTGCTTGACCGCCCTGTTGTAGCGAAAGATCCTGTCAAGCCGAACAAACCGCTGCTGATCGCCGCCTCGGCAGCGCTCGGGCTTCTGCTGGGGGTGGTGGTGACGTTTGTCCGTCATAGCATTCGTGGCGGCATTAGAGATCCTCAAGATATCGAAGAACAAACCGGGCTGACCGTTTATGCAACCGTGCCAGTTTCGCGCATGCAAGCGAACCTTGAGCAAGAAGCCCGGACGCGCAAGGATGGTCTGTTCCTGCTTGCAACGCATGCACCGGAGGACCCGTCGGTGGAAAGCCTGCGAGGGTTGCGCATAGCGCTGCGGCTGGCAATGCTGGATGCAGGAAGCAATCGCGTGTTGCTCACCGGTCCGAGCGAACAAATCGGCAAATCGTTTCTGTGCGCGAATCTCGCGGTCGTGATGACAAGCGCCGGCAAGCGCGTGCTGCTGGTCGATTCCGACCTGCGCAGGGGACACCTGAATCAATATTTCGGCAAAAAAGCCCAGCCGGGACTGTCCGATGTGTTGATGCAACGTGCCACGGTGGATCAGGCGCTGCAGCGTAACGTCGCGCCTGGGCTCGACTTCCTCGCAAACGGCACGACGCCGCCCAACCCTGCGGAGCTTTTGATGAGCGATCAGATGGGACTCCTATTGGATTCGATCGGCAGCAGTTACGACATGGTGCTCATCGATACTCCGCCCGTACTTGCCGTCTCCGATGCAGCGGTGCTGGCGGATCGCTGCGGCAGCGTGTTTCTCGTCGCGCGTTTTGGCACGACATCTGCGGGCGAACTGCGCGAATCGGTAAAGCGGCTCAGGCAAGCGAGCGTAGAGCTGAAAGGTGTGATCTTCAACGCGTTCGATCCCGCCGCATACCGCTACAGCCTCAGCGCAGCGGGCCGCGACCGATATTCTTCGTATCAGTTCCAGTATTCGACTGTTGCGGCAGAAACCAAATCGGGTAGTTGATTTTTTGTTTTTCATAATTAGCGCCATCCCGCGGAAGATGAATGCGGTATGGCTGACTTGGCCTTGTCATACCGAACCCTGACTAGACAATGATCGTAAATGTGAAGCATTCGGTCGTCAGCGTCGCGGGCGTCATCTTGAGCCAGACCGCAAATTTCATCGCAGTAATCTTGATAGGAAAGTTTTGCGGGCCGAGCGAACTCGGCTACTTCAGTCAGTTGAACGCAATCGGGCTTTTCGCAGGATCGGTGCTAGGCTTGCGGCTAGAGGTCGCCTGCATGGCGGCGGAAAAGAAAATCGCCGTTGAAGCGCTGGTTAGTTCAAGCATTGTGGCGACTGCGATAGCGCTGCTTTTGGCCGGCCTTGGTGTCGCCAGCGGACAGGAAAAGTACATGTCCGTGCTTTTGCTTTCTTGCGGTGTCTTTTATCAGGCAGCACTCGGTTCAGCACTGGCAAGTGAACGTAGGTATGTCGGTATCGCCGTGCAGCGCGCGCTTCCGAATGTCGTGTTTGCATTGGTATTCGTCGTGCTCATGACGGTCGCAAAAACCACATGGAGCGGCGCGCACATTTTTGTTGTGTACAGCTTGGTCTTTTTTGCATCGGCCGCTCTTCCATTGTTCAGCTACTTATTTTCTAACCGGGCAATGTTGACGCGGCGGTGCCTTCAGTTTTCGCGTTTGCAACTGGATTACGCCAAATTTTCGCTACCGACCACGTCTCTCAATTCAGTTGTGATCTATTCGATCGCGATCCTTATGCCGCTTGCATTCGCACCACACGATGCGGGCGTGTTCGCCTTGGCATACCGCGTCGGATATTTTCCGGCGTCCCTTTTATCTCAAAGCCTCGGTGCCGTATTCCGCCGCGATCTGATCGATCTTGTGGAAAATGGAAACGGCACGGGCAGCATTCGCAATCCAGCAACTTCTTTCTCGCGGATTCTCATGCCGCTCAGCGTGCTGCTTATCTTCGCCGGCTACCTTGGCCTCGCTCTCATTATCAACTTCAAGATGGGCGATCTTTGGCAGCCGTCAATGCACGTTTATCTGGTCTTCTGCCCGTACTTCCTGGCTATGGCCGTGTTCGGATCGCTGGCTCAGGTCTTTATTGTTTTCAACCAGCAAAAATTCGACCTTTTGATCCAGATAATGAGTACGGTAAGCATCTTCCTTATTTTTGGCGCTACCAGCATCTTCAAATTGGATTTCATGCTGGTCATTCTCCTTCTGAGTCTATCCGGAACGTTGGTGGCATGCGTGGGAATTTATTACTCCGTCAACGTGGCCAAAGGTAGCCCAAGGCTAGAGTCTGCCGTATAAACCATCGGGTTTGCGCTCCTGGCAACTGGAGGGAATCAACGTGCGTATTGTCAAATTGCCCGGAGTGATTGGGGAAAGCGCGAGTCCGGGTGTATCCGCAGCGATCTGGCTGCTGGTGTTATCCCTTCTATGCTTCGTTGCCATTAGCCATGAATCAACGCTTCCCGCCAGATTTTTATTGGATGAACAGTTCATCCTTGAACGAATGGTCGCCGACGTGCATTTTGAAGCGTTCGGCGACGCGTTCGACAATCTTGCGTGGATTTTTCGCTCACTCGGGTTGAGTACGCTAGCGATTACAGTGGTCGGATTTTTTTGCTCGACCTTAGGATTCGTATTCGCAATCTGGCGATCGGAAGTGAAGAGCCTGAGCTGTATGGAATTCCTGATCACGTGCTTTTGGCTTTTTGATCAAACGGTGTACATCGGGATGCTTTCCAAGGAAATTGTCATATCGCTAGCGGTGTTGCTCCTTCTCCTATGCAAAGATTCGCGGTTCTTGATCCTGGTCTTCATAACGTGTTCATCGGTTATCGCGATCTTCTTTCGTTCTTATTGGGCGATCACGCTTGTTCCAACCTTGATGCTTTACTTTGGGCCGCCATTTTTTCGCAGGCTTCCGTTTCTCATTGCGCTTGCCGTCCTCGTGTTCGCATGCGTGGCCGTGGACTTCCGCATCCAGTACGGCGAAGCGCTGGATTTTGCACGGCAGATGGTGAACGAAACGAGAGATCCAACCGAGGTCGCTTCGCTTATTGTGCAATTCATTCCGGGAGGTAATATGGTCTCGGATGTAACTAACGCCATGCTTATCTTGAGCACGTTCCTGTTCCCCGTGCCGCTGATCCTCTCAGGCGTGGCAACTCAGACTATTGGCGGAATCTGCACTTTTTTCACGCTTGTTCCCATGTTTTTGCGCTACCGGACGTGGAAAGCGCTCCGGGAACCTCGCCGCTTCGAGAAGCTGTGCTTTTGCTTTGCATTCAGCTTTCTTGTAACCCAGGCGATCTTCGAGCCTGACTACGGCTCGTTCCTCCGCCACCTTTCGCCCATTTCACCGCTCTTAATGTATCTATTGCTCTCGTCGCGATCAGCGCAGGAGTCCGATGCATCTTAGCCGGGATAGAAGACCAGGCCACCGCATTCGGAAATTCGCTCAGAACTACATGAACGGCAGTTCACGGCATCAACGAATGTGGGCCGCGTCGTCCAAGCAGCGATCTATACCCGAGGCGGCAATTATGTTGTTCCAACGTAGATGCTCCAGCGTCGAAGGGTCGTTGAGCGGGACCGCGTTATCCGACAGATGTCCCATTCCGGCGAATATGTCCGGGCCGGTCACTTTGCACTGTATGCCGAACGCAGCAGCGGCATTCAGATTGGACGGCGAGTCGTTACAGATAATCCTTTTCCCGAGCGCAGCATACTCAAGAAGCTTCGTCGGCGTTTGAACGTTGTATGGACGTGTGTATGGAATCGTCGATATTGCAAAGGTGCAGTTCTTAACGACGTCGAGCGCATCGCGTTGCGACAATCTTCCCGTAAATATCAGGCCAGGTGCACCTTGATATTCGTTGGCAATTTCCTTTTCTACAGCGCCGACAAGCACTAGCGTCTCAGACGATCGCCCGGCAGAAACGAACCCTGCAAGGAATTCATCAACGCCCCTCTCCCGCGTGATCTCACCCATATAGCAGAATGTCCCGGAAGGTAGCGACCGGTTACGTGGCGTTTGGCTTGAAAAAATCCAGTCTGGTACACCCATTGGCAGCAGAATCGTTTCTACGCCGTCTTTGAAGTTCATCAGCTCACGCATGGAACTGTTCTGGAAAATCCGCAGATGCGGACGCGGCTGCAACACCCTTTTTGCAGCGTCTTTCAGCGTTATGTAACTTCCGACGGACAAGGACCGATAATCATGAATGATGTAACGCGACACCAGTTTTTTTGGATAAAACCCCATAATGCACCAGAGCACATAATTTTCAGGATCGCCAATTTTTACATAGTCGGCAATCATCCCAGAAGAAACTTTGTAACCCTTGTTCTGGAAGTACGCGATATAGGCGCTTATTTCCGGATAATTAGCTTTTCCTGTGTGCAAGATAAATATCTTCATATTTCTAAACCCCTGTCTCTGTGCTTGGTTTTTATAGTTATCATCCGATATTTTGAAAAATGAATTAAATTGGCTATGCGTAGATGTTGAGTTTTGCCAGAATGTAACTGTCTATATTTGAATTCTTTATAATATTGTCCCATGTGAGCTGCGTGAAGTTAATACGCTGATTCGATTTCGCGGAATTGATGGTCGCCGTAGTAATTTCGGAAAATATGTCAGAACTGGTGATAATGCTATTGATCTGCAAGTCCTCGCAGCACGCAACATTTGAAGGGGAATCATTGCATAATATCTTTTTTCCGAGTGCGGCGTATTCCAGCAACTTAGTGGGCGTCTGGTAACAATGCGGACGATGATATGGGAAATACGACACCGCAACCGACGATTTGGCTACAAGGGCGAGCGCGTCGCGTTGCGGCATGGGCCCAGCGAAGACCAAGCCTGGCCTGCTAGCGTAACGATCATAAAGGCGAGGTTCTGGCTTACCAACCAGGAGGAATGAGGCTTCAGTATTTTGGAAATTACCAAGAAATGCATCGATCACAAAATTGAAGCCTCGCTCGAAGCTCATATCTCCGATATAGCAAAAATCCGCGATATTTTCGGCATTCGGCGGCAATGGCGGTACATCAAAGATCCATTCTGGAACCCCCATTGGAAGAATCACCGATGGAACGTCGTCGTTGAACCTCATGATGTTTTGCTGAAGCGTATTCTGAAAAACGCGAAGATCTGGCTTGGCATTCAGATAACGCTTTGCGATATCTTTGATCCGCGCCGTGCTGCCAACGGACAGCGACCGGTAGTCGTGAATAACAAAGTCCGAGGTAATCCGTTGCGGATAAAACCCCATGATTGCCCACACGAGGAAAGCTTCCTTATTCTCCAGTGCTTTATAATCGCTTAACGTACCGATTACCACCTCAACGCCGCGCGCCCTATAGTAATCTGCGTAGGCCATAAGCTCGGGATAATTAGCCCGACCGGGGTGTAATAGGAAGAGTTTGTACACTATTGCTCCTCGAAACGCCGATGCGATAACCGCATCAATCAATTGTGTGCGTGATAACTACGCCGGTTCGTCCGCATTAGGCTGGACGTCGCACGGGTCGATTACACGATTCTCGAACGCTTCCTTTGTATCCTTTTCAACTGCCGACTCGTAGGTGTTCAGCCATCTGCGAAAGATCGTGTCCATTGAAAACTTGGTTAGGGCGAGTTCCCGCGCCGCATGGCCCACTCGCTCTCTAAGCTGCCGGTCATCGCGCAACTGCTTCAGATAACTTGCCATCTCTTCCTTGGTCGAGGCAATAAATCCTGTAACGCCATGAACCACAACGTCACGATTGCCGACCACGTCGGTCACCACGGCGGGGATGCCCGCGACCTGTGCTTCGATCAACGCAACGGGCATCCCTTCCCAGCGCGACGTCTGGACATAAATGTCCAGACCCGACATCAACTCCAAAGCGCGCGAGCGTGTGAGCCAACCACTACAAGTGATAGCCGAGCTTTGCTCGAGAAGGGACAATTCGTCTGTGTTTCCGCCGATCCAAAGAAACTTGGCAGTCACATCGTGTAACTCGATAGCAAGCGCGAAAAAGAGCTCTTGATGCTTCTGAAACGACGCGCGGCCATTCATTCCTATGACCACATTTTCGTCATCGCGGACCACGCGAAGCGGGATACTATTGATATCGACGCCGTTCTCGATCAGTTTGGCGTCTTTCACCCGAAGCTGCGTCTCGATCTCATGTAGCTCACTTGGCGAGCAAGCAACCACCGTCCCCCCCATTAAATGCGCCATTCGTTCGAAAGTCAGATAAGCGAGTTGCTTTTTACGGGAGACGTCGCGGCGAAGAAAAGAAAGACCGTGTGGCGAATAGAACACCTTTGCATTCGGGGTTGCAATCTTTGCAGCTGCTCGCCCCAGCACACCCGCTTTTGAGGAGTGCAGGTGAATGACGTCCGGCCCGCACCGGCGAAGCTGCCTCACCAGCCCCCAAACGCTTAAGCAGTCGTTCCGGACGTGGACCTCCCTGCACATGTGGACATACACCAAGTCGACTTTGGGATGGAACAGTTCCGCGAAGTTTTTCGGCGTCTCAGTTCGTATGGAATAGAGCACCGTGACCTCGGCCCCCGTTGATACCGCGCGGTTGCAAAGCTCTGTCAGCATTGATAAAACGCCTCCTCCCAATGCCTCTGTAACGTGAACGATTTTCATGGGCCTCCCACGCCAATTATCAATTTTCCCCGATTTTCGAAATACTCATGACTCATGTTTTGGTTGGCGGTCTTGAGCCCGAGATTGATCTGGTATGTAGATTGCAAAAGCACTTTCCAAAACGAAAAGCGGCAGCAGGATTGCGGTATCAGCTGCATTGCTTGCGGGATTTCTGTACTTACTGCTTTGGATTCAGCAACCTTCTTATAAATCGAAGGAGCAATAATCAGATATAAATCGGCGAGGAAACGACAGATTCAGCAGACATAATTTCGGCCTGTATTCGCACGGTCTACGCAGCCAAGCGGCCTTCGACTGTGCTGCTTAACAAGCTAACCATCGGGTTGACGCATGCCCCGAACAAAGCTGCATCAGTATAAATTCAATCTCGATAATGCCTGCCACGAAATCTTTACGTGACAGTAAAAGCATTAAAAATGCTGCTCTGTGCGGAAGGACACACCGCAGAAGCATAAGTTTTTGTCATATAAAATAATATAAGAATTGTGAGTATTATTATTATTTAAGGACGATTATTTTAATCAAAACAGTCAGTATATCCAACAGCAAATGACCGATTTGGAACGGTTTCCGACGCCATTAAATTGCGAGCTTCTCGTTCTATAATGCGCGTTTTGTAGTAGGTGGAATCTTTTTTGTCGGCGCACCATAGCGTATGCTCGGACCGACCGCTGGTTGAGGGTTGGCGTCAGCCTGGATAAGCCGACGGCCTGAGGCTTGAGACAAGGCCGGGATTTGATTACACCCGTTTTTAATTCGAGTCTATGTCTAGTAGAAGACTCGTGCTCCGTTCACGGTTTTGGCGCACTCGATGCGGCGAGGCAGATCTGATGTGGTTAAAAATCAAACGCGCGGGTTCTGTGGTGCTCGTGATGTCCGTCTTTCTCACGCTTACCGTGCTTATGTGGGCTTTCCAGACTGTTGAAAAAATCGTCAATCGATCGAAGAACCGATCCGACAAATCGCAAGGGCCACCATGCGCCTGAGCCCCTGTGAATGCAAACGCTTTGCTTCAGGTTGCCGGTGGGCGCCCGTCGTGATCGTGATTGATTGTCGGCTGTACTCGTCCTTGCGGGCCGGCGCGTAACTGCCAGTCCGCATTCATGCAAACCGGTGATCCTCCAGCGCGTGGCGGCAGACCTGCAACATCCGCTGAACGACGGTACTTGCCGGATTCAACCTCATGTCGCCGGTGAAAAGACCCTGGACATCGGCGCGTTTTAACGCAATGCCCACAGTAAGCAGGTCGCGTTGCGCAATCTGCAACGCAAGTTGCCCAAGGCGTACCCTCTCAAGCCACGGCAGATTCAGGCGGTTGACCGAAAGCCATGAGCGGCACGCAATCACGACATGGTCGACGCGCCAGTCGCTGGTAAGCGCATACGTCGCCGCGGCCGTGGCGACGACAAAGCACAGTAGTTCCGCGTGCGCCTCGGGAAGGAGGCTCATATCACCTGTTTCCATACTTGCACTTTTTACAATGAACGCCGGAAGGTATTGGCAGCGATCCGCCTGGATTGCGGCATCCGATATCCTGCCACGATAAGTCGTCGGCGAGGTGGGTTTCGGAATTTGGGGTATGGTCAATCGCGTGAACCACATTGCAAGAGCTTACCCATATGAGGGCAAGTCTGCCGAAACAACAGCCGGAACGCTTTAGGCAAACATCAGGCCGCGCGCTTTTTCACGAAGGGATCGCGCTCAGATAAGGCGGCAACTCCGGCTGTTCCAGACGGCTCACAAGATCAAAACGCAGCATCCAGCGGGTATCGGCTTCGTCGAGATGCTTTTGCAACTCTCTTGCGGCGCGTGCGGGCTTGCCGGCAAGAAGCGCGTCGAATACGCGCAGGTGCTCGGCAAGCGCGTTATCGATCAGTTCGCCCGGAATGCTCAGGTACGGATCAGCGAGATAGCGCGTCGGCACGAACAGCACATGGGTGCGCGCAAGCGCCTGAACGATCTCACGGTTCGGACAATGTGAAAGCAGATCGATATGCAGATCCGTTTCCGCCGTATCCATATCCGAGCCGCCGCGCGCAATCTCGGCGGCAAGGCGTTCGCGCATGATCTCCAGTTTTTCGCGGCTGACGAACGGCGCTGCGTGGATCAGCGCGGTGGGTTCGAGCAGCCGCCGCATTTCAAACAGATGCCCGATGCGCTCCGCCGTGACGCGTTCCGCGACCCAGTGGCCAATGCGATCCTTCGACAACGCGCCCACGCTATGCATGCGCGCCATGACGTCCCGCGCGACGGTACGGCTGACGTTGAAATGTTGCGCGAGCCGCTCTTCCGTAATGCGCACGGAACCGAACAGCACGCGCGTGCAGAGTTCTCGTTCGACGGCCGCGTACATGCGCTCCCATTGCGGCGTGCTCGTCAGTTCCAGTTTATCGAGCGTGGCGGAGCGGCCGTCCGGGCAGCCGCTGGATCGTCCCGCCACGAGATAGCCCCGCCCTTCGCTTTCAGTCAGGAGTTTGTCGGCGCATAAAGCGGCCAGCGCGGATCGCGCCGGAGAGCGGCTGATGCTGAAAGATTTCGCCACTTGCGCTTCGAGCAGCTTCTCTCCGGGCAGGATGCGCCCGGACTCGATCATCTCTCTCAACAGAAGATAAACGCGTCGACGAATCGAATCGCTGGATTCTGCAGGCGACTCAGCCTCTGGTGTGACGATTGATGAACTCATGGTGGGTCGTGGCGCGCGTTTCGAAAATGACGAAGCCTTACTCTAGCGCATCGTTGCATCGGCGGGAGCAGCGCGGCTATCAGGCTAGCGGGCGAGGAAACGGCCGATCTCGCGGTTCAGAAAATCGGCGGAATGCGCGTCGGCGTCGGTGGCTGCGAGGTGGCCGCTCGTCGAGGGCAAGCGCAGGAACGTGCAGTCCTGAATCATACCTGCTGCGAACTCGGCCGCTTCGACCGGGTTGTACAGGTCCAGCCCGGGCGCGCCAATCAGCGTCCGCGCCCGGATCGATTGCAGCGCGCGTTCCGTATCGCCGTTGAACCCGGGCGTCATACCCACATCATGCGCATCGTAAGCCCACGACTGATAAATCCAGTCCAGCGGATCGCCCCGCTGTTCGCCCAACCACGCAGCCCGTTGCGCGATCCAGCCGGGAACGTTGGTGGCATCGGGCACGTCCCTGGCAAATCGTTCTGGCGTGCGCATCGCGAAGATGTGCATGATCGCGGTCCAGGCCTGCGCCCCGCCGCTTCCCGCTTCGAGACATAGACGGGCAGCGTGGTTCATCGCCGCGGCCCACGGCGCGGTCTTTGCCATCGGTGTCAGTGCAACAATGCTGCGCATGAATCGCGGATAGGAAACGCCCCACTGCAGCGCCTGCATGCCGCCCATGGATGCGCCAGCGACGCATTCCAGGCTTTGGACGCCGAGATGCGCGAGCAGCGCCATCTGGCTTTCGACCATGTCGCGGATTGTAAAGCGCGGGAATTGCCGGCCGGGCTGCTTCGGCGAATTCGATGGAGAACTCGACAAGCCGTTGCCGATGGCATCGGCCACAATGATCGTGACCTTGTCGGGATCGAATGCGCGCTCGCGGCCAATCAGGAAATCGAGCCGGTGATGCGTACTGCCAATGGCGCACAGGCCGAGCACCACAGGTCTCGACGTATCGGCGAGATCGCCGTGGATCACGTACGAGATCTTCAACTCGTCCATGCACTCGCCCGACTCCAGCCGGAACGCGCCGAGTGCACATTCATGATGCGCGGACTCGATCCATCCGGGTTGCATCGGCGGATGCGGCATGATCAGAACTCGATCACGGAACGGATGTCGATACCGCGCGCGAGCCGGTCCAGTCCCATGTTGATATCGGCGAGCTTGATGCGGTCAGTGATGTATTCGTCCAGCAGCAATGTCCCTTTGAAATACGCGTCCACCAGCATGGGAAAGTCGCGCTCCGGCACCGCGCCGCCATAACTCGCGCGCACGATGCGCTTCTCGCCCATCAGCGTCGACCAGCGCAATGAAAGGTTTTCTTGCGCTGGCAATTTGCCGAGCCATATCACGTTGCCGCCCACGCGCACGAGTTCGAGACTCGCGCGAAACGCGGCGGGGTTTCCCGCTGCCTCGAACACATAGTCGGCGCCTCGCCCTGATGTCAGTTCGGCGAGCGCGCTGTTGAGATGTTCATCGGCTAAGAGCGCATGGGTTGCGCCGAAGGTGCTTGCCAACTGCAACTTGTGCGCATCGCGATCGACCGCGATGATCCGCTCGGCGCCTGCAAGCCTTGCGCCCTGTATGGCCGATAACCCCACGGACCCGCAGCCGATCACGCAGACCGAGCTTCCGGCATCGACCTTGGCGACGTTCAGCACCGCGCCCACGCCTGTCATCACGCCGCAGCCGATCAGGCACGCGCGGTCGAACGGCATCTCCTTCGAGATCGGCACCGCGCAATCGGCCGTCACCACGCACAGTTCCGCGAAGCTTCCGGAATACATGAGTTGATGCACCGGGTTTTCGTCGAGAAAAAGCCGCGGCCTGCCGTCGAAATGCCACGCCGCCGGCGACCGGTCACGATACTGCTGGCAAAGTATCGATTGCTGCCTCATGCAATAAAAGCAGCCGTTGCAATGCGGATTCCATGACGTGATCACGTGGTCGCCCACCGCGAGATGCGTCACCGCCTTGCCCACCCACTGCACGACGCCTGCCGCTTCGTGGCCAGGCACGAACGGCACCGGCACGCCAAGATCTCCGCGGACCGCTTCAAGATCCGTGTGGCAAAGGCTGGTTGCCCGCACGCTGACCACAACATCGTTATCGGCCAGCGCACCGAGCGTCAGGCGCTCGACGGTGAGTGGCCGCCCTGTTTCAGTCAATACCGCCGCGGCAAAGTTCATGGGATCAACGACGCTGCGCCGCGCCCTTGTAAAGTATCTGCTGGTTGCGCTCGCCGATCTGCTGGTGCAACGCGACGAACTCGGGTTCGAGATCGGCCGTTGGCCGCGGTTCGTGCTCGAAAGTGTTGAAGGTATCCACGCCGCGCACGAGCGTCGCGCTGTCGTCGCCTTCCAGCTGGCGGACGTAGGTTGGAATGTAGCGGATCGCGTAACCGATCCGGCGTTTATCGGACGCGTTCGGCGGCGAGCCGTGCACAATGCGCACGTGGTGCAGCGACATCTCGCCGGGCTCCAGCTCAATCGATACCGCTTGCGACTCGTCCACGTCCACCGCGACCTCCTGCCCGCGCGTGAGCAGGTTGTGCTCGGAGAAGGTATCGCGATGAGGAATCTGGTCGAGGAGATGTGTTTTGGGAACGACCTGCATGGCGCCGTTCAATTTATTGCTCTCCGACAACGCCACCCACGCGGTCACCACGTCCGGCGCCGACAGTCCCCAATACGTCGAATCCTGATGCCATGAAACAAAGGCCGGATCGCGCGCGTCCTTGATGAAGAAACTGCTTGCCCAGCAGAGCAGGTTTTCGCCGTAGAGGTCGTCGATGGCATCGACAATTTCACGCCGTCTCACCAGCTCGTTCAACCACGGAAACAGCAAGTGGCTTTTCACGTTCAGCGCTTTCTTGCGCAGCTTGTCGTTGCCATGCTCGAAGTCTTCCAGGCGTTCGCGCAGTTCGAGCGCCTGCGCCACCGGCATCACGCGGATGGGCGCAACGTAGCCGAACTCCTTGAAGTGCCGGACCTGTTCTGCAGTGAGTGCTTTCAACATGTATCGTCTCCGGGTTAAAACGTTGGGCGCCTGCGCCGCTTACACCGTCTACGCTGCTTGAACGGCTGCGAGGCGTTCCGTCTGCGCTTGCGCGGCAGTTGGCGGTTCGAGCGAGTGGCCGCCCGAGGTCAAGGCGCGGCAGTCGACGCCACGCACGTCCGTGATACCGCACAGCGCCATGGTCAGATCCAGTTCGCTGCGAATGATCTCGAGGCAACGCGTCACGCCCGCCTCGCCTTGCGCGCCAAGTCCATATAAAAAAGCCCTGCCTATATAAACCGCATGCGCGCCGCACGCGAGCGCCTTGAGCACGTCCTGGCCGGAGCGAATGCCGCCGTCCATGTGCACTTCTATTTCGCCGCGGACGGCATCGGCAATATGAGGCAATGCGCAAATAGTCGATAACGCGCCGTCTAGCTGCCGGCCGCCGTGGTTCGAGACAATCAGCGCATCGGCGCCGCACCGCGCTGCCATCAACGCGTCTTCCGGGTCGAGGATGCCCTTCACGATCAGCTTGCCTTTCCAGAGACGCCTCACCCATTCCACATCCTTCCACGTGAGGGTTGCGTCGAACTGATCGGTGGCCCAGTCGGCCATGGAAGCAATGCCCGTCACGCCGGGCGCATGCCCGACAATATTGCCGAAGGTACGCCGCGGCGTACCCAGCATGCCGGCGCACCAGCGCGGCCGGCTCATCATGTTCACAATATTGCGCGGTGTGAGTTTCGGCGGCGCGGACAAACCGTTCTTGCGGTCCTTGTGGCGTTGCCCCTGGATTTGCAGGTCGAGTGTCAGCACCAGTGCCGAACATTCCGCTGCCTCGGCACGCCGGATCAGGCTCGCGATAAACCCGCGGTCGCGCATCATGTAAAGCTGGAACCAGAACGGCCGCGTGGTCGCCCCGGCAACATCCTCGATGGAACAAATGCTCATGGTCGACAGCGTGAACGGTACGCCGAAGCGCTCGGCCGCGCGCGCCGCGAGTATCTCGCCGTCCGCGTGCTGCATGCCGGTGAGGCCGGTCGGCGCAAGCGCCACGGGCATGGTGACGGGCGTACCGGCCATCGTGGTCGAAAGATTGCGCACGCTGAAATCCACCGCCACGCGCTGGCGGAAATGCAGCCTGGCGAAGTCGTCCGAGTTCGCGCGATACGTGGATTCGGTCCACGAACCGGCATCGACGTATTCATAGAACATCTTCGGCACGCGCCTTTTCGCTGCGATCCGCAGTTCTTCGACAGTCGCGAAATAGGTCATCTCGAGGGTCCGTGTAATTGACGCCTAGCTTCTGGCGGGTTCGGCTTCAAACGACACTTGCTGCCTGGGCGAGCGCACGAAGATCGCAACGGACAACGCGCCCAGCGCCGCGATCAAGCCGGTCAAAAGGAACGCGCTCTTGAAGTTGCCGGACCATTGCACCAGGAAGCCGGTCGCGGCCGGCGCCACGATGCCCGCCAGATTCGCGATCAGATGGACAAAACCGCTCACCGCGCCGACGCGATTCTTTTCGACGGTATCGAGAATGATCGCGAAGTACGTGTTGAACGACGCATACATGAAGAAGACCGCTACGGCCATCAGCGTGACGGCGAGCGTCAGATCGGTCACGGCCCCCGTTGCCGCAATACACAGCGCGCCCGCGGCAAGGCTCGTGATCAGCACGAGCTTGCGCGCGAAAATGGCACGGCCTGTCTTCCGGTAAATCCAATCGCACACAAAGCCGCCCGCCACCAGCCCCGTTGTTCCGACCAGCCACGGAATCACGCTCACCACCGACATCTTCTGGATGCTGAGGTGATGGGCCATCGTCAGGTAGCTGGGGAACCACGAGAGGAAGAAATACAAAATGTACGCGTAGCCGAAGAACGCGAACGCCGTCGCCAGAATGCCCGGGCGCAGGAGGTAATGAAGCAGCGGACCCGTTTCTCCGGCAGGCGCATGCTGGACTTCGGCGCGTTCCTGACGCGCGTCGAGGCCGGACTCGGGCGCGACGTCGGGCTTGTCCTTCGCCCACAGCATCCACGCGACGACCCACAGCACGCCCACTGACGCAATCACGACAAACGACGTCCGCCAGCCGGCGCTCACCGCAATAAACCCGACAACGGGTCCCGCAAGCGCCGCGCCGAACGACTGCCCGGAATTCGCCACGCCAATGGCCGTCGCCTGATCCTTGCGCGCAAACCAGTTCGAAACGAGCTTGTTGATATTCGCGCAGTACGGCCCTTCGCCCATGCCGAAAATCACGCGCACCACCAAAAGGCTCGCAATGCTGAAGACGCCCGACGTAAGGCCGCAGAACAGCGACCAGACCAGCATCGAGACGCTCAATACCGCCTTCGGGCCAAAGCGGTCCGACGCGTAGCCGCCAACGAAGCAGAACAGCGCATAACCGACAAAAAAGCTGCTGAAGACAATGCCGAGTTGCGCCGGATCGAGATGGAGATCCTTGGAGATCAACGGCGCGGTAATCGATAAAGCCGCCCGGTCGAGGTAGCTGATCATCCCGCCCACGAATAACAAAGTGACGAGTATCCAACGAGGCCGCTGCTGCGTCATGAATGTCTCCAGAATGATGGCGTCCGCTCTTTTGCCGGCTTGCCACGTGGGATTGGATCAGCCGGACGTTTTATAAAAACGTCCTTTGCATCCAAAGTACATTCACTCTAGTAACCGGCTTTGTCGATGTCAACGAATTCTTGAAGCGGGTTTACCCGCTTGGGGCGCTGCCACAAACCGCCGGTGGATTGATCGGCCAGCCTCAAGCCGCGACGAAACCGGGCGCCGCGCTGTTGCCAAGCTGCGCCGACAGTGCATCGGCTGCCTGGACCACAAGCGAGCGCAACTGATGCCGGCGCTGCGCATTCATGCGCGCAAGCGGCATGGAAATGCTCAGTGCAGCGATGGTTTCGCCCGCGCCATTCGATATGGGCGCGGCCACGCACGCAATATTCGGATTCGATTCGCACTCCTCCCACGCGAAACGCTGCGAACGCGCTTCGCGAAGATGACGGCGCAATGCGTCTGGGTCGGTTATCGATCTGTCGGTCAGGCGCGCGAGCGGCGCCATGCCAATGCGGCGTTCGAATTCGTCTTGCGGCAGCATGGCGAGCAGGATTTTTCCGAGCGCCGTGCATTCCGCCGGAAGCCTCACGCCAACAGTCGATGCGAGTGGCACCGCGTTGGGTGAATCGGCCTTCGCGATATAAAAAACCTTGCAGCCGTCGAGGACGCCGATCTGCGCGGTCTCTCCGCATTGCGCCGTCACGCGCTGCACGGTCTCACGCGCGAGCGCCTCGAAATCGAGTTCCGCGCTATACGCATGACCGAGCACGGGCAAGCCGGGGCCAAGTGCAACTTCGCCCGTTTCCAGTTGCTTGATCATGCCGTGAACCGCCAGGGTGTGAACCAGTTCATAGGCGGCACTGCGGGGCAATTCGAGTGCGCGCGCGAGATCGGAAACGCGCATCGGCACCCGCTTTTGTGCGAGCAACGCGAGGATGCGAAGTCCCCGGTCGAGACCTGGAACGACCCTCATTCAACGCCTCTGCGCACACGCATCGCGCTGACGCATGCAATGGTCATTGTCCCACCTTTCGTGGCGCGTCTTTCCAGTAGCGCTCACGTAACGCGCGTTTGTCGGTCTTGCCGGTACTGGTTTTCGGGAACGCATCCAGACGTTCTATGGAAAGGGGTTTCTTGTAGCCTGCAATCTGCGCCCGGCACGCGGCGAGGACGTCTTCATCGGCGCAATGCGCGCCAGGCTCTTCCACGATCAACGCGGTCACCGCCTCGCCCCACTTCTCGTGCGGCACGCCAATTACGGCCACATCCGCGACGCCATGCACGCCCGCGATCACGCGCTCCACTTCCGCCGGATAGATGTTGAAGCCGCCCGAGATCACGACGTCATTGCTGCGATCGACAATGCGGAAACGGCCGGATGCATCGATGCTCGCGAGATCGCCCGTATGCAGCCAGCCGTCGGCATCGAGCGCGGGGCGCATTGCGTCCTGCGTGAGCCAGTATCCCGCTGACACATGCGGCCCCCGCACGCAAATCTCGCCGATACCCTCCTTTACCGCGTCGAGTTTTACGTCGCCGCCGGGAACCGCGCTACCCGCCGTCGCCAGCCGATGCTCACGTTCGGGACCCGCACCGTGTTCATCGATACCGAGACATGTGAGCGGAATCAACGCTTCGCTCATGCCGTAGAACTGCACGAGCACGGGACCGAAGATATCGTGCGCGCGTTCGAGCGTGGCGGGCGCGACTGGAGAGCCGCCATAAGGAATCGCTCGCAAGGCAGGCAACGCTGGCGCGTGCGCCTTGAGTGTGCTTGCCTCGCGCGTGAGCGCGGCAAGCATGGTCGGCACGAGAGGCAGGCAGGTTGCTTTAAGCTCACGCGCACGATCGAGCGTGGCGGCGGGATCGAACCGGCGCAATGTTGCAATGGCGCCGCCGCTCACCATATACGCCGACGAAACCGAGCCGCTGAAATGGCTCATCGGTGCGACGTGCAGGAGGATATCGCCGGGACCTGCTGGAGGAAGCCGGGTCAGCAGCCGCCGCGCCATTGCCGCCCACGCGCGATGTGTATTGATCGCGCCTTTCGGGCGGCCGGTCGTGCCGGAGGTGTACATCAGCGAAGCAATGTCGTCGGGACGGATGTCGGGCAGAGCCGGCGCGTCGTTGCGTGCATCGATCAATCCGGCGAGCATCAGTCCAAACCCATCCACAGGCTCAGCGGGGATGATCTCAAGCCCGTCAGCAGACTCGCGCAAAGCCGCCGCAAGATGCGCCTCGCAGACGATCACGCGCGCCCCGCAATCGCCGGCAATGAACGCCAGTTCGAGCGGATGCAGGCGCGGACTGACCGCCACGCGCACATAACCCCACAACGCAACCGCACGCTCGATCACCACGGTCTCGGGACGATTGTCGAGCGCAAGCATCACGCGCGCGCCGCGCGGTGCAAGCGTCGCCAGCCTGCCCGCCACGCGCGAGGCCGCTTCGTAAAGCTGCTGGTACGTCATGGGTGCTTGCAGCGTACTGGTTGCATCGGACAAGTCGGGGAGCAAGGCCACCTGCCCGGCATACCGGCGATGCGCTTCCTGCAGCAACGCCGCCCATGTGTCCGGCGGCGCTCCATGATCGTTCGTGTGTGACATTGCTTACCCGGTGCTCTGGCGCCGCATGTGCATCCAGAGGGCATTCATCTCGGCCACGATTTTCGCGGCTTCATCGCCATTTTTCAAGCGCGCGTGCAGCAGCAGGCCGCCGTCGCGCTGGTAGTCCGGATAATACGGCACGCGCGGACGAACGAAGGAGGCATCGAGGCTATCCAGCGTTGGCGCGAAAAAATGCGGACAGATGGCGTTGACGTGCGTGTCGGTCCAGGCCTCGCGATGACCCGGCTGGCCGCCGGCATCGGCGTAAAGACGGCGCTGCACGGGAGCATCCGCCACATACTTCAGGAAGCGCGCCGCGGCCTCCGTTTGCGTACAGCGATGCGACACCGCAAGCCCCACGCCGCCAAGCATGCCGCCGCGCATTTCCGCCCCGGCCGAAGGCACGCCTGCGAACCTCAACGCGTGCAGTCCCGCCGATGGCCGCGCGTAATTCGAATAACCAAACGCCACCGGCGTATAGGCAATATCGCCGCTGCGGCTCATGTGCTCGAACAATTCGATGGGATCGGCATCCCATGACATCGGATGCGATAGCGCGAGCAATTCGCTCAATACACCGAGCGCACGCGCACCCAGCGCTGGTTCGATACCGCTATCGGTCCACCACAAAGGCCGCAGATCGGCTTGACGCGTGGACGACGCAGCGAACGCATGGCAGATCGTCGCCCACGCAAGAAACAGGTGCGTCGGATTGGCGGGCACGGCAATCCACTGCCCGCGCGTTCTCAAATGCGCACCAAGCGCCAGCACGGCGTTCCAGTCTCGCGGAATCTCGGCATCGGCTGCACTGAGCGGGTCGGCACGATACGCGGCGACTTGCGCGGCGGCATCGACGGGAATCGCCCAGAGCGAGCCGTTCCATACGTAGCTCTCGAAGCTCGGCCCGACAGACGCGGCGCGAAGCTGCGCGAGCCATGAGGTATCGAACAGCGTGTCGAGCGGCTGCAGCGCATGCTGTTCGAACGCCTTGCCCATGAACGGATGATCGATCGCGATCAGATCGTAGTCGGCCGCAAGGTCCGCAATCGACGCTTCCTCGAAGCCCTTGAGCGAACGCGCTTCCCATTCGATGGTCACGCCCTGATCGCTGAACGCACGCGTGGCGGCAAGCAACGGATCGAGTCCGCGCGGATGCGACCATGTCATGCCGCGCAGTTTCACCGGGCGTTGTCGATCGATTCCGCTCATGTGCCCGTCCCCCGAAGTGCGGCGCGTACAACGGCGTCATGCTCGCCGATGGTCGGCACCGGCAACCGGTTGACGCCGTCCATGCCGCTCATGGTCACCGGCAAGCCGATTGCCCTGACCGAGTTGCCGCCCGGCGTGCTGATTTCTTCCACATAGGAATTGGCGGCGGTCTGTTCCTGCCCGACCATCTCGGAGACCGATTGCACCGGCGCCACCCACATGCCGGCTTCGGTGAGTTCATCGATCCATTGCGCCGCGGGTTTGTGCTTGAGCCGCTCCTTCAAAACGAGGTTGACTTCGTCGCGCTTCAAGAACCATTCGTCGTCCGTACAATCGATCATCGCGGCCGGCAGACTGAAAATTCCGGCGAGCTTCGCGCGCGGTGTCATCGACATCGCGATAAACCCATCTGCCGTTTCGTAGACGCCATAAGGCGCGTCGGTCCACGGCGCGGCAATGCCGGCTTCGCTGCGTTGCCATTCGAGGTCCGTATTCATGGCGACCAGCGCTTCCTGGCACTGGATAAGCAACGCCGTACCAAGCAAGCTCGCCTGCACGAGCCGCGGCGTTCCGTTCGCGCGGGCGCCATGCACGGCGGAGACAATCGAGAACGCGAGCAGGAACGCCGTCGATGCATCCAGCACCGGTGCGCCAACAGGTACGGGAGGACCATCGGCGGGACCCGAGTTGGCGGCAAGGCCGCTCATGCATTGCAGCAGCATGTCCTGACCCGGCCGATGGATCAGTGGCCCCTTAGGCCCATATCCCGAACCCGACGCATAGACAAGACGCGGATTATGTTCGAGCAGCGCGTCATAACCCAGCCCCAGCCGTTCCATCACGCCCGGACGGAAATTTTCGACGACCACGTCGCAATGCTTCACGAGATCGCAGATCATCGCGCGGTCATCGGAATTCGTGAGGTCGGCGGTCATCGCGAGCTTGTTGCGGTTCATCGCGAGGAAATACGGCGACTCGCCATGCAGCCGCCGGCCGCGCGGGTTGTAGCTGCGCTCCCATTCGCCACTGACCGGACGCTCCACCTTGATCACCAGCGCGCCCATGTCGCCGAGCAACTGGGTCGCGACCGGTCCCATCATCATCTGCGTAAAATCGAGCACGGTGATATCGCGCAAGGGACCATTCCCGCGATACTGATCGAGAAAATCACTCATGAGCGGTCTTCCTCCGGTCTACGGCGAGGACATGCAGGCAACTGAACACCACTGCGCCATCCTGGTTCGTCGCGGTGTAGCGCTTGGTCACGAGCCCGATCTCCGGGCGTTTGTGCGGCGTGAGCTCGATCACCTCGGACTTCGCGATCACCGTGTCGCCCGCGCGAACCGGCGCAGGGAAACGCACTTTCTCGTAGCCGTACGAAATCGCGCGCAGGTTGTATTCCACGTTGAGGCCCGTGACCAGCGCGAAGGTCAGCATGCCGTGCGCGAGCCTGCCGCCATAGCGCGGGTCGGCATAGGTCGCATCCGTATGCGCCGGGTGGAAGTCGAGCGTGAGACCGGCGAACTGGCTGATGTCGCCCTGGTCGACTGTGCGGCGGCGCTCGCCCTCCTGTTCTCCCAGCACATAGTCTTCGAAATAACGTTCAACGGTTTGCCAGCCTGGCATGAGACTTACTCCCCTTTCAATGATGTAGCTGCAAGCGGCGCGCGCGGCGGCGTGCGGCCCCAGACGAGAATGGCGACCACGCCTGCTATACACACGCCCGCCGACACGCCGAACGTAAGCACCCACGAGTGCGTGCGATCGACGATTGCCCCCACGGCCAGCGGGGCGAATACGCCGGATGTATTCGCTAGAAAATGCACGAAGCCGACAACGCCGCCCAGGCGCGACTTCGGAATGGTGTCGGAGATGAGCGTGAAATACTGGCTGCCGGTGAGATACAGCAGGAACACGACCGACGACATCAGCACCATCGCTCCCGTAAGCGTGGTCGCGAGCCCGACGAAGCACAACAGGATGGCGGTCAGCGTCAGCCCGACCACGATCACGCTCTTGCGCGCGAACGCGGGACGCCCGGTACGCACGGCGATGTTGTCCGTCAGCACGCCGCCGAGCAAATACCCCACGAAGCCAAGCAACCAGGGCAGCGCGCCCGTCAGCGCCACTTCCTTCAGGTTCACGCCACGCGCTTCGACCAGATAGACCGGGAACCACGAAAGGAACGAATACAGCACCCATGCATAGCCGAAGAACGCGAGCGCGGTTGCGAGCACCAGCGGCTGGCGAATGTAAAAGCTCACTGGCGGCGCATCTTCGTCCGCCACTTGCGCGACGTCCGGGTCGACGATGTCGGCAATATCGGTGGCGTCCTGCTCGACGGCCCACGGATGTTTCTCGGGTGTATCGCGCACCAGCACGAACCAGCCAACGGTCATCAGCAAGCCGAGTACGCCCAGCACAATAAACGGCGTGCGCCAGTCGCCCGTTCCTGCAATCAACCACGCAACGAGCGGCGTGCCAATCGCGCCGCCAAGCGGCGTGCAGCCCTGCGATACCCCGACCGCCGTGCCCATCTGCCGTTGCGGAAACCAGTTGCGCATGGTCTTGATGGTCACCGCACCCTGCGGCCCTTCACCAAAGCCGAACAGAAAGCGGATCACCATGAAGCTGAGATAACCCGCGCCCGCTGCGGTCAGCGCGGTGAACAGGCTCCACCAGCCGACCGCCATGCCCATGACCACGCGCGGCCCGTATTTGTCGGAAAGCCATCCGCCGATAAAACAGAACGGCGCATAGCCGATAAAAAACACGCTCGAGATCAGCCCGAACTCGGTCTTGGTGAGCCCGAACTCCTTGATGATGTGCGAGCCCGCGACACCGAGCGCCGCCCGATCCGCGTAGTTCAGGATCAGCACCAGCGACGTGATGGCCAGGATCACCCAGCGCAACCGCATGCGGCCGGTGGTTGCCGGGCTGGCTGCGGTGAGCTCACCGGCAGGTCCTCGAGTGCTTCGGGTCATCGCGGTCTCCTTCGTTTTGTCTGGTATGTCAGACACACTGTTGCTTTCTATTACGTTTCATCGATGTGGCCCAGTGTAGAAGGCTCGTTTTACTCTTGCATACCCGGGTTAACTCGCATCCGAAGTTTTAAGCACGCATGCGAACTCACCAATTTTTTTATATTCCTGCTCTTTAAACCGCGCCGTTTTGTGTAAAATATAACAAAATCTAACACCGGCAAGGACCGATTTTCATGGCGACACCGATCAAGAGTTCTCGCACGCAGGCCATCCTCGAGCTACTCGCCGAGCGTGGCAGCGTGTCGCTCAAGGACCTGACCGCCTTGCTGGACGCGTCGGAGATGACGCTGCGCCGTGACCTCAAGGACCTCGAAGTCCGCGGCCTCGCACGCCGCGTACACGGCGGCGCGGTGCTGGCTTCGGATCGGGACCCGGGCTATTGGCTGCGTTTCAAGCAGTTCCAGAAAGAGAAGCGCGCAATCGGGATTGCAGCGGCGCGCCAGGTTGAAACAGGCCAGTCGATTTACCTCGATACCGGCACGACCGCTATCGAAGTCGCCCGCGCGCTCGTGCGGCGCAGTCTTGAAGAGAACCTGAAAGTGCGCGTGAGCACACATGCCATCAACATTGGCGCGGAACTGGCCGGGCATCCGAACATCACGCTTCATCAGATTGGCGGCGAGATCTATCCCGACACCTTTGGCGCGAGCGGACCCGCCACGCTCGCGCAGATCGGCGCTCTCAACTTCGACCTGTTTTTTCTTGGGGTATCGGGTATCGACATTGTGGCGGGATGGACTGCGAGCAGCCCGGTCGGTATCGATGTGAAACAGGCCGTGCTGCAACGCGCGCGCCGCGTGTTCGCCATTGCCGACAGTTCGAAGTGGGAAAAGGTCTGCTTCGCCTCGATCACGCCAATAGACGCCGTGGATGGCTGGCACACGGACGCGCGCCTGCCGGAGGAAGTCGGCGACGCATTACGCCAGCGCGGCGTGAATGTATTGCGAGCCGCCGATGAATGAAGAATCAACGCCCTGCGCGACGTTAGTTCTGGCAAGCCACGTACTAGCCAAATTTCAGCCGAGCATGATGACGAAAATGAGGATGACTCACAATGAACAGCAATGACACCGTGGTGAAGACACTGCGTGAAAACCTGGGCGAAGCAGCCGTATCGACGGAGGCTGCCGTGTTGCGGGCCCATTCAAACGACGCATGGCCGTTCGCCGCCAAGTGGACGGCAGAGGAAGCCGGCGCGCATCGTCCGGCTTGCGTCGTGCAGCCTGTGGATGCACAAGGGGTGCGCGAGGCGGTGCGTATCGCCACGCAGCAAGGGTTCGCAATCGTGCCGTTCGGCGCGGGCTCCGGCGTGACCGGCGCGGCCGTGCCAGCGGCGGGATCGGTGGTGATCGACCTGCGCAAGATGAACGCCATCGTTCACCTGGATGAAGACAATCTCATGGTCACGGTCGGACCCGGCGTAATAGGCGGCGATCTCGAGCGCTGGCTTGGCGAGCGCGGCTTCACGCTCGGGCACTATCCGCAATCCCTGTATCTCGCGTCGATGGGCGGACTCGTCTCCACGCGCTCGACCGGCACGTTTTCGAGCAAGTACGGCGGCATTGAAGACCTGCTGCTCGGACTTGAAGCCGTGTTGCCCGATGGCGAGACCGTCGCCTTCCGACCAACACCGCGATCGGCGGCGGGACCGAGCCTCGCGAACCTTTTTATCGGCGCGGAAGGCGCGTTTGGACTCATCACGCAAGTGACCGTGCGGGTATTTCCGAAAGCGGAGCGGCTGGCGTTATCGGGCTATGCATTCGATGACCTTGCGAGCGCCACCCGCGTCTTGCGCGAAGCGTACGGACGCCACGTGCGCGCGGCCGTCTTGCGCCTTTACGATGCAATCGAGGCGGAAGGGTTGTACGCGCGGGTGGGCGAGAACCTGAACAAACCGCTGCTTATAGTGGGCCACGAAGGCCCGAGCGAGATCGTGGAAGCGGAGCAAAAAGTACTCTCGGACATCGCGATACGGCATGGCGCAACGCCGCTTGGCGAGGCGATTGGCGCGGCATGGGAAGCCCATCGTTTCGATGCAAGCTGGCTCACGCGCGGCAATGACGGACCGGGACGCATGGCCGATGCAATCGAGGTCGCCGCATCGTGGAACGAACTCGTGCCGCTCTATGAAAAGCTGATGCAGGATGTCGCGCCGCTTTGCAGCAAGGCAATGGGTCACTACTCGCATTTCTATTCGACCGGCGCGTGCCTCTACTTCATCTTCTTCGTGGACGCCGCCGACAGCGCCGCCGCCCGCGAGCGTTATCTGAAGGTGTGGGACACGGTCATGGCGCGCGTGCTCGCGGCCGGAGGCACCATTGGACATCATCACGGCGTGGGTCTCGCTCGCGCCGCGCGGATGAAAGACGAGCTCGGCAGTGGCTTCGCCATGCTCGAGCGCATCAAGCACGCACTCGATCCGCACAACCTCATGAACCCCGGCAAGTTCGGGATCGGCGCTGCCCCTGACGCGGGCGCTCGCCTCAACGATCAATGAACGGAGCCACGCATGCCGCACTCTGAATCCGCACTCCCTGTTGTAGGTATTACTCTTGGCGACGCGGCGGGCATCGCCCCGGAGATCATCGCCAAGTCGTTTGCTTCAGGCGCGCTGTACGACACATGCCGCCCGCTCGTGATCGGCGACGCGCGCATTGTCCGCAACGCGCTCGCGCTGGCTTCCGGCAACGGCGATCAACCGGCGGGCTTGCCGCTGAGCGTACGGGCGATTCATTCCGTGGATGAAGCACGCTACGAGCCTGGCGTGATCGACGTCTTCGACCTCGAAAACCTCGCGCCCGACAGCTTCACGCCCGGCCAGATCAACGCCTCATGCGGCGCGGCGTTCGTGGAATACATTCGCACGGCGGCGCAGATGGCGCTCGATGGCCGTATCGACGCCATTGCTTCAGCGCCCACCAACAAGGAAGCAATGCACGCGGCCGGCCACTTCTATGCGGGACAAACGGAAGTCTTCGCCGAAGCCACGGGCACCAAGAACTTCTTCACGGTGCTCACGGGCGGCAAGGTGAAGGTGTTCCTGGTCTCGTCGCATGTGTCGCTCAGGCAGGCTATCGATCTCGTCACGCAGGAACGTGTGGAGCGCGTAATCCGGATCGCGCGCGAGGCATTGCGCGATCTGTGGCATATCGACGACCCCAAGCTCGCGGTCGCGGGGCTCAACCCGCATGCAGGCGATGGCGGCCTGTTCGGGCGCGAGGAAATCGAACACGTCATTCCTGTAATGGAACGTCTGCGCGGCGAAGGGTTCCAGCTCGTCGGGCCGGGTCCCGCCGACAGCCTCTATTATTCGGCGGAGCAAGGGACGTTCGACGGCGTGATCGGCATGTATCACGATCAAGGCGTGATTCCGCTCAAGCGCTACGGTTATGTGACCGTGATCGCGGGAACGCCGATCATTCGAACCACGGCCGGTCACGGGACCGCTTACGACATTACCGGCAAGGGCATTGCAAAATGCGACGTGCTGGTTCGCGCGATCCTGCTTGCCGCTGAACTCGCGGATCTGCGCCGGCGCAAGGCGGCGACCGCCGCTTCAAGCTGACGGAGCAGCGTCATGAACGGTTCCATTGCGGTCATTGCGGACGATCTTTCGGGCGCGAGCAGCACCGGCGCCGAATTCGCGCGCTGCGGATTGTCGACCGTGCTCGTGCAGGATCTGGATGCGGTCCGCGCGCAAGGCAACGCGGCCCAGGTGCTGATCTTCGATACCGAATCGCGCTACGACATACCGCTTCGTGCACGCGAGAAAGTGTCCGATGCAGCGCGCGCATTGCAGCGGCTCGGCCCGGCATTCATCGTGAAGAAGTTTGATTCCCTGCTGCGCGGACCGTTCGGACACGAGATCGACGCAATCATGTCAGCGTGCGCGCAGGAGCGCTGCGTGGTGCTGTGTGCATCGCCGAAAATGGGACGCATCACCGTTGGCGGCTATCAACTCGTCGATGGCCTGCCGCTCGCCGAACGCATGCGCATGGTTGACCCGGGCGCGCCGGTGGCATCGTCGTATGTGCCCGACCGGTTGCATGAACAGACGGCGCGCCCGGTTCATTGCCTCGATGCCCGCGTGATCGCGGGAGGCGCTGCAGCGCTGGCCGCGTTTTTCGATGCGGTGGGACACGGCATCGTGGTCGCCGATAGCGCCACGCAAGCCGACCTCAACGCGGTGGTTGCGGCAGCGCACGGCGCGGGCGTCCGGTTCTTTGCGGGAACGTACGGCCTCGGCGAAGCGTTGCGTCCGTATGCGGGCGGTGCACGCAGTGCATCGGCGGTATTGGTGGTTGCCGGTTCCACCAGCGACATGACGCGCAAGCAGGTCGCGCGGCTAGAGGCGGCTATCGATGCACGCAGCGTCGTGCTCGAACTCGGCCCGGCATTTTTCGAGCAATCCTGTGAAGCGTTCGGCGCGCCCTATATTGAACGGCTGCGCGGCGGCGGCGATCTCCTGCTGCACACATCCGGCTCGCATGAGGCGAGCGACCGCGTGCGGCAACTCGCGGCCAAAGCCGGCTGGGATGAGCCGATGCTTGCCGCGCGCATCGAAGCATTGCTGCAGTTTCTGGTTACGCCTTTTCTGCCGCGCTGCAATGCGTTCGTATTTTCGGGCGGGGCAACGGCGCAATCGATCTTCCGCCTGCTCGGCGCGGACGGGCTGACCATCTACGGTCACGAAGTGCTGCCCGGCACGCCGGTGGCAACGGTCAGGGGCGGCGCGTACGATGGCCGTCCGTTCCTGACCAAGCCAGGATCGTTCGGGACATCTGATGATCTTGTCACCATGGTCAACTTCGCCCGCTTTGCTCTGACTTGAAGCGCGAAAAGCCTACGCGTTGGACAAGCGCTTGCGCGCGAGCCGCGCGGCAGCCAGGTCCCACGCCGCGCACCCGACGCTCTTGAAGAGCACCGGACGATCGGACGGCCTGCCCCATGTTCCATCGATAACAGCGGCCAGCGCACCCACCGCCGTCCAGTCGACGCCCGCCTGAATCAGATCGCCCGCTTCGTGTTTCGCGCCCGCCGGATCGTCCACGACCACGGCGCTCGCATGAACAATGGGGGAGGCGATTTCTGCTCCGTCCGGTGTGAATGCGCCGACTCCGACAACCAGCCGCGCCACGCGCGCCGCATCGCGATAAACCGGCGTCCTGCTCGTGGTGAGCGTGACGACCACGTCCACGTCATCCGGCACGATGTCGTTGTCGAGCGCCACCATTCCCTCACGCGTTGCCGCAAACCGCTGCGCCGATTGCAACGACGAACCCTTGACGTAAAGCGTGGCCTCCGGAAACAGCGCGGCGAACGCCTCGGCGTGATTGCTCGCCTGCTTGCCCGTGCCGATCAGCAAAATGGACTTCACACTGCGCGCAAGACGCCTGATGCCAAGCGCCGATATTCCCGCAGTTCGCCTGCCCGTGACCGTGGGGCCATCGAGTGTGAAAAGCGCTTGGCCCGTGATCGAATCGTAAGCCGTCACTTGGCCATGGATGGTCGGCAATCCCTTCGCGCCGTTTCCCGGGCAGACGTTCACGAGCTTGTGAATGGCAAGATCGGCCGCGCTCGCGGGCATGGACAGCATCACGCCGTTCGCCTGCAAGGGCACCACGAGCCGCTCCGGACTCACGATCTTTCCCGCGCCATATTCGGTCACGGCAACGCTCAATGCATCGACGAGTTCCACATAGGGAAGCAGCGCCGCGGTCTGTTGTTCATCGAAGGATTCGATCATGTTCATCGCACCAGGAAGCCGTAGGTAAGCGGATCGCGATCGTCGATGATCCAGTTCGCGAAACCGCAGATATAAGCATTGCCCTCGATTTCCGGAATGACCGCATCGAAGGAACCGAGCTTCGTTTCGCTCAGCACGCGGCCCTTGAATACAGTGCCGATCACCGACTCGTTGACGAGTGTTTCGTCCTTCTTCAACCTGCCCCGCAAGTACAGTTGCGCGACGCGGCCGGCAGTGCCCGAACCCGTTGGCGAACGATCGACTTCGCGGTCGGCGAACACGCAGCAATTCGCCTGCGATGAACCCGCGTGCCGAGGTTCGTTCGCGATAATCGTGCCGTAGATATGGTTCAGTTCTGGAATCTCAGGATGCACGACCTTCACCGCCGCGTTGGCGGCAGCCTTCACTTCGGCGCCGAACTGGATCAGCTTATCGACTGCCGACTCGCGGATCGGCAGGTCAAAAGGCGCGCCATCGGTATAGAAATAAAACGCGCCGCCAAAAGCGATGTCGCCGGTCACGCTACCGAACGATGGCGTCTGAACGGTAACGTCGCGTTGCCAGATGAACGAAGGAACGTTGACGAAACGCACATTGCCCGCATGGTTGCCGTCCCATTGAACGAACGCTTCAATGAAACCGCAAGGCGCGTCGATACCCACACGCGTTTCAGGTTCCGTCCGCTCGATCCATCCCAACTCGACCGCCGCCGTCGCAAGCCCGATGACACCGTGGCCGCAATGGTCGCTATAGCCCTCGTTGTGAACGAAGATGATGCCGAAGTCGGCGCCTTCGCTGACCGGTTCGGTGAGGTAACCGCCGTACATGTCGGCGTGACCGCGCGGCTCGAACATCAGCGCGCGGCGAATGTGGTCGGCATGTTCCTTCAGCCACGCGCGGCGCGCGACAATCGTCTTGCCCTGCATCTTCGGCAAACCGCTCGTCACAATGCGAAACGCTTCCCCTCCGGTATGAACTTCGACCGTGCTGATTGCATTCGTGATTTTCATTTCGTGTCCGGTTCGCTAACTGCCGGACTCATTGCCCGTACGCGACCGGCAGGCCGTCCTTGATCTCGTACACGGTCGTGGGCGCGCCCTTCAGGTCGCCCTTGGCGTCAAAGGAATAGGTGCCGGCAATGCCCTTATAGTCGGTCTTCGCGAGTTGCGCGATCAGCTTCGCGCGATCGGTGGTCGTACCCGCCTTCACCATGGCGTCGGCGAGCAGCATCATGCCGTCGTAGTAGCTTACAGCGTAGACCTGCGTGTCAGTGTGATACGTGTCCTTGTAACGCTTCACAAAGTCGCGGCCCGCGGCCGTTTTCTCGAGCGACGTTCCCCCTTGCGCGCAATACACGATCGACGCGGCATCGCCCGCGACCTTGCCCATGTCGGCGGAACAAATGCCGTCGCCGCCGAGCAGCTTCGCGCGCACGCCGCGCTGGCGCATCTGCTTCGCCATTGGCGCGCCTTGCGCAGCGTAGCCGCCGAAGAAGATGACGTCCGGATTCTTCGCCTTGATCGTGGTCAGGATGCCGAGGAAATCGGTCGCGCTGGAATTGGTGTACTGGTTGTCGACGATCTGAATGCCTTGCGCCTTTGCCACGTTCACGAACTGCTCGGCGACGCCCTGGCCATAAGCTGTGCGATCGTCGATAACCGCCGCCGTTTTCGCCTTCAGCGTCTTCTTCGCGAACACGGCCATTGCGCCGCCTAGTTGTTCGTCGCTCGCGCCAATGCGGAAAATATTCTTGAAGCCCTGCGTGGTCAGCGCGGGGTTCGATGCCACCGGCAGCATGGGAATTCCTGCCGTGCTGAAAACCCGCGACGCCGGAATCGCGACGCCAGAGTTGTATGGTCCGAGCACGGCGACCACGCCACTGTCGGCGAGTTTCTGGGCGATTTGAACGCCAATTTTCGGATCAGCCTGGTCGTCTTCCGAGTCCAGTTTGAAGGTCACTTTTTTGCCCGCGACCGTCACGCCTTTCTTGTTCAGATCCTCCACGGCCAAGCGCGCGCCATTCTCGTTATCCTTGCCATTGACCGCTTGCGGACCGCTCAATGGCGCCGAATGACCAATCGTCACCACTTCTTGCGCGTGGGCGCCCATGCTTGCCAATGCGGCGGCGACCATCAACCCTGCGACTGTCTTGTTCATTTATTTCGCTCCGTGTGGGACTATACTGGTCTTCATTGCATACCAATTAATGTAGACCACAAATGGTCATGGTCGCAACCATTTCAAAATAAAGCGGACCCATTCTGGTTTGTTTTTTGACCAAGTAGATTGAATCATCCGCTTTGCCACGTTAGCGAGAACACGAATGTCAGCGGTGCACGCCGAACTGGACGGCTCATTCCGGCCCAGGCAAATTTATGAACAGGTATCGCAGAAAATTCGCGACGAGATTGCGGCCGGCCGTTTCATGCCCGAGTCGCGGCTGCCTTCCGAACGCGACCTCGCCGCATTGTTCGGTGTGGGGCGGCCGGCCGTGCGCGAGGCGATCGGCGCGCTGCAGAACGAAGGGCTGGTCATAACAAAACGGAACTCCGGGACGTTCGTGTGCGGCGACGCGTTCGACCGTCTGTCGCACGGAAGCGCGAGCAGCGCGCAAGCCGCGGACTTCAGCCCGAGTTCCACGCTCGATGTACGCATGGTCCTCGAACCTGCCATCGCCCGGCGCGCCGCTGCACGCGCTCAACGCGACCGGCTGGCCGAACACTATCTCGGTCAGATGGAAAACATCTACGACATCGACGACCCCGCGCAGCGCGCCTTATGGAACAGCAGCGACCGGTTGTTCCACCGGCAACTCGCCGTCATGACGGGCGACGCCCTGATGGTCAAGATCGCCGACGAGGTCGCGAGTTCGATGGACCAGCCCTTGTGGAAACGCCTGAAAGACGAAGGCATCTACGACGCAGGCCGCATCCGTCTCTACGTGGCCGAGCACAGGCTGATCTACGAGGCGGTGATCCAGGGCGACGCCAATGCCGCCGCGTTCTACGTCGAGCAGCATATCAAGCGCGTGGAAAGGGACATCACGCCGAAGTGAATCCCGCTCCATTCGCTCGCTGCGCGCTCAACCCTTGGGATCGGTCGCGGCCACGAGCGCGGGCGCCTGCGCCGTGCTCGCTAGTTCGTCGCTGGACCATCCGCCGCCCAGCGCCTTGACCAGTTGCACGTTCGCGCTCAACTGCCGCGTCTGGATGTCGAGCACGGCTCGCTGGGCGTCGAGCGCCGCGGTCTGCGCCTGCACCACGTCGAGATAACCCACCGCGCCCTGCCGATACCGGTTCAGCGCCAGATCAACGGAATGCTGCGCCGAGTTGCCCGCGTCGCGTTGCTGTTCGAGCGCCGTGCCGAGTTCCTGAAGCAGCGAAAGGTTGTCTTCGATCTGCTGGAACGCCGACAACACCACGCCTCTATAGCGCGCGCCGGCTTCATCGGTTGCCGCTTTCGCCGTGTCGAGCTGTGCGCGCCGCAAGCCGCCATCGAAGACGTATTGCACGAGCTGCGGACCGATTGCCCAGAAGAGATTCGGTGCACTGATCAATCCGGCGTATGCGGAACTCTGCAAGCCGCCCTGCAGGCTCAACGTGATGGACGGAAAATAGGCCGCGCGCGCCACGCCGATCCTGGCGTTCGCTTCGGCCACGCGGCGCTCGGCCGCTGCAATATCCGGACGGCGCTGCAACAACGTGGACGGCAACCCGGCCGGAATCACCGGCAACGCGATCGACGCGGTCTGCTGCGGCAAGCTGAATTCGGAAGCCGACGCGCCAATCAATTCCGCGATCGCGTGCTCGATCAACGCGCGTTGCGCCAGATTCTGCGACAACTGCGATTTCGCCGACGACAACTGCGTCTGCGCGCGCGATACGTCGAGCCCGGAAACAATCCCGCCGCCGTGCAGCGTTTGCGTAAGCTGCAACGCGCGCGCGAACGCCGCGACGGTGTCGGTGAGCAACTGGGTTTGCTGGTCGAGACCACGCAGACGAATGTAGCTATCGGCGAGTTGAATCTGCAAGCTCAATTGCACGGATGCAAGATCGGCCTTCGATGCCTGCTCTTCGTCCTTGCCGGCCGCCACCGAATCACGCACGCGGCCCCATAAATCAAGGTCGTAATCGATTTCACCGCTCAGCGTGGCGGAGTTGTATTCGTCGGGACCGCCTGCACGCAGGGGCCGGTTACGCGACTGCTTGTCACGCTGCGGGACCGCGCTTGCGGTGATCTTCGGGAATAGTCCCGCCGAGACCTGATCAACAAACGCCTGCGCTTGCCGGTAATGCGCGAACGCCGCCGCAAGGTCCGTGTTGTTCGCGAGCAGGCGCTGTTCGAGATCGTCGAGCCCGGTGTCGTTGTAGCTCTTCCACCAGCCGGTGCGGCTTAACTGGTCGGCGGGTTGCGCGCTGATCCACGGTCCCGTTGTCTTGTATTGCGCGACTACCGGCGTGGGCGGCACATGATAGTCAGGCGCCAGCGAGCAGCCAGCCAGGACGCAAACCGCGACCACCAGCGCCGGAGCGCGTAGTTCAGGCATCCTAGCCATTTGCGGACACCTTCTTGGCGGTGCTGGCGACCTGCACGTGATCGCCATCGACCAGACCGTCAGGCGGGGTATCGATCACACGATCCGTTGCGGCGAGTCCCGAGCCGATCTCCACCGAGTCGCCGAAATCGCGATTGATCGTCACCTTCTTGAACACGACTTCGCCATTCGCGCCGAGTGTTGCGACCATCAGGCCGCGTGCATCGAACACGAGCGAACTGGCGGGCACGCGCACCGCGTTTTGCTGTACCGGGAGCTTGAATTGCAGGCTCGCGAAGCCACCCGGCAAGAGTTTGCCGGCCGTGTTATCCACGAGTAATTGCACCAGCGTCGTTCCTGACGTTGCATTGACCGAGTCCGCCGATGCAATCACGCGCGCCGTGAAGCGCTGCCCCGGATATTCCGGCACGGTGAGCGTGGCGGTCGTGCCGGCGCGGACATCGGGCGCATAGCTTTGCGGCACCTGCACATACACGCGCAGTTGCTTGACGTCGGAGACCACGAACAATTCCTGCCCAATACCGCCGCTGCCCGCATTGATCAGCGCGCCCACGTCCGTGTCGCGGGCCGTCACCACCCCGTCGAACGGCGCGATGATGCGCTCGAAACCCTTGGTCGCAAGCAGGCGGTCCACGTTGGCCTGCGCGGCCGCGACCGTGGCTTTCTTCGCGGTGTAGTCGCCGGTGCGTTCATCGACTTCCTGCTGGGCGACCGAGTCCGAGCCGAGCAACGCCTGCCAGCGTTTTGCAGTCGTGCCGGCAAGCGCCGCGTTGGCCTGAGCGCTCGCGAGGTCCGCGCGCGCCTGCAGCAACTGCTGATCGAGTTCCGGCGACTCGATCACCGCGAGCAGTTGACCGGCCTTGACAGGCGTGCCGATATCTACGCTCCACGACTTCAGATAACCGCTCACGCGCGCGAAGATCGGAGCGCGGGAATACGCTTCCAGATGCGAAGGCAGGTCGAGCGTCGGGCCGTTCGCCGCGCTGACAGGATGAATCACCGTCACGGTCGGCACCGTTTGCGCGGCGGTCCAGGTCTTGAGGTTACGGGCATCGACAGCGCGCAGCGCAACCCCGGCGGCCACGACAATCAACGCAACGGCAACGCCGACCACGGCGATCACGACTAGCCGGCGGCGCGGCACGGGCGGGTTATTGGTGATAACAGGTTCAGACGACATGAGCAGGACCTCCCGTAACGGGTGTCGGGGCAATCGCGCGGCCAGGGCGCGAGTGAATGATGCAGAAGATCACCGGGACCAGGAGCAGCGACGCGGTGGTGGCGAAAATCAGGCCGCCGATCACGGCGCGGCCAAGTGGTGCGTTCTGTTCGCCGCCCTCGCCCAGCGCAAGCGCCATGGGCGCCATGCCGATGATCATGGAGAGCGCGGTCATCAGCACCGGCCGGAAGCGGGTGAAGCCGGCTTCGAGCGCGGCCTTGAACGGGTCGCCGTGTTCGGCAAGACGCTCGCGGCAAAAGCTGACAACAAGAATGGAGTTCGCAGTGGCAACGCCCATGCACATGATCGCGCCGGTCAGCGCCGGTACGGACAATGTGGTGTGCGTAGCAAACAGCATCCAGATGATGCCCGCGAGCGCGGCGGGCAACGCGGTGACGATCACGAACGGATCGGCCCACGACTGGAAATTGACCACCACGATCAGATAGATCAGCACCACCGCGCCGAGCAAACCGAAGAGCATGCCGGCGAACGCGCTGTTCATGGTCTGCACCTGGCCGAGCAACGCAATCGACGAACCCTTCGGCAACGCGCCCGCATTGTTCTGCACGATGCGCTGGATGTCCGATGCAACCGCGCCCAGATCGCGATCCTGTGTGGTGGCGAAGATCTCGACCATCGGCTGGATGTTGTACTGGCTCACGACCGCATTGGTGTTCGCGCGCTCGACCGTGGCGAGGCCGCCGAGAATCTGGCCGCTGCTTTGCAGGCTCGACGTGATCGGCAAGTTCTGCAGCGACGCAAGGGAATCCAGGCTGTATTGCGGCGTTTGCATCACGATCGGATACGACACGCCGTTCGCATTGTTCAGCCAGAATGTTGGCGCGACCTGGCTCGATCCCGCGAGATTCACCACCAGGCTGTTCGTCACGTCGCGCTCGTTGATGCCAAGCAGTTGCGCGCGCGTGCGGTCGACGTCCACATTGAATGTCGGCGAATTTTGCGCTTGCTGGATGCGCGCGTCGACCACGCCGGGAATCTGGCGGATCTCGCGCAACAGGCGGTTTGCATAGGCGAAGTTCGCAGGCAGGTTGTTGCCGCGCACCTGCAAGTCGACCGGCGCGGGCGAGCCGAAATTCAGGATCTGGCTGATGATGTCGGCAGGCGGAAACGAGAACGTCACGCCGGGATAAAGACGCGGCAGTTTCTCGCGCATCTGCCGCACGTAGTCATCGGTTGGATGATGATTTTCGTTCAGCGCGATCTGGATATCGCCGTCCTGCGAGCCGATGGTCCCCGTGTTGTTGTACGCGAGGTTGATACCGCTCACGGGCAAGCCGATGTTGTCGACCATGGTGCTGAGTTCAGCGGGCGGAATGATCTGGCGAATCGACCCTTCCACGTCCGCGAAGATCTGCGCGGTTTTCTCAACCCGCACGCCGACCGGCGCGCGCACGTGCAGCAGGATCTGGCCCGCGTCCACCGACGGAAAGAAGTTGCGGCCGAGCAAGGGCACGAGCGCGAACGAAATCAGCACGAAGCCGAGGAAGCAGCTCACGAACGGCGCACGATGGTTCAGCGCAAGTTCGAGCAAGCCGTGATAGCCCGCGCGAATTTTCTCGAAGCGCCGTTCGAACCCTTGCTGGAAGCGTCCAAGCGGTCCCGGACGCTTTTTCTCGTGCGCGTCTTCGCTGAGGTCGTGCGGATGCAGCAGGTATTTCGCCATCGTGGGCACGAGCGTGCGCGACAGGATGAACGACGAGATCATCGCGAAGATCACGGCCTCCGCCATCGGCACGAAGAGAAAACGCGCGACGCCGTTGAGGAAGAACATCGGCACGAACACAATACAGATGCACAGGAGCGCAACGAACGCCGGCGTGACGATCTGCGCGGCACCATCGAGAATGGCTTCTTCAACCTGTTTGCCCTGCTCCAGATGCCAGTTGATATTTTCGATGGTGACGGTCGCGTCATCCACAAGAATACCCACCGCGAGCGCCAGACCGCCGAGCGTCATGATGTTGAGCGTCTCGCCGAGCGCGGACAAGGTTGCGATGGAGCCGAGAATTGCGAGCGGAATCGAGGTCGCGATGATCACCGTCGAGCGCCAACTGCCAAGGAACAGCAGGATCATCAGGCTCGTCAGCGCGGCGGCGATCACGCCTTCGCGCGCCACGCCGCTGATGGCCGCGCGCACGAACAGCGACTGGTCGCCAATCGGTGCGATCTGCAGCGCATCGGGCAGCGACGCCTTTGCATCGATCACGTGCTGCTTGATGCCGTCGATGATCCCGAGCGTGGATACCGAGCCGTTCTTCAACACCGACATCAGCACGGAGCGCTTGCCGTCCACGTGCACGATGTTCGTTTGCGGCGGCCTGCCGTCGCGGACATTGGCGACATCGTGGATATAAACGGTCGTGCCGTTCACCGCCTTGATCGGCAGGTCGCCCAGCGCCTTGATGGCCGACGGGGCGTTATTCAGTTGCAGCGTGTACTCGTGATCGCCGATCTTCTCCGTGCCAATAGGCGTCAGCAGGTTCTGGCTCGCCAGCGCGTTCGCCACGTCTTGCGCCGACAGGCCGCGCGCTTGCAAGGCCGCCGGGTTGATGTCGATCTGCACCTGGCGTGACTTGCCGCCGAACGGGTAAGGAATCGACGCGCCTGCAACGGTGACGAGCGCCGGACGCAACTGGTTCAGCCCGAGGTCGCCCAGGTTTTGTTCCGACAATCCCTTGCCCGATAGCGCGAGCTGGATGATCGGCACTGTCGATGCGTTGTAGTTCAGGATCAGCGGCGGCGTGGTGCCGGGCGGCAACTGGCGCAACTGCGTCTGCGCAACGGCGGTCACCTGCGCGTTGGCATTGCTGATGTTGACGCCTGGCTGGAAGAAGATCTTGATGATGCCGAAACCGTTCACCGATTCCGCTTCAATGTGCTGGATGTCGTTTACCGTCGTGGTCAGCGAGCGCTCGAACGGCGAGGTGATTCGTCCAACCATCTGGTCGGGCGGCAAACCCGTGTATTGCCATACGACGCTGATCACCGGAATGCGGATATCGGGAAAGATATCGGTGGGCGTGCGCAGCGCCGAAAGCGGTCCGATGATCAGGATCAGGATCGCCAGCACGACAAACGTGTAGGGTCGCCGCAACGCGACACGTACTAGGGCGAGCATGTGAATTCCAGGACTTGGGATTGAACCGGCGAGCGCCGTGGAGCCGCCTCGCACGGCAATTTGCAAGAAGCGGCCGCAATCATTCGAGCGGCCCGTGAAATACGCCGGGCAGGATCGTTCTGGTCACGACGGCCTGTACAACCGCCGGAAGCGAACCAAATTGATCCCGGTTTTAATTTGTTTGGAATCTCGAGCACCATAAATGTCAGTCGAGCGGAATTGAAATAGGTCTCGCATGCCTTTTGAAAGTCATTCAAACAGGCAGGTCGAAATCAACGCATCGCCATGGCAATTGAATTCGCTAAAGCCCCGACGATGCAGGAATGTACACAAACGAAAATGAATTTGCAGTGACCGTCCGCACCTTGGGACAAAAGTTCGATCGTGCGGCACTGGTACCCCGCCAGCGGGCCGCGTCGACAAAATCCCGCTTGGCGGAGTGTACATAGTCAGTACATCGCGAAGCTGGCAGTTTTGCCATTTTCGGATTCGGAGTTGTTCGGGCAATTCTTGTCGCTGAGTTTGCGTTCGCATGAATGCGATTGCTAGCGAGAAATTCATATTTCGGTATCCGTATTACCTATGTAAAAACGATCGCACGCGCACGCCAAATTCCATCGAATTAATGCTAACGTGACTATTTTTCGACCTGCTTCGGAGTCCCCGGAACGAACCAAAATTCATAACCATATGTGTCCGGGAACGTCACGGAATCACGATAAGGTAGCCACTGCCGCTTGCCGCTTTTGCCACATAACACATTGGAACAAGCTTCCGCGACACTTGATATTTATTACCGGGAAACGCTGGCAGGCCGAACCACAGTACGTGAAGCTGTTAACTCATCCTTGACCTGTCTGCGCGGACGGTCTATACCAGACACTCAACCCTGCCTTTCATACGCATGAACAGTCGGCCGTCGCAAACGCCCGTCGTTGAAGGCCGCGTTTCCGGATTTAAATGCGTGCCGGCTCGCTACGTCTTGTAGTTGGCAGCCGATGCACGCCGCCGTCATGGATCGAACGCGCTGCGAGGAAACAAATGAAAAAGACCTCCCGTTTGAGCAAACCTCTCCGGCAATCGCCCAGACCCCTCATGACATCGCTTGGCCGCGAATAGGCCGCAGCCGGCAATTCCCCCGTCGCGCATCACGTTTTCCCGTAGTTGCAGTCACTAAAAACGAAGCAGCATCTCAGGAGACGAACACATGAACGCAGCGCTCAAGCTTTTACCCATTGCCCTCGGTGCAATGCTCGCCGTCTTGCCCTGCGCCTACGCAGCGCAAGACAACGTCAATACGCTGTCGAATTTCCAGCAGACGGGTAACACCGCCCCCGCCGAGCAAGTACCGCAGTCCGGCCAGCGCGCCGACGCCCTGCGCGAGAATCTCAAGGCCATCAAGCTGCCGCCGGGCTTCAAGATCGACTTGTATGCGGTCGTGCCGGAAGCGCGCCATATGGCTATCGAACCCTCTACAGGCGTGGTCTTTGTCGGCACGCGCAAGGCGCGCGTCTGGCAGGTGACGGACCGGACCAAGCGCCGCGTCGCGGACGACGTGGTCGCGTTTGCAAGCTCGGTGACCTTCAAGGTGCCCAATGGCGTGTGCTTCTCGCCCGACGGCGTGCTCTATGTTGTCGAGCAGAACCGTGTGCTCGCGTTTCCCGCTGCGCAGTTCTTCGGCGAAGGCGGCAGCGACGTCGCGGCCGCCGTCGTCGTGCCGCAAGGCAAGCTGATCCCCACGCAGTTCGAAAGCTTCAATCACGGCGCGCGCACCTGCCGCATCGGCCCGGACAAGAAGTTGTACATCACGCTCGGGCAACCGTGGAACGTGCCGCCCAAGGACAAACTCGCCGACCTTGACCGCAACGGCCTGGCGGGCATTATCCGCATGGATCAGGACGGCAAGAATCGCGAGATCTATGCGCACGGCATACGTAATTCGGTTGGGCTAGACTTCAATCCGAAAGACAAGACGCTGTGGTTCACGGACAACCAGGTCGACGGCATGGGCGACGACATCCCGCCCGGCGAACTCAATCGCGCGACAAAGGCGGGCGAGAACTTCGGTTTCCCGTGGTATGGCGGCGGGAAGGTGCGCACGGTCGAATACAAGGACGCGACACCGCCTGCCGGCGTCGTATTCCCGCAAGTGGAAATGGCGGCGCACGCGGCTGACCTCGGCATGTCGTTCTACACCGGCAAGATGTTCCCGGCGAAGTACCAGGGCGGGATCTTCGATGCGCAGCATGGTTCATGGAACCGCACGAAGCCAATCGGCGCGCGCGTCATGTTCACGCCGGTGAAGGACGACGGCACGGCGGGCGAGGCAGAAGTGTTTGCCGAGGGCTGGCTCACCGCGTCGGGCGAATACATGGGCCGACCGGTCGATGTACAGCAGTTGCAGGACGGGTCGCTCCTCGTCTCCGATGATTTCGCCGGCGCGATTTATCGCATCTCGTACACGGGCGGCAAATGAAGAAGACCTTGACGATGATAACTGCGGCGGCGTTGCTGCTCGCCGCCGCGTGGCCGGGCCGCGCGGCGTTCGCCGGCGACGTGCAGGCCGGGCGCGCGAAAGCCGTGCAATGCCAGGCATGTCACGGCATTGACGGGCTGTCGAAGATTCCCGACGCGCCCAATCTGGCCGGACAAACCGAGGAATATCTGGTCAAGGCGCTGAACGATTTCAAGTCCGGCGCGCGCCAGAACGAGATGATGACAATGATGGCCAAGCCGCTTTCCGATACCGACATCGCCAATCTCGCCGCGTATTACCACAGCCTTGGACGGCCCTGACGCGGCGACAAATTACGGTGGGAACGGGTCAGTCAGTCAGGAAATGCGACTTTCATTCCCACCGGAAAACAATATCCGCGCGCTCGCGCGTTGATTCGATAAGCGCCGCATTGACTTCATCGGTTTGCTGCACCCATGTCCTTGCAGCATCTTCGTCGCGGCCAAAATGCATGTGCCGCGCGATCAGCCGCTGCACGCGCAATTGCCGATCGACATCCACATACCAGGCTTCGTCGAGCAAGGAACGAACCGCGTTCCAATGCCCGCGCTGCAACAGCAGGTAATTGCCTTCCGTAATCACGAGCGGCACGTCCGCCATGACGGGAATCGCGCCGGCAATCGGCTCCTCGATCTCGCGGCGAAACGTCGGTGCGTAGATGATCTCGCCTTCGCGTTGCGCGCGAATCCGGCTCAACAACGCAACAAAACCGGCGCTGTCGAAAGTATCTTCCGCACCCTTGCGCGAGGCGCGCCCAAGACGTTCGAGCTCGACATTCGCGAGATGAAACCCGTCCATTGGCACGACAACGGCGCGGCCGGGAAACGCATCGAGAATGGCCTGGGCCAGCGTCGATTTTCCCGCGCCCGGCGCACCCGCGAGACCGAGAATGCGGCGCTGGCCATAGTCAACAAGGTGCTGCAACCGTTCTAAAAAGCGGTCTTCGATCATCGGCTCCATCCAGGATAATGTGCAAAAGCAACTGCCGGGCAACGCCTGAACACGATACCGGCGAGCGTGGCGGGCTACTTCGTCAATGGTGCGCGCGGGCCTTCGCCGCAGCATTGATTCCACCGGCCATGAACGCGCGCGCATGCGTTGCCAGATCCATGCTGTCTTCCCACAAGTTGCGCCAGATCGCCAGCGCATTCGACAACTGCTCGTTCACCACAGTTGAAGAGAAGCTCTCGAAGGTCACCACGCCCTTGTAGTCGATCATGGCGAGTGCGTGGAAAAACTGCGCGAAGTCGATAGTACCCGAGCCCAGATAACCGCGATTGCTTTCGCCAATATGAACATAGCCGAGGCGTTTGCCGCATGCGAGCACGGGCTGCATGAAATCCGATTCCTCGATGTTCATGTGATAGGTATCCAGATGCACGACCACGTTGGGTGCATCGACTTCATCCAGCATGTCGAGCGCTTGCGAAGCCGTGTTCAGCAAATTGCTTTCGTAGCGGTTCACGACTTCCAGGCCGAGCGTCACGCCTTTTTTCAACGCGAAGTCGGCGATGCGCTTGAGCGAGTCCACCGCGTGCCGCCGTCCCTGCGGCGTGATCGGCGAGGAATATTTCGCCATCGCGCCATACAGGATGCCGCCGAAATACGTGCCGCCCAGTTCGGCGGTGATGCTGACGCCCTCTTCCAGCAGCGCGAGACCGCGCGCGACCGATTCGGGATTATCGCTGGAGACGTCTGCATCGAAAGTTAGACCGCGAGAACAGCCGATTTCCAGGCCGTGTTCCTGCAGCAAATCACGCGTCAGCGACAAGTCCATGACCTTCGGACCATGAAGCGATAGTTCGACCAGATCAAAACCGGCCGCCTTGGTCTGGCTGATGACCTTGCGGGTCGATTCCGGCGTGAGATCGCCGGCCCATACCAATGCGTGGACGCCCAACTTGTTCATTGCAAAACTCCTTTTTGTAGCGGCCGCGCGCCAGCGGACCCGGGATTGAAAATAACCATAGCTTTGGACGGAATCGAGAACAAACTAATTCTTGCCGGTGCAAAACCTCTTAAATGCTAAATCCATTCAGCTAAATTTAAAAAACGATGCTGAATCCATTCAGCTATCCGGTCAACGCTCGAATACCCTAATATGGCGAGCCACCGAAGTAGATCAGCCTTCCTGCTGCAAACGGACGAATCTGAAAAGGAAAACAAGATGACCCGCACCGCTGCTGGACGCAAATCCACGATCTACGATATTTCCAGGGCGACCGGATCGTCGGTGGCGGCGGTGAGCATGGTGCTGAACGGCACGTGGACGCGATATCGCATCAAGGAAGAGACCGCAAACCGCATTCTCGAAAGTGCGCAGCAACTGGGCTACAACGTGAATATGGCCGCACGCGGGCTGCGGCTATCGCGCTCCGGGCTTGCCGGCATGATCCTTCCGCATTATCGAAACCGTTTTTTTGCGGGGCTGGCCGAGACCTTTGAAGAGCAAGCCAGGCGCCGCGGCCTGTGCCCCGTGGTCGTGAGCACGCAGCGCGATCCCGCGGTGGAAGGCAGCGTCACGCAGACGCTGCTTTCGCAACGCGTCGAAGTCCTTTTCATCGCGGGCGTGCGCGATCCTTCGCCGCTCAACGCGCTGTGCGCGGCGGCGGGCGTTCCGTGCATCAATGTGGACTTGCCGGGTGCAGACGCACCGTCAGTCGTCTCCGATAACCAGGGCGGCGCTCGCGCGCTGACCGACGTGCTCATCGGCAAGATGCAGGCTCGCGGCGACGCGGCTGAGGAGCTGGTGTTTCTTGGCGGTATTGCGAACGAGTACGCGACGGAAAAGCGTATAGCCGGATTTCGCGAGGCCTTCGCGGCACGCAATCTGACGCCCTCATCCGATGCCGTGGAATGCTGCGGCTATCTCGCAGCGGATGCGCGCCGCGCGCTCGCCCGGCGGGTCGAGCAGCTCGGCCGCCTTCCTGCGGGCTTGCTCATGAACTCGATTACCGCGTTCGAAGGGCTGGTTCAGTTTGCATCGCAATTACCTCGCGAAGCGTGGCAGTCCTCGGTGTTCGGGTGCTTCGACTGGGACCCTTTCGCGGCGCACCTTCCCTTCGATGTAACCATGATGCGCCAGGACGTGGAGCGCATCATCGCGGAAGCGTTCTCCCTAGCCGATGCGCATGACCCGGCTACACGCCCGCTCGTGATCGTACCGACGGACTTCGGAAGGCCGCTCGACCAACACGACGCCGCCAGCTAGTCCATCACACACGTGGATTCGAGGCGTACCTGATCGGACGCAGAAACTGAGACATCTCGGTAAATACCCCAGGATTGACCTCGCATCTCAAAATCTTCGATAATTAGTCACATTGTGGACGTAAGTCCATATTATGGACAATTATAAAGGTCGCCCATGCCAGATATCCTCAATACCTATCCCGCCACCATGCCTTATCAGTTGCCCTTTCCCAAGGAGGCGCAGAAGGAAGTCGTGGTGCCGTTCGCCATTCCGACCGACGAACGCGTGTGGGTGCCGCAAGCCGAAAACGTGTCGTTCCGCCCACTGTGCCTCAACGCTTCGCAAGGCTACTGGATGAACCTGCTGCGCGTGCGCAAGTCGGGTGTCTTAAGCCGGCATCGGCATCCGCAAGGCGTTCACGGGTTCGTGTTGAAAGGGCGTTGGAAGTACCTCGAACACGAATGGACCGCAACGGAAGGAAGCTACGTCTACGAGCCTCCCGGCGAAACCCATACCTTGTACGTGCCCGATGACGTCGAGGAGATGATTACGTACTTCCAGGTGAACGGCGTGATGTTCTATTGCGATCCGTACGGCAACTACACCGGCTACGAAGACGTGTTCACCAAGATCGAGATGTGCCGCAAACACTATGCATCGAACGGTTTGGGCGAAGACTACGTGGACCAGTTCATTCGATGACCACGGCTTCTTCTTCGCACGCGAGATACGACTTCGCTGGACGCGTGGCGGTCGTGACAGGCGCGGCCGGTGGAATCGGCCGGGCGATCTGCAAGGCGTTCAGCGCCAACGGTGCGTACGCGGTGAACTGGGACCGGATCGCGGGCGACCTTGGCACGCCAGATGCGCCCGCGCATTTTCATGTCGATATCACCAACCCCGCTTCCATTGAAGCGGCGCTTGCCGCTACCATCGACCGGTATGGCCGCGTGGATTACCTTGTGAACAACGCGGGCTTTGCCGGTTCCACACAGCCGCTCGACGAATGCGATCCCGCCGAATGGCAGCGCGTGATCGAGGTCAACCTGCTGGGCACCTATCACGTAAGCCGGATCGTGCTGCCGGTCATGCGCGGGGCGCGTACTGGGCGTATCGTCAATATTGCGTCGCTTGCAGGCAAGGAAGGTACGGCGAATGCATCGGCTTATAGCGCGGCAAAAGCGGGTGTCATTGCAATGACGAAGTCGCTTGGCAAAGAGTTGGCGCAGACCGGCATCCTGGTGAACGGCATCGCGCCCGCAGCGGTGGAAACGCCCTTGCTCGAGCAGATGGCCGCAGCCCACGTGCAGACCATGATCGATAAAAGCCCCATGGGCCGGCTCGGCACCACGCAGGAAGTAGCCGCCCTCGCGCTCTGGCTATGCTCGGATTCCTGCACCTTCAATACGGGTGCGACGTTTGATCTGTCGGGAGGACGCGCGACCTACTAAGCTTGGGTCTACTAGCATCACGCGCCAACAAGAAAGCAGTCATTGCTCAAGACACATTCCATGCAGGAGACAAGCATATGCTTCAGAAATCCCCACGCCTCAAGCGCACGCAGATAATCGCGGTCACATTCCTGACCATAGCGGGTATCGTCAATTACCTGGACCGTTCAACGCTGTCCATAGCGAATCATTCGGTCAGCCAGGAACTGCATCTTTCCGCTTCTCAGATGGGCTTGCTGTTGTCGGCGTTTTCGCTGGCGTATGCATTCGCCCAGCTTCCTGTAGGCGCCCTCCTTGATCGCTTCGGTTCACGCGCCATGCTCGGACTCGGCATGCTGATATGGTCGGTCGCGCAGCTTGCGGGCGGCTTCATTCAGTCGCTGAATCATTTCCTCTCGGCGCGCATTGTTCTCGGCGTGGCGGAAGCGCCCTTGTTTCCAGCGGGCGCAAAAGTCGTGAACGAATGGTTCGCCGTGCATGAACGGGGCCGTCCGACCGGGACTTTTGTCGCGTCCTCGACCATTGCGCCGATGATCGCGCCACCGCTGCTGACCGTACTGATGCTTTCATTCGGATGGCGAACTATGTTCGTCATCATGGGCGTGCTCGGCATACTGGTTTCGATTGGCTGGTACATGACGTATCGCAACCGCGATGAAGTGGCGCTGGACGAATCGGAGATTGCTTATCTGGAGTCGGATCACAAGGTCGAGCCGCGCGCAAAAGGCGTGAGTCTCGCCGAATGGGGCAACCTCTTCAAGCTGCGCAATACGTGGGGCATGATCATCGGCTTCATGGGCGTGATCTATATGGTGTGGCTGTATTTGACGTGGTTGCCGGGTTACCTCGAAAACGAACGCCACCTGAGCATTGCGCACACGGGCTGGCTTGTATCGATACCTTATGTTTTCGGGACCATTGGCATGGTGTCAAGCGGTTACATTGCGGATCATCTGCTCAAGCGCGGCATGGCGCCCATTCGCAGCCGCAAGTGGCCGGTCTGCATTGGGCTGGTTGGCGCCGCTGCGTTCACGGTGCCGGCCGCTTATACGCCCAGCACCACGCTCGCCATTGTCTATATCTCGCTCGCGATGTTCTTCGTCAATATGTCGAGTGGCACCGCATGGGCGCTCGTCAGCGTGGCGGCGCCACGTCATCTGGTGGCGTCGTTGGGCAGCATGCAGAACTTTGGCGGCTATCTTGGCGGATCGTTCGCGCCGATCATCACCGGCATTGTGGTCGACCAGACGCATTCGTTCGTCAACGCGCTGTCGATCAGCGCGGGCGTCGCTTTCGCCGCTGCGCTGGTCTATTTGTTCGTGGTGAAAGAGGTCGCGCCCGACGTGCTGCCCGCTTCAATCGAGACACAGCCCTCGTAAATTTTATTCTCAGGATTGGACATGACTTTCAAGGATAACGTGCTCGAAGGCAAGGTGGCGCTGGTCACCGGCGGCCTGTCCGGCATTGGCGCAGCCATTGCCAATCATCTGGCGCAGCTTGGTGCGCACGTGGTGGCGGCAGGCTTGCCGCTTGCAGCGGAGGCGCCGGATGGTTTGGCGCCGGCCGTGCGCAAGGTCACGCTCGACGTGCGTTCTGCTGCGAACGTAAGCGCCGTGCTCAAGGAGTTCGACCGGCTCGATATTGTCGTGAATTGCGCGGGCGTGATCCGGCGCGGAGCCGAACACGAAGTCGACGTATTCGAAGACGTTGTCGATATCAACCTGCACGGCACCATGCGTGTATGTTCCGGTGCGCGCGCGTTGCTCAAGGCATCGTCGGGATGCATTGTGAATACGGCGTCGATGCTGAGCTTTTTCGGCGGCGGCCTCGTGCCCGCTTATAGCGCGAGCAAGGGCGCGATTTCGCAACTGACCAAATCGCTCGCCATTGCCTACGCTGCGGACGGCATTCGCGTGAATGCGGTTGCGCCGGGGTGGATTGCCACGCCGTTGACGCAGGCGCTGCAGGAAGATACGGGCCGCGCGCAAGGGATTCTCGATCGCACGCCCATGAAGCGTTGGGGCGCACCTGAGGAAGTTGCGCAGGTTGTGGCGTTTTTGTGCACGCCCGCCGCGTCGTTCATGACCGCCGCTATCGTGCCCGTCGACGGCGGGTATCTGGCGGCATGAGTTTCGAAGCTAGAGCTGCGCCTCAATAGCCGCCTTGTCTATCACCGACCACACCTCCACGATTTTTCCTTCCCGAAACTGATAGAAGACATTCTCCGTAAAGGAAACCGTCTTGCCATTCACAGGAAGGCTGAGAAATCTTCCCTTTGGCGCGCACGTGAAGGCGAGCCGGCTTGCTATAAACGGAGGATCGGCGATCAGCAATTGAATGTTGAAGTGGAGGTCCGGGATTTCATCGAAGTCTCGTTCCAGCATCTCACGATATCCAGCCAGGCCGAAGCGTTTGCCGTTATGGGACGCATCGTCATGAACGAACTGTCCGAGTTGCGTCCAGTCCTGCTTGTTCAAGCAGGCAATGTAGGCTCGGTAGAGGTCGGAAAGCTCGCTTTTTTCCATTGCAATTCCCCTGATCGATCAAGACGGTTCTTCGAAGCGTGACGCCTCGCGCTTCGCGGATCCGCTCAATATACCCGCTCGCGACCAGGGACGTGCATTGCGGGGGCAAGGGCTATGCAACATCGAATGCCGCAACCACGCCCTCCATTTTCAGCGCCTGTTCCTTTAGCGAAGCGCTAGCTGCAGCCGCTTCTTCCACCAGCGCCGCATTCTGCTGTGTCACGCGATCAAGCTGCGCGATCGCCACATTGATCTGTTCTATGCCGTCGCCCTGTTGCGCCGATGCGCCTGCGATCTCGTTGATAATGACATCCACACCGCTAATGGAAGCGATCACGCTCTGGATCGCGGCATCCGCTTCATGAAACAGCGTCGTGCCGCCTCGTACGCCTTCGGCCGAGCGCTCGATCAAACCCTTGACGTCTTTCGCCGCCACCGACGTACGATGCGCAAGCGTGCGCACTTCTCCCGCGACGACGGCGAACCCTTTGCCCTGATCGCCGGCACGCGCTGCTTCCACTGCGGCGTTGAGTGCAAGGATATTGGTCTGGAACGCAATGCTTTCGATAGTCGAGATCATTTCGCCCATTTCGCTAGAACGTTTGGCAATCTCGTTCATAACAGACACGGCGCGCGTGATGATCTCGCCGCTGCTGCCTGCCTTGGCCGATGCATCGCGGCTCAGCGCGCCCGCTTGCCGCGCGTTGTCGGCATTGTGGCGCACAGTGGAAGTGAGCTCCTCCATGCTCGCGGCGGTCTGCTCGAGCGACGCCGCCTGCTCTTCGGTTCGGCGCGACAAGTCGAGATTGCCCGAAGCGATCTCTTCACTGCCCGCAAGCACCGACCCGGCGGTGGCTTTTGTCGAAACGATCATGTCGTTGAGCGCCATGAACAGCGTGTTGAGTCCGCTTCGAATCGAGGCGATGTCGTCGCGGCCGTCAACAACGAGCCGATGTCGCAAGTCGCCTTCGGCGGCGCGCGCCATGCATGCGGCGATCTCGTTGACATCTTCGCTCGTGCGTTTCGCGAACGCGATAAAAAGGTAAAGCGCAAGACCCACGGATACCGCGCTAAGCGCGCTCATAGTCCACACTTTGCGCGCTTCGGCACCAGCCCGCTCTGCAAGCAGGCTACCAAGCAAGGCGGAAAGGCGTGTATGCGCGCTATAAAGCGAATCGACAGCACGGGTGCCCATGGCGAAATACGCACCTGCATCCACCGTGGCCGCGCCTGCATCCGACGCAAGGCTTGCGACGGTTTTCCCGAAGGAATCGAAGTCGTCGAAATCAGAATTACCCAACTGATTCTGCGCGGCGGAATCGTCGAGGGCACGGCGCACGCGCACGAGATCCTGCCGCACGTTTTCCATCTGGTCACGCAGCATCATTGCGTGCACGCCAAGCGCGCCCCGATCCGCAGGATTGATCTGCGCGCTGCTGAGTGCCGCCGTACCCTTGCCCCGTGCGATCGCAGCCATTTCCGCAGCCGCAGGCAACGATACAACCACAGTGTTGATGAGGTAATACGTTGCAGGCTCTGGATCGAGCGCGAGCCTGGAGCTGTCGGCCAGGTCGGCGGTGAACGCAAAGATTGCACGAACCAGCGCGGTGTGTGCGTCGAATACATCCTTCGCATTCGCCGACAACGGCATTGCCGCGAGCTTCGCGTATTGAACAGCGAGTGTATCGACCTGAGCCTTTACGCTGAAGGTTCTTGTGGCGGCGGCCTGAGCGCTCAAGGTTTTCAGCAAGTGGTCGGATTCGGCGTTCGCGGTGTTGAAAGCGGAACGCATGCCTTCGTTGCCTGCCATGACGCCGGCACTTGCGCCTCTGCGTTTTTGTACCGACTTGATCAGCGCCTGACTCGTGCCGAGCAATGCCACGCCCTCTATTTCCTGCTGCGTGGATGCATAGGCGTGATCGGCGTCGCGCAGCGTGGAGAAGAGGCAAACTGAAAGCGGCAACAGAAACAGCAGCGCGAGAACAACGAGCTTTTTCGGCATGGTCAGCCGGCCCATCAGGACCATGCCGGGTGCAAACAAACGCATATCGAGTCACTTCCTTTTAGGTCAGGGTTATGGGGGATAACGGCGCTGACGTTCACAACTGAACAGGCCCATCAACGGAAATTTTGCGATGCACAAACCCTGTGCTTTTTAGTGGCTTAATCTTCTTCACGGCACGTATCTGGTGCATTAAACTGCACTTCCGGTGCATTGCCGACACCGCGCATTCACCCTGGCAACCGCTCTTCGAGGTCTTATGAATTCAGGTTTGCGCAGCGTGCAAATAGAAGATCATGATCGAGCCATTACGTTTGCCTGCATCGTTCAATATCCGACACTGGCGGCGGCGTCGGGGACAACACTCGGCCCCTATACATTCGACGCGACACTGGACGCTCCGATTGCGTCGGGCCTGTTTCCCGTATGTTTGATATCGCATGGTGGTGGCGGCTCGCACCTTCTCTACCGGAGCATTGGCACTCATCTTTCCAGGCGCGGTTTTATTGTGGTCAGTCCGGAGCATCCGGGCGACAACAAGAACGATCGCTCCCTCTCCAACACGGACGAGTCTGCGGTGGCGCGTCCGCGTCATATGTCGCTTGCCCTCGACGCTCTGCTCGCGGATCCATTCTTTCGGTTGTCGGCGGATGCCTGCCGTGTCGGCATAGTGGGGCATTCGATGGGCGGATTCACGGCCCTGGCACTCGCTGGCGGCCATGCCTGGTCGCGTTCCGGTCAGCCACTGCCGGTCATTGCAGACAGCCGTATTGGAGCCGCTGTTTTGCTCGCGCCGGCCACGGACTGGTTCATGGCGCCCGGAGCGCTTGACAGCGTAGTCACGCCGTTACTGGTGATGGCCGGAGAGCGCGATCCGGTTACGCCACCTGACGCAATCCAGCGTGCCTTGGCGCAATTGCCGGCGGGCACGCCATTGGAAACGATCGTCGTACCGGGCGCGGGGCACTTTTCTTTCCTGTCGCCCTTTCCCGTGGCAATGCAGCGGGCTGACTTTCCACCTGCTTCAGATCCCGAAGGGTTTGATCGCGAGCAGTTCCATGAAGCGCTTCCGGTCTTGGTCCACGATTTCTTGGTACGGACTCTTGGCGTGCGCTTTGACGAATAGCCCATGTGCGCAGCAATTCTTTGTTGTTGAAGGCCAAGCACTTTCAGATAAGCGATTTAGTCGTCCGCATGCGCGCAGGAGATGGATGGATCAAGGCACGCGATCTAAAACGACAACTCCTCATCCTGCTCAGCAAATACGTCGTTGCTCACACCGAGAGACTGGAAGGCAGGCTTTAGTCGCATCGCCACCCGTTTGAAATTCGAATGGCAATGCGATAAAAAACTTTTTTACACAGGACACGTCCAGTGTGCACCTAACCCTTTTTTAACGTGTAGCTTCCTACAAGCGTTACATCCCAAAAATCTGGTTGCTTGTTAAGCAAGACGTAATACGTGCCCGGAACGGGAGCGTTGAAAGTACATTCTTCATCGTTGCCCGGTCGGAATGGCACGCACAATGGGTTTATCTGCGTTGGTGAATCTTTGCGAACATACATGTGCGCAGTGCCGCTGCCGCCTGAAATCTTAAACTTCAAGTCTGTTGCACCTGGAGGAACTTCCATTGAGAAGTAAACGTTGTAGGCCGCGTTTGAACTCACGATTACCGGTTCATTCGGAGTAAGCTTTTGGACTTCCGGACTAACAAGCTTAATCATTTGAACAACTTGATCAGTCACCCCTGCGCTATCAGTTACCTTCTGAGTGACGTAGTAAGTACCCGGATATTCGTAAAAATTAACGATATCGCTCCACTCGCTAACGGGCGTCCAAAACGTCTCGTTGTTAGCGCTATCGAAGTTATATGAGCGCGAAACAATCGTGCCGCCGCGGTGACTGGATTTGTCCATACATCTAACAAACATCATCTCGCCCACTACACAATCGAGATTAGCCACCGGTGGCAATCCACTTTTCACCGCTTTGAGAGCGGCTGTGGCGTCAACAAGATTCGCAGCAGCAGGCCAGAAGACAGCGGGGGTTGCACGAGAAGTCCGCCTCAGAATGCTTCGCACCTCGCCGGGACTTAGGCGCGTTGAAGACGCGGATTGCATAAGCGCCGCCACACCGGCTACATGGGGTGCAGCCATCGAAGTGCCTGTCATCTCGAGGTAGCTTTCCGCCCCAGGAAAAGACTTGCCATCATTATAGGTTGATAGAGCAGATCCTGGTGCGCTTACGGTGATTAGAGACCCCCTATTGGAAGAGCTAACGATCTGTCCATCCGATTGATGGCCAGCTACAACAATAACGTGTTTACACTGCGCCGGCTGGTACCAACCGGCTTCCCTGCCGTTATTGCCTGCCGCGACGACTATTGTGGTTCCCCGTTCAACCGCTGCGTCAATCGCGGTCTGATATGTTCGGGCGCATTCGCCTGCTACGCTCTGGCCACTCAAGCTCATGTTAATAACTTGCGCAGGAAAGGCGTTCAAAGGCGCATTTGGGACTGATCCGCCCGAGGCCCAGACAATGCCGTCCGCGATATCTGACATATATCCGGCTCCGCACCCGTTGAGAACGCGAACAGGCAGTACTTTCGCACCCCAAGCGACGCCGGCAACACCCGTACCGTTGTTAGTCACCGCTGCAAGAATACCGGCGACGTGAGTTCCGTGCCACGTGACGCTGCATCCGACGTCAGGCGATATACCCGGATTGCTGCCGTCGCCGACCACTTTGCCGCTGGCGAATTCAATGCCCGGGAGGATGTTAGCATCGAGGTCGCTATGTTTCGTAACGCCATTATCGAGTTCAGCGATCACGACGCCCGCCCCATTACTAATGTCCCATGCACCTTCGGCGTTAATTCCCTGATACTCACCCATCGTCTTGTTAGGAGCAAAGTTCCACTGAGCACGATAGTCCGGATCATTTGGAACCATCGCGGTTTGCATAATGGCATCCGGCTCAATGTACTCAACATCGGGATCTTTGGCGATCTGACGCATAAACGATTCGGCGTCGCCAGCCGTAAGTCCCTTGTCGACACTAATCACGTCGGCTCCTATACCGAGACGGCGTAAGTGCTTTGCCTTAAAACGCAAATCCCGCGCGGAATTGTCCAAACGACCCTGCACGGAACTGACCCGGTTGCGTTCTAGCGTGCCTTCTCGGTATTTAACGATGAAGCGATCGTTCGTTGCGCTAGCTCGCAGACCGCTTGTGCCAACGTGAGCTACGGACTCGGCCGGATTCAAAGCGCTTCCCCTAATTACAGATGTCGACGGAACCGTTCCTGTATCGAAACCTCCAGCAGGCGATTTGGATTGATCGCCTGCTCCGCACGCCGCCAAGGTAATCGATAAAACGATGGCACCCGCACTCGGACTCACCTTAGGCGATCGGAATACGCACAAGGCTCTTGCAATACATTTCGACATTTCAACTATCCATTTATTTTAATTTCTAGGACTTAATTTCGTTATCCATAATAAATTTATATGACGTCGGATACTTAATTTTTCCTAAGATAGCTGTATCAGACGTCACTTCATCGACAAACTTAACATTCCTTACATTTAAGTAATAAGACAAATATCAAAGTTCGTAGATATCGTACGAATATAATTTTTTGGTATCTGTTTTGTTGACTTTGATCAACGCTGTGCACGCGGCCGGTCTATCGCAGCATCCACCATCCTGCCCAAACGTGCCACTACCCGTTCTATAACAGGCGCCCGTTCCCCCGGCTTGGGCTGCCTGAAAAGTTCGACCGAGTCGTACCATGGTTGCGCTTGCGCATCGCCCCAACACCAGTGCGATACATGATCGAGCATCGCGAACACTGGGCGACCCAGCGCGCCACCCAGATGCAATGGAGCACTATCGATCGTTACTGTTGCGTCAAGCGCTGTGATGTGCGCGGCAACGTCGTCGAAACCATTGGTATAGCGATCAGTCAGATCGCACACTCGATAACCTCGATCAAGCAAAGCCATGGAGTCGTTGGAGCGACCCGGCGTCAATGGATAGAACACCACATTCCGCATAGCCAAGACCGGTTCCAGCGCGGTCAATGCGATCGAGCGTTTTGCGTCGCGCCGATGCGTGGGATCGCCGCTCCAAACCAATCCAACATGCAGCGCGCCCTCGTTTGAGCTGAGCCGTTCGCGCCAAGTCTTCACTTTGCGAGTGTCGGCAACCAGATAGGGTACACCGCGCACTTGGCTCTTTCTCAGGCGTATAGCGTGGGGGACACTCATCATGGCCAGTACATAGTCAGGTGTGCCCAGCAACTTATCTTCGATCGCGACGCAATTCTCATAAAAGCGTAAAAACAACGGCTGCAATGAGCGACGCACTGCAAGCCTGAGCGTGCCGCCTGCCTGACGGATTTGCGCAGCCAATGCCGGAATGAAACGGACCATCTGGATATCATCGCCGCTGCCCTTTTCGCTATAAACGATCAGCGTCTTGCCAGCCAACGATTCTCCCTGCCAGCGTGGGGCCAAGGAGGCCATAACATGGACGACATTGTCCGAAGCGCGATCGGCAGTCGTCAGGCGTTTTTCAAATCGCGGCCATGCCGCAGACCAGAAATCCCGGCGTAACTGGAGTTCTGCCAGGTCGGCGGACGCCTGGGCGTTGCCAGGATCTAGCTTGAGTGATGCATGCAATACAGCCTCGCTGTCTCGGTAGCGTCCCTGCTCAGCGAGATAAAGGCCGATCGCGGCAACCACCTTGCTATTGCCCGGTGCGGTGGCATTGACTGCGCGCATCGTCGCTTCGGCCGCAACAGCGTCATTGTCGCGTTGCCATTGCGCGTGACTGAGTTGCCAGGCAATTTCGGCGTTGGCCGGTTCCCGCGATAGAACGTCTCGACAGACTTGTTCAACGCGATCCCAGTCCCGGCTCTCGCGATACAAGATTGCCAGTTCCAGCGGCAACGCCCGATCAATCGCAGGATCGCGCGCGTAAGCGCGCTCAAGTGCCGCACGACGCTCCGCCCGCGCATCGTCGCCGGGCAACTGCGCCAACGCCGAGGCCAGCCACCACGCTGCGCGCGAATCTTCACTTTCTAGTTGCTCATAAGCACGAAGCATCGCAACTGTTGCCGACAACGCGCGTTGGCTGATCAACCAGTTGATCCACCGGATGCTTAAGGCTGCTCCGAGCACGGCGACGGCCCTCTCGCTATATCGACGGGTCGCGGCCGGGTTGCCGAGCGCGTCGGAAAATAACGCGATTCGTGCATAGCGCGCGCCGTTGGCCGCCTCGGGCTTGATCGCCGATTCATCTCCCCCTGACTCCAATAGCTCGCCGGCGCTTATGCGTACCTCTGCACGCAGTTGAGGCGTGATGCTGGAATGATTCACTGCCGCGTCGACCCCCCGGTTACGCAGCAAGTGCCAAACGGCGATAACTGGATCAATTGTGTTTGATAGTTCCGACTCGTGCATGAACGTGTGATTGGAGTAGTTAATATGGATCCACGCGTAAAAAGCGCGATGCTTCGCTCCCAACCGTTCAGTAACAAGAAAAATAAACTGACGGAGCGGCTTGCGAGCAGTTTAAATTACGTTTCTTTTTCCGTATCTTGAAATTCGTTTGATACACACAGGTCAACACCGGTCGTCGCACACTGGACGCCGCGTTCATTGCCGTTTTCTGATGAAGACGTGATTGACAGGACCGCCAAAGATCAAGAACGAGGTGAAGGCAAAGGCACACATCACTGACACTTGATAGACATGCCTATCTTATTGGCCGGCAAATGTTGATAAATCCAAGCAGCGTACGGTCAGCGCGCGCGTAAATGTCTGCATGAAAGCTGCCGTCCCTCGCAGTTGACTCGGACCTTTCGCGGCACTAACGCGGGCGCTTTTCATAATCACAATCTTTATCTCAATGTGGTCAGACTTGGCTATCTGATCAGCAGAACTCGCCAGTTGTTATTCTTTTAGGATCCCATAGTATCTTCAAGTGCCATGTAAAATCATGTCGAAGAAAATCCGTTCAACCGATCGCAGACCCTGAGTTCAGCTCGCCCATAAAAAACGCGAGGCTCCGAACCTGCCGGAAGCCTCGCGTTCTGTGCTGCCTATATGCCGCTATCGATCAGTTCTTGATCAAGCTCAGGTAGTTACCGCTCGGATACGCCGTGTTCAGCCACGTCGACAAACGGTTCACCTGCGTCTTGTCGATGCCTTCGCCCAGCATCTGCGGAATCTGGTTCCACGTCCACGTCGGGAAGTTCTCCGTCGTGCCGCCCGATACCGTCCCGTGAACATAGCCAATCGCGCACAGGCTGCGCATGCTCCAGCCGCACGTCGTCTCGCCCGCCACCGCATTGGCCGCCCCCTCGCGCTGCCACGTGGTGATGTTGAAGCTCGTCGTGGTGTCCATCCAGTTCGACAGGAACGCGTTGACCACCGCCTGCTCCGTGGCCGGGCTCGTGCCCTTCCAGACGCCGTTCTGACCGCCGTTCCAGACATCGAGCGGGCTGCTGTCGCGAATGGTCCAGCCGCGCGTGACATCGGTTACGCCCACGCCGTTATCCATTTCCTGTGCGCCCTTGAGCACGTAGAGGAAGTTGCGGATCGGCTCCGGCCGCCCGCTGCTTTGCAGCAGGTTGTTGAGCAGGCCGTACGCGTATTGCCAGTCGGTCGGCAGGTGCACGTTGTGTGCGCCCGAACCCGGATTGAGCAGGATCTGCAGGTAGTACCACTGGTTGGCCTTCACGTAATGCGCCACCGCGCTGCCGAACATGCTGTTGTCGGCCGGAAAACCCTGGATGTGCGGCGACACGTTGAAGACGAAGCGCCAGTATCCGCACCAGCCGCGCTTTTCCGCCTTGGGCGCATTCTCCTTGGTGACCCACGCGGTCGGGCAGTTCGTTTCCAGCGAGAAATCCTGCGCAAGCTCCCACGACTTCATCAACTGCCACTGCGCGGTCCCGTACAGGTTCTTCTGCTGCGCAATCGTATAGCTGCCGCTCACGCCTTCGTTCGGTGGCGTGAACCGCTCGCCCAGTTCGCTGCCCCAGTAATAGAGGTCGTTGAAGATGTCGCCGGTCTTGCCTTGCGCGTAGCTCGTGCCGCCGTTGGCAAGCTGGGTGCGCATGTTGTAGGTGGATGAACCCGTGCCCTCGCCCGCGTAATCCTTGTTCAGGTTGCTGTTCGTGAAGTAATCGCCCCAGGCGTCCTTCGGGTGAATGCGCGGCACCCAGTGATTCCAGTCGGGTAACTGGAAGCCAATGGGAATTTCGCGCAGATTGATTTGCCCCTTGGTCGATATCGCTGCTTTATCGACGCCACTCGGGAATATCGTGGCGAGTGTATCGAGGTCATTTTCCGATACCGCGTCAATACCCGCGCCGCAGGTCCAGTCGCTCACCGGCGCGCTATCCAGGCCCGGGCCCGGCTGATAGGGCGGATTCCACGGACGGCATTTCGGTCCGGGCGTGGGATTGGTGCTGGCCAAGCTCCGGATATAGCTCGCGATCTGCAAGCCCTGATTCTGCGACAGGCCGTGATATTCGCTTCGAACGACAATCGAGTTATTCGAGTAATTGAACTTGAACAAGTCGTTTCCGCTCGCGCTGTGGCAGTCCATGCAATGCGCCTTGAGTTGCTTGCCCGAATTGATGGGCGAATCGATCAGCGTGGCGCTTTGCCATAACTTCTGACCGGCGGCAATATCGGCGGTGTTTGGAAGCGGCGCGCTCCATTTGGTCGGATCGTCTTGCGTGAAACTGCTGTCGGCAATCAGCGCATTGCCCGATGCATCGAGCAGGTTGAATGACAGCACGCGATAACCCGAGCTCACGCCATCGGTGGTATTGAAACGGAAATTGATGACATTGCTGCCGTTGATTGCGCCCGATATGGGTACGTTCAGTTTGATGGTGTCGTAGCCGCCGCCAATGCCGCCGTACAGTTTTGCGTTGCCCAGTACGGCCACGTTTGCGTTCGTGAGGTCGATCCATTTGCCGCCGTTGATCTGGATGGAGCCCTTGGCGTCGTAGGAGAGGTTGTTCACGCGCAGCGTCAACGTGGTTGCCGATGCGCCGGCGGGGACCGGTAGCGTGGTGGTGACAACCACGCCGCTGCCCGCGCCCATGACTTCGAGTGGCATGACGATGGTGCCTGACTCCGCGGAGTCCGCATCAGACGCCGGTGCTTGGGGAGCGATTACAGGTGGCGGGTTGTCGCTGCTGCTGTCGGGCGGATTCAATCCACTCGCCGGGGAACTCGCGCCCACGGACGTGGCCGGGGGCGCCGCAGCCGCGCTTGCCCCGCTTGGCGCGGCCGTGGATGCCGACGATGCGCCGGCTGCGTTACCGCCAACCCCGGACGAGTTGCTAAGACCTGTGACCGCGGACGAATCCGAATTCCCGCCGCCACCGCCGCATGCACTGACGCTGAGAATCGCGCCGCCAACCAAAGAAATCACCCGTATCTTCTTGAGATTTATCATTATTTATATGATGCGGAAACGATGAAATTCCCCGCATAAAAGTCGCGGAGCCCGGTATTTTCAAATAAAAGATGTTTTCCGCAAAAAAGACACTTGCATACAACGACAGCCTAATAAACGACCTAATCTTTTTATGCAATTCCTCATACAATTAAAATGCACGTTTCGCAGCTTTCTCATTGCGCTGTTTAAAGTATCCACCTTGCCATTGATTGAGGCTCCAGATTGCGCGCAGTCGAGTTAAGGCGCTACTTCAACATGGTTAAATGTTTAAACTGTGAAAATTGACCAAAAGGGGATTCAAGCTGCATGGATTCCGGTCGGGCAATCCGAGCGAAATCTTGCGCGCTCGACAATCTGGCAATACCTGCACGCCACGCAATTCGGTTATTTAGCTTTTTTGTAATCTTCCCACGCCATGCAAACGCCGACCTTTCAAATATGGGCAAGCGGCATCCTTGCAGCTTCCTAGGGCGCGCCGACATCATTTCCCGTAAAAAACCTTTCTATATTTAGTCTGCTATGACTCGGCCTATGGCTCATGTGACTAAACATGATTCGAGTAGTCACTATCGGGGGGCATTGTGGCGCAGTTTAATAGTAAAAAAAATCTGCATGTCAATCTGCGATAACTGCACAGCGGCTTATGGCAAATGCCGGCGCGAACTCAAAGCCGCATGCGTACGAACGCGCTAATCGAAGCGTTAAAGCGTCATGGTGATTCATGCCCAGACCAGCGCGTGCATCAACACTCCGCGTATTCACGAACCGGCCGCGGGCGCTGATGCAGCCGTGCCACGTCCAGGCGCGGGCGGGCTAATACCTGAATCGCCGCTCTTCGAACATGCCACGCAGGCGAACGCCAGCACTGCTGCACCAAAGCACGTGATCCATTTACCCGACATGATTTATCTCCGTTGATTCAAGACACGCAGATGGCAACCATTCGGCAGCAATGGTCATTCCGGTGCGCCGGCTTGCGAAGTTGGTTCGAGCACGGAATGGCTACATCGAAAGAACAAATGAAAAAGCCTGTGCTGGACACTGATATCGCGAATGATTATTATTAACCATCCCGAGTACGCAGGCGTCCGGTCAACGAAAAGGGTGCAGAACAGGAGACCCTTTCATGCACCAGCCGCGCGTTGCCCCGTTAGCCGAAGTCGTTGCACCCTCACTCGAAGCGAGTTTGAGCCTGTGGGAATGCGTGATGCGCGCGGCTGTTGCCGCGCTACGCGCAGCGCAGCCGCTTGCAGCGTTTCAGGGGTATGAACATGCGCTCGCAATCGCGCATCGGCTGATTGAACAGCCTCCCGAGGGACGTGCTGGCGATTGCGTCGCGGCCCTCGTGGTCTCGCATCACAACCTCGCGGATCTCGAACTCGAACGCGGCCGTATCGATCACGCCGTCGCGCAACTCTGCGCCGCGCACGAAGCGCTGCTTAAAATTTTCCTCGATACAACCCGCGGCCCCGCCCTGCAGCAAGCCGCACTGCGCCATAGCCGCGAGACGCATGTCGCGTTGCTGAACCATGTCGCCACGCATGGCCCTCATACGTCCATCGCGCGGACGCTCGAATTGGGCGAACGAGCGTTGAACGCAAGTACCCCGCTACCACACTGATGCATTGATTCCCCGACGCACTGACGCAAACGCACCGCCCATCCATCCGAAAGGAACCCACGATGCCCTATACCCTTCCCCCGTTGCCCTATTCGTTCGATGCACTCGAACCGCATATCGATGCCCGCACGATGGAGGTTCACCACACGAAGCATCACCAGGCCTACGTCAACAACCTGAACGCGGCGCTGAAAGATACGGAGTACGCAGAATTGCCGATTGAAACGCTCGTGGCGCAAGTCTCTTCGCTGCCGGAAGCATTGCAGGCACCCGTGCGCAACAACGGCGGCGGCCATGCAAATCACAGCCTGTTCTGGACCGTCATGTCGCCCGAGGGCGGTGGCACGCCCGAAGGCGAACTGGGTCAGGCGATCGATACCGATCTCGGCAGTTTCGACGCCTTCAAGGAAGCGTTCACCAAGGCCGCGCTGACGCGTTTCGGCAGCGGCTGGGCGTGGTTGAGCGTGAACAACCAAGGCAAGCTTGTTGTGGAAAGCTCGGCGAATCAGGACAATCCGCTCATGACCGGATTGATGTCAGGCAACACGCCGGTTCTCGGTCTCGATGTCTGGGAACACGCGTACTACCTCAAGTACGAGAACCGCCGTCCGGAATACATCGCGGCGTTTTATAACGTGATCAACTGGCCGGAAGTCGCGCGCCGGTATGCGCAAGCGCGCGCTTGATGTAGCGGTCTCAACAGCGGTTTTCAGGCGCGCGCAAAGCCGGACGGCACGCGCCTGAAACGAGGCGACTCAATAAACGTCGCGCCTGTACAACCCGTTCGCAACCATCATGCTGACGCGTTCATCGCCGAGCGCGGCCCTCAGTTCCCTGTCGACGGCAGGCGCCATTCCCGCCAGGCTGCCGCACACCATGATCGCCGCGCCGCCCGCCACCCACATGAAAATCTCGCTCGCGGATTGCCTGATGAGGTCTTGCACGTAGCGTCCGCAATCATCGTCGCGGGAATACGCCAGATCGACGCGCGCAAGCGTGCCGTCCGCGCGCCATGCGTCGAGTTCGTGCTTGAAGAAGGCGTCGTACCGGGCATTGCGCTCGCCAAACAACAACCAGTGCCCCTTCGATCCCGCCAGGCTGCGCTCACGAAGATGCGCGCGCAGTCCGGCAAAGCCTGTGCCGTTGCCAATGAGTATCAGCGCCCGCTCCCCTTCCGGCCGATGAAAGCCCGCGTTCGTGCGGATGCGCGCCTGCACTGCATCGCCTTCGGTTGTATAAGCCGTCAGCCATCCCGAGCCAACGCCCAGTTCGCCCGATGACTTGACCAGTTGCCTCACTACGAGGTCCAGGTAGCCATCGGCGGGAACGGAGGCGATCGAATAATCGCGATGCGGCAGCGGCTTGAGGGTATCGACAAGTTCAGCAGCGCTCATCTTGTCCGCGGCATCAGGCAAAGGAAGAATCGCGCCGGACAAGTGTGCATCGAGACGCTGACCGTGCACGCGGGTATCGGCATCCAAACCCGCCGCCGATAAAAACCGCGTCACCGCCGCCGGATCATTGCGCGGATAAATCTCGACAATGTCTCCCGCAGTCCACTGATGCGCGGTCGCAGCGTTCGCTTTCAGCCGCACAAAATGCACGCCGCCGCCCTGGCTGCCAGGATTCAAAAGCTCACGTGTTGCCAGCGTCCACGCCTCGACCGGCGCTTGTGCCCAGGAAGCGGTTGTTGCGGCACCCAGCTCGGATAACTGCCGGCGCCAGCGCTGTTCGCTTTCATCGTCGCGCCCATTCATTTCGATGCGCTCGAACAATTTGCGCGCGCCAGCCCGGGTCAGCCATTCATCGACCTGACGGCCGAAGTGACAGAAATCCGGATACTCGCGATCGCCGAGCGCCAGCACCGCATAGCTGAAACCGCCGCTCGGCGCGGGGCGCGCCATCATCTGCCGCACGAACGAACGGGCGCGATCGGGCGCTTGTCCGTCGCCGTAGGTGCTGACCACAAAAAGCACGCAACGGGCGGCCGCCAGCGATACGGAATCGAGCGCGGAAATGGGCAGCAAGCGCGCCGCCCGTCCCGCCGATGCGAATGCCGCTGCGCTCATGCTCGCTATGCGCTCAGCCGTACCGGTCTGGCTCGCATGAACGATCAGCAAGTCGCTGTCCACGTCATTCACCACGACGGGTGGCAAGGAAGGAATGGCAATGGCTCCGGCTTCACGGCGCTTGCGCCGTCGGCCGAGATACAGCAGCCAGCCGGTTATTGCAAAAAGCGGCATGGTCAGGCTGCACAGCATGATCACCACCCGGCCTGCAATGCCGAACACGCTGCCGCTATGCACCGACAACATGCTCGTGCCGACGACCTTGCTTACTGGCCGGTCGGCATAGAGGTCGGTGAGTTTCAGCGAGCCGGTGGAGGCATCGAATGTGTATCGATCCATCAGGCCGCCTCGCAACGGCCCGTCGAAACGTTCAATCGATACCGACTTGCCATCGCGCGATACCGTGAGCGAAGCACGTCCGAAATCGGGGCCGACTCGTTGCACGAAGGTGTTCCATGCGGCATCGAACGAGATTGCATGGCCCGGCTCGGCCGCGCCTTGCGCGCCGCGCTTTTTACGCGGGCCGGCAGCCCGGGACGCGTCGCCCTTCGCGAGCGCAAGCGCTTCCTTCGGCTTGCGATCCATGGCCGGCGCGCGCCGCATTTCCTCGATGCCCAGCGTCTTGCTCACCAGATCGTGATACCAGCCGTATGACCACCACAGCCCGGTGAGCGCGCTCAACAGATAGGACAGGACCATCCATGCGCCGATCACCGCATGCAACGAGCGATAAAGATTGCGCCCGGTGCGTTTCAGATCGAGGACGAACCACGAACGCCAGTCGAGCGGCTTGCGCGGCCATCGGAGATACAGCCCGGACAGCGCGAAGAATATGAGCGAGAACGCAGCCACGCCCGTAATCTGCTTGCCGATCTCGTTGTCCCTGCGCCCTTCGGTCAGAGGCAGCGCCAGGAATCGATGCAGGTCTTCGACGAACGAAAAAAAATCATTGCCGGCAGCCTTGCCGAGCACGTGCCCAGTGTAGGGATCGGCATAGTATGTCGCCGCGCCGGAGGGCTGGCGCACGCGAAACTGCGCGGCTCTCGCCGGATCAGCCGACAACACCAGCGGCCTGATGTCCTCGCCGGGAAACTGGGCCTGGATGCTCGCGAGCAGCGCATCCGGTGTCATGCGTTCGGCGCCTTTCCCGCCGTTTGCAACGCTGATCGTGCGGCTGTTCAGGAGCCCCGTTATCTCGTCCTCGAAGCTCATGGTGGCGCCCGTCAGCCCCATGAGCGTCAGCACCAGCCCCACTGTGATGCCGAGCAGCCAGTGCACTTGAAACAGAATTCGACGAGTCATTGAAATACCTGCAGTCCCTGCGCGGTTCGGGCGGTCATAAATAGTCTTACAGTCAGTCTTACAGTTTCAATGCATCGTTTCCAAAGCATAGTTAAACGCCGCGATGGCCCACGCGCCCCTTGAGCGCCGGGCGCGCCGCACTATGGCGAAAAACAATGTCAGCGTGATGATGCGCAGCAGGGAGAGACTCGGTTCCCGCACAGGCCTGTGCGGGAACAAGCCGGAAGAGCGAAGCTTTTCCGTATCGGCGCGGCATTGCTACGTCGAATGGGAATGATTCTTGTTTATTTTAACGACCACTCGACAATACACGCAACAGATTTTGACCAGAGTCTTGGGAAATGCGCCTTTTCAAGGCCCGGGACTTGCGCATTGCTTACCGACGACGCGGCATTACGCGTACCGGAGGACACATGCGACTCATGCGCTATCGCACGCTAAGGACGATCGCCGATCATCCCGGCGCGTTCGCGCTGCAAGTTCTCAAGGCGTTTCGCGCGAACCAGGGCATGCTCCTCGCGGGCGCGGTCGCGTATTACGCGCTGCTTTCCATCATCCCGCTGCTGATACTGGTCGTGATCGCGCTTTCGCATGTGGTCGACCGGCACGTACTTCTGGATACGCTGTCTCATCTGCTCGAATGGCTCGTGCCGGGGCAGGCAAAAGCCATCGTCAGGGAGCTCGCAAACTTTCTCGCGCATCGCACGGTGATTGGATGGGTGCTTCTCTGCACCATGATTTTCTTCAGTTCATTGGCCTTCACGGTGCTCGAAAACGCGATGTCCGTGATCTTCGTTCATCGCGTGGCGATTCGCCGGCGGCACTTCCTGATTTCCGCGCTGCTGCCCTATTGCTACAGCTTGTCGCTCGGCGCTGGCGTGCTGCTCGTCACGCTTGTATCGACAGGATTGCAGGCGGTCGGCGCCCATAACGTGGATATATTCGGCATCGAAGTTTCCTTGAGCGGCACATCGCGGGCCCTGCTTTATCTGTTTGGATTCGCGGGCGAAGTCTTCGTGCTGACATCGATATACCTGGTGATTCCAGTCGGCCGGCCACACTTCAGGCACGCGCTGTTCGGCGCAATCGCCGCCGCGCTGTTGTGGGAAATCACGCGCCACGTGCTCGTCTGGTATTTCGCCACGCTCTCGCAAGTCAGCGTGGTGTATGGATCGCTGACCACGTCCATTGTCGTGCTGTTCAGTCTCGAAGCGCTCGCGACGTTGCTGCTGTTCGGCGCCCAGTTGATCGCGGAATACGAACGGCTGCATGCCGGAACCACGGAGCTTACGCCCAGGCCGTTTCGCACGAGCTGATACCGGCCTGCACCAGCGATACCAGCGATAATGCGCGGACATCAAAACGGACCTGCCGGGAGACCCTTTGGAACTGCGTCAGCTTCGCTACTTCGTCCGCGTCATCGAACACGGCAGCATGGGCCGTGCGGCAATGGAGCTTGGCGTGGTGACATCCACGCTGAGCCAGCAGATCAGCCGCCTCGAAAGCGAGTTGTCCACGCGGCTCCTGCAGCGCACCGCCAGCGGCGTTGTTCCCACCGACGCGGGCCTCGCGTTCTGGCGCCAGGCGCAACTGGCGCTCCGCCATGTCGACGACGCCGCGCACGCCGCACAGCACGCGCGTCTCTCGGGCCATGTCAGCGTGGGCATGGCGCCGAGCACGACTGGCGTGCTCGGTCTCGCGTTCATGCGTGCAATGCGCGAACGTTATCCCGATGTCCGCCTGCGCATGGTCGAAAGCCTGTCGGGCCATCTGGCGGGCATGCTCAACGCGCGCCAGATCGACCTCGCCATCCTTTTTCAAAGCGACAACATCAAGCGCTTCAGCGCCACGCCTTTGCTGGACGAGCGTCTGTTCCTGATCGCCGCCGCAAGCTTCGAACCCCTGCCCGCGACCCGGACCACGAAGCTCGCGCATGTCGCCCGTTTGCCGATGATTCTTCCAAGCGGACCCCACGGATTGCGCTCGCTGCTCGATACCGCGTTCGCACGCGCGGGTATCGAACCCAACATCGTGGCTGAAATCGATGGTCTCGCCATGCTGATGGATGCGGTTGGCGGCGGCCTGGGCGTCACCATCCAGCCAGGCGCCGCGCTCGCCCGGCGCGATCCGGCCTCGTTCCGCGCGCTGCCGGTCAGCGAACGCGGCATGGTGCGTCCGAACCAACTCGTCAGTCTCTCCGACGACGAACTCTCGCCCGCCGGTCTCGCGGCCCGCGTGGTCCTCGCCGATGTCGCGCGCACGCTTGTTGCCAGAGGCGACTGGGCTGGCGCCACAGTGCCGCCTCTTCACGATTCGTGAAGACCTGTTGCTTGCTGCCTGCTGGCGGCTGAACACCTGGCGTCCTACACTCCCGGGATTGGAGGAGACGTCGACAATGGTGGATGTACTGGTGATCGGAGGCGGCAACGCGGCCTTGTGCGCCGCGCTCATGGCGCGCGAAGCAGGCGCGTCCGTCATGCTGCTCGAGGCGGCCCCGCAGGAGTGGCGCGGCGGAAATTCGCAGCACACGCGTAACCTGCGCTGCATGCATGACGCGCCACAGGATGTACTGATCGACGCGTATCCGGAAGAAGAATACTGGCAGGATCTGCTGAAGGTGACCGGCGGTCTCACCAACGAACCGCTTGCGCGCCTCGCCATCCGCGAATCGTCCACATGCCGCGACTGGATGCGCAAGCACGGCGTGCATTTCCAGCCGCCGCTCTCGGGCGCGCTGCATGTAGCCCGCACCAACGCATTTTTCATGGGCGGCGGCAAGGCGCTCGTCAATGCATACTTCCGCAGCGCACAAGCGCTGGGCGTGCAGGTACGCTACGACGCGCCGGTGGATTCCATCGAACTGGACGGCGATCGTTTTCTCGCGGCACACATTGGCAACGAACGCATTGAAGCGCGCGCCTGCGTGCTGGCGGCGGGCGGCTTCGAATCGAATCGCGCATGGCTGCGTGAAGCGTGGGGCCAAATCAACGGCGAATGGGTCGCCGACAACTTCCTGATTCGCGGCACGCGCTTCAACATGGGCGTGCTGCTCAAGTACATGATCGATGCAGGCGCGGATTCCATTGGCGATCCGTCGCAATCGCATTGCGTCGCCATCGACGCGCGCGCGCCACTGTATGACGGCGGCATCTGCACGCGGGTGGATTGTGTATCGCTGGGTGTGATGCTCAATCGTAACGCCGAGCGTTTCTACGATGAAGGCGAGGATTTCTGGCCCAAGCGCTACGCGATCTGGGGCCGGCTTGTAGCTCACCAGCCGGGGCAGATCGGTTATTCGATCATCGATTCCAAAGCGATAGGCCGCTTCATGCCGCCCGTGTTCCCCGGCACGAAAGCGAATTCGCTCGGCGAACTGGCGCGCGCCACGGGACTCGATGAAACGAAGTTCATCGAGACAATTGAGACCTATAACGCCGCATGCCGCGTTGGTACCTTCGATCACGCGGTGCTCGACGACTGCCATACCGAAGGTCTCACGCCCGCGAAGACGCACTGGGCGCAGCCTATCGATAAACCACCCTTCTATGCCTTCGCGCTTCGTCCGGGAATCACGTTCACGTACCTCGGGCTGAAGGTGAATGAACAGTCCGCCGTGCACTTCGGCGGCAAGCCGAGCCCCAACCTTTACGTTGCAGGAGAAATGATGGCGGGCAACGTGCTTGGCAAGGGCTATACGGCGGGCGTCGGCATGGCGATCGGCACGGCGTTTGGAAGGATCGCAGGCACTCAGGCCGCGCAGGCAGCCCTGAAACTGAAGGAAACCCGTCATGCAGTCGCTTGAAAACCTGACGCGCGAGGCGAGCGCGCTTGCACTGAACGAAGTTCCCATCACATTCGCCAAGCCGATGTCAGCAGCCGAAGGCGAAGTCAGCCGCATCATGCAGATCTGCAATGCGTGCCGCTATTGCGAAGGCTTTTGCGCCGTGTTCCCAGCGATGACCCGCCGCCTTGAATTCGGCCGTGCCGACGTGCATTTTCTTTCAAATCTCTGTCACAACTGCGGCGCGTGCCTGCACGCGTGCCAGTACGCGCCGCCGCACGAGTTCGGCGTCAACGTGCCGAAGGCGATGGCCGAGGTGCGTCTGCAGACGTACGTGGACTACGCGTGGCCAGCAGGATTCGGCGCACTGTACAAGCGCAACGGTCTGACGCTGGCGCTCGCCTTGGCCGGCGGTCTGGCACTTTTCCTTATCATGACAATGGCGTTAAAAGGCACGCTTGTCCTGCCACCACTCGCCGGAAATTTCTATGCGGTGTTCCCGCACAATACGCTGGCGCTTTTGTTTGGCATGGTGTTCGTGTTCGCGATGATCGCGCTCGGCGTGGGCGTGCGGCGGTTCTGGCGTAACGAAGACCCCGGCGCAATGTCGGCGCAGGCCATCGGCGAGGCAACACACGACGTGCTGAGCCTGCGTTACCTGGGCGGTGGTCACGGAGAAGGCTGCAACAATGCCGACGACGCGTTTTCCCTCGCGCGCCGCCGCTTTCATCATCTGACGTTCTATGGCTTCATGTTGTGTTTTGCATCTACATGCGTGGCGACGCTGTATCACTACTTTCTGAAGCTCGAAGCGCCGTACGCGCTCACGAGCGTGCCGGTCGTGCTGGGTTCGCTTGGCGGGATTGGCTTGCTTGCGGGTCCAGCCGGGTTGTTATGGCTCAATTTAAAGCGCCATCCGCAACATGGCGATGCGGCGCAAAAGCCGATGGACCGCGGCTTTATCGCGTTGCTGTTGTTGACGAGCGCAAGCGGCCTCGCGCTGCTGCTGCTGCGCGATACATCCGCGATCGCGTTATTGCTCGCGGTGCACCTTGGCATTGTCATGGCCTTGTTTTTGACGCTGCCATATGGAAAATTCGCGCATGGTATATATCGCAGCGCAGCACTGCTCAAATGGGCCGTGGAAAAACGCCAGCCAAGCAAACTGCTAGTGGAAGATTGACAATGAATTGATGCGGAACGGGGTCCGCCGAGCCTATCATGGCCGACGTGGCAATAAAAAAACCTAGGAGACGACATGGCAACCGGAAACGAATTTCAATCGCAGACGTTGGGCGCAACCGCGCCCAACGTCTCGAAGCTGGGCGCGGTCCTGCGCGTCACCAGCGGCAACTTTCTCGAACAGTTCGATTTTTTCCTGTTCGGTTTCTATGCAACCTATATCGCCAAGACCTTCTTTCCGGCTGCAAGCGAGTTCGCCTCGCTGATGCAGACGTTCGCCGTGTTCGGCGCGGGTTTCCTGATGCGCCCGCTCGGCGCCATTGTGCTGGGCGCGTATATCGACAAGGTCGGTCGCCGGCGCGGACTGATCGTGACGCTGTCGATCATGGCAAGCGGCACTATTCTGATTGCGTGCGTTCCGGGGTTTGCGACCATTGGCTTGCTGGCGCCGGCGCTGGTGCTCATCGGCCGCTTGCTGCAAGGGTTCTCGGCGGGCGCCGAACTCGGCGGCGTGTCGGTTTATCTGGCGGAAATGGCGACGCCCGGCAAGAAAGGCTTTTATACGTCGTGGCAATCGGCCAGCCAGCAGGTCGCGATCGTGGTCGCGGCGGCGCTCGGCTATGCGTTGAATAGCTGGCTTTCGCCGGCGCAGATCGCGGGTTGGGGATGGCGCGTGCCGTTTTTCATCGGCTGCATGATCGTGCCGTTTCTCTACATCCTGCGCCGGTCGCTGCAGGAGACTGCCGAGTTCCAGGCGCGCCGCCATCATCCGGCAACTGCCGAGGTCTTGCGCTCCATGGCGACGAACTGGAAGACCGTGGTTGCCGGCATGCTGATGGTCGCGATGACCACCACCACGTTTTATCTGATCACCGTCTATACGCCGACGTTCGGCCGCGCCGTGCTGCATTTGAGCACGTCGGACAGCCTGGTCGTGACCTTGTTCGTGGGTGTATCGAACTTTATCTGGCTGCCGATTGGCGGCGCGATTTCGGATCGTATCGGACGCAAGCCCGTGCTCCTGTTCGTGTCCGCGCTGGCGGTCATCACGGCGTATCCCGCGCTCTCGTGGCTTGCGCACGATCCGAGCTTTCTGCGCATGCTCGCCGTGCTGCTGTATTTCTCGTTCTTCTTCGGCGGATATAACGGTGCGATGGTCGCAGCTCTCACCGAAGTAATGCCCGTCAATGTTCGGGTGGCGGGTTTCTCGCTGGCGTTCAGCCTTGCAACGGCGATCTTTGGCGGCTTCACGCCAGCGGTATCGACTTACCTGATCCAGGCAACCGGCGACAAAGCTGCGCCCGCGTACTGGCTCATTTTTGCCGCAGTGTGCGGGTTCTTTGCCACGCTTGCCTTGTACCGGCGAGGCGGCGCCGCGGAATTGCAGGCGAAGCTGGGGTAGGAAAATGACCCGCGCGGCCGATGTTGTTATCGGCCGCGCGATGAAGACAGTCGACGCTGGCGAAGCCCGAATCCACGTCAGCCTAGAGTTTGATCTCCGTTCCAAGCCGCGCCAAAAACTGCCCGAGCCATTGCGGATGCGCAGGCCATGCGGGCGCCGTGACGAAGTTGCCGTCCGTAACCGCACTATCCACTCGAATCTCCGCATATTCACCGCCGGCAAGACGCACTTCCGGCGCGCACGCCGGATAAGCCGAAATGCGTTTGCCGCGAATCACGTCCGCCGCGGCCAGCAGTTGCGCACCATGACAAACAGCGGCAATGGGTTTCTGTGCATCGGCGAAATGCCGGACGACTTCAATCACACGACTGTTCAAGCGCAGATATTCGGGCGCGCGGCCGCCCGCGATCATCAATGCGTCATAACTGGCGGGATCGATGTCGTCGAAACTCGCGTTCAGCGTAAAGAGATGTCCGGGTTTTTCCGTATAGGTCTGATCCCCTTCGAAGTCATGGATCGCGGTCTTGATCGTGTCTCCGCTCTTCTTGCCGGGGCACACTGCATGCACGGAATGACCCACCATCTGCAGCGCCTGGAACGGCACCATCGTTTCATAATCTTCGGCGAAATCACCGGTCAGAAACAGAATCTTCTTGGCTGCCATCTTGCTCTCCCATCAAAGAGATCACGCAGGATACCGGTCCGCCCGGACCGGCGCTCGTAGCTATCTTAGCGCGTATGAGACGCGCGGGACCCGACGACTCAGGCGGAAAAATCAGGCGTGTCCCATGAAGCGCCCGCTGCATTCATGGAATGCAAATATCAATTCGATGGTTCGCCGAAGCGCCTGGCCGTGCGATGCTTTTGCGCCCTCGGCGTCTCTTATCCATCGTTCTTCACGTGGACTTCCATGAGCAAGAAAAAGATTCTTCTGAATGCGTTCAACATGAATTGCGTCGGCCACATCAATCACGGCCTGTGGAAGCATCCGCGTGACCGCTCGACCGATTACCGCAAGCTTTCGTATTGGACCGACCTCGCCCGGCTGCTCGAGAAGGGCCTGTTCGACGGACTTTTCATCGCGGATATTGTGGGCGTCTACGACGTGTATCAGCAGTCCGCCGACCTGACCTTGAAAGAGTCGGTCCAGCTTCCCGTCAACGACCCCATGATGCTCGTCTCGGCCATGGCCGCCGTGACCCGTCACCTTGGCTTTGGCATTACGGTGAACCTCACCTACGAAGCGCCCTACTTGCTTGCAAGGCGCTTCTCGACGCTCGACCATCTGAGCGACGGACGTATTGGCTGGAACATTGTCACGGGGTATCTCGACAGCGCCGCGCGCGCCATGGGCCTGACCGAACAGATCGCCCACGACGAGCGCTATGACCGCGCGGACGAATATCTCGACGTGCTCTACAAGCTCTGGGAAGGCAGTTGGCAGGACAACGCGGTTGTGCGCGACCGCGAAGCGCGAGTCTTCGCTGATCCTGCAAGAGTACACAGGGTGAATCACCATGGGCGTTATTACAACGTCGAGGGTTACCACTTGTCGGAGCCCTCGCCGCAGCGCACGCCCGTGCTCTTCCAGGCGGGGTCATCGGGCCGCGGCCAGGCGTTTGCGACGCGTCACGCCGAGTGTGTATTTGTATCGAGTCAAAGCAAGGAAGGCACGAAAAAACTCGTCGATGCACTGCGCCAGCAAGCCGCCGAGGCTGGCCGCAACCCCGCCGACCTGAAGATCTTCATGGGCGTGACCGTCGTGGTCGGCCGCACTCGAGCAGAGGCGCAAGCGAAGTTTGCCGAGTATGCGCGCCACGCGAGCCCTGAAGCCGGGCTGGCGCATTTCGCGGCGGGAACGGGTATCGATTATTCGACTTTCAATCCCGACGACGAAATCCAGCCGCCAGGCGCCCCGAAAAGCCGCGGGATCGAGTCCTCCGTGCAGCGAGTCACCGACGGTCAATCCGGCTGGACAGTACGGCGTCTGCTCGACCAGTTGAAGCTCGGCGGACGCTATACGACCATCGTCGGCGACGCGGCGGACGTAGCCGACGCGCTCGAATCATGGGTGAACGAAACGGGCGTGGACGGCTTCAACCTGACCCGCACGGTGACGCCGGAAAGCTACGAGGATTTCATCGATCTGGTGATTCCGGAACTGCAGGCAAGGGGTATCTACAAAACGTCCTACGCAGATGGCACGCTGCGTGAGAAGCTCTTCGGCGGCACCGCGCATTTGCCGAAAGAACATGCGGGCGCCTCGTTCCGCGATCTGTCCGCAGCCCAAGGCGCGCCACTCAAGTAAGCGCGTGTGGATTCGGCAATCCGCCACATCAGCACGTGAGCATTGCTGGATCCATAAGGACGACAAAGTCATTCGCATTCCTCAGACAATTGCTTTGCTGGCGCCCAGGGTTTTCCCTCTATCGCCCTTGGACTGGGGCGCGCGTTGTTTTCAAGTTTTCGACTAAACAGTCGTTATAAAAGGAGCACGCAATCCGGAGCCGTGTCAATACACCAAATCACGGGCCATACAACGCGTGCCACTGCAGGTTTTGGTGGCATTATTCGTTGTAACTAATCACTGTAATCCTTCATGGAAGCGTTTTCGTCGAGTCAGAGGCATCTTTATTATGTAGGCGACCCTTTGACGCTAGAGGTTCGCTCGCTGATGGATGCGCGCGGCTGGACGGTCAGGAACTCGGAACTGGGGCGGGATCTCGAGAGTTTTTCATCTACGCCGAGCGGGGGATTACTCGACTTTTCGTCCCGCCACATTCAGTCGAACCTGCGTCAGGCTGAAACGCTGTTATCGATCAAGACCATTGGCTGGGTGGCGCTCCTCACACCCGCCCAGCTCGATAACGAGACAATCCGCCGGCTCGTGCGCGATTTCTGCTTCGACTACGTCACGCTTCCGGCTTCGGGCGAACGCATCCTGAACGCGCTTGGACATGCGTATGGCATTGCTGCATTGCACGATGGCGGCGCAAGCGGCGGCGTAGTGGGCGCAACGCTGGGCAACGTACACGCCCAAGCCGGCAGCCACGCCGAAGGCGAAATGATCGGCTCGTGCGACGCCATGCTCGCGCTGTTCCGTGCAATCCGCAAAGTGGCCATCACCGACGCGCCCGTCTTCATCTCCGGCGAGTCGGGCACGGGCAAGGAACTTACGGCCGCCGCCATCCACCAGCATTCGACACGTCGCGATCAGCCCTTTGTGGCGATCAATTGCGGTGCAATCCCCACACATCTGCTTCAATCCGAATTATTCGGCTATGAGCGCGGCGCGTTCACGGGCGCGAACCAGCGCAAGATCGGCCGGGTGGAAGCGGCGAATGGCGGCACGCTGTTCCTCGATGAAATCGGCGACCTGCCGCTCGAAAGCCAGGCGAGCCTGCTGCGTTTTTTGCAGGAACGCAAGGTCGAGCGGTTGGGCGGACACGGCTCCACGCCTGTGGACGTACGCATCATTTCAGCCACGCACGTGGACATGCAGACGGCCATGGCCGAAAGCCGGTTTCGCGCCGACCTGTACCACCGTTTGTGCGTACTTCAAATCGATGAACCGCCGCTTCGTGCGCGCGGCAAGGACATCGAATTGCTCGCAAAGCACATGCTCGACCGCTTCAAGAAGGACGCGCACCGGCCGTTGCGCGGCTTCGCGCCGGACGCGGTTGCCGCGCTTCACAATTATTCGTGGCCGGGGAACGTGCGCGAGTTAATCAACCGCGTGCGGCGCGCGATCGTCATGGCCGAGGGACGGCTGATCGGCGCGCATGATCTCGAACTGGGCGAATTCGCCGAGCCCGCCCCCACTTCGCTCGCGCAAGCGCGCGAAGCTGGAGAGCGGCAGGCAATTGAAATGGCGTTGCTCAGGAATCGCGGACGTCTTGGCGAGGCCGCAAAGGAACTGGGCGTGTCGCGCGTCACGCTGTACAGGATCTTGTCGGCATACAGCATGCGCGACGCGACGACCTCGCCGGGAGTGGATGTCGAGTGAATACGCGCTAGTCTAGTCCGGCCAGCGCGGCTTGACGCTCAACGCTTCAGGCCATCGGCGGGGAAAAAAGTCCTTGCAAGCGGCAATCATCTGATAAACCCACCCAATCGCCAGCACCAGCAGCAGGGCGCCCAGTCTTTCGTCGTCTCGCATCTCTTCCCCCCGGTTATTTTTTCAGGGCCTGTCCTCGCAGGCATAACCGTAAGCATACTTATTAATTTACACCACGCTCTGTTCGCTAGCGCTCAAGACACGGTCCATCTCTTGTGCGGGTTGCGTTTGATTGGCGTTGTGGTTCCGGGCCGCGCCAGCGACGTGACGCCCTCTCTCAATGCCGCGTCGCGCAGCATCTGATGCGTCAGGGCGACGTGCTGGCGCGCGTAGCCCCGCGTGGTCAGCTCTTTCGATACCAGCTCCTGCTGCGCGCGGACGATGCGCGCGGTCGTGCCGTCGGGATCGGCGGCCAACGCGGCAACCGTCTCGCGCAGCGAGTGCGGATCGTGAACCGGGACGTAAGAGACCGCGTCGTGCGAGAAATAATCCTTGAGTCCGCCGATGTCCGTTGCAATCACCAGCTTGCCAGCCATCACGCCTTCAAGCACCACGGTGATTCCCGACGCATGATGATTCGGATGCAGCGGCACCACGATTACATCAGCCCATTCATAGAGCTTGCGCTGCTCGTCGATACCGGTCACCGGTGCGACCACGACGTTGTCGGCTTCGCTTGGACGCGGCACCTTGCGCTGCGTTGCAAGCCGCGCGGAGAAGCGCTTGTCGTTCTCGAAGGCTTCCATGAAAGTCTGCCAGTCGCGGTCGCGGTCATTGCCTAGGGCGGCGACGCGCAACGGTGCGTGCGGACGCCACTGCGTGACCGGCTGCAAAGGGAAGTCTTCCGTGCCGATGCCGTAGAGCACGACGGTCGCATCGCGGTTCCAGAAGCTCCTGACGAGCGCGGCGTTGTCGTGAGTAAGCGTTGTCAACAGGTCCGCCCGGTCGAGCAGCACCTTGTAGATGGCGCGCTTGACTACGCCGAGCGAGTTCCAGTTATCGAGCAGCCAGACGCTTTGCGCAAGCAGCAGCGGTTTGGGTCCGCGTTTGAGCATCAGCAACAATGCGGCCGACAAATATTCGCGCTCGGTGTGTGTCCAGATGACATCGGCTTCGAGCAAGGCGGTGCGATTGCGGAACGTATGAATGAGATCGCAGCCAAGGAGCGCTTTCAGGCCGCGCCGGATCAAGCGCATCGCGCGCCCTTCGGGATGGTCCTGCGAATACGACAACGCCAGGGAATTCGATTCGGCATGGTGATATCCGTACAGGCAACCCACGTTGTCATCCTTGCGATAACGGCTCGGGTCGACGCCGTAATACAGATGCACGTGGACCTTTGCCGGCACGCTCGCCGCAGTGCTCTTCGATGCCATCTTTCCCCCGATAAAAAATCCCTGGCCTGCACGCCGGCCATGTCAAGGAACGCATCGTACAGGGACCGTGGACATCGTCCAGCATGACCTGTCACGCAACGTAGGGTGGACCACATAACGCAAGGGGCGCCTGCATGATCGGGGTTCTTGCCCTTCCAATCGAATCTCGATGCCGAGACTTGACACTACCTGACACATCGGGCGCATCTATTTGTCCCGCTATAAGTGGCGCGACACATAGCGGGCATCGTTGATCCGGTTTCGAGGCACATCTGTTCGCCTCACAACATTCATCGTATTACCCCCGTTGATAAATTCCGCTCGCATTCAAATAACAGATACCGGGGCGTACCATGTCAAATCCTGTTCGATCGCGAGCCATCTCGCTTGCACCGTCGTTGCTGCTCATTCCGTTTCTTCTCAACCCGATCGCAGCGGCAGCCGCATGCGCGGTGAACGGTCTCAACACTGTTTGCAGTGCCGGCTCGCCACGAACAACGACGATCGGCACCGGCGATGCGCCGGGTAACGACGACCGCACGGTGGTCGTCAAGAACCATGCTCTCGTCAATACGCAGGATGCCTCGGCTATCAGCCTGGCCGACCGCGCCAACGTCACGGTGAAATCGGGCGGGACTGTCAGCAATCATGCGGTCGAATTGCACGGCATTTACGGCACGGGCACCAACACCATCGAGTTCCGGGACAACGGCACGCTCACGGTTGAAGCCGGCGGCAAGGTGCTGTCCAAGGGTACGGAGGACATCGCGGAAGCCGTGAACCTGCAGGGCCAGGGTAACGTCATCAGGAACAGCGGGCTGATCCAGGCGACTCATGCCGCGGCTATCTGGTTTCAGAACACATCTGGCAGCAACACGGTGATCAATACGGAGACGGGCGTGATTGCAGCGCCTGACAATGCGATTGGATCGACCGGCGACGGGGCCATCGACTTCGCGAACAAAGGCAAGGTGATCGGGAACCTCGTGTTCGCGGGCGGCGACGACACCATGCGCATCTACACCGGCTCGACGGTGCATGGCAGTATCGACGGCGGCGCGGGCAACAATCAGTTGTACCTGAGCGGCGCCGGCGCAGATACGTTGACTGGCGATATCTTCGGCTTCCAGACGCTCATCAAGAACGATACCGGCACGTGGACGCTCAACGGCATCCTGCCCGACGTGCAGCTTGCGCAAGTGGCGGATGGCAAGCTGATCCTCACCGGCGACAACAGCGCTTACGCCGGACAGTTCGTGGTCGACGCCCCGGGCACGCTCGAGGCGCGTGCGCAAAGCCTGCCTCTGGCGATCACGGACAACGGGCTCGTGCGCTTCACGCAGACCGACGACGGCACATATGCAGGAATACTAAGCGGCACGGGTTCTATCGAAAAGACCGGCGCGGGCACGTTGACGCTTGCACCTGCTGCGGGCGGCAACACGTATTCCGGCGGCACGCTGATCACGCAGGGTACGGTGAACATCAGCGCCGATAACGCGCTGGGTGCGCCCACTGGCGGCGTGACGTTCAACGGGGGAACCTTGCAGTTGGGCGATGACCTCGACCTCGCCTCAACACGCGCAATTGTGATCGGCGCGAATGGCGGAACGATCGATACCCAGCAGTATTCATCCACGCTTTCACAGGGCGTGACCGGCTCGGGCCCATTGACGAAGCTCGGCAGCGGCATGCTCACCATGAACGGCGCAAGCACCTACGGCGACACGAACGTGCTTGCTGGCACGCTTGCAGTTGGCGATGCGCAACATACGGGCGCGACCATCGGCTCAGGCACGACGACAGTTGCCGATGGCGCGACGCTCGGCGGCTTCGGCACGGTACTCGGCTCTGTGAACAACTCGGGCACGATCGCGGTGGCAAACGCGTTGCCGGCGTTCTCGGCAAGCTCGACGGGCTCGTTCCTGATCCAGGGCAATCTCATCAACAACGCCACGATCAACCTTGCGGCTGCATCGGGCGCGACCGGCAATGTGCTGAACGTCAGCGGCAATTACGTAGGCAACAACGCGAAGCTGATCGTCAATACGGTGATGAACGAGGGTGGTGCTGCATCGAACCAGTTCACGGACAAGCTGGTGATTGGAGGAAACGCGAGCGGCGATACGACCGTGATCGTGAAGCCGACCGGCCTGGGCGCGCTGACGGTTGGCGACGGCATCAAGGTCGTGCAGGTGAACGGTTCGGCTGCGGCAGGAACGTTCCATATGGCCGCGCCGGTGCAGGCGGGCGCGTATGAATATCTGTTGTATCAAGGCGGTTCGGGCCGGCCGAGCGACTTCTATTTACGCTCGTCGCTGGAAAATCCGCCGGTTACTCCGCCTGTGACGCCTCCGGTAACACCTCCTGTTACTCCGCCCGTCACGCCTCCGGTGACTCCTCCAGTCACCCCGCCCGTCACGCCTCCGGTGACGCCGCCTGTTACACCGCCCGTAACACCCCCGGTCACGCCGCCCGTGACGCCCCCGGTTACCACCGCCCCTACCCAGCCTGGCGATAGCGCGGTGATCGGCGGCACAGGCACGCCGCCCATGGCGTCCACGCCGGCCGCGCCAATCGCGTATCGGCCGGCGGTGGTGGGTTACGCGCTCACGCCGTCGCTGAATATCGACTATGGCTTTGCGATCATGAGCCGTCTGCATGAACGTGTCGGCGATATCGCCAACCTCGAAAAGGCCCAGGGCGCGCACGATAACGGCGTGTGGGGACGCATCGGCGGCCAGAATCTCGACGCAAACTCCGGCGACCGTTTCTCCGCCGATGAACGCACGTTCTTCGCACAGTTCGGAAAGGACTGGACGCTCACGTCGAACCCGGCTGGCGGCAGCACGCATGCCGGCGTCACGCTGACGATCGGCTCGAGTTCGGCCACGTTCGAAGACAGCGCGCGCAGCCTGAATCCGACGCTGAGCACAAACACCGGCTCGGTCGAAACGCAGGCGCAATCGATCGGCGGCTACTGGACGAAGTACCTGAAGGACGGCAGCTATTTCGACGCCGTCGCACAACTGACGCACTATCGCAACAAGTTCGGCGACATATACGGCGGCGGTGCTTCACAGAACGGCTACGGCACGGGTCTTTCAGGTGAAGCCGGCAAACCGTTCCTGATTGGATCGACCACGATCGCCATCGAACCGCAAGCGCAGCTGATGTATCAGTACCTGCATCTGAACGGTTTCAACGATGGCATCTCTCCGGTCTCGAGTACATCGAGCAACGCGTTGCGCGGTCGCGCCGGCTTTCGCATCTTCAAGGCGAACCTGACCAACGATTTGAAGACGGGTGCATTGACGCCTTACTTCACGGCGGACGTGTTGCACGACTTCCTGACCCCGGGCAATACGACGGTCGACGGATCCACCTTCAACGGCGCATTTGCCAGGACGTGGTATGAACTTGGTGTGGGACTGACCACGAGCATGGGCAAGTCGTCGGAGATGTATGCCAACGTGAAGTACGCCCGCAACATTGGCGGCGATTATCGCCGTGGCGTGTTCGGGCAGGTCGGGTATAAGTTCAGCTGGTAAGAAGAAGGGGCTGATGCTTCGGCATCGGTCTTTGAGCGGGGGAATCGTGAACGTCAGGTTCGCGATTCCCCCGCGTTTTTTTTGGGGCCGCGCCCTGCAACGATGCCAAAATAAGACGATCATCCATTCTTGGCCATTGCGCCATTACGGCGCAATAGCGCAAGCAATACTTGCGATTCCCCTTGGCCGGTTCAATAACCCAGCAGCCCATCTCAGGAGAGCATCACCGTGAATTCAGAATCCGATCGCCGCGAACGCATCGCCATTGTCACCGGCGCCGGAGCCGGCATTGGACGCGCCGCGTCGCTGGCGCTATTGCAGGACGGCTGGACCGTGGTTGCTGCAGGACGGCGCAGAGAACCTCTGGAACAACTTGCCCACGACGCGCCCGAAGGCGGCCGCGTGCTGCCCTGCCCGTGCGACGTCGCCGACCCCGAAGCCGTCAGGAAGCTGTTCGCCACCGCAGTCGACACGTATGGCCGCGTCGACCTGCTGTTCAACAACGCGGGGGTATCGAATCCGCCGGGACCGTTCGAAGACTGGAGCGTCGAGCAATGGAAATCGGTGATCGATATCAACCTCAACGGCATGTTCTATTGCATCCAGCAAGCGTTTCGCGTGATGCGCGCGCAAGCGCCCATGGGCGGCCGGATCATCAACAACGGCTCAATATCGGCGACTTCACCGCGGCCCAATTCCATTGCATATACGGCGACCAAGCATGCCGTCGAAGGCATGACGAAATCCGCCTCGCTCGACGGCAGGAAGTACGACATCGCGGTGGGCCAGATCGATATTGGCAACGCGCAGACGGATTTGGCCGCGCGCATGGCGAAGGGCGTGCCGCAAGCGAATGGAGAAATTGCCGCGGAGCCGATGCTCGACGTGAATATTGTCGGGCAGTCGGTGCGTTACATGGCGAGCCTGCCGCTGGAAGCAAACATCCTGTTCCATACGGTCATGCCGGCAAAAATGCCGTTTGTCGGCCGAGGATAAACGTCTGATGCGATTCGTCGTTTAACGGAATTCCGCTGTCGTCCATCGAACATGGACGACACGCACCGGCATGTCATGCGCGGCGCAATAGGCGAGCCACCGCGTCTGGTTGTCCTGCAGCCGGTCGCCCGGCCCCTTGACTTCGATCATTTCGTATCGGCCGTGCTCGGGCCAGAAGCGGATCAGGTCCGGAAAACCGCTGCGGTTTGCGGCGATGTCCTGCAAGAGGCGGCGAAACCATAACTTCATATGCGCGGCGGGCAGGCACGCAAGCGCCTGTTCCAGCAGATCGCCGCTCAGCACTGCCCAGTGCACGAACGGCGACTGCACTCCAGCCTTCGCCACGAACGCCGAGCGGATTGCGTGCTTATGCCGGCCGTCATCGAGCAGCGCGAGGCAACGTTCGAACTTATCGCGCCGCGCCGCATGAAAGCCAGGCGAATGAAGATCTGCCGGAGCGCGTTGAAACGGATGAAAAAACGCGCCCGCCAGCGGCGTGAAGATCGCGTCCCAGCACAGCAAGCCGAAAAGCGAATTGATCAGCGTGTTCTCGACGTAATGCACGCTTGCGCCCGGCTCGCTGAGTGCGTCGCGAACGATCATTTCCACCGGGGCAACCTTGGCCGGCATGGGCAAGACAACCTCGAGACGCTCGACCGCGCGCGGCCTGCTTACGGGCTCCGTGGGAAGCCCGAGCTTGCGCCGAAGCCTTGGCAACATGCGTGCTGCCCGTTGCGCCTCCTCTTCGGTCCCCGGGTCATTGCATGCGTCGCGCGCCAGGGAGTATGCATCGGAATAAAGACCGGCCCGTTCCATTACCCGCATGCGCCTATGCCGCGCGCCCGGAAACGCGCAGGTCCGATACGCCGACAGCGCCGCCTCCCAGTAACAAAGCCGTTCGCAGTGCTGCCCGAGGCGATACAACAGCTTCTGCCGGCGTTGCTCGAGCCACGCGCGCTCGCACGTCAACGCTTCTATATTGGAAATCATGGCTTCGATGGATGGCAAATCATTGATGGTGTCGAGCAGGTCGCGGTATGCGCGCGTCGCCAGAAATGAATCGATATCCGTACGGCTCTGGAATGCGCGCGACGACCGTTCGAGCACGACGCGCTCATAGCGTACGATCCCCAGGTCCGCGAGCACGAACTCCGCCCAGCTTTGCCGCAAGTTGCCGAAGAACATGAGCCTCAAGCGCTCGCACAAGCTGCTTACGTTCAGGCGGATCACGACGTCGTGCGAGTCCGGGTGCCATTGCCTGTAAACTTGCGCCCCGGGATACGCCGCCAGCAACGATTCCTGTAATTCGGCTTTTCGCGTGCTGGCCGCGCCCCGGACGGGCGGGAAAATCTTCGCCAGTTCGGGCCTGGTGTGAAGGGAAAAGATTTCGTCGAGCGTGATTGCGGGATCTGGATCTGCCCAGCCAAGCGCACTCAGCGGCGCGAGTGCTTCGCAAGGACATCCGATTTCCTCGTAGACGAGTCTACTCGCGCGGAAGTACGGACCCACGCGCATCAGCATGCGTACGAGCAGCGCCCGCGATGCCAGCGGCAACGCTGGAAATTCGCGCAGGAAAACGCGTTCGTCTTGCACCCACAGGTCGTCGTAGCGATCCGCGAGCCATTGAAGCGCGCGCTCGAAGTTCACCAGGTAATAGAAACGCCGCTGAAAATCAGGCAGCGGCGTCGAAGTAGAGTCGCTCATGATGACTGTATGTATATACAGTCATCATGATACCGCCGAAGGCGTCTTGCTGAAACGTAACGGTACTTTGCTGAACAAAAAGCGCGAACCGCACGCGAAAAAAATAGGGGCCGGGTGCGCATTCTGAAAAGTGCACTCCAATGTCGTGCCGCGCAGACAGCGACATCAAAAATTGACCGCGCGGTGCAGGCAAACGTTCAACGCAATGGCATCATATGCGCCTTGCTCTTCAATGCCCGGCACCCCTACATGTCCAACCTGATCGTCCACGGCGGCATCCCGCTACGCGGTGAAATCACTCCGTCCGCCAACAAGAACGCCGTCCTGCCCATTCTTTGCGCCACCCTTCTGACGGACCAGCCGTTGCGGCTTGTCGGTGTTCCCGAGATCACCGACGTCAAGAAGATCCTCGATATTTTCCGCATGCTCGGCAGCAGCGTGTCAATGGACTTTGCAACCGGTGTTCTACAGTTGCATCATCATGCAACGCGGTTCGATCCGGCCGAACACCGGCTGCCCGAGGAGATGCGTTCTTCCATCATGCTGGTGCCGCCGCTCGTTGCGCGCTTCGGCGTGGCGCGCCTCGAAAACGACGTCAAGGGCTGCACGCTCGGCGTGCGCGAGATCGACCCGCACGTCGAGGTCTTCGAGCGCTTCGGCGCGCGCATCGAGCGGACGTCCGACTCGTTGATCGTGCGCGCCGACACGCAGATGAGCGCGAACGATCACTGGTTCGACTATGCGTCGGTAACGACCACCGAGAACTTCGTGCTCTGCGCTGCGTCGGCAAACGGCACGTCCTCGCTGGTCAACGCGGCGTCGGAGCCGCACGTGCAGGAGTTCTGCCGTTTTCTCGCGATGCTCGGCGTGGCAATCGAGGGTATCGGAACCTCGCGCATCACCGTGACAGGCGGCAAGAAGCTGGGCGGCGGCGAGTTCCGTTTCAGCGAGGATTTCCATGAGATCGCGACGTTCCTCGCGCTTGGTGCAATCACGGGCGGCGACATCGCGGTGAAAAATACGGCGCCTGAACAGTTTCCGCTGATCGACCGGACCTTCGCGAAATTCGGCGTGCACGTGGAGCACAGCAGCGGCTGGTCGCGTACCGTTCGCGACGGCCCGCTGCGCGTGCGCCGGCCGTTCACGCAGAACATCCTCACCAAGGTCGAGGCGGCGCCGTGGCCCTACCTTCCTGTCGACCTGCTGCCGATCTTCATCGCGCTTGGCGTGAAGGCCGAGGGCAGCGCGATGTTCTGGAACAAGGTGTATGACGGCGCCATGGGCTGGTCGGGCGAACTGTCGAAGTTCGGCGCGCACGTGTTCCTGTCGGACCCACATCGGCTGATCACGTTCGGAGGGCTCACGCTCACGCCGGCCAAGGTCGAAAGCCCGTACATCATTCGCGTGGCGATCGCGTTGCTGATGGTTGCCGCGAGCATCGAGGGGCGCTCGGAGATCATCAACGCCCTGCCGATCCGGCGCGCGCATCCGCGCTTTGTCGAGAACCTGCGATCGGTCGGGGCGAACGTGGAATGGACCAGTAGCGAATAATGCGAAGCGGCGCGTCAATGCACGAGGTATTCGCCGTGCATTGACGCGCTGCAAAGCGCGCAAACGCTTTCCTTCAAGGCAATGCCCTTAATCATCGTCTTTTCACGCCTGAAATCAGGTGCTTCCAATTAAAGACATCCATTCATTCAAGCCTGCTCAAATTAAATAATTACTCGAACTGAGCGGCGTCAGACGTTAGTGCCATCGATTTGCGAATAAACTCTCGGCTGCCTGTATGGCATGCTATTGGCAAATCTACTAAACGAACGCTTAAAAAATTCAGCTAAACAAAGACGTATGTGCGTGAGCCTCATTGAGCCGCCGCGCTCTTAATCAACTCGCCAGAATGGAGACACAGTGATCAGACATGGTCTTGGCGGCTTGCTGCTTATGCTGTGCTGCTTGATCTTGACCATGAGCGGCGCGGTGGCGGCCGGTCCCGACTGCTCACGGCCATTTACGCTCGCTTTGCACGATCACGGCCTGCTTTATTCCGCGGATACCGACACGGGTATCGACAAGGATTTCGCCGACGAACTCATTCGCCGCAGCGGTTGTAAAGTCAATGTGAGCCTGATGTCGCGCGCGCGTATCTGGCAATTGATCGAATCCGGCGCGCTCGATTTCAGTTTGTCGGGCATTGCCAATGCCGAGCGCGATCGCTTTGCATCGTTTGCGTGGTATTTCAGCGATAAATATTATCTGCTGGTGCGAAAAGATTCCGGCATGCACAGGCTCGCGGATTTTGAACGCAGCGACCAGTTTCAGTTGGGCGTGATTCGCAGCTTTCGCTATAGCGATTCGGCGAACAAACTCGTCGATACACTCGCCGCCGAAAATCGCGTGAGTCAGGCCGGGGGCCTGGAACCGTTGTACGAAGCGCTGATCAACCGCCGCATCCAGGGCATGATCATGGAGCCCTTCGATTATCCGGCACTCGAAGAAAAGCGTATTCGCGACGTCACGACTGTTATTGAATTCAATGATCCGGCCGTGCCGCATGGTCTGATCATGTCGAAGAAAGCGCTCTCGCCCGAAGAGCAGGCGAAATGGCGCGCGCTCGTGAACCAGATGCGCGCGGACGGCACCGTGCGGCGCATCTTTCTCAAGTACTTCAAGCCCGACCTCGCCAACGCGATGGTTAATTTCAAGGCGCCGCAATGAACTGGGCGCGCCGCTGGGCTCGTGTCGGCCTGATCCCGCTCGTGATCCCGTTGCTGATCCTCTGCGCGGCGCTGAGCGTCACCTGGGCGGTGTGGGATCATGAACGCCAGGCTTCCCGGCGTGAGTTGCTCTCGCAGTTCGACTTCTCGCTCGGCGACGCCGTCAGCCGTGTCGAACAGCGCATGGCCGCCTACGAACAGATGCTGCGCGGCGTGCAGGGACTGTTCGCCGCGGTCGACAATGTTGGCCGCGACAACATCCACGACTACGTCGCCGCGCTCAATCTCGATGCGAACTTCTCCGGCATCCAGGCCATAGGCTTCGTCAAATGGGTATCGGCGGCGCAGAAGGACGCGCATGTCGCGAACATGGTCTCGCAAGGGTTCAATCACTATGCAATCCAGCCGCCGGGCATGCGCGACGACTACGCGCCGATCATCCAGCGCGAACCGAACGTTGGCGCCAACCGCCGCGCGCCGCTCGGCTTCGACGCCTGGACCGACCCCACGCGCCGGCTGGCCATGGAAAAGGCGCGCGATTCGGGCATGGCGGTGATATCGGGCAAGGTCAGGCTCGCGGTCGACGACGGTCCCGATCCCCAACCCGGTTTCATCATGTACGTACCGGTCTATACCCGCGGCGAACCGCAAGACAATGTTGCCGCGCGCCGCGCGCATCTCGCGGGCTGGGTGTATGCATCGTTTCGCATGCACGATGTGATCGCAAGTCTCTATGGCGAACGGCCGCGCGGCCTGTCGCTCGCCATCTATGACGGCGTCGAGCCCACGGCCTCCGCCCTGCTTTATCGTTCGTCGAATGCCGGTAAAAGGCCGGCGCGAGAAATGCTTTCCGCCAGCGAATATCTCGTGGTCGCGGGCCATGACTGGACGCTTTCGCTCACCACACTGGACGGCTTCAAGGCGGGCTTCGGCCGCAACGCGCAATGGCTCATCGCGCTCACCGGCACGGGCTTGAGCGTGATGCTCGCCTTGCTCGCGTGGTTGCTGGTGACAGGACGCGGCCGCGCCATGCGTCTCGCGTCCACCATGACGCGCGAATTGCGCGAGAGCGAGGAGAAGTTCCGCGCCATCGCCGATTGCACGGTCAACTGGGAAGTCTGGTGGGGACCGGACGGCAAGCCGCGCTGGATCAATCCGTCCGTCAGGCAGTACACCGGATACACCGTTGAAGAATGCATGGCAATGCCCGACTTCGCCGGCACGCTGATTCATCCGGAAGACATGCCGCGGGTCGCGCCGGAGTTCAAAAAAGGGCTGCAGGGATATCGTGGAGACGACCTCGAATTCCGCTGCGTGCGCAAGGACGGCTCGATTGTGTGGCTATCGGTGTCGTGGGTGCCAATCACCGACGCCAAAGGCGTTCTCGCGGGTTTTCGCACGAGCGGGCGCGACATCACCGAGCGCAAGCAGGCCGAGTCGGAACTGCGCATTGCCGCGGTCGCCTTCGATTCGCTGGAAGGCATGATCGTGACCGACGCCAACACGCGGATCCTGCGCGTCAACTCGGCGTTTATAGAATGCACCGGGTATAGCGCCGAGGAACTCGTCGGCAACACGCCCCGCATGCTTCAGTCCGGCCGCCACGACGCCGCCTTCTTCCGCCAGATGTGGGATTCGATCAACCGCGAGGGCGGCTGGCAAGGCGAGATATGGGATCGCCGCAAGAATGGCGAGGTGTATCCGAAGTGGCTCAGCATCTCGGCCGTGACGGGCGCCGACGGCGTGGTCAGCCACTATGTGGGCGCGCATCACGACATTACCGAGAGCAAGATCGCGGAGGAACGCATTCGCGAACTCGCTTTCTTCGACGCCCTCACCCGCCTTCCCAACCGCACGCTGCTGATCGACCGCCTGACACAGGCCATTGCGCTCAGTGCGCAGAAAAAGACCTGCGGTGCGCTGCTTTTCATCGACCTCGATCACTTCAAGACACTCAACGACACCCTTGGCCACGACAAGGGCGACGTGCTGCTGCAACAGGCGGCGGGACGGCTCGCCGCGAGCGTGGGCGAAAGCGATACGGTTGCGCGCGTGGGCGGCGACGAATTCGTCGTGGTGCTTGGAAGCCTGCACGAAAACCCGCAGGAGGCAGCGAACCAGACCGAGATCGTCGGCGAGCGGATTCTCGCCGTCCTTGGCAATCCTTACCATCTAGACGATGTCGAATATCGCAGCACGGCGAGCATTGGAGCGACCGTGTTCACGGGACATCAGACGGCCATCGACGAACTGCTGAAGCAGGCCGACCTCGCCATGTACAAATCGAAGGAGCGCGGCCGCAACGCAATGTGTTTCTTCGATCCCGCCATGCAGACTGCCGTGGTGGAACGCGTGGCGCTGGAAGCAGGATTGCGCCGCGCGATTGAAGACGACCAGTTCGTGCTGCACTACCAGGCGCAGGTGCTCGATGACAACCGCGTGGTCGGGGCGGAAGCGCTGGTGCGCTGGCAGCATCCGGAGAGCGGCATTGTGGCCCCGGCCGATTTCATTCCGCTCGCCGAGGAAACCGGCCTGATTCTGGCGCTCGGTAACTGGGTGCTGGAGACCGCCTGCGCGCAATTGGCGCGCTGGATGGAACAGCCTGAAATGGCGCACCTGAGCATGGCCGTCAATGTCAGCGCGCAGCAGTTCCGCCAGCCGGACTTCGTGGACCGCGTGCTGGCGGTCATCCGCAAGACGGGCGCGAATCCTGCCCGGTTGAAGCTGGAACTCACCGAAAGCCTCCTGGTGGACAACATGCAGGACATCGTCCAGAAGATGTGGACGCTCAAGGCAAAAGGCGTGGTGTTCTCACTCGACGACTTCGGCGTTGGCTATTCTTCGCTGTCTTACCTGAAGCGCCTGCCGCTGGATCAATTGAAGATAGATGAATCGTTCGTGCGCGACGTGCTTGTCGATCCAAACGATGCCGCCATTGCACGGACCATTGTGGCGCTTGCACAGAGTCTCGGACTTGGCGTGATTGCGGAAGGCGTGGAAACCGCGGCGCAACGCGATTTCCTGGCAAGCGTCGGATGCCATGCGTACCAGGGCTTTTATTTCTCGCGGCCCATGAGCGTTGAAGGCTTCGAAGCGTTCGTGCGCAAGGACGACGCGGTGCCGGCCTGACGCGCCTCCTGGCTACAGCGCGTAGAACACAATGAACGCAACCGAGCCGAACAGCACCCACTTGACCACGTAATAGGTGGGCCTGTGCCATGCCTTTAGACGCTTTCCCACGCGCCGCACGGCATAGATGTATTTGAATCCGCGATTCAATGCGCCCGTCCGGTCGCCTTCGTCGTTCGGCGAGGTCGCCGCGCGCAGCAAGACTTTTGCGAAAGCGCGATTGAGCGCGGCGGCCCAGGCGAAGCGCATCGGACGTTCTATGTCGCAGAACAGTACGATCCGCGAGACGTCTGTTTCGTTCTTGGCGTAGTGAATATAGGTCTCGTCGAAAAGAACTGCTTCGCCGTCGCGCCAGTAATACTTGCGTCCGTCGACATCGATATAACAGCCCGGATCATTCGGGGTCACCAGTCCCAGGTGATAGCGGACCGATCCGGCGTATGGATCACGATGCCGGACCAGGCTCGCACCCGGCGGAAGCTGCGCGAACATGGCCGCCTTCACGGTGGGAATCTGCTGTAGCAATCCCGTGGTAAACGGACAGAGCGCAGCGGCCGACGGATGCGGTGCGTCGTACCATTTCAGATAAAAACGCCGCCAGCCTGTCTTGAAGAACGAGTTGAAGCCGATGTCGTTGAAGCCGTTCGCCGCGGCGATCTTCTCGGCTGCATCGACGGCCAGTGCTTCATCGCGAATCCGAGCCCAGTTGGCCCGCAACGGCTCGAGTTCGGAGAACGTGCCGCTCTCTATATAAGGCGCGGATTTCAACGGCGAGAACAGATAACACAGGCAGTTGACGGGCGCCATGAAGGTCGAATGATCCGATAATTGCCGCCAGAAGCCGAACCGCACGTCGCCGCGCCTGAACACATACGCAGCGCTGCCAACAAACCATAGCAGGACGAACCAGCGCATTTTTACCCCCTTGCCTGTCGAAAAAGCCAGACTTAAGCGGATTTGTAAGATTCGATCGGTGATGCAAATGTAAATCCTGATTTCGCTGAATGCAATAACGCCGGCAGCACAAAATGCTGCGCACGCCCTGCAAAACGAGGTGCTTGCGCGGTTCAGGCATGAATTAACGCATCGGAAAAAATGGCGCCTTCAATACCATTGAGAGATCGATCACCCACGAACCGCCGAGAGAATTTCATGTCGATCCAATCGCTCATTGAAGCCGACCGCAAGCATCTGATTCACCCGGTCATCAACTACCGCGCGCATGAAGCGCGTGGCGTCACCGTGCTCGAATCGGCGACCGGCGCCTTTCTGCGCGACGCCAGCGGCATCGAATTGCTCGACGCCTTTTCCGGCCTCTGGTGTGTGAACGTCGGGTACGGACAGGCCAGCATCGTGAAGGCCGCCGCCGAACAAATGGCGCGCCTGCCCTACGCAACCAGCTACTTTCACTTCGGCAACGCGCCTGCTATCGAACTTGCCGAGCAGCTCGTGGCCCGGTCTCCCGCTTCGCTGCAGCATGTGTATTTCACGCTCGGCGGCTCTGACGCGGTCGACTCGGCGCTGCGCTTCATCACGCATTACTTCAACGCCACGGGCAGGCCGGCGAAGAAGCACATCATTGCACTCGAACGCGGCTATCACGGGTCGTCGGCGGTGGGATCGGGACTTACCGCGCTGCCGGTGTTCCATCGCAACTTCGACGTGCCGTTGCCCAATCAGCATCATGTGCCCTCGCCCTACGCATACCGCAACACGTTTGCCGACGACGCCGCGCTGATCGCCGCGTCGGTCAGCGCGCTCGAAGCGAAAGTCGCGGCACTGGGCGCTGAAAACGTCGCCGCATTTTTCTGTGAACCGGTGCAGGGATCGGGCGGCGTGATCGTGCCGCCACCCGGCTGGCTCAAGGCAATGCGCGAAGCCTGCCGCAAGCTGGACATCCTGTTCGTTGCCGACGAAGTCATCACGGGGTTCGGGCGCACAGGCCCGCTGTTCGCCTGCGAGGGCGAAGACGTTCAACCGGACCTGATGACGGTCGCCAAGGGCCTGACGGCGGGTTATGCGCCGATGGGCGCGGTCCTCATGTCCGACGCCGTCTATCAAGGCATAGCCGACGGCGATCCGGTCGCGAGCGTGGGTCACGGCCACACGTATTCGGCGCATCCGGTCAGCGCGGCGATTGGCCTGGAAGTCATGCGGCTGTATCACGAAGGCGGCCTGCTTGCGAACGGCGTGGCGCACGCGCCGCGTTTTGCGCGCGGCCTCGACGCGTTGCTCGCGCATCCGCTCGTTGGCGATTCGCGCCATCGCGGTTTGCTGGGCGCGCTCGAACTTGTCGCCGATAAAGACAGCAAGCGGGGCTTCGATGCATCGCTGAAACTGCCGGACCGGATCGCGGCGGCCGCGTACAAGAACCGCCTTGTGTTCCGTGCGTTCGGCGACAACATCCTGGGCTTTGCGCCGGCCTTGAGCTACACGGCGGCGGAGTTCGACCTGCTGTTCGAGCGCCTCGCAAAAACGCTCGACGACGTGCTCGCCGAACCCGAAGTCCGCGCGGCGCTGCGGGTAAAAGGCGGCGTGGCCGCGTGATAAGATCGTCGGGCACATTCCACATGTCCCAACGATCCCAGTCACCGGAACACGCCCCGACAATGAGCAGCGACGGCAAGCTCGACCGCATAGACCTGCGCATTCTTTCGCAGTTGCAAAAGAAAGGCCGCATCACCAATGTCGAGCTTGCCGACACCGTCGGACTCTCACCGAGCCCGTGCCTGATTCGCGTGAAACGGCTTGAAAAAGCGGGCTATATAGTCGGGTATGGCGCGCAGATCGAGCTTGAAAAACTGGGCGACGTGCAGATCGTGTTCACGGAAGTCACGCTCTCGGATCATCGGCGGGAGGATTTCATCAAGTTCGTCGCCGCGATCAAGGACGTGGACGAGATCGTGGAATGCCACCTGGCGAGCGGCGGTTACGACTACCTGCTCAAGTTCGTGACGCGCAGCGTGAGCCACTATCAAGGCATTATCGAAGGCTTGCTCGAACGCAATATCGGCATTGAGAAATACTTCAGTTTTGTCATCATCAAATCGCCGGTCATGAAGCGCCATTACCCGCTGGAAAGCCTGTTTTCTCCCGGTCAGGGTTGAAGCTGGCCTGACGCTTTTCTCTCAGCGCGGTGGAGCGCTCCATTGGGCGAACTCCTCGGCAAGAAAGTCCACGCACACCCTCACCTTCGCCGATGCCGCCAGCCGCGCCGGATACACCGCCCAGACATTAGCGGGCTGCGTAACGTCGGGGAGGATCTGCACGAGTTGCCCTCCTTCCAGCAACGGCTGGACGTCCCATAACGAACGCAGCACGATTCCTCGGCCGGCCAGCGCCCATTGCACGGCCACCTCGCCGTGATTGGTCGAAAGCGGCCCCGTCACCTTGATCGACACGGCTTCGCCGCGAACATGCAGACGCCATAAACCAAACGGATGATCCCGCTCCTTGATCGCGAGGCACGCATGGATAGTCAGGTCGGCGAGCTGTTTCGGCGCGCCGTGGCGCTCGAGATACTCGGGCGACGCACATAACACGCGATGGTTCGATGCCAGCCGCCTCGCGATGAGATGCGAAGCGATTTCGTCGCCAATACGGATATCCAGGTCGAAGCCTTCGCCCGCGACATCGACGAGCCGGTCGAACAAATCGAGCCTTACGCTGAGCTGCGGATGGTGGTCGGAAAGACGCGCGAGCGCCGGCGCCACGATATGCCGGCCAAAGCCAAAACTGCTCGATATGCGCAGCGTCCCGCGTGGAATGCGCCGCGTAGTGGACACGTCCTCGACAAGCTGATCGACGTCATCAAGGATCTTTTCGGCCCATGCATAGACGCGTTCCCCGGCCTCAGTGATCGCCACCCGGCGCGTGGATCGATGCAACAAGCGCGTACCCAGATCGCTTTCCAGCACGCCGACTCTTTTGCTCACATAAGCCGCCGATACCGACAGCGCCTCCGCCGCCGCGCTAAAGCTGGACTTGCGGGCGACCATGCAAAACACACGCAGGTCGTCGAGATTCGGGGAAAGCGGTGTTTTCATTATTCACGCTTCGTGCAGAGTGGCTTAACCGAAAAGCCGATTCTAAGCCGTACACGGCGCAATAGAATAGTTGCATATCAATCGCACGGAATTCGCTTCCGGCCGCAAAATCCCAAAGCGAACGCTACCCTCAACTGGTCCACATCAAACCCGGAGACATTCCCTCATGACCAAAACCTACAAGATCGCAGTCATACCCGGCGACGGTATCGGCACGGAAGTCATGCCCGAAGCCTTGCGTGTACTCGACGCCGCCACCAAACGCTTCGGCATTGCAATCGAATACCGGCATATTGAATGGGCAAGCTGCGCCTATTATCAGCAGCACGGCCAGATGATGCCGGACGACTGGAAGGCTCAACTGCAGGACGCCGACGCCATTCTTTTTGGCGCTGTCGGCTGGCCCGACACCGTGCCCGACCACATCTCGCTATGGGGTTCGCTGCTGAAATTCCGGCGCGAATTCGATCAATACATCAATCTGCGCCCGGCGCGCCTGTTCGAAGGCGTGCCTTCGCCGCTCGCGAACCGCAAGGCTGGCGACATCGATTTCTGGATCGTCCGTGAAAACACCGAGGGCGAATATTCGTCGGTTGGCGGCGTGATGTTCGAAGGCACGGATCGCGAATTCGTACTGCAGGAGTCCGTCTTTACGCGTCATGGCAGCGAACGGGTATTGAAGTTCGCGTTCGATCTCGCGCAGCGCCGCGAGAAGAAAAAGATCACGGTCGCCACCAAGAGCAACGGCATTGCGATCAGCATGCCGTGGTGGGATAACCGCGCCGCCGAAGTGGCCGCGCTTTATCCCGAGGTGAAGTGGGACAAGCAGCACATCGACATCCTGTGCGCGCGTTTCGTCCTGAATCCGGATCGCTTCGACGTGGTCGTGGCGACCAATCTTTTCGGCGATATTCTTTCCGACCTCGGCCCGGCCTGCACGGGCACGATCGGCCTCGCGCCCTCGGGCAACCTGAATCCGGATCGCAAGTTTCCGTCGCTGTTCGAGCCGGTGCACGGTTCGGCGCCGGATATCTCGGGCAAGAATATCGCCAATCCAGTCGCCATGATCTGGTCCGCCGCGATGATGCTCGAATTCCTCGGCGACGCCAAAGGCCCGGAACGCGATGCGCACGACGCGATTCTTGCGGCGATTGAAGCAACGCTCAGGGAAGGTCCGCGCACCGGCGACCTTGGCGGCAAGGCAAGCACAACGGAAGTCGGCGAGGCGATCGCGGCGCGGCTGGCTTGAGCATCGAGGCGCCGAGGCACGTTGAATGACCTTAAGGCGCGCGGTACAACGCGCGCCTTTTTTCCGTTGACGTCCAGACATTCTGACAGTGTCACGGAAATTGCTGCCTCGTACGCAGGCTCAAAGGAGCCCGAAACGATCGCGCCTTGCGATCAGTGTTCAACCTCGACGGGGCAAATCATGGATGTCCAATTGTCAGAAGAGCAGATTCGCACGCTTGCGTTCCATCTTTGGGAACAGGACGGCAGCCCGGAAGGACGGGCCGACGAGTATTGGGAAAAAGCGCGCCAGCAATTGTCATCGGGAAGTCTTTCCGAGAACGCCGCTGACGACAAGGAAACAGGTTTTGGCGAAGAGCCGGACACAACGTCCGATCGCCCGCTAGCGGAATAGGTTCAACGGTCGTAGCGGATTTCGGTCATGAACCACGTTTTGCATCGCGCGCACCGCCGCATCGCTTTTCACGTGGTCGATCAATTCAAGACTTCAGCTCATGAATGCACGGCAGCCGCATTCAATAAAACACGCAAATAGTGTTGCCACAAACATACGCTCTTACCGCAAAGCCCCAGCCAGAAGGCTGCGGCGCAGACGTATTGGTAACAGTACCTATGTCAGGAAGCCTTCGGTTGGCGCTTACTGAAAGCACACCCGCCAGATCATGATTCAGCGGGATTAGTGAGTGAACAAGCAATTGTTTTCGCCATAACAACTGAAGTGGTGTCCAACATGAACACGTTTAATCATCTCAACGCCAAGTCTTCGACGTTCGCCGGCAGCCGTAGCAAGGTATCCAAAGCAGGAGCCAAGGTAGAAAAGCAGCAGTCCTCGTATGTGTCGATGCTTCAGGCGCCCATGACCGTTCTTGCCTGCAACGTATCGGACCGCGCCGACGTCACGGCCGTGGCCATTCTCGGATATAACTGACACCGCCAGGCCGCGCGTCAATTGCGCTCAGGCGTCATTCGCTGTAATCATCTCCGGCAAACTCGTCGAGAGTTTGCCGAGAAAACTCAGGCACCGGGACAACTGTTCAAGTCCGACGTATTCATCGGCCTTGTGTCCCTGCTCGATGGAACCCGGTCCGCATACGACCGTTGGAATGCCTATCGACTGAAACAGGCCGCCCTCGGTGCCGAACGCAAGCGTGCGAACGTCCTCGCGTTCAGCCGCCGCGCACGCCAGGTCGCGCAGCCAGCTAGCCGCGGCCTGATCCGACAGCGCCGGATAATCCACCAGTTGTTCCCAATCGATACCACTTTGCTCGAACGTTTCGCGCATGGTTTCGACCAGTTCGGTATCGGCATACTGCGCGATGGCTTTCACAATGGCATCTGCATTATCGGCGGGCAGATTGCGGATTTCGAATTCCACTTGCGCATGATCGGGGATCACATTCAACGCGATGCCTCCATTCAGGCGTCCCGTATGAATGGTCGTGTACGGCGGATCGAAGTCGTGGTCGAGCGTTGTTTGCTGCATCAGGCCCCGCTGCGTACGACGCAGGAACGTGACGAGTTCCGCCGCGAAATCCACCGCATTCACACCGAGATGCGTCAGCGCCGAATGTCCGGCAAGACCTTTCACACAGCATCGGTAGGCCTTCTTGCCCTTGTGCGCCACCGCGACCTGCATGCTGGTCGGCTCGCCGATAATGCACGCGAGCGGCTTCACCGGCGCTGCCGCCAGTTCGCGCAACAAGCCACGCACGCCACGGCAGCCGACTTCCTCGTCGTAGCTGAACGCGAGATGAATGGGCACTTGCTTGCAGGTCGCAACGAAGTGCGGCACGCTCGCGAGCACCGCCGCAATGAACCCCTTCATATCCGCCGTGCCACGCCCGAACACGCGGTCGCCGCCGCGTGTCATTTCGAACGGCGGCACGGTCCAGGGCTGACCGGCGGCAGGCACGACATCGGTGTGGCCCGACAAACACAAACCTGCCCTGTCCTTCGGGCCGATGGTCGCATAGAGATTCGCCTTGCGGCCGGTTTCATCGAATACGAGGGACGATTCGACGCCGTGCTGCTTGAGATACTGCTGGATATATTCGATCAGTTCGAGATTCGATTCCGAACTGCGGGTATCGAAGGCGATCAGGTTGTTCAGCAGATCGAGCGTGCTGTCGAGCAAAGCGTGCGTCATTGACTAGAGATCTCCGGGTACTCCATACGAGGGTGCCTGCTCGGGGCGTTTCGCGCGGATTGCGTAGTCGTTCATCTGCGGTTCGTAGCGCTGCCAGAGCGCACGCAAGTCCACGATGGGTTGATCGGACCAGTCCACGCGCAACTCCGCGAGCGGCCAGACCTCTCTTCCATACACGCAGAATCCCGCGGAATGCACGGGCCCAGCTTCACCGCCCGCCGCCGCGCCCGCTTCGAGCGCGACGAGCAGACGCTCGGCCAGCGTGCTCGCATGCGCCGCTTCGAAGGCTTCGACCATGGCGGCCGGTATGCCGTCATGCGCCAGCAGATTGCCCGCCGCAACGCAGTCGCGCCCCGGTTTCGTCGCGATTATACCCAGCCCTTTTTCCCCCGTCGCGGCGCCGCACGAGCCGTCCGCATCGAGTACCACAAGCTGGCGCCACTCCGCATAAGGCCGGCCATGCCGCAACTGCTGCAAGGTGCTTTCCGCGCCAAAGCCTTGTGCGAGCAACTGCAAACCCAGCACGCCAAGACGCGGGTCGGTCACGTTCTGACTGAGCACGACACCATGCGGACTCGCCCATAAACAACGGCTGGGCACCGCGATGCTCGAACTGCACACAATGCCGCCGACCATGCCTGTACGCTCGCATCGGCCCGCCAGTGAAAAGGTCATGCGTATCTCCTCTAGCTATTTGGAATGACGGCGATCACGTCGATCTCGACAAGCCACTCGGGCCGCGCGAGCGCTGAAACTACAATACCCGTCGATACCGGATAGACGCCTTTCAACCATTTTCCGACCACCGTGTACACCGCCTCCCGATACCGCACATCGACGAGATAGATGGTGATCTTGCAGATATCTTCCAGCTTGCTTCCAGCCTCGCCAAGCAGCATCGCGATATTGGCCATCGCTTTTTCGGCTTGCGCGCCGACGTCGCCAACGCCCACCGATTCGCGCGTCTCCAGATCCTGGCCGATCTGGCCGCGCAGATAAACCGTGCCGTTGGCGACCACCGCCTGACACAAGTCGTTATCGAGCTTCTGCTCGGGATAGGTTTCACGCGTGTTGAACTTGCGGATACGGGTATGGCTCATGGACACCTCACACAACGCGCTTGAGCCGCGGCTCCGCGCTGGATTGATCGACACGGTCAGACAGGTTCGCGGCTTTCTTCACGTAGCCAAGCGTGCTGTCGAAGTCGAAGTTGCGGAACACCGCGCCGAGGTGCGCGAACGGCGGCGACTGCGCAAACAGCTGGAACGTGAGCCGGTGCCCGGCGTAGTCCGAATTCAGCAGGTCACGCGCGAAGGCAAGCAGCTTCCGGCGATCGTCGGAGACCCAGTTGTCGTTGACTGTGTAGAACTTGTCGAGCCAGCCGCTGATCTCCGGGTTCGCGAACGACGCCGAATCCGGCGTCACGCAAATCTGGCCGCCGCAGAGTTCGCGTGCAAGATGCATCATCTCGTGAAGACGCGAACAGGCTTGCACGCGGCCCGTATATAGCAGCGATTGATTGGGCATCATCAGGCCTGCGGGACTGCGTTCGCCGCATGCAATCGACGCCGTCAGATGTGCATTGATGGTCTCGCGATACACGGCGAGCGTCGACAGTTTTTCCTGCACCGCCTGCTGTTTTTCGAGTCCGGTTTGCCGCGCGTTGAACAACGCCGCGCCGATCATCAGGTCCGCGAGCCGCAGGTTGCGCTGGACAAACGCGAACGCGCTATACCGATGCAACGTGGAGCGGATAAACGTGGCCGCTTTCGTGTGCTGATAAAACAGCACGTCTTCCCAGGGGATCAGCACGTTGTCGAAAATCAGCAGTGTGTCGACTTCATCGCAACGATTCGACAGCGGATAATCCTCCGCATTCGCGCGGCCCGCAAAGCCTGTACGACAAATAAACTTGAGTCCCGGCGCCGACATGTTGACGACAAACCCCACCGCATAGTCGGAAAGTTTTGCGTCACCCCAGTTCGCGATGGTCGGCTTCACGAACGCCTGGTTCGCATACGCCGCAGCCGTTTCATACTTCGCACCCCGAACCACAATGCCCGCATCAGTCTCTTTCACCACATGCAGCAGCATGTCGGGATCCTGCTCCTGAGGCGGCTTTGAGCGGTCCCCCTTCGGATCGGTATTGGCCGAGACATGGAACGGATCTTCATGCAGCGCGCGATGGATGTGCCGCTCAATGTTCTCGGCAAAACGCGGATCGACTTCGTTGAGCACATCCTTGCCATCGTACAGCGACCACATCTCGCCGATGGTTTCATCGCCAACACGGGTTGCGATTCCGCCGATATCGTCGAGCACCGTATCGACGGCGAGGCGCTTGTCGTGCCAGTCCTGCTGCGTATAGGGCAGCTTCAGGCCGACCGCGTTGCGCTCGCCTGTCTTTTCATCGACATAGCTCATCACGTCCTGCGTCGCCTTCTCATGCGCCATGTCATAAATGCGCGCGCGGATATCCACGATCGGCTTGAACATGGGATGCGTGGTCACGTCTTTCACGCGTTCGCCATTGATCCAGACCTGTCGTCCGTCGCGAATGGAGTCGCGATATTGCTCGCCTGTTCTGATCATTGCTGTGCCTCGATCCGTTGGGAAATAGCGTGTTTTAAACTCGCCTAGAAAGCCAGGAACCGGCCATAGTCGCGCTTGCAGTAAAGCAAAGGCATATGTGCCGCGGCCGCGCGCTTGATGGCGGCGACTTCGCCAAAAAACACCGTGTGCGTGCCAATGGTCTGCCGCGCGACAAGCCTGCATTCGATTGCCGCAACCGCGCCATCGATAAGCGGCACGTCCAGCATTCCGGCCGTCACCGTGCAGCATGAAAAGTCGAAAGGTCTGGCAGTGGCCGAGCGTCCGGCGAAAGTGTCGGCAATGCCCCGCTGCGCCACGTTGAGCAGGTTGACCGCGAACACGCCGTTCGCCGCGATCGCAGCGTTGGCGGGGCTGCGTGTATTGATGCACACCAGCAACGTGGGTGGATCCGCGCAAACCGAACTGCAGGCGCTGACAGTCACCCCGAAACGTTCGTTGCCAGCGCCCGTTGTCACTACATGAACCGACGTGGAATTGGACGCCATCGAATCGAGAAATGCGGCGCGCAAATCGTGATCCAACTCGTGCGCTGCTTCCATCAAGGCATTGTCTCGTTGCTCTGTTTGCATACCGCCCCTCGCGTTTGCACTGATCTTTCGCAAAATCTACGCTCAGGCTGCGCATCCGAAAAACATATTTCAAAAATGCAAATCATTGGTTTTGGCTATGCAAGCTTATTTATGTCCACGCACAATAGGCTCGATACAAGATCGGGGCGGCCCATGGAACCTGCGCAATTACGCTATTCGCTAAGGCAGTTGAGGTATTTCGTGGTGACCGCGGAGGTGTTGTCGTTTACGGCTGCGGCGAAGTTGCTGCATATCTCGCAGCCATCGATTTCCACGGCGCTCGCGGACCTCGAAGTGTCGTTCGGCGTTCAGCTTTTCATCCGGCATCACGCAAGCGGCTTATCCCTGACGCAAGCCGGGCGCGAGATGCTCGGCCGCGCACGCGACCTGTTGAAGAACGCGGAAGACCTCCAGAGCGCGGCGAAGGAAATGGACGGCGGCATGTCCGGCGCGATCACGCTCGGCTGTCTGGTTTCGCTTGCGCCGCCGCTCATGCCCGCCATGATGAGCCGCTTCATAGCGAGTCATGCGGGCATTGCATTCCGCACGCTGGAAGCGCATCAGGACGATTTGCTGCGTGGCCTGCACGACGGATCGCTCGATATCGCGCTGACCTATAACCTCGACCTGACCGACGAAATAGCATTCACGCCGCTGCTGTCCCTGCCGCCTTATGTGATCCTGCCGAAGAACCACAGGCTCGCGCGGCAGCGCACGGTGGCGCTCGCCGACCTGCGCGACGAACCTTATGTAATGCTCGATCTTCCCCATAGCCGCGAGTATTTCGCCGGTCTTTTCGATGCGGTTGGCGGCCGTCCGATTGCGGCATTCCGGTCATCGCAGCCGGAAGTGGTGCGAGGAATGGTCGCCAATGGCCTGGGCTACAGCATCCTTAATTTTCCGCTGAAATCGAGCCGCACGGTGGACGGCGAGGATTTCGTGATCAAGCAGTTCAGGGACGAAGTCAATGCGACCACGCTCGGGATTGCGCAATCCCGCAGCATGAAGTCCCGGCAAGTCGTTCAGCGCTTCGCCGCGTTCTGTGAAGAGGAAATCAAGCGCGAACGGCCGCGCTGAGGCCACCCTTCCTGGATAGGAAAAAACTTGGTTCTACATGCGAAAACAATATTTTGGCTGGTAATTTGACTTGATAGATTGATGTCCATGCAGCGAGCAGCCTGGCGGACTTTGCGCCGGCTGTAGCATCCACTGAATAGACAGGGAGGCGCGATGGAATCTTCAACGGCAGCGTCGAGCGCGGGGTTCGAGATTGTCCGCCAGTTGCAGGCCAGTTGCGAACGTCCCTTCAGCGACGCGCGTTCCATGCCGCCCGCCGTCTACACTTCGGCGGATTTTCTCGCGCTCGAGCAAGCCAATATTTTCCGCAGCGAATGGCTGTGCGTTGGCCGGGCGAGTGCGATTGCCGAAACGGGCGACTATCTCACGGCGGATATCGATGGCCAGCCGATCGTGGTCTTGCGCGACGAGAAGCTGAAATTGAAGGCGTTTTCCAATGTCTGCCTGCATCGCATGTCGGTGCTGCTCGAAGGCCGCGGCAACACACGCCGAATTGTCTGTCCCTATCATGCATGGAACTACACGCTTGACGGCGCATTGAGCGGTGCGCCAATGATGGATCGGCAAAGCGGGTTCTGCAAGGAGAACTATCGTTTGCCATCGGTCCGGTGCGAGGTCTGGGAAGGCTGGATCTACGTGACGCTCAACGCCGGCGCGCCGCCGGTCGCCGAAAAACTTGCGGGTCTTACCGAGTTGATTTCCAGCTACGGCATGGCCGACTATAAGGAAACGTTTTACGAAGAACATGTGTGGGAGACCAACTGGAAAATCCTCGCCGAAAACTTCATGGAGAGCTATCACCTGCCCATGCTGCACCGGGCGACCGTCGGACCGCATTCACGCCTGGAAGAAATGGAATGCCCGCCCGGCAGCGACGCGTTCAACTATCACTGGATCACGAAGGAAGCGTCGTTGCCCATTGGCCAGGCGCATCCTGACAATCGCCGGCTTGAAGGTCACTGGCGCAAGACGACCGCGCTGCTCGCGATCTATCCGACGCACCTCGTTACGCTCACGCCGGGCTACTTCTGGTATCTCGTGCTGCAGCCGGTCGGCACCGGGCGCGTTCATATCCGCTTTGGCGGCGGCCTTGCGCCCGAGTTCATCGCGGATCCAAAGGCGGCCGAATACATGACCACGCTCAAGGCATTGCTCGATGCGGTCAACGAAGAAGACCGGCGCGGCGTGCAGGCCGTGTTTCGCGGTGTGGGCGCGCCGCTTGCCAGGCCGGGACACCTGAGTCATCTGGAAAGGCCCAATTACGATTTCGCGCGGTATCTGGCCCAACACGTCGCGCAACCGTTCGCCTGATCCTCAACACTCTCACGGCACGACACGATGTCAACGCACTCCTTCATCTCCTTCGCGGGCGTGAGCAAGACATATGACGGCGTTCATTACGTCGTGGAAGGCCTCGACCTCGATGTCGCCAAGGGCGAGTTCGTCTCGTTGCTCGGGCCGTCCGGATCTGGCAAGACCACTACGCTGATGATGCTTGCGGGATTCGAGTCGGCGACGCAGGGCGAGATTCGCCTGAACGGGAAACGTCTCGACGACAAGCCGCCGCACCAGCGCGACATTGGCATGGTGTTCCAGAACTACGCGCTGTTTCCACATTTGACGATCGAGCAGAACGTCGCGTTTCCCCTGTCCGTGCGGCGCATGGACAAGACCCAGCAGAAGGCGCGTGTAAAGCGCGCGCTGGATATGGTCGAGTTGCCGCACCTCGCGGCGCGCCGTCCGTCGCAGTTATCCGGCGGCCAGCAGCAACGCGTGGCGCTGGCCCGCGCGCTCGTATTCGAGCCGAGCGTGGTGCTGATGGACGAGCCGCTCGGCGCGCTCGACAAGCGCCTGCGCGAAACCATGCAATACGAGATCATGCGGCTGCATCGCGAGCTCGGTTTGACCGTGGTCTACGTGACCCACGACCAGGCGGAAGCGCTGACCATGTCGGATCGCGTGGCCGTTTTCTCCGATGGCCGCATTCAGCAGGCAGCAACGCCAACGGAACTGTATGAGAACGCGCACAACGCGTTCGTCGCGAACTTTGTGGGTGAGAACAACGGCTTGATGGGACGCGTGCTTGATCAGGACCCGGAGTGGGCCACCCTCATATTGCCCGATGGCGCGGTGATTCGCGGACGTTGCGGACGCGGCTTGCGCAACGGCGAGGAAGCAATGCTGGCGCTGCGCCCGGAGCGCGCGCACATTGCATCGGGAGAAGACATTCAGAGCATGTCGCGTGCGAATACCGGCACCAACACGGTGACCGCGCGCGTGGAAGAACTCGTGTATTGCGGCGACCACCACCGCGTTCACCTGAAACTTGGGAAACAGGGCACAGGCGACAGCCTGATTGTCAAAGTACCCAATACGCAGCATCACGATCTTCCGTCTCTTGGCAGTGCAACCGCCGTGGCATGGCGCCACGACGACTGCAAGATCCTCGCAACGGCCGTAACCGCAAGCCACGGCCTCGCTCCGTCCCTCACCGCAAAAGTCCACTGACATGAAAACCAAACTTATCCGAACCGGTATGACGGGCATCGCCGGGCTTGTACTGTCGACGGCCGTGCTGTTTTCGGCCAGCGCGCTTGCAGCCGAAACAATCTCGGTCGTGACCTTCGGCGGCGCGTATGAAGCCGCCGCGAAGAAGGCGTTCTTCGAGCCGTTCACGGCGGCTACGGGCATCGGCTTTTCGACCGAATCGTACGATGGAGGCCTCGCCAAATTGTCCGCCATGGAGCAGGCGAAGAACCCGACGTGGGATCTGATCGACCTCGAATCAAACGACGCGATCACCGGTTGCGACGAAGGTTTGCTGCAAAAAATCGACAAGAAATCGCTGGGCAATACCAGCGCATTCATTCCCGGTTCGATCATGGATTGCGCGGTCGCCGCCATGGTGTGGTCCACGGTCTACGCTTACGACACGACCAAGCTCAAGACCGCGCCGACCTCAATCAACGATTTCTTCGACCTGAAGAAGTACCCCGGCAAGCGCGGCCTGCGCAAATCGCCGAAGGTGACACTGGAATGGGCGCTGCTTGCCGACGGCGTCAAACCCGCCGATGTCTACAAGGTGCTCGGCACGCCCGCCGGCGTGGATCGTGCATTCAAGAAGCTCGATACCATCAAGTCGAGCATTGTCTGGTGGGAAGCCGGCGCGCAGCCGCCGCAACTGCTTTCGGACGGCGCGGTGGTGATGACGCAGGCGTATAACGGCCGCATTGACGACGCCGTGCACAAGGATCACAAGCCGTTCGAATCGGTGTGGGACGGCCAGGTCTACGACTTCGAATGGTGGGGCATTCCGGCAGGCGCGAAGAACGCCGACGCCGCGGCGAAGTTCATCGTGTCCGCATCGACTGCAAAAAGCTATGCCGACCTGACGAAGTACATTGCCTACGCGCCGCCGCGCAAGGACTCGATCCCGCTTATCGATAAAGCCCGGCTGAACGACTTGCCGACCGCGCCCGCCAACTTCAAGCGCGCCGTGCAGATCAATGCGAGTTTCTGGGCCGATAACGCCGACCAGATCAACAAGCGCTTCCAGGTCTGGCTGACCCAGTAAATAATTTGGCAAGGCGAACCGTGACCGTGACTGTGACTAGCAATCTGCGGGAACCGGCTGAAGCAGGCGTTGCGCGCACCGGGGCCGATGCCGGCGCCGACCCCGGTGCGGGCGGCCGCGCAGCTTATGACAGGACGCGCCGGCGAGCGTCGGCCCAAGCACTCCTGCTCGCGCTGCCGCTGCTGCTGTTCCTGCTCGCCACGTTCATTGCGCCTATTGCGATCCTGCTTTCAAGGAGCGTGGTGAACCACGAAGTGCCGGCGAATTTGCCAGCGCTGTCGCAGGCGCTCAATGCATGGAACGGCGAAGGCGTGCCCGACGAACGCACCTTCGCCCTGCTCGCCGCCGACATGCGGCGGGCGTCTCAGGAAGGCCAGCTCGGCCCGGTCGCGCGGCGCATGAATTTCTACCTGCCCGAGTTTCGCAGCCTGCTGATGAAGACCGCCCGTCAGCTGCCGGAGACCGCACCACCCGCATGGAAACCTGCGTTGATCGAACTCGATGCACGTTGGGGCACGCATGACATATGGCGTTATCTGAAGCGCTCGGCGGTTTCTCCAACACCCGATTACCTGCTGACCGCCGTGGATTCCGAAGTCACGTCCGGCGGCGCGATCAAATCTCTTCCCGCAGACAGCTCTGTCTACCTGAGCGCGTTTGCGCGCACGGTGTGGATCAGCGCCTCCGTGACATTGCTGTGCCTTGTGCTCGGTTATCCGGTCGCGTATCTGCTCGCCACGCTGCCGCCCGCGAAAAGCAACCGCCTGATGCTGCTGGTGATCGTGCCGTTCTGGACCTCGCTGCTCGTGCGTACGACCGCGTGGTACGTGTTGCTACAACCGAGCGGCGTGATCAACAGCCTGCTGGTGAGTTCGGGAATCGTCAGTCATCCCCTGCCGCTGCTTTTCAACCGCACGGGCGTCTTGATCGGCATGACGCATATCCTGCTGCCCTACATGATCCTCGCCATCTACTCAGTCATGAAAGGCGTGTCTCCGGTCTACATGCGCGCGGCGCAATCGCTTGGCGCGCATCCGGTGACGGCGTTCGTTCGCATCTACATGCCGCAGACGCTGCCGGGTGTCGGCGCGGGTTGCTTTCTGGTCTTCGTGCTGGCGCTCGGGTACTACATCACGCCCGCGCTGCTCGGCGGCGCGGGCGACGAAATGATCAGCCAGCTCATCGCCGCGCAAACCAACGAGCAACTCAACTGGGGCCTGGCGGGCGCGTTGTCGGCGTATCTCGTGATCTTCACGGCCGTGTTCTATTTCGTGTTCAACCGGCTTGTCGGTATCGACCGGTTGCGCTTTGGCTAGTACCAGGGAAGACGTCATCATGCAAAGCCAGCGACATCTCGTGCTATCCGAGCGCATTGCGTCCAGGTGGTTGCGCCTGCATTGCGCGCTGATTTTGTTCTTCCTGATCGCGCCGATTCTTGCAATCGTGCCGCTGTCGTTCAACTCGGGCGCGTACTTCTCGTATCCCATGCAGGGCTTCTCGCTGCACTGGTATTCGAAGGCGCTAGGCAGCAGCGACTGGCAGCGCGCGTTTGTGAACAGCATTGGCATCGGGGCGGCGTCCACGCTGCTGGCAACGTGCCTCGGCACGCTTGCCGCGCTCGGGCTGAGCCGCTCCAACTTTCCGTTTCGCGCGGTCATCATGCCGCTGCTCATCTCGCCGATGATCATTCCCATCGTGGTCGTGGCTGCCGGGTTTTATCTCGTGTTCGCGCCGCTGGGGCTGGTGAATTCGTACGTTGGCGTGGTGCTGGCGCACGCGGCGCTCGGCACGCCCTTCGTGGTGATCACCGTCACGGCTTCCCTGCTTTCGTTCGATCAAAGTCTCATTCGCGCAGCGTCAGGCCTTGGCGCCACGCCATGGACCGCGTTTCGCCGCGTGACCTTGCCGCTGATTCTCCCGGCCGTGGCGACGGGCAGCGTGTTCGCTTTCGCGACTTCCTTTGATGAAGTCATCGTGATCCTGTTCATTGGCGGCCCGGATCAGCGGACCGTGCCACGGCAGATGTGGAGCGGCATTCGCGATTCCATTGATCCCTCGATTCTCGCGGTCGCGACCATGCTGATCCTGTTCGCGGTTGCGCTCTTCAGCAGCATCAACTGGCTGCGCGGACGCGGCGCCGCAGCCGCGCTGCCGGGCGCGTGATTCGAGGGAAAGCCCATCAACGTCAAAGGAGAACACCATGCTGGCGGCAGAACGTGAAGCGTTTGATCGTGACGGCGCGGTTGTGTTGCGCGGGTTGTTCACAGACTGGATGGAAGCGTTGCGCGAAGGCGTGGAATACAACGCAACGCATCCGGGACCATCGTTCAGGAACTACACGCCCGAGAAAACCTCAGGCCGTTTCTTCGGCGATTACTGCAACTGGCAGCGCATCGAGCCGTTCAGGGATTTTGTCGAGCACAGCACGGCCGCCTCTGTTGCGCAGGCGTTGATGGGCTCGCAGCGCGCTCGCATCTTCCATGAACATGTGCTCGTGAAGGAAGCGGGCGCGGCCAAGCTCACGCCGTGGCATCACGACGAACCCTACTACTGCGTGAGCGCGGATCAGGCCGTGAGCCTGTGGATTCCGCTTGATCCCGTACCGCGCGAAACGTGCGTGGAGTTCGTGGCGGGATCGCACAAGTGGGGCAAGTTGTTCCGGCCGCGCAAGTTCAGCGGAGTTGCCTACGATCACAAGTCGGAGCGGCTCGAGGAGTTGCCGGATATCGATGCAAACCGTGGCGATTATCAGATTCTCGGCTGGAATCTGGAACCGGGCGACGCCATTGCATTCAACTTCCACACCGTGCACGGCGCGCCCGGCAATCTGGCGGGACAGCAGTCGCGCCGGGTGGTGTCGTTCAGATGGCTGGGCGATGGCGCGCGTTTTGTTGATCGCGGTGGTGAAACGTCGCCGCCTTATCCGGAACTAATGAGCAGATACAAGCACGGTGATCCACTGCCGGAAATCGAATTTCCCTTTATTGTTTGAAGGCGTGCTCCCGAAAATACCAGTTTTTATTCTACTTCGAGATAAGCGCCTTTCTGTCTGGATAATGGCCGATTTTGACTAGTGGTAATAAGTCATTCGGACCATTAATCTCTGACCCAATCGTCCGGAACATCCAGCGCCCGGATTACTTTCGCCGGAGAGCCGCCGGCAAGCGTCTTTGCCGGGATTTCTCCCACGACCGTGGAACCAGCCGCGATGACAGCGTGATCGCCAATATCCGCGCCGGCCAATATGGTGGAGCGCGCGCCAATCCAGACGTTATTGCCGATTGATATAGGCGCGCGCTTGGTTGGATGTTGCGGCGAAACCTGATGAAAATCGGTGTCGAAGATATAAGCCATATCGCCGATCTTGCAATTCCTGCCGATCTTGACAGACAGGGTGGCGCAAAGATTCGCACCGTCGTTCATGAACGTGTTTCGTCCGATTTCCAGTATTGCGTCCTTGGTCACCGTGATGTGCTGGCGTGTGCGGAACGAACGGAAAGAGCAATTCCGGGCAATATAAATACGCCCTTTATTCGTGATTTTCGGCCATTTTCCCGAAAAGACCGGCGGACTTTCATAACCAACGTTATCCGCCTTCAGCGACAGGCCAACAAGCAGGCGCTTGAATCTGGATAATCCACTGACAAATGCTTTTTTCATCCTGTGTCCATTTTGAATGGCAAACTTCACCCTCGCGAGGGTGATTCAAATCATATTCTGATCACAACGCGCGTGATTGCGGCCAAGCGATACTTTCTGTAACAAAATATCGAAACACGCTTATTGAATTGCATTGGAGTGTCCGGTCGTTGCGCATCATTGACCGGTACACGCGGGTTGGCCGTTAATCCAAATCGAGTCTGTGATGACATCTGATGTCCTAGCAGCGTGCATGTTAGCATCGCCAAAACGGGGCCAAATGATGCGGTGCCTGGCGTCCGTCGATCCTGCAACTCGCAATCAAGCGGGTCGGACGCCGGAACTGTCCTAACGGTACTTATCGGTTTCCCTTACTTGTATGACGTCATTTCATATTGCTAACTAACTGCACTGGCCTTAAAACGCCTTAGACCTCCGCCTCTCCTGGCTTTACCAACATTTTCGCCATTCTCGTGCCAGATTTTCGTTAAATATCGCTGGCGTAAACGCTGAGTCCCTCCCTGTTGCGCGTGCCAAGTCATCTGACATACGATGCGTTCACATTACGTAACGTACCTTACGTCCACGCAATGTCTGGTCAGACAACAACGACACGGAGACACCGACATGGCAATAGAACTAAAAGGCCTGCGCTGGTGGATGATCGGCCTGCTCACGCTCGGCACGGTCATGAACTACCTCGCGCGCAGTTCCCTGAGCGTCGCCGCTCCCACGGTCATGGCCGACCTTCATATCACCACCGCTCAATACGGCTGGATCACCGGCGCCTTTCTCGTGATGTACCCCATCGGCGCGCCGGTCACCGGCTATCTCATGGACCGCGTCGGCCTGCGCTTCGGCTTTCTGCTATGCGGCGTCATGTGGTCCATCGTGTGCATCGGTCATGGCTTTGCCAGCGGCTGGGTCGGGCTGTTCGTGCTGCGCGGCTTGCTCGGACTTGCGGAAGCATCGTTTATCCCGGCTGGCATGCGCATGGCGGCGTTCTGGTTCCCGGCACGCGAACGCGCGCTTGCAGCGGGAATCTTCAACATTGGTACATCGGTAGGCGCCATTGCCGCACCGCCGCTCATCGCATGGTCGATCCTCAAGTACAACTGGGAAATGGCTTTCGTGATCGCGGGATGCCTCGGCCTCGTGTGGGCCGCGCTCTGGATCATGTTCTATCGTCATCCTAACGAACACAAGTCGCTCACGCAGAAGGAAGCGGCTTACATAGTGGAAGGCGAACACGCCGAACTCTCCGATAACGGCGCAAAACCAACCTGCGCCAGATCTTCAGCCAGCGCAATTTCTGGGGCATCGCGTTGCCGCGTTTCTTCGCCGACCCGGTGTGGGGCACGCTAGTGTTCTGGATGCCGCTCTACCTGCATCAGGCGCGCGGCTTCGACCTGAAGGCCATAGCCATGACGGCATGGTTGCCGTTCGTCGCAGCGGATATCGGCTGCCTGATGGGCGGAACGATCTCCATGTTCCTGAACAAGCGCTTCAACGTCTCGGTGATCAACGGCAAGCGCATGGTCTTCACGCTGGGTGCGCTTGTTATGACGGCAATGGCAGGCGTGGGGTATGTGAAGGAGCCGGCCACGGCGATCTTCCTTCTTTGCCTTGGCGGCTTCGCGCACCAGACGTTGTCGGTCACCGTCATATCAATGTCGGCCGACCTGTTCCCGCGCCGCGAAGTGGCTACCGTGACGGGGTTTGCGGGGTTATCGGCGGGGATTGGCAACCTGAGCTTCACGCTCGTGATCGGCGCGTTGGTCTCGACCATTGGCTATGCGCCGTTTTTCGTGGCGCTTGGATTTGGCGATCTGATCGGCGTGGTGCTGTTGTGGACCCTGGTTCGCCCGGCGCTCGTCAATCGCCCCGCCGACGCAACGGTCACGCGTCCGGCCAATGCGTAGCAATGCATCGATGAACACAGCGCGCGTGGAACGTGTCGAGGCAGACGGTCAAACTCCGGCGCAAGTCGGCGAGAGTCCGGTATGGCATGAAGCCGACCAAGCGTTGTACTGGGTCGACATCCCCGCGCGCACGATTGCCCGCGTGCACGTGGAAACCGGCACGCGCACGAACTGGGTATTGCCGGAACAGGTGTCATGCATCACGTTCGATCGTAACGGCACGGTGTTGGCCGGCTGCGAGACGGGGCTCTTTGCGGTCAATTTATCGAGTGCAGGGGCAATGACGTTCGAGCGGCTCGCCGCACCCGATTTCCCCTTTCCCGGCATGCGTTTCAACGACGGCCGTTGTGATCGCCAGGGCCGCTTCTGGGCTGGCACGATGGTGCAGGACATGGCAGCGTCCAACCCGGCGGGCAGTTTATATAGATACGACGCGAGCGGTACATTGTCAGCGCCCGTGGTGCGCGATCTGATCGTGCAGAACGGACTCGCATGGTCACCTGAAGGCACGACCATGTACCTCTCCGACTCGCATGCGTCGCGTCGCCTCGTATGGGCGTTCGACTACGACACGGACACGGGCGAACCCCACAATCGCCGCGTCTTCGCCGATCTAAACCGTTTCACCGGCCGTCCTGATGGCGCTGCGATCGATGCCGACGGCTGCTATTGGACCTGCGCCAACGACGCGGGCGTTCTGCTTCGCTTCACGCCCGATGGCGCGCTCGACCGCACGCTGCCATTACCGGTCAGCAAGCCTTCGATGTGCGCCTTTGGCGGCCGCGACCTCGACACGCTTTTCATTACGTCTATACGCCCGGCGACCGGCGCCAGCGAACTCGACGGTCATCTGCTCGCGGTGCGGCCTGGCATATGTGGCATGCCGGAGTGCGGATATTCAGGATTGCTATGAGAGTAGGTAGCAAAAAAATGGTCCGCGACACTGCTGGCCAAGCCGCAATCATCGATATAAAAAGAGGAGATTCCATGCAGTCACGCCACGCCAGCAAAGCCGTTCTCATCGGCCTTGCCACCCTCGCCTCACCGGTCTTTGCGCAGAACAGCGTGACGCTGTACGGCATTATCGACGACTCGATCACGTATCAGAGCAGCCAGGCGTCGCTTGGGTCGAACTCCGGCGGACGCTCCAACGTCAAGATGCTTCCGGGCGTCTGGGCAGGCAGCCGCTTCGGCCTCAAGGGTGCCGAAGACCTGGGCGGCGGCAACAAGGCCATCTTCCAGCTCGAGTCGGGTTTCAACTCGGCGACAGGCGGCCAGCAGTACACTAACGCCATGTTCGGCCGCCAGGCGTGGGTCGGCTTGACGAACCCTGTCTACGGTACGTTTACGGCAGGCCGCCAGTACACGTCTTACTACACGCTCCTTGCGCCCTATAGCCCGACCACGTGGCTGACAGGCGCGTTCGGCGCGCATCCGGGCGACCTGGATGAACTCGATACCATTTATCGCGCGAATAATTCGCTGGTCTACACGTCGCCGAAATTCTATGGCGTCACGATCAGCGGCTCCTATTCGTTCGCGGGCGTTCCGGGCAGCGTGAACCAGGGCTCGACGTGGAGCGGCGCGGTGCAATATGCCACTGGCCCGTTCGGCATTGCGGCGGGCATCACGCGCATCAACAACTCGACGCCGGGCGGCGGCGCATTCGGCGTGGATTCCACCACGAACTCGGCGGGACAATCGGGTGTATCGGCGGTGACCAACGGGTACCAGACTGCGCAGGCGCAGCAGCGCATTGCCGTGGCTGGCGGCTATACCTTCACGCCGGCTTTCGATATCACGTTCTCGTATTCGAACGTGCAATACATTCCCGGGATCAATTCGAGCTTCAAGACAACGACCATTTTCAACACGGGCGGCGCGGTGCTGCACTGGAAGCCGGTTACCCTCATCGACCTTGCGGCGGGCTACAGCTACACGCGCGCGACGAAGGCCAACGGCATTACGAGTTCGGCGCAATACCAGCAGTTCAACTTGTCCGAGTACTATTCGTTGTCCAAGCGCACTGGCCTCTATGCATTGCAGGCCTATCAGCGCGCGAACGGCAAGACGCTGGGCACCAACGGCGTAAGCATCATCAATGCAACGTCGGCGATTGGCGATGGCTTCCAGTCCGCGCCATCTTCGTCGCCGAGTCAGTTTGCGGCGGGCGTGGGCATCATTCACCGGTTCTGATTGACGTAGTACGCACGCGTAAAAAAGCGGCGCGCCCACGCCAGGGCCGCCGCTTTTTTAAACCGTTACTGTAATCACAGCACTTGCCCCACACCGCCCTATCAGCGTCTGATGCGGTGCAGGGCCGTGCCAAATGCGCGCAAACGCCGAGCGCCGCCTGTGCCCCAGCACCACAAAATCAGCGTGCAACGCTTGCGCATAATGCTGCACGTTGTCCGCAATATTGCCGATCGCAATGTGCCCGTGCGCGTCCATGCCGCGTTCCTCGGCGAGATCGAGTCCGCGCCTGAGCGTCTCGCGCGCCGCATGCTCGATGTTCAGATAAGCGCCTTCGGACGGCATGCCGAGTGTGGACGCCACCATGGCGGCGGTATCGATGACAACCAGCACGTGCAATTCAGCCGCCAGGGATTTTCCCAGCGACGTTGCGTGATGCAACGCCGCCGTCATCTCCGCCGTGCCGTCGTAGCACGTCAGGATGCGCCGATAGTCAAACATTCCAGGCTCCGATGGTTCCCGCCTTGCTGCGGTTCGTTCGGATAACGCCCTGGATCGCGGGAAAATTCCACCCGCGCCGTCGAAAAAATTCCCACTACGCATCAAACCGCATCGTGCGACCCTGGCCCATCCAATGCAATCAATGCACCTTGGTTGCCGCCGCGATGATCGCCGCCGCCACCGCGTTCGGCTGGCTCACCATCGCCACATGGCTCGAATTCACGTGCGTGACCGTGGCGCCAATCTGCGCGGCCATGGCCGCTTGCAGATGCGGATCGATCATGTGGTCTTTATCGGCGATGACAAACCACGACGGCTTCGAGTGCCACGCGGCGGTGCTCACCTTGTCGTCCGTCGCGCTCGCGGCCCACGGACCTTGCGTGGCGGCGATCAGGCGCGCCTGCGGCACCGGCAGATCCTGCGCGAACTGATGAATGACGGCGTCGGTGGAAAGCGTCAAGTAATTGCCGGAGTCCTTCTGCAACTGGCTCGCCCATGCCGGCGCCGGCTTGCCCTTGAGCATGTCGTTGATCGACGTATTGTTGTCGGGCGCGAAAGCGGCGACGTAGACCAAGGCCTTGACCTTGTCGTCGTTGCCGGCCTGCGTGATCACCACGCCGCCCCACGAATGACCGACCAGCACGACCGGCCCATTTTGCTGCTCGATTGCGCGCTGGGTCGCGGCGGCGTCGTCGGCGAGCGAGCTCAGCGGGTTCTGGACCGCGACCACATGCAGGCCGCGCGCTTCGAGCAGCGGGATCACCTTGTTCCAGCTGGAGCCATCGGCGAATGCGCCGTGCACCAGCACCACGTTCGTGCCCTTCAGGTCCTGCACGGGAGCAGCGTGGACCGCGGGCACTGCAAACAGGCTGCCGAGCAGCATGGCGGATGCGAGGACTTTCTTAAGAAGATTGTTCATGATGTCATTTCCTTGTGTGGGTCGGTATGAGCCGTTACTTTCCCAGACGAAGGCGGCGGGCGGTATCGGTTGAATGACCGACCCTGAAAGCCTCGCGTATAGTGACGGCCTGAAGTTCCGCCCTTGTGCGCCTTATCTCCGGAGACATCGAACTCATGCAGAGCGACCGTTCCGCGCGTTCTGACATCCGCGCATTCGACGCCGTCAAGGCGCTCGCCTTTATCGGCGATCTCAGCATGGGACAGCCGACCGACCACTCGCTGCGCACGGCGTGGCTTGCGCTGCAACTCGCGCAGGCGGCAGGAACGGACGCCGCCGGTTGCGCCACCGCGCGCGAGGCGTCGTTGCTCCGATGGTCGGGCTGCACGGCCAACGCATCCGGTTTCGCCGATGCGCTCGGCGACGACATCGCCGGCCGCGAAGCCATGCTCGCGAATCGTCCCGACTGGGATGAGCCGCTGCATGCGCAACCGGGCGGTCTGGGCGCCACCATTCAGCCGCTTGCGCAGATTCATTGCGAAGTCTCCGGCGAGGTCGCGCGCATGCTCGGCCTCGCGCACGAAACCGAGACCACGCTGCGCCACATCTTCGAAGCGTGGGACGGCCAGGGCCTGCCGGCACGAATGGCGGGACCGCAGGTTCCCGCGCCGGTGTTCATGGTGGCGCTGGCAGGCGATATCGAAATCTTCAGCCGCGTGTACGGGCTCGAACGCGCGCTTGCCCTGATTGCGCATCGGGCTGACATCCGGTATCCCGCCCGGCTTGCCGCGCTTGTGTCCAGGCATGCCGGGACCTGGCTGAACGCGCTCGATGCACTGCAACCCGGCGAGATTGACGAAGCGCTGCTGACGCCGCAGATGCAGCAGGTCACGTCGCCAGAACTCATCGCGGATGTGATCGACCTGAAACTGCCGTGGATGACGGGCTTCTCGCGCGAAGTCGCTGCGACGGCCGCAACTTGCTGCGCGCGTCTTTCTCTCGATAACGACGCGCAAGAGCGCGTCTACCGCGCGGGGCTGATCCATGGCATCGGGCGCGCGGCCGTGCCCAACGCGCTCTGGAACATGCCGGGGCGGCTGTCGGCATCGGCGTGGGAGAAAGTGAGGCTCGTGCCGTACTGGACCTCGCGGGCCGGCAAGCAGACGGGCACGCTCGAACAGGCGGCCGAGCTGGCCTCGTTCGCCTATGAACGGCTCGACGGCACGGGCTATTTTCGCAGCGCGGGCAATGCGGCGCTGCCGCTCGAAGCACGCGTGCTGGCGGCAGCGGCGGCATGGGTCGCGCTGCGCTCGCCGCGTCCGTGGCGGGAAGCCATGAGTCCGGGCGCCGCCGCCGAACTCATGCGCGCCGAAACGGCACAAGGACGCTTCGACGCCACAGTGGTTGATGCACTGCTTGCGTCGGGTCCAGCGCAGCCTCGACGCCCGCGTTATGACGCGCGGCCGCAAGCGGTGCGTTTGTCCGCACGCGAAATCGATGTCTTGCGCTCCATCAGCCGCGGCGCGAGCAACAAGGAAGCCGCGCGCGAACTGGAACTGAGTCCGAGCACGGTGCGCACGCACGTGGAAAGCGTATTCCGCAAGCTCGAATGTTCGACGCGCGCCGCCGCCACGCTCAAGGCGTCGGGCATGGGCTTCCTATGAGCGGGCTGCCGTGACCTCGGCGGCAATCCAGTTGTTGAAGGACGCCATGGCGGGTGTCGTGCCTTTTCCTCTCATCGATGTAAGCCAGTAACTGCCCGCGTTGACCTCGATGTCGAACGGGCGAACCAGCGCGCCTGTGTTCAGTTCCCGCTCGAACATGGCTGCGGGCGCGAGCGCGACGCCCGCGCCCTGCATGGCCGCTTCCACCATCAATCGCGATGAATCGAATACCGGGCCGCGCAGTGTTCGCGGCGCAATGCCGGCGGCGGCGAACCAGCGTGTCCAGTCATCGACCCGGTACGAACGCAGCAAGGTCTCGTTGGCGAGGGCCTCGGGCTTGTCCAGCCGTGCGGCGATGTCCGCCGAGCACAGGATGGCGAGCGGCGCGTCAAGCAGTTTGGTCGAGACCGAACCGGGCCACGTGCCGTCGCCAAACCGGATCGCGAAGTCGAGTCCTTCGGTGGCCAGATCGACCAGATTGTTATGCGTGAGCAGCCTCAATTCAATGAAAGGATGCGCGGCGCGGAACGACTTGAGCCGCGGCATCAGCCATCCGACCGCAAAGGTGCCGACCGCGCCCACCGTAAGCACTTCGTGGAAATGGCCGCCATCGAACTGCTTGAGCACGGCTTCGATCCGGTCGAACGCATCGGTCAGCACGGGGCGTAGCGCGAGGCCTTCGTCCGTCATGCCGAGTCCACGCGGCAAACGCTTGAAAAGCGCCGTGCCAAGCCGTTCTTCCAGCGATCTGACCTGCTGGCTGACCGCAGCCTGCGTCACGTTCAGTTCGAGCGCCGCCCGCGTGAAACTCAGGTGCCGCGCGGACGATTCGAACGCCCGCAGCGCATTCAGAGGAAGATAAGGTCGCATGCAACTTGTCCGTCAGTCCAGTGGGGTTCCAGGGTGTGCGTAAATCTATCATCGCCTGGAATGCGCTACGGCGGATATTGGCAGCCAGTTTGCATGTCATATCCAATGCCGGTTTTAAGGGCAAAATAACGATTCCTCACGTCACCCTATTTTTCCCGGATGATCACCACGCTCTTGCATAAAACCAGCCGATGGCTCGCGCCGCTGGTCCTGATCTCGGGCATGTGCGCGGCGGCATCCGCATTCGCTGCGCCGGCAGAACCCCGCGACAAGACCTCCGAGGCGTTGGACGCCTGCCTCAACAATCCGAAGACCGTATCCACCGCGGACATGTCGGAGTGTTATTCGGTCGCCTACAAGGCTTTTGATCGCAGGCTGAACGTTGCGTATCAAAGCCTGTTGAAGACACTTCCCACCGTTCCCGCACAAAAGCTGAAGGCGTCGCAACGAAGCTGGCTGACTTTTCGCGACACCGAACTATCGACTCAATCGGCGATCTTCGCGACGCGCCAGGGCACGATGTACGTACCGATGCAGGAAGAAGAAGGCATGTCCCTCACGCGCGACCGCGCACTGAGACTGGAGTCCTATCTGGGCGTGATGTCGGTTGACGGGCACTGACACGAACGCCCCGTAGTATTTCTGGCAAAAAACGGCTATCCATCAACGGCCGTTTTGCCGTCCGCAAGCCGCCATGATCTGCTGCGACGCGTAATCGTTCTCGGCGCCTTGCAGGTTCTGCAACAGACAAACGCGATAGTTCTTCTCGTTGTTGTTGAGGAACGCGCTTTCTTTATAAAGCTTGCGGCACGACGCGGTGATCAGGTCCGTTGCATAGTTGCTTCTCACCCCTTTCAGGCTTTGCAACACACACTGGTTATAGGACGCGTCTTCGTCGAACGCCATTGCGGCGCCTGATGTCAAGAGCGTCAAGCCCAGTGCAACGAGTAAGCCAATGCCTTGCTTCATTTTCTTATCCTTGAGTAAAAAAATGCATGCATTACGTTCGCCGCCAACACCGCACATGTGCTTGCCATTGCCCTGCCGCACATAGTACCTTCGCCGTCGATCCACCTGTATATCGCTGCCCGGACTGCGCGGCGCCCCGCACCTTACGCAAACGTCAGAATAGATTTTTATTAAGCGCAACCTGTAATCCACGGGATAATCGACATCAGAAAAAGCCAGACGCGCCGCTAACCATATAACCACTCATATTGCGCACTCCATGGCGTTTAGCGAACCGAGGTCGCCATTCTTCAAATGGCTCGTGGGATCGGCTCAAGACCTGAGCACTGAAAACCGGCAGATCCTGCTTTCGAATCTTTTTACCAGGACAACCTCGATTGTCATGGCATCGATCTGCGAGCTCAGTGTCTGCGTGACGGCCTTATATCTCCATCCGGGCGCACGCTACCTGGCATGGACACTCGCGGTGCTCGTGGTGCTGGCCTTGCGCCTGTCGCTGATCGCCGTCTGCTGCCGGCGCAGCGAGCACAACGAGCCGACGCCCACATCGTTTTTCCTGGCCGCGAGCATTTTGTGGAGCGTGCTCCTTGGAATTGGCGCGCTGCTCTGCAATATCAGCGGCGACCAGACGCTCTTTCTGCTGGGCAACGTCTGCGCGGTGGGTGTGGTCGGCGGACTGGCCGGGCGCAATGCCGGCACGCCGCGGCTCGTGATGATCCAGATATCGATCATCTTCGCGTTGCTCGGCCTCGGCGCGGCGCTCTCGCCCGGCACGGGAAAAATCGTGCTGCTGCTCCAGGCGCCGTTTTGCGCGGCGGGATTCTTCACCGTGGCAGTACGCAGCAACAAGGACACGGTCGCCATGCTGCGCGCGCAGGAAACCAGCAATCGGCTGGCGCGCCACGACAGCCTCACGGGCCTGCCCAACCGCGCGCGCATCAGCGAACTGCTGATCAACCGTACCGATGCCGAACCGGCGCTGCGCCCTGGGTCGTTTGCCGTGTTGCTGATCGATCTCGACGGCTTCAAGGCGATCAACGACAGCCTTGGCCACGCCGCAGGCGACCTCGTGCTGCAGGAATCGGCCAGGCGCTTGCGGGCGGTCCTGCGCAAGGGCGATATTGTCGGGCGTCTGGCGGGAGACGAATTTGTCGCCATCGCAAACGATGCCTCGCTGAGCGAGGAAATCCGACTGCTCGCGGACCAGATCGTCAAGACGCTTGCCCGGCCTTTCGTGCTCAATGACGCGCTCGTGCGCATTGGCGCGAGCGTCGGCATTTCGCAGTATCCCGAGCATGGCGACACTGGGCCGCAGTTGCTGATCTGCGCGGACCGCGCGCTCTATGCGGTGAAGCGCAGCGGCAAAAGCGCGTTTGCCGTGTTCGATGCCCAGGCGCACGCGTCCGACGACAGCCTGAGCCTCCTGCGCAGCGACCTGGAAGGCGCGCTTCAGGCCTTTGGCAGCGGCTTGCGCATGGAGTACCAGGCAATCGTCAATCTCGCGAGCGGCATCACGACTGGCCGCGAAGCCCTCGTCCGATGGACCCATCCCACGCGCGGCGAGCTGGCTCCCGCCACGTTCGTTCCCATTGCCGAGCGCACGGGACTGATCCTGCCGCTTGGCGACTGGGTGCTGCGGCGCTCTTGCGAGGAAGCCGCGAGATGGCGCGAACCGGTGGTCGTCGCGGTGAACGTCTCGCCGGTTCAGTTGCGCGAGGAATCGTTCGCGGACACCGTGGCCTCGGTACTTCGCGAATACGGCTTACCGCCTTCGCGGCTGAATATAGAGGTGACGGAAACCGTGCTGATGAGCGACGATGGACCAACGCGACGCAACGTGGAACGGCTGCGCGCAATGGGCATCGGTCTCGCGCTCGATGACTTCGGCACGGGGTTTTCGACGTTATCGAACTTGTGCCGCTTTTCCTTCGATACCCTCAAGATCGATAGCTCCTTCGTGCGCGAGTCCGTGCACCGGCGGGAATCGGCGGCTGTCGTGCGCGGCATCGTCGCGCTCGCGCGCGAGATCGGCATTCCCACGACGGCTGAAGGCATCGAAACCGACGAGCAACTGGCGTTCGTGCGCAAATGCGGATGCACGAGCGCGCAAGGATTCTTTCTTGGACGGCCGGAACGCAATGAACGCATTGCGGCGGCGTGAAATGAAGGACTTGCATTGCGTGTCCATTTCACGCATGCGTCGCTTTATGCCCGTGCGATGTCCGTTGCGTTCCAGTCGGACTCGCGCGCCAGTTCCACGAACGCCGTCAGGTAATCAATGGCCGTATCCGTTTCCCGGACGCCCAGGAAAATCTGCTTGGCAATGCCTTTTGCGCCGAGCCGAACGGCGCTGACCGCGACCTTGTCCGCATATTCCTCGACGAGCCATCGCGGCAACGCCGCCACCCCGCGTCCGCTCGCGACCATCTGCAACATGATGTCGGTGGTCTCTATGACCTTGTGCCGTTTCGGCACGACATTCGCCGGCATCAGGAACTGGTTGTAGATATCCAGGCGGTCTGTCTCGACCGGATAGGTGATCAGGACCTCGTCCGCCAGTTCATCGGCGAGGATGAACGGCGCGCCGGCCAGCCGGTGCTGCCGTCCCACCACCAGCACCTGCTCGTAGTCGAACACCGGTTCGAAGCGCAAGCCGGGTTTTCGCAAGGGGTCGGGCGTAACCAGTATGTCGATGTCATAGCCAAACAACGCGCCAATGCCGCCAAACTGGAATTTCTGTTTCACGTCGACATCGACATCGGGCCAGCGCGCGAGATAAGGCGACACAACCTTGAGCAACCACTGATAACACGGGTGGCATTCCATGCCGATGCGCAGCGTGCCGCGCTGTCCCAGCGCGAATTGCTTCATGCGTTCTTCCGCGTGTTCCATCTGCGGCAGCACGCGGTTCGCAAGGGCGAGCAGGTATTGCCCGGCCTGCGTCAGCCGCAGGTTTCGTCCATCGCGGCTCCATACAGCTGTGCCGAGTTGCTGCTCCATCTTCTTGACCGTGTGGCTGAGCGCCGACTGTGTCAGGCACAGCACGTTCGCGGCAGCGGTGAGCGAGCCCTGGCGGTCCACTTCCCGGATGATGGCTAGATGGGTTCGGTCGAGCATACGGAATCCATGAAAGGAACTAATCGATCGATGAGAAAAGACCATTATATTTCATGGACCGTGCGAACTATGATCGGGCCGTTCATTTCAGGAGCGGCATATCAATGGTCACGACACACAACCTGGGTTTCCCTCGCATCGGCGCGATGCGCGAGCTTAAATTCGCACTCGAGTCCTACTGGAAAGGCGAGTCCCCGCTTGAAGAACTGAAACTGCGGGGCGCCGCGTTGCGTCGCCGCCATTGGCAGGACCAGTCGAATCTCGACCTCGTGCCGGTGGGCGACTTCGCCTTCTATGACCAGGTGCTGGACATGAGTTTCACGCTGGGCCACCTGCCGGAACGCGTCCACGGTTTTCACGGCGACAGCCTCGATAATTACTTCCGCGTGGCGCGCGGCCGCTCGGCCAGGAACGCTGAAGACCACGGCGCGTGCTGCGGCGGCGTCGCGGCGGGTGAGATGACCAAATGGTTCGATACGAACTATCACTACATCGTCTCCGAGTTCAGCGCGAACACGGAATTCAAGCTCGATCCGGCGCGCCTGCTGGAACAACTGGGCGAAGCGAGGGCTCAAGGCGTCAAGGCGAAGCCCGTAATCATTGGTCCGGTGACCTATCTGGCGCTCGGCAAGGCCAAGGACGATTCCGACAAGCTCGCCCTGCTGCCGCGCCTGCTTCCGGTCTATGCCGAATTGCTCGCCACGCTGGCCGAGCACGGAGTCGAATGGGTTCAGGTCGATGAACCCATCCTCGTGACCGAACTTTCCGCCGAGTGGCAGCAAGCCTATGTCACCGCATATCAGGCGCTTGCCCGAGGCCGGGTCAAACTGCTGCTCGCCACCTACTTTGGCCAGTTGCTCGACAATCTGTCCCTCGCCTGCAAGCTGCCCGTACAAGGCCTGCATCTCGACGCGATCAATGCGCGTGCCGAAGTCGATGCGGTCATCGAACAATTGCCGCAAGACCGCGTGCTGTCGCTTGGCGTGATCAACGGCCGCAACATCTGGAAAACGGATCTTTCGAGCGTGCTCGACTGGCTCGAACCGGTCGCGAAGCAACTCGGCGAACGCCTGTGGATTGCACCGTCCTGCTCGCTTTTGCATGTGCCGGTGGATCTCGACAGCGAACGGAAGCTGGATGCGGAAGTCCGTTCGTGGCTCGCCTTCGCATTGCAAAAACTGGGTGAACTGAAGCTGCTGGCAACCGCGCTGAATCGCGGCCGTGACGCCGTCAAGGCCGAGTTGGCCGTCAATGCCGCCGCCATTGCCGAACGCCGCGCTTCACCTCGCGTGAACAATCCGGCAGTCAAGGCGGCGCTTGCGAAGATCAGTCCGGCCTTGGGTCAACGCAAGAACGCCTATACGGCGCGCGCCGGCAAGCAGGCGCTCTTGCTGAACCTGCCGGCTTATCCCACGACGACCATCGGCTCGTTTCCGCAAACCAGCGAGATCCGCCACGCGCGCAACCGTTTCAAGAACGGCGCGCTCGATGAAGCTGGCTACAAAGCCGCCATGCAAGCCGAGATCGAGCGCAGCGTGCGTGAACAGGAATCCCTGGGGCTGGACGTGCTGGTGCACGGCGAAGCCGAACGCAACGACATGGTCGAATACTTCGGCGAACAGCTCGACGGCTATGCGTTCAGCCAGTTCGGCTGGGTGCAGTCGTACGGCTCGCGTTGCGTCAAGCCGCCCATCCTCTTTGGCGACATCAGCCGGCCGAAGGCCATGACCGTCGACTGGATCAAATACGCGCAATCGCTCACCAGCAAGCCGATGAAAGGCATGCTCACCGGCCCGGTCACTATCCTGAACTGGTCCTTCGTGCGCGACGATCAGCCGCGTTCGGTCTCGTGCTATCAGCTTGCACTCGCTATCCGCGAAGAAGTGCTGGACCTGGAAAAGGCCGGCGTGCGCGTGATCCAGATCGACGAAGCCGCGTTGCGCGAAGGCCTGCCGCTGCGCAAGTCCGAGTGGCAGGAATATCTCGACTGGGCTGTGCAGTCTTTCCGCATCACGGCCAATGGCGTGGAGGACGAGACACAGATCCACACGCACATGTGCTATTCGGAGTTCAACGACATCATTGCGTCGATTGCCGGCATGGACGCCGATGTGATCACCATCGAGACCTCGCGCTCGGACATGGAGTTGCTGGACGCGTTCGACAACTTCAACTATCCGAACGAGATCGGGCCTGGCGTATATGACATTCACTCGCCGAACATTCCGACACAGGAGCACATTGTGCAACTGATGAAGAAGGCCGCCGAGCGCATTCCGGCGCGGCGGTTGTGGGTGAATCCGGACTGCGGGCTGAAAACGCGCCAGTGGGAAGAGGTCATTCCGGCGCTGACGAACATGGTGGCGGCCGCCCGGACGCTGCGCGCTTCTGCCTGAGGGCAATCCCGTCTGCCGGGCGCGCGCCGGAATTAACCCCGACAGGCGCGCGGCCTGGCCATTCCCGAGGCCGGGTGGTATTTCAATCTCAAAAAAATTTGTACTCTTCTGCTCGTTTACGATACATTATGCTCATTTGCGATCGATTAGATCGAACGAGCAAACACCGAGCAAACGATGCAAAGAACCCGCCGCGACGCCACCGACACCCTTCTCCCCGACGAACGCGCCAGCCTGATACTGGAGCGGCTGCGTTCGCACGGCCGCGTGCTTGCCGCGGATCTGGCCGCGGAATTCGGCACATCGGAACACACCATTCGCCGCCACTTGCGCGACCTCGCCGACGCCGGCCATTGCAAGCGCGTCTATGGCGGCGCGCTGCTCGTGTCGCCCGCATCGTCCACGCGCATGCGCGAAGCTAGCGACCGCAAGGCGCTGCTCGCGGCAACGGCTGCAAGCATTGTCCGGGCGGGGCAGATCATCCTACTCGACGCCGGCTCGACCAACGTGGCAATAGCCGCCGCACTTCCCAATGACGCCAGCCTCACGGTCGTGACGAACTCGCCCGACGCCTGCTCGCGGCTGATGGATCGCGAGGGTATCGACGTCATCCTGATCGGCGGACGCATGAATCCGCGCGGCGCGGGATCGACCGGTTCCACCGCTTTGCTGCAGGTCCAGCAGATCAAGGCCGATCTATGCTTCCTGGGCGCCTGCGCAATGGAACCATCGGAAGGCGTCGCCGCATTCGACGCTGAGGAAGCCGAACTAAAACGCGCCATGGTGAAGTCGAGCGGACAGGTCGCCATCGCCCTGACATCGGAGAAACTGATGACTGCAGCACCCTACTTTGTCGCGCCCGCGTCGGGTATCGACTACCTGATTCTGGAAGCCGATGCACCCGCCGAACGCGTTGGCGCATTTGAAAGCCTGTGCGGCAACGTGATGGTGGCGCGCTCATGAAAACCATCGTGAAACCTGTCTCCGAACGCGTCGCCACTACAGCAGTGTTTCTTGCCAATGGACTGGGAATAGGCGCGTGGGCCGTCGAGGTTCCCCGTATCAAGGAAGCCTTGTCCCTGAGTGATACCGCGGTCGGCCTCGCATTGTTCGCGTTTGCCCTGGGCGCGATTGTCGCCATGCCGCTGGCGGGCCGCCTTGCGCCGCGCTTTGGCAGTGGCCGCGTGACCGCGCTGCTTGGCGTGGCATTCGTGATCGCGCTACCCTTGCCCGCATTCGTGCCGGACTTCGCGTTGTTATGCGCGGTGCTCTTTGTACTGGGCGCGGCAAACGGCGCACTCGATGTATCGATGAACGGACACGCCAGCGCCATAGAAAGCGAATGGCATGCACCGATCATGTCGTCGTTTCACGCTGCGTGGAGCGTGGGTGGCCTGCTCGGCGCGGCATCCGGCGCGGCGCTTCAGGCCAACGGCGTAGGTACGGCTGGCGGCCTCCTGATTCCCGACGCGGTGATCGCGGTGCTGATTTTGAGCGGCGCCCTCTTCGCGCTCAGGGATATCGGACCTCGCGTGAAAGAAGCGGTCAGCGGTTTTATCCTGCCCAGCGGCGCCGTCATGAAGCTCGCCGGCCTTGCGTTTCTCTGCATGCTGGTCGAAGGCGCGGTCGCCGACTGGAGCGCGGTGTTCCTGCGCTCCGCACTCGACACACAGGCAAGCGCCGCGGCGCTCGGTTATTCGTCGTTTGCGTTCGCGATGGCGGCGTGCCGGGTGGTCGGCGATGTCTCCGTGCGCCGGCTCGGGTCAAGCGTCGTGGTGGCAATCGGCGGTTTGATCGCGGCGCTCGGGCTGGCGCTGGTGCTGGGTTATCCGAACGTGGTGAGCGCTTGCGTGGGTTTCGCGCTCGTGGGCATTGGCCTTGCGAACATCGTGCCGGTTATCTTCAGCGCAGCCGGACGCTCGACTTCCACGCCGGCTGTAGGCGTGTCGATGGCGGCAACCGCTGGTTACGCCGGGTTCCTGGTCGGACCGCCGTTGATCGGCTTTGCAGCAGGTTTTCTCGGCTTGCGGCTTGCGTTGTGCGCGCTCGTCATCGCAACGCTGGTTGTTTGCCTTGTGGGCGGCAAGGCGGTGCAGAAGGCGGTTGCCTAGATCATCGAAAAATATCCGCAACCAGATTCGATACCGCCCGTATGCGCTCGCTCCCGCGAAGCGCCGGATGCAGCACCATCCACACGTCCTGATCGAGTTCGCGGATATGCGGTTCGACGCAGACTAGGTCGCTGGTTGTATCGCCGGCGAGTTGCGCGAGCACGCCCAGGCCCGAGCCTCCCAGCACGCCGTCGAATACGCCAAGGAGATAGCTGCATCTGAGAGTCGGCTCGGGTGCGCCTGGCAAGCTCTTCAGCCATCGCGCCGCGGGATGGTCGTCACGTCGCTCGTCGTAACCCACGAACGACAGCTTGTTCCACTCCCTCTTCTTGATCGCGACCTTGTGGCGCAAATAATAATCACGCGATGCATACAGCCCGAAGCGCACCTTGCCAATGCGCCGCACATAGAGATCGCCTTCGTCCGGGCATTCCGACCAGATTGCAATATCCGCTTCACGACGCGCAAGGTTATAAGGGCGCTGCGACGTGAGCACCTCGATTGCCAGTCCCGGAAACCGCTCCTGAAATGAGCCCAGCAGCTTCATCAGGATATAAGACATCCATTCGACGGCATTGATCCTCACCGTCCCTTCAAGTCCATGCGAACCGGTCACGTCGCCAGCGCGTTCAATCTGATGCGCCAGGGTTTCCATTTGCGCCGCCCACGTCACGACCTGCTGCCCGAACGCCGTCACAGTGCAGCCGGACGGCACGCGGTCAATCAGGGGTTCACCTAATCTTCGTTCGAGTTCGGTGAGCCGGCGCGAGAGCGTGGCGGCGCTCAGGTCGCACGCCAAAGCTGCGGCCCGCATGGTTCCTTCCCGCGCAATGGCAAGCAGGATGCGCAGATCGTCCCAGTCAACGTGTTCCATTTTCGAAACGCCCGCTTTCAATTTTAGAGGTAGCATATCGCGATTCGCGAGGATAGCATTAGACCTCGATAGACCGTCCTTGCCTCTTCTCTTCATGGCTTGACCAAGGTCTTTCAGACACTTCGCGGCAAAGGAAATGCCACCCTGGGTTTCCTTTCAGATTGCTTGTTCCGCGTGCTCGCCTGAAGCGGCGAATAAGTTGGCGAATGAGCAAATCTCGCGATCCAGCGATTAACGATTTAACGACCAAACGACTCGCGGCTGCCGCACGGCGGACCGAAGAGCGGACTCCGGAGACTCCATGACCCGCAAACCCAATCAAGCCCGACGCCGCGTGCTCGCCGCAACCGCAGTATTTGCTGCAGCTTCGCTCCTGCCCGTTTCATCGGCATTCGCTCAGACGGCGAAAAAACCCACCGTCGCGCTCGTGATGAAGTCGCTCGCGAACGAGTTCTTCCTGACCATGGAAACCGGCGCGAAGGATTATCAGGCGCATAACACCGACAAGTTCACCCTCATCACGAACGGCATCAAGGACGAAACCGATACCGCGAACCAGATCCGCATTGTCGAGCAGATGATCGTCTCGAAGGTCGAGGCCCTCGTGATCGCGCCGGCGGATTCCAAGGCGCTGGTTCCGGTCATCAAGAAAGCGGTCGACGCCGGGATCATCGTGGTGAATATCGACAATAAGCTCGACTCGGACGTGCTCAAGTCGAAAGACCTGAACGTGCCGTTTGTCGGCCCGGACAATGCAAAGGGCGCGCGTCAGGTGGGCGAATATCTGGCGAAGAAACTCAAGTCCGGCGATGAGGTGGGCATTATCGAAGGCGTCTCGACCACGACCAATGCGCAGCAGCGCACGGCGGGTTTCAAGCAAGCCATGCAAGCTGGCGGCATGAAGGTGGTGGCGCTGCAATCGGGCGATTGGGAAATCGACAAGGGCAATGCGGTGGCCTCGCAGATCCTGAACGCGAATCCCAACGTGAAGGCGCTGCTGTGCGGCAACGACAACATGGCGATCGGCGCGGTATCGGCTGTGCGCGCCGCGGGCAAAGCGGGCAAGGTGCAGGTCGTGGGCTACGACAACATCAACGCCATCAAGCCGATGCTCGCCGACGGCCGCGTGCTCGCCACCGCCGACCAGTACGCTGCAAAGCAGGCGGTTTTCGGTATCGATACCGCGTTGAAGGCGCTTGCAGCGCATCAGAAGCAGTCGGCGTTGTCGAGCGTTGTTGAGACGCCTGTGGATCTCGTGACGGGCAAGAAGTAAGCGCCACGCAAAAGTATCACCGCCAACATGGCGGGCCGCAGGACGATCCGACGTCCTGCGGCATGACCGCACGCTTCAACGTTCACCCTCAAGCACCTTCCGGTCTTTCCAAAGCGATGCCAAGTTCAACCGCCCCTAATGCCAATGCTGCCAATGGCGCCGATGCATCTCCGGTGCTGACCATCCATGGCATAGGCAAGACTTATGTCGAACCGGTACTCATGGATGTGTCGCTGCATCTGCGTCCCGGCGAAGCGCTCGCGCTGACCGGCGAGAATGGCGCCGGTAAAAGCACCCTGTCGAAGATCATCAGCGGCCTGGTCACGCCCACTACCGGCTCAATGCAACTTGCAGGCGCCGCCTATGCACCCGCGACCCGCAGCGACGCCGAAGCGCTCGGCGTGCGCATGGTGATGCAGGAGCTGAACCTCTTGCCCACGTTATCGGTGGCGGAAAACCTCTTTCTCAACCGCTTGCCTCAACGCGGTCTTGGCTGGATCGATCGCGCGAAGCTGCGTGAAGACGCGCGTCATGCCATGGCGCAAGTCGGCCTCGATGCAATCGCCCCGGATACGCTCGTTGGCGAGCTTGGCATAGGTCATCAGCAGATGGTCGAAATCGCGCGCAACCTGATTGGCGATTGCCGCGTGCTGATCCTCGACGAACCCACGGCCATGCTGACCGCGCGCGAAGTCGATCTGCTGTTCGAGCAGGTCGAGCGTTTGAAGTCGCGTGGCGTTGCGCTGGTTTATATCTCGCACCGGCTCGAAGAACTGGCGCGCATTGCAGAGCGTGCAGCGGTGCTGCGCGACGGCCGCCTCGTGCATGTTGACGCAATGCACAATCTGACGAGCGATAAACTCGTCACACTGATGGTTGGGCGCGACATTGGCGAACGCATCGATCTGGGCGAACGCCGGATCGGCGCGACTGCGTTCAAGGTCCGGGGCATGACGCGCGGCCACGTGGTGCGCGACGTATCGTTCGAAGTGAAGGCCGGGGAAATTTTCGGCATCAGCGGGTTGATCGGCGCCGGGCGCACCGAACTCATGCGGCTGATTTATGGCGCAGACCGCGCGGATAGCGGCGAGGTGTTCGTTGCGCGCCACGGCGGCGCGCTCGCGAAGGTCAATGTGAAATCGCCTTCGGATGCGGTCGGCCAGGGCATTGCGTTGATTACCGAAGACCGCAAGGGCGAAGGTTTGTTACTGCCGCAGCCTATTGCCGCGAACATTTCGCTTGGCAATGTCGGCGCGGTATCGAAGCATGGCGTGGTCGACGCGCGGCGCGAAAACGCACTGGCGCAAAAGCAGATCACGGCAATGCGCATACGCACGTCGAGCGCGGCGCAACCTGTGTCCGAACTGTCGGGCGGCAATCAACAGAAGGTTGTGATCGGGCGCTGGCTCGCGCGCGACTGCACCGTGTTGCTCTTCGACGAACCCACGCGCGGTATCGACGTTGGCGCGAAGTTCGACATCTATGCATTGATGGGCGCGCAGGCGCGCGAGGGCCGCGCGCTGGTCGTGGTATCGAGCGATCTGCGCGAATTAATGCTCATTTGCGACCGCATAGGAGTAATGTCGGCGGGACGCATGACGGGCATCTTCGAGCGCGATGACTGGTCGCAGGATGCACTGCTAGCCGCGGCATTCGCGGGGTATGCAGGCCGCGATAAAATTCTCACCGAACCTGCCGAGCCAGACACCAGAACGCCAGAAGCACATATTACGGAGCATTAGCATGACCACTCAGACCACCACACCGAAGACGCAGACGGAGCCGCCCAAAAGCGCAAAGCCGATCGGCACGCGCCTCGGGTTTTCGAATTACCTTGGCCTGCTCGGCGCGCTGATTGCGATGATCGCGCTTTTCTCGGTGCTGAGTTCGCACTTCCTCACTTACGACACCTTCAGCACTATCGCGAACCAGATTCCCGATCTTGTGGTGATGTCAGTGGGCATGACCTTCGTGCTGATCATTGCGGGCATCGACTTGTCAGTGGGCTCGGTGCTGGCGCTCGGCGCGGCCCTGACCAGCGTCGCCGCGCTGCAATGGCACTGGCCGGCGCTGCCCGCAGCCTTGCTCGGCATGGCGGGCGCCACGCTGACCGGTTGCGTGACCGGCGCGGTCACCGTGGGCTGGCGCATTCCTTCGTTCATTGTTTCGCTCGGCGTGCTCGAGGCCGCACGCGGTCTTGCGTATCAAATGACGAATTCGCGCACCGCGTACATTGGTGATGCCTTCGACTTCCTGTCGAACCCGATCGCCTTCGGCATTTCGCCTTCGTTCCTGATTGCCATAGTCGTGATGGTCGTGGCGCAACTGGTGCTGACGCGCACCGTGTTCGGCCGCTATCTGGTCGGCATTGGCACGAACGAAGAAGCGGTGCGGCTCGCGGGCGTCAATCCGCGCCCTTACAAGATCATCGTGTTCGCGCTCATGGGGCTACTCTCCGGCCTCGCGGCATTGTTCCAGATTTCCCGCCTCGAAGCCGCCGATCCCAACGCTGGCTCGGGTATCGAACTGCAGGTGATCGCGGCGGTCGTGATTGGCGGAACGAGCCTGATGGGTGGGCGCGGTTCGGTCATCAGCACCTTCTTTGGCGTCCTGATCATTTCCGTGCTTGCCGCGGGTCTTGCGCAGATCGGCGCAAACGAGCCGACCAAGCGGATCATCACGGGCGCGGTGATCGTCGTCGCCGTCGTGCTGGATACGTATCGCAGCAAACGCCGCGTCTTGTGACGCGGGCAGGAGAACAAGTCGATGTCGAAAGAAACAAAGCAAGGGCTGATCCTTATTGTCGGCAGTATCAATACCGACCTCGTGGCGCGCTCCCCTCATCTGCCGCGACCGGGCGAAACCATTGGCGGCCATGAGTTTTCCGAACATTCCGGCGGCAAGGGCGGTAATCAGGCGGTCGCGGCCGCTCGCATTGGCGGGCGCGTGGCCATGGCGGGCTGTGTCGGCGCCGATGCAAACGGAAAGGTGCGGCTTGCGGGACTTGAAACGGAAGGCATCGACTGCGGCGCGATCGAGATCGATCCGTCGCTGCCCACCGGCGTTGCGATGGTGACCGTTGCGGACGATGGCCAGAACACCATTGTGGTGGTCGCGGGCAGCAACGGACAAGTCACGCCTGAAATGGTCAAGCGGCACGAAGCGGTCATCAAGTCAGCCGATGTCGTGGTGTGCCAGCTCGAGATCCCCTGGGATTCGGTGTATGCAACGCTGGTGAGCGCCAAGCGCTTCGGCAAGCTGACCGTGCTGAACCCGGCGCCCGCGACCGGCCCGCTGCCGGCCGAGTGGCTGCCGCTTGTCGACTATCTGGTTCCGAACGAAGTCGAGGCGGCGATCCTCGCGGGATTGCCAGTCGAATCGCAAAGCGGCGCACGGCGCGCGGCAAAGGAACTGCAACGCGCCGGCGCGCGCAACGTGATCGTCACGCTGGGTTCGCAAGGCGCGTATTTGTTGCCGGAAGGCGGCGAAGGCACGCATTTCCCCGCGCCCAAGGTCGACGCAGTGGACACGACCGCCGCAGGCGATACGTTCATTGGGGTATTCGCCGCACAACTGGCAGCGCGCCAGCCGGTGGAAGCCGCAATTGATCTGGCGCAGCGCGCCGCTGCTATTTCGGTGACGCGCGCGGGCGCTCAACCGTCCATTCCCACGCGCCAGGAAGTAGACAGCGCATCCTGACGCAACCCGATTCTTGTCAGCAAGCGCTTGGTATAGATGTAGATCAAACGCCGGACGTGTGCCGCCTGCCTGAGCAGGCAGCACACGTGAAATGCGAAGCTGCCGCATGGCGCCATGTTGCAGTCGTTGTTCGTTATCCACCAACTCGAATGGGAACAGCAATGCACTCAAAGTCTATAGCAATCCTCATGACATCCATGGCGCTCGCCGCATGCGGCGGCAACAACGACAATTCGAATTCCTCACCTTTATCGAACGCGCCCAAGGTGATCATGGATTCGGATTTCAACACCATGGGCGACGATGGCCAGCTTTTCGCCATGACCACGCAATTGATGGCGCAAGGCAAGGTCAACTTGCTGGGCCTCACGGTCGTGACCGGAAATGACTGGCTGCTGCAGGAACAGGCAGATGCACTCAAGGCGGTCGAGCGCATGGGCGTGCAGAACACGGTGGGCGTTTACGCTGGTGCGAACTATCCGCTGCAATACAATGTTGCCAGCATCCGGGCGCAGCAAGCGGCGAATCCGAACGGATATTTCGGCGCGTGGATGCGGCCAGAACCGACTCAGGCGTCGCAGTTGACCGCTCCGCCAGATGGCTTCGCAACCAGCACGAAGCTGCAAGCAGAGAATGCGTCCGACTACATAATCGACACGGTCAAGAAGTATCCCAATCAGGTCACCATTCTCGAAGTGGGCCCGCCGACCAATCTCGCGCTCGCCTTGCAGAAAGCGCCGGAAATCGCGTCCTTGATCAAGCAGATTGTCTACATGGGCGGCGCGATGGCTGTACCGGGCAACGCCAACGCCGTAGGCGAGCTGAACTGGTGGTTCGATCCGCTTGCGGTGCGCACCGTGTTGCAGACGTCGATTCCCCAATCCGTGATTCCGCTCGATGTCACCGACACCGTGCCGCTCACTGAAAGCGTCTACGACCAGATCGCAAACAATCCGAACAAGCAGACCGCGGTCACCCGAGCATATGCAATAGCCAACGCAAACGCATTCAGTACCAACACCGATATCTTCGATACGCTGACGATCGCCTACTTTACCGATCCGACTTACGCAACGCAGACAAAGAGCGCATACCTCGACATCGATACCAGCAGCGGCGAAACCCAGGGTCAGGTGAAGGTTTATCAAAACCCTGTCGCGGGGGCGTCTCCGCAAAAGATCACTTACGTGACGCAGTTCGACAACAACCGCTTCTTCAATCTATATATCGACCTGCTGACGCGGCCCGTGCCAGTGACGCTGCCTTGAAGCGCAACTGAGTAAACGAGATGCCTAAGGCCGCCTGAGCTCAGTGCGCATGTTCAGGCTGGCCTCTCGCACTTGGCGAACGCGACGTCCTGTAGGCTTTGCGCAGGTATGCGCAAAGCGGCTTTTCTATCGACAGGAAACAGATGATCGATATGGCGGTGAGCCCAATAAGAAACGCCGCGAATTGCAAAGGCGACGTGGCTACATCAGGGAACACCATCCTCGCGTATCTGAATAGCGGTACGTGCAATATGTAGAACGCAAAGCTCGCCTCGCCCAGTAACACCATCGGCTTGCTGCCCAGCAGAGCGCTAAGCGGCCCTTTGGCGCAAGCGAGGCAGTAGAGCAGCAGCATGAACGCGGGAAACAGCAACACCTTCGCATGCAGATGATTCGATACAACGATCACGGCTGCCGAAACCGCCAAAGCGCCAAGCGCACCCAGATCGAAGGCCAACGTTTTCTCTTTAGCGTTTCTCAGGAACAATCGCGCCAGACAAATTCCGGCGATAAATTCTCCGATGCGAAGCGCCGGGATGAAATTGACGAGTTCCTTGGGCCAATGCTCGTTTTGCAACGCCGGCGGCAAGAATGAAAGCGTCAAGGTCGGAACGACGGAAATCACCCAGCACACGGCGATCAAGCCGGAAAGCACGGCGACGCGCCGGTTCCTCAAATAAGTGAACAGGAATGGAAAGGCCGCATAAAACACGGCCTCCGCCGACAGCGACCATCCTGGCGTATTCCACGCATTGGCGGTGGTCGTGGTCCATGCTTGCAAAAGCGTCAGCGAAACCAGTCCATAAAACGCGAGCCGCGCGTAAGTGCCGGCGCCGTGTCCATGCAAGGCCACGAGATTGGAATAAATCAGCGGCGCAAACACAATCCAGCCAAGCAAATAGATCGGGTAGATCTTCGCGAATCGGGAAAAATAAAACTGTCGTATGGCGGGGCGTTGCGCGCCATTCACTTCCGGGTGGGTGTAGGTCAGGATAAATCCCGAGAGAATGAAGAACAATTCCACGGGATCGCCGGCGTTTTCATAAAAATGCTTGGGCGAGATCGCAAGCGTCGCGGCGATGTTTTCCGACAAGTGATAGAGCGCAACGCTCAAGGCCGCCAGAAAGCGAACGCCGGTCAATGCGGGGATCAGTGGCTTTCTTGCGGTTGTTGTCATTGTTGCATAGGATGCGCCGCGTGCCCTAGCCCGCTTGGCAACCCTATGGTGCCCGCTAAATAAATCGAAAATTAATGGAGAAACACGGATTTTCGCTAAATAAAATGGGCTTGTCGTACCAGCGCTTATTTTGCAAAAACCTGGCCCATGTCTTCGAACGCCTTGAACTCAAGCGCATTTCCACCACAAGAATCGAGAAAAAACATGGTTGCCTGTTCGCCCGGCAATCCCTGGAAACGGATCTGCGGCTCAATGATGAACTTGACGTCCTGCGCACGAAGCCGCTCGGCCAGCGCTTTCCATTCGGGCATGGGCAGGATCGCGCCGAAATGACGGACGGGCACGTCATGACCATCGACTTCGCTCGTCGATTTGTGACCGGTCTCTTCCGGCGAAAGATGGGCCACGATCTGGTGCCCGTAGAAATCGAAGTCTACCCAGCTCTCTGAACTCCGCCCTTCGGGACAGCCGAGGAGTTCGCCGTAGAACTGCCGTGCGCCGGCAATACTGTTGACGGGAAATGCCAGGTGAAACAACACGGGTGCAGTCATTTGGGAGCCTTGCAGGTAGGTGTATTGGGTCGTATGGAAATTCAGGCAATGACCATGATGCTAAGATAAAAATAACGAATGAGAAACGCATATTTTTTAGCCTAGGCATCAATTAATTTCATTATGCTCCGCTACCTCGCCACTTTCCTCACCGCAGCTGAAACGGGCTCGTTTTCCAGCGCGGGAGAGCGGCTCGGCCTGACGCAGTCGGCGGTCAGCATGCAGATCAAGCGGCTGGAATCGGATCTCGGATGCATGTTGTTCGAGCGCAGCGGCAAAGCCGTGCAACTCAGCGAGCGTGGACGGGCGCTGGTCAGTCATGCCCGCGAGCTCGTCGCGCGCTACGACGACATGAAAGCCGGCGCGGTGCCACAGGCGTCGACCCTCACTCTCGGCGCGATTTCCACCGTTCAATCCGGCTTGTTGCCCAAGGCTCTACGCGGTTTCGCCGAAAGTTGCCCGGCCACGAATATCCAGGTCACGCCGGGCACCTCTATTCAATTGCTCGCGCAAGTCGATGCCGGTGAGCTCGATATTGCCGCCATGATCAAGCCGAATTTCGGTATTCCCGCCAATCTCGTCTGGATTCCGCTACTGGACGATGTGTACGTCGCGATTGCGCCGAAAGCGGCAACAGGTTCGCTAAGGGAATGGGCACTCGACTTGCCCTTCATTCGCTATGATCGGCGCTCTTATGGCGGTGGACTCGTCAATACGTTCTTGCGCCGGCAGAAACTGGTGGTGCGCGAAGGCATAGAACTCGACGAACCTGCCGTGATTGTGCAGATGGTCGCTGAGGAACTCGGTTGGTCGGTCGTACCGGGAGACCTTTTGATGCTGCAACACGTACCATTGGTTCAACGCATGGCGCTGCCGGGTCAGCCGGTGAATCGCAAGCTCGGCCTGCTCGTCAGGAAGGCCGTACTTGATCGCGCGACCACGCGTGCGCTGGTCGAGAGCCTTCGGGAAGAGGCGCGTATGCGCCGGTCGGAAGCCGCAAAAATGGACGATACGCCTGCTGTTTATCGTCAGGGCGTGGCTGCGCGCAGGCCCAGGATGAAACGGCCCCGACACGCGGCACCAAATGATCTCGGAACGGAATAAATCCGCATTACGGGTGTTGTCAAGGCGTATGCCTTCCCCACACTCATCACCATTCCACATGAAATTCAGCGACCTTTCTTCCCCCGCCTTCTTCGAAAACCCTTACCCGTTCTACGAACAACTTCGCGCCGAGGGCGCGCTGGTTCCGCTGGCGCCCAACGTTGTGTTAACGGGGCGCTACGCGATCATCGAAGCGATGCTGCACGACCGGCGCATGGGCAAGACCTACATGCAGAGCGTGGTCGCCCGGTACGGCGAAAGCGGCCGCGAACAGCCTGTATTCCAGGCGCTAAGCCGTATGTTCCTGATGATGAACCCTCCCATGCACACGCGCTTGCGGGGTTTGTTGATGAAGGCGTTCAACGCACGGCAGATCGGTTTGCTCCGCGACATTGCGCAAGGCACCGCGAATACGCTGGTCGACTCGCTCAATCCCGGCGTGGAGTTCGATCTCGTCAGCGACTATCTGTTGCCTTTACCGGTGAACATCATCTGCCGCTTGCTCGACGTACCCGTGGAAGACGGTGTGAGGTTAGGCTCTGCGGCAAGCCTTCTAGGTAATGCACTTGACAGCGCACCCATGGACGCCGAACGTCTCGCGGCGGCAAACGAAGCCACGCTCACATTGCAGCACTATTTCGCGGGCGTGGTCGAGCAACGGCGCACGAAACCCGGCGATGATCTGGTCTCCGCTCTGGTTCGTGCAGAGGAAGCCGGCGAGTCGCTTTCCAACGATGAAATCATTTCGAACGTGCTGCTGCTGTTTGTGGCCGGCCACGAAACGACATCGAACATGCTCGGCAACGCGCTGATTTCATTGCATCGGCAACCAGAGCAACTTGCGCTGCTTCAACGTGATCCGTTGTTGGTGCCCAACGCTGTGAGCGAATGCCTGCGGTTCGACAGTTCCGTGCAGATGATCGTGCGCACGGCGCTCGAAGACGTGGAGGCGGCAGGCGTGACGATTGCGCAAGGCACGATTGTGTTCATGATGGTGGGTTCGGCCAATCGCGATCCCGGGCAGTTCAGCAAGCCGGATCAACTGGATATAGAACGTCCGGCGCAGGGCAAGCTATTGTCCTTTGCAGCGGGCATTCACCATTGCCTCGGCGCGCGGCTTGCAACACTCGAACTGGAAACCGGCCTTGGCACACTCGTTTCACGGCTGCCGGCATTGCGCATCACCAATCTGGATTCATTGCAGTGGCGTCAACGCAATACTTTGCGCGGGGTGGAATCGTTAATGGCTTTGTACTGAGGTTTGAGCGTTTGCGTGGATCATCGTGCGCTATTTTCTGGCCAAAGAAAAATAGCGCACGAAAACTGCGATACATTCGCTCAACGATGCCCCATTCCACCGTATCCATGCATATGGCCGCCGCCGTGAAAGCCACCATGAAAGCCGCCGGCATACGAACCGCCAACGTGATAGTGGCCCATTTGATTGAAATGGTTGTATCGATGGAAGTGGTGAAAACGGTCGACAAAAATAAAGCTCACGCCCGCGCCAATGAAGAGTGGCGGACCCACGTACCAAGGGTCGACATACGGATATTGCGCAACCGGATAGGTCAGCAACTTTGTGCAAATACCGGCGCCGACGCGGCTAAACTCGCGCACGCCAGCACCATTCCAAGGCAAAACGCTTTACGCATGATCGTTGTCTCCAGCAAGGAACCCGACGGGTAACGAACGGTTAACAAGCGCCTCGATGGCGCTTCAGCATATGCCGCTCGTGCCGGGCTTACATGGATTAAACGGGCGAACGCGCTTTATTATTCCGCATTACCTCGCCACATACGACTCGCGCATATGCCTTGCAAGAAAGGTCCGGATCACAAAATCCCGTGCCTTACACATTCGTGGCATTCGCAACCGAGCGCGCCATTATCGCGGCAGCACCCAGATAGTTTGCCGGATCGGTAAGTTCACGCAGCCGGGCTTCGCCAAATGCATCGCGAATCTTCGCGTTCTCCATCAGCACGTCGAACAACGTACGGTTGTTCTCGATTGCGATGCGGCACGCGTCGTAGACCACATCGTGCGCGTGCTGCCGCCCGATGCTCGGAGCCAAGCCCATCATCACGGCTTCGGCCACGATCAGGCCGCCCGTGAGATCCAGGTTCTTGCGCATCTTCGCGGCGTCGACCACGAGGCCGCGCAGCATGAAGTTCGCCTGATGCAACGCGCTGGCGCACAGCAAAAAGCTCTCGGGCACCGCGCTCCATTCAAGATGCCATGGACCCGTCGCGCGTTCGAAATCGTGCATCATGCCGTCAAGCATCAACGCCGCGCGCTCGCGCAGCATTTTCGCGGCGGCGAACATCAGTTCGCTTGAGATCGGATTGCGCTTTTGCGGCATGGTCGAACTTGCGCCGCGTCCCGGCACGAAGGGCTCGGCTACTTCGCCGAATTCCGATGCCGCCATCATCATCACGTCGAGCGCGATTTTCCCCAGCGAGCCGCCGATGCTCGCCAACAGCGAGACCAGTTCACTGAGCCCGTCGCGCGCGACGTGCCAGGTGATTTCCGGATCGCGAAGACCCAGTTCTTCGGCGAACAGGCGACGCGTTTCGAGCGCACGCTCAGGGTCGTTGAGCGACGCAAGCGTTCCCGCCGCGCCGCCAAACTGCACCATCAGCGCCCGCGGTTTCGCCTGAGCCAGACGCTCGGCATGGCGGTTCAACGCAGAGAGCCAGACTGCTGCACGAAAGCCGAAAGTGACCGGCAACGCGTGTTGCAAATGCGTACGGCCGGCCGTCACTGTATCGGCGTGTTTGCTGGCGAGATCGCGTAGTGCGCCGCGCACTTCGTCGAGCTGACGTTCGATGATCGCCACGCCCTTCGCGCATTGCAGCACGGTCGCGGTATCCATGATGTCCTGCGTGGTCGCGCCCCAGTGCAGATAGCCGCCGGCATCACCGCACATGGCGCTGACCTGCTTGACCAGCGGCAAGATAGGATAACCAACGATCTCCGTTTCGTGACGCAGCGCCTCCAGATCGAGCCGCGAAAAATCGGCGCGGGCAGTAATCTCGCGCGCGGCTTCCGCGGGAATCAAACCCGCTTTGGCCTGCGCGCGCGCGAGCGCCGTTTCAGTATCGATACAGCGTGCAAGATACGCGGTGTCAGAGAACACCTCGCGCATTTCCGGCGTGCCGAACATGTCGCGAAAAAGAGCGGAATCGAATACGGTGGTAGACATCAAGGGTTCCTTTTAATGATCCAGGCGCGCGAGCCACGGCCGCACCGCTTCTTTTTCTTCGAGTCCAAAGCCTGCCGCATCGGTCGGGCGCACGAGGCCGCCGCCCACGCCGCAGCCGGCTGGATAACCGCCAAACGGCTGGAATACGCCGGGATAGGCCTCGCATCCGCCAAGTTCGAGGCCGACCGCTATGTGCAGATTGATCAGATGGCCGCCGTGAGGAAACGCTTGAGCGCGATCGAAACCCTGGCTTTCCATTGCGTCGATCATCCGCGCGTATTCGGTCAGTCCGTAAGCGAGACCGGCGTCCATCTGAAAGATGTCCTTGTCCTTTCGCATGCCGCCAAAGCGGATCAGATTGTTTACATCCTGTACCGAGAACAGGTTTTCTCCGGTTGCGATACGTCCTTCATAGGCCTGCGCTACTTGCCGATTCAGGTCGTAGTCGAGCGGGTCGCCAATCTCTTCGTACCAGCGCAAATCGTATGGCGCGATAGCCTCGGCGTAAGCGAGCGCCGTGCTCAGGTCGAAACGTCCGTTGGCATCGACCGCGAGACGCTGACCCTCGCCCGCAACCTTCAACGCGGCCTCGATGCGCGCCGTGTCCTGCGCGAGCGTCGCACCGCCTATCTTCATCTTGAAGGCGTCGAAACCGAGTTCGCGATAAGCGCGGAATTCATCGGCGAGACGCTCCGTGCTTTCGTCCGGGTAGTAATAGCCTCCGGCCGCGTACACGTTTACGCCTTCATGCTTGCCCTGCCGTCCGAAGTGCCTCGAAATGGTGACATGCGCGGGTTCATCGGCGAGCTTGGCATTGAGGTCCCATACCGCGAGCTCGATCGCGCCTGCCGCTGCCGCGCGGTCGCCATGGCCGCCGGGCTTCTCGTTGCGCAGAATCGTTCGCAAGACTTTGGCGGCATCGAAGCTATCGCCCGACGCGTCGAGCAGCGACTCGGGCGCCGTGGCCGACGCAGCCTTGAGGCGCGGAATGATCCGCTCGCGCAGGATGCCGCCTTGCGCATACCGGCCGATGGAATCGAACGCATAGCCGGTAACAGGCCGGCCATTCCTGATCACATCCGTTTCGAGCGCGACAAGCGACACATCGTGCTCGGCGAAGCTGACCAGCGCGTTCGCTACGTTTCCTTCCAGCGGAACGGAGATTTCCCTGATGGCGGTAATACGCATGACTATTCCTTAGGATGACTTTAGATGACCTTGCCGTCGCTCGATCCAAACACGCGCCGATACTCGCTGCGTGCGGCGCTTTCGTCGAACTCGCCGGTCGACCTTGCGATAACGAGCGTCGCCACGCTGTTGCCCATGGAGTTGCAGATCGACACCGCCTGCGAAGTGAAGCGGTTGATGCCGAACAGGATCGGCAATCCTTCTATGGGCAAGAGGCCCGACGCCGTGACCGTCGCGGCAAACACAATGAACGTGCCGCCAGAAACGGTCGCCGCGCCCTTCGATGTCAGGAGCATCAGCAACAGCAAGCCAAACTGCTGATGCAAGTCGAGCGGCACACCATAGGCGTTTGCGAGAAACATCACACACAGCGACATGTACACGGCGGTGCCGTCGAGATTGAACGCATAGCCTGTAGGCAGGATCAATCCGACCGACTGACGCGAGCAGCCAAGCCGTTCGAGTTTCTCGAAGAGTCGCGGCAATGCGCTTTCCGACGACGCCGTGGCGAACAACAGGAAGATTTCTTCCTTGAAATAACGCAGGAAGCGGAACACGTTGAAGCCATAAAGACGCAGCACGAGGCCAAGCACCACGACCACGAAGAACGCCAGCGACAGATACATCACGATCAGCAGATAGCCCAAAGAAATCACCGCGCTCATGCCGCTGCTGCCGATTGCAAACGCGATCGAACCGAATGCGCCGAGCGGGGCGAACTTCATGATCACGTCGACGAACTTGAAGAAGCAGTCGGACATCCGCGACAGCGCATGTTCCACGCTCGCGCGCTGCTCCGTGTTGAGCATGAGCACGGCGGCGCCAAAACCGATCGAGATCACAAGCACCTGCAAGAGCGACCCGTTGGCAAACGCGCCGATGAAGTTGTCGGGGAACAACGTGAGCAGGAAGTGTTCGAACGATACCGACGCAGCCTTGCCATACGTCTCGTGCGCCGCCGCCGCAGCTTCCGGGCTCTGCACCAGATGCATGCCCGCGCCGACGCCCGAGAGGTTGGCGATCACCATGCTGATAATGAGCGCGATAGTCGAGACAATCTCGAAGTAGATCAGCGCGCGCAAGCCGATGCGCCCGACATTCTTCAGGTCGCCGGCCGCGGCGATGCCCAGCACGACGTTCAGGAACACGAGCGGCGCGACAATCATCTTGATGAGCCGCAGGAAGATATCGCCGAGAATCTTCATTTGCACCGCGAGATGCGGCGCAATGAACCCCAGCGCGAGACCAAGCACGATCCCCACGACAATCTGGAAACCCAGCCGCGCATAGAACGGCTGACGGGGCCTGGCCTCCGACGTTCCGTCGTCTGCGGGATGCGACATATTCGTTTGAACCGCCATTTCGGTCTCCGTTTTGTACGGATCGGACGCATTTCAACACGCGCGTTCAATCCGCCTATTAAGTCCGTACATTTTCAATATGTACGGACTATATTAAAGGTAACGCAAACGCGTCAACTTCGGGTTTACGCGATGCTTCCGTCGCGTTTCCGGCGTTCCGGCCGAGATGCCTTGGCAACCCGGCACGAGCCAAGATACGATGTCGCGCTCAGCTTCGCAGCCATACGTCGAACAATAGGAAAAACAGGAAAGGTTTATGAAACCGCGGTACGTGGAACTGGCAGATCAATTGATCGAAGCGATTGGCAACGGGACGTTTGCCATCGGCGCCGCGCTGCCGAGCGAAATGGATCTCTCCACACAATACGGCGTCAGTCGCGCGACCGTGCGCTCAGCGTTGCAGAAGGTGCAGGACCTGGGGCTGATCTCCCGGCGCAAACGCGCGGGCATTCGCGTGGAGGCGTCGAAGCCGCGCCTCGCTTTCGAGCAGTCCATGTCGAATGTCGAGGACCTGATGCAGTTCGCCGTCCTCACCGAGCGGCACGTCCAGTCCATCGGCGAGATTTCGGCGAGTCCCGCGCTTGCGGCGCGAATTGGCGTGGAAACCGGCTCGCGATGGTTGCGCATTGAAATGCTGCGGGTCGATCCCGCCAAGGCCGACCGGCCGATCTGCTGGACCGACGTGTATCTGGATCCGGTTGCCGGCGCAGCCATCCGGCGCGAACTGCGCAAGAACACTGGTCTGATCTGCGAGATGGTGGAAGAGCGTTGTGGGCGAGCGGTCCAGGAAGTCCGCCAGGAAATTCGCGCGGTTGGCGTACCGGAACGTGTTGCCGGGACGCTTGCCGCCGCACCCGATTCTCACGCGCTCGAGATCGTGCGTCATTACGTCGATCAGCGCGGTCTCGTGTTCGAGGCGACCATCAGCGTATTTCCCGCCGACCGGTTCACGTATGCGCTGCGGTTGGCGCGCCAGGACTGAACACCGCCGGGTTCGCCGCGCGTGGAAAGAGCGATTCGACCGTCAGCGCTGCCGTGATTCCGGCAGCGCTTCTATATTGCGCGCCCATGCAAGCGCCGAGCTGCACCAGCCCTGCCTGAGCGCGGGGATCTCGGCGCGCTGCGCGATCGCGCCGAGGCGAAGATTGAACTGAGCCGGGTTGTCGGCGGCTGCGGCGTAGATTGGCGTGCCGCAATCGGCGCAGAATGCCTGAGCGCGTCGAGCGCCGGATTCCGCTGTCTTGATGTACACCTTCGGATGGCCGCGCAGAATGCGGAAGTCGTCCGCCAAGGCCGGAACGCTTGCGCGAAAAGGCGCACCGGAGAGTGTCTGGCAATCGGTGCAATGGCACAAGGCCGCCTTTTGCGGATCGACGGTGGCTTCATATGCGATTGCACCGCAGTGACAATGGCCTTCGATTTTCATCTTTCCACCTGTAAGCTGAGAGGTCGTGATGTGATGCGGGTCGATCACCCACTTCGAGACAAAACGAATCCTTTTCTTTCGGGCGTGTCGATTTCGATGGCTGTCCTTCGTCGTCCCCATAGTGCGACGCGGTTCGCTCCCCGCATTGTTCGAACATTGACAGGAGATTCGCCATGACAATCCAGAAGATCACGCCCTTTCTCTGGTATTCCACGCAAGCCGAAGAAGCCGCCGCGTTTTATACCGATATTTTTCCCGACTCGCGCATCACGCGGGTCACCGCGGTGCTAAGCGACGGTTCCACCACCATTGTCGAATTCGTTCTCTTTGGGCAGTCGTTCATTGCCATGAGTTCCGGAAAGCCCGAGCCGTTCAACCCCGCGGTGTCCCTCATGGTGAGCTGTGGTGATCAGGAAGAACTCGACCCTTATTGGAACGCGCTTCTTGCGGGCGGCGGTTCGCCGGTGGCGTGCGGCTGGCTTAAAGACCGCTTCGGCGTCTCATGGCAAATCGTTCCAGACGATCTCATCAACATGATGACGGACCCCGACAAGGCAAAAGCAAACCGCGTTGCTGACGCCATGATAAAGATGGTTAAGTTCGACATCGCCGCATTGCGGGCCGCCTATTCAGACGCGGCTTCCGGGTAATCAGCTTTGGCCTGTTCTTCAATTGGTCATCCATCATGCATCAGGTAAAACAATAGATGAATAACGCCCGGTTGCTGAACCGGTTCACCCTCTTCCTGGCTAACGTCGGCCCGCATGCCCAGCATGCGGCCGGCGTTTTTGCTTCGTCGCCGGGTTCACTCAAGGGCAATTGGAAGCGGCTTTACATTTTCGAATATGTTCATTAGCATTCGAATGCGAACATTATTGGCTTTCCAAGTTTTCTTTTGCCGACACGCGCCGTGGAATTCAGCGCCTCGACAGGCAGGAGCGAATCGATAGGCAAAACAACAAGGCGTTAAGATCGCGGCACAAGACCCGGCGATGGTCCAAGACAGTGGAGAAGACAATGCAGGAGCAATACATCCTCGCGCTCGATCAAGGTACGACCAGTTCGCGCGCCATGGTGTTCGACCGGCAGGGCAACGTGGTATCGGTGGCGCAGAAGGAATTCGCGCAGATCTATCCGCAGCCGGGCTGGGTCGAACATGACCCGCAGGAAATCTGGTCTACACAGGCTGGCGTCGCAGCGGAAGCCGTGACGCGCGCCGGGTTGAACGGCGCATCGATTGCATCCATTGGCATCACTAACCAGCGTGAGACAACGATCGTCTGGGATCGCGAGACCGGTCATCCGATCTATAACGCGATCGTCTGGCAAGATCGCCGCACCGCCGACTTCTGCGATCAGCTCAAGGCGCAAGGGCTTGAAGAGAAGGTGCGCGCCAAGACCGGGTTGCCTGTTGACTCGTACTTCTCGGCGACCAAGATCCGCTGGATCCTCGACAACGTGGAAGGCGCACGCGAAAAAGCCAAAAATGGGCGGCTCGCGTTCGGCACGGTGGATAGCTGGCTCGTCTGGAATTTTACGAAACACAGCATGCATATCACCGATGTGACCAACGCATCGCGAACCATGCTGTTCAATATCCATACGCTCGAGTGGGACGGCGAACTGCTCGATGCCCTCGACATTCCGCGCAGCATGCTGCCGGAAGTGCGGCCGTCGTCGGAAGTCTATGGGCCGACCAAGACCACGGTGTTTGCATCGAAGATACCGCTTGGCGGCATTGCCGGCGACCAGCACGCAGCCCTGTTCGGACAGATGTGCACGCAGTCCGGCATGGTGAAGAACACCTACGGAACCGGTTGTTTCCTCGTGATGAACACTGGCGAGAAGCCGATTGAATCAAGCAATAATCTTGTCACGACCATCGCCTGGCAGATCGGCGACACGGTCAACTATGCGCTGGAAGGCAGCATTTTCATTGGCGGCGCCGTGGTGCAATGGCTGCGCGACGGACTCGGCATCATCAAGACTGCAAACGAAATCGAGACGCTCGCTCGCAGCGTTCCACATAGCGACGGCGTGTATCTCGTGCCCGCGTTTGCCGGTCTCGGCGCGCCGCACTGGAATGCCCGCGCTCGCGGCACATTGTTCGGCGTGACGCGCGGCACGACCTCCGCGCACCTCGCGCGCGCGGCGCTGGAAAGCATCGCGTATCAATCCATCGACGTGTTGAAGGCAATGGAAGCCGATTCCGGCATGCGCATCGGCGAGTTGCGCGTGGACGGCGGTGCGGTGGCCAACGATCTGCTGATGCAGTTCCAGGCCGATATGCTGGGCGTTGACGTGGTGCGCCCGCAAGTCAGCGAGACAACCGCGCTCGGTGCGGCGTATCTGGCTGGACTCGCCGTGGGTTACTGGAAAGACGTGAATGAACTGCAAAGCCAATGGAAACTGGACCGGCGTTTCTCGGCGGCGCTCTCCGCCGAAGACGTCGAGCGCCATATGCATGGCTGGCATCGCGCTGTGAACGCCGCAAAGGTTTGGGCCGACGCGTCCTGATCCCGTCGTACAGGTAAGCGATTCGCCGCAGGCTTCGCGCGGGTCGGTGGCTATTGATTGCCGGGAGGGCTGGCAACGGGCGCCGCGGACATGGATGTTCCTGTATCCGTCACGCCGCCATATGCACTGGTACCGCCATGGCCAGCATGCACGCGCGCTTCAGCGGCTTGGATGTCTGAAGGATAGAAAGCGTCCTCGGAAATCGGGCGATACCCCGCATTTTCCAGTTGAACCAGATCCGCCTGCACTTCAGCGCGCGTCACCGGCTCTGCCGTTTGTGCAAACGACACGGCGGGCGCCGCCCAGGCGACGGCCAGCGTGGCGAAGATCAGTGCTTTCATGATGGTCCGCCTTTATGCGAAAAATGCAGCCCACAGTTGTTATTGGCTTGCAACGCACGATAACCCTGCGCTCATTTTGACGGACGCGTGCTGACCTCAAGCTGACGCGAAAATGACAAGCTCGTCATGTTTTAGCGAATGAGGCGTTGAACAAGGGCTTTGTAATCGCGGCGTACTGCTGCCGCTGAATGACCGGGCAGCATCAACGTCCTAGCGGCGGCGTTGATTTTCCGCCGCTTCGTGGCGGGAATGCTTCCGGGTATCGAGTACACCCCAGATCGCTATCGCCAGGCCTATTCCGAACCCGCAAGCCAACAACACGTAAGTGCTCATACGCAACCTTGAATAATGTGAGGTGGCGCTTTAAGCGAGGCCCGCGCCTGCAAGTCACGTCGCACAAAGAGCGCTGGCCCGTGCACGATGACTTGCTGAAGCGGATAGTACCGATCCATCCTTTCAATATCTAACGTGCGATGTCGTCGAGTGCCAGACCCGTAGTGCGCGGGCCAAACAATGCAACTGCAACGACCACGATCGCCATCGCACCGCCAATGAACATGAACACGCCCTCCACGCCGAATTCCCGCAAGAAGAACGCGATGAAGAAACCAACAAAGATGGACGACAGCCGGCTCCACGAATAGACGAAGCCCACCGCGCCCGACCGGATACGCGTCGGGAACAACTCGGCCTGATAGGTGTGCACGATGGTCGACAGCCAGTTGACGACAAGCGTCTGCACGATACCGACCGCGACCAGCCATCCCGGCAGCTTCAACATCGAAAATACGACGCCAATGACCGCGACGGAGATCGCGCTCCAGACCAGTTGCCACTTGCGCTCAAAACGGTCGGCAACAAGCATCACGATGAACGGCGCAATGGGATAAAGCAACACGATGAGAAACGTATATTCCAGGCTGCGCGTAATCATGATGCCCTTGGCTATCAGCAAGGTGGGAATCCAGCTAACAAAGCCGTAGTACCCGATGGTCTGGAAAAAATTGACCACCATCAGCATGATCGTGCGGCTGCGATAAACCGGACCGAACAACTCGCGCAGTGTGCCCGATCCCTCGTTGGCCGCGGCGCTCTCCTCAGGCGGCGGCAGAGCCTGGCCATACTCGCGGGCAACGCGCGTCTCCAGATCGTGCATGACGCGCTCGGCTTCCTCCAGACGGCCTTTCTGCACGAGCCAGCGCGGCGACTCTGGCAAGCGCAATTGCAGAAACCACACGAAGAGCGCGCCGCTCGACCCGATCAGGATCACCCAGCGCCAGCCGTCGAAGCCAAGCGGCGACATCGGCACGAGCACCCAGGCAAGAAACGCGATCAACGGCGCGCAGATCTGGGCGATGCCATACACGAGACCGAACGCCATCCCGCGCGCGCGCCTGGGAGTGAGTTCGGACACGTATGAGTCAATCGTCACGTACTGCACGCCAACGCCGATCCCGCAGACAAGCCGCCAGATGTTCAGGCCGAGCGCCGTGTCCTGAAACGCGATCACGACCGTTGCGACGCAGTACCACAGCATCGACGCGGCGAACACCCGCCTTCTGCCGAAGCGGTCGGCGAGACCGCCGAACACGATTGTCCCAATGAAGAGCCCGATGAACAGCGACGCGAGGAAGCCCGCGAGGCCGTTCATGGCGAAGAAACTTTTGGTGGTGGGCGTGAGGATGCCGGAGTGAAACAATCCGGGCGCAATATAGCCGGCGAAATAAACATCGTACAGTTCGAAGAAGCCTCCCAGTGCGACGAGCGTCAGCAGCTTCCAGAGCGTCGCCGTCATGGGCAACCGGTCGAATCGCGCCGTGACGAGCCCGGCGGTGATAGGCGGCGCCATGTGATGCGCCTCGTCGGCCCTAAGTGCTGTCAGGTCCGCGGCAATCGTCCTGCCAAAATAGCTCATCGTTGTCTTCCTCCTGGTCGTCCCCATGCGCGTCGGCACCATTTCTGCAAACACGGTCCGTGGAACTTTATAAATATAGGGATGCTTATGATCGGCTTTGCAGGGTTTGCCTGATCGCATTGCGCGCGCATTGCCCATTGACCTTGAAATCAGTCTAGCGACGGGCAGAACGGCCCACAATAGTTGATCGTTGAATCAACTTGACCGGTGGATGCATGGCGGATGATGCGAGCCGGTGCGGGTCAGCGATTACCCGTAATGAAGCGCGACAAGGTGATGCGTCTCACGCTGACAGCCGGCTTGCCGGCCGTGATCGGCGGCAAGGGCAAGAGCTGAGAGCCGGGCCGTGGTTCCGGCTGTGCGCCCGGCGAATAGTCGGCACGCGGACGAATCAACGCACCCGACTCGCGCTGCTCGATAATGTGCGCTATCCACCCTGCGCATCGCGCAATGATGAAAAGCGCGTAGGCGCTGCGGCGCGGCAAGCCCATGACGATTGCAAGCATTGTCAGCCCGATTTCGAGGCTCGGCAGGCAGCCGTGTTGCGCCGCCATGGCGAGGGCCGCATGCAGAGGCGCCACGACGGACTGCCTGCCGCCAAGACCTCGAACCATATCGATGAGATAACGGGCGCGCGGATCGCCGTCCGGATAAAGCGGGTGATTGAAACCCGGCAGGTTGCGATGCGCGGCGTATTCGGCGTCGAAAAGCCGCTGCGTCTGCGCCGGGGTACGGCAGGCGCGCAGCAGATCCTCGGCGCTTTGATACGAGCGCGCGGATGTCAGTCCCGTTTGCGTCAGAACCGCTGCGGCAATGCATTCGCCAATGTCCGCCCCCGCCGATGCGGCGATCCGCGCGACAAAAGTCGCCTGGGCCAGCTCATGGTCCGCACAGAGCACGAGCGCCGCGTCGAGCGCGGCCACATGCTGCGCGCTTGGGTCGCCACCGAGCGCAACGAGCAGCCGCTCGGCAATGCCGCAGCCACGCTGGCTCTGCGCGGAAGTGGAAGTGGAGGCCGGCTGACGCTTGAGGTGCGCGATGCATTGCGCCATGGTCGCGATCATCCGGCTCGACTCGGCCAGTTGCGCTCCCGGATCGACTGCGTTGCGCAGATGTTCGTCGCCGAAACGCAGGACGATGTCCGCGAGATAGCGCAACAACTCCCGGCGCGGATCGACAAGACCGTTGCGCGCGTAGGCTTCGGCGAAGCGCGTCGTGCGCTGGCAAGGCTGCCAGTTGAGCGCGCCCGACGCGCCGGTTTTCCACAGCAGCCCTGCAACCTCCTCGAACGTGATGCCCGAGCGCGCCAGGTCGACGGCCAGGACGCCTCGATACATCGGCCCGTCGGGCGAGATCCGCGTAATCGTGCTCTGGATGATGGGTTCGCCCCAGCGCATTGCCGCAGCGGCGACTGGCGCATGTCCGCTGCGCGCATCCGCGCGCGACTTCATCTTCTCGACGTCCTGCCGCGCATAGAGCCGTCGTCCATTGGAGCCTTGCGGCACGCTGCGGATCAGGCCACGGCTGACATAAGCGTAAAGAGTCTGCAGTTTCACCTGCAGAAGCTCCAGCGTCTCCCCGCGGGTCAGATAATCGCCTGCGTGCGCGGGTGGGCACTCCGCGCTGTCCTGCATTTTCTTGTGCACCCGTGTCTCCTCGCCGGCGCCCTTGCGCCGTGGAACGGTATCAGGCACACCCTACCCAAAGCCGCGCCGCCGAACAATCCGGTTATGCCTGTACGCGGTATGTTTTAGGAATGCCTGCCCGCGAGACCTGTCCGAACATCGGCTCGTTCGGCACGCCCTCATGCAGCAATTCGCGCGATGCGATCAGCCGGTCCAGATCGATGCCGGTATCGAACCCCATGCTTTCCAGCATGAACACCAGGTCATCGGTCACAATGTTGCCCGACGCACCCGGCGCAAATGGACAACCGCCCAGACCCGCAAGCGCGGAATCGAACGAGCGGATGCCCTCTTCCAGGCCGGCGAGCGCGTTGGCAAGACCAAGGCCCATTGTGTCGTGCAAGTGCAGTTTCGTGAGCTTGTCGCCAATCTCCGAGCGCACCGCGCGAACGAGCGCGCGCACCTGCGCCGGGTTCCCATAGCCAACTGTGTCGGCAAGCGCCACTGCATCGACGCCCGCTTCCGCGAGCGCGACAGCGGTACGCACCACCTTGTCGAGCGCAATCTCTCCATCGATCGCACATCCGAACGCGGTCGCACAGCCCGGTTCGATCGCCATGGGGCGCTCCTGGGCCCGAACCCACTCGACGATCCGCGCCACTTCCTCCACCTGCTCCGCCGTTCCCTTTCGCGTGTTGGAACGGCTATGTCCCTCGCTCACCGAAACAGGCACGCCAACGCCATGCGCCCCCGCTGCATAAGCCGCCTGCGCGCCGCGCAGATTGGGCACGAGCGCCATGACACGCAGCCCCGGCTGTTCGAGCGCGCTGCGCACGATTGCGTCGGTATCGGCCATTTGCGGCACGAGCTTCGCCGGCACGAAACTGCCGACCTCAATTTCGGTGACGCCCGCTTGCGCCATGGCGGCGATCCAACGGGATTTGAGTTCCGTCGGCATGATGTCGTGCGCCATTTGCAGACCGTCGCGCGGCCCCACCTCGCATACTTTCACCTTCTCTTTCATCTTCCACTCCCTGGCGGTTCATTCGATTCGGTTGGCTCTTTCAACGCAGCACGCCCGCTTCCGACAACGTATTGATCTCATCGGAAGAAAGGCCGAGCAGCGTGCGAAATACATAGTCGTTATGCTCTCCAAGCCGTGGCGGCGGGCTGAGTTTTCCACGCCAGCCCGCTGCATCCTGCCAGGGCAGCGCGATACTGCGCGAGCCGTCGGAGAGCGTGGGGAAAAGCCCCCGTTCAACAAAATGCGGGTCCTCGACCACCTCGCCGATGTGCCTCGAACGCGCCGCCGGGATACCCCGGGACTGTAGCATTTCGAGTGCTCGCGAGACGTCCTGTTCGCGCGCCCACGCCGCCACGATCGCATCTGTCTCAGCACGGTGCGCTGCACGATCCACATGCTCGGAAAATCGCGCGTCCGCCGCAAGGCCGGGTTGCTCCATCGCGTCGCACAGCGCGCGCCATTCCGTGTCGTTGCGCACGGAGAGCGCGAGCCACGCGTCGGCGCCCTTGCAGCGGAAACAGCCGGACGGCGCGGCGCTCGACTCGCAGGCGCCGTTCGACGCGGGCTCGTCACTGTGCAGCGCTTCTCGAAAGAGCAGTTCCGGCAGAAGCGCAACCGTGCTTTCCAGCATCGAGAGATCGATATGCGCGCCTTCGCCCGTGCGCCGCCGGTGCCGCACAGCCGCGAGCACCGCGGCGCTTTCCCAAAGGGCCGTGATCGGATCGGTCCAGGCGGGCAAGATACCCATTGCCTCGACGCGCGTGTTCGGTGTGCCGACAACGCTCGCCCGGCCGCTGTAGGCCTGCAGCAGCGAGCCATAGGCAACCGCGTTGCGCTGCGGTCCCTCGCGCCCGGTGCCGGACGCGGAGACGAAGACAAGGTCCTCGCGAATCGCGCGCAGCGTGTCGTAGTCGAGGCCGAATTTCGCCAGCACGCCGTTCGAGAAATTTTCGACGACCATGTCGCTCGATGCCACCAGCCGCCTGACCAGCGCCGTGCCCTCGGGCCTGCTGAGATTGATCGTACAACTTAGCTTTCCCGCATTCACGACTGCCCACCAAGGCGGCCGATGCACATGCTCAGGCCGCGTGGCGGACTCGATCTTGATGACCTCGGCGCCCATTGCGGCGAGCATCTTGGTTGTCATCGGGCCCGCCAGGACCCAGCTGAAATCGATCACGCGGATGCCGGACAATGCTTCTCGTCGCATTAAATAACTCCATCCTGCCGAAGGGTTTCCACTTCACCGCGAGTGAGCCCGAGGCGCTCCTCGAATACATGATGGTTGGCTTGTCCTAGCGTGGGGGCATTGACCCGCCGCGCCCGGGGCAGCTCAGCGCCGCCTGACGTGCGCAGCGCGAACGGCAGCCCCGGCATGCAAAGCGCCTCGGGCGATCCGTCGCTCCATCGGTCGAAAAATGCGCGCGCATGCAATTGCGCGTTGTCCAGCAGGTCTCGCGCGCCGCTCACCGGAAAGCACGCAACCCGCGCCGCCTGCGCGCGTTCGAACACGTCGGCCCGGCTGTGCCGGCGCGTCCACGCGGACATCTCCTCCTGCAGGATCAGCCAGTTCAGGTTGCGCGCTTCACGCCCGCCGCACAGCGACACGTCACGCGACCACGCCGGGTTGCCAAGCAGTTCGACCCAGCGTTCCCATTGATGCTGTTCACGCGGCGACACCATCACGAAGCCGTCATTGCACGGCAACAGCCAGATCAGCCCGCCGGCTACTTCGGTCCCCTGCAGTTCCTCGCGCACGCGGCTGAACGTGCGCTCTCCCCGTCCATAATCGGCGACCGGCTCGATCAGCAGATGCGCGATCACATCGGCTTGCGCACAGTCGATCATGCGTCCCGTCCCGTTCATCTGCGCGTCGAGCAAACCCCACAACGCGCCGTTTGCCGCAGCGACGCCGGTTGCGAGCGCCACTTCCCGGTCGGCGCACGCAACGGGCGCCTGCTCGCCGGGCGCATGCACGGGACGCGCTTGATGAAACGCGTAGCCAGCGTGATGGGTCAACGTGAAATCAGTCGTACTGGGCGCATTGTCCTGCGCCGCGCTCACGGCGCCGAACGGCGTCACCGACACCACCACGAGCGCCGGATTGATCCGCTGCAACGTGTCGATGTCTAGGCCAAGCGCGCGCAACCGTGGCTCGGACTGCGAAACGACGAAAAGATCCGTCGACTCCATGAGACGCCGCAACAGTTTCAATCCTGCTGGGCGGGCCGGATCAAGCGTCACGCTTTCCTTGCCATGATTCAGGTAGGCGAACAGCGCGCCGTCATCGCCATAGCGTGCGTCCGGCGCGAACGGACCGGATGCACGCAAGGGATCTCCTGCTCCCGGCTGTTCGAGTTTCAAAACCTCCGCGCCGAGATCGGCAAGCACGCGCACGCAAAACGCCGCCGACATTGAACGGGTCCATTCGAGCACGCGAACGCCAGCTAGAAGGTTCGCCTTTGCCTGGCCTCCGGCACGGTCGTCAATCGCGGGCTTCATGCGGGCTGCTCGAGCACGGCGGGATCGAACGGATACGGCACGGCCGGTCCACCGCGCAGCGGCAGCACCACCGAAGCCGCGCCCGGCGTGCTTTCAACACCGTCCTGATTGCGCAAGCCGATCTCGAGATGCACGACGCCGTACTGTCCGCGTTTTTCGCGGCCGGTCACGCGTCCCCAGGCCGTCAGGGTATCGCCGGGCACATTCATGCCGCGGAACTGGAACGACAGCCGCCAGGGCCAGCCGCTTTCTCCAACCCAGTCAGTGAGCAACTGCAGCATCACATGCTGCTTCCACGAGCCGTTGACCATCACATCGGGCAACTTGTCGTGGCCGGTCGCATAGCGCCAGTCGTAATGGATACGATGCCAGTTCTCCATTGATGCGGACCAGCGCACGATGTGCGCGGTGCTCATCGGCCCTTTCACGACATGCGGGATTTCCGCGCCCGGCTCTACATCCTCGAAGTGCAACGCCGCCATCATGTTCCCCTGTTCAACGCATGATCTGCGTATTCGTGACCTTCAGGAGCTTCTCGCCCGCCTCGTTCACATACATTTCCTCGATGACCACGAACACCATTGGCCCGCTGCGTCCGTCACGCTGCACGATGTCCTTGTAGCGCGCCTGGCGCAGCACCTTTTCGCCTACTCGCGCGTAGCGGTAAAGCTCGTATTCGTAGCCGCCGTTCAGGTCGCGTGGCAAGGGCACTTCCACGGCGGGCAAGCCGCTGAAACTGCGGCTCAGTCCGTCGAAATCAGGCTTGTTCATTTCGTCCAGCGGATCGGGCGTATGCGCCGCCCGCCGGAATGCGTGCACCGGGAATCCAGGCGGTGCGACAAGTCCCTGATAGCGGCTGGTTGCGGCCCACTGCTCGTCCCAGTAGCGCGGGGCGTCGTCCATCGTTGCTTGATGGAAACGCCGCACTTCGCTCGCCTCCACCGGATGCGTCGACTCAACCCATTCGGTCTGTGCGCCGATGATGTTCCTGACCTTTTCGGTGATGTATTCGTCGCTCACTCGTTCGTCTCCTCGATAAACCCAGCCGTGCTCCCGGTATGCACAGTGCCGCTTGACCCTGCCATTGAAGCACCAGCGAAGCCAGTCTAGTAAGCGCATGTGCCGCGCACAATACTTGATCGTTGAATCAACGTCTTCTCATGCGGATCGCGTTGATCTATCGTTCCTGCATGCCATGTTTGCAAGCCTGCACGCGATACTGAAATCAGCACTCCAACCCATTTTCCAGGGAGCCTCCTCCATGTCGAAAGCCGGATACAGCGCGTCCGCGCTCGCCGCCTATGCGGGGCAACTGCTTCGCGCCGCAGGACTCGAAGAGCGCCACGCAATCGTGGTGGCAGGCGTGCTCGTAGAGGGCGACCTGATGGGTCACGATACACACGGGCTTGCCCTGTTGCCGGGTTACATGGCGGCGCTCGAAGCCGGCACGATGGAAAAGACCGGTGCACCGGACGTCGTCTCGGATCGTCCGGCAGCGCTGCTGTGGGATGGCCGGCGGCTGCCAGGGCCGTCGCTCGTCATGCAGGGTATCGAAACGCTTGCGCCACGCGCGCGCGATTACGGCAATGCAACGCTCGTGATTCGCCGCAGCCACCACATAGCATGTCTCGCTGCATATCTGAGGCACGCCACCGATGCGGGCCTCGTCATCCTGTTGACGAGTTCCGACCCGAGCGTAAGAAGCGTCGCGCCGTTCGGCGGCACGCGCGCGCTTTTCACGCCGAACCCGATCGCACTCGGCATACCGACATCGTCCACGCCGATCATGATCGATATCTCCGCGTCGGTGACAACCAACGCAATGACAAAACGGCTGCACGACCAGGGCGAACGTTTCGACGAACCGTGGATGCTGGACGCGGCAGGACATGCAACGAATGACCCTGGCGTATTGTTCACGGACCCTCCCGGCACGATCATGCCGCTAGGCGGTCGCGGCGCGGGCCACAAGGGATTCGGCCTGTCCGTTATGGTCGAGGCGCTGACGGGAGGACTGGCAGGGTTTGGGCGTGCCGATCCGGGCGAAGGCTGGGGCGCGACTGTATCCATCACGCTTTACGACCCGGAGGCGTTTGGCGGCATGGCGGCGTTTCAACGGCAGATGGACTGGCTCGCCGACGCCTGCCGTGCAAACCCGCCACGCGTGCCGGGGCAGCCGGTGAGGATGCCCGGCGACCGGGCCATCGCGCGGCGTCTTGCGCAACTCGCCGACGGCGTGCATTTGCAGAATGCGATCCACGCCCCGTTGGAAGCGTGCGGATCACGTTACGGAATCCCCTTTCCCGAGGTATGCCACGCGTAGCGCGTTCGCTGACATCAACCGTCGAACGGTGAATCGGGATAACCCTCGATGTCGGTGTGAAGCGAAAGCAGCGCACCTGCCAAGGGTTGCCGTTCGAGTGCTTCGGCTGAGAGACGCCGGGTCGCCGTGGTGACGAAGAGCGTGCGCATGTCTGGTCCGCCAAAGCAGCAACAGGCCGGTTGCGTCACCGGTACGGGAAGGACGCGCTCAATGCTGCCGTCCGGCGCATAGCGCGTGACGACACTGCCGCCGTATTGTGCGCTCCACAGGAATCCATGCTTGTCTACCGTCGCTCCGTCGGGAATACCGGCGCCATCAGGCAGACGTGCAAAGAGTCGCCGATCACCCGGCTCGCCGGTGGCCTTGTCGAAGGGGAACGACCAGATGACGGGCTCGTTGCCGTCGGCAAAATACAGGGTCCCGCCATCCGGCGACCAGCACAGACTGTTCGGCACGGCTACGCCTTCGATCACGCGGGTAAGGCGTGCGCCATCGAAACGGTATAGCGCACCGACCGGGCCTCGCCCGACGTCGTCCATCGATCCGACCCAGAAGCGGCCCTGCCGGTCGCAACGGCCGTCGTTAAAGCGCATTTCGGGCGCGGCTGCGTGCGGCGCATCGATACGTTCGAGCGTGCCGGTCGCCGGGTCGAAGAAGGCAATGGCCGAACGCAGCGCGACGATAAGGCCGGGCTTGCGCGAACGCGGCGCAATGCAGCCAACCAGTTCGGGCATCGTCCAGCTCTGCACGTTGCCGTCTCGCCACCCGCGCCGCCGGATAAACTGGCCGCGAATATCGACCCAATAAAGCGCCTGCTCCGCCACCGACCAAAACGCGGACTCACCCAGGATGTCGCGAGTATCGCCGACACGCTCCCACGTGCCGCTCGTTTCTCCGTGGGCCGTCATCGTGCGATCTCCTCCAGCGCCCGCCCCGTGGTACGCGGACCGAAGCGGGCGACGGTCACCGCAATGATGCACATGGCGCCCCCAATGAACGCGAATACGCCGGGCTGGCCGAACTCGCGAAGAAAGAATGCGATGAAGAAGCCGACGAAGATCGAACTCAGGCGGCTCCATGAAAACACGAAGCCGACCGCGCGGGCGCGCATCCATGTCGGGAACAGTTCGGACTGGTAAGCATGGACAATCGTCGACATCCAGTTGACGAGAAGCGTCTGCAGGCAACCCACGACAACGAGCCACGCCGGCACGCGAAGCATCGCAAACAGGCTGCCGACAATTGCGACCAGGATCACGCTGTGCACCAGTTGCCACTTCCGCTCGTACCTGTCGACGATCAGCATGACCAAAAGCGGCGCGATCGGATAGGTCAGCACAATAAGGAACGTGTATTCCAAGCTGCGCGTGACGAGAATTCCCTTGGCGATCAACAAGGTTGGAATCCAGCTTACGAACCCGTAATAGCCGATGGTCTGACAGAAGTTCACGACCATCAGCATGATTGTCCGGGTCCTGTAGACTGGGCCGAACATCTCGCCGATGCGCCCAGGTGCGTGCAGCGTGAGCACCGACTCGAGAGGCGGCGGCAGCGGCTTGCCGTATTCCGTCTGCACCTTCTTTTCTATTGCGCTGAGGATGCGGTCGGCCTCGACAAGCCGGCCCCGCTGCGCGAGCCATCTCGGCGATTCAGGCAAGCGACGCCGCAGAAACAGCACAAGCACAGCGCCTACCGATCCGAACAGGATGACCCATCGCCATCCCGCAAAGCCGAAGGGCGCGGTCGGCACGAGCATCCAGGCCATGAATGCAACCAGCGGAGCACTGATCTGCGCGAGGCCGTAGAACAACGCGAATGCCTTACCGCGGGCACCGCGAGGTGCAAGTTCCGAGAGATAGGTGTCGATGGTAATGAGTTCGACCCCTATCCCGATCCCGCCTATCAGCCGCCAGATTTCCAGCCCGGTCACCGTTCCCTGGAACGCCAGGATGAAGGTCGTGACGCTGTACCAGATCATTGAACCGAGGAAGACGGCGCGCCGGCCAAAGTGGTCAGCAATGAAGCTGAACAGGATCGTGCCAATGAACAATCCAATAAACAGCGATGCGAGGAAGGCCGCGAGGCCTGACAAGTCGAAGAACGATGCGGTGGTGGAGGTGATGAGTTTGCTCTGGACGAGTCCCGGAGCGATGTAGCCAGTGAAGTAGATATCGTATTGTTCGAAGAGTCCGCCCAGTGCGATCAGGCAGAGCAGCGTCCACATGTGCCGCGTCATCGGCAATCTGTCGAGACGCGAGTTGATCGTGCTGGATATGACGTCCGAATCCGCGGATTCCATTGTCTCCTCCGTTTTTCAATCGTTGGTTATGTTTGTTTTTTTTATAGCCGCCGCGTGCGAGTCCCGGTCACGACCGGTCCGCCGCTGGAGGTTGCGGCTTACTCTAATGCGAGCTTCTTCGAGCCCACAATACTTGATCGTCGAATCAACATCCCGCCGTCAACTCCGGAGGCCGCCGATCAAGGCGCGTAAGGGGGCCTGGCCAGCGCAAGGATGCGCGCCATGCAACCAGAAGAGAAAGCGTGAATGACTAGGGCTTCATGCGGCCTTGCCGCTTCGCGCGGCCGCGGTAGCCGCGCCCGTTGTATGGTAGGCGTGCGACAGGTGCTGGCGCATGCGCTCGGCGGCGGCCGGCATGTCGTTGGCAAGGACAGCATCGATGATCTCGAGGTGCTCGCCGCACCACTCCTTGATCCGCTTGCGGTTCACGTAGCCCTGGAACTCCAACAGCCGGCGCAGCCGGTTCTGCTGCTGCATTGACTGATGCATGAATACGTTGCCGCTGTATTCGGCCAGCATTTCGTGGAAGTTCGCATCGGTTTCAAAAACCTGCGTGGGCGTCACGCCGTTCAGGCCCAGTTGCGACGTCAGGAAGATATGTTCCCGCCTGCATCGTTCGAGCGCTGAACGATCCGGCGAAAACGTAGGCAACAGCAAGCCCGCCGGCTCGAGCGTCAGGCGGAAGTCGTAGCTGCTTTTCAAGGTCAGCGACGAATCCAGCGACGGCTGGAAACTCCAGCCGTGCCCCTTGTTGCGCACGATCAGGCCATCTTCCGACAGCCTGGACAGCGCCCGCGTCATGGTCACGCGATCCACCTCGTAACGCTGGGCAATGTCCGTCTGCGTAAGCGACGCGGGAATGACGCCCGCCAGCCTGTCAGTGACAAGCCGATCGTAAAGATCTTCGTCGCCGGACGTCGGCTGCGCGAGTTCGACCCGATGCAAACCGTCAGCGGGACGCGCCAAAAAAAATCCCTGGTTCTTCCGCGCTTCGATCACGCCCAGCGGTTCGAGCAGCGTCATGGCTGCGCGAACCGGCGTGCGCGACACGCCGAGCAGATCCGCAAGCTGCTGCTCGCGTAAATGGTGACCCACGTCGAAGCGCGCTTCCTGAATCAATTCAAGAATCTGCTTCGCCAGCACATGAGCCCCTTTGCCCGCCCGTTTTGCCATCTCGCCGTTTCCTCTGATTGCACTGTAGAAGAATATCAAAAAATACAACTTTCCCCCACTCACCCGTACGAAATACCAGTCGGTGAACACACCGTACTCTCCGATCCCGGCATTTTTGCCCTTGACCAGATGATTTTGACTTTGTATAAATTGACACAATCCAGACAAACGGAGTTGCACAGATGTCATTTCACCTCCTCCTTGAGTACCTGAGCTCAAGCGCTTTTCTCCGCGGAGCGGGGCTGACCCTCGTGCTGACCGTAGTCTCGCTTGGCTTCGGCATGTTGATTGGCCTACTGCTGGCGCTGCTCAACGGCGTGCCGAGCCGTATCGTCAAGACGTTCGTGTTCTTTTATTTGTGGCTGTTTCGCGGCACCCCCGTGCTGTTCCAGATCATCTTCATCTACAACGTGCTGCCCTCGTTCGGCATCCGTTTCAGCGCCTTTGTTTGCGCCGTGCTGGCGCTCTCGCTCAACGAAGGCGCGTTCATGTCGGAGATTTTCCGCTCCGGCCTGGACGCGGTGAAACGCGGTCAGCGCACCGCTGGCTTCGCGCTCGGCATGACCCGGGCAAAAGTGTTTCGCCATATCGTGCTGCCGCAGGCGCTGCGAGTGGTCCTGCCGCCCATCGGCAACCAGATGATCGGCATGCTCAAGCTCAGTGCGCTTGTCTCTGTCATTGCCGTTCAGGAACTGCTGCTCGTCGCGGACCAGGCCGCCAGCGCGAACTTCCGGTATCTCGAGGCGCTCACCGCCGCGGGCATCTATTACCTCGCGCTCACCACCTTGTTCATGGTGCTGCAAGGCTGGATGGAACGCGCGCTCGACAAAAGGCGCAATTCCGCCGCTCGCCGCATTTCGTTGACCGAGCGCCTTCTCGGCACCTCACAACCTCTCGTTCGCTAAAGGCCGCCGATGTCGTCCAAACCGCCCGGAGCTTCTCTGCCGCTGCTGAAGCTCAGCCGTATTGACAAGAGCTACGGCAACACACAAGTCCTCAAGCACTGTTCCATCGACGTTGCATCGAAGGAAACGATCGTGATCATCGGTCCTTCCGGATCGGGCAAGTCCACATTGCTGCGCTGTATCAACCTGCTCGAAACGGTGGATGCCGGCAACATCTTCTTCGAAGGCCGCGATCTCACTCGCGAACGCAAGAGCGAGCATCTCGTGCGCCAGCAGATCGGCATGGTGTTCCAGAACTTCGAGCTGTTCTCGCATCTTTCCGCGATAGAAAACATCATGCTCGCGCCCATGACCGTGTCGGGACTTTCGCGCGACGACGCTTATGTCCTCGCACTCGGCTTGTTGCGCAAGGTCCGCCTCGGCGAGCGCGCCGATCACTTTCCGGACCAGTTGTCGGGCGGCCAGCAGCAGCGCGTCGCCATTGCCCGCGCGCTTGCGATGAAGCCAAAGGTCATGCTCTACGACGAACCTACGTCCGCGCTCGATCCTGAAATGGTCAGCGAAGTGCTGGACGTGATGGCCGAACTGAGCGCGGAAGGCATGACAAGCGTCGTGGTCACGCACGAGATGGGCTTTGCCCGCCGCGCCGCCGACAAGATCGTTTTCATGGACGCCGGCGAAGTCATCCTCACCGAAACCAGCGAACAATTCTTCGGCGGCACCACGCATGAACGTGCGCGCCGCTTCCTCGACCAGATCGTGCATTGACCCGGAGCCTTTACCGCATGCTTTCGCAACCCGACCTGTCCCGCATGAAGCGGGATCTCGCCGCCCTTGTCGGCATCAATACTGAAAATCCGCCTGGCCGTGAACTCGAAGCCGCGCAACTCGTGCACAGGATGCTCGCGAGCGAGGGCTTAGATTTATCGCTGAGCGAATACAAGCCTGGCCGCGCGAACGTGATGGCGCGCCTCGCAAACGGTCCCGGCCCGACCTTCGCGTTCAACACGCACCTGGACGTGGTGCCCGCTGGCGACGGCTGGGTGTCCGATCCCTTCGTGCTGCGCGAAGCCGATAACCGCCTGTATGCACGCGGCTCATGCGACGCAAAAGGCCCGCTTGCCGCAATGATCGAAGCCATGCGCATGCTGGCGGCGAACCGCTCAAGCTGGTCCGGCACGTTGCTCGGCGTATTTACCGCCGATGAGGAAATCGCCAGCGAAGGCGCCAAGTTCTATGCGGCCAGCCGGCCGGAAGTGGATTTCGTCGTGGTCGGCGAACCGACATCGAACGCGACGTTTTCAGCGCACAAGGGCAGCTTGCGTCCGTTGGTCCGCGTGCATGGCGTGACCGCGCATTCGGGCACGCCGCATCTCGGCGACAACGCGATCTACCGCGCGGCGCAACTGCTCAAGCTGATCGAAGGGCATCACGAAAACGAAGTGCGCTGCCGCTGCCATCCATTGGTCGGCGCCGCGAGCCTGACGGTCACGCGCGCGCTTGGCGGCCACGCGGACAACGTCGTGCCGGGCGCATGCGACTTGCTGCTCGATCGCCGCATGGTGCCGGGCGAACTGGAATCGGACGTGAAGCGCGAGATCGACCAGTTGCTGGAACTGGCGCGCGAACAGTTCGGCGTGCGCGCGGAAGTCATCGAATACCGCGCGACCACGGGCGGCGCTACCGAGACCGCGCTCGACTCGAAAATCGTGCAGGCAAGCCTCGCGGCATGCCGCGCACATGGCACGCTTGAGCCGGGTCCGTTCGGCTTCCAGGGCGGTTGTGATCTCGTGCATTTCCGTAGCGTAGGCGCGGCTGGCGTGGTGATCGGCCCGGGTACGCTGGAAGTGGCGCACAAGCCGGACGAGTTCGTGCCTATCGACGAATTTCTTGCTTCCAGCCTGATTTATCGCGATGTCGCGATTCAAATGATGCAAACGGGCGGCTGAGCAAAACGTGAAAGCCACTCTTCACCGCGCATCGCTTCATTATGGCGATGGACTCGTGCTGCATACGGCCTCATCGGGCAGCGTCGGTTATCTGGATGCGCTTTATCTGCGCGTGGTCGATGATGACAAGACCGGCGTGGGCGAAACGCGGATCAATATTGCGTACCTCAATGGCCTCGAAGCCGCGAACGTTCTGGACGATGCACGCTCGGCGCTGGCGCGTACCGACTGGACGCTCGGCGCGCGGGCGTTGCTCGAAGACGCCAGAGACTGGCGCATCAATCACTGCGCGCCGGTGCGCATGATGATCGACAGCGCGTTGTGCGATCTGCGCGCGCAGCAACTCGGCGTGAGCGTGGCGGCGTTGTTCAACGCGCACGCCGCCGGAACGCAGACATGGCGCTCGAACCAGACACTCTTCTGGTCATCGGACGAAACCATGCTTGCACGCGCCGCCGGATATCTGGTGCGCGGGTTCAGCGAACTCAAACTGCGTGTGGGCATTGGCGCGTTCGAAGACGACCTGCGCCGCATCGACTTGTTACGCGAGCGTTTTGGACAGCGCGTGACGCTTTCCATCGATGCGAACGGTCAGTGGCAGCCGGCCGATTGTCCCGCGCGCTTCGACGCATTGGCCGAGCGCGGGATCGAGTACGTGGAGCAGCCTATTGCGGCAGGCGACTGGACCACGCTGCGCGCGCTCGCGCAATCCAGCCCGCTCACGCTGATGCTCGATGAAAGCCTGCAGTCTCCAGCCGATATCGATGCATTGATCGCACTGTCCGGGTTGCCGGTGGCGGCGCATCTGAAACTCGTCAAGCTCGGCGGCATGACGGCCACAATCGACGCCGCGCGCAAGCTCACGGCGGCTGGCATTCCGCTGATGATCGGCCAGATGAACGAAGGCGCGGCGGCCACCGCAGCGGCGCTGCACGTCTCGATTGCGACCGCGCCACGTTGGGCCGAACTGTACGGCGCGGACGGCCTGCTCGACGACCCCGTGAGCGGACTCTCATATCAGCAAGGCAATGTTGGCGTGACGGGCCGTACCGGCCTCGGCATCGCCTTCAATGCAAATCTTGCTCAACTTATCTAGGCATCACTTCCCAAAAAGGAACTCATCATGCAGGCAAGTCAAGGTCCCGCGCAGGGTTGCGAATCAGCGTTCCCGGCCGCCGAATATGCAGAGCGCGTCGCCCGCGCCCGCGAATCGCTCGCGCGGTCGAACATCGATGCAATGATCGTCACGGGTCCGGAGAACATCTTCTATCTGACGGGGCAGCAGACGCCCGGTTATTACACGTTTCAGGCGCTGATCCTGCCGGTCGCGGGCGAACCGGTGTTCGTCATCCGTCAGCTCGAATACTTCAACTTCATCGCCAATACGTATATTCCCGACGCCCAGATTTATAGCGATGGCGAGAATCCTATCGACGTGCTCGTGCGCGTGATCCAGCAGAAAGGGCTTGCGGGCAAGCACATTGCCATCGACAAGCGCGGCTGGTTCCTGCCGATCACGGTATACGAAACGCTCACCGAAAAGCTCGGCAGCATTGCCGATGCAGCGGGCGTGGTCGAGCAACTGCGCGCGGTGAAGTCGGCGGCGGAGATCGAGAAGATTGCGATTGCAGCAGGCTACGTGGATGCGGGCATGCGCGCGGGACTCGCTGCCGTCAAACCGGGCGCAACGGAAAACACGCTGGTCGCGGCCATGATGTCATCGGCCATCGCGGCAGGATCGGAATACGTGGGCATGGAACCGCTCGTCTCGGCGGGACCACGCACCGGCGTGCCGCATGGCACGTGGCGGCGTCGCGCGCTCGAGAACAATGCGCCCGCGTTCCTCGAGATGGCGGCCTGCCATGACCGCTATCACGCCGCGCTCATGCGCTCGGCGTGGATTGGCGAAGTGCGCCAGGAAGCGCTCGAGATGGAAAAGGTCTGCCAGGAAGCATTGCAGGCTTCGCTCGATGCCATCAAGCCGGGTGCGCCATGCGAGGCGCCGCATCTGGCCTGCCAGCGGGTCATCGACCGTGCGGGTTATACCGATAACTTCAAGAAGCGCACCGGCTATTCAGTCGGCATCTCGTTCGCGCCAGACTGGGGCGAAGGCGCGATCCTGAGCCTCTACACCGGCGTCATGACGCCGCTGCAGCCAGGCATGACGTTCCATATTCCGCCGGCATTGCGCATCTATGGCGAGTTTACGGTCGGCGTCAGCGAGACGGTCGTGGTCACGGAAAACGGATATCGCGTGCTGGGCACGGTCGAGCGTCCGTTGCTGCGGGTCGCAGCGTAAAGCGCGGGGTCCAGCGCAAAACAGCCACGGACACGAAGTCAACAAGTACGACCACAAACACGACACCACAGCACGAGGTCATCATGTCTTTCAAACAGCTCGCACCGCGCATGCAGCGCGTGCAGCCCTCGCCCACCGCCGTCATCTCGGACAAGGTCCGCCTCCTGCTCGCGAAGGGCAAGCCGGTCATCAACCTGGGCGAAGGCGAACTCCACTTCGATACACCCGCGCATATCAAGCAGGCAGGCATTGCCGCGATCGAGCGCGGTGACACCAAGTACACGGCAGTCTCCGGAACAGCGGAACTGCTTGCGGCCATCGCCGATAAATTCGCGCACGAGAACAGCATCCGGTATTCATCGCAGGAAGTGATCGCCGGGACCGGGGCGAAGCAGCTTATCTTCAACGCGCTGCTCGCGACCATTGCGCCGGAAGACGAGGTCCTGATCTGCGCGCCGTACTGGGTCTCTTATCCCGACATGGTCGCGATTGCCGATGGCCGCGTGCGCGTGTTGCCGACCACCGCCGCCGATGGCTGGAAGCTGCGCGCCAGCACACTGCGTGCAGCCATTACACCCAAGACCCGCTGGCTGATTCTGAACTCGCCGAACAATCCATCGGGCGCGGTGTATTCGCACGACGAACTCAAGGCGCTCACCGACGTGCTTCTGGACTTCGAGCACGTATTACTGATGGCCGACGACATCTACGAGCACGTGCGCTACGGCGGCCGTTTCTACACGCCGGTACAAGTCGAGCCGCGCCTTCGCGAACGCACGCTGACGGTCAACGGTGTATCGAAGGGCTATTCGATGACCGGCTGGCGCATCGGCTACGCGGGCGGCCCGTCGTGGCTGATTCGCGCCATGCAGACGCTGCAATCGCAGAGCACCTCCAATCCGAGCACGATCTCACAGGCCGCGGCGGTCGCCGCGCTGCGCGGCGGTACGGATTTCATGGCGGACTGGCTGAGCGAGCTCGCATCGAATCGCAGCGTGGTGCTGGAAATGATCGAGCGCTGTCCCGGCTTGCATTGCGCCGCGTCCGAAGGTGCGTTCTATGCGTTTGTAGACTGCTCGGGATTGATGGGTGCAACAACGCCCGATGGCGAGCGCATTGGCAGCGACCTGGATTTTGCCAACTACCTGCTGGATGCCGCGCATGTTGGCGTGGTGCATGGCGGCGCGTTTGGCATTGAGAACCACGTTCGCATTGCCTACGCGGTGCCGGAATCGACGTTGCGCGATGCTTGCGAGCGAATCGAAAAGGCGTGTGCGGCGCTGGTTTTATCGACGGTGGAAACAAGCGGGCTTTGAGCGTTCGCGGACAGGATCGCGATGAAAATTCGGGGAGACCGCAATGCTGCATCTCATTGAAGACGAAGCCGGAACGCCCGCCCACTATGGCGCGCAAGCGGCGATCTTCGCCGCCGAAACGGGCGCGGTGTTCACGCATTTGCCTGTTCAGTTCGATGAAACCCGTTACGCCGATGCCCGCCAGCATGTCACCGTGGACGGGACGCTCGTCACAAGCGGTCTGCTCTGGAGCGAACGGCTCGGCGGCCAGCCAGTCCATGCGCCGGACAGCGTTGAAAACATCCTGATGTCCGCTGCTGCCGGCAATGTGGCCGTGCCCGTTGATCCGCGCATGGCGAACACGTTCACGGCACTTGCTGAAAGCAATAATGTTCCAGTGCGCCGCTACCGCGTGATCCGTGAGCGCGGGGTATCGAGTCTCGTGTCCGCCGATGGAACAGCCATCACGCGCGCCCGGCAGGACGCGTTCGGCCGATGGAGCGCATTGACGCGCGTTTCGCAAGTCAGCGCCCACGGTGAAATCCGGATCGCGTTGATCGGCGACGAAAGCGACCAGCGCGACGTCTACCCGGCCACGCTCGCCGCACTCGCCGACGCAGCCGACGCGCACGCGCTGACATTGAACGTGCGCTTTGTCTCCACGCTTGGCCTTGACGACTCGACCGTCCCCGAAGCGCTTTCGGCTATCGATGGAATCGTCTTGCCCGGTGGCGCCGACATGCGGCGCGTGCCGGGGCAAATTGCGGCGGCGAAATATGCGTGGTTATCGGCGGTTCCGGCGGTCGGCCTATGCCTCGGCATGCAGTCCATGACGACTGCCCTTGCGCGGCTCGCCCTTGGCACCGACGATATCGATCTCGCGGAAACGGCATCGGGCGCAAGCCTGCCGAGCTTCGTGCCCATAGGTACAAATGAGGATAACGTACTGTTTCACCGGCTGGGACTTCAGCCTATAGCCCTGGCAGGCGTAAGCCGACTAAGCAAGATTCTCAGCGACGATCCGCGGATTCGTTGCAATCACCGCTATAAGCTGAATCCGGCGCTGATCGCCCCGCTCTCGCGGGCGGGCGTCGAGATAGCCGCACGCGATGCCAGCGGCGAGATCGCAGACGCCATTGAAGCACGCGTCCATCCGTTTTTTATCGGCATGCAGGGGCATCCGGAACTGTCGTCGGCAAGCGGTGCGCCGCATCCGCTGTTGAGCGCGTTCGTGCGTGCGGCGCAGCGCGGCTGATCAATTCACAGAACCGCCCGTAATCGCCGATGCAAACAGCGCGGCGTCCACATTGCCGCCCGAAGCAATCACCAGCACGCGCTTGCCGCGCAGGGCGCTCGCGGCGGGGTCCGCCATCATCGCGGCCAGTGCAACCGCGCCGCCCGGTTCGACCACTACACGGAACGCCTCGAAACAGAAAGCCATCGCGCGCGCGACTGCCTGATCGTCGGCCACGAGCACGCCCGCCAGCCGCTGGCTGTTGATGGAAAACGGCAGCTCGGCCGGGATGGGTGCGAGCAGCGCGTCGCACATCGACACAGCGCCGGAGGGATTGCTTTCGCGCATGCCCGACGCGAGAGAACGGCGGGTATCGTCGAAGGCCGCGGGTTCGGCGGCCCAGACCTGCGCGTCCGACTCCGCCGCTTCCACGGCAAGGCACGTCCCCGCCGATAACCCGCCGCCGCCACACGGCACGACAATGGCGTCGAGCGCGTCGTGGCCGAGCCGCGCCAACGCTTCGAGCGCGACCGTCGCCTGCCCCGCGATCACATGATGATGGTCTCCCGGCGGCACCACGGCGAAGCGGCCTTGCGTCGCCAGTTCCGCCGCGACCTCTTCGCGGCTTTGGCGCTCGCGGTCGTATCGGACAATGCGGGCGCCCGCCAGCCGTGCCTTCTCGACCTTGTTCTCAGGCGCATTCGACGGCATGACGACCGTCGTTGGAATGCCCAGCATCCGGCCGACGGTCGCAATCGCCTGACCGTGGTTGCCGGTCGAATAAGCCACGACGCCGTCCGGGCAAGCGGCGCGATCGAGCCGCGAGAGGCAATTGTATGCGCCACGAAACTTGAATGCTCCGGTATGCTGAAGACTTTCTAGCTTGACGAAAACCCGCGCACCGGTGATTTCATCGAGCAGATCGGAGCGCACGATCGGCGTCTCTATGGCGACGTCGCGCAAACGCGCGGCGGCGTCGAACACATCCTGCGTGACAGGAGTTTGATAGGACAACATGCTGGTTACCTCGTTATATCGATTCAGGCCGATTCAAAACCGGTGCCGCAGGCCAACGGTGACGATTTCCTGCGTGCCGGTGCCGTCGATGCCATACGACGAAATGGTTGCCAGCGCCCGTTGCGTGCCGCCAGACGTGGTGCGCTGGGTGCCGGACGCGTGCTGGAACGCGCCGGTCAGATAGACGTCCGTGCGCTTGGACAACTGGTAGAAGCTGCCCGCGCTCACCACGTTGTAGCGCGCGGAGGTGTCGCCGCTGGCCGCTGTCAGGATATAGCCGAGACCGAAACGCAAGCTTGGCGTGGCCCGATAAAATCCATACACGCGGCCGGTGTTGAAGCGTTCCGTGGTGCCGAAAGTGGACTCTCCGTCGCTGGTGTAGCGTGCATTGCTGTAGCCCGCGCCGAGCGTGAACGCGCCGAGTTGATATTGCGCAGCGGCCTGAGCAATGCCGAGCACATGCGCGCTCTGGTAAGCGGCGTTGATGGAGCCGCCTTCGAACAGCGCGTCGGTGGAACCGCTGGTCCATGCGGTTCGCTTGCCGGTGGCCGCGTTGGCATTGGTAGCTTGCATATAACCCGCGGCGAGTTTCAACGGCCCGTTGCTATAGGAAACCGCGCCGCTATAGGTATATCCCTGTCCCGTCGATCCAGCAACGCCGCCGAATGCATACAATGCTTCGAATTGCAGTCCTGAATAGATTGGACTCAAATATTTCACTGCATTCGATACGCGCGCGCTGAAGTCATTGTTGTCCACGTCGCCCGGCGTGGCGAACGGCACGCTGCCGAGCGTGCCGTCGGCTGTCAGCGGCTGCACGAGATCCACGACGGGATCGTACATGCGCCCCAGTTCGACCGTTCCCCAGCGGTCACTCGCGAGCCCGACGAAAGCTTGCCGGCCAAATTCACGGCCACCTTGCGCCAGTTTCCCTGTACCGATTGCAAAGCCTGACTCAAGCTGGAAAATCGCGCGAAGCCCGCCGCCGAGATCCTCGCTGCCTTTCAATCCCCAGCGGTTTCCCGATAGTCCGCCGCTCAACAGGCTGTATCGGTTTCCTGTGCTGGTCTTTATATAACTGAGGCCGGCGTCCACGATGCCGTACAACGTCACACTGCTTTGCGCCTGCGCGCTGGCCGAGAGGCTGACCAGTGCAGCCGCCATGCTGATTGATGCAGCTCGTTTCATCGTTTGCCTTTTATGGATTTTTAATCTGCGTGTGGTACGGCTTTATAATTAGGATGCCTTTGCGATGACGCGGCAGGCGTGCGTTCACCCGCACGCCGCCTGTCAGGCGCGGCGCGCCCTGTTCACATGGGCCGTTTGAAGTGATGCGCTAGTTGTTGAAAATCGAGACCGACGGCGGCAACTTCCACTTATCGATCAGTTGCTTGTAGGTTCCGTCGGCGACGACCTTTGCCAACGCATCCTTGAGCGCGGCGGCCATGCCGGCGCTGCCCTTTGGCACGGCAAACCCAATTGTGGTTGTCTGCTCGAATTCGGGACCAACTGCCAGATACGTGTTCGGCACCTCGGCGAGCAGCTTCACCGTACCCGGTGTGGAGTTGTAGATGGCGTCCGCGCGCCCCTGATTCAGGCTCAACACCGAGTTCTGCGCGGTGGGCAGCGTCATGACGTTGGGTGCGGGCTTGCCGGCGGCAACACAACGTTGAACGTCGGCGCGCGCATAGGTTTCCTCGATACCGCCGAGCGTCACGGCAATGTTCTTTCCGCAGATCGAGTTGTCACGGCCGGTGATCTTCGCCGGGTTCGACGCCTGGACGATGATCCGGTCGCCAAGCCGCATATACGGCACGAAATCCACCTGTCCACTGCGCGCGGGCGTGATGTACATCGCGGAATTGATGATGTCGATACGGCCGCCCTGCAGCGCCGGGATCAGCCCGCTGAACTGCATGTTCTGCGGTGCGGGCGCGAGTTGCATCTGCTTGGCGACGGCGTTGATCAGGTCAATGTCGAAGCCCGTCAGCGTGCCGTTCTCGGTGAACTCGAACGGTGCGAACGTCGCCGCGACACCGTAGGTGAGATGTCCACTTTCAATGGTTTTCACGGGCGCCGCCGCGCGCGCCGGCGAGACAAGGGCAAACGAGACAGCCGCCGTGGCGAACAGCGCGCGTAGTGCAGTGCTTGATTTCATGGCAGTTCCAGATGAGAAGGGAAAATAACGTTTTGCTCTATTTGTACAAATTTATACAAAAGCAAAAAGTACGCGTCAAGCGCCAACTTCGCATTCATTCGTAGAACAACATGATTCAGGCGTTTTTTATTATCCGCCTGCCTACACCGATTGTATTTTTATGGCATCAGGTACATGACTGGACCATGCCGATGAAGACAATCGCTCGTGCTATCGCTTCAAGGGCGGCTGAAGCGCCTCCGCGAGAATCGATAGCAGGTTCGGCCGGTCAGGTTCCGCGCTAGCCAGCAATACGATCTCGCGCTCGTACGCGCCGCCCGGAATCTGCGTCACCCTGCAATCGCCGGCAAAACGCTCGATGCCCGCCCAGCGCGGCACGAGGCTCACGCCCACGCCGTCCGACACAAGCAGCGCGATTGCTTCGAGCGCGTCCAGATCGCACATGACCGTGGGTTCGAGGGCGCTATCCGCGAGATATTTTGCGGCGTAGCGGCCGCCCCATGCGTCGGGATCGTAGCGAATATATGGGCGGCGCCGCAGCAGCGAAGCCACGCTTGCACGGGCTTTTGCATCGGCGATGAACACCAGCGGCTCGCGCCGCAGAAGGACGCAATGAATCGTTTTTGGGAGCGCGAACGGCGGCATGACAACAATGGCCGCGTCCAGATCGCCCCCCTGCAACGCCTGAAACAAGCCACGCGAGGTGCCCGGCACGATCACGGGCCGGGCTTTCGGCGCGCGCTGGGTCAACGCGCGCAACGGGCCGGGAAGCATGCCTGTCAGCGCCGTCGAGATGGCGCCCACGCGCAGGAGCCCGCTCAGGCCGTCGAGGTCGGCGTCGCCGGGAAGCAGCGTGGCTTCCCGCACCAGGCGGCGCGCGCGCGGCATCAGCGCAACGCATGCCTGCGTGGGCCGCGCCGTGTAGCCATCGCGCGACAGCAATAGGATTCCAAGCTCCCGTTCAAGCGCCTGGATTCGCTGCCCGATTGCCGCGGCCGTAAGGTGCTCGGTGCGTGCAGCGTCGGCTATAGAGCCGCAGTCCACGACCGCAATCAGGCTCTTCAGATATCGCGTCTCCAAAAGAAATCCTTTGGTGGATGAAAATAATCCATGCTATCTCTTTCGAAATAGCGATGCTAGGCTTTCCATCGTTCTCGTTCCGTCATGTAAACAGCGCCCATGCAAACCGCTTTCCATCTCGCCTATCACGTAACGAATCTCGATGAAGCGCGCGCGTTCTATGGCGCCCTCCTCGGCTGTGAAGAAGGACGCAGCACCGACACCTGGGTAGATTTCGACTTTTTCGGCCATCAGATTTCGCTGCATCTTGGCGAGCCTTTCCCGGTGACCAACACGGGCAAGGTCGGAGAACACTGGGTGCCCATGCCTCATCTCGGCCTGGTAATGGACATGGTCGACTGGCGCTCGCTGGCGGATCGTCTTGTCGATGCAAATATCGATTTCGTAATTCCACCGAGTTTGCGTTTTGCAGGCGAACCGGGCGAACAAGCCACCATGTTTTTTCGCGATCCAAGCGGCAATCCCATCGAAATAAAGGGCTTCGCGCAACTCGACAAGGTCTACGCGAAGTGAACGCGCCCATTCCTTTTGTCGTCAATCCGGATTACCGGTTTGCCCGCGAGTGGCTCGCCGCGTTGCGACGCGAAATGCCGGGAGAACGGATTGTCCCGCTGAATGAACTCGACACGGCGGCAAAAGCCGAAAGCACGTTTGCGATTGTCATCAACCCGCTGCCCGAGGACATCCGGCAACTGCCGCGTCTTGCGTGGGTGCACAGCGTATGGGCCGGTGTCGAGCGGCTGGTGACCGATCTCGCGGATACGGACCTGAAGATCGTCAGGCTGGTCGATCCGCAGCTTGCCGACACCATGGCGGAAGCCGTGCTCGCGTGGACCATGTTCCTGCATCGCGACATGCCGCTCTATGCCGCGCAGCAGCGCGAGCGCATCTGGATTCCGCTGGATTACACGCGAGCACAAGCGAAGACAGTTGCCTTGCTTGGTTTGGGCGCGCTTGGCGAGGCCGCCGCGCGTCGACTGCTTGATGCGGGTTTCAATGTCTGCGGCTGGAGCAGGACGCGCAAAACGCTTGCGGGCGTGGAATGTTTTGCAGGTGAATCAGAATTGCCCGCAATGCTCGCGAAAGCCGACATTCTGATCTGCCTGCTGCCGCTCACTGCGGGCACGAACGATCTATTGAATGCAGAAACGCTCGGTCATGTTCCATCTGGCGCGTCGCTGATCAACTTCGCGCGCGGACCTATCATTTCCGATCACGCCCTTCGCGCATGCCTTGACAATGGCCATATCAAGCATGCGGTCCTCGACGTCTTCAGCGTGGAACCGTTGCCGCCAGATGCCTGGCAATGGGCGCATCCAGGCGTCACCGTATTGCCGCATATCTCCGCGCCGACAGATCGCAGAACAGCATCGGCAATCATTGCGCAAAACATCAACCGATACCGCGAAACGGGCCAGATCCCCGAATCGGTCGATCGTGCACGGGGTTATTGACCTGACCTGACCTGAACTCAAACATCCTTCCACTGGCGATACGTCGCTGCCTGCCCGCGATACACACCGTCATCGTCGATCAGGTTCCAGACCGTGACGTTCTCTATCCAGAAACGCCTTCCCGATTTCGCTATACGAAGTCCGCGATAGCCGCTCGCATATCCCTTGGTTCGCACCGACTCCAGCAGCGCGTCGCGCTCGTCGCGATTTGGATGCTCAGCCGACAGACGCGAACGCAACGCCGTCATTTCGCTCCATGAATATTCAAAGCATTCTTGCGCCGCACGGTTTGCGTAGACAAAGCGCGGGTCCGCGTCGGTGTTGTGCGCGACGACGCAAAATGGCGCGTTTTCATAAAGCCATCGGGCGGCATCTTGCCGCAATTCTTCCGGATCGATCAACGGCTCGCCGACAACGCGTAAATGGCTATTTACAAGCAGCTTGCAGAAGTCAGGGTCAAGCGCTAAGGAACGGTCTGGCGATGTCGTCATAAGTCAAAGTCCGGTTAAAGATCGTTTTTCACGCCGGCATTATTGCGCAACGCTCGCTGCAATGTCCGGATAGAACTGTTCCATGGCCTGCATGAACGTGGCGCGTGAAAACTGGCCCAGATGCGCCGATAACAAATGGCCTTGCGCATCGTAGAAAAGCGTCGTTGGATATGCCCTCGCGGCGACGGCTTTCGCCACCGTAAGTTGCGGATCAAGGAACGCGTTCTTAATCCCGATGCCATGCGAGTGTAGATAAGCAGCGACCACCTCGCGCGTTTCGCCTTGATTCACGAAAACGATTTCGATACCTCGAATATTCCTCTGCGCCTCTTCCAGAACCGGCATTTCGGCCTGGCACGGCGGGCACCATGTCGCCCAAAGATTCAGCACGACCGGGTGGCCATTGCCTTTCGAAAGCGGCTGTCGCACGCCTTCCATGTTTAGCAATGAAACAACCGGGATCGTTCCCGATGAACGGACAACGCCCATCGCAACAGTAGCGCCACCCCACACGAGCGAGCCCGAAATGACCGCCGCCAACAAAGGCACGCGCATCGCGCGTCGACGCGCCGCGAAAAAAATCACCAGGCACGCTCCGGCCATCAGCCCCGGAACAGAATCGAATCCCTGGTCGCGGTAGTCGAGAATTTTCCACAAGTCGTCTTTGTACGCGGGCAAATAGCGCCACGCGAATGACAATCGCGCCACGATCAGTCCAATGAAAACGCTCGTGAAAATCGCGCCATCCACATCCGTGTGGCCTTTGCGAAAAATCCATCCGGCGAGAAGTGCAACAACCACGCTGACAAGGAAAACAAGCGGTGCAATGGGCAAGGTGAAAAGACCGACGTTCATCTGAATGCTGCCTGCTGTTCTGGAAAATCGACTCAATGAAACGGTGCGGGGAGACCGGACCGGCTCGCATGTGCAAGGCGGCAGTCTACGCGAGCTTATTACCGGCTAATCCCTTGCGCTCGATCATTCACCGCGACGCAGGCGAGATATAGTATTGCCGGTTCAATTTTCATATTTGTTATGGATGACAAAACAATGACATCAGGCGCTTGCAGATTTTTCAATGTAGCCGCGCTATGCGTGCTCATGGCGTTGCCCGCGACGTCCTTGAACGCAGCGCCTTTGATAGTCGCTCATCGCGGCGGCACGGGCGACACGCCGGAAAACACGTTGCAGGCATTCCGCACGGCGCTCGATAACGGCGCCGACGCGCTCTGGATGACGGTTCAAGTGACCAAGGATGGTGTTCCAGTGCTTTATCGCCCGGGTGATCTTGATGCGCTGACTGAAGGGCATGGCCGTATCGACGACATCACGCTAAGCGACATTAAGAAGCTCAATGCGGGATATTCATTCGAAGTGAAGGACGCATCGGGACAAGTCACGTTCCCGTATCGCGGCAAGCCGCTGCGCATTCCCACGCTGAGCGAAGCGTTGCGAGCCGTGCCCGCCAATGTGCCCATCATGCTGGATATGAAACAAACGCCGGCAGCACCGCTCGTGGCTGCCGTTGCTCGCGTTCTAGACTACTCAAATGCATGGTCGCGGGTGCGCCTGTATTCCACCGATGCCGAAGCCATCCACTTGATAGCGTCCTACCCGAAGGCGCAAGTGTTTGAGACCCGCGACGCCACGCGCGACCGCCTGGTGGATTTATCGCTTGGAGGCGCATGCGAAAACCCGCCCCCCGCTGGAAGCTGGGTCGGCATCGAGTTGCATCGTCAGGTCGAGGTTATTGAACGCTTCACGCTCGGGACAGGCGTATCAAAAGTGGATGCACGATGGTGGACGCCCGCCGCCGTGGAATGCTTCAAGACAAACGGGGACGTGAAGATCGTCGCGTTCGGCGTGGATTCCGCCGAAGCCTACGCAAGCGCGGCAAGGCTCGGAATCGATGCTGTCATGACCGACTCGCCGCGCGCGATGCGTATGGAAAAGACGCCATCGCCATAACAACGTCAAAAGAAGATGAAGTCGTCGTTGCTGTCGGGAATGGTGTCGATCGTGCGTTGCAGCGCACGGCCTCCGATCCATCCAGCAAGCAACAAGACAATGGTGAGGGATATGCGCGCAGGCACGGATTGCGTACCCATTCAACGCTCCGCCGTTGCATTCGATGGCAGCATCGACGCCAGCACCTCGGACAACTGCGTCGTGCCGAAGCGCCGTTCGCCAAACGCCTGAGCGTCGATGAGACCTGCATTGTGCGTGTCGTAAAGATCCGTGATGAGCTTCGCATGCTCCGCGCTCAGGCCCGCGCGCAACAGCGTGGGCGCCCATGCATCACGCGGCAGCGCATGCGCCGCGATCTCGCGGCCGCTGAGTTCGCTCAAGGTGCGGGCGACATCGAGCGCGCTCACGCGTTGTGGACCTTCCACGCTGACCGTGCGCAGCGCATTGGCGTGACCGCTGTCGAGCAGCAGTTCGGCTGCAACCCGGCCGACATCTTGCGCGGCGACGGTAGGAAAGCGTTTGCTCAGCGGATGATGCAGGCTAGGCAAAATCCCGGTCGATAACGCCGCCGGTAACACCCGCGCCCAGTTCTGCATATGCTCGGCGGCACGCAACAGCGTCAGGTTTTGCACCGCCGGCTTCAGTTGCATTTCGAGCGCATGAAAAAGCATGGTGATGCCGGTGCCGCTTTCCAGCTCCGCGCCATAGTCGGACAACGTGAGGACCCGCGCAGGCAGATTGGCGCGCAAGGCCGCGACAGTCACGTCGATCATGCGATGCATCGTGTTCGCCGGATGTGCGTCGGCTATGGGCACCGGGCAGAGGATTTGAACCGCGTCGGCACCGCGCATGGCGCTCGCCACCGAAGCTTCGTCCAGCAAATCGGCGATGGCCATTTCGCATCCCAGTTGCATCAAACCGGAACCCTGTTGCGCGTTCCTGACCACCGCACGGACAGCGTGGCCGCTGCTGCGCAAGGCAGCCGCCGTTGCCCTTCCCACTTTTCCTGAAGCGCCGAATATCACGATCATGTTCCGCTCCTTTGTATCGATTGGATGTCGACATCGTAGGAAAGAACGCGGCTCACGGCGCGCAGGCGTGGATAACAATGCGCAGATCCGGATGATGGTTTTGTGCCTTGCGTCACGGTTCCGATCCATCAAGCAAGCCCGCGAAAAACCCCGCACAATGCACGCTGCTGCCGACTTTGCGAGGAACCGCCATGAACGCCGTTACGCCTTTACCGCCGCCCGCCTCCGGATCACGCGTCAACCTGCGCTCGAGCAAGGGCCGTGGCTGGAATGGCTTCGGAGTAGCGCTGCTTGACGTATCCGCGGGCGTGCACCGGATTCCCGCAATGCCGCATCACGTGGTCGGCGTGCACGTCGGGCCGCCAGTCATGGCGCGCTGCGTGACGAGCGAGTACCGGCTCTCGCGCATCCAGGCGCATGGCGACGCCGATGTCATACCGGCAGGGCTCGAAGGCCAGTGGACCGATGAATCCGACTGCACGATCCTGAGCATCTGGATAAGCGAACCGTTCGCGAGCAAGACGCTCGAGCAACTCGACGTTCGGCCGGGTCATGCACGGATCCGTCCACAGCTTCAGATGCGCGATCCCCGCTTCCAGCATCTCGCCTGGGCGTTGCGCGCGGAACTCGAATCCGACGATATCTCGGACCCGTTGTACGCCGAAAGCCTTTGCACCGCGATGGTCGTGCGGCTTATCGATGGCGGCGCGACCAGCGCCGCGCTGGAAAGCCGTCGCCGCAAACTGGCACCGAGAACGACAGCGAGGCTTGTCGAGTTCATCGAGGGCAATCTGGATCAGCGCCTGACGCTCGATGAACTCGCGGCGCTCGCACAACTCAGCGTGCCGCACTTCAAGGTGCTGTTTCGCGAAACGCTCGGCATGCCGGTGCATCGATACGTGGTGCAGCGGCGCGTGGAACGTGCGAAGGCGCTGCTCCTGCAGGGCAAGCTCAGCACGAGCCAAGTCGCGCTCGAAACAGGTTTCTCGCATCAAAGCCACATGGCGCACTGGATGAACCGGCTGCTTGGACTCACGCCACGCGAGATTGCGAAAGCGCGTGGAGACGATGCAATGCGCATCGGCGTCTGACGTTTTTTCAGTGACCGATATCCTGGAGACATCGCCCGCATCGGCTCGCCCGCGCAGCGCGGACTTCGGCTTGTGGGCGCTCACTTTCAGCTATGTGCTAAGCCAGTTCTTTCGCAGCTACGTGGCAGTGATATCGACCCAGCTCATTGGCGATTTCCATTTCACGCCGCAGATGTTCGGCTGGTTTTCGGGCGCATTCTTTCTCGTCTTCGCCGCTGCGCAAATCCCGGTCGGCGTGCTCTTTGACCGCTTCGGCGTGCGTTATCCCACAGCCGTGCTCATGAGCATTGGCACGGTGAGCGCGGGACTGTTATCGATGACGACAGTCCCCGCATTGGCAATCATCGCGCAGGCGGGAATCGGACTGGGATGCGCGCCGGTGTTCATGGGCCTGCTCAACCATGTGCTGCGCGAGAGCGATGGCGGCAGCCCGCGCAGTGTCCGGTCCATCACTACGGCGAGCGCTATTGGCATGATCGGCGGCTTGCTGGCGGCGTTCCCGCTTAGCCGGGCGACATCCCTTTTCGGCTGGCGGCCGGTGCTTGGGCTATCGGGCGCGTTCATGCTGATCGCGACGCTCGGCATTGTGTTTTTCGTGCGCCGTCGCAACGATAACCCTTCCCACAAGGCGCATCACGCGGCAGTGGAAGCGTCGCCGGGGCGGCGTGGCATGTGGACCTTGATGCCCGTCTGCCTCGCCATGTCGGTGGGCGGAACGTTTCGCACGTCGTGGGGCGGCCCTTATCTCGCCGATGTATTCGGCTTCGATGTCATCGCGCGCGGCAATGCAATGACCGTCACGAGCATCGCGGGGATCGCAGCGTCATTCGTCATTCCGTTGCTCGTGCGGCGCTGGGCGCCGAAAGCCCTGGCGCTCGGCTGGCTCGCCACCGGCATCCTCGCCGCATTCGTGCTCGCGCTGAGCCCGGCGGGGAGCCCGGTTGTGAGCATCGGCGCGATTTGCCTGCTGCTGTCGGTCGGCGCGATTCACCCGCTCGTGATGTCACAGGCGCGCGCCATCATCGCGCCTGCGAAGCTCGGACTTGGACTCGGGCTGCTCAATAGCCTCGTGTTTCTTGGTATCGCGCTCGCAAGCAGCGTCTTCGGCTTGATCGCAGAGCATGCCCGTTATGCGGGTGTCCCGAATGCGGAGCTTTATTCGCGCTTGTTCCTCGTGACCGCAGCGCCGCTCATGATCGGCGCGGTTGCCTACTGTTTCAGCCCTGCGGGCGTGACGCAAAAGTGACCCTGCGGCGCAGCTTTGCTAACTCCCCTGGCGCGCCATCGCAGCGTTCCGGCCCAGGCCGCTCGCGACCACGGTCATCGCGGCCAGCACGACGAGCGAAATGCCGTACACGTCAGTGGTCAACCGCAGGCCGACCGCATGCGCCATCGTTCCCGCGAGGATCGCCGGGATGCTGAATGCGAGATAGCTCAGCACGTACAGCGCCGCCATCAGCCCTGCCCGTTCATGCGCTTGTGCGAGCGGCAGGACCGAGCGCAGTGCGCCCTGGAACGCCGAGCCAAAACCCATCCCCGCGATAACCGTCCCGGCGAAAAAAATTTCCGCGCTGCCCGCATGCACGCCGGCAAGCGTAATCAGCAAGCCGGCCGCGAGTACGCTTGCGCCGGTCAGAAGCAGGCGCAGTGTGCTCAACGCACGCAACAGCAGAACGGCGACGAGACCGCCGGTCGTAAGCGCGAAAACGACCCAGCCGCCCATGGTGGCGTTGTTGGTGCCAGTGACGGCGCGCGCAAGCGAAGGCCCGAGCGACAGATAGAAACCGCCCAACGCCCACACCGCGACGTTGACCGGCGCGATGCGCAACAACGCGCCGCGCGCCGCCACGGGAACGCGTACGCGCGGAACCAGCGAGGCGAGCGTACCGGGAAGCCGGCTCACGGTTTCGGGCAGCGCCATGACCCAGACGGCCTGCAGCACGAACAAGGCAATCAGCACGAGATACACGAGACGCATGGGCGCGGGCGCATATTCCACCAGCATGCTCGATCCAAGCGCGCCCACGCCCATGCCGAATAGCGGCGAAAGCGTATTGACCAGGGAACCCCGTGTGCGGCTTGTATCGAGGATCGCGGCGCCCAATGCACTGGTCGCCGCGCCGGTCGCAAAACCCTGCAGCACGCGCGCCGCGATCAGGACGCCGACGCTGTTTGCATCGGCGAAAACGAGCATTGCGACGACCTCCAGCACGATTGCGCCCACAATCGCCGGACGCCGCCCAATGTGATCGGAAAGCGAGCCGGTCGTCAGCAGCGCCACCAGCAAACTGAACGCGTAGCTCGCGAACACGAGCGTCACCATGGCCGACGAAAATCCCCACGCATCCTGATACACGCGATAAAGCGGCGTAGGCGCGCTGGACGCCGCGAAGAACGTCGACGCGGCGAGCGCATAAAGCCAGAGCGCCTGCGAAGAACACGGGCGGGACGGACTGGTATTGGTATCGATAGCCATTGCACACTCCGGCGATTAAACGCAAAATAATTGCTTTAGCGGATTGTGCGCGTTATTTAGCGTTAACGCAACTTTTTAGCTTTAGTGGTTTGGATTCGGTATGGCGCAGTACGGCAGGGAAAACGGGCAGGAGTGAAACGTATGGCAGCACGAGAAGGTTTGCGGCCCGGCGGCAGAAGCGCGCGGGTTCAGGAGTCGGTCCATCAGGCGGTCAATGGCTTGCTGGCCGAAATGCCGCGCGACGCGATCACCGTGCCGCAGGTCGCGGCGCGGGCAGGCGTGACGCCATCGACGATTTACCGGCGTTGGGGCGATCTGCAGACCCTTCTCGCCGATGTCGCCGTGCAGCGGTTTTATCCGGATAACGGCCCCGCCGACACCGGATCGCTGCAAGGCGATCTGGCGACCTGGGCGCAGGGTTACCAGGATGAAATGTCGTCGGCGCCCGGCCGCGCGCTGACACGCGACGTGCTCGCGGGCATGAATGCCGACGGCAGCGGACCCGCCTGCCAGTGCGCGGCGATTACGCGTTCGCAGGTGCGCATGATCCTGGAACGCGCCGCGGAGCGCGGTGAATCGCCGCCGGATCTGCACGATGTGATGGACTGCGTGGTTGCGCCGATCATGTATCGCCTGCTTTTTGACGACGAACCCATCGATCCCGCCTTCGCCCGCACGCGGGTTTCATTGCTGCTGGACGCGCGCGCCGAGGCTTGAGTCCTTAAAACAAGGGACTTTGGAGGACGTCCGGGCTTATTCCGGCATCTTGCGAAACGCGATTGCAAAACGGTTCCAGCTATTGATCGACGTCACCAGCAGTGTCAGATCGGTCAATTCCTTGTCGTCGAAATGTGGGCGGACAGCTTCCCAGACCGAATCCGGCACGTGCCCTTGCGAGACCAGCGTCAGCGCTTCGGTCCATTCCAGCGCAGCGCGTTCGCGCTCGCTGAAAAAAGGCGTTTCGCGCCATGCGGACACTGTCGCGAGACGCCGTTCCGTGTCGCCGGCCTTGCGTGCGTCGGCCACGTGCATGTCGAGGCAAAACGCGCAGCCGTTGATCTGCGAAGCGCGCAGCCTGACGAGTTCCTTGAGGATCTGATCGAGCGGGCTTTTGCTGATCTGCTCCTCAACGCCCATCATGGCCTTCACGACAGCGGGATTGGCTTTGAGAAAATCAAGGCGTTTTTTCATGAAAAGCTCCTTACAGGGTCGGTGGTGAGTTGGCGTCGGGTTTCGAGCCACGCAAGCAGTATGCGAAAATCATGGCCTGCCCAGAAGAGCCAAGAATCATCACAATGACTGGTCCATGAAGCCTGCCTTGCCGAAAATCGATCTGGGTATCGACCGTGCGCTTTCCGTGCCGGTTTATCTGCAGATATGCCAGCGCTTCAAGACGGCGATTGCGCAAGGGCATTTGCGCTCAGGCGATCGCGTGCCGGCGGTGCGCGGCCTTGCCATGGAACTGAGCGTGGCGCGTGGAACGGTTGAGATGGCTTATCGCATCCTCACCGACGAAGGGTATCTGCAGGTTCGTGGCGCGGCGGGAACAATCGTGTCGCCCGCGCTTCCGGTCTCGGTAAGCGGAGTCACGCGGGCGGGACAAGCCCGGCCGGGAACACCGGGCGCACCGGGCGCGCCCACTTCGCCGCAGCACGGCGGCGGCACGCCGAAGCCGTTTCAATTGGGCCTGCCCGCAATCGATGCATTCCCGCGCAAGGTCTGGAACCGGCTGGTCGCGCACCGGTTGCGCAGCGGCGACGCCAGCGCATTCGCCTATCCGGATCCCGCTGGCTACTGGCCATTGCGCGAGCGGATCGCGACCTACCTTGGCTTGTCCCGCGGCGTGGAGTGCGTGCCCGAGCAGGTATTTGTCACGACAGGTTATCGCGCGACGCTCGAGCTCGTGCTGCGCAGCCTCGCCACGCCCGACGATGCCTTCTGGTTCGAGGACCCCGGCTACATCCTCGCCCGGCGTTTCCTGCTCGAAGTGAACGCGCGGCTGGTGCCCGTTCCCATCGATAAACATGGCATCTGCGTCGAACACGGACTCGCGCTGAAGCCGGACGCACGCTTCGCGGTCGTTACGCCATCGCATCAGAGTCCGATGGGCGTGACCTTGTCGCTTGAACGCCGGATGGCCCTGCTCGACTGGTCGGCGGCGAACGGCAGTTGGGTTATTGAAGACGACTACGACAGCGAGTTCCGCTATGCAGGGCGTCCTCTTCCCGCGCTCAAAAGCCTGGACCGGCACGACCGCGTGATCTACAGCGGCACATTCAGCAAGGTGATGTTTCCGGGATTGCGGCTTGCTTACGTGGTCGCGCCGGTCAACGCAACGCAGCGCTTTCACGAGGTCTGCGCCAGCATGAACGCGGGGTCGCCCTATTTGCTGCAGGCAAGCGTGACGGACTTCATGGCGGAAGGCCACTTCGCGCGGCATCTCAAGAAGATGCGTTTGCTTTATGCACAACGGCGCGACGTGACCGCGCGTGCGCTCGCCGAGGTATTTGGCGAGCGCCTCGCGATCGACCTTCCGCCCGGCGGCTTGCAGATGGCGGCGCGATTTGTCGATGGCACGGATGACACTGCCGTTGCGGACCACGCCCGCGCGAGCGGCTTTGGCGAGCAGGCGTTATCGCGCTGGTATATGAACGCGCCGCCGCAAAGCGGCCTGGTGCTGGGCTTTGCAAACGTAGCCAGCGAAGATCAGGCAATGCGCCGCGCGCTCGAACTCAGGCGTGCGGCCGATGCATAGGGCGACCCATAGGACTACGCGGAAACCGTGGTGAAAGGAGCATGCATCGACAGCGCGTTGCGTGCCTCCAGCAACGCAGCGGACACTGCGGCATCGCCGCCGACCAGCCCTTGCATCAGCACGAAATGCACGTTCAGTATGCCTATGGATTCGAGTGCGTAGCGAAGATACGGCGTCAGGAAATCGGGCTGCCGCGCGCGCTCGCCGCTGTGAAAACCACCCGATCCAACCAGCACGAAGGTTGGCCGGTCCTGCATCATGCCGACCTTGCCGCCCGGCGTGGACCTGAAGGTTCGATCGATCCGCAGGACGTGATCTATCCAGAGTTTCAGCGCGGCAGGGACCGTGAAGTTGTGCATCGGCGTGGCGATGATCAGCAGATCCGTGTCCTCGACTTCCCGAATCAACCGTTCTGACCAGCCAAAGGCATCGGCTTGCGGGTTTCCCGAGGTCACCGCCGCCGCATAGTCGCGGCTGATCGGCGGCAGCGGATCGGCGGCCAGATCCCGCTCGATGACTTCTGCATCGAGCGCCCCGGTCATGTTCCGCGCCAACCGGTACGCCTGGCTCGCTTCGCCATGTGGGCTGCTGTTCAACAAGAGAGCGCGCATCAGGTTTTCCTTGCGTTCGATGATGACAATGCCGGCGACAACGACTCGACGAAATGCATGCCTTTCGCCAACAAGCCTTGTCGATAATAAAAGCGCTGCGCGAGCGCCATGTGCAGGCCGGTGTCGAGCACGAAATGATCGCAACCCGCTTCCTGGGCGATCCGGCGAACCTGCGCGAGCAGTTCGCCGCCAACGCCCGAGCGCTGCAGACGCGCGGTCACAACGAGGTCATCGACGTACACAAAGCGGCCATAGATCAGGTTTTCCAGGAAGCGATAACCGCCCAACCCGATTGGCGCATCACCGGGGACATTTCCTTCGCAAGCCGCCAGGAGCCGATACCCTTGCGCAAACTGACGATGAACCTGCCGGGCGAAAGTGTCGGCTGTGGTGAGATGCGGACGCAATTCGCGCATCACGCCGAAGGCCGTCGCAATCTCGGCGGGATCTTCGAGGTGCCTGAAGACAGTGCTTGGGTTCATGTGATTCCTTCCTGAAGAAGGAGCCACGATAGCGCGTCGCGACGAAGCCTTACAGAGCCAAGAAGCCGCAAAGGCACTAGGCCATCAGCGAACGGTTCAAGCTCGGCTCGCCCAGCGCACTAATGCGCCGGTTCGTGCGCCGTGCCGCCCAAATGCATCCGCACAAAACCGACGTGCTCTCGCAGCACATAGAACGCATCGGCATAAGCGAGCGGCATTCGCAGCGTGTTGAGCGACGCTTCGATCTCATCGAGTTCCGCCAGCAGCGTATGGCGCTGCTCCTCGGTCGATGCAGCCAGCGCGCCCCGTTCGATCGCAATCAACGCGCCGTAATATCGATAGATCCGCGAGCGCACGCGCCAGCCGTAAAGCGCCGGGATTAATCGCAACGCCGGAAACAGCAGCACGGCCACGGGCAGCAACAGCACGAGAATCCGGTCCGTGATGCTCGCGACCCAGAACGGCAACACGCGATAAAGAAAGCTCTTCCCTGACTTGTAGTAGCGCGTGGCGTCTTCACTGATCCGGTATTCGCGGGCCGTGGTGTTCGGAAAATCCCCCGCGCGCTGCAACAGACCGGCCGCGCCATGCATCTCCTGCGCCGCCTCGATCAGCAGGTCCGATATGGCCGGATGCAAATTCGGCCGCGCCACTATTTCAACTGTCGGACCAATCATGTGCAAGGTTTCGCGCGGCACCTTTCTTCGAAGATCGAGAACGCCGGGTGGCAAGTCGATTTCATCAAGGTAGGGAAACAGGCGCGTATAGGCGCTCGCTTCCGCGAAATCCATGACGGAGATTCCCGGTATGCCGAGAAGCCGCAGCATCAGCGAACGCGTGGTCGAGTCGCCGCTGAGCATGGCGGCATCGATATTGCCCGCCACCAGTTGCTCCGCCGCCTGCATGCCGTCGAAGGGCATGAGTTGCGTGTCGCCGCCCGTGGAAATGCCGTTCGCCTCCAGCAGGTTGAGTGACAACCTGCGCGTTCCGCTGCCTTCGCGTCCTATCGCAATGCGCTTGCCCTCGAGTTGCGAAAGCTGCGTCAATCCCTGGCCGCGATAAAACACCACGATGGGAATATAAAAGATGCTCCCGAGCGACATCAGCGAAGCCCTTGCCGCTTCGTTCGACACACCGCCCTGAACCAGCGCGATATCGACATGCTGCTTGGGATCCATCAAGCGCTGCAGGTTCTGCACGGACCCATCGGATTCCAGCACCTTGAGCGTGATGCCGTTGCGCGCCAGGATCTTTTTATAAGCGTTGGCGGTGTTGAGCAGCGAACTATCCTGCGGCCCGGCGCTGATGGTGATGATCTTCGGCGGCGCGGGATCGGCCAGCCAGACGACCAAGCCGACCAACGCGACAAACACGAGCGCAATGGGTAACGACGTCAGCGAAAGCTCACGCCATGCCACATGAGAATGGTCTTGCGGAAGACGCGGGCGATATTTTTTCATGAGAACCCATCAGGGATGCTTCTGCTTTACTGTGTTCGCCGGGACTTTCGTTTGTGACCGCCTGATGGCAGCTACGCACGATTCTCACTGAATTCGTTCGCGGAAAGCAATCGTGCTTTCCAGTGCAACCGGATGGGCATCGGTCTGGGAAGAGAGTTCGGCGCATGCTCTTGCCGTATGTTCAAAATCCCGGCACAATGCATTGCAATTGCGATGCATGGAGCAGATCATGAAAACAGCGACTTTTCCGTCGGTGCGAGTTGAACCCGAATTACGTGAAGCAGCGGAAAGCGTCTTGCAGGAAGGCGAAAGCCTGTCCGGCTTCGTGGAACAGGCGATCCGTGAAAATATCGTGCGCCGCCAGAATCACAGTGAATTCGTGGCGCGCGGACTCGTTTCGCGTGCCGAGGCAAAACAAAGCGGCGACTATGTTCCGGCTGAAGAAGTGCTGGCCCGGTTAAGCAAGCGGCTCGACGCCGCAAAGGCGCGAGGCAAGACGCGCCGATGACGTTCGAAATACGCTTTACCGGTAGCGCCGCAGACGATCTTGACCGACTTTACGATTTTCTCCTCACTCGCGATCCCCAGGACCTTGCATTAGCCGAGCGCGCACTTCGCGCAGTGCGCGCTGGTATCGCAACCCTGCGCACCTCTCCCTTCACCTGCCGCAAGGCGCAATCGCATCTCCCATTCTTGCGTGAGCTGATCATTCCTTTTGGCAGTTCAGGATATGTGGCGCTTTTCGAAATCGACGACGCCGATACCGTGACAATCCTGGCGGTGCGTCATCAACGTGAAGACGACTACCACTGACCAAAGCGAACGGCAGAAAGTACGTAATCCGATAGCGCTTACGCTGCCCTTACCATTGTCCAGAAATCGTCGACCTCGGAACGCTTATTGCTCTTCTGCTTCCGGGAAACATCGAATCAAAGGAGAAAGCGATGCGTAAGGAAACGTTATCCTCGTCGACGGATACACTCGACACGGTGCCTGACACATCGAGTCCTGCCTATGCGGCAAGCAACCCCATCACCCGTACTTTCGATATCTTTGCAAGCGCGGTCACCCGATGGGCGGGTTCGCCCGTAGCCTTTGGCCTGGCTGTCATCAGCATTGTTGTGTGGGCCGTGACCGGTCCCGTCTTTCACTATTCGGAGGACTGGCAACTAGTCATCAATACGGGAACGACCATCGTGACGTTCGTCATGGTGTTCCTGATTCAGCAAAGTCAAAACAAGGACAGCGTGGCGCTGCATCTCAAGCTCAATGAGTTGCTGGCTTCTCATCGGCCGGCCGACAATCATCTGATCGGGATCGAGGATGCATCGGAAGACGAGCTCAGACGTCTCGCGGCGGTCTACCTGAAAATGACCGCCGAAAAAAACGGTGAGGCCGTGGCAGGTACGTCGTCCGAGGCAGCTTAGGGTTCGGTCATTCAACGCACGCCGCCGCGATCACGCCATCGCTCGGATTTGGAAGCGCTGTTCGGCGTTGCGCCCTGACCCGGCGATGACTCTTGATGGATGTTTGAAACAGGTGGCGCTCCACTCGCCGTCTGCACCGCGCGCGGAGTGCCCTCTTTCGACGCCTGAGCGACAACGCTTGTCTTGGGTCTTTGTTTGACACGCGGCTCACGCGTCGCAACATGCGCTCTTTTGCTCGCCGCTGATTTTCGCGCGCCGGCCTTTGACGCCGTCACTTTCCCCTTCGATACCTTCGTGTTCGCGACAACCGCCGCCTTTGCCGAAGTTCGCCCCGCATGTCCATGCGCGCCCTGCTTGCCTGTCTGCTTGCGCGGGGTTGCAACCATGACGGCCGATGTTCGCCGCGTGTCAGCCGCACGCGTGGGCGTAACCGGCGTATCCGGCGTATCCGTCGAAGCAGGCGTGACCACCTTGTCTTGACGCTCGTTCGCCTTCACTTCGTCGCGCAATGCGAGTGCATCAGGATTGTCCCGATGCAATGCAAGGATGGCCGCAAGCAGCACTTTCGCGGACTGCATGTCGTGACGCTGGATGCTTTCGCGTACCGCGTCGAGCGCAGCGGACGTGCTTGCATCGCTACGGCTGTCCGATACCACTTCGCGAGGCCGGCTGCGCTCGGCCTCCACTGCGCGGGCAACGTCGCTGGCATTCGTATCGGCGGGAGCGCTGTGCATTGAGCCCGGCGTCAACGTGTAACCTGCCAGCCCCAGCACGCAAACAAACGCTATTGCGATCAGCCCCTTGGTGGTGCCGGACATGGTCGAATACGCAGACTTTCGAATTGCCGTGGGCGAGGAAATCGACCCGCAAGACGGGCAGATTCCGGCATCCGGATCGACCGGCTCGCCGCAGCGGCGGCACATCGGGCTTATATTCATGCTTGCATTCATGGCACCTTCCCGGACGATGTTCCGAGAGGCTACGTGGAGAACGATAGCGTCGACGCGCCTAAGTATCAGCTTTATCCGCCAAAATCTGGCGGCTTTGGCAGGATAGGCTCACAAATGGCAAACCTTCTCTAAGGAGGGTGTACTGAACATGAAAGACCGCCGAAAGCGCTGCGGCAATGGCCGAGGTCAGCCTCATAGTTCAGCGGCGAGTTCCCGGAATCGATCCCTCTAATCAGACTTCCTGAGCCGCCGCAAGATTGCTTCAATGCTGACCGTATCGTAGGGCTTGGTCAGGAACATGGCGCCTGGCACGCTGGACACATGATTATGGTCGCCGGTCGCGAAAATCACATCCAGTTCACTTCGCATCGCACGCACGCGCAACGCAAGTTCCTCGCCGGACATACCCGGAAGTCCTACATCCGTGATCAGCAAGTCGACATGTTCCTTCTGCAGCAACGCGAGAGCGGCCGTCCCGTCACCCGCTTGGTGAACGACGTGTCCGAGCGCCTCGAACAGTTCGCCGGTGATCGAGCGAACGAGTTCGTCGTCTTCAACGAACAGGATATGGCGCACGCGCACGGGCTGCGAACTTGCGTCAGCCGTCAGACCCGTCGTCGACAGCGCCCGGGGCAATCCCGGCGCATGCGCCGCAGCGCTGGATACACGCTGCCGTTGATTCGACAACACATGCCGGAGCTTTCTCGCCAGTGCCTCGCGCGTATAAGGCTTGCTCAGCAATTCGACACCCGCATCCAGCCGGCCGCCATGCACGATGGCATTCTCCGTGTAGCCGGAGGTAAACAGCACGGCGATACCGGGCACGCGCTCACGCGCTTTGCGTGCGAGTTCCGGACTGCGCAGCGGGCCGGGCATGACTACGTCGGTGAACAACAGGTCGATAGGCATGCCGCTATCGATGATGGCGAGGGCGCTGCTGGCGTCGTTGGCCTTGAGCACGCGATACCCAAGCTCCGAAAGCATCTCCACGACCGTCGCGCGGACCTGTTCGTCGTCCTCGGCGACGAGGATGGTCTCTTCGCCTCCAAGCACCGGCGCCATCTCCGCGGTGATGCCTACGTCCACCTTGTCGTGCGTGCGCGGCAAATAGAGCTTCACTGTCGTGCCATGGCCGGGTTCGCTGTAGATCTTCACATGGCCGCCGGACTGCTTGACGAAGCCATAGACCATCGAAAGTCCGAGTCCCGATCCCTTGCCTTCAGGTTTCGTCGAGAAGAAAGGTTCGTAGGCTTGCGACAGGACTTCGGGCGTCATGCCACAACCGGTATCGGTGACGGCGAGCATCACATACTGGCCCGGCGTCACTTCGGCGTGATCCCGGGCGTAGGCGTCGTCGAGCAGCGCGTTGCCGACTTCAAGCGTCAGCTTGCCCGAATTGTCCATGGCGTCGCGCGCGTTGATCGCAAGATTGAGAAGCGCGTTTTCGACTTGCGCAGGATCGACGAACGTATTCCATAGCCCTGCCGAAACCACCGTTTCTATTTCGATCGCTTCGCCAAGGCTGCGCCGCAGCATGTCCTCCATTCCCGCGATCAGCCGCCCGATCTTGATCGTCCTGGGTTCAAGCGCCTGGCGCCGTCCGAACGCCAGCAGATGGCTTGCAAGCTTCGCTCCGCGATTCACGCCCGCGATCGCGTTGGACAAGCGCCGTTCGGCCCTTTCGCTGCCCGCGACATCCGCTGCAAGCAACTGGAGATTGCCGGAAATGACCTGCAGCAAGTTGTTGAAGTCGTGCGCCACGCCACCCGTCAGCTTGCCGATGGTCTCCATTTTCTGCGATTGCTGGAGCGCGAGTTCGGTGCGTCGCAGCGCTTCTGCCGCCTCGCGATCCGCGGTGATATCGCGGCCGACCGCATGAATGAAACGCTCGTCCGGCACGGCCGTCCACGAAAGCGTGACGTACGAGCCATCGTGCCGCTGGTATCGGTTGACGAACTTGAATGTGCGCACTCCCTCGCTCAACTCGGCCACTTCCCTGAGCGTGCCGGCCCGGTCCTCGGGATGCACGAAGTCGAGAAACGAACGGCCAAGCATGGCCTTTTCGTCCCAGCCGAGAAGCTGCGTCCATGCGGGATTCACGGAGACAATGTTCGCCTCGAAATCCGCGACGAGCATGATGTCGGTCGAGAGCCGCCACATGCGGTCGCGATCTGCAATGCTTTCCGCCACTTGCTGCTCGAGCGCCTTGTTCAGGCGTTCGAGCGCGCGGGCCGCGGATTTCTGGTCTTCGATATCCGTGTTTGTCCCGACCCAGCGCGCAATATAGCCGGCGTTGTCGTGAATGGGCAGCGCTCGGGCGAGATGCCACCGGTACACGCCGTCAGCCTGACGGATGCGGAACTCGCACTCGTAGGTCGTGCCCGACGCCACCGCCTCGCGCCACTGGCCCGCGGCGGCCCGCAGGTCGTCGGGATGGATGATCGCCGTCCACGCCTCCCCGTCCAGGCTGTTGCGCGCCACGCCGCTGTATTCGTAGACGCGGTCGTTGAACCACTCGAATTCGCCATTGCTGCGAGCCGCCCAGACCTGGTTGGGCATTGCTTGTGCAAAGGTGCGGAATTTCTCTTCGCTTTCATGGACCGCGCGTTCCGCGATCAGCCGGTCCGTGACATCGGTTCCCTGAATGAAGATACCGATCACCTCGCCCGCTTCGTTGCGTACCGGCTGATAAACAAAGTCGACGTAACGCTGTTCAGCAGGTGCCTGGGGCAGCCGGTTCAGCATGATGGCTTGCGCCGTACCCGAGATCGGACTGCCGGAGGCATAGACCCGATCCAGTATCTCGACGAAACCCTGCTTCTCGAGTTCCGGCAATCCTTCCTGGACGGTTTTCCCGAGAATAGTCCGATCGCCCACCAGTTGCGTGAAGGCGGCGTTCGTCAGCTCGAAAACGTGAGCCGGCCCCGTCAACATGGCCATGAAACCGGGTGCCTGCTCGAACATCCGGCGCAGGCGTTCACGCTCGCCGCTAAGCCAGCGCTCCGCGCGCACCTTCGCGGTTGTCTCCACCACGATCGCGATCACGCCGGCCGGAACACCGTCTTCGCCAAGTATGGGCGAGTAGTCCAGGTTCATCCACACCTGTTCGCCACGGCCATGCCGGTGCAGCGTAAGTTCCTGGTCCTCGTAGCGCAGCGTCCGGCCGGACAGTCCGACTTTCATGACGTTGTCGTTGAAATCAGCGATCTCCGACCAGCCTTCACGCACGTTCGACCCAAGCAGTTGCGGATGACGGCCGCCGGCGAACACGGAATACGCGTCGTTATAGAGCATGACGCCTTCTTCGCCCCACAAGGTCACGATAGGCACAGGCGATTGCAGAATCAGCGAGACGGTGCTCGTGAGCGTCTTCGACCAACCGGAGATAGGGCCCAGCGGGGAATACGTCCAATCCTTCGATGCAATGATTCTTGCAACTTCGCCGCCTCCGGCGAGGAAGGTGTGAAGGGGGCTGTCGGTGGATTGTCTGTCGTTCATGAGGCGGCGTGTTTAGTAACGGAGCAGTGTTGATCACGGAGCAAGTTACTGAATTCGAAAGGTCTGGAGGACCGTTATCGCGCCTCATTCTACCTGCGCCAATCTCAGCGTTCCTATTGTCGCGCGGCTGTAAAAATGCCCGACTCGCCGTAATGCAGGGACTAAATCAGCAACGCCAGCGAGTCCATGAATTGTGCCGGGAGCGGCCTGACGATTGCTATAGCAAAACTGCCGCGCGACTGGATCCCACATTGTAATGTCAGACAAAAACTGCTGGAAACGAAGCTACCACGATGAAGAAACCGAAACTCGTTTTATCAGTGAACCAGCTCAGGAGCAGACCTCCGGGCGCTGCCATGAGCGCCGAGGATTTTGCCATCTATGCGTCGTATCAGATCAATGCGGGGGGCTTGTTCGTCGGCACGCTGAAGGTCATCCGGAAGACCGACGGCCGCATGCTGTTTCCGTTTCAGGGCGCGCCTGTTCTTGGGCCTTATCCTTCCCGGCAGGAAGCGCGGGAGGCAGCGGTTCGTCATGGCGAACTTATTGTGAGGAGCGATATTGCCAATCCGGAGTCCTGAGCACAGGTAATAAAAAAGCCGGGCGAACCCGGCAAGTTTGATCAGGCGATGGCCTGCGTCGCGACTTCGTCTACCGCCTGTCTTACGATCCCCACGATTTCATCGACATCCGCCCGCGTGGTGACCAGCGGCGGCGCAAAGCCGAGAATGTCGCCGTGCGGCATCGCGCGTGCAATCACGCCACGCTTCAATGCGGCTGCGGATACTTTCGGGCCGATTTTCAGCGCTGCATCGAAAGGCTTGCGGCCTTCCTTGTCCGCCATGAATTCCAGCGCCGCCAGCATGCCGGTATTGCGCACCTCGCCAACCAGCGGATGCTGGTCGAACGCCGCATGCAACTGAGCACCGAGATACGCGCCGACGTCCGCCGCATTCTTCGTCAGGTTTTCGCGCTCCAGGATGTTCAGGTTCGCAATTGCCGCCGCCGCGCAGATGGGGTGGCCCGAATAAGTCCAACCGTGTCCCATCGGACCATGTTCCTGTGAGCCCTTGTCGATCACATCCCATACGCGCTCGCCCACGATCACACCCGAGAGCGGTGCATACGCGCTCGTCAAACCCTTGGCGATGGTAATCAGATCCGGCTCCATGCCGTAGTGCTGCGCGCCCATCTTCGAGCCCAGCCGGCCGAAGCCGCATACCACTTCGTCGGAGATCAGCAGGATGTCATGCTTCTTCAGCACCTGCTGGATCGCGGCCCAATACCCTTCTGGCGGTGCAATGATCCCGCCTGTTCCCATGACCGGCTCACCGATAAACGCCGCAATGGTGTCCGCGCCTTCAAGCGCGATCAGCTTTTCGAGTTCATCGACGCAATACGCAACGAACTGCGTTTCGCTCATGCCCGCAGGCGCTTGACGATACCAATGCGGACACACGGTATGTTTCACGCGGTCGATGGGGAGGTCGAAATGCTGGTGGAAGCTCGGCAAGCCGGTAAGGCTGCCCGTGACGATGCCCGAACCATGATAGCCACGCTCGCGCGAGATGATCTTCTTCTTGTTCGGACGCCCGAGTACGTTGTTGTAATACCAGACAATCTTGATCTGCGTTTCGTTCGCGTCCGAACCGGACATGCCGTAGTAGACCTTCTTCATGCCCGCCGGCGACCAGTCGATAATCCGCGACGACAACTCGATGATCGTGTCGGTCGAATGACCTACGTAGGTATGGTAATAGGCGAGCTTTTTCGCCTGTTCGTAGATGGCGTCCGCCACCTCCGTGCGCCCGTAGCCAATGTTCACGCAGTAGAGACCGGCGAAGGCGTCGATGTAGCTTTTGCCCTCGTGGTCCTCGATGCGAATACCGTTAGCACCCTTGATGATCTTCCCTGGAAGCGCACCGCTTGCATGATCGTGCGCGTGGGTCGAAGGGTGCATGAAGTGCGCGCGGTCTTCGGTGAAAAGTTGTTCTAGTTGCTGCATGGGAATGCTCCTTTTCTGTTGATTCAATCAAGCCGTTGCCGCGGCTGTAACCGGCAGCCCGAGATTGCCCAGGCAAAAATATTTGGTTTCCACAAAAGGCTCGAAACCTTCCGCGCCACCTTCACGGCCGAGCCCTGACGCCTTCATCCCGCCGAAGGGAACGGGCGCGCCGGTGAATTTCACGCCGTTCACCGAGACCATTGCAAAGTCAAGCCGGCGCACCAGTTGAAAGATGGTGTCCATACGCGTCGCGCAGATGTAGGCGGCAAGGCCATGCTCGGTATCGTTGGCTTTCGCGACTACTTCATCAAGCGTGTCGAAGGAGCAGACCGCCGATATGGGCGCGAAGTTTTCTTCGTCGTAAATGCGCATGCCCGGCGCCGCGTCCGCAATGACCGTGGGTTCATAAAACCAGCCGCCCCGCGCATGAGCGTAACCACCCGCCGTTACGCGCGCGCCTTTGGATACGGCGTCGGATACGCGCTCGGCAGTGGCATTGAAGGCAGCCTGATGCATGAGCGGACCGACCTGTACGTCCACGTCAAAAGCCGCACCGACTTTCAGCGCGCGCACGGCGTTGCTGTACTGATCGATAAAGCGTTCATACAGCGGCGCGGCCACGAAAATACGGTTCGCCGCGCAGCAGTCCTGCCCCGAGGTCTGGAACTTCGCACCGGTCGCCACCCGAACAGCCTGGTCCAGATCGGCATCTTCCGTCACGATCAACGGCGCGTTGCCGCCCAGTTCCAGCGCAAGTTTCTTGATGCCGGCCTCGGTGGCCGCCCGCGCGACCAGCCCACCAACGCGTGTCGATCCGGTGAAACTCACGGCGCGCACGCGGACATCGCGTACCAGGGTTTCCATCGCCATTTGCGGTTCGCCCAGCACAACGTTGAAAACGCCTGCGGGGAAGCCCGCTTCTTCCGCGAGTTGTGCGAGCGCAAGTGCCGAGTAAGGCGTCTCGTGCGCAGGCTTGACGATCGCCGTGCATCCCGCGGCAAGGGCGGCGGCGGCCTTGCGCGTGATCATCGCGACCGGGAAATTCCACGGCGTGATCAGCGCCGCGACACCGACAGGTTCCATGACGGTGCCGAGGAACGCGCCGTTGATATGCGATGGAATCGTGCGGCCGGCGAGCCGTTTGGCATCGTTCGCATACCATTCCACAAAACTCGCCGCATACGCGATTTCACCCTTCGATTCCGCCAGCGGCTTGCCCTGCTCCAGCGACAAGATGCCTGCAAGGTCGTTCTGGTGGCGCAGGATCAGCTCATGCCAGCGCAGCAAAATTGCACTGCGCCGCTCTTGCGGCACCCATCGCCAGGATTCGAACGCGCGCTGCGCAGCGGCCACAGCGGCTTCTATTTGCGGGCGATCAAGCATGGGCACATGGCCGATCACTTCCTGATCCGCGGGATTTTGCACGGCCACGGTCGACGCGCTGTCGCTGTGGACCCAGCGGCCATCGACATAGCACAGCGATTTGAAAAGTACCGGATGACCCAGCATCATGAAAAGCTCCCGATTGCACTGAACTGCCTTCATTGTCACTCCCGCCGCCGTAGTATTTTTTTGAGTGCGCGACTTCTGGTTGGTGTTTTTTCTGTTCTTCAATGCGTTGCCGCGAGATTTTCCTGTCGCTGTTTTTTGACCGCTTTCGAGACGCTAGACACCTGCAGGAATATTCTCTTCGATGACATCCGCCACCACGGCCACCGTATCGCCAATTTGCACGAGTCCGGGAAAATGCCTTGCGGCCAGCAAGCCACAACGGCGCGCGATGTATTCGACGGGCGCCGCGCCGGTACGCGTGGCATCGTAGACACGCGCGAGCACGTCGCCTTCTTTCACAAAGTCCCCTAATTCATGGCACATTTCGAGCAAACCGCTGTGTTCGCTGGTGGTGTAGCACGTGCCGTCGGGCATATCGAGCAGTGTCGTCGTGCGGCGAATGTTCCCGGAATCACCATGAGCGATCACCCCGGCATGCGCGAGAAAGCCATGCACGCCGCGCTCGGCAATCGCGATACTCGCCGCCGTCGCCGTACCGCCGCCGCCGAGTTCGGTCGAAACAAATACCTTGCCCGCTTCTTCCACCGCCGAGTCGAACAAGCCAACGCTGTCCAGTTCGAGCATGTGCATGGAATACGGTGCGCCGAATGCACGCATGGCGGCTTCGCAACGCGACTGCTGCTGGGCGTTGGGCAAGACGTGAATGGCGGCGAACGGCAGGAAATCGAGCGTGCGGCCACCGGCGTGAATATCGAGCACGTAGTCGGCGAGCGGCAGCAAGTGACGCTGAAAATAGTCGGCGATCTTCTCTGTCACAGTGCCATCGGGTTTGCCGGGGAAGCTCCGGTTCAGGTTCCCGGAATCCACCGATGACGTGCGCTTGCCTGCCGCAAACGCTGGATAGTTCATGAAGGGCACAATGATCACGCGTCCTGTCACATCGCTATCCTTGAGCGTGGATGCAAGCTTGGACAGCGCAATCGGGCCTTCGTATTCGTCGCCATGATTGCCGCCGGTCAGCAGTACGGTCGGTCCCTCGCCGCGCTTGACGACCGTAATTGGAATCATGATCGCGCCCCACGCGGAGTCATCGCGGGAATACGGCAGCTTGAGAAAACCGTGCTGCTCGCCGTCGGCGGAAAGATCCACGGTCGGCGTAATGGGTGACGCACGCATTGCTACTCCTTCACGAACAATTGACGAGGCGTGTTGCAGAAGGTCTCGACGCCCGAGTGCGTAATCAGGATGCTTTCCGTGATTTCCAGCCCCCAGTCGGCGAGCCACAACCCGGGCATGAAGTGAAATGTCATGCCCGGTTCGAGGACTGTCTTGTCCCCGGGACGCAGGCTCATGGTGCGCTCGCCCCAGTCCGGCGGATAACTTGCGCCGATGGGATAACCGCAGCGGCTGTCCTTCTCGATTCCCGATTTACGCAACACCGCAAAAAACGCATGGGCGATGTCTTCACAAAGGTTGCCGGGCTTCGCCGCCGCAAGGCCCGCTTCAATGCCTTCGACCACGGCCTTCTCGGCTTCAATGAAATGCCGTGGCGGCCGTCCGAGATAGACCGTGCGCGACTGGGGACAGTGATAGCGCCTGAAGCAGCCGGCAATCTCGAAGAACGTGCCTGCGTTCGTGGTGAACTTCGAATCGTCCCACGTAAGATGCGGCGCGGCGGCGTCCGAACCGGTCGGCAGCAAGGGCACGATGGCGGGATAATCACCGCCATGTCCTTCTATTCCCGTAATGCCCGCCGAATAGATCTCCGCAACCAGATCGCTCTTGCGCATGCCTGGCTCGACCTTGTCCAGAATACGCGCATGCATTTTCTCGACAATCCGCGCGGCCACGCGCATGTACTCGATTTCCCGCGACGACTTGACCGCGCGCTGCCAGTTCACGAGTCCCGTTGCATCGACCCAGTTCGCGTGAGGCAAGTGCCGCACGAGCGATGCATAAGCGGCCGCGCTGAAATAGTAGTTGTCCAGTTCCACGCCAATACGGCGGTTCTCCCAACCGCGCGCCCTGATCACTTCGCTCGCAAGAAAGTCCATTGGATGACGGACTTGCGACTGAACGTAATGATCAGGATATCCAACTATGTGGTCGTGCTGCATGAACGTGGTGCGCTTCGCTCCATTCGCGTCCTGTCCGCGCCCGAACCACACAGGCTCGCCTTCCATTGCAAGCAGCACACATTGGTGCACGTAGAACGACCAGCCGTCGTAACCCGTGAGCCAGCCCATGTTGGTCGGGTCGGAAACGATCAGAAGATCGACCCCGGCCTTTTGCATTGCGTGCCGCGTCTTGGCAATGCGTGCGTCATATTCGCTTCGCTCGAACGACAGGCGAGGGGTAACCTCTCGTGTCGGTTCTTGCACGTTCGTCGTTGTTGACATCGTCCTCTTCCTTCTCAGAGCGCCAAATCGTTGCCAAAGATGGTTCCTGCATTCAACGCACGGGCGCGTTGCAGCGCCAGGACCGCGATGGCGGTGTCCTGCGCGCCCGTGCCGGTAAGGTCGCAGACGGTGATCTGCGCATCGTGCGTACGTCCTTCATGCGTACCCGCGATGACTTGTCCTAGCTCGGCAAAAACCGCGTCGCCGCTAACAACGCCCGTCTCGATCGCGTGATGCAGTTCGCCAAGCACACGCGTTTGCCGCAGCCGGTCGCAAACGTAGGTAGCCGCCGCAATGACGCCGGGCGTGAGCTCGTTCTTGTGCTCGGCGTCCGATCCCATCGCGGTGATGTGCAGACCTGGATGCAGGGCCTCGACGCCAATGAGCGGCGTGCGGCTCGGCGTGGTGGTGATCGCGATATCGGCTTGCGCGAGTGCTTCGTGCACAGTCGCCGAGACCTCGCAAGGAACGTCTCGAACCGCTTCAGCAAGGCTTCGTGCACGCGACGGATCTCTTGCCCAGACATTCACATGATTGATGTCGCGCACCATCCGCAGCGCCTGTAACTGAAGGCGCGCCTGTTCGCCTGCCCCGATGATGGCGACGCGCCGTGCGTCCTTGCGGGCAAGCCAGCGCGCAGCGACCGCCCCTGCCGCCGCCGTTCGCACAGCGGTGAGATAACCGTTGTCGAGCAGCACAGCCTCGGTCAATCCGGTACGCGCCGACAACACCAGCATCAGGCCGTTAAGACTCGGCAAACCAAGCGACGGATTGTTGAAAAAGCCGGGACTGACCTTGATCGCGAAACTGTCGAAGCGTGGCAGCCAGGCAGTCTTCACGTCCACTTCGCCGGCGTGCGCGGGCAGGTCGAGACGCAGCACCGGCGGCATTGCCACAGCTTCGGTTGCAAGCGAAAGAAACGCGGCTTCGATCTGGTCGACAGCAGCAAGATCCAGCGGCACGAGCGTGCGCAACTGCGCTTCGCCAAGCAGCGTGATGGCGGACATTCAAGCCTCCTGGATCAACCGGCGATGCAGGTTCATATCGATGTTCGCCCCGCTGATGACCAGCACAACGGGGCCGCGTTTAACATCGATACGTCCGTCGAGCATCGCCGCAATGCCAACCGCCGCCGCGCCTTCCATCACCAGACGCTCCTCGCGATATGCAAATACAATGCCCCGCGCAATGGATGCTTCGTCGAGCAGCACGACGTTGTCCGCGAGCGATTGCGTCAATGCAAACGTGTGCCGGTTGTCCAGGCCAATACCGCCACCCAGCGAGTCAGCGAGGGTCTCGACTTCATCGACGAGAACCGGGCGGCCCGCTGCAAGACTTGCATGCATCGCGGCGCCCCGTTCCATGGTGACGCCGATCATCGCAATGTCATTGCGAATTCGCTTGGCGGCAAACGCGACGCCGCTGAACAGACCGCCGCCCGACAACGGCACGACGATAGCCGCGGTATCCGGCAGCGATTCCATGATCTCCACGCCAATGGTCGCCTGTCCCGCGATGACGTCCATGTCATCGAAAGGCGGCACGAACACGAACCCTTCTTCGCGAACCAGACGCAGTGCTTCGACCTGCGCGTCGTCCTGACTGTTGCCCGCAATGACAACGCGTGCGCCGAGCGCATCGATCGCCTCGACCTTGTTGCGTGGCACCAGCGCGGACATGCACACCACCGCCTGCATTCCGAGTGCGCGCGCGGCATGCGCCACGGCGCGGCCGTGATTTCCAGTCGATGCAGTCACAACCCGGCCGTGACCGCGCTCGGCAAGTCCGACCAATGCATTGGTCGCGCCGCGCAGCTTGAAGCTGCCGGTCGGCTGCATGGTTTCGAGTTTCAAATAAACGGAGGTGCCCGCGATTCGGGAAAGCGCCGCCGACTCGATGAGCGGCGTGCGCGTTACCCGGCCTTCAATGCGGCGGCGTGCGGCATAGACATCGGCAAGCGTGAGAGAAGACATATGAACGAACGCATCCGGAAGTTGATGCGACCGAGTCTAATGTCCTAAAAATGCGTTTTTAATGTCCTAGTTCAATGCACGGAAAAGCCGCGCGTCTAGCTGAAATCATGCACATGCGGATACTGCTCGAAGACCTCGCCGACGGTTTCAAGCGCGGTGCGGAACGTGTGATCGCTCACCTCCGCGCCCACGCACAGGCGCACCGCGTTCGGCCGGTCCGCGCCGCGAACCAGAAACGGATCCGGCGACGTCACCGCTATCTCGCGCTTGCGCAACTCCCGCGTCACGCGATCGGCCTGCCAGTAGTCAGGCACCTTGAGCCACGCCGACAATGCCTGCGGATGACTGCCCAGCAAATAGGCGCCCAGCACCTCGCGCACCATGGCCTGGCGCGTGCCCAGACGCTCGCGCTGCACGGCCACCAGATGCTGCGCCGTGCCGTCCATGATCCAGCGCGTGGCGACTTCGGCCATGGGCGACGTCGCCATCCAGCTGCTCACGCGCAGCACGCTTTCCGCGCGTAGCGCGAGCCGCCGCGGCATGGTGAGATATCCGATACGCAGGCCGGTCAGCACGGACTTGGTCATGCTCGTGCAATAGAACGACAGCTCAGGAATCAGGCTGGAAATAGGCGTCTGCGTCTTCGCGGGCAGCGCGCCATAGACATCGTCCTCGATCACGTACACGCCGTAGCGCTCGGCAATGCGCGCAATCGCGCGACGCCGCGAGTCGGGCATCATGGCGACCGTCGGATTGTTCAATGTGGGCGTGCAGACCAGCGCGCTCACGCGCTCGCTGTCGCACATTTCTTCGAAATGTTCGGGACGTATGCCGTGTTCATCGTTTTCGAGCCCTTTCAGCGTGAAGCCGAGCACGTTCGCCGAGCCGATCACGCCGTGATCCGTCAAGCTCTCGCAGAGCACAGTGTCGCCGGGTCCCACGAACGACGCAAGCGCGAGGAAGATACCGTGCGCGGCGCCATTGGTGACCAGGAGTATCTCCGGATTCGCCGGCATGCCAAGCGACGCGAGCCACGCGGCACCGGCCTGCCTGTGATGCTCAAAGCCCGCAATCGGCCTGAACGCGCGAATCCATGGCTGGTCCTCGACCGTGGCGAGCGTTGCGCATACCTTGCGCCACATGGCGTCATGCTCGGGCGTATGCACGATCCGCGCGATGGAAAAATCGATCACCTCGCGCTCGGCGGTGTCGAGCATGTAGTTCGACATGGTCTCGGTCACGCGCGCCGCCACAAAGCTGCCCCGTCCGACCTCGCAGCGGATCAGTCCTTGCCGCTCCAGTTCCTTGTAGGCGTTCGTCACGGTCTGCACGCTGATGGCAAGATCCGCCGCCACCTCTCGCTGCGGCGGCAGCCGCGTACCGGAAACCAGCACCGCGCTTTCTATATCCGTCGCGATTGCCTTGACCAGACGTTTGTATTTCGACTCGACGCCATGCACCGTGCGCACCGCGTCACGCCATCGCTCATTCACGTTTCGCCCTCCTCCAATGCACTACATGGTGGCGCAAAAGCGGCCGCGAAAATTATTGTCCTAGAGCAATTCGAACAAAAATATGGCTTTGTATGCTGCGTTCATGGCGGTGCGGCGAGACCCGGTCTTTCATTTGGGACCAAGGGTTTAGGAGCATCCTCTCAACCACGCGAGCACAACGGGAAACCATCGACATGAAACTCAGAAGAATGTCAGCAATGCTGGGAGCGCTGTCCCTCGTGGCGGCGGGTCTGGCCGCGCACGCCTCCAACGCCAGCGCCGAAACAACGTTGCAGCGCATTCAGCGCACGGGCGAAGTGCGCATTGGGTATGCCAACGAAACACCATTCGCCTATACGACGCCGGACGGCACGGTCACGGGTGAATCGCCGGAGATCGCGAAGAAGATCTTCGCCAAGCTCGGCGTGAAGAAAGTCGATGCCGTCCTGACCGAGTGGGGTTCGCTCATTCCCGGCTTGCGCGCGGGACGCTTCGACGTGATTGCAGCGGGCATGTACGTCACGCCCGAACGCTGCAAGCAGGTCGCGTTCGCCGATCCGCAATATCAGATCCAGGACACGCTGCTGACCACGAAGGGAAACCCCAAGAAGCTGCAAAGTTATGCGGACATCGGCAAGAACCCTGATACGAAACTCGCCGTGATGGCTGGATCGGTGGAACTCGGTTATGCCCGTGACTCGGGCGTAAAGGACACACAGTTGCTGCAGGTACCCGACACAACCGCGCAACTGCAGGCTGTGCGCGCCGGCCGTGCCGACGCCGCAGCGGGCACCGCGTTGACCATGAAGGGACTTGCTGCGAAGGCGGGACCCAGCGTCGAGGCCATTCCCAAATTCACCGACGACCCCAAGCACACGGGTTACGGCGCGCTCGCGTTTCGCCCCGACGATACGGATCTGCGCGACGCCGTCAACAAGCAGCTGCACGCATGGCTCGGTACGCCCGATCATTTGAAAACCGTCGAGCCATTCGGTTTCGACAAGAGCAACCTGCCGGACAAGACGACCGCGCAGTTGTGCGGCGGCTGATTGCCTGAACCATGCAGGATGGATCCTCTGACTGAAACTGTTTGCTTCTGATCGACGGGCCGGCACGCGCCGGCTCGCACCGCTTTCAAGCCTAGCGAGGTACACCATGGGCGATTTGCACGAACTGCTGCCGCTGCTGATGAAAGGCACGCTCGTCACCATCCGGATTGCCGTCTTTGCCATCCTGCTGGCGATCCTGATGGCGGGTGTCGCCACCATCTTCCGGACATCGGCATGGCGGATCTTGCGCTGGTGCGGAAACGCCTACGTGGAAGTGTTTCGCGGCACATCCTTGCTCGTGCAGCTTTTCTGGTTGTTCTTCGTATTGCCGCTGCCGCCGTTCAATCTTGCGTTGACGCCCTTCACCGTGGCCATAGTCGGACTTGGACTGCATTACGGCGCCTACGGCTCCGAGATCCTGCGCGGCGCCCTGCGCTCCGTGCCCGGCGGTCAATTCGAAGCGGCAATCGCATTGAACATGACGGCCGCCACCCGGATGCGCCGCATTGTCCTGCCACAAGCCATGATCAATGCGCTGCCGCCCGCGACCAACCTGATGATCGAGCTGTTGAAGGGCACGTCGCTGGTTTCGCTGATCACGCTTTCCGACCTCACCTTCCGCGCGCGGCAACTCGATGAAGCCACCTTCAAGACCGCGGAAATCTTCGCGCTGACGCTCGTGATCTATTTCGTCATGGCGCAAGTGGTCGTAGCCATCATGCGGCATTTCGAACGGCGGGTCAGTCATGGCATTGCGCCAAGGACGGCGAAATGAACTCATTCTTCGACGTCAACTATGCGCTGCATATCCTGCCTGAACTACTGCGCGCGTCGATGTACACCATCGGCATCACACTCGTGGGATTCGCCATTGCACTGGTGCTCGGGCTCGTGCTTGCCATACTGAGGCGCAGTCCCGTCGCAACCGTCTCGCGCGTGACCGGGTTTATTGTCGAGTTCATTCGCAGCACGCCGCTCCTGATCCAGGTCTACGTCCTCTTCTATGTCGCGCCGCTTTACGGCTTCACCATGTCGGCGCTCACCGCGGGCACCATCGGCATAGCGATCCACTACGCGTGCTATGTGTCCGAGGTGTATCGCGCGGGGTTGAATGGCGTCGCGCGCGGACAGTGGGAAGCGGCGTGCGCGTTATCGTTGTCGCCATGGCGCACGTATGGCGGCGTGATCCTGCCGCAAGCCATTCGTCCTGTGATACCCGCGCTGGGCAATTATCTGGTCGCGATGTTCAAGGACACGCCCGTGCTCTCGGCCATCACAGTGGTCGAACTCATGCAGCAGGCGAAGAACATCGGCTCGGAAACGTTAAGGTATCTCGAACCGATCACCATGACCGGCCTGTTCTTTTTATTGATCAGCGTGACATTCGCCTCGGGCGTGCGTCATCTCGAACGCCGGGTGAGACTGCCATGACGTGCCAGCCACTCGATCACCACGCAGGAGCACGCTGATGGAACTTCAGGAGAAGCAGATGAAACGGGATCTCGACCCTGCGCTCAGCGCCGGCTCCGTTGCAAAAGACACCCAGCCGATGGTTCGCTTTGCCGGCGTCACGAAGCGTTATGGCGCGCTTACCGTGCTGGACGCGCTCGACCTGGAGGTGGCGCGCAACGAGAAGGTTGCGATCATAGGACCGAGCGGTTCCGGCAAGTCCACGCTGCTGCGTGTCTTGATGACGCTCGATCCGCTGACCGATGGCCTGATAGAAGTGGAAGGCGAGCCGCTGACCCACATGCGCCGCAACGGCGCACTGGTTCCCGCATCCGGGCGGCACGTGCGTGAAGTGCGCCGGAAGATTGGCATGGTGTTCCAGAGCTTTAATTTGTTTCCACACATGACTGCCTTGCAGAACACGATTGAAGCGCCGTTGAGTGTGCTTGGCATGTCCAGACGGGATGCCACCGAGCGCGGACGGGAGTTGCTCTCCATGGTCGGCCTCGATGACAAATGCAATCATTACCCATCGCAACTATCCGGCGGCCAGCAGCAGCGCGTGGCGATCGCTCGCGCGCTGGCCATGCGTCCGAAGGTCATGCTGTTCGACGAAGTGACCTCGGCGCTCGATCCCGAGTTATGCGGCGAAGTGCTGAATGTGATTCGCAGGCTTGGGCATGAACACGATCTGACAATGCTGATGGTGACGCATCAGATGGGGTTCGCCAAGGAATTCGCCGACAGGGTATGCTTTTTCTCGCAGGGAAAGATCATTGAGCAGGCGCCGCCGCAACAGTTTTTTGCCTCGCCGCAGCACGAACGCACGCAGCAGTTCTTGCGCGCGGTCCGAGAGGCGACCTAGCGCGGGGACGCGTGAATGCAACGCGTGTCATGCGGTTCAATGCCACCCGCTTACGCTCAAGCTGACGCAGAAAAGAAACCAAGATATTGAAACGACGAAGTCTCCTGCGCGGTGCACAGCACGCCAAGCGCCCCGATCGACACCAGCGTGTCGATCGTCTCCCGGCGATTCGACGCCACCTTCCATTCGGGTACGCGGTCACTCGCGCCGCCCGCTTCACGGGCCAGTCTCAACGCAGCAATCGACTGTTCGCGCGGCGGCGAATATATTGCGAGGCCTTCATTGGCGAGTGCGGCTGTATCGATTCCCAGATGCTTGCAGGCAAGCGCCTTCGCGCCGGTATCATTTGCGTCGGCCGCGCGTGATTTCTCTATCAACGCCGCGGTCTGAACATCCACTATGCGATGCGCGCTCATCAGAAGCGGCTTGTCCGGCGACCACGCTTCTGGCGGGCACGCCTTCTGTTGCGGATTCAATTCAATAAACGGATTCATTTCAGCCGGATAAATACGGCAGACGGTCGGGCGCTCGTCATACACGCCGCAACTCAGATTCGCCTGCAAATGAGGACATGCTCCCTCAAACGCAGCGGCGAGCACAACCACAATGCGAGCCGGCAATTCACCACTGGATGCGGCAAACGACCTGCGGCGTTTGTGTTGCGCGAGCAGATTGTCTTCGGCAGGTTCATCAGGCCATGGAACTGCTTCGCACAGGAACTGAACGTCGCCTCCGCGTTCAAGCCAGACCAGCGCTTCATCCACGCTCAGCGGCAGCTTGAGGTCGTGGCAGCACTTGCCGCACATCGTGCATTCGAAGTTTATATCCATGTTTTATTTCCGCTCGCGCAAGGCATCTGTAAATAGAATGTCAGGCTGCCCGTCTCCGATTTAAAGGGCGCTCCCGCTAATTCGGCCGCACAAGGAAAGCGGTTACAACGCAACGGAAATTTCAGCGCGAGCAGATTCTATTCTTTTTGCGAGCGTTTGCACGGACCACGGACTCATGACGCACAATGCCGCATGAATACACGGTCATTGCGTGACACACGACATACACGGCGCTTCGGAAAACAGATCTCCGATTGTTCGTGGCATCAGAAGAATCAAATCGCGGCAGGCATATTTATCCCCAGCGATGTTTTGATTAAGGTGATGCCTGCGGGTGGCGCCAAACTCCTTCACATCTTTTACCGTGGAGATCACTCCTCTCCTTGTCTCTTCGCGGTCGGCCCTGGATCTGCCCAAGAGATCCAGGGCCTTTTCATGGCGAGCCGTTCCTTCATTGGTTAAATAAAAAATGCCTCGTGTTTTATCCACGAGGCATTCGAGGCTTTTTTCACGCGCTGCCACTCTCGCTGGCGGCGCGTCGAAAGTTTTCGCGCGCAACTTCCACGGCTAACAACTGCTTTGCTTCCTATTGCCCCGTATATCCCACTGGCACCGTGGAGTTAGCCTTGGCCACCGTCGCATTACTGGACACGATGTATTGCGGAACCTCGGTCAATGTCAGCGTCGCTTTGCCGTCGGTATAGGGAACCGTGCTCACGTTGCCGTAGCCATCTATCTTGGTCACATTGCCCGACGTTCCCGCATTGTCGACTTGCAGCGAATAACCCGTCGAATAGGTCTGGCTGTACTGGCCACCGCTTGCCGGCCATTGCGCGTTGCTATGCGCCCACGCCGCGGTCACGATCTTGCCGTTGCCAAGCTGCTGGAACGCATAGGCAAAAGTGCCCGACGGCGTGCCGTTGACGCGGCCTAGCGTGTTCGTGCCGTCCAGTGCTCGCGTCATCGCGGCGAATGCCATTGCTTCAGGCTTCGGCGACAGGTTCGTTGCACCAAATGAACCCTGTGCGTTGTTCAGGTCGAAGAACGAACCGTATCCCACTTCGCCCGGATAGTCGGGACCGAAGAACAGCGTGGTGACCTGCGCCCCGCCGCCCAGCGTGATGATGTGAGCACGCACGCCGACTGCGGCATGAGCGAACAACTGATTCGCCGACGGCACTGTGGGTCCGTAGTTGAGACCCGGATCGTAGCTCGTGCCGGCTTCGGTGAAGAACAGCTTCATGTTGGGCTTGCCTGCCTGCATGACCGCGCGCAACTGCGTCATCTGGTTGTCGAGCGCGTTGGCCTGGTTCGCGGGATTCGGATCCGAGTCCTGCAACTCAGGCGGATGCGCCGGATAGGTTCCAGCGTTCCAGTAGCCATGGGTCGACACCGCATCGATGTAATTCCACAGCCCCAGAGCGCCGAATTTCTTCAGATAGCCTGTCGTGCAGGTGTCGCAATTCGCCACGAACGGATTACCCGTGCCCATCACCACGGCATTCGGATCGGTCGAGTGAATGCCTTCATAAGCAGCCTTGTACATGGCCACGAAGTTGGCGTCGCTGTCTGCCCAGCCAAGGCTCGGCTCCCACGTCACCTGATAGTAGTTCTTTTGCTGATTCGGATAGTTTGCCGCACGGATCAGGCTGGTATCCGTACCAACCTTGGCCATGAACCGCTGGAACTCCGGCATGTTCGACGGAGCGTAGTAACTGTCGTTGAACTGGCCCGTCTTCGAATCCCACGCAGGCAGTCCGTCGAGACGCACAATGCGCATCTGATCGGGATTGGCTTTGTAGAACGGGTCGAGATCATTGACGCTCGGCGTATAGGTGTCCGGACCATTCGGTTCCATTGCCGATACCTGGCGGTCGTCGATAGTCCACGAAATACCCAGTGCGTGCAACGCGGCAATATTGCCATTAAAGCCTTGCATGCCAAACCGGTGCTGATCCTGATGCGCATACGTGACCGTGCCGAGCACCGAGCTCAGGTTCGGCAACACGCCGAATGTAGCGATGCCCATTGGACGCGTGCCGCTGCTCGGCAACGTGCCCCCATGGGATTGCAGCGTCGCGGTAAGCGCGCCATAGCCGGACCATGTCGACGCGCACGAAATGGTGTTCGTCTGCGCACCGGCCTTGACCGGGAAACTACCCTGCGTCTTGATCGAGCCATTCGAGTCCGCAACGGACCATACAACCGTATCCGCTGCCGGCGAGTTTGTCGTGATGGCGAGCTTGAATGGTGCGTTGTTCTGGAATATACGCAGTCCGTCGGTCGTCGGCGTATCGGCGCTGATCAATCCGTTGGATGTGCCGCCTGCTGTTTGCGCCGGCGAGCCGCATGTGATCGCAGACGTAGTCGGCGTCGGGGTCGACGTAGCCGGTGTGGAAGTGGCCGGCGATGTAGTTGCGGGCGCCGTGGGTGCGGGCGTCGCCACTACGGGTGTGGTTGCTGCTGGAGGTGTGGGAGCAGGCGCGGGCGTGGAGGGTGCCGGCGCGGCGGCGGGCGTCGTTGCCGGCGGCGTGCTGGCCGCAGCCAGGCTGACCCAGCAAGACTTGCCATAACCGTAAGCAGGATCCGATTGCGAGACCGCTCCTACATAGCATCCCACTCCATTGCTGAAGGTGCGAGGGCTCGTCAACATGCTGGACGGCGCGTTAGGCGGAACTGCGCCAAATACCACAGATCCTGTTCCCGAGAACGTGCAGTTGTCATTTTCCTGCCCGCACAACTTGTATTGCGTTCCAGATACCGTGATGCTGGCTTGCGCGTGCGCGTTCTGGACACCAAACGCCGCCATCATTGTTGCGGCTGCAACCGGAAGTAGTCTTAAATATCTCATCATTATCCGTATTTGTCGCTAAAAGCAGGTTTCCCCGAGGAGTCAGCAAGATCGATCTAAGCCGTCCAGCGTATGCGTTGTTGAGGTACTGAAAGAGGTGAAGCCGAAAACGCGGTGATCGCGTTCATTGCTGATACAACAGAAACCCTTCAATGCACTGCCATTGAAATTGACATGGCAAGCAAGCCACGTCATTGCGCCGATATCAGTAAACGCATAAATCCTATGTCATCCTAAATAAACTAAAACGTCGAATGAATTCATGCGACACATCGCTAAGCACTAAAGCTTGATGCACAAGAAGCCGCAAAGGCCGCAACACATCTCAACCACTTGCATCCGGAAAACACAACGGCTCGAGCATCCGCACAAAAAATTAGAACCCCTGATTGATCGATCGATACACGTTTTATCGAGTCGTCAAAGCGGTACCGTCCCGAACGCATACACAGGCCGCTCCGGCATCAAACGACGTGTCATGTCGGTTCAAAGCAGCTTTCCCGGCCAGCTGTTGAGGCTTCAAACGACAAAACCGTCCGTGACCGCGCGCATCATTGCGAACGTAATTCCTTCTGCGTTCACGGACGTTCCACAGTGACGGCAGGTATTACTTACAGATCAATCGAGGCAGACGAATTATATTCGCAAAAAAACGTTTCATCCGTGTAACGCGGCGGAAAGAGTTGGAAATAAGTAATAGTTCCTCAGTCCGCAGTTGCTGCATTGCGTCTTTCCCCGAGAAAGCCACACTTGAGAATTTTATTCTCCTTTGAAACAAAATCCACGCAGCTTTCATTGTTTAACTGAACGTAAATAGTATGAAGTTACTTTTTGTTAATATTCAGAGTAAATAATACTGATACGATGATTTCGTATGAATATTAAATTGGTTTTAGTTAAGCGTGAATCAAGCGACGGAGAATAATTGTGTCTCGCACCGATTCGCAAAATGGCTGCCCGTGATTTCTCGTTAAGTTCGTCGGTTGTGAATTGCACGCGCACTGCGCTCATGACTTATTAAGCGAACCGCAGTGACCCTCAAGCCAGCTTTACCGACAGCTAGCCCCGCGTGTTTTTCATCCAGCGGACAATGCCGTCGACGACTTGTTCTTCCATGCCGTAATAACCATGCGGCGATAGCGATCCACAGCCATCCTGCGAGCGCTGGACTCCGCCTTTCACTTTCAACACGGAAGCGCGCGCGTGGCGGATGGACTGCGCGATTGCGTCTGCCATGGACGGCGGCGCGACCTTGCATTGATCGTTGTCGTTCGCGACGATCAGCGAAGGAACATGAACGTCTTCGGGATGCGCGTAGAACACGGTTTCATGAGAGCCGCCAAGAATGGACACCGACTCCGTCAGGATCAAGTCTGCAATATCACCCTTTCCTGCATGCGACGCGGCATTCATTGCCGCAATGGACCCCTGGCTCGTGCCCAACACCCACAACGGGGCGCGGCTGATCTCATGCGCGAACGCAATGATCTTTGCGGTGACTTCGGCATAAGCGCCGCTGCTTCGCTGCCCTCGCAGGGAACGATGATCTAGAGCGTCGACCAGCAATACGCCATATCCCCGATCACGCCAGAACTCACTTGAACGCACTACGAAGTTATTCGCATTCCTTATGGATCCGTTCTTGCCAATATCCAGTTCTCCCGTGCCTCCTGCAAACATGATCATCAAGCCGTTGAGATTGCGCGCCGGCGGCAGATACAACACACGTTGAAAGCTGCCATCCTGCAACGGCAAGTCGCTTACAACGCCGTTTCCACCTTGAGGCGCGTCGTCGGTCCTGATGTTTATCGATAGCGTGCGATCAGGGAACATGTTACGGGCTATCGCGGGAGTTATAGATAGACAGCACATCGTCGTCAAAAAAACGCACGCGTAGCGATGTCGAAGCATTGACCCCTCCTTGGGCACTTGAAGGACCGTCTGATGGTCGGGGCGTGAGCCGGGCCGGTAGGATATGAAGCCCGGATGCAAATGTACAATATATTTTTTACGCATCCGTCATATGTACAGCGTATGTGACGTGGAACCAAGCCGATAGTTTTTAACCACTTCGTTATTCTCAGGAAATTGATTTCCAGTCCAAACTAACCCGCTATTTCCAGCTTGGTTGAGATCACGAAACGCTCATTTTTGTAGTGAACGCCTAGTTAGCTGCAATTCCAATTCATAGCGCAAACGTTTGCCTTCTTTTTGTCCATTGTTGCCTGAAGAGCCTTTCTCCTCGGGCGTTCCGCAGCCTCCTCTCATTTCCAGCTATCCGGCGCGCCGGCGTTTTCCTGACGCCTTCATCGGTTAATTTTTTTCAACAACAGACGTAAATTGAACGGATTATTACTATATATTACCGTCCAATACAGCTCAGTTACATACTGCAAAAAGCGGGAAAGCGGACCATGAAGGCATTACGCGTACTACACAGCGAGTCATCCACGGGGTGGGGCGGCCAGGAGCATAGAACGCTCAAGGAAATGGTCATCTTGCGCACGCGAGGACACACGGTCGAGGTGGTCTGTCCCAAGGAAGCACGGCTGGGCGTACGCGCCAAAGAAGAAGGCTTCGCCGTTCATCACGCACGCATGAAAGGCGGCGCGGACGTGAAGTCGATGCTGACCATCAAGTCACTGCTTTCGCGCCGAAGATTCGACGTGCTCAATACGCATAGCGGTCATGACAGCATTGTGGCCGGCACCGCCGGCCGTCTTGCTGGTACACCTCTGGTCGTGCGCACACGTCATCTCGCCTTGCCGATCAGTTCGCTCGCGACCTATACATGGATACCGCATCGCGTGATTGCCGTGAGCCGGCATGTGCGTGAATATCTGATCTCCGCCGGCGTGGCGAAAGGCCGTGTCGAAACCATTTACGACGGCATCGTCAGGCCCGAAGCGCTGTCGCATTCCACCTTGCGCGCGGAGCTGGGACTCGGTGCGGACGCGATCATCGCCGGCATGGTCGCAATCGTGCGCGACAAAAAAGGCCACGAGGATCTCATCGATGCGGTCCGCCCGATGCTCGCCGAGCGCCCACATTTGCACGTCGTGATGGCGGGCGATGGCCCATGGTTCGGCAAGATCAAGAATATCGTCGATGGTATGGGCCTTTCAGAGCGTATTCATCTGCTGGGGTTTCGCACCGACATTCCAAACGTGCTGCGAGGCTGCGACTTTTTCGTGCTGCCCACGCACCAGGAAGCGTTGGGCCAGTCGTATATAGAAGCCATGGCCGCGGGCTTGCCCGTCATTGGCACGGACGTGGATGGCGTGCCCGAATTGATCACCCACGGCGTGAACGGCCTGCTCGTGGCGCCCCACGACATCCCGGCGTTGCGGGCGGCAATAGCACGTCTTATCGATCACCCGCGGCTGCGGGCACAGCTCGGCGTGGCGGGCCGCCTTCTGACGGATGCGAGCTTCACGGTCGACGGCATGGCCGACGAAACCATCGACTTCTACCGGCGCGGCATTCGCGAACGCCGGCCCAACGCGTGACGCAGCGGGCGCGAGCGGTGCCCGTGCTGATGTATCACCACATCAGCACGTCGCCGGGAATGATCACGGTTTCGCCTGCTCATTTTGCAGCGCAGATGGCGTACCTCGCGCGAGCGGGCTACAACACCGTGGGCGCGGCGCACCTGGGCGCATTCCTCGCGGGAGAGCCGCTGCCGCCGAAATCCGTGGTTCTAACTTTCGACGATGGTTATCTCGACAATTGGGTCCACGCGCACCCGATCCTGCAAGAGCACGGTTTCACTGCCTTGTGCTTTGTGGTGACGAGCTGGCCGGGCGAAGGCGTGCCGCGGCCGAACGCGCGCACGGGCGGCGCGTTACCCGAGCTGCTCGGGCATCGTGAAGGAGATTTGGCCATAGAAGGTGGCGAAGCTGATCGCACCATTCTGCGATGGTCTGAAATCGAGGCAATGCGTCGTGCAGGGACCTTTGAATTTCACAGCCACACGCATGGTCACGTGCGGTGGGACAAGATCGCCCGTAATCAGGAAGAGAAATGCGCGGGACTCAGACGCGATCTCCTAGATACCCGCGTGGCATTCAGGGCTCGTCTGGGCGAGGTGTCGGATCACCTGTGCTGGCCGCAAGGTTTCTACGACGACGACTATCGGCGAATTGCACGCGAAGCGGGATTCAAGCACTTCTATACGTGCGAGATGGCGCCGAACGTCGGCAACGAGAACGCTGCCGGCGAGCACTCCATCTATAGACTCGAAGTACGTGACAGGCCGGCGTCGTGGCTCGCATCCAGACTGTGGGTGCACAGCCGGCCGTGGTTGAGCCGCGCCTATCTGAAACTCAAGCGCTGATACGCACGCGACATGTGACGCAGCCGCTGATTAATCCGGCACGCGACCACGTCAATTGCCTTTTTGCGATGCCCCCTGACGCATCGATCCACCGCCCACGCTTTGCCCTGCATCGCGCACAACCTTCAAGTATCCCCAGATGGAGACCAGCGTCAGGATGCCAGCAAAGAGGAACGCGAGCCTGAAGTCATCGAGTGAAAAATGCAGGCCCTCGGCGCCTGTGGTTTCGCCATTGATCGCGGCCGCCGCGCGCAGCGCCACCGCGCCGCAGGCAATCCCCAGCCCGATGGTCATCTGCGCTGCCGCGCTCCACAGGGTGCTTGCGGCGCTCATCTGAGGCGCGCCCACGTCGGCGTAAGCCAGCGTGGCAAGCAGGGAAAACTGCATGGAACGCGCAACGCCGTATACGAACACCACAAGCAGGACCCACGCGAGCGGCGAGTCAGGCGTGAGAACGCCGCACGCGATCGTAAAGATGCCGGCGGTTGCGACCGCGACAATAGATACGTTCTTGAACCCGTAGCGTCGCAGGATTCGCGTTGTCAGCGCCTTCATGCCCAGGTTGCCCACCGCACTCGCAAGCAACAACAGCCCGGACTTGAACGCGGAAAGCCCGAAGCCGATCTGAAACAGCAACGGCATCAGATAAGGTACCGCGCCAATGCCGATACGCGTGATCGACCCCGTCAGAACCGTTACCGAATAGGTTGGAATCTTGAGCGTCGAGAAATCGATCAACGGATGCGGGTGATCCGCTGCGTGGCGAACGGCAATGAAGCCGATCACAAAACCAGCAAGAACGATCCCGCCCGCGAGCCACGGGTTGCTGGCAGGCTGGCTGGCGAGTTCCGCGCCATACAGCACAGCCGTCAACGCGGCGCCGCTCAGCACGAGACCAACCACATCCAGCGGCTTGCGCTCGGTGCCTTTCAGGTTCGGCACGAGCATGGCGACGGCGGCCAGCGCGCACAGGCCGAACGGGACGTTAAGCAGGAAGATCCAGCGCCACGATGCGTAAGTGGTAATAAAGCCGCCGACCGGTGGACCGACGACCGGCGCCACGATCGCGGGCCACGTAATGGTCGATATGGCCTGCATGAGGCGGCTTTTCTCGGTACTTCGCACTACGATCAGCCGGCCGACCGGAACCATCATCGCGCCGCCCGCGCCCTGCAGTACGCGTGCTGCGGTGAACTCGGCGACGGAGTTCGACATGCCGCACAGCACCGAAGCCACGATAAAAACAACAATCGCGCCGAAGAATACCGTGCGTGATCCGAAGCGATCCGCAACCCAGCCGCTCACCGGAATGAAGATTGCCAGCGCGAGCATGTAGGCGGTCATGCCGAGGCTCAATGCATTGGGCCCGACGCCGAATGACCGGGCCATTTGCGGCAATGCCGTTGCAATGACTGTGGTGTCGAGATATTCCATGAAGAATGTAGCCGCCACAATATACGGCAGCCAGCGAACGGCGGATGGTGCAGGCAACGCGTTGTTGCTCATCTGGAACCCCGGGTTGTGCGGCGCGATTTGGCCGCCGCGCCGCCTTGGCGACACGTGATAGTTGACGATCAAAGTACCGCGCATCGGCTCGGGCAGGCTCACGTGCGCGCACCGCATTATTACGTATCGCAAAGCCATGTGTCATCCGGTGTGCTCCGGAAGGCTTGCTGGAACACGCTACGCGGGTTTGCCTTTAAAGAACGCCACCCGATGAGCCGAAAGTCGCTCCGCTATAATCGTCCGCACCGCCGCGCGCGTTCTTCATTCTTCATTCGCCCGCGGGCCGTCCAGTTCTTTCGAAGCCATGCCAAAACCATCCCCGAACGCCATCGATCCGCTGGCTACGCCCAACGTTCCGGAAGACGCCAAGCCGACCGGCACCGCCGCATTCTCGAAGTTCCTGGCGGTCCTTCAATGCATTGCCGATGCGCAAACACCTCCAGGCATCGCGCAACTCACCGCGCTCGCAGGTTATCCGCGGCCAACCGTTTACCGGATTGTCGGCGCGCTGGTTGCAGAAGGTCTCGTTGTTGAAAGCCCCCATGGCGGCACATATTCACTTGGGCCGCGGCTGTTGTCACTGGCGAGCCGTAGCTGGGAGCGATCGGACTTGCGTGTGGCCGCAAGCGAGCCGCTTCAGGTATTGCGCGATGCAACCCAGGAAACCGTGCATCTCGCCGTGCGAAGCGGTTCCGAAATGGTCTACATAGAAAAACTCGAAAGCCCTCACGCCGTGCGCATGGCGTCGCGCATCGGCACGCGCGTCACGCTCTATTCGAGTTCGGTGGGGAAGGCCTATTTGTCAGCGCTCAAGCGTGCCGAACGCGACGCATTGCTCGCGCCGCTGCGCTTCGAACGCTTTACGCCGAACACCATCGTGGACCGCTCCGCGCTCGACGCGGAACTGGACGAGACGCAAGCCCGTGGCTATTCGGAAGACCGCGAGGAAAACGAAGAGCAGATCTTCTGCTATGGCAGCGCGATTCTCGGCACGAACGGCGAGCCGCTTGCGTGCGTGAGCATCAGCATTCCGCTCTATAGAAAAAGCGGGGCACCGCTTGCCACCTACATTGCGCCTCTGAAGGAAGCGTGCCGCGCGATTGCCGAAGGCATGGGCCCAGGATCGCGCTAGGCTCATCGGGAAATACAGAGCCGGGTCTATCGCCCGGCTACTTTCACCGCTTCCAACCTAGAACCGGTGCCGCAGTCCCGCCGCAACCACGACCTGCTCGTTCTTTGTCGATGGAGATTGCCCGCTGACATCGGCGGTCAATCCCGAGCCGTCGCTGGCAATGTGCTGGTACGTCGCCTGGATATAGACGTCAGTACGCTTGGAGAGGAGATAATCGGCCTGCACCGATACATCCTGCCATGCCGGTTCATGCTCGCCTGTGGCGTTCGATATCACGCCTTTCGTATAGGTGTATGCGCCGTTAAGAGCGACCGATGGCGTCAGCAGATAACTCGCATTGGCCTCGAAATTGTTGAAGCTCGCGCCCTGCCCGTTCTGCTTGAGACCCAGACTGTTGGCACCGTTGATGGTCGCCAGGCCGCCGAGTTGAGTGCGCGTCCAGACGAAGCCGACTCTGCCCGCGCCGATCGTATAGTTGAGACCCGCGCCGTAAATCCGCTGCAAGGATGCGATGAATGTGCGGTCGGTCAGCGTGATGGCGCCGCCGGTTCCCACGCCGGGATTGTTCGCCTGCAGATAACCCGCGGCCAGCGTGAAAGGGCCAGTTTCATACGATGCACCCGCGCTGTAGAGGCGGTTGTCGTCAAAACCGCCTGCTTCATTCGAGAACCCGTAAAGCGCGCCGAACTTCATGCCGGCATACGGCACGCTCGCAAATTTCACGGCGTTATCGACACGGAACGAATTGTTCAGGTTGTCGTTATCGTAGGGATGCGGAGAAAGATTGTTGCCGCCAGGATGGCGTCCGGTGAAACTCAGCGGCGCAACGTAATCGACGATTGAATCGTACTGGCGTCCGACAGTCACGGTGCCCAGGCGGTTGTTGCTCAAGCCCACGTAAGACTGATAACCGAACTCGCGGCCACCCTGGCGCAAGGTGCCGTTCATGATGCTGAAGCCGTTTTCTATCTGGAAGATCGCCTGGTTGCCCGCGCCCAGGTCCTCGCGCCCAAGCAAGCCCCAATGACTGCCGGTTACCGATCCGCTCGCGGCCTGAATGTCCGAGTGGCCCTGCGCATTGTTTGTATAAACCAGGCTTGCATCGATCACGCCGTAAAGCGTGACGCTCGATTGCGCATGCGCTGCCTGACTGCCCAGGCCGGCCGCGAGAAGCGCTGCAACACATGCGCGGGAGAGACCAGGCCGCATCGCCCGCACCATGGCGCGCGAGCGTGAAATCGATAAGAGTGAGAGGCGCAAGGAAGGTCCGAAAATCGTCATGTTATAGTTGATCACCGCGTGATAAATGCGAATCAATGTCATTACGCGGCATCACTTTAGTGGCGAAATGTAATGGCGATGTGTTGAAACCACGGCCATTTGTAATGGAATGTGTTGGCTTTCGGCGAGCGCGCAAACCGCTTGTGCTCGCGCCCGACGCGCTCCAGTCACCCGCTCCTTTTGCGCCTGAACGTACCCGAACAGATGGACCACATACTCGTAGTCGACGACGACCCGAACATCCGCGACTTGTTGCGCGACTATCTTCAAAGCATGGGATATGGCGTCTTCGTTGCAGCGGGCAGCGCGCAGATGAAGCAGATCATCGGCACGTCGCGCATCGACATGATCGTGCTCGACCTCACGCTTGCCGGAGAAGACGGGCTCGATGTCGCGCGGGACCTGCGCCGGCGCAATACGGTGCCGATCATCATGCTGAGCGCGCGCGGCGCGCTGCTCGACCGCATCATCGGACTGGAGATGGGCGCCGACGACTACCTGCCCAAGCCATTCGATCCGCGCGAACTGCTGGCGAAAATCAGGAGCGTATTGCGCCGCACGCGCAGCACCCCTGCTCTGCGCGTGACGGAACCATCGGCTCGTGTGAGCTTCGCGGGCTGGCGGCTCGATACAGCCACGAAGCAGATGCTGTCGCCCGAAGGCGTGATGATCACGCTCGGCGGTTCGGACTACCGCACGTTGCGAACGCTGCTCGACAATCCCAACCGGCCGCTATCGCGCGACTATTTGCTCGATGAAGTATTCGGCAAGGAAGGGACGCCGCTCGACCGGTCTATCGATGTTTGCATCAGCCGCTTGCGCCAGCACCTGAAGGACACTGCCCGCCAGCCGAAACTGATCCGCACCGTGCGTCACGAGGGTTACATGCTGACGGCGAACGTGGTGCATGAGTCTCATGAATGAGCCACGGCCAATCACAAGCATGAAAAACCCCGCATGAAACTGCGACTCTGGCCCGACGCGCTGTTCGGACGCCTCGCGTTGATCCTTGTGATCGGCATGTTCGGCGGACAGTTGCTGACCAGCACGATCTGGTTCGAGACACACGACCACCGCACGCTGGAAATTCCTTCGCGGATCTTCGCGAGCCGTCTCGCCGATACGCTGCGCCTCATGCAGGATGCTCCCGACGACGCAGCGCGTCGCGCATTGGCCGCGCAACTCGGCGACGACCATTACACACTTCGATGGATCGACGGCCCCGGCGTCGCCAAAGCCCCTTCTGTTGCACAGCGCACGGTGGAAAACCTGCTTGGCGACGTACTCGCGCGGCGGCTGCATCGGCAAGTTCCGCTGCATCTTATGGATGCCGAACTAATCGATGATTCGGGCCGGCATCGCGGAATCTTCAGCCTGTTCGACTCCCGCATGCCATCGGGCGACTTTCATGTGCAGGTGCAGACGCCGGGCGGCGCTTGGCTCGATGTCATCGGGCAAGAAGGGCAAGCCGGCAGACAAAGCGAACCGCGCGCGCTCGTGATCGAATACCTGCTGCGCATCTATGCGATCCGTTTCGTCGCCGCGCTGCTGTTCGCGCTGGTCGCCGTGCGCATTGCGGTGCAGCCTTTGCGCCGGCTGGCGGTTGCCGCCGAGGCCTTGGGCAAGAATGTGTACAGGCCGTCGCTGGAGCTTTCGGGACCGCGCGAAGTGCGCGTCGCTGCGCAGTCGTTCAACGCCATGCAGCAGCAGTTGATCCGCAGTATCGAGGAACGCACGCGCCTGCTTGCGTCCATTTCGCACGACTTGCGCTCGCCGCTCACGCGACTGCGCTTGCGCACGGAGATGCTGGCCGACGCGGCCTCGCGCGAGCGCCTGAGCGCGGACCTCGACGAGATGGACGCCATGGTGCACACCACGCTCGACTTCGTGCAGGGCGTGGAGATCACGGAGCCGCGCCATCAGATCGATATCGATTCCATGCTCGGCGGACTCTGCGACGACCTCGCCGAAACGGGGGCGAAGGTCGCACTCGAAGGTCATGCGGGCGCTCCGGTCAGCGGCTATCCGCGCAACCTGAAACGTTGCCTGCAGAACCTGCTCGATAACGCGATCCGCCACGGCGGCAGCGCGTCGGTGCGTGTTCAGGATGAGCGCGAGAGCGTGAGCATCATCATCAGCGACGAAGGCCCGGGCATTGAAGGCAAGGACATGCTGGAGCGCGTGTTCGAGCCTTATTTCAGGGCGCAGCCGGGCAAGACACACGGCTCGGGACTCGGGTTGACCATTGCGAAGAGCATTGCCATGGCGCATGGCGGAACGCTCGTACTTCGCAACCGCCCAGCGCGCGGACTCGACGCCGTCTTGAGCTTGCCGCGCGGTTAAAAGCTGTGAAATCATGGCGCGATTGACTATGCTGTCCGCCGGAAGACATCGAACGGCACGGATCACCACGGCGGAAGCAAACATGAGCACAGGAATTCACGGCGTACATCACACCGCGGCAGGCGGCTACGCAAACACGGCGGACACTTACGCGCGCGGGCGGCCGGATTATCCGGCGGAAGTCGCGGGATGGCTGCATGACCAGCTAGGACTCGAAGCGGGGAAAACGGTGGTCGATCTCGGCGCGGGAACGGGGAAATTCACGCCGCGCCTGATCGAAACCGGCGCGCACGTCATCGCCATCGAACCGGTTGCGGGCATGCTCGAAAAACTGATCGCAACTCTCCCGCAAGTCGATGCCCGCATGGGCTCCGCCGACGCCATTCCTTTACCCGATGCATCCGTGGACGCCGTCGTGTGCGCGCAGTCGTTTCATTGGTTCGCGACGCATGCGGCATTGGCGGAGATTCATCGCGTATTGAAACCGGGTGGCACACTCGGCTTGATCTGGAATCTGCGCGATGCACGCGTTCCCTGGGTTGCAAAGCTCGATGCAATCGTGAATCGCGTGGAAGGCGACACGCCGCGCTATTACACCGGCGCGTGGCGCTCCGCATTTCCGTTCAGCGGACTTGGACCGTTCGCGGAACATCATTTCAAGCACGGCCACACCGGTTCGCCCAACGGCGTGATCCTTGATCGCCTGCGCTCGATGAGTTTTGTCGCCGCGTTAGGGGCCGACGAACGTGCGAAGATCGAGCGGGAAATCACTGCGCTGATTGCGTTGGAGCCGGAGCTTGCTGGCCATGACGTGGTGACGGTTCCCTATGAAACCGCCGCGTTTTCAGCGCGGAAAATCGGCTGACGCAAGCTTATTGCGCCACGAACCCGCGCCCTCGGCGCAGCCTGATCGGACCATGGTCGATCTCACCGGCTGAAAGCGTATCTTCGCCGCGCGTGATGCGCACGACGCCCGCTTCGGCAAGCCGCGCCGCGACCTTGCGCACGGCGGGCATCAAGGCGCGCCACGCGTCTTCGTCGGCGGCAAGCGCGCGCGCCACGTCCGATGGGCAAATGGACGACCCGGCGTCACGATCGGCAAGCAGCTTCATCATGCAACGTTCGATGGTCGTATCGTTCATGGGCATAAGCCAAGGGAAACCGCGGCCGTACGCGCGCGGCCGTTCTCTGTCACAGTAATGGTCTTCAGCACAGTTCATACCGGCGCCAATCTGTTCCAAATGACCATCAGCAATAATGACACCCCGCCCGCGCTCGAATGCCGGGGCTTGAGCAAGGCTTACGGCACCGGCAGGATCGTGCTGGCAAATCTGGATTTCTCGCTCGATCCCGGCGAGTTCGTGGCAATCATGGGCGACTCGGGCGTCGGCAAGTCGACGTTGCTCAACCTGATCGCGGGCCTCGATTCGGCGGACAGCGGCGAAGTGCTGATCGACGGGGCGCCGATCTCCCAGCTCGACGACGATGCCGCCACGCGTTTGCGTCGACAAAAACTGGGCTTTGTCTTCCAGGCGTTTCATGTGCTGCCGCATCTCACGCTGGCGCAAAATGTCGCACTGCCGCTGCTGCTCAATAACACGCCGCCCTCGCGCGCGCTGGACATGCTGGCCGCCGTGGGTCTCGGCGGACGCGGCAAGGACTTCCCGCGTCAACTGTCCGGCGGCGAGTTGCAGCGCGTTGCGATTGCGCGCGCGCTCGTGCATCGTCCGAGCCTGATTCTCGCCGACGAACCCACCGGCAACCTCGACCCCGATACCGCGCACGAAGTGCTGGGCCTGTTTCGCGCCGAGATCAAGGCGAATGGCGCGGCGGCGATCATGGTCACGCATTCAACGGCGGCCGCCGCGAGCGCCGACCGCATCCTGATCCTGAGCAATGGCGGCCTGCATGGCGCAAGGCAGGCAGACCGCCTGGCGCGCACCGCCAATGAATGATCGCGCAACGCCGCCCGCCGGACGCATTGCGGGAAGCCGGCTGCTTGCGCGCTGGCTGCTGGGCGCGGAATGGCGCAGTCATCCCGCCCGCGCCGTGGTCGCCATTGCTACGATAGCGCTTGGCGTGGCGCTCGGTTATGCGGTCCAGTTGATCAATAGCGCGGCGTTCAACGAGTTCTCGGCGGCGGCCAGGAGCCTCTCCGGCCAGGCAGACCTGCAAGTGCGCGGCGCGCAACCCACGTTCGATGAAACCTGGTATCCGCGTCTCGCCCGCGAACCCGGCGTGGCGCTCGCGAGTCCCGTGCTCGACCTCGATGTCACCGTGCCCGGCGAAACGGCCGCGCTGAAAGTGCTCGGCATCGATGTGTTCCGGGCGAGCCGCATTGCACCCGAACTTATCGGCGTGCCTTCCGCGCAGCGCCCGCTCGATTCGCTTTCCAGCGACGCAATCTTCCTCTCGCCAGCCGCGCAAACGTGGCTCAAGGCAGCGCCGGGCGCTCACGTCGCGTTGCGCAGCGGCACATCGACGCTCGAGTTTCACGTAGCCGGCGGGATCGTGAGGACGCGGCCGGGGCAACGCATCGCGATCATGGATATCGCCGCCGCGCAGTGGCGCTTTAATCTGCAAGGAAAAGTGTCGCGCGTCGATCTTCAGCTTGAACGCGGCGTGGATCGCGAAAGCTTCAAACGGCGGCTTCAGGCGCGGCTTGGCAATCAGCTTGTGGTGGCCGAAACCCGCGACGACGAAAACCGTACCGACCGGCTTTCGCGCGCGTACCGGATCAACATGAACGTGCTTGCGCTGGTCGCGCTGTTCACTGGCGCGTTCCTCGTCTTTTCGACGCAAGCGCTGGCTGTCGTGCGCCGGCGTTCGCAATTCGCCATGCTGCGCGTGGTGGGCGTGACGCGTGCTCAATTGCTTCGGCAGATCCTGATGGAAGGCGCGTTGCTCGGGGTGATCGGCTCCGTGCTCGGGCTCGCGCTGGGATATGCGCTGTCCAGCATTGCGCTGCGATTTTTCGGCAGCGACCTGGGCGGCGGCTACTTTCCCGGCGTCCAGCCACATGTGAGTTTCGAACCGGTTGCAACGACGGTTTTTCTGGCGTTGGGTATCGGCGTGTCGGTGCTGGGCAGTCTGGTTCCGGCGCTCGAAGCGGCGCGCGCACGTCCGGCGGCAGCGCTCAAGGCCGGCAGCGAGGAAGGCGCGCTCGCAAAACTCGCGACGCCGTGGCCCGCGCTGGGCTGCATCGCCGTCGCATTGGTGCTGACACTCTTGCCGCCGCTTTTCGATGTCCCCGTCCTCGGCTATCTGGCCGTCGCGCTGCTGCTGATCGGCGGCATTGCATTGATGCCGCGATGCACCGCGATCGTATTCACCGCGCTCAGCCAATGGCGCGCGAAACGCCGCACGAACGCCGCCGCGACACTCGCGCTCGCCCGGCTCGCCAATGCGCCAGGACAGGCGTCCATCGCCATGGGCGGCGTTTTGTCGAGCTTCGCGCTGATCGTGGCCATGGCCATCATGGTGGCGAGCTTTCGCGTGTCCGTGGACGAATGGCTCACGCATCTTTTGAGCGCCGACCTGTACGTGCGCGTCACGCCAAACGGCGATACCGGGAGTCTCGCGCCTGCCGAACAGGCGGCGCTCGCGGCCGTGCCCGGCATCAAGACCGCCGCGTTCACGCGCACCTCGCACCTGACGCTCGATCCCGCGCGGCCGGCCATTGCACTGCTTGCACGCGAGATCGATGCAAACGATCCGGGCGCAACGCTCCAGATGACCGGCCCCGTCCTGCCGATGAGTTCCGTGCATGAAGGCGAGACGCCGATATGGGTATCGGAGGCAATGGTCGACTTGTATGGGTATCGGCTGGGCGAACGGGTCCGGTTGTCGGTCGGCGCGCATGAATCGAACTTCGTCGTGGCGGGTGTCTGGCGCGATTACGTGCGGCAGACCGGTGCCATCCAGTTGCGGCTTGCGGACTACCGCAGACTCACCGGCGACACGGGCGCAACCGATGTCGCGGTGAGCGTTCAACGCGGCACAAGCGTTGATGAAGTCATAGCGGGATTGCGCAAACTGCCCTTCGGCCCGGCGCTGGAATTTGCCCAGCCCGGCGAGATCCGCGCGAAGACGCTGACCATTTTCGACCGCAGTTTCGCGGTCACCTATCTGCTCGAGGCCGTGGCGATCGTGATTGGTTTATTCGGCGCCGCCGCGACGTTTTCCGCGCAGACGCTCGCACGCGCACGCGAATTCGGCATGTTGCGGCACGTGGGCGTCACGCGCCGCCAGGTGCTCGCCATACTCGCCGCGGAGGGCGGCATGCTGACCGCGCTCGGCATTGCCGTGGGCTTCGTTCTTGGCTGGGCGATCAGCCTGATCCTCGTGTTTGTCGTCAATCCGCAGTCGTTCCACTGGAGCATGTCGATGCACATTCCATGGTCCGTGCTCGGCACGGTCGCGGCGGTGATGCTGGTTGCATCGTGCGCGACGGCCGTAGTCGCAGGCCGCAAGGCGATATCGCTCGACGCGGTCCGGGCCGTCAAGGAGGACTGGTAATGCGCGTCCTCAAGCGGCTGCTGGCCTTCACGCTATGCCTGTGCGCCGTGACAACCGCGCCTTCGATGGCAGCCGATCCTGCTGGAGAGTTTGCAACCGTCGAGCCCGGCCACCGGCTCGCGTTCCCGCAAGACACGGGCGCGCATCCGGCGTTTCGCACTGAATGGTGGTACGCAACGGGCTGGCTGAATCAGCCCGATGGCAAACCGCTCGGTTTCCAGATCACCTTCTTTCGCTCGGCGACCGGCCACAATCCCGCCGATCCCAGCGCGTTCGCGCCGTCGCAATTGATCATTGCGCATGCCGCGCTCAGCGATCCTTCCTTGGGACGGCTCGTGCACGATCAAAAAATCGCGCGGCAAGGTTTCGGTCTCGCTTACGCGAAGACAGGGAACACCGAAGTCAAGCTCGATGCATGGCAACTGGTTCGCGCAGCCGACGGCCATTACACGGTGACGGTCGAGGCCAACGATTTCACGTTGAATCTCACGCTGACGCCAAGCGGAACGCCGCTGTTGCAGGGCGATAACGGCTACTCGCGCAAAGGTCCATTGCCCGCGCAAGCAAGCTATTACTACAGCGAGCCGCAATTGCGCGTGAGCGGCAAGGTTACGCGCGCTTCCGCATCGAATGAAAAACCCGCGCTCGATACAACGGTCGCAGGGTCCGCGTGGCTCGATCATGAATGGTCGAGTACCGTGCTCAGCGCCGACGCGCTCGGCTGGGACTGGCTTGGCGCAAACCTCGCGGACGGCTCGGCGTTGATGGCGTTCAAGGTTCGCGGTCGCGATGGCAACGCGGTCTGGACTCATGCGACGCTTCGCGACGCTCAAGGCCGTGTGAGTTCGTTCGAAGGCAAGCAGGTCGACTTCACGCCGCTTCGCACGTGGCGTTCGCCTCGCACGGGGACGGCTTATCCGATATCGGAGACGGTGAGAACCGGCGATATGACGTGGCGGCTCGATCCGTTAATGGACGATCAGGAACTCGATTCCAGCCAGTCCACGGGCGCGGTGTATTGGGAAGGTGCGGTATCGGTGAGCCGCGACAACAAGAACGTTGGCCGCGGGTATCTTGAACTTACCGGCTACAACAAGGCGTTGAAACTCGCGCGGTAGTTACGAAATCCAGTCGCGTGAAACAACCGCACGCATTCGCGTGCGGCTACAAGCGCAGCGCCAAAGTTAAAAGCGCCTGAGTCAAAAGCACAATTCTCAGTTCTTCAAACTATCCGGCACTTTTCCGCCGTTGGCAGCGAGCTGGTTCATGACGGCCTTGTGCAACCAGATGTTCATGGATGCCGAATCGTTCGTATCGCCCGGGAAATGCAGTTCGCCAGCGAGTTCCTTGCGCGCGGCAAGGCTGCTGTCGAGACCCAGCAGCTTCATCAGGTCGACAATCGATGTCTTCCAGTTCAATTGTTCCGATGTTTTGGATTGCAGGTCGGTCAGTACTGCTTCCACATCGACCGGCGGCGCTGCGGCGACTTCAGGTGCGGGGGCAGGCGCTGCTGCGGCCGGCGTGCCCGGTGCCGCGACGGGTGCGGGCGCCGCGACGGCGGGGTGACTCGACGGGAAAATCTTGCTCAGGATCGTGCCGAAGATGCTCATGATGTGTATCCCTTATTCGACGTTGGAAGCAACATGATTGCGGCTTCACGCAGCCTGCCGCAAGCGGCATTCCTTGAAACGTTAAGGAGTGCAAGCGGGGGCGGCTGCAGGGACATTGTAGGCGAGCATGAATGCATTCAAGCGCCATCGGCATGTGAAAAAACGTCTTTCCATGTAACGGCATGCACCTTGATTTTGGCCCTTGCAACGAAATCGTCACGCGGGTATCGCCACGAATCGCGCATCATCCATGCGATGATGCGCGCACTGCAACCGCGCGCCTTGCCATGACATCCAGACGACAGGCTGACCCCGCACGCTCATCCGGACACGCCTCTTCCCACTCGTCTGCCCGGTTCGTACATGGTTCGACCTTGCGCCACGTCGTCGTGATGGCGGGCACGGGTGCTATCGGACTGATGGCGGTGTTCGCCGTCGATCTCGCCAACCTTTTCTACATCTCCCTTCTCGGCGACACAGCCATTGCCGCCGCGGTCGGTTTCGCCGGCACGATCAACTTTTTTCACACGGCGATTTCCATCGGCATGACCATAGGCGTGAGCGCCACCGTCGCGCGGCTTCTCGGCGCCGGCCAGCGGACGAAAGCGCGGCAGGTGGCATCCGCCAGCCTTGTATTGATGATCGGCGTCACGCTCTTGCTGAGCGCGGCGACGCTGTTGTTCCTCGATCCCATCCTCAGTGCTCTCGGCGCGGCCGGCGAGACCCGTACGCTCGCGCGCAGCTTCCTGATGATCACCGCGCCCACGTATGTGTTCCTTGCAATCGGCATGTGCACGGCCGCGCTGATGCGCTCTGTCGGCGATGCGCGGCGCGCAATGGCCGTCACGCTCACGGCGGCGGTCGTGACCGCCCTGCTCGATCCGATCCTCATATTCGGCTTTCACCTCGGGCTGACGGGCGCGGCGATATCGAACGATATTGCGCGTCTCGCGCTCGCGGCAGTCGGCTTGCACGGCGCAATGCGGGTCAACAACCTGATCGGCCCCGTGCGTCTTTCACGGCTCTGGGCGAACAGCCAGCCGGTCATGAAAGTGGCGCTGCCCGCCGTGGCGACCAATCTCGCCACGCCTGTTGCAAGCGCTTATGTCACGCATGCAATGGCCCGCTTCGGCGCGGCGGCGGTCGCGGGCCAGGCGACCGTCGACCGGATCACGCCCGTGGCCTTTGCGCTGATCTTCGCGCTCACCGGCGCGGTGGGGCCGATCATTGCGCAGAATCTCGGCGCGGGCCGCGCGGACCGGATTCGCGAGACGATCCGCAATAGCCTCGTGTTCGTGCTGCTGACGGTCGCGGTGGCGTGGCTCGTGCTGGCGCTGGTCCAGAACGGCCTGATTCGCGCGTTTTCCGCACGCGGCGACACCGCCATGATCATCCGCGTCTTTTGTTCCTGGCTGGTTGCGAGTTATGCGTTCGTCGGTTGTCTGTTCGTGGCGAACGCGACGTTCAACAATCTGGACCGGCCGTTGTTGTCGACGCTGTTCAACTGGGGACGCGCGACGCTCGGCACGTTGCCCTTCGTCGCGGCCGGCTCGCGATATGGGCCTATCGGCGTATTGATCGGCATAGCCCTGAGCAATGCGGTCTTCGGCACCATGGCGATGTTCGTCGCGTTCCTGGTCGTGAAACGCCTGCCCATGGGCGATTGCGCGGCCATGGCGCGCAAGGACAGCAACCGGCTGGAGCAATCCTCAATCAGCGTCCCGGGCGCAGCGGTCGGCAATACGGTCGCACCGGACGTCGAATTGAAAGAACTTCCCGTGCAAGGACGCTGACGCCTGGGCGTTGGCACAAGTCAAAATCACGCTCCGATTATTCGTCGTCGGCGGATTCAGTTATCGGCTCTATCGGAACAATATGTCGATAGTGCTCGCATATACTGATTTCCATCGACGCAGCGCACTGAGCAATTCCGCTGCGTACCTCATGGACGAAGTACCTGACACGCATCGGAGCACATCATGAACAAGACCCTTATTGCATCGTTGTTGATCGCCGTTTCCGCGGCCGTTGCAGCACCCGCTTTTGCAAGCAGCGGTTACGGCCCGGCGCCGTCGTACAACCCGCTGGTCGGCGCACCCGATTCGCAACGCGGTCAAAGCGCGCAAACCATTGCTGCGCAGAACGCAGCCCAAAATGCGGATTCCCGCGCTTACGGCGGCGTGAAAAGCACGAACACGGAATCGGGAAAACGCGTTCAAATCAACGATACCCGCTCGATCTACTCGCATAACTGAGCTGTCTGATAAACGCGCAGTATCTGCAAAACGTAAGACCCACTTCAATGCCCGGCGAACGAACGTTCGCCGGGCATTGCCGTTTTCAAGCCTCAACCGCTTTCGTGCGCCGTTTCGTGCATCGTATAAAGTCAATGGCTCCAGCCTTCTTCTCCGATGCAACCCACCCGAAAGGAAACACGACATGCCCGAACAAGCGCAATTCGAACTCTTCGCATTCTGGCGCTCGTCCGCCGCGTTTCGCGTGCGCGTCGCGCTCAACCTGAAAGGCCTGAGCGCGCACGAACAGAACATCGATCTCGACGCCGGCGAACAACGCAGCGACGCATTTTTGAAGGTCAGTCCGCTCGGATCGATTCCCGCGCTGGTGGAAGAAGGACACGAGCCGCTCACGCAATCGCTCGCGATCCTCGAGTTCCTCGATGAACTTCAGCCCTCGCCGCCCTTGTTGCCCAACGACCTGTACGGCCGTGCCCGCGTGCGCTCCATTGCATCGATGTGCGCCGCCGATACCCATCCCATGGTCGTGCCGCGCGTGAAAAAGTATCTGCAGGCAACCGGCGGATTCGACGACGCCGCGTGGCGCGCGTGGCAAATCAAGTGGCTGGGCACGGGCCTGGCGGCAATCGAGGCGCGGCTTGCCGGGTCATCGGAGACGGGCGTTTATTGTCACGGCGATCAACCCACACTGGCCGATATCTGCCTCGCGAGCATTGTCGCCGTCACGCGCGTGTTCAAGATCACGGTCCCGGATATCCCGACTATCGACAGGATCATGAGCGTCTGCGACCAGCATCCCGCGTTCATGAAGGCGGACCCGAAAAAGCAGGCGGGCGCGCCGGTTTGATCGACCGGACCGCACAAGTCAGGCGGCTTGCAGGCGCAGCGCTTCGAGCGTCATGGTCTCGCGCGCGAGTTCCAGGAATGCGCTCACCAGCGGATTCGGATGCTGCAATTGCGGGCAGACGGTGAAGCCGCGAAACATCACATCAGGCGAGAACGGCCGGAACACGATGCGCGCGGGATTTGTATCGAACATGGCGAGCGGGTTCACCACGCCCACGCCCAAGCCTCGAGCGACCATGGCGCAAATGGTCGCGCCGTATGGCGTCTCGATGGTCGGCACCTGCTTCACGCCGGCCTGCCGCAACGCACGGTCAAGCGCCGAACGGGTGTCGTCGGCATAGGACGGCAGGATCAGGCGTTCGTCTTTCAGGTCGCGCGCGTGGATGCGTTCGCGCGCCGCGAGCGGATGGCTCGCGGGCAGCGCGCACACGCCCGGCAGCCGGTACAACTCCGCGCTCGTCACGCCGAAGGCGTCCGGCGTGGTGGTCGCGAAACCCACGTCGCAATATGCCGATGACGCCCATCGCTGGATCGTGCCTTCGCTCCTCATTTCCAACGATATCGCAATGCGCGGATACGCGGCCAGGAAGCGCTCGATCACGAGCGGCATGAACGACAACGCCACCACGGGCGCCGCGACCAGCCGCAAGCGGCCGCTGCCGAACTGCCGGATTTCGCGCGCCGAATGCGCAAGCTTCTCGATCCCGACAAAGCTCCGGTCCACTTCGCGATAAAACGCGCTGCCCGCGTCGGTGGCCTGAATCCGGCCGCCGTTGCGCGTGAAAAGCGCGAGTCCTGTCGACGTTTCCAGCTCCGATATCAGCCGGCTGATGCTCGGTTGCGACGTGCCAAGTTCCTCGGCCGCGGCTGTCATCGACCCGCGCAGCATGACGAGCCTGAATGCCTCGATCTGTCTCTGGTTCATGGGCGTTCTTTTGCGCTTCCAAAGTGGTCACGATTGTCACGATGTCCAGCTTGCCATATCAAAAATGAATGGCAGCCGTTTTTGTCCGTATTTGACCGGATGATGAAGCCGCTTCTAGACTGAAAGCCGCCCGTCATTCGTTTGCGAGATCCATGCGAGCCGACTCACTGCTTTTCTACGATGACTTTCGCGTCGCGCCGTACTGGTGGGACGCAGCGCCACCGGAAACCGCGCGCGTGGCGCTGCCGTCGAACGTGGACGTGGCGATTGTCGGCAGCGGGTATTGCGGGTTATCGGCGGCGGCGGAAGCGGCGCAACACGGCGCGGCGGTCGCCGTCCTGGACGCCGCCGAAATTGGCGCGGGCGGCAGCACGCGCAGCGGCGGCATGGTGTCGAGCGGGCAGAAGCTTGCGCTGACGAACGCGATTCGCGGGGTATCGGCGGAACGGCTCGGCCGCCTGATGGCCGAATCCATGGCGAGTTTCGATTATCTGAAACGGCTGATCGCGCGCGAATCGCTCGATGCCGACCTGCAGATCACCGGCCGCTTTTTCGGTGCGTTCACGCCCGGCCATTTCGAGCGGCTGCGCAAGCAAGGCGAACTCTTGCGCGAGAAAACCGGCGTGACGGTGCATGTGGTTTCGCGTGCGGAACAGCGCGCCGTCGTGGGATCGGATTATTACTACGGCGGCATTCTCGTCGATGAATACGGCGGCCTGCATACGGCGAAATATCATCGCGCGCTGCGCGAACTTGCAAGACAACGCGGTGCGACCCTGCACTCGCACGCGGCGGTCGAGCGCATTGAAAAAGTCGGCTCGCGATTCGTCGTTCACACGGCGCGCGGCAAGATAAACGCAAATCACGTACTGGTCGCGACCAACGGCTATACGAGCCGCCTGACGCCGTTCTTCTCGCGGCGCGTGCTGCCCGTCGCGAGTTATCAGATAGCAACGGAACCATTGCCGCCCGGCCTGATGGACATATTGAACCCCGGCCGCCGCATGATCAGCGACTCGAAGCGCAACCTTTTTTATACGCGGCCATCGCCCGACGGAACCCGTATGCTGTTCGGTTCGCGGCCATCGTTCAGGGAAATCGGCGAGCGCGAAGCCGCCCGCATCCTGCACGCGAAGATGGCCGAACTCTGGCCCGCGTTACGCGACGTGCGCATCACGCATGCATGGAAAGGTTATGTCGCGATGACAGGCGACAAGCTCGCGCACATCGGCCAGCACGAAGGCGTGCATTACGCGCTCGGCTGCAACGGCAACGGTGTAGCGCTGATGAGTTATCTCGGGCAGCGCATTGCCAGCACCTTGCTCGGCCTCGCGCCCGCTCTCGGCGCGTTCGGCGAAGGACCGTTCCCATTGAGCCCTGGCGGCATTGCGAGCACGTTGAGCGTGCCCGTGGGCGCGGCGCTTTATCAACTCGACGACTGCTGGAATGGCCGTGTGCGCGGCGCGTTGTCCTGATCCCTGCTTTTTTGAGGCTTTATCCTTAAATCATCGTGGTTCTTCCTGGAGCGACCAACATGCGGTTTCGACACTTGCTAGGCATTCTTTCGATCGTCGTGCCTCTTTCGTTGATGACAGCAACGAGCGCTCGCGCCGACGACCTCGGCACGCTTTCCGCGGGCAAGCTGCTGGCCGGCGTGGACGCGAACAACAAGCCCTATTCCTACATCGATAACGGCAAGATGACCGGCTTCGACGTTGAACTGCTGCGCGCCATCGGCGCGAAGCTGGGCTTGAGCGTCGACTTTCGCGCGCAGGATTTCAGCGGCCTTTTGCCCAGCGTGTCGAACCAGCAAATCGATCTTGCGGCCGGTTCCATATCGATCACGACGGACCGCCTGAAGATGGTCGATTTCTCCGAGGGTTATCTCACTGGCTTGCTGAGCGTCGCGGCCTTGCCGGGCAGCACTATCACGAGCGACAAGGCATCGGTCAAGGGAAGGCGCATTGGCGTGGTGCAGGGTACGATTGAAGACACGTATTCGGACAGCTACTTGCCGGGCGCGCAGATCGTGCGTTTTCCAAACGTGAATGCGGGCTTTCTTTCCATGCGCTCGAAATACATCGACGGTTATTTCATCGATAAATCGCTAGTCGACGGCCTGCAGGAAAAGTATCCGCAATTGAAGATCGAGGACCGGCTGGACATCTCCGCGATCAACCTGCCAGCCGGTTTCCCGATGCGCAAGGGCAACGCGAAACTCGAGGCAGCGGTCAACAAGACGCTCAACGATCTGGTGGCGGACGGCACGTGGCTCAAGCTCTATACGCAGTTCCACCCCGGTTATCCGAAACCTGAAAGCCTGCCGCCGTACGTGATGAAAACCGGCAGCTGATTTCTTAGAGCCCGCCTTTTCCGGAGAGCGCCATGAATGCATTCCTGCAGAACTTCCTCGACTGGCAGTTGCTTACGGGATCGCTGCCTGCGCTGCTTGAAACCGGGCTTGTGAATACGCTGGTGCTCTCGCTCTTTTCAACCTTGCTTGGGATTATCGCTGGCATGGTGCTGGCGCTGATGGCCGTCTCCCACATGCGATGGCTCGAAGTCCCGGCGCGGGTATTCGTGGATGTGTTTCGCGGCTTGCCGGCGGCGCTCGTGATCCTGCTGGTCGGGCAAGGACTTGCGCCCGTCGGCCTCGCGATCTTCGGGCCCAACCCGTATCCGCTTGCAATCGTGGCGCTGGGATTGATTTCATCGGCGTATATAGCCGAGATTTTTCGCTCGGGCATTCAGAGCGTCGGCAAAGGGCAGCTTTCCGCATGCCAGGCGCTTGGCATGAACTACTGGACAGCCATGCGTCATGTGATCGTGCCGCAAGGCATACGGCGCATTTTGCCCGCGCTCGCCAATCAGTTCATCTCGATTGTGAAGGACTCGAGCCTTGTTTATTTCCTCGGCTTGCTGACGTCGCAGCGCGACCTCTTCACCATTGGGCAGAACACGTCGGTGAATACCGCGAACCTGTCGCCGCTGGTCGCGGCAGGGCTTGTCTATCTGCTGATTACCGTGCCGCTCACGCACGCGATCAATCATATCGACCGCTGGACCAACCGCCATTCCAATCCGCGCTTCGGCGGCGCGAGCGCGACCACGAGGAAGCAGCTCAAGCGTCAGGCCGCCGCCGTACGAACCAGCATGACCGAACAACATAATTAACGCAGTTCAATACGAGCGGGGAAGACATACCTTATGGGACCACAAGTCGAGACCGTCGCCGACGACACCACCCTGCCCGAAGAAGTGGATGTCGTCGTGGTCGGCGGCGGAATCATCGGCGTGAGCACGGCGCTTTATCTCAGCGAAAAAGGCCTTCGCGTGGCGGTATGCGAGAAGGGACATATAGCGGGCGAACAGTCGAGCCGCAACTGGGGCTGGGTACGCGTCACGCATCGCGACATGCGGGAGTTCGAGTTGAGCATCGAGAGCCTGAAGCTGTGGCGCAAGCTCGACGAAACGCTTGGTATCGATACCGGGTTCAAGCAGTGCGGCATCCTGTACATGGCCAATGACGATGCAAAAATGGAAGGTCATCGCGTATGGCTGGAAAGAGCGCGGGCTCTCGCCGGCAAGGACGCATTCGATACGCTGGAAATCGATGCCAAAGGCGTGGCCGATCTGTTGCCCGGTGCGTCGCGCACATTCAAGGGCGGTTTATACACGGCGGGCGACGGCCGCGCCGAACCGCAAAAAGCTGCACCTGCAATTGCAAATGCGTTGCGCAAGCGGGGCGTGAAAATCCTGACGCCGTGCGCGGTGCGCGGCATTGAAACCAGCGCGGGCCGCGTCAGCGCGGTCGTCACCGAACTCGGCACGATCCGATGCAGGAGCGTGGTCGTCGCGGGCGGCGCGTGGTCGCGGTTGTTCTGCGGGAACCTGGGTATCGATGTGCCGCAACTGATGGTCAAGGCTTCGGTGCTGCGTACTGCGCCCATTGAGGGCGGTCCGGCGGTGAGCGCGAGCAACAAGGAGTTTGCGTTTCGCAAGCGCGCGGACGGCGGTTACACGATCGCGTTCGGCTTTCGTACGTATACGGATATCACGCCGGACAGCTTCCGCCTTTTTTCGAAATACATTCCTGCGCTCAAGAGCCAGTTGGGCGCGCTGCGCATTGGCGTGGGCGAGCGTTTTTTCGAAGAACTGCGCCGGCCGCGCAAATGGGCGCTGGATCAACGCACCGCCTTCGAGGACGTGCGAACGCTCGATCCCGAGCCCATTTCGCAATATACCGACGCCGGCCTGCGCGAGTTCGTGAAGGTCTTTCCGCACATGAGCGGCGCGCGTATTGCGCAGCGCTGGGCGGGTTTGATGGACGTTACGCCGGACGCGATTCCCGTTATTTCGGGCGTGCAAAGCGTGCCGGGACTTTTTATTGGAACGGGATTTTCAGGGCACGGATTTGGCATTGGGCCGGCTGCGGGAAAACTAATGGCCGATCTGGTCGCCAACGACACACCGCTCGTCGATCCGCACATGTTCCGGCTGAACCGCTTTAGCGACGGAACGAAGATCGTGATCGACGCAGGTTTTTGAGGAACGCCATGAACAAGGTAGCCATGATCTCCGGCGCGAATCGCGGTATCGGGCTCGCGGTGGCGAAAGAACTACATACGCGCGGGTATCGGTTATCGCTGGGAATGCGCGATCCTTCGTCAGCGCAATTTCCATTCGATGCCTTCACCTTCGCCTACGAAGCCCGCGATCCGCTGAGCGCGCGCCGCTGGGTCAAGGCCACTGTCGAACATTTCGGCCAACTCGACGTATTGATCAGCAACGCGGGAATCTGCACGCATATCACGCTGGAAGACGGCACCGACGACATGCTCGAAGAGACGCTCGACATCAACGTCAAGGCGCCGTTCCGTCTGATCCAGGCGGCGCTGCCGCATCTGAGAAAACCGGGAGATGCCCGCGTTGTGCAAATCGCGTCGCTGTCGGGAAAGCGCGTGAAGAACCTGAACGCGGGCTACCAGATGTCAAAGCACGCGGTGATCGCGTTGAACCACGCGGTGCGGCGCGCCGGTTGGGACGACGGCATTCGCGCGACCGCCATCTGCCCTGGTTTCGTGAACACGGAGATGGCCGCTGGCATCGCGGATCTTGAACCTCAGGCGATGACGCAGCCTGAGGACCTGGCAGTGCTCATCGCGAATACGATTGCCATGCCGAACACAGCGAGCGTGGCCGAGATTCTCGTAAATTGCCGTCACGAAGATCTATTTTAAGCAGGCGGGTGCGTGACGTTCCACTGCTTGAGCGCACGCGATTCACGATCGAAACCGAGCACGCTGACAGACGCGGTATCGAGGAGCAAATGCGCGCCCAACGCCGCGGAATCCGCCATCCAGCAGGCGCCCAGCACGCGCAGGAAATGCGCGTGCGAGAACAGCGCAATGCGCGCATGGGGTCCGCTGACGCCAAGCAAACGCCCGATCAATGACTCGGCCCGCGCCTGGATATCCTGAAGGCTTTCGCCCTCCGGTATCGGCGACGTCCAGACCGACCAGTCCGGCTCTTCAGCACGAATGTCCTTCGTCTTGCGGCCTTCATAGATGCCGTAATTCCATTCGCTCAAGCGCGGCTCTTCTTCAGCATGCGCGATCAGTCCGGCTTCCTCGCACGTGTCACGCGCGCGGCTCATGGGGCTATGCAACACGAGGTCGAAAGTTTGCGCGGCGAGCACCGGCCGAAGCGCACGCGCCTGTTCGCGGCCGTGATCGGTCAGCGGGATATCGGTGCGGCCGGTATGCTGGCCCGATTTGCTCCATTCTGTTTCACCATGACGGATCAGCCAGATCTCAGGTTGGTTCGTAGCGGTTGCGTTCATTGTCGGCCATTAAAGAAAGAGGGATCGGCTAGCTGAAGCTATAAACCAGGACGATTCTACGGCTCGATACGGAATCTTTCAGCGGCACGCGCGGGGCCCGGCTTTACGCGGCGAAGCGGTCCGCCCTGAACGGCGTGGTATCGACGAGCGGTTCTTCGCCCGTCATCATCGCGGCAATCAGCCTGCCCGTCACCGCGCCGAGCGTGAGCCCGTGATGCGCGTGACCGAACGCGAACCACATGTTCTTGTGGCGCGGCGCGGGTCCAATGATCGGCATCATGTCGGGCGTGCACGGACGCCGGCCCATCCACGGTTCGTCATCGACACGTTCGCCGAGCGGGAACAAGGTCCGCGCCACCGGCTCGGCGCGCATCAGTTGCACCGGCGTCTTCGGCGCGTCGCGATCGGCGAGTTCCACGCCGGTTGTCAGGCGAATGCCGCGTGCCATTGGCGCGAGCAGGAAGCCGTTGTCCACATCGAGCACGGGATGATTCAGAACCGTGCCCGCTCGCGGCGCGTAGTGCATGTGATAACCGCGCTTGACCGCAAGCGGCAGCCGATACCCAAGCGCCGACGTCACATCTTTTGCCCACGGCCCCAGCGCAATCACCGCATTCGATGCGCTCAACGGCCCCTCGTCCGTTGTCACGCGCCAGCCATCGCCCTCGGCTGCGAGCGTGGTTGCGTCGCCCGTGAAGAAGCGTCCGCCCAGCCGTTCGAAATACGCGGCATAACCCGCAACCAGCGCGCCCGGGTCATTGACCGACACCGCATCCGTGTAATGCAGTCCGCCAACGAGCGATCGATCGAGATGCGGCTCGGTTGCTTGCAACGTTGCCGGATCGAGCAGCTTGTACTGCACGCCGAATTCACGATGCCAGCGTTCCGCGTCGCGCGCCTCGTCATCTTGAGCGGCCTGGGTGTGGAAGACCTTGATCCAGCCGGTTGGCTTGAGCAGGGATTGCACGCCGGCCTCCTGCGCGAGGACTTCATGCTCGGTCACGCAATGCTCGATCAGCGTTGCATATTCGCGCGCGATGGCCGAATGCCGCGAAGCTTCGGAGTTGCGCCAGTATGCCCACAGGAATGGCGCGAGCGCGGGCAGCGCGGCGCGATGGTAATGAACGTCGATGGAATCGTTCCTTGCATAGTGCATCAACGTGCCGATATCGCGAGGCAGCGCGTACGGATAGACCCCTTCGCGCTGCAACAATCCGGCGTTTCCAAACGATGTTTCAAGCCCGGGACGCTTACGGTCCACGAGCGCGACCGAGCGGCCGCGCTTTTGCAGATGCACGGCGATGGACACGCCAACAATGCCCGCGCCCAGCACAATGGTGTCGAACTTCATGCGCCTGATATCTCCTCTGTGGCTGATGTTTTAGCTTCAGGGAGAGATCATACGCGTGCGTTCGCACGGTTCTGGCGCAAGATGCCGCGACTTTATAAAAGTGCCGTAGAGTGTGCCGATATCGGCTGGTTTGATGCGGTCCCCAGCCTGATGCGTTAAAGGCCGGGCATCGGCAAGATGCTTATTCTGCCGCCCACGCCTTCGCGGTATCGAGGGCGAAATCACGATAGGAACGCGGCGCACGGCCAAGCAACTCGCTCATCCGCGCAAGCGCGTCATCGTTCGCGGCCATGCCGTCCTGCTGGAAACGGCCGACCATCAAGCGCATGTCACGCGCCACCCAGCTTGGCGCGCGGCTTGCCATTTGCGCCTCGAAAGCATCAAGATCATCGCCGCCATAGTTCACGGGTTTTCCCAATGCTTCAGTCCAGATCGCGGCCAAGGCGCCTCCGGTCATTGCTTGCGGACCAACCAGTTCAACGACCTCGCGCGGCAGCGGCGTGGCCGAGCGTTCCCGCTTCAACAAGAACGCAGCCGCGATCTGAGCAATATCGCCGGTATCGACCATCGATACGCCGACGCTTCCCACTGGCATCGGATACACCGAATTCTTGGCGATCACCTCTTTCAACGAAACATCGTTCTGCATGAAATAACACGGGCGCAGGATGGTAGCCGGCAGGTCGAATTCCTCGATCATCCGTTCAACCGTGTATTTGCCCGTGAAATGGGGAACGTCGGTAAAACGGTCGGCGTTGAACACCGAAAAATACACGATGCGTTCAATGCCGGCATCGCGCGCGAGGCTCAGTGTTAGGATTGCCTGCGTCACTTCGTCGGCCACGACCGCGTTCAGCAGGAAGAGCGTGCTGACGCCATCGAGCGCCGCGCGCATGGATGCAATGTCGGTCATATCGCCTTTGCGCACGTCCACGCCGGCGGGCAGGCTGGCTTTCTCGGGCGAACGAACGACCGCCCGCACGCTGGCCCCCTCGTCAACCAGCCGATGAACAATCTGCGAACCAATAGCGCCCGTGGCGCCAGTAACCAGGATAGTCATGATCGAAGCCCTCAAAAGGAAGTGAGTGTGAATTCATTCTGGCCGTTCCTTTGACGGGACGAAAGCCCTAATATTGAGACAACTCGTCTCATCGATGGAACGGTCATGGACCTGCATGCATTGTCGGATTTCAACGCGGTCATCACGCACGGCGGATTCGGGCGCGCAAGCCGTGCCACCGGGCGCCCCAAGGCCAGTCTTTCGCGGCGCGTGGCGCAACTCGAGGAAGCAATGGGCGTGCGCCTGCTCCAGCGCGGTTCGGGAACGCTGATGCTGACCGAGGAAGGACACGCGCTGCACGCGAGTACGGGACGATTGCTGGCGGAAATCGAAGAGGCGGCGGACGCGGTCGGGATGACATCACGCCGGCCGAGCGGCCGCTTGCGGATCAGCGCGCCGACCTTTCTTGCCTACGAAACCTTGGGGCGGCTCTCCGCGGCGTATATCGCGCACTATCCGGATGTACGCATTGAAGTCATCGCGGAGGACCGGTTCGTGGATCTGATCGCGGAAGATTACGACGTGGTGATCCGGGCCAATCCGGCGCCCGATACCGCGCTCGCCGGCCGCTGTTTCCTGCGCGGTCCACAGATTGTGGTGGCGTCGCCAGCGGTGGCCGAGGCGCTTAAAAACGACGGCCCCATCCCGGCAGTAGCGCTTCTTTCAGCGCCCGATCAAGGCGTCTGGCATATCGACGGCGCAGAAGGCGCACGCACGCTGCATACACGAACGGTTGCCCGTTTTTCATCGATATCCATGGTTCGCGCAGCCGCGCTCGCACGCGCGGGCGCCGCCGTGCTGACCGACTATCTGGCCCGCGACGCGCTGCAAAGCGGGCAACTCGTGAATCTGGGAACCTTGCGGGATCGAAGCGTGGAAGTGTGGGCGCTCTATGCCACGCGGCGTCAGCTCAGTCCCAAGATCAGCGCCTTCGTGCAACTTCTGGTCGATACATACGCTGGCGTCAATGTGCCCGCGAGCATCGGCGGCAATTGACGAAATTACTCGGTCCGGGTCACTTCCCTGAGTATGGCGGCGGTGCTGTCGAAGTGATGGTCGTTTATTTTTTCGAGAATCGCGATTACTTCACCATCGGCGCCGTTTTGCTTCGCGACGCGCAGCACATGCTCCTTGTTCGCTGGAAATTCAACGCCCTTCAGTGCGCGCTCGACATCGTCGGGACGGGGTTCGTCAGGATGCCGATGATTCTGCGCATGAGCGGGATGCTGGGCCATGACGCCCTCCTTTTACGTGATTGAGGCCACATCAGGCGAGCAACGTGCATTCCCGCCTGCCGGAGCACGTCCTGATTGCGCTCAAGCCACGACCACGAGTTGCCAGAAGAAAAACACTGCAAGCGACACCGCGATGGTCAACAACGGCTTGCGCGTCAACGCACACACGCCGATAGCCACGCCGGCCGCGACCAGTTGCGAATTGCGCCACGTCAATTCCGCGCCGCCGCCGTGAGGCGCGAGGGTCATCGGCACAATGATCGCCGTCAGCACGGTCACCGGCACGAAACTCAGCGCGGTCCGCACGATAGGCGGAAAACTCAGCCGCTCGCCGAGCACGAATACAGCGGAGCGAATGGCATACGTGATGAGCGCCATGCCCATGATCAGCAGGAAATCGTTCATTTGGCGCGCTCCAGCTTGGCGGGATTGCTTCTTTCATCGCGCATCGACAACACCATGCCCACCGCCACGCCCACGACCACCGCCGCAAGCAATCCGAGCTTGTAGGGCCAGCCGTTCCAAGCAAACGCCAGCATGCCGGCCGTGACCGCCGCCGCCACGAATCGCAGCGCTACCAACTGTGGCACGACGATCGCGATAAACGTAGCGACCATCGCGAAGTCGAGGCCCTTGGACTGCAGTCCGGGGAACGCGGAACCAAACAGCAGGCCGATGACCGTCCAGATCTGCCAGTTCACATACATCGAGACACCCGAGCCGAGGAAATAGTAAGGCCCCGTTTGTCCCGCCGGCTGCTTCTGATAATGCGCGTACGAGACGGCGAACACCTCGTCCGTCAGGAACGCGCCAAGTGTCCAGCGCCAGCGCGCGGGCAGGTGCGCCACATACGGCGCGAGCGTGGCGGAATACAGCACGTGGCGCACATTGACAATGAACGTCGTCGCCCAGATCACGGCGAAACTGGCGTGCCCGGCGATCAGACCCAGCGCGATGAACTGCGCCGATCCCGCGAACACGGCCAGCGACATGAGCTGCACGGTCCACGCGTGCAACGGCCCCGTGGCCGCGAGCGTGCCGTAGATGACGCCGAACGGGGCGGCCCCGACCATCATTGGAATGGTGTCGCGCGCGCCCGCGCCGAACTCGGCGAGCTTGCGGGTCTGATACGGTGTTTTCAAGGTTTCCTCCATGAACCAGGAGGATAGGACCTGGAACCGCGCGCTCGCTTGTACGTTCTTGCGGTCGGCAAAGACTTAGGGTTATCGCCAGCGTCCTGGCGGCACGCCGAACGTCTTCTTGAAGTGCCGCGTGAAATGGCTTTGATCGGTGAAACCGCTTGCCGCGGCCACATCCGTTACCGACGCTCCCGCGCGCAATCCCTTAAGCGCGCGATTCAGGCGCATCTGGTTGCGCCACGCATGCGGCGCGAGCCCCGTTTCGCGCGTAAAGAGACGCGCGGCGTGGAAGGTCGAAAGCCCGACCGTCTGCGCCAGTTCCGTCAGCGATAACGGTGCGCTCATGTCATCGACGAGCCGCGATTTCATCGATTCCACGCGGGCTGTATCGAGCCGCATATGCGCAACCGGCGGGCGTTGCCCCGCATGCCGCACGAGCAGCGTGGATACTGCATCGAAAAGCGCGTGCTCCGCCGCGAGCGGGTCGCCGCCAGATTCCAGGACCTCCAGCCCTTCCAACGCCTGATGCGCCCGCTGCACGCGCCGGGCGACATCGGCGTCGCGGATGATATCGGCGGGAACCACGGCGTGGGCTGCGCTCGGCCTGCCACCTCATTTGCGACGGATTGCACGAATTCCACCGGCAGATAAAACACGCGATACCGCCAGCCGACATCCATCGCCCGCGCGCCCGTATGCAACTCGCCGGGATTGATGATGGGCACCGAGCCCGCTTCCGCCACATATTTAGAGCCGCGATAGTCGTAGCATTCCGCGCCCTCTTCGATCACGGGAATGGTGTACGCGTCGTGCCAGTGCGGCGTGAACTCGTGGTCGTAATACTCGGCCGTCAGCATGTCCGCGCCCGGCAGGAGCGGCGTGCGCCAATAGCGCGCGGTATTGCTGAAACGGGTGGCGGTCATGGCTTGCGGTACCGTGGTCGAAACCGCAAGTTTATCCCGGCCGATGCGCGTGTGTTTTCAGCGGTCTGTGAAAAGCGTTTCCGAGTTAGGACACGGCGGCCGCGGACGGTTTGCGAAAACTCGTCAGCTTGCGGCGAAGTTCCTGATCGGCGCGGGCGAGCAACAACGCCAGTACGATTGAAACGGACGCCACTGTCAACGTCTGCGCGACGGGATTGAAAAACCGGATATCGAACAATTCGAATACCAGCCGGTAAATCGGAAAATGGATCACATAAAGCGGATATGAAAGTTCGCCCAATACCTTGCATATCTGTTTGCCAATGCCGCCGATGGACACCGAGCACAGCAAGGCCACCGATAAAGGCACCAGCGTCAGCGAATTGACGAACGCAATCTTGGGATCGCCCACCGTAAAGCACAACAATGCCGCGCCGGTGACCACAGCCGTAAATATCCGGTGCGGATGTTTATGCTGAAGTCCGATGGAAAAGATAAAGACGCCTGCAAAAAACTCTGCGATCACACGCGGAAAACCGACCATGAAACTCTTCGCGCCCCAGCCCGGATTGATTTTATGAAATACCAGCGTACAGGCAATAAAAGCGGCAAAGGCAAGGATGGAAACCGTTGCATTCGGCAATTTGCGAACCTTTGCCAGATACGCAAAAAATACGACGTTGACGAATAACTCGAAGAACAGCGACCAGGACGGATCGTTTAACGGAAACGCTGCGCCGAAGACCACGTCCTGACCGAACGGCCAGGCAATGTCGTTGAAGTACGGCAGCCAGAACGCGCCGAGCGCCGTGGCGGTGACCAGTTGCGAAGTGGATATCTGCGGCGTTCCTGTTTTGGCAATCGACAGCAATACCGCGCACACGCCTATAGCCAGTCCAAACAAATAAAGCGGCCCGAGCCGCGCGAGACGCACGAATGCGAACTCGCGGAACGTCATGCCGTTCAGGATTTTCTTGCTGTAGCTGTGCGCGATCACGAAGCCCGAGAGCACGAAAAACAGGTCCACGGCGACCCATGCGCCGCCGAACCAGTCCCAGCCCGTGTGCTGGCTATAGTGATGCAGCATGACCGCAACTGCTGCAATGCCTCTCAGACCGTCCAGCAAGTCGAATCGTGTGGACTTCATGGCGTTTATCGCGTTCATGATTTCCGGATCGTGATTTTTCGAGCGCCCAGTGTAGGGTGGAAAAAATGCAATCCCGGTCGGGAAAAATATCGGCTTGCGGCGCGACGCCGAGAAAAAATTGAAAAATAAATCGAAAGGAAAGGGTTGCAGTGGGAACCACTCCAATTTCTTTCATTTTTATTACATCGATTTTTTCCTGCCTTGCCCCGCCCGGTTCGTGCGCGGGAATTTTGAATCGCTTAGAAAACAAAAGAGTTGCTAATAGACTTTGCGTTGTCCCGGACATTTGCACGCGCCGGGCACCCTTCCACGTTTCAGGGCAAACATGAAAACCTCAAAGTTGTTGATGACACTTGGCGTGGTTGCGCTCAGCGTGCTCGCGCGCGTGGCGCCCGCGCATGCGGACGCACTGAATGACATAGAGAAGCGCGGCGTATTGCGTGTGGCAGTCCCGCAGGATTTCGCGCCGTTTGGATCGGTCGGTCCGAGCATGCAACTGGAAGGACTGGATATCGACATTTCCGCGCTGCTGGCCAAAAAGCTCGGCGCGAAGCTTGAACTGGTGCCCGTTACAAGCGCCAATCGCATCCCCTATTTGCAGACAAAGAAAGTGGACCTGATCGTCTCGACACTCGGCCGCGATGCCGAGCGCGACAAGGTCATCGATTTCTCGCAGTCTTATTCGCCCTATAACAACAGCGTGTACGGGCCGGCGAACATGAAGATCGATGGGCCGGCGGACATGGCGGGCAAGACGGTTGGCGTGGCGCGCGGCACGTTCGAGGATCTCATGCTGACCAAGAGCGTGCCGCCCTCTACAAACATCAAGCGTTTCGAGGACAACAGCGGGATGATTTCCGCGTACCTCGCGGGTCAGGTTCCGCTGGTCGGCACGGGGGATTTTGTCGCGAACAAGATTGCCGCGACCTTACCGGCGTCGGCGCCGAACAAGCCCGCGCTCAAGTACGTGATTCACGAATCGGCGTGTCACGTCGGATTGAACAAGGGCGAGCCGAAGCTCCAGGCGAAGGTCGATGCGATTCTCACCGACGCCAAGAAAAGCGGCGAGTTGAACGGCATTGTGGAGAAGTGGCTGCACGTGCCCTTGCCGGTGAAGATGGCGCAGAGCACGGATTGAGCGTGGTCTTTCTGAATTGAAGCTGGCCTGTTAAGCCTTCAGCGCCAGCTTCGATTCCATGAAGCAGCTTAAATCGACTTCTGGAACGGCGCGCCCGAATGCTCCCGCAATTCGTTGAAAACGATCTTCGGCCACGCCTTCTGCGCAACATCGATTTCGGAAACATGGGAAGCAAGATACGTTGGCGCGTTTGACGCATCCAGCGCAATGCGCGCCGCATAGGCGTCGGTGAAACGGCGCAACTCCGCCGCGTCGTCGCACGTCACCCATCGCGACATCCGATACCGCGCCGGCATGATGCGCACATCGACCTTGTATTCCGCCGATAACCGGTGCGACACCACTTCGAACTGCAACTGCCCCACTGCGCCAAGAATGGTGGAACCGCCCAGCACAGGACGGAACACCTGGATCGCGCCTTCGTCGCCAAGTTGACGCAGCGCTTCGCCCAACTGCTTTGCACGAATCGGGTCGACCACTTCGACCGTCTGGAAAATTTCCGGCGCGAAGAACGGCAAGCCGACGAACTGCAACATCTCGCCTTCAGTCAGGGTATCGCCGAGACTCAGCGTGCCATGATTCGGAATGCCAATGATATCGCCGGGATACGCTTCGCTCACCGTCTCACGGCGTTGCGACAGAAACGTCACCACGTTGCTCGCCCGAAACGTCTTGCCCGAGCGCGTCACCTTCAGCGCCATGCCGCGCTCGAAATGCCCTGAACACACGCGGATAAACGCCACGCGGTCGCGGTGCGCCGGATCCATGTTGGCCTGCACCTTGAACACCACGCCGGTAAAACGCGGCTCTTCAGGCAACACCGGACGTTGCACCGACATGCGCATGGCAGGCGGCGGCGCGAGGTCGACAAGCGCGTCGAGAATTTCCTTCACGCCAAAGTTGTTGATCGCCGATCCAAACAAGACCGGGGATTGTTCGCCCGCGAGAAAGGCGGTGCGATCAAATGCAGGCGTCGCGCCCGTGATCAGGTCGATCTCTTCCTTCGCGCGCGTCCAGCTCGAACCGAAACGGCGTTCGCCGTCTGCGTCCGAGAGAGCCTGAACGGTCTCCACCGCGCCGCCAGCCGTGTCCTGCCCCGCGCGAAATACGCGCACCTGGTCGTGCGCAATGTCGTAGACGCCCTGGAACTCCTTGCCCATGCCGATGGGCCAGGTAAATGGCACGGCAGCAACGCCAAGGTGCTGTTCGATTTCATCGAGCAGTTCCAGCGGCTGGCGCACTTCGCGGTCCATCTTGTTGATGAACGTGAGAATCGGCGTGCGGCGGCTGCGGCAGACTTCCAACAGCTTGAGCGTCTGGGCTTCGACGCCGTTTGCACCGTCGATCACCATCACGGCGGCATCCACAGCCGTCAGGACGCGATACGTATCTTCGGAAAAGTCTTCGTGCCCGGGGGTATCGAGCAGATTGATGACACAGTCGCCATATTCGAACTGCATCACGGAGCTGGCCACGGAAATGCCCCGCTGCTTTTCGATTTCCATCCAGTCGGACGTTGCGTAGCGGTTGCTTTTCCGGCCCTTCACGGTGCCGGCGATCTGGATCGCGCCCGAAAACAGCAAGAGCTTTTCTGTTAGCGTGGTTTTACCCGCGTCAGGGTGGGAAATGACCGCGAACGTGCGGCGCCGTTTGAGTTCGGAGAGTGCCATCTGTACGGAAAAGAGCTGAAGGTTGCGCGTTCGGTTCAAGCGCGCGAAGCGGCGTGCGCGGCCTGGATGGCCGATAAATCGACGGGCTGGCAGCCCGCGGCGCGATGAAGGAACGGCGGCGCAAAAAGCCGCGTGGTGTGGATGATACACGTCACTACGCAGCAGCATGGGAAAGGCGCCGGCAAAGCGATTCTCTGATCATCGTTCGGCGTCTTGACAGCCGGCCCCGCCTTACAGATTCATAACCCCGAACGTACAACGAAAAACGGCCCGGACGCGCAGGTCATGCGCGTCCGGGCCGCCAACTCCAAAGCCCCGTGTCACCCGTCCCATACCTTGAAATAAAGGTGTTTTCTCGGACGGTTACACGGTCGAACCGGGCTGTTACCGCACCCTAAAGCTTAGGGCTTTGCTGCCGACGACGGGATTGCCGAAGCTGCCGTCTTGTTCTTGTGATGCTTCTTGTGGTGCTTCTTGGCCTTGTGTGCGCTGGCGGGTTGAGCCGCGTCTGCCGTGGTTGCAGCCGGAGCTGCGGGCGCTACAGCAGGAGCCGAAGCTTGTGCGAACACAGCAGCGGAAAACAAGGCGGCGAGCGATGCAGCAACGAGTTGCTTTTTCATGACAGTAAGACCCTTCGTGGTTGTTTAACAGTGTCGCGGCTTGCGTGTCGCGATTACCTGTTTAACGCCTCATCGCCGAGTGTGTTGACACGGATCGGAAGAAAACTTTGGCAGCGGGGTAAATATATGAGCGGCCGTTTCCGTCATTGCATGACTTTGTTCGCTACTGTTCAGAAGGTTCAGAAGCTCGAAGCCGAACCGCTGCCCACAGCGACACGCGGCGATTCACCCAGCCAGATCCAGACTAGAGCGCCAAGCAGCGCGCACGCGAACATGACGCCGCTCATCGCCTGGGGACCGAAACGGGCAAACAGCATCGCGACCAGCGAACTCGACGCCGCGCCGCACAGCATCTGAACCGACGTCAACAGGCCGCCCGCCACGCCTGCAAGCTCGGGCACGGGATCAAGCGCGCCGCGAGTCGCACTCGGCGCGGCAAGCCCGAAGCAGAATGTGCAGGCGACGAGCAACGGCATGATGGTGAGCAAACTCGCAAGATGCAGCGCATTCAATACGCCAAGGCCGACAGTAGCAGCCAGCGTGACGCCGATTGCAACGGCAAGGATGCAGCGCGACCCCACCCCGCGCGACGCAACCAGTCCGTTGACCGTCGCGCCGGCAACAATACCGAGTCCGGTCGTCGCGAACATGGCGGCATAGACGGCTGGCTTTATGTGCAGGACATGCAGCAATACCAGCGGCGATCCGGCCACGTACGCAAACATCCAGCCGAACCCGAAGCCGTTGATCAGGATGGATCCAATGACCGGCCGATGAGTCAACACACGCCAGTATTGTTGACGCAGCCCGGTCGCCACAAAGTCCTCGCTTCGTGACGGCGCTGATTCTTCAAGACCTTTCCATGTGGCGACAGCCGCCAGCAAACCGCACACCGCCATGACGCCGTAGATACCGCGCCACTGGACCGCCGCGAGCAACGCAACGCCAACGGAAGGCGCCACGATCGGCGCAACATTGGCGACGACGGTGATGGCCGCGAGGCGGCGTTGCATCGCGTTGCCTTCGAAGAGATCGCGCACGACAGCCAGCGCGACTGTCATGCCCGCGCCCGCCCCGGCGCCCTGCACTAGTCGCGCGCACAGCAGTACGCTCATGCGGGGCGCCAACGCCGATACAACCCCGCCAGCCGTGAACAACGCCAGCCCGAGGAGAAGCGTGGGCTTGCGGCCGTGGGCATCGGAGAGCGGACCGTACACAATCGGCCCGAACGCAAAACCCGCCATGAAGAGACTGAGCGTCAATCCCGCCTGGCTCGCGCTTGCATGCAGCGAGTTTGCAATATCGACAAGCGCGGGCAGCGCCATATCGATGGAAATGGGCGGCAACGCAGCCAGCGCGCCAAGATAGACGGCGAACAGGAGCGACTGCGGACGCAGCCGCAAGCGCGTTGTCATCTCAAGCCCGCGACTGCGGCGTCAGCACCACGCGGCCTTTCGTCCCCGCCGCCACCGCCCGATATGCCGCCTGCGCATCGTTGAGCGCGAATGTCTGTGCAATAACCGGCGCCTTGTAGCTGCCGTCCTCGAAGCCGGCGCGCAGCGCTTCCAGCATTGCGCCCGATGACACCAGGTCGCGCTTGAGCGTGTCGACACCTGTCAGACGGCTTTCGTTGTGATAGAAATCGGCGAGGTTGAAGGTGACGTCGCGCCGGTCCGTCGCCGATATTTCCACCAGCCGCCCGCGCACTTTCAGCATGTGCACGGCGGTTTCGAACATGGAACCGCCGACGGTATCGAACACGACATCCGCGCCGCCATTCGTCAGCGAGCGAATCTCGTCGATGAAACCGGCCGTTTTCGAGTCCACCATTGCGTCAACATGCGGACTTGCGGAATGCGCGCCGCGCCCTACGCCCACCACGTTCGCGCCGATCCGTTTCGCGATCTGCGCCGCCGCGCCGCCCACGCCGCCCACCCCGATGATCGCAATGCGCTCGCCCGCCTGCAGTTGCGCGGCCTCCACGACAGCGCACCACGCGGTGATGAAGTTCACGCCTATGGCCGATGCTTCCTCGAAGCTCAGATTGGCCGGCTTGCGATGCAAGCTCGCGACCGGCACAACCAGTTCTTCGGCATGCGTGCCATCGCGGGTAAAGCCGACATCGCCGCCCGAACCCCACACCTGCGCGCCCAGCCACTCGGCCGGGCCTTCGATCACCACGCCCGAATAATCGCGGCCCGGCGTGCGCGGCAGCGTTGTCTGGCTCATGCGGCCCTCGACGTTCTTTACGTCACTCGGATTGATCGATGCCGCGAAAACCCGCACGACCGCTTCGTTCGACGATGCCCGTGGCGACGGCAATTCCTCCACGGCCAAAACGCCGGGATCGCCGTGCTGGTTGAAGCGCAATGCTTTCATGGTAATTCCTCCGTTGCAATGACCGCATTATTCACGTGCCCCGGCATGACGAAAAGGCGGCGGCGCGCATAGAATCGTTGCGTGAAGCGCAAAGATAAAGCTTGAAAATGGACATGACACATGCCGGATGAAATCAACGACTTGCGCGTCTTCGCGCAAATGGTCGATGCAGGGAGTTTATCGGCGGCCGCGCGCCAGACAGACGGATCGGCCGCCGCCATGAGCCGGCGTCTCGCCGCGCTGGAAAAGCGCCTGGGCGTGCGGCTCGTCACGCGGACGTCACGGCGTTTCGACCTGACTGTTGAAGGCGCGCTGTTTCACGAGCGCGCGCTCGCCATCCTGCAAGCAGTCGACGACGCCGAAGCCGAGATCAGCGCCCAGGCGCGCGTGCCGCAGGGTCTGGTGTGCATCGGCGCGCCGTCCGAGATCGGGCGCAAGCAGATTGCGCCGCTGATCGAAGCGTTCTCCGATCAATATCCCGACGTGGAAATCCGGCTGGTGTTGTCGGATATCGGCCTGGATGTGATCGATGACAATCTGGACGTCGCGCTGCGCATCGGCTTGCCGCCGGATACCGGCGTGATTGCAAAGCGCTTGTTGTCGAGCCGGCGCATTGTGTGCGCAGCACCCGATTATCTCGCGCGGTGCGGCATACCGCAGACGCCCGCCGATCTCGCCGGGCATGATTGCATCCGGTTGGTACGCGGCCAGCGTGTGTTCGACAGATGGTTATTCCAGGAGGACGGACGGCGCCGCGAGATTCAGGTGCGCGGGACGTTGTCGACGGCGAGCGGCGAAGTCCTGCACGACTGGGCGCTCAAAGGCCGTGGTCTCGCGTTGAAGGCGCTATGGGATATAGAAGATGACTTACGGAACAGACGGCTGGTCGAGTGCCTCGCGCCCTATCACTGCGATGAAATCGAGTTGTATGCCGTGTTTGCGAATCGACGGTATTTGTCGCCACGGGTCCGGGTGTTTCTCGATTTCGTGCAGCGGGCGTTTAACAAAAGGACGTAATGCGGCGCGGCATGTGGTTTCATCCCGCGGCCAGCGGCATCCATGGGTCGCTGCTGCTGACCGGATACATCAACGACACTTCCTTACTTACGCGCACGATTTCATGAATGTTATCGCGGAAGTTCTGGCTCTTTTCGTAACTGATAAAGGTCGCGTCCGCAACGGCGGACATGGTGAACAGCGCAAAAGCAATGCGCTCGAGAAGGACAAAGCGGCGGGACATTTCCAAAGTTCCTTGAATCATCAACTCTCAATATTATAAGGGTTTTCCCCTATCATTTACCATCCTTTTGTGAACCGCGATTGCATGATCGACACAGTCAAACTTGCCGATTTGCCGGACTTCATTATTTCTTCATATTGAATGCGGGATTGCTCCGCAATCAGCATTTATTCATTTACCCTGCAATGGCATTCGATTTCAAAAGCAACGCAATCCCCGTATTTCCACCAGAAGGCATTGCTGCAGAGCGTGTTGTGCTGCGCCGTGCGGATCTTCGGCATGCCGAAGCCATGCTGGCTTATCGGCTGATGAATCGTCCACATCTCGAACCGTGGGAACCCTCGCGCGACGGTTCTTTCTATACAACGCAAGCCGCAAACGAACGCGCCATGCAAATGGAACATGCGATGGCTGATGGAACTGCATTGCATCTGTTGATTTTCCTGAATGAACCGGGCGTGCCGGATAATCCGCTGATTGGAGATTGCCACTTTACGAACATTGTTCGCGGTCCGTTTCAGGCATGCAATCTCGGCTATTCAATCGATCAGCGTTACGAAGGCCAAGGGCTGATGCATGAAGCACTTCACGCTGCTTTGGGTTTTATGTTCGATATCCACAAGTTGCATCGCGTGATGGCGAGTTATCGGCCGGAAAATGCCCGCAGCGGACGATTGCTCGCCCGGCTTGGGTTCGAACGCGAGGGATTGGCGAAAGCGTACTTGAAGATAGACGGGAAATGGGCGGATCACGTGATGACTTCGCGGGTTAATCCGGCGGATTAACCCAAAAATTAGTTGTTTAGCCAGTTCTCGATCTTGACTCCGGAATAACGTGCGAGGAAACGCTTGCAAAGGGTTTAGCCGGCGTCGCCCGCACTGATGAGCGTTTGCGCGCCGCGAAGGTGATCGACGAGATAACGCAGCAACGCGGCGACATCGCCGAATTCCACAAAGCCGGGCGTCACGCCATCATCGAAAAGCGGCGAGCCGTTCAGCTTTTCAGTGACCGTGAGGCCGTTGAATGACGCAACCGGAATGCGTTCGGCCGCTTCGATGCGAAACGTATTGCCGCTCGTGGCGGCGTCGCGGATACGCATGAGGAACTGGACCTCGGGCGTTCTCAACTCCGACAGATCGTGTGCCTCGAAAAAGTCAGCAACCGCGAGAATGGCGTTCGTCCCGGCCACTCTCAGCACCACGGACAAGCGTTGCGGGTCCTGATGAAACGCAGCCCAGGACTGCGCCAGCCCAAGCGCCTCGCCTTCCACGCCGGGCGTTCCATCCTCCACGTGCGTCTGTGGCTCGGCGCGCGAGCGCTTGCGCCTGAGCAAAGTATTCGCGGCGGCGAGATCGGGCGGGTTCTTGTCTTTATCGATCCAGGTCCCGACCGTGCTTGCATACAGCACAAGCGCGAGCAATTGTTCCTCGATCAAGGCGATGCCCAACTCGACCGGATCAATGCCGTTCTTCCTGACCATTTTCGTCTCCTTATTTCTCGACCAATTGATGAGCCGATGGAATCATTGTTTATTTCTTCAGGTCAGCCGAAACTTGACCGCCATTTTCAGCGAGCTTGCGCATCACCTGTTTGTGCAGCCAGATGTTCATGGCGGTGCTGTCTTCCGTGTCGCCCGGATAATTGAGTTCGGTGGCGAGTTCCTTGCGCGCGTCCAGGCTGCTGTCGAGATCGAGCAACTTCAGCAGGTCGACAATGGACGAGCGCCAGTTCAATTGCGTATTGATTCCAGCTTGTCTCTCGATCAGCACCGCGTCTATGTCAACGGGCGGCAGCGCGGCAACCGGAGGCTGCACGTTGCTCGCCGCAACGGTCGATCCGTTTGACGGATCAGCATCGGGCGATGCGGGCGCAGCGGGCGCGGTTGCGCCCGTCGATTCGGAGTTCGCCGGATGATCGTGCGGAAAAATCTTGTTGAGGATATTCGTGAAGATACTCATGACGTCTCTCCGACAGGCTTTAAAGTTCAATTTGCATTTGAACTCCGCAACCTTCGTTCCACAGCCGGGACGCGCGACATATCCCGCAGACGTTCAATCGCTTCGCTCATTAATAGCAGAAGGCCCCGCCGTTTCCGGCGGGGCCTTCTGAAGCCGCACATTCAACCCTTATTGCATGCAGACTGCAAATCTACGCTTGCTGAATCAAGCAAGAACCACCACCGGCGCGACCGCTGCCGGATCGCTGATGCTCGGGCGACCGTTTTCAATGTGCCCCGCCAGACGACGCAAGAACGATGAGTCGTCACTGCTGCTGACAGTCAGGTCGTACCAGTGATGACTTGCGGCAAGAATCCACGGCTCTTCAATAGACCCAAGCGGCGGCACGATCACGTGCCGTGGCTGTGCACCATAAGCGTTATCGATCACCGACAACTTCGCAAAGCCGCCCTGACTTGAAAATTTCAGGAACACGTTGCCGTTCGCCACGTCGTACTGTGCGACCACTTCCGGATGTGCCGGCTTGTTGAAAAGGCCACCGCCTTTCGAATGTGACACATTGCCCGCGAACTCGCGCACAAAACCATTCGGACCATAAACGGTGAACGCGTAGATGCCCGCCGTCGTGCTCAGATCGAACGTCTCGCGTAACGTCTTGCCGGCTTCGACCGTATAGCGCCACGGGCCGTCGGTGCGATTGGCCGAGTACACATAGAAGTGCGCGCCTTGCGAGCCACTATTGGCAAAATGCAACGCAAACTGCTTGCGCTCTGCATCCACCTGACCGTTCACATGCAATTCATAAGGCAACGCACGGGCGAAGCGCGTGCCCGGTTCCTGCGGGTCGATCACACCGGGCACTGCCGGAACGGTTGGCGCGGGTTGCGTGGCGCACTGGTTATCGGCGATGGTCTTGTAGTTGCTCGTGTCGGGAAGCACCGGCATCTGCGCGTCCGGCGTACGGAAGTCGAAGGCCGTGGTCAGGTCGCCGCAAACCGCGCGACGCCACGGCGTAATGTTCGGCTCCCGCACGCCAAAACGTGTTTCGATGAAGCGGATCACCGACGTGTGATCGAACACTTGCGAGCAGACGAAACCACCCTTCGTCCAGGGAGACACGACCGTCATGGGCACGCGCGGTCCGAGGCCATACGGCAAACCGTCGGCGGTATAGCTGCCGCCACGGCCCGGATTGACGACCGTGTGAAGCTCACCGTCGGTCGTCACCGTCGACAACCCTTGCGCTCGCGACGTGGGCGGTTGCGGCGGCACGATGTGATCGAAGAAACCGTCGTTCTCGTCGTACATGATGAACAACACGGTCTTGCTCCAGACTTCCGGATTCGCGGTCAGCGCATCCAGTATCTGCGAGGTGTATTCGGCCCCGTAAGCCGGCGTGTATTTCGGATGTTCCGAATACGCCGCCGGCGGACACAGCCACGAAACCTGCGGCAGTTTGTTCGCGAGGACATCGGCCTTGAGGTCATCGAGCGTGCGCACGGCATTCGCGCGTTGCTGCAGCGAAGAGCCTTGGGGCGCGTTGATGATGTTCGTGAAGTTCTGCAGGATGTTCGTGCCGTAGTTGCCGTTGAGCGGATCGTCGCCGGTGAGACCTTGTTGATAGATCTGCCAGCTAATGCCCGCGGCTTCCAGACGCTCTGGATAAGTCGTCCACGAAAGCAGTTGGTATTGCGGCGGACCGTCGCCATCCACGTAGTCGTTGTTGTCGAGCAGCGGACCGCCGAGCGTGCCGGTAGGATCGACCGTGCCTGTCATCAGATACGAGCGGTTCGGATGCGTCGGGCCGGGAAGCGAGCAGAAGTAGGCGTCGCAGACGGTGAACGCATCGGCAAGCGCGTAGTGAAACGGAATGTCGCTGCGCAGGTGATAGCCCATCGTCATGTCGGTCTTGTTCGCAGGCCATTGATCGTAACGGCCGGCGTCAATAGCCGCATGCGTCTTGTACCAGGAATGATCGAGGTCGCCCACGCACTGCGCGCTGGTGGTCTGCGTGTTCAGATGGAACGGCAGCACGGGTTTCGTCGCATCTGCCTTCGAAGGCTGGAACCATACCGGCTTGCCGTTGGGCAGCGGAATGGGAAAACGGTCGTTGTAGCCGCGCACGCCGCGCATGTGGCCCATGTAGTGATCGAACGAGCGGTTCTCCTGCATGAACACCACAATGTGCTCCACGTCGTTGATGGAACCCGTACGGCCCGATGCGGGAATCGCGAGCGCCTTGCGGATGGATTCGGGAAATACTGTGAGCGCGGCGGCGGCGCCGGCTGAAGTGGCGACTGTTTGCAGGAAACGGCGACGGCTATTCGATGTCATCGTGCTTCACCTCTTAGAGTGTTTAGAAGATACGTCGATACAGCTTCGATCGCGGGGAGACGATCGAACGGGTTGATTCATGGGCGCTGTATATCAAGCGGCGTTCATTGCGTGGTGTCAGGCGGGGAATGCATGACCGGCGCGACCTGTTGCGCATCTGCCGCGAGGCTGGTCTGAGCAGCGGCAATAGCGCTGCTGGCTGCAAGCTCGTTTGAGGGCGTGGCCTGCACCAGGGGTTCTATTGCGCTCGCCGGCAGCGAGGGGGCCGCCGCGGCTTGAGTGGAGCTGAAGCTCTCCTGATCATCCGGACCGCACGCCGCAAGGGCGAGCGTAGTCAACGCGAGTACCGCGGTTCGTCTCATGATGCCTCCGCTTGTTCGATGCTCTCGAATGTCTGCGACAGCTTCTCGTTTCATCGCGGTCGCCAGTGTGCGGATGCTTCAAGAAAATTTTGTGAAACGTTTGCGAAGACTCGGTAAGGACTTTTATACAAAATACTTACGGTTTTATATCATCGAGGTAACGGCGGGAATTTCCCGAAATTAGTTGCATAGCGAATCACTTTATTTTATTGTGTATTCATGTTCGATCATTGCATTTACTTCAACACAACGGCCCTGGCGCGAACGCTCGAGCGCGAATGGGCCGCTGCGTACAAACCGTTCGGCCTGACTCCGCCACAGGGATTCATGCTGCGCGCGGTGCTGGCCAAGCCCGGAATCGTGCAAAGCGAACTTGCTTCGGAACTCGCCATATCGCGCTCCACGGCGACTCGAACGCTGGATGGTTTGCAGAAGCTGATGCTGGTTGAGCGGCGATTGACGCAGTCCGACGGCCGGGAAACTGCGCTTCATCCAACCAAGGACGCGTTGCAGATCAAGGATCAATTGAACGCTGCAAGCGCTGCGGTAACACGACGCCTGAAGGCGGAAATGGGTGAGGCCTGTTTCGTGGCGACGGTTACGAGCGTCAAAGAAGCGCGGTCGAGTATCGACTGATTTTTTCCTAAATAGTTGTATAGCGAACTAAAATGGAGATGAGGAATGCCAATCCTGAACGTGAAGGTAAGCGGTGAAAAGTCGACTGAAAAGGTCGCGGCCATTTCAGAGATGCTGCTTGAACTGACGGCTTCCGTGCTGGGCAAGAAACGCGACGTCACTGCGATCACGATCCAGTTTATTGATCCGGACAGTTGGGTGATCGCGGGTAAGCCGCTGACAGCGCACAAGAAATCAAGCTTCTACATGGACATCAAGGTGACGGACGAGACCAATACCAAAGATGAAAAAGCGCGGTATATAGCAGAAGTATATGCAGGGTTCGCGCGGATCCTGGGCGAACTGCACGAAGAGAGCTATATCTATGTGGAAGACGTCAGGGCGGCGTCGTACGGATATGGTGGGCGAACGCAGGAGTATCGCTATCATCATTGAGCCATTCGCGGCTACGCCGGTGGACTTGACCATCGGCGTAGGCGCGCTCCTGACGCGCTTTAAGCGTCGTCTTAATTCGCCAGCACCTCCACAATACAGACAACCATTGCAAAAGCTCCGATGCAGCCCGCCAGCGTAGCGGCTGCTTTGGTAAAAGGTGACATGCGCGCCCCGATCAAATTGGATTGAACGCATTTTATATTTATTTGAAATATAAATGAAAGCTAAAAAGAAAGTTTTTTAAGCATCTGTTCCATCGTCCTTGTCGGAGAAATAGCGCGCCGGTGGTTTGCCTAACGCCTTCTTGAACATGGTGATGAATGCGCTGACCGATTCGTAGCCAAGGTCCTCGGCAACGCGTTGTACCAGGGCACCCTCTGAAAGCCGCTGCAACGCGATGATGATATGCAGTTGCTGGCGCCATCGGCCAAAGCTCATGCCGGTTTCACGCAGCACGAGGCGCGTCAGCGTGCGTTCGCTCATGGCAACTCTTGCACCCCACTCGGCTGCGGTACTGCGGTCGGCGGGATCAGTGGTCAGCGCATTGGCGATATGGCGCAGTTTTGCATCGGATGAAATAGGCAAATGAAGCCGCTCGGTTTTCATCTGCGTGAGTTCGTCGAGCAACACGCTTGCAAGCCGGCCGGTCGGACCGACGACGTCGTAGACTTGCGGAAGTGCGGCAAGCCGTTGAATCAATTCAATCAACAATGGCGTCAGCGAAAGCGTGCAGCATGTCTGCGGCAACGCGGCCGCTGCCGGATCGACGTAAAGAAAACAGAGACGGCCGTTTGCGGTTACGCGGTTGCTATGCAACATGCCACCGGGCACCCAGACGCCGCATTGCGGGGGCACCATCCATAAACCATCCGACACCTCGCACGTCACGCCGCCACGCAGCGCAACCACGAGTTGTCCCTTGCTATGCCGATGCATCGGCAACTCGCTCTCATTTTCCACGACATCCACGCGCACCGCGTTAGCGGGCTGATGCATGGTGTCGGGATCAAAGCTCGTCAGGGTGGCGCGAAGAACCGACATCCGTCATTGACCGTTTTTAGAACTATTTTGTCATTATCTCCAGATTCGTATTCGCAGCCAATGGTTAGTCTTAAGGCTTGTCAAAGTCGGATCGAACTCATCGTGAAATCTCAGTCCAGTCCTTTACCAAGTGCCGCGCGGCCGGCGTTGCTGATATTTGGCATTCTCTTGATCGCCGCGAATTTGCGCGCGCCTTTTACCGGCGTGGCGCCGTTGCTCGGCATGATTCGCGCGAATGCCGGTATGACGGCGACCGAAGCGGGCATGCTGATTACTTTGCCCCTGCTTGCATTTGCAATCGTTTCACCTTTTGCAGCGGGTGTCGCTCGCGAGTACGGGCTCGAACGTTCGTTGTTTGCCGCGCTGGTTTTGATTGGCGCCGGCATTGCCTTGCGCTCGGCGGGCGCGGTCTGGTGCCTTTATCTTGGCACCGCGATCATTGGCGGCGGCATTGCGTTGGGGAACGTGCTGCTGCCAAGCTTGCTCAAGCGCGATTTCCCCGATAAAACCGTCACCCTCACCTCCGCTTACGCACTGACGATGGGCGTGGGCGCAGCCATTGCCTCGGTTATCGCCATTCCGCTTGCGCATCTTTTCAACTCGGAGTGGCGGCTGGTCATAGGCGTATTGATCGTACTGCCCGTTGTAGCCGCATTGATATGGTTGCCACAACTGCGCAACCGGACATCGCCGGCCAAGGACACCGCCACGCCTCCTCATGGCGGCGAAGTATGGCGCTCCGCGCTCGCCTGGCAAGTGACGCTGTTCCTTGGGCTGAACTCGTTCGTCTACTACGTCGCGGTAAGCTGGCTTCCCGCGATTCTTCACGATGCCGGTTTTTCATCCGATAAGGCCGGCTCGTTACACGGTGTCCTGCAACTGGCGACAGCGGTCCCGGGTTTGCTGCTACTGCCCATCGTCCGGAAGATGAAGGATCAGCGCATGGCTGCTTTTATCGCGTCGATCATCAGCATGGTTGGCCTGTTCGGGCTGCTTCTGGTCCCGGCGTTAGCGATGCTCTGGATCATTTTCTTTGGTCTCGGCGCCGGCGCCGCGATCATACTCGGGCTGGCGTTTGTCAGCTTGCGCGCCAGCAGTTCACATCAGGCGGCGGCGTTATCGGGAATGAGCCAGTGCGTTGGTTATCTGCTTGCGGCCGCGGGTCCGCCCCTTGTTGGCCGCTTACACGATGCGTCAGGAAACTGGACTGCGGCGCTGGCGATTTGCGCGGCGCTGTGTCTGGTCATGGCATTGTTAGGACTTCTCGCCGGACGCGCGATGCATATTTCGAGCGCGTCGATTGGGCGGGCAACCGCTAAAGCAATTTAAGCGTCAACGCGAAGAGCAGCATCGCCGACCTGGCGATACCGCTCATCATCACCTGGCTTCCTTAGACTTGAGCCATCCCGCCATCGACAGTGAGTTCAATGCCGGAAATATAGCTGCTGTCATCCGACGCAAGGAACAATGCCGGCTTGGCGATTTCGTCGGAAAGACCAATGCGGCCTAGCGGCACCTGTGACGTGATACCCGACTTGAAGCCTTCAATCTGCTCTTCAGTCAGCCCTGTCTTGCCGAAAATCGGCGTATCGATAGGACCCGGGCTGATTGCGTTCACACGGATCCTGCGTGCCTTGAGATCCGACGTCAACGTCCGCGCCAATGACCGCACGGCCGCCTTCGTGGCCGAATAAACACTGAACGCTTCCATGCCTTTGGTCGAGGCAATCGATGCATTCAGAATGATCGAACCGCCGTCCGGCACCAACGGAAGCAGCTTTTGCACCGCGAAGAACGTACCCTTCACATTGATGTCGAAGGTTTCGTCGAACTGCTCTTCCGTTACCTGATCAACGGGCGAAAGCGTGCCCACGCCCGCGTTCGAAAAGATGATATCAACGCGGCCATATTTCGCTTTGACATGGTCGTGCAGCTTGTCCAGATCGGACAGCTTCGCGACATCGCCCAGCACGCCTTCGCCATTTGCGCCGATGCTTTCCACCGCTTCATCCAGCTCTTTCTGCCGGCGGCCCGTGATGATGACCTTAGCGCCTTCTTTAGCAAAAAGACGCGCGGTCGCCAGACCCATGCCGCTGTTTCCGCCCGTGATTACGGCGATTTTTCCAGTGAGTTTTGTCATGTCAGTCCTGCTCAGTAAGTTCGTGTGTGACTGGACCGGGCCTGCAATCAAGTCCAGTCCAGTCTCCAGGGATCAAGCACTTCCCGTAGCCGTTGACATCAGTGGCGTGGGCTTGGACTGACTATAGGCGCGGTGTTTCGCGGGAAATAGTAGGTGCCGACGAATACACTCGTCGGCTCAAACGAACAATCAAAATGCTATCGATATGACGCGAATGACTAAGCGCACAATACGTCGGCAGGAAGCGAAGGTTCCATGCGTCCGCTGCCTTATCATGTATTGCATCGGTCACGTGCCCGTGCCGCGGGTCCGCGGCTTTCAAGGAAAGAATCGGACATGAAAAAGCTCATCAACGATGTCTCCACCGTCGTGCCGGAACTGCTCGACGGACTTGCTGCGTTCAATCCCGGCCTGTCGTTGCTGCAAGGCAGCACCATCATCGTGCGGGCCGACGCAGAGGCCGCCGCCGCGCGTGGCGAAGTCGCGCTGATCTCGGGCGGCGGCTCGGGTCACGAGCCCGCTCATGCCGGTTACGTTGGTCCGGGCATGCTGAGCGCGGCGGTTGCCGGCGAAGTCTTCACATCGCCTTCTACCGACGCAGTGCTCGACGCCATTCGCGCCGTCGCCGGTCCTGCCGGCGTGTTGCTGATCGTGAAGAACTACACCGGCGACCGCTTCAACTTTGGACTCGCTGCGGAGATCGCGCGCGCTGAGGGGATCGCGGCCGAGATGGTGATCGTCGCTGACGACGTCGCGCTGTCCGCCAACGGCGAACATGCCGGGCGGCGCGGGCTCGCGGGCACCGTATTCGTTCATAAGATAGCGGGCGCAGCAGCGGCCGAAGGTTTGCCCTTGAACGAAGTCGCGCAGGCGGCACGGGACGCGGCTCTGTCGCTTGGCACCATGGGCGTGGCCCTCACGCCGTGCACCGTGCCCGCCGCGGGCACGCCCGGCTTCACCCTCGCCGACGATGAAATCGAATGGGGTCTAGGCATTCACGGCGAACCCGGCATTGAGCGCGGCATGCTCGAACGCGCTGATGTGGTCGTCGAACGCCTGCTTGCAAGGATCATAGATGACCTGTCGCTTACGTCCGGCGATCGCGTCGCGCTGCTCGTGAACAATCTGGGTGGCACGCCATTGAGCGAATTAAGCATTGTTGCTGGATCGGCGCTTCGGGCCCTTGCCACAAGGGGTATAAACGTGGAGCGCGCGTGGTCGGGCACGTTCCTCAGCGCGCTCGAAATGGCGGGTGTATCGCTCACGTTGATGCGCGTAGATGACCAAAGACTCGCACGGCTCGATGCACCCACGACCACCAGCGCGTGGCCCGCGTTGAGCGGGCGCGTTGCAAGGACGTCGGTCAAGGAAGCGCCTGCCGCGCCCATTGTGGAAAGCGGCGCGCGGCTCTCGCGCGAGTCGGCGTTGAGGCGAGCTATCGAAGCCGCATGCACTCGCCTGCTCGACGCTGAATCTGTGTTGACCGAGATGGATCAGCGCGTCGGCGACGGCGACCTTGGCATCAGCATGTCGCGCGCGGCGCACAGCATCCTCCAGGAAATCGATACGTACCCAGCCGAGAGCGCGCCCGCCGACGTACTGCGGACCATGTCGGCGACGATACGGCGCGTGGTCGGCGGCACATCGGGACCGCTGTATGCGGTGATGCTGTTGCGCGCCGCCGCGGCGTTGGATAAAACGCCCGAGCCCGATGCGAAAGCCTGGTCGGCGGCGTTCACTGCCGCCGTTTCGGGCGTAATGGAACTGGGCGGCGCTCAAGCAGGCAACCGGACGATGGTCGATGCACTGCTTCCCGCCGCTGCCGCGCTGGACGCCGCGCTTGCTGAAGGCGCAAGCGCCATTGATGCATTGAAGGCCGCCGTCGATGCCGCGACTCAGGGCGCTGCCGCTACCGCACACATGCATCCACGACTTGGACGATCGAGTTACGTGGGTGATCGCGCGCTAGGTTTCGCCGATCCTGGCGCGCACGCAGTCGCGCTTTGGCTTGGCGCTATCGAGGCGGCGTTGCGGGGTTGATCGGTTTAATGGCTTAGTGCCATGGTTTGACTTACTCATGACGGAGACAAGGAAAATGGACTTGAATTTGCGCGGGAAGGTGGCAGTGTTGACGGGCGCAAGCGTGGGCATAGGGCTTGCCGTGGCTGAAGCGTTTGCAGCGGAAGGAACCAACCTGCTCCTGGCGGCGCGCAATGAGGAACGGTTGGTGCAAGCGGCCGCGAGTATCGCCGATAAATTCGGTGTTAAAGCCGTAGGCGTTGCCTGCGACGTGGCGACTGCCGAGGGAGTCGACACGCTGGTCGCCGCAGTCGCGGAGAATTTTGGTGGCGCGGATATTCTTTTCAATAACGCGGGCACGGGCAGCAACGAGACGATCATGGATGCACCCGATGAAAAATGGCTCGCGTATTGGGACCTGCATGTCATGGCTGCCGTGCGCCTGGCACGCGGCCTGGTGCCAATGATGAAAGCGCGCGGCGGCGGCGCGATCCTCAACAACGCATCGATTTGCGCGACGCAACCGCTCGGGTACGAGCCGATTTATAACGTGACGAAAGCGGCGCTGATGATGCTGTCGAAGAACATGGCGAACGAGTTCATCAAGGACAATATTCGCGTGAATACGATCAACCCAGGCCTCGTGCTCACGCCGGACTGGATCAAGACGGCCAGGCAGTTGACGCAGGATTCAGGCGGCGATTGGGAGGGACATTTGCAAAAGGTCGCCGACGAACATGCGCCTATCAGGCGGTTTGCATCGGCGGAAGAACTGGCAGGGTTCGTCGTGTTTCTTTGCTCGGACAAGGCAAGTTACAGCGTAGGGTCGACTTATTTTGTCGATGGGGGAATGTTGAAGGGAGTCTGAAATTCCCGGGCAGCTGCTCCCCGGGGAATTCGACATTGCCGAACGTTGCCCGGCGAGCACGCGCCTAAACGGCATCACCACGGGATCTTTTCACCTTCCCAGCGCGTGAACGTCCCCGTGGGGCTATCCGGGCCCAACAACGCCACACGCACTACCTCAAGCGCGCCTTGCTCGACAGTCTGCGTGCCCGAATATCCGTTAAGGTTCGTCCTCGTATAACCCGGCGAGACAGCATTGACCCTGATCCCCTCCGGCTCGAGTTCAGCGGCCATCGCGACCGTCAAGGCATTCAGAGCCGTCTTTGACGCCGGGTAGACCGGACCGAAGATCGCGCGGTACGGAAAGGCCGGGTCCGAGTTCATCGTCAACGACCCAACGCCACTCGACACGTTGACAATGCGAGCGCCCGGCGTCTTGCGCAGAAGCGGCAGCATTGCCTGATACACGGCAAGCACGCCAAACACATTGGTGTCCCATACAGCACGCATTTCATCGAGCGGCACGTTGCTCGGGCGCGTCCTTTTCGCGTGTTCCTCAACAGATTGACCGGGCTGCGTGTTCGTGTTCGAGATGGCTGCGTTCTGGATGAGGACGTCGAGGCGGCCAAACTCGTTTCGAACACGCTCTGCCGCGGATGCAATCGACGCCGCGTCCGTTACGTCGAGCTGGAGCGCGAGGGCATCCGGGCCGATTTCCGTGGCCGCGGCCTCGCCGCGTTCGGGATTGCGCGATCCGACCAGCACCGTCAGGCCGCGCGCCACGAAATCCTTCGCGATCTGAAGACCGATTCCTTGATTGGCCCCGGTGACGAGCGCAACAGGTTTGTCGTGCATATCAATTTCCTTGTCGAATTTATCGAATGGCGTTGCATATGGCGCGTGGCCGGTCAGCGGGCCTCGGCCGCCCACGCACGCGCGTCAGCACCGGCCGGAATACGCATCGGGGACGACGGATCCGTCGCCGCCTGCCATACGGCTTCCGCGACATCCTGTGCGTGCGTGACCGGTGAAGACGTGTCCTGCAGCCCCTCAAGAACCCGCTTGGCGAGGTCGGCGTAGGCCTCGTGATCAAAGCCTTGCATGTGGGCCCGTGCGTTGTCCCCAAAGCGGGTATCGGGCGCGCGGCCTGGCAACACCAGTCGCGCACGCACGCCGAACTGCTCGACTTCCAGCGCCAGCGACATGGTGAACGCGTTCACCGCAGCCTTGCTCGCGCTATACGCGGCGATCAGGGGAAGCGCCTTCAAGGTCACGCTCGATGTCACGTTCACCACGACGCCATCCCCGCGTTCCCGAAACTGAGGCAGCACCGCCTGCGTCATGGAAATCGTGCCGAAGGTGTTGGTCTCGAAGATCGCGCGTATCGTTGGAATGGGTGTGACCTCTGCCGGAGATGCCGCCCCAAAGCCCGCGTTGTTGACAAGGACGTCGAGCGGGCCGGCCGCCTCGACAGCCTTGCGGATGCTCTCCGGATCGGTGACATCCAGCGCCAGCACGCGCAGGCGCTCCGACGGCGGCAGCACGTCCGCGCGCGGCGTGCGCATCGTGGCGACGACCTGCCAGTCGCGGGCCAGGAAATAGCGGGCGATCTCGAGGCCGAATCCGGAAGAACAGCCAGTGATCAGCACGGTTTTCATGAGAACTCCTTTATGAGATTGAGCGTGACATGTACATACGATAGACCGCCGCGAACGTACTCGCTACAATCGAAAATCCGAATTTTATTTGCAGGAGTCCGGCAATGATCGATCCGCTGGCTGAAGTCGTGACGCTGCTGCAACCCAGCGCGCGATTTTCCAAACTGGTTTTCGGCGCAAGCCCCTGGCACGTCAACCGCTCCGATACCGGCCAACCGTTCTATTGCGTGATCCTCGAGGGCGGGTGCCGCATTGCTATCGACGGGCATGAGCCACTCGAACTCGTTTCGGGTGACTTCGTGCTGATTCCCGCGGCTTATGGCGTCGCAATGTCCAGCCTCGTGCCGCCCTCGCCGCACGTCGAGACGCTGGCGCCCATTGCGCTCGGCAACAACGAATTCAGACTCGGCGACCCGGACAGGCCCATCGACGCACGCATGATGGCCGGCCACTGCAGCTTTGGTTCGCCGGATGCGTCCCTGCTCGTCTCGCTGCTGCCGCAACTCGTTCACGTGCGCGGCGAACAGCGGCTCGCCACGCTCGTGCAACTCGTGCGGGACGAGACCCGCGAGCAGCGGCCCGCGCGCGAGGTCGTGCTGTCGCGGCTGCTTGAAGTGCTGCTGATTGAGGCCTTGCGATCTGCAGCAACAACCGACGCACCGCCGGGCCTCGTGCGCGGACTGTCCGATGGCCGCCTCGCGGCTGCGATTCGCGGCATGCACGAACATCCGACGCGGGCATGGACCGTGGCTGAACTCGCCAGGAAGGCGGCGCTCTCGCGCTCGACTTTCTTTGAACGATTCAGCCGCGCGGTCGGCGTGGCGCCCATGGAATATCTGCTCACGTGGCGCATGGCGCTGGCGAAGGACCTGTTGCGCCGTAATGAGGGTCGTGTCGCGGAGATTGCGCAGCGCGTGGGCTACAGTTCCGCCAGCACGTTCAGCGTCGCCTTCACGCGGCACGTCGGGCGTCCTCCCACGCAATATGCGCGCGAGGAGCAAGCGGCCGCAAGCGGCACGTAAGACGTCGGGAGCCGCTTCAGATTCGCCCGTTTGTGCCGTTAAGGCGTGAGCCACCGCGTAAACCTCGCGGCCTCCCCTCTGCGACTCCCATGAAACTCAGCCTGAAAATCCCGTTAGCCTTCGCCGCCGCTTTGCTCCTTACGCTTGCCGGCGCGCTTTACGGCATCTTTGCACTTAACCAGTCAATCGACGCGTACCGGAACACCGTGCAGCAGAACGTCGCCAACGAACGGATGGTGTCGGCCACCCTGGTCGCTTTCAAGCTGCAGGTCCAGGAATGGAAGGACACGCTGCTGCGCGGCAAGGACCCGGTAAAACTCGATCAATACTGGAGCGCGTTCCAGACCCGCGAAAAGACCGTCAACGGGCTTGCGTCGGAGTTAAGGGCCAGGTTGCCCGAAGGTGAAAGCCGTGCGCTGATCGAAAAATTCGCGGACGCGCACATTTCGATGGGCCAGGGTTATCGTAAAGGGCTCGATGCATTCAAAGCCGCCGATTTCGACCCATATGCCGGCGACAAGGCGGTCGCCGGCGTGGACCGCGCTCCCGCGGAATTGCTCGAACAGGCCGCGAAGAAAATCTCGGCGGATAGCGCGCGGGTCGCGGAATTCGCGGATATCGAGGCGCGTCACGCCACGGAGATCAGCGTCTCATTGATGCTCGCCGTGCTGGCGCTCGCGATGATCGGCGGCTTCCTGTTCAGCCGCTCGGTCTCGCGTCCGCTCAGCCGGGCGCTCGGCTGCGCGCGCGCCGTTGCGACCGGCGACCTTTCGCTCGATTTCGACTCCAGCGGCAAGGACGAGATTGCGCAATTGCTTATCGCTCTGAAAGACATGCAGTCAAGCCTTTCACAAGTCGTTGCCAAGGTACGCAAGAACGCTGAAGGCGTGGCCGCTGCGAGCGCCGAAATTGCGGCAGGCAATCTGAGCTTGTCGTCGCGCACTGAAGAGCAGGCCGCCGCGCTGGAAGAAACCGCGGCCAGCATGGAAGAACTCACCGGCACGGTGCGCCAGAACGCCGACAACGCGCGCCACGCATCCGCGCTCGCCGACGAAGCATCGAGCACCGCAGCGCGCGGCGGTAACGTGATGGGCGAAGTGGTGCAGACAATGCACGGCATTTCCGACAGTTCAAACAAGGTCGCCGAAATCATTGCGGTAATCGACGGGATCGCGTTCCAGACCAACATCCTTGCGCTCAACGCAGCGGTAGAGGCGGCTCGTGCTGGCGAGCAGGGCCGTGGATTCGCGGTCGTGGCAGCCGAAGTCCGCACGCTCGCCCAGCGCAGCGCCACGGCTGCAAGGGAGATCAAGAACCTGATCGCCCAGTCCACGGAACGCGTGAACGCCGGCTCGGAACTGGTCAGCGGCGCGGGGCGAATCATCGTGGACATTGTCGGATCCGTGCAGAGAGTGACGGATATCGTGGGCGAGATTTCTTCGGCTTCGCAAGAGCAAAGCACGGGAATCGAACAAGTCAACACGGCCGTCACGCAAATGGACGAAGTGACCCAGCAAAACGCGGCGCTCGTGGAAGAAGCGTCAGCGGCCGCGCATGCGCTCGCGGAACAGGCGAGTTCGCTGCGCGATGCCGTGGCGGTATTCAAGTTGCGCGACGATGCAAGGCCGCTTCGCGGTCTTGCATTGCCCGGAACGAGTCGCCGCCCGCTTGCAGCAAGGTACATGCAGACGACCTGATCTGCCACGCGGGCCAAGGCACATGAGCCGGTTTGGCAGCCGAACACGAAAATGCGGGAAGTCACCGCAATCTCGTTCACCGGAGCGGAAGCTTGGTGCGGCTGGACGGATGGTTTATTCGAAAGCGCCGGCGCGCAAGAGCATGCACCGCGTTGTGTGATTGAGGGCACGGCCCGCGACTCGGCGCTGACACCTTTCGTTCACGATACCGTCACAAACCTTCGGTATGACGCGTGTACGTCATCGTCGTTGCACTAAACCTTCTCGAAGAAGAAGTGTGATTCAAGTGGCGTTTTATAGAGTTCGCCAAAAGATTTTCAAACCGCACACTTGAATCTCGTACATGCCTTCACCTCAGTTATTGCCGGCAGGGACCGCCCATTCATTGCTCGTGGGTGAGCTTATCGATTCACACGGGCTATCCGCAATATTCCAGCCCATTGTCAGGCTCGCGGATGGCATTGTCATTGGTCATGAAGCGTTGCTGCGCGGTCCTGCCGAAACGCCGCTGGAGTTTCCGCAGGCGCTCTTTGCGCAAGCGAAACGCGAGGGCCTTTCCGTCGAACTTGAACACGCCGCGGTACGCCTCGCGATCACTGGCTACGCAGCCGCACCGAAAGACACTCTTCTCTTCATCAATTACAGTGCAGCCGCAATTCAGTCGCTCTTTTCCACGGAACGCGAGAGGCTTCTCTCCAACCTAGTTGACGCGAATGCGCACCCTTTGGTGGTCGAGCTGACCGAGCAAAGCGACATTGCCAATCTGCAGCAGTTCGGCACCTTGATGGAATCGATGCGCAAGGCTGGCTACAAGGTCGCGCTCGATGACTACGGCGTGGCAAATGCGTCGATGAGTTTATGGGTTCATCTCGCGCCGCACTTCGTCAAAGTGGACCGGTTTTTTATTCACGGAATTGCACGCGATGCACTCAAGTTCGAAGCCGTGAAATCGATGGTCGCCTTCGCGCGCGCGAGCGGTTCGCATTTGATTGCTGAAGGCATCGAGCATGATTCCGATCTCAGGATCGCCCGCGATCTCGGCATATCGTATGGTCAAGGATTTCTGCTCGGGCGTCCTTCGGCCACGCCTTTACTCACGATTCCGAGAGCCGCTTCAAGCACGCTGGACTCGCACCAGATCGCCGTCTATCCCGGACGAACGCACTCTGCTGTTCGCGCAAACGAAGCAAGCACCTTTCTCGACGCCCTGCTGGTTGAAGCGCCGCACGTGACCGTCCGCTCGCACAACGACGATGTCGTGCAGTTGTTCAACCTGCATCCCGCGCTCCATGCGTTACCGGTGCTCGACAATGACAGGCCGGTCGCCTTGATCAATCGGCGGTCGTTCATGGATCAATATGCATTGCCCTACCACCGGGAATTGTTTGGAAAACGGCCCTGCATGCAATTCGCCAATCGCGAGCCGGTACTGCTGGAGCGCACGGCGAGCATCGACCAGGTTGCACGGCTCCTGACCGGCGACGAGCAGCATATTTTGTCCGATGGTTTCATTGTCATGGAACAAGCGCGTTACGTCGGACTCGTGCCCGGCATCAGCGTTGTTCGCGCCGTGACGGAGCTTCGTCTGGAGTCGGCCAGGCACGCCAACCCATTGACCTTTCTCCCCGGCAACCTTCCGCTCGGCGCGCATATTGACAGGCTCATTGCCAACGGTGCGACGTTCGTCGCGTGCTATGCGGATCTCGATCACTTCAAGCCCTTCAACGACCGGTACGGATACTGGCAAGGCGACGAGTTGCTCAAGATGGCAGCGTCCACGCTTGCATCGGTATGCGAACCAACGCGTGATTTCCTCGGCCACATTGGCGGCGATGATTTTCTGGCGCTCTTTCAGAGTGAGGACTGGGAAATCCGGCTGCGTCGCGCCATTCAGGCGTTCAATCTCGCGATAATCGACTTCTACCGCGCAGAAGACAAACGCGCGGGCGGTATAGCGGGCGAAGACCGTTCGGGCCGTCAGGCATTTTTCGGATTCGTTCGATTATCCGTGGGCGCGATTGTCGTCCCGTCGTTTGCCGCTCGCAGCGCCTCGGAACTCAGTGCTGCCGCATCGGCCGCAAAACTTCTGGCGAAAAAAGACAGCGCCGGTTTCGTCAAGCTCGATTTTGAACGGGCCTTGCATCTTGCGTAGTTTGGAGGCTGACAAATGTGCGAAACAAAGCGGGGCTGCTTCGGCTATTACCGAAGCAGCCCCGCTTAAACAATAAGTCAGCTAAAAACCGCCCTTAACCTTGACGGCGAGTTTCGTCACCTTTTATTAAGCCTTCACGCTTCCCAAAGCCGCATTCAGCGTCTTGCTGGGCCGCATGACAGCGTCGAGCTTCTCAATTTCCGGCTTGTAATACCCGCCAATATCAGCCGGCGCTCCCTGCACCGCATCCAGCTCGGCAACAATGGTCGCCTCGTCGTCGGTCAAGCGCTTGGCCAAAGGCGCGAACAGCCCAGCCAACTCGGCATCGTCGGTCTGCTTGGCCAATTCCTGCGCCCAGTACATGGCCAGATAAAACTGGCTGCCGCGGTTATCCAGTTGCCCAGTCTTGGGCGACGGATTCTTGTTGTTCTCAAGCAGCAACCCGGTCGCGGCATCGAGCGTCTTGGCAAGAACCTTCGCCTTCCCGTTGCCCGTCTTGATGCCCAAATCTTCAAGCGACACAGCCAGCGCCAGGAACTCGCCCAACGAGTCCCAACGCAGATGGTTTTCCTCAACCAGTTGCTTGACATGCTTGGGAGCCGAACCGCCCGCGCCCGTTTCATACATCCCGCCACCGGCCATCAGCGGAACAATGGAAAGCATCTTTGCACTGGTTCCGAGTTCCATGATCGGGAACAAGTCGGTCAGGTAATCACGCAGGATATTACCCGTCACCGAAATCGTATCGAGACCGCGAATCACGCGCTCGAGCGTGTAACGCATCGCGCGAACCTGCGACATGATCTGAATGTCCAGGCCAGTCGTATCGTGATCCTTCAGATACGTTTCGACCTTCTTGATCATCTCGGCTTCGTGCGGACGGTACGGGTCCAGCCAGAAAATCGCCGGCATGCCCGAGTTGCGCGCGCGCGTGACGGCCAGCTTCACCCAGTCGCGAATCGGCGCATCCTTCACCTGGCACATGCGCCAGATATCGCCCTCTTCCACGTTCTGCGTCAACAGCACTTCGCCCGTCGCAATATCGACAATCCTCGCCTCGCCCGCTTCCGGCACTTCGAAGGTCTTGTCGTGCGAACCATATTCCTCGGCCTGCTGCGCCATCAAACCGACGTTCGGCACGGTGCCCATGGTGACCGGATCGAAGTTGCCGTTGGTCTTGCAGAAGTTGATGATCTCCTGATAGATGCGCGCAAACGTGCTTTCCGGAATCACCGCCTTGGTGTCTTTCGGACGGCCATCGGCGCCCCACATCTTGCCGCCAATGCGGATCATCGCGGGCATGGAGGCATCCACGATCACGTCGTTCGGCGCGTGCAGGTTGGAGATGCCCTTGGCGGAATCGACCATTGCGAGTTCCGGACGATGCTCGTGGCAGGCATGCATGTCGCGGATGATTTCCTCGCGCTTCGAACTCGGCAGGCTTTCGATCTTGTCGTACAGGTTGACGAGACCGTTGTTCACGTTGACGCCGAGTTCATCGAAGAGCTTGCCGTGCTTGGCGAATGCATCCTTGTAGAAAATCTTGACCGCGTGACCGAAAACGATGGGGTGCGAGACCTTCATCATGGTGGCCTTCACGTGCAGCGACAGCATCACCCCGGTCTCGCGCGCATCTTCCATCTGCTCTTCGTAGAAATCGCACAGCGCCTTCTTGCTCATGAACATGCTGTCGATGATCTCGCCATCCAGCAGCGACACCTTCGGCTTGAGCACAATGGTCTTGCCGCTCTTAGTGACGAGTTCCATCTTGACGTCGCGCGCGCGGTCGATCGTCATGGACTTCTCGCCATGATAGAAGTCGCCGTGCTTCATGTGCGCCACGTGGGTGCGCGAAGCCATGCTCCACTTGGCCATGCTGTGCGGATTCTTGCGCGCATAGTTCTTGACGGCGGCGGGCGCGCGGCGGTCCGAGTTGCCTTCGCGCAGCACGGGATTTACGGCGCTGCCAAGGCACTTGGAATAACGCTGGCGAATGGCCTTTTCCGCATCGGTCTTGGGATCTTCGGGAAAATCAGGAACCTTGTAGCCCTTGCCCTGCAGTTCCTTGATTGCGCCGATCAACTGATGCTGCGACGCGCTGATGTTCGGCAGCTTGATGATGTTGGTCTCGGGCAAGAGCGTCAGGCGGCCGAGTTCGGCGAGGTTGTCCGGTACGCGTTGCTCTTCGGTCAGGAACTCGGGGAACTCACCCAGGATACGGCCGGCAACCGAGATGTCGCTCGTAGTAACGTTGATTCCCGCCGGCGCGGTGAACGTGCGGATGATCGGCAGAAAGGCGTTGGTCGCCAGCAGCGGAGCCTCGTCAGTCAGGGTGTAGATGATCGTGGGTTGTTGGGTGCTCATCGCTAATCCGAGAAAAAAGAAAGAGGTTGAAACGCCGCCGGTCTTGTCACGTCACAAACCGGCTTGATTGCTATGCTCGATTGCAGTTAACTGTTGAATTTTGCCTCATTTTTCTTTCGAAGGGATTTAACCACCGGTTTTGGGTCTGGTTTTGCAGCCGGCGAGCAGGCTTCGCGGCCCGTCGAGCGGCGCTGAGTCCGTGTTGTTTCGGGATGTGGAATGTCGGCGGACGGCTTTCTTGAACACGCTGCTATGTGGTCAATTGAACCCGCTCGGGCTCGTCCGGCTCGAACCAGTCGGGATTGCGCTCGGCAACCGGCTTGAGCGACGTGAGGATCTCGCGCAGATGGGCTCGCATGGCTTCCTCGGCGCCGTCAGCGTCATGCGCCTTCAGCGCGCTCACAATCCGCGCATGCTGCTTGATGAGCAACTCCAGCGGCGACACATCCGGCAAGCTCAGGTAACGCACGCGGTCCATTTGAGCCTTGATGTCCTGGATCGTGTCCCACGCGGCCACGCAATCGATGGATTGCGCGATCAAAAAATGAAATCGTTCGTCGAGCGCGAGAAAGGCGGATGTGTCGTTGATCTTTGCCGCGACTTTCTGCTCGCGCAAATTATCGGCGAGATCCGCGAGTTGCGCCGCCGTGATTTCCGTGGCCGCCTTGCGTGCGACCGCTGCTTCAATGGCTTCGCGGATGAATCGGCCTTCGCGCACGCGTCTTGGCGATATCTTCTTGACGAAGGTTCCGCGTTGAGGCAAGACCTGCAGCACGCCAGACTCGACGAGTTTGATGAACGCCTCGCGCACCGGTTGCCGCGATACATCGAACATCTCCGATACTTCCGTTTCGGACAGCGGCGTACCAGGCACGAGCAAGCCGGAAAAAATCGCTTCGCGCAACGCGCGAAAGATCTGCTTGCCGATGGGTTCGTGGGAATCGATCTGAAGCTGGCCGCGCAAATTGGGTAACGCGATTCGTGATTCCGATACACGCCCGCGGCCACGGCCGGAAGCGGCTGGCGCGATCAGCGTAGATGCAGCGCTCGCGCTTTCGTCCGTGCCATGTGCCGCGGAAGCGGCTTGCCGCAACGAAGCCGACAGAACCTTTTTTATCACCATACCGGTATCTGAACGAAGAAGTAAATAGGCGGCAAGCGGTGCATAAAAGCACGACTTGTCATCTACCATACTACCACGCGGCGTTTGCCAATCAGTTCCGGCCGACCCTTCGCAAGCCTACGATACAACCACTCGCCGCGCGCCAACGCCCCTCCCGCGCGGCTCGCGAATCCATATGAGCGAGCACAAGGCACCGAGCACTGCAACGGCGCCCGCGAGCACGAACGCACTGCCGTAGGCACCGTGTGTCGCCTGCACGATAAACCCCGTCACCGCGGGTCCGATCACGCCAGCCAGATTCGCGAGCAGATGCACGAAGCCGCCCACGCCGCCCACGTTCTCACGTCGCACAGTGTCCTGAATCACGGCCCAATACACCGCGCCGGTGACGTAAAGAAAGAAGATGGACACGGACATCAGTGCAACAGCGCCCTGCATGCTTTCAACGCGCCCGGCGAAACCCACGCATACGGCTGCTGCACCAAGACATACCGACAGAACGATCCGCCGCGCGAGCAGCGCCTTTCCGGTGATCCTCAAGATCATGTCGGTGATGAAGCCTCCGGCGGCAAGACCAATGCTCCCGAGCACCCACGGAATCACGGTCGCGATACTCATGTCATGCAGCGACAAGTGGTGCGCTTCCATGAGGTAGGTCGGAAACCACGACAGGAAAAAGAACAGCACGTAGTTGTAGGAGAAAAACGCGAACGCGGTTGCAAGAATGATGGGCTGCCTGAGATAGAAGCGCAGGCCGGGTTGTTCTCCAGCGGGCGCATTCTCCATGGATGAAGCTTGCTGCTGTCCCTCGATAATCAACGCGAGTTCACCGGGCGAGACACGCTTGTTCTGTTGCGGCCTTTCAGTGGTAGTGAGCGACCACAACACGAGCCAGGAAAGTCCCAGCAGCATGATTGCGACAAACGCCCAGCGCCAGCCAAACCGGATGGCGAGATACCCCACCACGGGTCCCGCGAGCGCACCGCCAAGCGGCGTACCGGAACTGACGACGCCAATCGCGCTCGCCACTTCGCGGCGCGGAAACCAGTTGTTGACCATCTTGCTGTTGGACGAACTGAACGGTCCCTCGCCCATGCCGAACAACACACGCAGCACGATGAGCGACGCAAGACTGCTTGCCAGCGCGGTCGCGCCGCAAAATACCGACCAGATGCCCATGGAAGCACCGAACACTTTCTTCGCACCGATCTTGTCTGAGGCCACGCCGCCAATGAAGTTGAACAACGCGTAGCCAATGAAAAAACTGCTGAACACAATGCCCATCTGCGCATGCGAAAAGTTCAGATCCTTTTGAATCAGCGGCGCGGCAATGGAAAGCGCGGCGCGATCGAGGTAGTTGATCACCCCCGCGAGAAACAGCAAGCCGACTACGAACCAGCGCTGACTTTTAAACATGGACGTCTCCTTATCTACGCCTCTTCTTGATTGGGCGTTTTGCCAATGCCTGGATAAATTTCAGTCGAACTGCAGATGGACTTTCATCGACTGGTTGCGGTCTTGCGCGACTTCGAACGCGTGGTTCGCGTCTGCGAGTGGAAAGACGTGTGTCATCAACGGGCTCAAGTCGATCTTGCCCGTGGCGATCTCCTGGGCGGCGATAGCGTATTCGTCCGTGAAACGGAACGATCCCTGATAACGCAATTCCTTCGCCATCACGAGATTGGCGGCCACAGGCGATTGCCCCGCGGGCAGATTTCCCACCTGAATCACCGTGCCGCCCGCGCGCGCCGCGCGCAACGCGGTATCGAGTCCGGCAGGACTGCCCGACGCTTCGATAACGACATCGAATGTGCCGCGCGACTGCGACCATGCGTCGACCTGTGCCTGATCCGTCGCGAGCACGGTCTGGTCCGCGCCGAGCGTCGAGGCCATCTGCAATGCCTTCTGCGCGAGGTCGAGCGCGACCAGGCGATGCGCACCCGCGCGCCGCGCCACTGACAACACGATGCAGCCGATCGGCCCGCACCCGACCACGAGCACGTTTGCACCGACGAGCGATCCCCCATGCCTCAACGCATGCAATGCAACCGCGAGAGGTTCGGCCATCGATGCCTGCGCGAAACCTAATGTGTCCGGCACAGGCACGCATTGCCGCGCGGCGACCGCAATGTACTGGCGGAACATGCCTTGCATATGCGGGAACGTCGAAGCGCTGCCCATGAAGCGCATGTTCAGGCAATGATTGGTCATGCCCTTCACGCAAAAACGGCACTCACCGCAGTTGAGTCCCGGGTTCACGGCAACGCGCTGGCCGATGCGCAAGCCCGTGACGCCATCGCCAAGGGCCGCGATCTCGCCTGCTACTTCATGACCCAGCACAAAGGGCTCGCGCACCGCGAAGTCGCCGCTCTTGCCCTTGAAGTAGTACGACAGATCCGACCCGCAGATACCGCCCGCGCGCACGCGGATCTGCACCTGGCCCGGCTGGGGTTGAGGGGCATCGACTTCATCGATACGCAAGCGTTTGGGTTCGTGAAGGACGGCTGCAAGCATCGGGAAACTCCGTTGATATTGATTTGCGACGTGTATCAAGCGGCGCTCGTCTAGCGGCGCGCCGCAAAAACAGGGGACGAATGTGATTCGCGGACTACATCCGATTCGGCTTGCAGCGCCCCCCAGTCGTGGAGATCGCCTCCGCGGCGCGACGGCGCCGTTTCCGGCAGGAGACAAAGACAGAAAGTCGAGACAATGCCCAACACGGCAACATAAGCAATCAGTCCAACGGAACTGCCGCCGGTCATCTGCAGCATCTTCACTGCCACGAGCCCCAGAATGCCGCTGCCCACGAGCGAGCCAATCTGCCAGATCAGCGCAATGCCGCTGCATCGAACGCGCGCCGGGAACAACTCGGGAAACATTGATGCTTGCGGCGCATAACAAAGACTGTGGCCAACCGTGATGCCGAGGATCATCACCGTCTGGATTGCGAGGCGGCTGCCGCTATCGATGGCATGAAAGAGCGGCACCACAAGCAGGACCTGCAACACGCTTCCCGCAATGAACGTTGCACGCCGCCCAATACGATCCGACAACGCGCCGGCGAGAGGAATCGCAATCAGTTCGAACATGACGGCGACAATGATCGCCTGCAGCAGCAAGCTCTCGCTGATGCCATGTGCGCGGCCATAGGCGAGCACGATCATGGTGTACATCGCGAACGTGCAGGCTTCGATCAGCTTCGCGCCCACGCCCTTCAGGATGGTCGGCCCGAACTGCCTGACGACTTCCACCACCGGCCGCGATTCAACGGCCTGCGTCTTGCGGATCTCGGCGAACACGGGAGACTCCTCGGTCCGCAAGCGGATATAAAGCCCGACGGCCACCAATACGATGCTGCCAAGAAACGGCAGCCTCCAGCCCCAGTCGAGCAGTTGCTCGTGTGTGAGCGTTGCGGTGAGAATGGCAAAGATTCCCGCCGGGATCAGAAAGCCTGCGGGGGCGCCGAGCTGAACGAGACTCGCGAAGAAGCCGCGCGTTCGTGGCGGCGCATACTCGGCGGTCAGCAGGACGGCGCCTGCCTGCTCCCCGCCGACACCAAACCCTTGAAGCACGCGAATGAAGATCAATGCAGCGGGCGCCCAGATTCCGATCTGCGAATAGTCCGGCAGCAAGCCGATGGCGAACGTACCCAGACCCACGATCAGGATGGTCACGATCAACGCCTTCTTGCGCCCGATACGATCGCCGAAATGTCCGAACACGATGCCCCCCAGCGGCCGCGCGATAAAACCCACTGCATAGGTTGCGAATGCAGCGAGCGTGCCGATCAACGGATCGCTGCTCGGGAAAAACTTCGTGCCGAACACGAGCACCGCCGCCGTGCCGTACACGAAGAAATCGTAGTATTCGGCGGCCGTGCCTATTGTCGATGCAAACGCGACGCGCCTGAGCATTGCATTACTGGTCTGGTCCGTCATTGCCTGTCTCCTTGTTGTTCTGTTCGGCGATGCCGTTTACCAGTTCCAGAGCGTGCCATCTTCGAGCCGCGCAACGGGCAGATACGCCGGGTCGTACGGATATTGGGCGGCGAGTGCTTCGTCTATGTCCACGCCGTGACCGGGTGCATCGCCGGGATGCATGGTGCCGCGATCGAACGTCCATGCGTGCGGGAAAACATCGAGCGCTTTCGGCGGGAACCCCATGTATTCCTGCACGCCGAAGTTCGGCACCCACAAGTCAAAATGCAACGCGGCGCCCATGCACACCGGCGACAGGTCCGACGGCCCGTGACAACCCGTGCGCACCTGGTAAAGCGAAGCGAAATCCGCGATGCGCTTCAGGTGCGTGATGCCGCCGGCATGCGTGAGCGTCGCGCGGATATAGTCGATGAGCTGCTCTTCAATGAGCTGCTTACAGTCCCAGATGCTGTTGAACACTTCGCCCACCGCAACGGGCGTCACGGTATGCTCGCGGATCAGCCGGAAGCCCGCCTGATTCTCCGCGGGCGTGGGATCTTCCATCCAGAAAAGCCGGTACGGCTCGACCGACTTACCCAGACGCGCCGCTTCGATGGGGGTGAGACGGTGATGCACGTCGTGTAGGAGATGGGTATCGAAACCGAATTTATTACGTACTGCTTCGAAGAGTTTCGGCACGAAGTCCAAGTACTTTTCCGACGACCACGTCTGCTCTTCCACTACGCCCTTGGTTGCGGGCTCGTACATGCCCGAGCCTTTCGATACACCATACACCGACCGCATGTTCGGCACGCCGCATTGAACGCGGATTGCCTGATAGCCCTGCTCTATGTGATCGGCATAACGGTCGAGCGCTTCGGGAATATCGCGCCCTGTTGCATGTCCGTAGACCATCACGCTTTCGCGCGAGGCGCCGCCGAGCAGCTTGTAGAGCGGCAGGTTCGCAACCTTGCCAAGGATGTCCCAGAGCGCCACGTCCACCGCCGCGATGGCTGTCATGGTCACCGGTCCGCGTCGCCAGTACGCGCCTTTGTACAAAAGCTGCCAGATATCTTCTATGCGGCCCGGGTCGCGCCCGATCAGCATTGGGCAAACATGATCCTTGAGATAGGACGCCACGGCCAGCTCGCGGCCATTCAGTGTGGCGTCGCCAATGCCGTAGACCCCTTCGTCCGTCACGACCTTCAGCGTGACGAAGTTACGCCCCGGACAAGTGACGATAACATCGGCGCGAACAATTTTCATGGAGCTTTCCTTGAGATTTCTTCGATGATTTGATGCTACCATACAAGTAGACGTGAACGTCAATCGAGGGTTTTCCCGGCTTGGGGTTATCGAATGAACAACGAATCAAGGCTTTGCCGCGATGCGCTTGCATCGCTTGAAGAAGGCCGTGTGCTTGGACGCGATTGGCCGGAGCCGGCGATCGGTATCGTGCATCTGGGCATTGGCAATTTTCATCGGGCGCATGAGGCTGTCTACACCGAAGAAGCCATGCTTGCCGCAGGCGGCGACTGGGCAATATGCGGCGTGACCTTGCAGGGCGATGTCACGAAGCGTGACACGTTGATGTCGCAAGACGGTCTTTACAGCGTGGTGGAACGCGGACCAACGGGCGTGAAGACAACCGTTGTGCGCACGCTAAGAGAAGTGCTCGCCATGCCGCACGATCGCGTGCGCCTGTTCGAACTGCTGGCCAATGCCAACGTTCGCATCGTCTCGCTGACCGTCACCGAGAAAGGTTATTGCCGCGATCCGGCATCCGGCGACGTGGACCTTGCACACGCCGGCGTTGCGTTTGACCTGAAAAATCCCGGCGAGCCTGGCACCGTGCCGGGCATTCTCGTCGCTGCGCTAGGCGCGCGGCGTGACGCAAACGTAGCGCCGTTCACCGTGCTTTCGTGCGACAACCTTTCGCATAACGGCGCGTCGTTGCGGCAAGTCGTTTGCAGCTACGCACGCGCGCTCGATACCGATCTTGCCGCGTGGATAGAACGCGAGGTGGCATTTCCATCCACCATGGTGGATCGCATTGTCCCGTCCACAACGGACGCGGATCGCGACGCGGCATGGAGCGCGCTCGGCTTGCGCGACGAGGTCCCGGTTCCGTGCGAACCCTTCCGGCAGTGGGTGATCGAAGATCACTTTCCGGCCGGACGACCGGCTTGGGATCGCGTCGGCGCACAGTTGGTAGACGACGTCACGCCGTTCGAGCTTGCCAAGCTGCGCATGCTGAACGCCACGCATTCCACCCTCGCTTATCTTTCCATGCTCGGCGGTTTTGCCACTATCGATGAGGCGATTTCCTTCGCGCCCATGCGGTCCCTGATCCACTCGATGATGACGCATGAGATTGCACCAACGCTGACTGTGCCGCCCACATTCAACGTGCTGGCGTACCGCGATGCGTTGCTCGATCGATATGCAAATCCGGCGCTCAAGCATCGCTGTGCACAGATTGCGATGGACGGCAGCCAGAAAATCCCGCCGCGTCTGCTGGGGACGATCTCAACACGTTTGGCGCGCGGTGAATCGATTGCGCGCCTGGCGCTTGGTGTGGGCGCGTGGTTCGTTTTCTTACGCGGCGTGGCTGACGATGGTTCCGCCTACACAATCAATGATCCGATGGCTGAAAGACTTACATCGCTCGTGCAAGGCGCTGGAAACTCACCGGCGAGCCTTGTCGATGCAATGCTCGGCTGTCGGGAAGTATTCAGCGTCGAGTTGGCATCGAACGAGACCTTTCGGCGTGCGTTGATAGAAGCTGTGGCGCAGTTGAACAAGGGCGCACGCTCCGCAATAGAACGTGCGTCCCTTGAGCCTTAGATTCATGCAAGGCTGGAGATAACGCTGGCGAGGCGGCTTATTTCACGTCGAATGGATAATCGCCGTGCGTTCGATGTCCGTCCTCCGCCACCGCCGCCCAGTGCACCGTGTAGTGCCCGGCTGGCAGAACCGGCAGCACGACGGAAGCGATAGTCGGCTGTTGTGCATCGACGGAAGACTTCGCTGTGTTGACCTGCTTGCCGGCGGCATCGGTGACGGTGAGCGTGGTGAATGCAGGTTCCAGCGGCCCGTCAAACGTGATCTTCACCTGCGTGGGCGACGCGACCGAAGCGCCTGCTCCCGGCTCCTGTTTCTGCGGGAACACATGCGCGAAAGCCGTTATAGCAAGGGCGAGTCCGGCGACTAGCGCGGTCAAATACTGGATTTTCATTTTTGGTCTCCGTGTCATTGGAACAACGGCTTGCCGATGGTGTTCGGCGCAACGTCATCGAAGAAGATATGGGCCTGGACCAGAATGCCCACGTGCGATCCGCTCGCTCGATTGATCGGGATCTGCGCCTCTATGCCGAACTGCCCGTAGCGGTTGATCCAGATGAAGCCCGGGTTCACCGTACCCGTGGTCTGCCCCCGGCTGCGCGACAATGGCACTTCGACCAGCGGCACGATATTCGAGAAAGGTTGCGGCAATCCAAGGTCGTGCACGTGTTGCTGAAGATACGGCAGGCTGTATTGAACGGTGAAACCGTAGTTGAACGCATTCGGCTGACCGGCGCCGGTGGTAAGCGCGGGCCCGGCTTCACCCGTGATGGCGATCGGGCGCAAATACGCGAGCGAATCGGGGAGATCGCCCATGCCCTTGCCCACGAATAGTGTCGGCGAAAGCGTCGAGAAGTTATCCGCGATGGCGCGGCTTCCTGTACCGCCAATCTCCGCATCCAATCCAACCGATGTCATGAACTCGTGCGCCTCGTTGACGTAAAGCAGGTACTTCATGCCGATATCGAGGTTGTCGAAACCACGCGCCTTCGGATTGTTCTGCATCACGTATGTTTCGCCGACGGATACTGCCAGCCTCGGCGTGATGAGCTTGTCGTATTCGACATCGAAGGTATTGATGCTTTGGTTGCCGTTATCGCTGGGCACGCGTTGATGACCGTACTGGACGTTGGCTTCATCGCCGACGCCGGGGTCGTCTACCGACATCGTCGATGGAAAGACGCGATCGCCCGCTACCGCGTGTGCGCGGGCCAGCGAAGGAATCATGAAGGAAGCGGCGGTTAAAGACGAAAGGATTGAAGACGCGAGCAGCGGCGCTGCGCGACGCGTTAAAAGGGTTCGCATGATGGTCCGTTTAGTTTGGTGACAGGTCGTGGTCGCGCCGTCGCTCGACGCTTTTTCAGGCGCGCGACGTGGCGATAAAACTATCGACTCGGGTCAGGACAAAACGGGAGGCGCGCGAGGCTGGACGAACGTACAGGGCTCGGCGCGCACGACGCTTTCAAAGCGCGTGGCGACTGTATGTTGCGTGAGCCGGACCGTAATTGCGAATAGCGCCTGGATGGTCGGCACTGCCGGCATGTGGACAAGCAGGCTGCAATATGCGCAGTCCTGGCCATCTGACATCTGGGTGTGCTGGGTGTGCTTGTCGGTGTCCGGGTTGTTCCCAGACGATGAGTCCTGCATGGACGGCATTGGACAATGCTCGTCCTGCATGCTGTCATGTGTGTGGTTTGCCGCGAGCGTATGAGAGACCGTAGGCGCGAGCGTTGCCATGAGGATCGCAAGCAATCCCAGCAGGCTGCCAATCTTTCGATAGAAACGGCTCAACATGCTGCGCCTGGTTATCCGCGGATAGGACTGCGCGGATTATGACATGTGGCAAACGGTCATAGCTTCAAGTTGTGGGGAGATAGGCTCATGGCTCGCGATGGTCGCGGCGAAAGAGCGTCCATTCGTCGATCACGGTGCCATCCGGCAAGTGGCAAACGCTGGATTCGTTGCCCGCGGCGTCCTTGCGCGTCTCGCGTTTTCCGCCGAGGCTGATGCAGTATTTTGACGCGGGGTTTGCCAGACCGACAGGCTTGGGACTGTCATCTGTTTGTTGAGACGCGCACGCGCTTATGGCAGTAGTTAATACCATCAAGGCCATACCGTTGATTAAAGTGTTCGAAGAGATGTTCATCGCGATAATCCATTTGTTTGCGAGTCGATCACGATGGCTTTGATCGTCGCAGGTTTGATAAGCAGGGGTGCGATTATAGCCAGCGCGAAGCACGGAAATAGATTACATATAAATCAAAGCTTTACCGCACATTTCCAGCATCTCTCCACAACCTTGTCACCAGAAGCTGTGGATACCTTTACATCGACCAAGCGCCCTTCACATCATCCAATAACAGACCATAGGACAAATCCGATTTACCCAAATGCGTTGTTTTTGGCTCAGGGCGAGGGTCGGTTTTAACCCGTTTGGTTCATCTGCGGCTATTTGTCGATCGTTAAAAAATCGCTGCAGAATAAGAATAGATGAACAAGAATAATTACCGGCTGGTCTTCAGCCGACTGAGAAACATGCTGGTCGCGGTCGAGGAAACCGCCACGGCAACGGGTATGTGACCACGCGCGTGCTGTTGCCCGAGCAGGACCTGTCAACGGGTACGCTGAACGTGGCGCTTGTACCGGGCGTTGTGCGGCATCTGCGCTTCGCCGACCCCGACACACGCGGCACGTTGAAATCCGCCTTCCCCACCCACGACGGCGACCTGCTGAACCTGCGCGACCTCGAACAGGGGCTGGAGCAGATGAAGCGCGTCGCATCGCAGGACGTGGACATGAAAATCGAGCCCACCGATACCCCCGGCGAAAGCGATGTCGTCGTAACCGTGAAGCGCGCAAAACCCTGGAGCTTCGTCGCCTCCATCGATAACTCGGGGACCGACGCGACCGGCAAATGGCAAGGCAATGTGAGCCTCGGCATCGACAACCCGCTCGGCCTGAACGACGTGTTCGCAGTCGGCGCAAATCAGGACTTGTCGTTCGGCAACAAGTCGCTTGGTTCGCACGGCTTCAACCGTTCGTACTCCGTTCCATGGGGTTACTGGATGGCAACGCTTTCCGGCAACACCAACACCTATTACCAGCAAATCGCGGGCGTGAACCAGACGTTTGTATCGAGCGGCAATTCGCAGACCGCTACGCTCAGGCTCGCGCGCGTGCTGAGCCGCAGCCAGAGCGACGTGTTCGGCGTGGAGTTCCAGTTATCGAAGCGCTTTGGTGAAAGCTTCATCGATGACACCGATATTCCGCAGCAGCGGCGCAACAATACGTTCATCGAAGCGGGGCTAACCGACCGCCACTACTTCGGCGCGTCGCAATTCGACGGCACGCTCGCGTACCGCCAGGGCATCGGTAGGCTTGGCGCGACAGATGACCCCGCACCCAACGGTCCGACATACCGCTTCCACATGGCCGTGCTCGACGCGAATCTTTCGATGCCATTTTCCATTGCCAACCACCCATTGCGCTACGTCACGACGCTACACGCGCAGTTCACCAACGACATGCTCTTCTATCTCGACGATCTGAGCATCGGTAGTCGCTACACGGTGCGCGGCTTCGACGGTGAAACCATGCTCGCGGCAGAGAAAGGTTTTTACTGGCGCAACGAAATGCAGTGGCCCATTTTGCAGACCGGACAAACGCTGTACGCGGGGATTGACTACGGGCGCGTGTTTGGACCGAACACGGCTTTTCTTGCCGGAACACAACTCGCGGGTGCGGTGATCGGCATTCGGGGCGGACTTCCCGCGCGCTTTCTCGGCATCTCGTATGACCTGTTTGTTGGGACGCCGATTTATAAACCGAGTGGCTTCCCGACCGCACGCGTGACGGTTGGCGTACAAGCCACCGCGCAATTCTAGCGTGCCGCGGGTAACACGCGCGATGCCGCCCATGCATAAGAGCGCGCGGAGGAGCGCGCTCAAACCCTCCCCTGATTCTCTCCCACCAGCCGCCGCGCCAATGCAACTCCGCCCGGCATATCCAGCCGCAACGAAGCAAACGCGGCGCGTTTGACATCATCGGGAAGGGCCCAATCCCACTTCTCATTCTCGATGTTCTGGATCACGCTCAACGCGCGCGTCAAATCCGAAGCCGTCCGCGCACCGACCTTCTGCAGTACGCTCGTGACAGTCTCGAACTTCGATCCGGCGATGCTCACAACCGCACCCTGATTCCAGGCATCCAGATTTTCGGCACGCAGCAAGACGACCAGCGCGTCGTTGATCCAGTCGCCGGCCCATGTGGCGAGCATGATGTGATTTCCTTCGCTGAATATCGACCTGTTGGCAAGGTCGGCCGCAATAAAATATTTGCGTGCTTCCTCCAGAAGCTTCGCCGCTTTTGTATCGATGAAAACCACCGGTTCATCACTCGCCAAGACGCGCTTCATCTCGCGGCGAACTTCGTCGTGAACCATCGCGCTTGCGCCATCGAAGACCGGCGGCGCGCCGCCCCGATCCGCCGATACGAATACCGTCTTCCTCTCGGCATCCACTTCAAGAACGCGCCAGCGCTGCCCGCCGAAGATGATGCCCTGCCCCGGAATCAACGGACGCGCCACGGGCAAGGAGCCAAGCTGCTTGCTTCCAGCAACGATACGAAATTCGTCATCGCTTGAAAACGATGCGTAGAACTCGTAGTGATTGACGAGCTTTTCGCCGCGCACGCCGTGCAGCAGCAAGCCGCTCGCCTCCTGCACGATCAGGTCGGCTTTGCCGAGGCTGCGCAAAATGGCGGCGAACGTGGGTTTGTCGATCATGTCGAAGGGACCGTCGGCAACAAGCGTCTCCCACAACCCGGTCGCCGTGGCGCCACCGCGTTCCGCGATCACGGACAACGCTTGCTGCACGAACGTGGACGCATGCAACCCGCGCGCCCTCGGCGGTTCCACCCATTTTTTCTGCAGCAGGAAAACGCCGGCTATCGACTGCACGAGTCCTTCGCGAATGCGGTCGGAAAAATCGGAGTGCGCGTTGAGTTCCGCTTCCACGCAGTAGCTGCGGAAAATCGCCGGCTCGCCTTTTCGTCTGCCCGAGCGTCCCAGGCGCTGCATCAACGCGGCCACCGATGGCGGCGGTCCAACCTGTGCCACGCTTTTCACCGCGCCAATATCGATGCCCAGTTCAAGCGTCGATGTACACACGGCTGTCGCCGGCCGGTCGCCAGAGCGCAACGCGTTCTCCGCGTCTTCGCGCAACTCCTTTGCAAGACTGCCGTGATGCGGCCAGAACTCGTTCGGATGACCATCGCGCTCGCATGCGCGGCGCAACAGGTCGGCGTAGAGTTCAACCTGCCGGCGGCTGTTCGGAAACACCAGGTTGTTCGCGCCGCGCAGCGCAAGGTACATCTGGTTGACAATCTCGAGCGTGCTGCCAGGCACGGCGTCTTCGAGCTGCGGACGGCGAATATCCGGTTGCGTTTCAACGCGCGCCGGCGTCTGCACGAAACCCTTGATGATGAGCCGTATCTCCCGCGAACTGCCCTTCGATTCAATTATCTCAACCGGCCTCCCGGCTTTCGGCCGCAGAAACTGTGCTGCCAGTTGCATGTCGCCCAACGTGGCCGACAACCCCACGCGCGGCACGACCCGTCCGCAGATAAGATCGACGCGTTTGAGCAAGGATTGCAACTGCATGCCACGCTCGGAGCCAATGAACGCGTGCAGTTCATCCACGACGATATATCGAAGCGTGCCAAAAATCGCGGCAAGCGATGATCCGCGCGTGACGAACATGGCTTCCAGCGATTCGGGTGTAATGAGCAAGATGCCCGATGGCTTCCTCATGAAGCGCTGCTTGCGGCTTGCCGATACATCGCCGTGCCAGCCGACCACGGGGACCTCCAACGTCTCGCAGAGTCCATTGAGCCGCGACCATTGATCGTTGATGAGCGCCTTCAAAGGGCTGATGTAAAGCACGCTCGCAACGCCGGGTTCATCGCGCAGCAGGTTCGAGAGGATCGGGAAAAACGCCGCTTCGGTCTTTCCGGCCGCCGTGGCCGCGGCGATGATCACGTCGCGATCCGCGTCGATAAGCGCCGGCACCGCGCGCTCCTGCGCGTCGCGCAACTCGGTCCAACCTTCCTGCCAGATCCATCGGCGGATGCGTTCGTCGAGCAGGTCGAAACTTCGGGAATCAGTCGAGCCGGAAGCTGGCGAGTTCATCGTCACCGTCAGTGGGTGCAGCGGGAACGTTGGACGTCATGCCGCCGTCGTCGCGCTCGATGGTCAGGGCATCGATCAATTCGCGCCAGTCGCGGCCGGGATTCTGCTCCAGCACCGCGAGAAAATTAATGAACGCCGTGATGGTGGTTCGCGGCGTGCGGAAATACGCCTCGCCAAGACGCGCCGCGCAATGCGCCATGAACGCAGGGATGGCCTCTTCGGACACGAGCGCGCGGGTGGCGTCGCCAAAAGCGTAGAGCGTGCGGATCTTGTCGAGCAGCACGTAGAAATCCTCGGGCGTCAGACTTGCCAGGCGGATAACGGGCCCACTGTAATCGACCAGACCGTTGGTCGCGAAAGCGTTTTCGGCGAGACGCGATTGCAGCGCCGGATAGCTGTAGAGGCCGCGCTTGGTATCGAGCAGGAATTCGGGCGTGCCGCCCAGCACGAAGCCCAGGCCCTCGGCGGAGCCCTGCAGCGAGTCGTTGAGAATACGCAGGATCTGCTCATAGTTCGAGTTGCGCGCGTGAACGTTGGACAGCTTGTAGAGGTTCACGAGTTCGTCGAGACACACCATCAGGCCGCTATATCCCGCCATGCGCACAAACCGGCCAAGCAGCTTCAACTGATCGTAGATGGTTGCATCGTCCACGATGGTGCGCACGCCCAGTGCCGCGCGGGCGTCGGTTCGCGTGGAGAATTCGCCGCGCAGCCAGCGGACTGCATCGCTCTTGAGCTGCTCGTTGCCTTCCTCGAAACCCCGGCAATACGCCGCGATCACATCCGAGAAATCGTAGCCGTTGACCATCTCGGTCAACTGGCCCAGTTGCGCCCGGATGACTTCCTCGCTGGTTCGGCCCGACGCCTTCGCTTCGGTCTTCGCCTGCCCGATAAACTTCTCCACCACGCCCGCCAGCGCGCCGCCATCGGGCTTGGTACGCGTGGACATGTTCTTCACGAGCTCCGCGTAGAGCGAGCGCGCCTGTCCGCCGGACGCATGCAGACGGCGGTCCGGATTGAGGTCCGCGTGCAAGGTCACGAGTTTTTTTTCAAGGGCGATTGCGCGAACGAGGTTCAGGAAGAACGTCTTTCCCGCGCCATACTCGCCCACGACGATACGAAAACTCGAGCCGCCATCGGCCACCCGTTCAATGTCCTTCATCAGCGCGTCGAGTTCCCTCGCACGGCCGACCTGAATCAGATGCTGCCCAATGCGCGGCACCACGCCGGCGCGAAGGGATTGCAGGACCGCGTCGCGGTCCCTTGGGCGAATCGTTGTCATGCAGCCAGCCTTTGAGCTAATTCCTGATTGATTTCTACCGGGTCGTCCCCGTCTGTCAGCGGCTCGTCCCAGTGATCGAGCGACGCCTCGTTGAGCTGTTCGACAGCGCCATCGAGCATCAGGTCGAGCGCCGATGCCGCCTCCTGCAATTCCTCGCGCGTCCACGATGCACGCGTAAGAAGCAGGCGCAGAAAATTCGAGTGGGCGTGGTCGAGCCCGAGCACCGGCGGTTGTTCTGTCTCGGGCGTTTTTGCGGGCGCTACTGTGTGCTGCTCTTCCACGAACACGTCAGCAAGGATTGCGGACACTCGCGCAGTCTCATGCTTCAACGCCGCGATACGCGCGGGATCGAGCGTAAAGCTCGGCGCCGCTTTCGCGCTTTGCGGCCCCTGATGAAGCGCGCTGTAAAGAAGTTGAGTACTGGTATCCAGCATTCGATAAACCTTCTCCAGCGCCTTCACTTTTTCCCGAGAAACAATGCCGTCTGCATTAGCAACCTGCACGAGCAGCGAAGCCAGTTCTTGTCGAACGTCCGCGCTCAACGGCTCCAACCGTTTCCTGAACCCCGCGATGGACGCGCGACTGGCAAGCTGCACACGGCTTCTCGCTCTCAAGCGCAACTTGAGTTCTTCTGAAAACTGCTGCCACGTGTCGATCTGTGTATCGATCACGGTGATTGCAGCATTCGACGCGCTGCCGTCAGCCGTGGCAACGGCCGCAGCGAGGTCGATCGCGACCGCGGCGATTGAGTATGTGTCGTCGACCGCAAGGACTTCGTCGCCTGGAGGCGCCATGAAAAGCGCCAGCGCGTCGCCCACTTTCGGCGTACGCGCGCCGAGCCTGACATCGGGTTCGATCGCAATTGCGCTCTGCGAAAGCACGGCGCAAAACGCCGTGGTCTTGTCGCGCGTCATGTTCCCCGTGAACTTGAATCTGCCGAGAAGTTCGCCGAATGTCGAGACGTGCACATGCTGTTCCTTCACCTTGTCCGCAAGCACATCGAGCGTGTGCTGCATGGCGTCCGGCCATAGTTCGACGGGCAGCATCAACGTGGCATCGAGCGTTCCCGCCGCGCCCGGAAACCTGCCCAGATAGCGGCTGTACGAGTCGAGCGCGCTCGCCGCTTCGTTCATCAACGACTGCAGCCTGCCGCGCGGTCCGTTGATCGCGCCAATGTCCGGCAAGCCGACGAGGAATCCCGGTACCGGCAAATTCCTGAGCGCAATGAACGCGGGGTCTGGACGCACTTCAAGCGTGGTGCGGTTCACAGAAAGCAGCATGCCGAGCCTGAAACGCTCGGCGTACTTGCGAATGAATACCTTATCGAACTCTTCCGGACAACGCGTGACGGCTGCACGGCGCACAAGCAACGGATCCATCTTCGCCCACGCGAGCGCCCAGTCGGCGGGCACCGGGTGTTTGTCGACGGCGGCTTGCGCGAAAGCCACGCGCACGTCCATGGGCACCTGATAACCCATCGCCAAGCCGCGCGGCGCAGGTTTGTCGTACATTTTCCCGTTTCGCGACGACATCAGGCCAACCGATTCCAGCAGATTTCGCAGATGCTTCTGCCATGAATAGTTTGCATCGATATTCAGCAAACGCCGCAGTTCCCGCGCAATCTCCGCGAATTCGGTTTCGCCGACCCGACCTGCCGCGCCGTCCACAAGCACGCGCCGCTCGAGCCCGTACAAGTAGAAAAACAGGTAACCGGTGTGGATATCGGATCTCTTGCGGTCCGAGGCGAGCCATTCCAGATAGGTTCGCCGCTGCTCGCCAGTAAGCGCACCGTAGCTCAGCTCCTTGGAACCGAGCGCAACTACGGGATTCGCGCCCGTGTCGGCAACGTCCGCACGGGCGTCGATTACGCATGCTTCGATTGAACGGGGCGTCGAGCGATGAACATCGCCGAAATAGAACATGCCGCCCGAGATGGAGATATCGCCGATTCCGACGATTTTTCCCGGCGAAATCCACGCTACTGAGGATAGCGAAGCATTTCCTGGCGGCTTGATCGAGTGGCCAGTCGCGCCCGGGTTGTCCGCGATGGTCACTGACACCAACGTCTCGTCGTCGCTATTGCCGTATGCGTCGCGGTCGTTGTAAGCGCCGGAAGAACTCCCCATGGAATAAACAGGCTCCTCGTGAGCGATATATCAAACCGGTGAATGGTTGCCGATGGTCAAGCCCGAACTCTCGTTTGATGCTTTCTTCTTGATTATATTACTTATTCCTGGAATTCACCGCACCCGCGGCGGCTTGTGGCGAGGGAACCGGCGATGCTCAAACCTGCGGCACGATCAGTTCCTGAGCCCTCGAAAGAAACATCTTCAGAACAGGCGAAGCATTCGACTTGCTGTAGCCGATCACCAGATCCACGGTCGGCGCGTCTCCCTCCAGCGGCCGGCTGACGACGGACCACGGCAGCAGGTTGTTCGCGTACTCCGGCATGAGCGCCAGCCCTCGTGTGGACGCAACCAGCGACATTGCCATGGCGAGGTTATCGACGCCATGCTCAGGCGTGATGTCAATGCCGCTTTCCTGCAGATATCGCGCGACCACGTCATGGAGCACGGCCGCCTTGTTCGTTGCCATGATGAACGTCTCGCCGGTGAAATCCTCCGGCCGGATCGCCGTGCGCGCCGTGAGCGGGTGATCGCTTGGCATCAGCACGAGCAGCTTTTCCCGGCTGACCACGCGATAGTCCAGATCAAAGCCCGGTTCCGCCCGCAGGAATGCGAGGTCGAGCTTGCCGCGCGCGAGGGCGTCCGCGAGGTCCGGCGAATAGTGGCTCGACACGGTGACATCGATATTCGGCAGTTCGTCGCGCAAAACCTGCATGGTGCGCGGCAACCACGTCATTTCCTGCCCCGTCAGGAAGCCGAGCGCGAAAACTTGCTTCGCCGGCCGCGCGGCGCGACGCGCGGCCTCGATGGCGGCATCGACTTGCGACAAGGCGAGCCGCGCGTGATCGACAAACGCCCTCCCCGCCACGGTGAGCTCGACGCCCCGCGCGCTGCGGCTGAAAAGCGCCGCGCCGACTTCGTCTTCCAGATCGCGAATCTGACGGCTGAGCGACGGCTGCGACGTGTGCAGCCGCTGCTCGGCCGCCACTGTCAGGCTGCCCGTCTCGGCAACGGCCACGAAGTACCGCAAATGTCGAAGCTCCATACGCCCTCTTGAGTTATCCATGCTTTTCAGGCATGCCCACCAGCCTACAAAGTCTTTTTACTTTGCGCAAGCACGGCCTAGATTACGCATCAGAGCACGCCACGGCAGCAACTAAAGCGGCTTCAGCCATGCTTCATACCTATATCGGAGAAAACATCATGACGCTTCACACCCACCATACCGCGCCGACCCAGTTCGTCGATGCCAACGGAATCCGCTTCGCGTACCGTCGCTTTGGCAAGACGGGCGGCGTTCCGCTTGTGTTCAACATCCACTTCACCGGCACCATGGACCATTGGGACCCCGCTGTGACGGACGGTCTCGCGCGGGATCGCGAAGTCATCCTGTTCAACAACGCCGGCATCTCCAGTTCATCTGGCGAAGTGCCGCACTCGATTGAAGAGATGGCAGCGAACGCCGCTGCGTTCATCAAGGCGCTGGAGCTTGAACAAGTCGATGTTCTCGGCTTTTCGATGGGCGGTCTCATCGCGCAGCAACTTGCACTGACCGAACCACAACTCGTGCGCCGCCTGATCCTGGTTGGGACCGGCCCACGCAGTGGCGAATCAATGGAGTCGCTGACGCCCGAAGCGCAGGAAATTTTCAGCGTGGCTTACGACGAGCCGGATCATCTTTGGCTGCGCGTGCATTTTTCTCCGTCGCAAGAAAGCCAGGCCGCCGGCCGCAAATTCCTGCAGCGCTTTCGGCTGCGCAGCGAAGAACGCGATCCTGAAGCCAACGAATCGGTCGCGCCAGCGCAACTCGCGGCGCTCGCAAAATGGGGCGTACCGCGCGAAAACCCCTTCGATTACCTGAAGGCGATCTCGCAGCCCACGCTGGTGGTCAACGGCGACAACGACGTGATCATCTATTCGATCAACTCCTGGATCCTGCAGCAAAACATCCCGAACGCGCAGTTGATCATCTATCCCGATGCGAATCACGGTTCGCTTTATCAGTACCCGGAACGCTTTGTCTCGCACGTCACGCAGTTCCTGGACGAAGGCGTCTGAATCGTTCGATCGTTTTCAACCGGCTCAAGGAGTTTGTCATGACCCATCTCAGCGGAAAGACCGCGCTAGTCACAGGCGCTTCACGCGGCATCGGCCGCGCTACGGCGCTCACGCTTGCCCGCGAAGGCGCACAAGTGCTGGTGCATTACAGCAGCGGTGAAAAGGAAGCCGAAGCTGTCGTCGCCGAGATTCGCGCGGCCGGCGGCAACGCGCAGAAGATCGCCGCCAATCTTCGCGATGCAGATGGCCCGCATATGCTCGCCGAGCGCGTGCGGGCAGTCGTGGGACATCGGCTGGATATCCTGGTGGCGAACGCGGGGGTATCGAAGGCGGCGAGTATCGAGGAAACGACTGTGGAGGACTTCGATAACCTCTTCGCCGTGAACGTTCGCGCGCCCTACTTTCTCGTGCAGCAACTGCTGCCGGTCATGTGCAAGGGCAGCAGCGTGGTGTTGCTGTCGTCGCTGGCGGCGCATGCCGTGGTTGGCAAGCTGTCCGCTTACGCGGCGACGAAAGGCGCGGTCGATACGCTCGTCAAGCACTTCGCATTGGCGCTCGGTGAACGCGGGATTCGGGTGAACGCAATCGCGCCGGGCGTCGTTGCCACCGACATGTCGAGCTTCACGAAGACCGAGGAAGGCCGCAACGCCGCGACTGGCATGCAGGCGCTCAAACGCGTCGCGCAACCTGAGGACATTGCCAGTGCAGTCGTGTTTCTAGCCTCCGATGCCGCACGCTGGGTGACAGGCGAAACCTTGCATGTGGACGGCGGCTCGAAACTTTAAATCCTGTTAGTTAGTTATCCATATCCATCATAGGAACTTCTAAAATGACTTCCGCACCTGTACTTCATGAATCGAAGAGTTCGCCGAACTCGCGCCGTGTGCGCATGTTCATCGCGGAGAAAGGTATCAGCATTCCCGTCCAACCGGTCGACCTTGGCGCGAAGGAACAGTTCTCCGATGCGTACCGCGCAATCAATCCACGCAGCCAGGTGCCGGCATTGGCGCTTGCCGACGGTCCTGTGATTGCAGAAGTCCTTGCGATCTGGCGTTATCTGGAAGAAACGTATCCGGACACGCCGTTGCTCGGGACCACGCCGCAGTCAAAGGCGCTCGTCACCATGTGGGAATGCCGTGCAGAACTGGATGGCTTCGCGCCTGTCATGGAAGGCGTGCGTAACGCCGCTGCGGGACTGAAAGACCGGGCATTGTCGGGACCCCATGACTACAAGCAGATTCCCGAACTGGTCGAGCGCAGCAAACAACGCGTGGCGAATTTTTTCAACGACTTCAACGAGCGCCTGGCAACCGTGCGCTACGTCGCGGGCGATACTTTCTCGGGCGCCGACATCACAACGCTCGTGACGGTCGACTTTGCGGCCAACGCATTGAAGATGCCGATTCCGGAAAGCCACGACGCATTGCGCCGGTGGTACGACGAAATATCCGCGCGGCCGAGCGCCATGGCTTAGAGAGCCAAAAAAGCATGGTTCCGCCTGATGCTCTACTGTAGACACCGCACCACCACCTCAACCCGTTTCTTCTGGAGATTCACATGTCACGCACGATCAAATTCGCAAAAGCCGGTGGTCCTGAAGTGCTCGAATTCGTCGATACAGACATCCCCGCGCCCGGCCCCAACGAAGTCCGTATCAACGTCAAGGCAATCGGCCTCAATCGCGCGGAATCGATGTGGCGTCTGGACGCGTACATCGAACCTGTCAAGTTTCCGGCAAGTCTTGGCTACGAAGCGGCCGGCACCGTGGACGCCGTCGGCAGCAATGTCACAGGCCTGGCGCGCGGTGACAAGGTGAACGTGATTCCATCGTTTTCAATGAACCAGTACTTCACCTATGGCGAAACGATCATCGCGCCGGACTACGCGGTCGTGAAGCATCCGGAATCGCTTTCGTTCGCCGAGGCCGCATCTGTCTGGATGATGTTCGTCACGGCGTATGGCGCGCTGATCGAAGATGCAAAGGTGACCCAGGGCGATTTCGTGATCGTGCCGGCGGCGTCCAGCAGCGTTGGACTCGCGGCCATCCAGATCGCCAACTACGCCGGCGCCACGTCGATCGCGCTGACACGTACGGCCGAAAAGAAACAGCAATTGCTCGATGCAGGCGCGGCGCACGTGGTCGTCACCGACGAAACCAGCCTGCTCGATGAAATCATGCGCATCACCGAGGGCAAGGGCGCGCGCGTGGCCTTTGACCCGGTTGGCGGCCCGAACTTCGCAAAGCTGATATCCGCGCTGTCGTTTGGCGGTATCGCGTACATCTACGGTGCATTGAGCGAGGACGTCACGCCGCTGCCCGTGCTCGAGATGATCGCGAAGGTGCTGACGGTGAAGGCGCACAACATCTGGCTCACGAGCGGCGACGAAACTCGCCGGAAGGCTGTCGTCGAATATGTGCTCAAGGGATTCGAGAGCGGCGCGCTCAAGCCGGTCATCGACCGTACTTTCACGTTCGATGAAATGGTGGACGCGCATCGCTATCTGGAAACCAACGGCCAGTTCGGAAAGATCGTGGTCACGCTTTGAACAAGTTCGTATGAGGAGTGGAAAAATGTCCAGCAAGCCTGTTGTACTCATCACCGGCGCGTTGAGCGGCATTGGGCGCGCCGCCGCCTTCGCGTTCGCGCGTGACGACGCACGCGTCGTGGTCTCCGGCCGCAGGGCGGAAGAAGGCCGGATGCTGGCGGCGGAACTCGTCGCGCTCGGCGCGCAAGCGGAATTCATTCAAGCCGACGTGCGCTTCGAAGACGATGTCCGCAGGCTCGTGGATGACGCCGTAGAACGTTTCGGGCGGCTGGACATTGCCGTCAATTCAGCCGGTTCGGAAGGCGAATCGGCGCCGGTCATGGAGCAGACGCCGGAACGCTACGCGGCTGTTTTCGACACCAACGTACTCGGCACCTTGCTCGCCATGAAACACGAACTCCGTGTGATGTCGGCCCAGGGCAGCGGCAGCATCGTGAATATTTCTTCGACGATGGGCGTGCGTGGCGCGGCGGGCGCGTCCATATATACGGCGAGCAAGCACGCGGTCGAGGGCTTGACCCGGTCCGCGGCGCTCGAAGCGGCGGCGTTCGGCGTGCGGGTCAACGCGGTCGCACCCGGTCCGGTAGACACCGCCATGCTCGACCGCCTTACTGTAAACGCTGAACGCAAGGCGGCATTTCTCGCGGGCGTGCCGCTCAAGCGGGCTGGAACGCCGGATGAAATGGCTGACGCCATCCGGTTCGTAGCGTCGGATAAGGCGAGTTTCATGACCGGCGAGGTGCTGCGCGTGAACGGTGGTCGAACTGCTTCGTAACGTCCTGGATTGCCGCGGTCGTGAGAACATGAAAGCCGGTTGAAAATATCGATGCCTACGGGTCTTCCCCGATCCGGCCCATGTCGATAACCGCCTTGTCGAATCGTCGTCGGGGCATGTCCAACTCTTTCATTGAAAGCGAGCACACCATGACTACCGGAACCATCAATCTACAGCGCGTCCTGCGCGCCACGCCTGAACGGATCTATCGCGCATTTCTTGAAGCCGACGGGTTGGCGAAGTGGCTGCCTCCCCACGGCTTCACCTGTCAGGTTCACCACATGGACGCTCGCGTTGGCGGCACGTTCAAGATGTCGTTCCGCAACTTTGGCACAGGCAACAGCCACACGTTCGGCGGCGAGTATGTCGAGCTCGTGCCGTTCGAGAAGATCCGCTACTGGGACCGGTTCGACAACCCGGAACTGCCCGGCCAGATGAACGTCACCGTCACGTTGCGGCAGGTGTCGTGTGGAACCGAACTCACGATCGTGCAGGAAGGCGTGCCCGAAGTCATTCCTGTGGAGATGTGTTATCTCGGCTGGCAGGAGTCGCTGCTTCAGTTGGCGAAGCTAGTCGAACCCGAGATCCCCGGCTGAACGGCGCCGGCACAGGACATTTCGGATAGCCGCGGGCTACCCGAACGCACGTTAAAAGCGCGACTACAGCGCGATTACTTCTGCGTCCACATTGTCTTGCCAAGAAACGTCAGCGTCCGGTCCCACGCCAGTTGCGCCCAGACGGGATCGAACTGCGTTCTCGCGATACGGCCCGGCCCAACCGCCGTTTCGTTGGCGAACGCGTGATGCGCGAGGTATCTATGAAACTCGACATCGACGTTCGCATCGGCCAGTCTCTTCTCCAGCAGATCAACCGTTTTAGCCGGAAAGAATTCGTCTTGCGTGGCCCAGTGCCCGAGCACCGGCGCCTTGATCTTCGATGCATCGACGTATTCCAGCGGCGGGAAGCCGTACCAGACCACGCCAGCCGCGACCTCGGGAATGTTGCTGAGCGCCAGCAGCGTCAGCGCGCCGCCCATGCAGTAGCCGGTCACGGCCACGCGCCCGGACTGCGTCTGCAAATATTGCACTGCGCCGCGAATGTCCTGGCCGGCGGCGTCGCCAAAATCAAGCTGGGTCAGCAAGTGGTTCGCCTCCGCCTCCTCGACCGTAGACTTTCCGCGAAACAGGTCCGGCACCAGCGCGATATATCCGGCCTGCGCGAACCGGTCGGCGACACCGCGAATCTGGTCGTTCAAACCCCACCATTCCTGGATCACCACAATCGCCGGCGCGCCTTCGAGCTTGTGCGGCTTCGCGAGATAACCCTGGATTTCCTGCCCGTCGGGGCGCTTAAAGCTGATCATTGATCCTGGTGTCTGTTTCATGATTGGGTCCTTGGTTGAACGGGTGAACAGGTAAGCGAAAGCGGTAGCATAGCGCCAGCAGTGGAATATTGCGTGACCGAAACGGGCCCGGATTCATACGCCGGGCTGCGGGAAAAACCTGACAACAACATCCTTGAACCCTGGCGACCTCATGACAATCGATCCATCCATACGCGCCGCTTTCACTCCGGGCGGCCCCCTTCGTGCTTCCATCAACCTGGGCAATCCGATACTTGCAAACATGCATCCGTCGACAGGAAAGCCGTTTGGCGTATCGGTGGATCTCGCGCGGGAATTTGGCAAGCGCCTGGGCATGGAAGTCGAGTTGATCGTCTTCGATACCGCCAGCCAGTGCGTCGATGCTCTCGCCAGCGAGCGCGCCGACTTCGGTTTTTTCGCCATCGATCCAGTGCGCGGCGCGAGCGTTGCGTTCACCGCGCCCTATGTGCTGATCGAAGGCTTCTATCTCGTGCGCGAAGCATCGCCGCTTCGGGAAAATGCCGACGTGGATCAAGCGGCAAACCGCGTGGTCGTCGGCAAAGGCAGCGCGTACGACCTGTTCCTCACACGCGAATTGAAAGCCGCACAGATCGTGCGGGCGCCGTCGTCGCAAGCGGTGGTGCGGATGTTTATCGAGCAAGGGCTGGAAGTTGCGGCCGGCGTGAAGCAGCAACTCGAAGCCGATGCCGCGCAGATCCCCGGCCTTCGTCTCTTCGATAAGCGCTTCATGGTGATACAACAGGCAATGGGAACACCGAAAAGCCGGGGTGAAAATGCGGCGCGGTATCTGGCGGCGTTTGTCGAGGAAATGAAAGCGTCGGGGTTTGTTGCGAATGCGTTGAAGCGGCACGAAATCAACGGTGCGTCGGTGGCGCCGGCCAGCGTTTAGATACAACAAGACTGTCCCACTTATAGCTCATGCTTCGATTCGAAAACCTGTGCAAACGCTACGACGATTGCGTCATCTTTTAGACCCTTTCTGATATATAGCGGGCGCGGGATGCTTGGCGCTGAACGATAAAAGCGGCAGCGGCACAACACCCTGCCCGGCCTTCTCGCTGGAACGATCGCGGCCGATCTAAGCGATGTGTGGAGAAATCGGCAAACTGATCGCCTGCCGGCACCCTGCGGCAACTCCCCAATACGTTAATCCCACAGTTATCTCAACTGGTGGAACCCTTCGTTGGTTGTCTCGATCGGCCAAACAGGAATCCGCACCCAGGTCCCAAGTTCGACTACAAGCTTGCGTGGTTCGAACGGCTGATCGAATACGCGCAGTATTTGATGGATAGCGCTCACTCCCATTGTGCTCGCCGGCGACTATAACGTCGTCCCCACAGACGACGCTATTTATAACCCGCGCTCGTGGCGCGATAACGCTTTGCTACAACCCGAAAGCCGTGAATGCTTTCGGCGCCTTGTAGCGCAAGGATGGACCGACGCGCTGCGCAGCGTGCACGGCGACGAGCGCATTTACGCCTACTGGGATTATATTCGCCGACACCGCGGCGCCGACTACGGTTTGCGGATTGACCATCTCCTGCTCAGTCCAGCGCTTGCCCTGCGTCTTAGGGATGCATCTGTTGATGTTTGGGTGCGCGACCTTCCAAACGCCAGTGACCATGGTCCAACGTGGATCGAGTTCGTGCCTGAAAAAGAAGGGAAAAGGAGAACGAAAGCCCAGTATGAACGCGATGCCGAGGCGCAAGAGCTAGCCTTAACGCCGCTAACGACCGCTTCCCACCGAGGCGAAACTAAAATTAGGGTCGACACGATCCGCACCGCGTTTGGCGGTGCAATGTCTACCGCTAGCTGCTTCGAGCAGCGCACATGGCGTAAGGTGAATTTTTATGTATCTCCGGGCTCCCATGCCGCGGGGCGATTGCGTACGGGCAGCGGGCCGAAGCCGGCTGCTTTAATCGAGGCATGTTGTCATACGAATTGTCCGATCCACGCGGGGGGATTGCGCGCCTTCAGGGTTTGAGGACCACCTTGATGCACCCGTCTTCCTTGTCTCGGAATGTTTTGTACATTGCTGGACCGTCTTCCAGCGAAACGGTGTGCGTAATCACAAAGGAGGGATCGATCTGGCCTTCCTGAATGCGGTTAAGCAAGTCGTCCGTCCAGCGTTTGACATGTGTCTGGCCCATCTTCCAGGTCGGTCCCTTGTTCATCGATGCACCGAATGGGATCTTGTCGATCAAGCCGCCATACACCCCTGGCACCGAGAGGATGCCTGCCGGACGGCACACGTAGATCATTTCGCGCAGCACATGCGGACGGTCCGATTCCAGCATCACGGCCTGCTTGACGCGGTCGGAGACGGCATCGACAGAACGGGTTGCATGCGATTCCATGCCTACCGCGTCGATACACTTCTCCGGACCGTTGCCGTTGGTCAGTTCCTTTAGCCGGTCGAGGACGCTTTCTTCGTCAAAGTTGATGGTGATTGCGCCGCCGGCCTTCGCCGTAGCAAGGCGTTCGGGCACCCGGTCAATCACGACAACCTGCTTGGCGCCCAATAGCACAGCGCTGCGTATCGCCATCTGGCCGACCGGGCCTGCGCCCCAGATCGCGACTGTGTCATTGGGCTGGATGTCACAGTTGATCGCTGCTTGCCAACCAGTCGGAAAAATATCGCCGAGAAACAGGACTTGTTCGTCGGTCAGGCCGTCGGGAATCTTGACGTGGGTGGCGTCGGCCATGGGCACGCGAACGTATTCAGCTTGGCCACCAGCGTATCCGCCGGTCAGATGCGAATAGCCGAAGAGACCCGCCGTGGTATGGCCGAACACTTTGTCAGCCTTGTCCTTGTTGCGATTGCTGCGCTCGCAAACGGAAATATTGCCGCGTTTGCATTGGTCGCAATCGCCGCAAAAGATCGTGAAGGGAAGCACGACCCGGTCGCCAACCTTAAGCGCCTTGTTGTCCTTGCCCACTTCGACCACCTCGCCCATGAACTCATGCCCCATGATGTCACCACTTTCCATGGTCGGCATGAAGCCGTCAAACAGATGCAGGTCAGAGCCGCAGATCGAGCAGGTGGACATCTTGATGATCGCGTCGCGCTCCTCCTCTATGACCGGGTCAGGCACCGTGTCACATCGAATGTCGTGTTTTCCGTGCCAGCGCAGCGCTCTCATATGCAACTCCTGATAATCTTCAGCCGGAATCAGTGAACGCCATTTGACGCCGCACCCCTCGGCTAAGACGAATTAGCAATACCTATTCCAAGCGAAACCAAGCGAAAGCAAGCGAAAGCGTCGCATGAATTCTTCCGATATAGCCTCCGTGAAGCGTCTCGGGCCCAAGACCATCAGTTGTTTTTGGCATTGCAATGGATGCCTCCGGTACGTGGGAAATTTGGGCATTCATATTGCTTTGAATTGAGTGTCCCTGTCCATGCACAGAGGTTCACATGAATATCTTGGTCGTTGACGACAATATCGAATCGGCCGAGACCATGGCGACAGTCGTGGCCGAGATGGCACACACGGCTACGGTCTCGAATACTGCAAGAGCCGCGCTCCGACTCGCCGCGAACGAGCCATTCGACGTTATATTGTGCGACATCAATTTGCCCGACGGCGACGGCCTCGAGTTGTGTCGAACGCTTCGCGCGCAGGGCGCCTCTCAGGACGCCTGCATGATTGCCGTGACAGGACGCACCAATTTGGTCTCGGAGGACTTCGAAGCATTCGACGGGTATTTGTATAAGCCGATCACATGGCCGGCACTTAAGCACGCTTTGGACACGTGGCGTGTCATCGCTCCGCCATTGCCGAACACTGACGTGCACTTAGACGTGCTGCATACAAAAACAGCCGCCGAAGAGTAACACTGACAGACCATCGAGTAATCTCAAGATGGCCAAAGGGCTTCATTCTCGTTACGCCTTCGATTGATGGTAGAGAAAAGGCAAGCTTCACCGCCTTGCACGTCTCCACCAAAGGTCGACTACAGGGTCATCAGGGCAGAGCATGGCGCGCCGGCGAACCCACTACGGAATACGGCAATAGAAACATTCCGAAAACTCTCGCAGCCCCGCAGGTTTGCGCCGTCGACGCTTCGACCTTAAGGTAAGTAATTACCCTCGATTACCGACTAAGCAGGCCTTGGACTGTGCCGACAATCCAGGGAACCAAGCCTCGCCGGGCCGCCGCGCGCACCAATTGTCCCGGTCCTAAAACCGTCCCCACGATCAGCCCGGCAGCTATAAGGCCAGCGTAGGGCGTTTGCAGAAACACCGGACCTTGTTGGATGTCTGTTGGCAAAACCTGTCGGCGTGGCTTGCCGACCAACGAGGTGACGTGATTGGACGCCACCAGCTCCGCGCGAGTAGCCGCCATGCGGGCGAGAATCTCTCTTTGAGAAGGGTTTTGTTCAGCACGCGTCATCGCAACGCCTCTTTAACAGCAGCTACATCGTTTTGAATCTCGGACCGAAGTGTGTTGGTTTGCACGGAATCCTGACCCACGGGGGGTGCGGATAAAAACTTGGACTGTTTAAGCGACAAATCCCAGACTTTTCCGGTACTCAACTGGGCTAAGTGAGCCCAGCGAGATTTTGATCCGCTTTTCGTAGTGGGTAGCCCCACCGTCTTACGACGACGGGGCCCCCGAAGAACGCAGCATGCGACTTTCACCGCACTGCGCTCGAGCACAGCATTAAGCGTCGCGCTGACGCCGGTCTCGCTAACGGCACGAGCCCTTCGCAAGCATCACATCGTTGATTCGTCTCATCGCTGAGACGAAGGGCGCTGAACCGTGACGATACCGGTCTCTCACAAGCTTCCCCTCGATGAATCTCAAACGTGGACCTGCGACAACTGCACCACGCGGAAGTCTGCACCCTTTCGGGTTAGGGCAAATCCTGAACCCCTATACGGACTATTACCGCCCGTCATTCGCTTTTTCCGCGTTCTCTTATCCACTTGTCCAACAGATCCCCTTGCGGGTCTCCTGCCCAAGTCAAACTGCTGACTCGGGCGGACAATTGGACTTACCACGTTCCCGTTTCTGCCAACCCGGATGCTTTCGGGCTTATCCGTTTAGCGCCCGTCTATTCCCCGGCAGCATGATGACGACGTACCCCCGGGTACAAAGGGAGTAACCGGCTGCATACCTTTTGGTCTGGGCCCATTAGCCGCTTCGGCCCACTATCCGTCACGAGGTTTATCGACGATTCACGTCTGTTGCGCATGCGGAACTTGCCTTGCCTCGACGCCACATTGCGGCTCGCAGCGTCACCACAAATCGTCACCAAATGCGGTGTCTTTCGACGAGCACGTTGTCGTTGGAGCTTCAGACCCGGCAGTTACCCGCCACGCCTGTCCAACTAGGCAACTACTGGCCGTACAGCAGGTCACGGCAACGCGTTACCTTGCGAAGCGTGACAAGACAAAAACGAGCTTTACCGCCTAGTGCATGCCGCTTGACGCGCGGCAGACGGCGACACGTGTCGCACTGTACCACCGGATGTAAGAGTCGAGAATCTCGATGAATTGATCAATAGTCGTGGTCTGCCAGTGTTGCCTTTCGCCATAAAGGAGCCGGGTGTTTTCGGCGTAATGGCGCCAGCGAAAGGCGCCTGATTCGGGGCTCGAACGGGGATCAAGAATCCTTGTTTTTACCTCCTTTCGCAAGTGCTGATTTGTTGCTCTCGGGCATCGGGCGTGGAACGCGGTAGCTCTCGCCGTCGAGCACGACGCGGTACGCGGCATGTCGCAGGCGATCAAGCGTTGCGGCGCCGAGCATTTTGTTGGTCGCGAACGCATCCCCCCATTCCGTAAAATCAAGAATGCTGGTCAGGACGGTGGATGTGCGTTCGTATCGTTCGGCGATCAAATCGTGGAAGTCTTCATCTTCGGGCGTACGCATGGGTTTCAGTCCGAAATCGTCAATGATGAGCAGTGGCCCCTTGGCAAGGGCCTGGAAGCGCCGTTCGTAGGAGCCGCCAGCCTGCGCGTTGCGCAGCGCGCCGAGAAGCCGGGTCTGGGTCATGAACAGGACGTCGTGTCCCTGCCGGGCGGCCGCATGACCCAGTGCCTGCGCGAGATGGGACTTGCCCGTTCCACATGGACCGGCGATCAGCACGCTGACCTTCTCGTCGATAAAGCGGCAGTCTGCTCCAACCGTCCCGATAGAACTTTCCATAACAACGAGGTGACGATAGTTTCGCTTATGGAATTGCTTCTCTAAGCGAAAGGCGTGGTTGTTCAGTGACACCGTCGCCGGGGCGAAGGCGAGCGCCATCATCTATAGCCTGATGCTAACGTGCCGCGCGTGCAACGTTGAACCGTACACCTATCTGCTTCGCGTGCTAACCGACCTACCGCAGCGTGCAGGGGATGCCGATATCAGCGATCTGTTGCCGTTCAACGTTGCCAAGCCGCGCGACGCATTAGCCACTGCATGATCTAGACCCACGCGTCGGCTCACCGCGGTGTGCATAAATTCGCGCTTACGGTCTAACTCAGCGATACCCCCACCATTCTCATCCTTTACCGACGAACTGCAGGCGCTGCGCGCAGAATTCGCTGCCATGAAGGGTGAGTTGCGTGTGGTGACAGTCGAACGCGATTTGCTGCGCGAGAAGCTTAAGGCCTACCACCGCACACACAACATGATCGCATCCAACGGATAGTGCAGTCGTTTGAGTACCTTCCCAACCTCTGGTGATAATGTCTTGCCCGTCATGCTCATCGCACCCGTCTCAATTTCGGTCCACGATTTACATGAGCTCATTAGCACGACAGAACCCATTTTCTTCGGACCGCGCGCCACCTTCGGCCGCGGCCGCTTCGAAGCGCTTGACGAAGTCGTCGGTGAGCGTGAAGTTTTGAACCTCCGTCTGGTCCTCCGCCGTGAGCGCGCGGGATGGAAGGGAAGTCCTGAGCGCCATTGCGGGAATCAAGATGACGCTTGCAAACTTCAACAACCGTTTTATACGGCTTTTCATCACAACGCTCCTCTCAGGCATGCCGGCACGGCACTCTCCGGCAATTCGGTTGATCTTCTTTGGTCTTCAATTGACCTTGAGTTGACCGCCTCGGCCAAGGCCGCCTTGAACGTCCTGCGCCCTGTAGCTGCGCAGCGCGACGACTATCTTGTTGTAGGCATCGATAAACGCCGCCACCGTGGCCTTGCCTTCCGGCGTCTTCGAGAAACCGCCCAGACCGCCTGCAGCGCCGCCGCCGAGGCCCGACAAAGCCGCGCCGTAGTTGGTCGCCGTTGCGTTGCCCTCGGCCGCTGAAATCTGGACGGCCGAGCGTACATCGAAAAGCGTCAGGGTCACGACGGACGCCCGGCTCTGCATGCCGCCGGCAAGTTTGGCGATTGCGGCATTTCCCACGAGGCCGCCGAGCACGCCCGTCACACCGCCAATGGCCGAGTCGTTGATGACGATCTGCGGTTCCATGTAGTAATCAGCGGCGACGCGCTGTCCTTTCTGCTGTTTCGACCCGGCCCTGTATTCCCCGGAATTGCGCTGCAAGGACGTGATGCGCGAGAGGCGGGCATCAGATTTCTGATTGCCGATCGATGTAATCACAAAGCAGTTCGATTGCTGGACCGCGAGCCGCAGCAATGGATCGATCGATGTCACCTGCGTCGCACTGCCGAACGGTCCGAACCAGTCCGCATTGCGGCCGTCGTCGACTGCAATCGTGCCCAGCGGTGCGGTGCAGCGTTCGAGGGTTTCATCGGCGCCGGCGCTCGTCGCGCCGCCCGCTGCGCCCGAGACGCCCGCGCTTTGTCCGCCCGTGGATACCATGCCGCCGCACGCGCTCATCGATGCAGTCAGGAGGACCGCAAGCACTTTCTTCACGCCGGGAAATTGTGAACTGAGAGTCATGTTATTAGATGCGTTGTGAGTGATCGGCACGCGACCCGCCGGCCTCGCATGAAGCCGACGCACGTCGTTTAAAAAGGGAGGCTTAATATCCGTACCAGCTATGTTGCTGCCAGTGACCGTAGTACGGATAGCCAGACGACCAGTAGCCGTAATAGACAGCTCGCCATTCGGTTTGCCATTTGTAGTAGGTCTCCTCTGACTTCTTCGCAGCTCTTGCTTGCTCAAGAAGTTTGCGCGACTCAGCGTCGCCTCGCCCCGATGCAATCAGCAGCCATTTCTCGGCCTCGCGGGGATCGGATCCCATCTCTTCGAGGCCGAACAAATAAAAATTTCCCAGCGCTTTTTGCGCTTCGAGATCGCCGCCTTCAGCGGCCTTTCTCATCCACACGAGCGCCTGATAGCTATCCTGCCGTACGCCATCGCCGCGGAAATATCTGAGGCCTAGGTCATAGGCCGCGCGCGGTTCTTTTTGCGCCGCCGATTTCAATGCGGTGATACGGCCATCGTTATCGGCGGTATCGCCATTTCCCGATGCTTCGAACGACACCTGACTTTTGGGGCGGTTGTTGCATCCCTGGTCGTCGCAGATCCGGACTTGATCGCTGTGCGATGGGTTTTGGGCGCACGCTGCGAGCGCCAGGGCGGCGCACAGGGCCAGCCAGCGAGACTTCATCTTGATCCCCGATGCGCTTTGATTATCGATTGCTGTTCGTTGCGTCTAACGCCTGACGAATAAGGCGAGAAAATGGTAACAGTGACGTGTCAATCCAATTTGCCTCACTGTCTCCAAAACCTGCCTGAGCGTCTCAAATGCAACGAATCAATCAAGCTTTCCAAGTACCTCTTTTAATGAGCCGGCGTATTGAGCGTTATTGGCGGCAGTTGAACCGGATTTTTCCATTGACGAACCGCGATCGCGTGCTTCGCGTGGTGAATAACCGAAAGCATTTCGAAAGATTCGACTAAAGTGTGATTCGCTTTTAAAACCGTATTCGAAGGCAAGAGTGGATATGCGGTAACTAGCGCCCGCAGGACTTTCGAGTATCTGGCGGATTTTGTCGAGGCGGCGTTGTTGAATGTACGAGACAACGCCGGATTCACGACTAAACAATCTGTAAAGCTGCGCACGGGATATACCGACATCACGGCAAATAAGCGACGGTGTGAGATCGGTGGATTGCAGATTTGCATCAATAAACCGCCGTACCCGGGTAAATACCGTTTGATTGATTTCGTTTTCCGCGTCGGCCAGTGTTGCAATACACGGGCCGAGAGCAGCCGAGACCATGGCGAGTGTTGCCCGCTCGACATATGGCATCTCCGCTGGCGACAAGCTTGGCAATTGCCGGCGCAGCGCATGCATGTGATCACCCAGCAGCGCGCTGAGCGGGCCTTCCAGCACGGTGCCGTGCAGATTTGCGGACTTGATGCGCGGCTCGAGAAGATCACGTGCGATGGTTAATATGATCGTATCACCGGCAACGATTTCCGAATCCAGCTCGCGCGCGAGATCAAGGATATAAATCTTCGACGGCTCTGTATTGATCGTCGCCCGGGCGGCATACCCGGATATCGAATGGGTAATGCCGAGGCAGAGATAAAAATGATCGAGTCCGTCCCGGCGGATCATTTGGGACGGGCGTTTGACGCTATATGCAACAGGATCATCTTCGCCAGCCCACGTGCCGCATCCCATTAACAGAGATCCGATGTATCCAGTCGACAATTTGTAGTTAAACCTCTGAGCAGCGGGTTTTTCGATGCCCACGTCGAATATCGCGTTGACTTCATCTCGCCATACGTCGAATCGCTGGTCCTCGGAATAGGCGTCGGTCGAGAAATGGAAAAGATAAGGATTCAAATTTTTACTCCGGAGCCGTGCCCGCACGATGGGAAGTGATGAAAACCACGTGAAATGAAGATGAATAGCGGATTACGGAACGTATTATCTGTTTCTAGCTCAATTTACGCATAATGCGCAACAGCGACGTGACATCGAGGCCAATTCAACGCAAATTCATAGGGCTGACCCTGGGTGAGGAATGGTCTTCGAAGACTGGACCATCATGGACAGGAACACCGCCGGCGAAGCAGAAGGTCCGCCCCGCTCGGAAACTCATGCGGAACAGGGTAAGTCCATGGTGTCGCCAGCAATGGCAGGCGAACCGCAAGGAACGCTGTTGGCGCTGTGGGTAAAGGAATGCGGAGAAAGCGAATGCCCGGCTGTAATGGACGGGATACGGGCTGAGACATCGCCCGACGCGAAAGCGACCGGGGCCGGTGCGTCCTCGCGCGCTGCGCAGAAGTGGGATCAGGCGAACTGGTCGCACATGGAGGCAGACGTGAAACGACTTCAGGTGCGTATCGCCAAGGCAACCTGGGAAGGCCGATGGGGCAAGGTGCAAGCGTTGCAACGTCTGCTGACCCGCTCGTATAGCGGCAAGATGCTGGCCGTGAAGCGGGTGACGGAGAATCGCGGTAAGAGAACGCCAGGGGTTGACGGCAGGATATGGTCATCCCCGGCGGCCAGGTGGAACGGGATGACATCGCTTCGACATCGCAACTATCGTGCGATGCCGCTGCGACGTGTTTACATTCCCAAGAGTAACGGCAAGAAGCGTCCACTGGGAATTCCGACAGTGATCTCATAATGCACCTCTCACAGTTGAGTGTTGGAATGTTGCCGCTGTAGATGCCCTGAAGTGCGCACCCAATCCTTTAGTTGCCGTTCCTTTGCGGCATCCAGCGTAACCCACCACGGGCCCCGCCCATCGAGCTTGCGGGCCTGGACTACCTGACGCTCGATCCAGTAATACACGACGTGTGGACTGACATGCAGCCGATGAGCGAGCTGCTGTACCGTGAGCTCGTCTGGCCGCTTGAAGCAGGTTACTTCAATTCGATACCGGTAGCGGATCCATTTGACCATTTCAAGCGTGAACGATTTGCCAGTAGAACTGCGTATGCCTTCCTGATTGAGGTGCGCCACGATTTGCCGGTCAGGCAGATGCTGCGATAGTTCGCGCACCCGCTCGACGAACGCGGCGGGGAACGCATCGCATCGGCAGCCGGCTTGGGCAAGTCCACGGTGATATCACTACACGCGCTGCCCTGCCAGCGGATATGCAGCACCGCTTGTCTCGCGGCGGACGGTGTTGTCAGGTTGCGTTACGTGTCGGATAAGATGATGCGATGAAGAAATCGAAATCGCTCTATCATGGTCACCGTTTCCCGGCGGGTGTCATCAGCTGCGCTGTTCGATGGTATTTTCGCTTCCAGTTGAGTCTGCGCGACATTGGAGAGTTGCTGTTCGAGCGCAGCGTGATCGTGACCTACGAGACGATCCGATGCTGGTGCGACAAATTTGGTAAGGGCTTTGCGCATCGAGTCAAAGCCGCGCGCCGCAGGCCGGGTAGTACTTGGCACCTTGACGAGATGTTCGTCACTTTGCGCGGCGAGCCTTATCTGTTGTGGCGGGCGGTCGATGAGCACGGTGCCGAACTCGACATTCTGCTGGAAAAGCGGCGCGACAAAGCCGCTGCCAAACGCTTCTTCAAACGTGTGCTGCGTTCGAGCCCTGTGCCGCGCAAGATCGTCACCGACCGGTTACGCAGCTATCCGGTGGCAAAAGCCGAGATCCCGGAACTTGCGAACGTGAAGCACATTTTTGTCAAAGCGGCGGCCCGATTGAACAATCGGGCCGAGAACAGCCACCAACCAACACGCGAACGAGAGCGTCGCATGCGCGGCTTTCGCGACCCGAAACGTACACAGAAATTTCTCTCGTGCTTTGGGCCGATCCGCCAACATTTTGCACTCAAGCGGCATCTGCTGTGCGCTTCACTTTATCGAAAACAACTCGCAGCCCGGTTTGTTGCATGGCGCGAATTCACCGAGCACTCCCAAACTCCGTCAACTGCTTTCTGATCTGTCGACACACCCGCGGCTGTGCTGCCTCACCCTCGGCAAGTTGACAATGCCGTTTAGAGGGCGCGTGGCTGGTCAGCCAACGCACGCCCTCGAGGCACGCGCTTGGCGCTGGCCGACCAAATAGATACGTTTGCGTCTCTCAAAAACCGGATTCGCAGACGCGAAAACAGCGAGTCTGCGAATGGACTGATGCGGAATCGATTGCAAGCTGCATATAGCATGCGGGAAAGCCGCCTCTTTAATGCGCCGGTCTCATGATTCGTGGGACTTCCTTTACGCTATGAAGAATTGTGCAGGCGCTAAAATCGCAGGGAGTCGGAAACTTGGCGGCTAGCCGTTGCAAAGCGCTTGCGATCAGGACGCGTAAGCCCAGAAGCGGTCGCTCAACCCGGGAATTGCATGCGATACTAAAAACTCAACCCGGGCCTGCTTCATGAACAGCTTCCCACATTCTCGCATTAACATTGTCGGCGCTGCAGGCAGCCTACTCCAACAGTTGCCCGCAAAGCGCCGCCAGGTTTGACTCCCATTCTTCCAGGACACACCCTACCCATACTGCAACAACAATGACGGCTAAGGACCAAAAACGCTGACGCGTGTGGCGCTTTCGATCTGGTCGGCGTGGCGACTGAGTCAGCCGCCCGGGGGTCGGCCTAAGCCGGCGGCGGCCGACTATGGACGTACGGCCCTTCCAGGTTGCTTTGCCGAGATTCCCAACTAGGTGTCAACGAGTGTGAACCTTGGTCATTGGCGAGTGGGTCTTCTCGACCCGTTGCCATCATTCAAGATTCTCAAAAGCGGCCATTCATTTTTGCGGAATTGAGCCATGCAATGAACGCCACTCGTAGGTCGATGCCACACAAGCTTCAATTTCGTTGATACGAGACCAAGCGTTGTCGCCGTTCGTTATTATCACGAGCCAGGAACAGTTTAAAACGTGCGTCCCTAGGCAACATTCGAAACCCCAGTTGCCATGTGTTGCCGGTACCCCAGCCTTTAGACGAATCCTACGGCGTCCGGCCCGTGCGGATACGCTGTAAGGTCGTCACTCATATCTCCCTTGGAAGTATTCGTGAATAGAAGACCGCCGGCTCGCTTTCTACGGCCTAATGAAGCTCGAAGGGTGCGGCCTCTTGGCTGGCCACCATCGTGATCCATTGCTCAAATGCCTTGACGGCGTCATCGCCGCTGCGATCAAGATTAATCACCAGCGTGTAGTCTGCGGCGCGCCATGTTGGCGCGGCAATCGGACACACGAGGCGCCCCAATGCAATGTCGCGCCCTATCAGCGGCAGCGACGCGAGCGTTACACCCAGACCTTCCACGGCCGCGGCAAGTTGCAGGTTCACATGGTCGAACTCGGCATGACGGGCAGCCTGCAGCTCGGGCGCGCCGGCCTCCCGAAGCCAGTGCGACCACGCTGCGCGAGTACTGGCGGAATGCAGCAGGGTTTGATGGCGCAAATCCGCCACGTCCTTAATCGGGCGCTGGCGCAGCAGTGCAGGGCTGCAGGCGGGCAGACGCAAGTCGGCCATCAGCGCGCGCGACACGACGCCAGCGCCTTGTTCGGTTCCCGAGCGAACCCCGATGTCGAAGGCATCGCCGATATAGCGTAACTTGCGCGATGTGGTCGATACCCGCACCTCGATGTCCGGATATCGCGCCTGAAAGTCGGCCAGACGCGGCAGCAGCCAGCACAGCGCGAAACTTGCCAGCACGTTCACACGCACGATGCCGGACACCCGCCGCGTAAATTCCTCGTGGCGCAACCGCGCCGCCGCGCTGCCCAGGCGCTCGAACGCGTTGCTCACATCGTTCAAGAGCGCAGCGCCTTCGTCGGTAAGCACAACGCCGCGCGGGCGGCGTTCGAACAAGGGCAACCCGAACCAGTCTTCCAGCAACCTGATCTGCTTTCCAACGGCCCAGTGGGTGACGTGCAATTCAGTAGCGGCGCCGGCGAAGCTCCCATGCCGGGCTACCGCTTCGAAGTTGCGCAACCCGTTAAGTGGCGGCAGCCTACCCCGGTCTTTCGTAGTGTCAGTGTCTCTACCCATGACGTGACTTTTTCTCTCCGTTGACGCGATATTAGCTCAATTGAATGCAATGTGGTCCAGACATAAAATTGCCATATAGAGCCTGAACGCGCCACCGCGCGCCTTTGCGGGTCGCCTCGCAACAAGAGGATTGATATGCGCTTGCCCGTTTTTTCCCCGCTGCCCGAACAGGAAGTCGATTCGACTGCCCAGCCGCTTGCCCCATCAAAATCGCGCGTGTTGTGGCTCTCGTGCGTCGCCCATGCGATGCACGATGGCTACACAGATATGATCTATGCGCTGCTACCTGTCTGGCAGTCGGACTTTGGTCTTGATTTCGCCGCCCTCGCCATCCTGCGCGGTATCTATGCCGGCACGATGGCCACGCTCCAACTGCCTGCCGGACGCCTGGCTCAGTGGCTAGGCAGCCGAACCACGCTGGCCCTCGGTACGTTGTCGGCCGCACTCGGCTATGCGGTTGCAGGAATGTCGGGCGGCCTGTTCGGCCTGTGTGTGGCATTGGCGATTTCGGGCAGCGGCTCAAGCACGCAACACCCGATCGCGTCGGGCGCCGTCTCACGTACCTACGGGCGCAATGCCAGAGGAGCGCTGAGCACTTACAATTTTTCCGGAGATCTCGGCAAATCCGCGCTGCCGGCTGCCATTTCGCTGCTCGTGACCATGATGCCGTGGCGTCATGCGTTGTGGATCGTGTCCGTATTGGGCTGCGTGATTGCCGCGGTCATTGCGTTGTTTTTCCCGTCGATATCGCGCGCCGCGCCCGGAGCCGTCGATGCGCCCGCCCACGGACGCAGCACTACGGGAAAGGGTTTTTCCATGCTGCTCGCGATTGGTGTGCTCGATACGGCCGTGCGGATGGGGCTGCTCACTTTCTTGCCGTTCTTGCTCAAGGCAAAAGGTGTCTCGCCGTCGATGGTGGGGACTGCGCTGGCGCTTGTCTTTATAGGTGGCGCTGCCGGCAAGTTCACTTGCGGCTGGCTTGGCGCACGCATGGGAGTGATAGGCACGGTGCTGACCACCGAGGGCGGTACGGCGTCCTGCATTGTCGCCGTGATATTTTTGCCGCTGGTGCTCACCATGATGCTGCTGCCGTTCCTAGGTATGATGCTCAACGGCACGTCCTCCGTGCTTTATGGAACAGTTCCGGAAATGGCCGCTCCCGAGCGTACCGAGCGCGCATTCGCGTTGTTCTATACGGGGACGATAGCGTCCGGTGCGATCTCACCGGTCATCTATGGCTTTCTTGGCGACCGGATCGGCTTACATTGCGCTACTTTCGCCACTGCGCTGACCGCGTTAGCAATCTTTCCGCTGGCGATCGCACTGCGCTCGCATCTGGCACCCGAGGAAAGACTGTGACCAAAGGCCGCAAAGCTGGCGATGCTTACAGCCCGGACGCACAACGCCTCGACCAGTCGCCGCAAGCTCATGCAAAACGACCCGTCAATCCGTCCTTCCCTAGGCTATCGTGCTCGCAGTTCGACATAACTGAGCTTGGTTGTCGATTGATTAGATCACTTAACTACGACTGAGTAACCGAAAAGCAACCTCCTATCGTGCGGGGCGATATAGCGATTAAGCTGATGAAGCCGCATGGCTGTCAGGGCAGCAAAAGACAATTAGGACAAAATGGAAATGATGAAGATGTCTGAAAATCCAACCGTCGCCCTCGTCGGTCCGGGGGCAATCGGCACAACTATGGCGGCGGCGCTTCACGAGGTCGGGCGTTCGCCGACCATTTGCGGGCGCTCGGCGCGCGAGCAACTGGAACTGCGCTTCGACGGCGGCCGTGTCGCTGTACCAGGGCCCGTGCGGATTGATCCGGCCGAGATTGCGAACACGTTCGATCTCGTTTTCGTCGCGGTCAAGTCGACACAAGTGGAGGCAGCAGCACCGTGGCTGTCTGCGTTGTGCAGTGCGAAGACCGTTGTCTGCGTGCTGCAAAACGGCGTTGAGCAGAAAACGCTCTTCGCGCCGTACTTGTCCGGCGGCCCAGTGCTGCCCTCGGTGGTGTGGTTTCCTGCTCAACGCGAACCGGACGGCTCGGTGTGGCTACGCGGCAAAGCACGCCTCGCCTTGCCGGACACGCCGGCGACCAGCGTAGTGCTCGCGGCTTTGCGTGGCACACGATGTTCGGTCGACGTAGCGGCGGATTTCACGTCCGTCGCGTGGCGAAAGCTCCTACAGAACGCTGTCGCAGGTTTAATGGTTCTGACAGGTCGCCGGGCCGGCATGTTTTCCCGGACCGACATCACCAACCTATCGCTAGCCTACCTACAGGAATGTCTTGAGGTTGCTCGTGCGGAGGGCGCGACACTGAACGACGGAGTTCCGCAAGAGATCATCGATGGATTTCACAGTTCGCCGGCCGATCTAGGCACTTCCATCCTCGCCGACCGACAGGCCGGCCGCCCCCTCGAATGGGACAGCCGGAACGGGGTCGTGCAGCGATGCGGTCGATCTCGCGGCATCCCGACGCCGATCAGCGATCTGGTCGTGCCACTTTTGGCGGCCGCCAGCGACGGCCCTGGCTAGCCAATATACGAGCACTTATTTGTTGACAACCTGAGCGTCGACGGTAAATGTCCAAATTGTGGCCGAGATGGCAGCGACACAAAGGGCGGCACAGATACCTTGTCGATCAAGATAAACTTACACTCGCTTGGCTCGACCGACGATATAAATCGTCGCGTCCTCGCAGCAGGTCGACGCGACCGATGGGGTCAAGGCTTTCTCTGCTTGCATTTATATCCGGGCCAGTGTTTCTGCATCGCTATTTGATACCTGTTGCGCGGCCCTGCCCGCGGACTTCAATGAGTCTCGTGTCCCTGGGCCACATAGCCATCGCCGGCGGGCCGGTCTACCTTGCCGGGAAACGGTACCAAGTCAGCGGCCTCAAACGCGGACTCGGTCTTTCGATAGAAAGACAATCGCAAACGCCTTGTTCGCGGTACCCCGATAATTGGGGGTGCGAGCTGTCGCGTGCAAAGTAACTCCGTCCACCATCACGTCGCCATCGCCGTGCCGAAATACGTCTCCGTGCATTGGACGTTTCCACGAAACCTCCGCGGTCAGTTGCGACGTCAAAGGCGTGCGGACTCTAGTGCGCCATGGAATGCATTGATAGATCACCGGATTCGGACACTCCCACGGTTGAATTCAAAACTCGTGAACTCGGCGGTAGGGCCAGAGTCTCCGAAACCCACAAATGATATGACTTTTCGTGTCAATCGGAATATGTGGTTCGTATGTTTCTTATGCGCAAATGAATTCCCTGAGGGCGGCGTAGCAGTAAATCTCGACGGTGAATCATCCTGATATCCGCGGATTGGTTACCGCATTACAGAGGACCGTCTCATGAGCCTGCCGCATTCTTAAGCCGCAAATCGGGTGATATCCGTTGCGGGGTTGTGCCGCGGGTTACTCGAGTAACCGGGCTACGCCGCCTTCAGGAAACTGGTGGAGCATCGGGTGAGTGCTGTGGTCTTTCGCAATCAAGTTGCCCCTGTGCTACGTGGCAACGCGAGCGACATCGCCAGGCGCCCGATGTCCCAGATGAAGCCTGACAGTTCACGGGCGACGGCCACGACCGTGGTGTTGGCATTCTTGCCACGCGCGGCCAGCTTCCGGTATCGGGATGAATGATCGGCAACAAAGAGCCACCACTACGCGTATAATCCGTCGCCCCGCGTTTTCTGGCTAAAATCCGGTTTTTTCACATCGGGTTTTCTTTCACGCGCTATTTTACGAAAGGAAACGACGCTGCTTCATCTTCGACGCCTTGCCTGATGCTCCGTAGGGTGATCGCCATAGGCCAAACTCTCCTTAGTGGTCAATTACTTCGCATTACGAATTATCACGTAGCACTAGCTGGGATATGAACTTTGAGCATGTACGCACGCGACGAATCCCGCCTTGTGAACGTTGGCTTTCAAGGGATTTAGGGCTGTTTCCATCAACCGGACGGCGTGGTCCTAGTCGGTGCTGCAGCCGTGGTGATGGTCGCGCTGATTTGGGAACTTCGGCCAGCGTGGTGAGACCGTGACTCGGCAGCGCGGCGGCTCCATCGGGGGCCGCTGACGGCCGCTCGTTACCGCCTTCCCAACCTTGCACGACCCAAAGAGCGCACAAAGGGTTATCACCGAAGCTCGTTAGCATCAAACTTGCTCTCTTTTTGTATACGAATTACGGATTTCGTATGGGCAACAATAGGGGAAGCGATGTTGATCAAGGTCATAGTGATACTCGGCGTCATAGTGCTTGCGACGTTTCTGGCCTGGTTGGTACCCAAACACGGCGCCGAAGCCGACCTCGACGACTACGAGTGGCACGACGATCCGTCGGGTTGGGGCCCCGACGAGCCACCATCGTCCCGCAGCGCTCGCCCCAAGGTGCCCCCTGATATGAGGCACGGCGCCTAAAGCACAAACGTTTTTGCCGTTATCAAAGCTAGAAGTCCAGGCTATTCACCACTTCGCGGCGAAGCCAGACCGCCAAATGAGCTTCATTCTTACAAAGCAGGTGAACAACTGCCATGGACTCCACATTAATTGGCTCTGACGAAGAAGCGAGACTTGCATCGCTTCGCGAATACTCGATCGACGCGACACTCGGTGACCCGGGCTTTGATCGCCTTGTTCACTTGGCCCAAAGCATCTTCCGCGTGCCGGTCGCGCTTGTCTCACTGGTTGATGCCCAGCGCCAGTTGTTCGCCGCGAGTGTGGGACTCAACGTATGCCAGACATCCCGCGACGTCTCGTTCTGCGCCCATGCGATCCTGCGCGACGAGATCATGGTCATCCTCGATGCCCAGAAGGATTCCCGCTTTTGTAATAATGCCCTGGTTACCGGTGAACCGCACATACGGTTTTACGCCGGTGCGCCGCTTCGCAACACGCTCGGCTATGCGCTGGGCACGCTCTGCCTGATCGACACCGAACCGAGAGACGCATTTAGTAATAGCGAGCGTCGCAATCTCTCAGAGCTCGCTGCGCTTGTGCTCGACAAGCTCGAGGTTCGCCGCCTGGAATTTGCCCGCCGCTCAAGTCAGTCCCGCTTTGAGAACATTGCCGCGACGTCTCCGGACGCGATTATCTGTGCGGATCAGCAGGGCTTGGTGACCTTCTGGAACCCCGCAGCCGATCGGTTGCTCGGCTATCGCGCGGAAAATATCCTCGGGCGCAGCATTGATCTCATCGCTCCCCAGGAATTGATTAATCGGGTACACGAATTAGCGACAGCGGGCGCATCCTTGATCGAGGGACGCACCATCGAACTCAACGTTCATGCTGCGAGCGGCGCCAGTATTCCTGTCGAGTTGTCCGCCTCCATGTGGCGAGAGAACGGACGCCCGAGTTTCGGCGCGATCTTGCGCGACATTACCGAGCGCCGTACCAACGAAGAACGACTATTCCAGCTTGCCCACATCGACTCCTTGACTGGATTGGCCAACCGCACGATGTTCAGGTCTCGCGTGGAACAGACACTAAGCGATCAAAGCGCTGCTTGCGTCATGATGGTCGATCTTGACGGATTCAAGGATGTCAACGACAGCCTGGGCCACTCCGCGGGTGACGCCGTTTTAGTAACCGTGGCTCGTCGTCTGGAATCGTCGGTGCGGGCTCTTGATACGGTCGCGCGCATGGGCGGCGACGAATTCTCCATCCTCATTCCGGGTCCGGTCAGTGGCTCCCGTGCGGCCGAAATCGCCGACACCGTTATCGAATCTCTATCGCGCATCCTTACTGTTGATGGGCAGGCAATCAACATCGGTGCAAGCGTTGGCATTGCGATGTGTCCGGAGCATGGGTCGAGCGTGCGGGAGTTGCTGTCCAGTGCGGACTTGGCCCTCTACCAGGCCAAAGCCGAAGGCCGGCACTGCCACCGTTTCTATAAGACAGGACTGCGCGAAGCGGCGACCGACAAGCGAGCCTATCAGAGTGAAGTACTGAGGGCCTTCGAACACCATGAATTTGAGCTTTATTACCAGCCACAAGTTAGGCTCTCTGATGGCGCGCTAATCGGCGCTGAAGCGTTGCTGCGATGGCGTCACCCTGAAAAGGGGTTGCTCGGTCCCGGCGCGTTTCTTTCCGCCTTGGAGGCGGGGTATCTTGCTCCTCGAATGGGCGACTGGATCATTCGAACCGCGTGCAATCAAGCCGCTCAGTGGCGCGCACACGGCTCGCCTGAATTCCGAATGGGCGTCAATCTTTTTGGCGCCCAGTTTCGCACAGGCGATCTCGCCAGCAGGGTCCGCGCGGCGCTGATCGAAACGGGACTCCCCGCGTCAGCCTTGGAGCTGGAGATTACCGAAAACATCATCCTGCGTCACGACGACCAGATGATCGGACCCCTGCGGGAGCTTCGCGACGACGGGGTGGGGATTGCATTCGATGACTACGGGACGGGCTACGCTTCACTGAGCATGTTGAAGCGCTATCCCCTGACGAAGCTCAAGATCGATCAGACCTTCGTTCGGGGAATGTGCGAGTCGAGCGCCGACGCGGCGATCGTTCGAGCCATCCTTTATCTTGGCCACAGCTTTGGGTTGGAGGTCATCGCCGAGGGCGTGGAAACAGAAGAGCAAAGCGCGCGCTTGCGCAAGAAAGGCTGCGAAACCGCACAAGGCTATTTATTCGGTCGACCAATGCCAGCCTCGGAATTTGCCCGCCAATTCGGCCTTTCGGAATAACTACTTTCTCTCACGTATAAACTTTCGCTACATAACGCTCGACGCCTTTTAGCTCCGACGGTAGCTTTTACAGAAAAGCGTTCGTGATAAGTCCTCGTATTACTGCTTTCGCCACCGGACTAACGAGGACCATTGCGTGTCTCATGACGGTCTTACCGCTTCCGCTCTCCCCAACGCATGGCGACACCTCGGGCAACAACATTGGTGGCCTGCAGCCATGTCAGCGCTGGATGCGCACTCGAAGGAAACGAAGAAATCGGGCTTCGGTTCGGGTGGCGGCTTAATGGTTGGGCGTCTCCAGCAGCGCCTTCAAAATCGTTGTAACGCCTGGGCCGGCAGGATCGGGATTGCCGAAGCGCGGCAGGCTGCCGTCGGTGCGAGCGCGTTCGAGTTCCGCGCGAACCTGCTCGCGGCTCTTGGGGCCTTGCGGCGGTTGTATCGGTTGCATGGGTTGGGGCTCAGGCTGAATGGTCCGTTGCATGACCGGTGATGCCGCAATCACAGGCGCTGGCGCTGGTGCGACTTCAGGCATGACTTTATTTACAGCATCGTCTCGGGATGTCACCGCATCCGAAGATGCGGATTTCTCGTTCTGCTCCCGAATCCGAACTACCGGTTCGACTGGCGAGTTCCTTGCTACTACAGCGCCGGCCCGGATATCGCCAGATTTGCGTGCGCGAAGTGGCACGCGGTTCGCCCGTTCGCGTGCTGGCCCGGCTCGATTAATTACGCGGGACGTCCGAGGAACGGGCCGAGATTCGGCTTGCTGAATCGTGGGCTCCCCCTTTGCAAGCGCCGCAGGCGGCGCCGTGTGCGTCAGCGGCATTCGCGCATCAAGGTCATGCTGGAGCGCGATAGCTTGCGGGTTGTTGATGTCGAGCGCGCGCGCCGCGCGCAGCAGCACGTCTGCTGACGCAAGGTCGTTGCGGTGCAGGCTGTCGCGAACCGCCTGAAGAATTCGCGCTGGCGATGGATCGGGAGGCGCATCCTTTGACATGTTGCCGGACGTACGCAGCATGTCACGGATATCCGCCGCAGAACTATCGTCGCCATCACTTGCGGACTGATCGTGATGAAGGGCGGTTTGCATCAGTCGCGGCAGATAAACGGTACCGGCAAGCGCAGCGATGAAGACGCCTGCAAGAGCCAACCTCTTTGGATGAGTAATCATGACGTATGCCCTGTAATCGCGAACGTCCGCGAGACCGCTTCAACGCATCCGGTCCCCAGGAATATTTGGCAGAGACAATCTTCTTCGAGCCCGAGCAACCCGATGTCCTGCCACGAGCAACCTAATCGAGTGGTTACGCCGTCGAACCGCTTATGGATGCGCCAATCTCTAGCGCCTTTCAGACATCGATGATCTGATCATTCGCGCACTGCGCCGTGCCACTCATTGTTCCGATAAACACCGTTGCACTGCGGGAATAACGATATTGCAACGCATGCATGCATACACCGCCACCCTGCCGTTCAAGCGTCGTTTATCCGATTTACGCATTACCTTCGGCGTGGATGTGCTTTGTGAAACCACCGCGCCTTGATACAGTCGCGCCGAAGCGTTTTGGCGATAATTGCCGAAAAGCGAATAATCAACAATCGAGCTTTTAAGGAGTCGCTAACATGAACATTCTCAAGTGCCTGCTTTTGGCCGGCGTCGTACAGTTGACCGCTCTTTCAAGCGCCTTCGCGGCGGGCGACCTGGCGGGCATCAAGAGCGCCGGTGTCATCAAGATCGGCACCGAGGGGACCTATGCGCCTTTCACGTACCACGATGCATTGGGCAAGCTCACAGGCTTCGACGTTGAAATAGGCGAGGCGATCGCCAAGCGCATCGGCGTGAAGCCGGAGTTTGTGGAAGGCAAGTGGGACGGCCTGATCGCAGGGCTCGATGCCGACCGCTACAACGCGGTCATCAACGAAGTGGCCATCACCGACGCCCGCAAGGCCAAGTATGATTTCTCCACTCCGTACATTGCCTCACACGCGGCGCTGATCGTGCGTTCGGACAATACCTCCATCAAGAGCTTCGACGACCTGAAAGGCAAGAAGTCCGCCAACACGCTCACCAGCAACTTCGGGAAGATCGCCAAGGATCATGGTGCTGAGGTAGTGGGCGTGCAGGGCTTCAACGAATCGATCGACCTGCTGACCTCCGGCCGCGTGGATGCGACCGTGAACGACAGCCTGTCCTTTCTCGACTTTAAAAAACACAAGCCGGATGCGAAGGTAAAGATCGCGGCCATCAGTGATTCAGCCGACAGCGAGTATTCCGGCGTGATCATTCCGAAGGGCAACCCGCAGCTTCTGGCCGCCATCGACAAGGCGCTTGCCGATATCAAGGCAGACGGAACCTACAAGCAAATTTCGCAGAAGTATTTTGGCCGGGACGTATCGAAGTAACATCGCGATCAGCTTCGCCACCATTTCCTTTCAGGGATTCGTGATATGCCGGCCTGGCTGCATCTGATGGGCGAGTCACTGTGGCCGCTTCTATACGCAGGGCTCGTGTTCACAGTGCCGCTCACGATCGCATCGTTTGCGCTTGGCCTGGCGCTGGCCTTCACGGTCGCACTCATCCGGCTCTTTGGGCCGCGATGGGCCGTGAAGGTTGCACAATTCTACGTATGGCTGATTCGTGGTTCACCGTTGCTTGTGCAACTCTTTGTGATCTTCTACGGTCTGCCAAGCGTCGGCATTGTGCTTGATCCGTTGACCGCCGCGATCATCGGCTTCACGCTGAATGTGGGTGCATATAACTCGGAAGTGATCCGCGGAGCGATCGAGTCGATTCCCACCGGACAATGGGAAGCAGCGTATTCAATGGGCATGACACGCACGCAAGCGCTGCGGCGAACCATCATGCCGCAGGCGTCGCGCGTTGCACTGCCCGCGCTCGCTAACGCCTTCATTGCGCTCGTCAAGGACACCTCGCTCGCAGCGGTTCTGACAGTCCCCGAGATCTTTCAGGCGGCCCAGCGGATTGCATCGGTCACCTATGAACCGCTCATCCTTTACACGGAAGCGGCCTTGATCTACCTCGTGTTCAGTTCTGTGCTGTCATCGGCCCAGGTCCGGCTCGAAAGAAGACTCGGTCAACATGCGCTTTTCAAGCGGAGCCAATAATGATTGCGCTTGAAAAAATCCAGAAGTCCTTTGGCGCGCACGAGGTGCTCAAGTCGGTCGACCTGACAATCGCGCAGGGCACGGTAACGGCGCTTATCGGGCAGTCGGGAAGCGGCAAGAGCACGCTTCTGCGTTGCGTGAACCTGCTTGAAGTGCCTGAAGCAGGGTCGCTCAGACTGGGTGACGAACGGATCGAGTTCAGCCGTACCGAACAGCCTTCTCGCGAAGCGGTGCTAAGGATTCGCCGCAAGACGGGCATGGTGTTCCAGAACTTTCAGTTATTCCCGCATCGCACCGTGATACAGAACGTGATGGAAGGCCTGATTACTGTTCAGCGATGGGACAGGGAGCGCGCGCGTGCACGCGCGGGCGTGCTTCTGGAGAAGGTGGGCATTTCGCAAAAGGCCGACGCGTGGCCGGTCACCCTGTCCGGTGGACAGCAGCAACGCGTGGCGATCGCGCGGGCGCTTGCGCCGTCTCCCGACATTCTTCTATGCGATGAGCCAACCTCGGCACTGGATCCTGGACTTGCGGCCGAAGTCATCGATGTATTGAGCCAGCTTGCCAAAGAAGGGATGACCATGCTGTTTGCGACGCATGACCTGCGTCTCGCGGCATCGATATCCCGCGAAGTCGTTTTCCTGAGCGGCGGCACGGTGGTCGAGTCGGGGCTGTCGGAAGAGGTCTTCGCCCGGCCGAAGCATCCGGAAACGGCGGCGTTTATTTCCGTGCTTGGCCGGTAAGCGCGATAGATGTACCAGACGCATCAGGTTACAACGCGCCATGCCGGGGCGGCAGCTTATCGTTGAGATAAAAGTTGCCCACGGCGTGATATTTCCAGCGCACCGGATCATGCAAGGTATGCGTGCGTGCATTGCGCCAGAAACGGTCGAGGCCAAGGCCGTCGAGCGTGGCGGCCGTTCCCGCAAGTTCGAACAGGCGCGAGCCGGCATCAAGGGAAGCTGTGGTCGTGAGCGCCCGGGCCTCGGCAACGGCGATGGAAGCCTTCGCCACCGAACGCTCCGTCGGATCGGCCTGGGCTGCATCGACTGCACGGGCGGCTCGCCGGACCAGCGCCTCTGCCGCCCGGATCTGCACCGCGAGTTCGCCGACCTGGGCGATAGTCAGCGGGTCAGCGGCGGCATGCGCGACTTTTGCATCGATCCAGGGCCGGGACCGCTCGCGGATAAACGGCACCATGGCAGCAAATGCGCCCCGAGCCTGCCCCAGGTCGATGGCCGCATGGATGATCTGCGCGAAGGGACCGATCGTGGTGGGACGCTCGAACGATGTCTGGAAAGGAACGACCCACTTGGGCTGTACCGGAACACGCTTGAACTCGACCGAGCCGCTGCCCGTCACACGCTGGCCAAAGCCGTCCCAGTCGTCGGTCACGCTCACGCCTTGCGCCGCGCGTGGCACGAAGACGAGGTAAGTGACGTCTTGGCCGTCTTCGTCGGCGACAACGAGCGTGGGGATCCAGTGCGCATACAGGGCGCCAGTGCAATAAAACTTCTGTCCATCGATATACCAGTCACCGGGCGCACGCGTGAGCCGCGTGCGGCGTTTGAAGTCCTTCCGGCCAATCTCGGCAAGCGCATTGCCAAAACGTTCGCCCGCCAAGACACGCTCGTAGAAAAAGCGGCGCTGAGCGTGCGTTCCACCCACGCGCAAAACCTCCAGCGCGTAGTAGTGGTTTTGCGGAATCTGCCCGAGCGATCCGTCGGCAGCGGAGATCGTGGCGACGACTTCCGCCAGGGCACCGTTGCTCACGCCTGCCCCGCCATAGGCGCGTGGCACGGTCAATCCCCAAAGTCCGCTCGATACAAACGCGTCGAGTTCAACCCACGGCAAGCGTCGTTCAAGATCACGCAGCGCGGCATCGATTGAAAACTCATCCGCGAGCCGTTTTGCGACGTTCAGCGCCTGCGCGTCGTCATGAATCAAGTCGGGCACGCGAGCCGGGCGTGCGGGGAACGCCTGACCTTGCAACGTGGCTGCCGCGCTTCTTTCGGCGTGGGAAAATGCCATGGCTTAGTTCCAGGAGTGCCGCGCGGGCAACACGTCGTTGAGATAGTAGTTGCCGATCAGATGCGTCTTCCAGCGCACCGGATCATGAAGCGTGTGAGTACGCGCGTTGCGCCAGTGACGATCCAGATTGTGGGCCGCACGCGTCGCCGACGATCCGGCCAGTTCGAACAGTTTTTCGCTGGCCGCAAGCGCAATGCGCGTGGTCAGTATCTTGGCCTCGGCCACGGCTATCGAAGCGCGGGCGCTCAGCCCGGCGTCGACCGGTTCCGACGCGATTGCATCCAGCACGCGGCCGGTTTCGATCAGGACTTCGCGAGCGGCGTGCAGATCTATCTGGAGGCGGCCAACATCCGCAATGATGTAAGGGTCGTCCACCGCACGTTCCTGACCCGAATCGATCCACGGCCGCGCGCGTTCGCGGACGAAAGACATGGCATCAGACACCGCTGCTTCTGCAATGCCCTGATCTATGGCCGCCTGGATCAATTGCGAGGTCGGCCCATACAAGCCCGGTCGATCGGCGAGCTGCCAGACAGGAAGCACGTCTTGAGGGTCGATCGGGACGTGATCGAATACCACGCTGCCACTGGCAGTGGTCCGTTGACCGAACGAACTCCAGTCATCGATTACCGTCAGGCCCGGCGCGTCCCTTGGCACCCACACCTGGACCGCGCGACCCTCGTCGTCAATTGCGCGGGTCGGCACGCGATGCGCGAACAAGGCGCCCGTGGAGTAGAAACGGCGGCCGTCGAGGCGCAGTCCTTCGGAGGTCGTGCGCAGGCGGGTAGTGCCTTGCAGAATGTTGGACGATTCTGCCGAGCGGCGCTCTGGTCCCGCATTGCCCAAACGACGCCCCGCCAGGACCTCGTCGTACAGGCGCCGCTTCTGCGCAGGCGTACCGATCTCGCGAAGCACGCCCAGTACACCGAAATGATTCTGGGGTATCTGCCCCAACGCCGGATCGGCCGCGCACAGAATGACGAATACTTCGGCCAGGGTCGCAAGCGATACGTCGGCGCCACCGTACTCGCGCGGTATGGTGATAGCACCAAGGCCGCTTTCTGACCACAGGTCAAGTTCGTCCCAGGGAAGCAGGCGTTCGCGATCCCGCCTCGCCGCGCCGGGCGAGAAGATTAGGGCCAGGCGGCGAGCTGTATCCAGCGCGTGTGCGTCATCGGAAATATGCTGGATACGGTTTGGATCGGGAAGCGTGGGCAAGCGGTGTTCAGCGCCCGGAGTGTCGATGTTCGGCATGGATGTTGTGGTTTCAGAACGAGGGATGGCGCGCGGTGCCTGCGCCAGCAGACGTCGATATGCAAGTGCTCGAACTCAATTAACACGGACATAGGATTTTTCGTTGAGCGCCCGCCCTACTTTCTCCGCCTCATAACCCTTCAATACAAACGACAGCACGCTTGCCTTGTCGATCGCGGTTCCGAGCAAGCGGACACCCGCCACCGGCTGCAACACGCTCGTCGCGTACTCGAGCAGTTCGTGTTTGTAGCGCCCGATATTCTCTTTGCCAACCTACACGACGCCTATGCCTGTTGGCCCAAACAATCCGCAGAAGAATGCAACCGCTTATAGCCACCAGATACCACTATGCGAGAACCCGATGGAAAGCCGAACCAATAAAAAGTCATTTCTAAAGAAGAGCTGGAGAACCTGATGCGACGCGGCCCGGGTTGCCGGAGTTTTGCTTGATCGATAGACCTGACCGCGCAATTAAAAATGTCGGAACCATTGCGGGCATATACCGCGTCCTGCTTTCGTTGTGAACTTTAATTGGTTCTCTCCAACGGCTGGCGCCGTTAGATTGTTGGGCTATTCAAAGAAGCCTTAAGGACCAGTCCATGAAATCCAGCCGGGGCGCAGTACTGTTTCATTCTCTCAGCCGCGTGGCGGCCCTTTGCGTTACGTTGCTCGCCGCCACGGTTGTGTCGTATCCGGCAATCGCGCAGGCGGCCGCGCCCGAGGAAATCAAACTCGACTATGCCTACTATTCGCCCGAAAGCCTGGTGATCAGGCAGCAAGGCTGGCTCGAGAAAGAGTTCGCGCCGGACCACACCACGATCAAGTGGGTTCTGAGCCTTGGCAGCAACCGTGCGCTCGAATACCTGAACAGCGGCGCAATCGATATCGGATCGACCGCCGGTCTCGCGGCGGTGCTCGGCCGGGCGAACGGCAATCCAATCCGCGCCGTATATATCTTCTCGCGTCCTGAATGGACGGCTCTCGTGGTGCGCCGGGACTCTCCGCTCAAATCGGTAGCCGATCTCAAGGGCAAGAAGATTGCAGCGACGAAAGGCACGGATCCGTTTCTCTTTGCACTGCGTGCGCTGCATACAGCCGGGCTGACACGCGACGACGTGGAGATCGTGAATCTGCAGCATCCCGACGGCCGCACCGCACTCGCAAGCGGGCAAGTCGATGCATGGGCCGGACTCGATCCGCACATGGCTGCCGCACAAGTCGACGACGGCGCGCGCCTCTTGTATCGAAATGTCGATTTCAATACGTATGGATTCCTGAATGCACGCGAAGACTTCATCAAGGAACACCCGGATACGCTCGCGCGCGTGTTGAAGGTGTACGAGCATGCGCGGGTGTGGATCGGCACGCATCCGGATGAAACGGCGAAGATTATTTCGGAAGAGTCGAAGGTGTCGCTGCCAGTTGCGAAGCTGCAATTAAGCCGTAACGACTTCAGCCAGCCGCAGCCGGGGACAAAGCAGATTGACGCGCTGAAAGCGGCAGCGCCGATTCTTACCCAGGAGCAGTTGGTCAAACCGGGAACGGATCTGAACCAGGTGATCGACGCCCTGATCGATGTCAGGATCGCCCAGCCGGTCATTGCGTCGGCTGGTGGCAAGTAGGCAGGCCGGGGCATTGGCGATGGCACCGGACGATTCGCTCACGCTGTCCAGCCCTCTGTCCACGCCAGAGCGCAAGCCAAAGTCCGCGCTGCAGCGCTGGCGCACGGCGGGCCTTCTGCTACCGGTCGCATTCCTTGCGCTGATGGAAGCGCTGGTACGCCTGCACGTCGTTCCCGAACATCTCGTGCCCGCTCCCAGCACGATCGCCGAAGCGCTTTGGCAACTTGGCGGCGACCGGCTCGGGCGGCATATCGGCGCAAGCAGCTTGCGGGTTCTCGCCGGCTTCCTGCTTGGCACGGCGGCCGGCATCGCTTTCGGAGCGGCAATGGGCCTGAGCCGCCGGCTCGACGCGCTGTTCGATCCGAGCTTTCAGGCGTTGCGCTCCATTCCTTCGCTTGCGTGGGTTCCGGTCCTGCTTCTATGGATGGGTATCGATGAAGCGCCCAAGATCACGCTCATCGCCATTGGTGCATTCTTCCCCGTGCATCTCGCCGTCGTGGCGGGTATTCGCGACGTGGACCGCAAGCTTGTCGAGCTTGGCGAAGTGAATCGTTTGAGCCAGACGGAGCTGTTCATGCGCATTCTCCTGCCTGCATCGTTACCGCAGATATTCACAGGGTTGAGAACCGGCTTGAGCCTTGCGTGGATGTTCATGGTGGCCGCAGAGCTGATCGCGGCCACCCGTGGTCTGGGATATCTGCTGAGCGATGGCCGCGAGACAGGGCGCCCCGACCTTGTATTCGGCGCGATTCTTCTGCTGGCGCTGCTCGGCAAACTCAGCGACACCGTGCTCAAGTTTGCCGAGAACCGCGTGCTTTCGTGGCGCGACACCCGTGTCTCGAACGAATGCTGACGTTATCCCAAGACACGCTGCTCGAGGTCCGCCACTGCGGCAAACGCTACGATACGCGTACCGTTCTGGACAGCGTTTCGCTCACGATCAGGCAGGGTGAAATTGTCAGCCTCGTTGGCCCGAGCGGCTGCGGAAAAAGCACGTTGCTACGCATTGTCGCCGGGCTTGATCGCAACTACGACGGCGATATATTGCTTGATGGCGTGCGTCAGCAAGGGCCATCCAGCCGGGTAGGCGTCGTTTTCCAGGAGCCACGCCTGTTGCCCTGGCTCGATGTCGCTGACAACGTCGCCTTCCCGGCAGGGTCTCGCCAGGGCAGCGATCCGCGCGTCGGCGAACTGCTCGCACAAGTGGGTCTCGCGAACGCGCGTTCTTCGTTGCCCAAGCATTTGTCCGGTGGCATGGCGCAGCGTGTGGCTATAGCACGCGGCCTTTTTACGAACCCTGATCTCTTGCTGCTGGACGAACCATTCAGTGCAGTGGACGCCATTACCCGGATGCGTCTGCAAGACCTGCTGCTATTGCTCGTAAGCGGCCGCAAGACGGCGACACTGCTCGTCACCCATGATCTGGACGAAGCACTTTATCTCTCTGATCGTGTACTGCTGATGACACCAACGGGAAACCGCGGCGCTGGCCACATCGCACGCGAGATCGCGGTTCCCGGCGGACGGCCACGCGAACGCAACGGCTCGTGGCTCGCCACAGCCCGAGGTGAGTTGCTGGATAGCCTTGGTGTAAGCAGTTTGTGAGCTGGACTGCGCTCCCACCGTGATTTCAGAGCGCGCAACAATAGCAGCGTTAGCGATGGTTAAAAAGCACGAAATAGCCGCTGTATGAACAATAAATGCGCTGCAGCAAAAAGTCGATTCATACGAATGCGCCAAGAGTTCAAGATTTTCGGCCATGGCGGCACCTTGCACTGTCGGATCGCCTATGCTTCATTGCAGCATAAAACAGATTTGAACATTCAAGACTCACCGCGATATTTCAATTCGCCCTGGGCGACATGCCAGCTGGCGGTCATCGCCGCTTTGTGATCAAGCGCCATGTTCAATTCTCTTGCATCGCAAGCGAGGAGAGATATACCGATGAGCACACCCGACGAACTAGGCAAGCGAACACAATCAATTCATTTGCGGTTCGGGGCTGCACTCAGAAATCTCCTTCCCGCGCAATTTGCTAGCAAGGAACAAACATATTTTCCCGGTAAGGCCGCTGCAAGAAAAAAGCGCGTTACCGTACGCGATCGTGTAGTTCATGGCATAAAACGCTTTCTTCCCGATTCCGTATTCGTTCTTCTTTCGCATCGCAAGAGAGTTGGGCGATTTCCCAATCTAAAGAATCCCGCAACGTTCAATGAAATCATTCTTGACCGTTGCCTCCACCCGGACCCGCTTTGGAGCACGCTGACCGACAAGCTCGCCGTTCGCGAGTACGTGAAAAGCAAAGTGGGAGAAAAGCATCTGATCCCATTGCTTGCAGCACCTGAGGTCTTTACGCAAGAAGTGTTCGATTCGCTTCCCGCTTCATTTGTCATGAAAGCGAACCACGGATGCGGATTCGTCAAGGTGGTCAGGGACAAGTCTTCCGTGTCGTTCGAGCAACTCAACGAACTCGCCGATGAATGGTTGTCCACCAACTTCTATCTCGCCTCGCGCGAACGGCATTACCGGTCGATAAAACCCCGGATCTACTTCGAGAAGCTGCTACTCGACCGAAGCGGAGCGGTGCCTGCGGACTTCAAGATGAATATCTTCGGACGCAAACAGGGCGACCCGATCATTTATACGGGCGTGGTCTCCGACCGGTTCGGCAGTCCGAGGCACGATTTCTACGACGCCCAGTGGAACAGGCTGGACATCGTGTTGGGCGAATATCCTTGCAGCACGGTCCCGGCCCCGCCACTGCCCAATTGGGATGAGGTCGTGCGGATCGCCACCCTGCTCGCTGACGGCCTCGGTTACGTGCGTGTGGACCTTTATGCGCCAGACAATGAAATCTTCTTCGGCGAATTGACGTTCACACCAGGCGCGGGCGTCTCCCGTTTTTCGCCTGACCACTACGACTACGAATGGGGGCGGCTCATCAAGGAAATGCCGCCGTCACAAGTTGCTAGTGGAACGCGCGAAACCCTGCCCCAGGCATTGGAACAATAATGAGCGTGAAAAGATGCCTGGATGAAACGCGCGCGCTTATTCCTTAAGGTGCGCGACGTTTGCTGCGGTTCTGTTGACCTCTGTCGGTTGCACGGTTTCTTGTTCCCAGGCCAGGACGCCTGAAACGACGGTGCGACATCTTGAAGACGAGGCATACATCAACTTATTAGTAATACGAAATAGCCATTGACGAGGTTGACCATGGCAACAGGCCTGTCAGATTCAGAACGTCTGTCTCTTGATGAAGTATCAACCGACACTGGTTTTTCAAAGGTCATCGACTGGATAGAAGATTTTCTTTGCGCCCCTAATACCGAACTGGGACGGCTTGGCGATGTTTGCCCGTTTGCAAAAGCGGCAATGCTGAAGCGATCCGTGGAGTTCTACAGGAATCGTTCGAAAAGCGTTTCAGGTCTATTAGCGGACCTGGAGTTGCATATGGAAGAATTCCTGCAAAGCGGCGCACTGCAGGACATTTACCGGTGCAGGATTATTGTGCCTACTGGATTCGATAACGCTGTAGGCGCAGTAGAATATGTGCAAAAGCAGCTAAAGCCCGCGTTTGTAGAACGACATTTGATGATCGGTCAGTTTTTCCAGGGTTGCGAGGAACCCGGGCTATGGAACAAGGCGTTTCGCCCGCTCCAGGCACCGGTTCCGCTGATTGCTATCCGAAGCATGGTGCCAACGGATATTGCATTCCTGTACGGTAACGAAAGTTACGTGCGCGCCTATCTGGAAAAATTTGGAAGGCGTGGAAGTATCGCCCTTCGGCAATTTGAGACTGCAATGGAGGCACATAAATGAATTCGTCGAAGGTCGAGGTATTTGCGGACCAGGTCTACAGAAACAGTATTTTTATCGAAAAGCTGGATTTGAGTTTCTCGCAGTTTTTCGTGAAGTCGCCGTCTGGCGCTCTCCTCTGCATAGAGACCGGAATGAGGGGCGATTTTCCGCTGCTCAAGTCGAACCTGCTTTCTGCAGGAATAGACGTCGAAACGGTGAGCGGCGTGATCGTGCCTCACTTCGAGGCCGATGAAATGGGTGCTCTTCCAGAATTCATTTCGCACAATAAAAATCTGGTTGCCTATGCTCACCCCATCTGCTCGCATGCACTCGCTGACGTTTTCTCCGTCAAGACAAAGCCTCTGAAAGACGAGGCGCCGACCACAATCAACGGCGAAGTCGTCATTCCAATCTTCACAAAACACGTACATCAGTGGGATGCGCTGGTCATCTATCTGCCCCGGCTCAAGGCGCTTTTTTCATCCGACATCTTCATGAGATTTGGATCAACGGAAGAAAGATCAGGGGATCCGGTGCGCGACATCGTGACGTCGATAGAAAAGTCCGGATACCTTCCGTCCATCGAGTATTTGCATGCCGCATTAAACAAGATCAAGAAGTACGAGATAGATTCGATATTTCCAATGCACGGTCCCGCAATTCACAATGACGCTGCGGCAACAATCAACGGACTCATTGAATATTGCGTAAAGGACCGGCATAAGGAAACGGTTGAAGGATAATAAAGTCCTGCTAACGAATCTTCGAATCCATACGTTAAGCGCGGCGTCACCTTGAGCTTTCGTCTTGACGTACGCCGCATTCATCCGCACAACCTGGTGTCCTAACCGCGCCGTTTCTTCGACAGAACAATAGTCTCGAAGAGTTCGTATTCCGGCGTCGGCGTCTGGTCCGCGCCCGGCGCGTGATAGTAGTTCATGGTGATGGTGGTATTGCCATGCCGTGTGCCCGGATCGTGATCGAATACGGCGATACCGTAGCCGGTTCCCGTGTCTCGCTGCGCTGACCAGATCGCATCTTCCACCGCATCGGCCGGGCGGCGCAAGAAGGTATTGGCCGACGTGCCGGGAATGGGCCGATTCGGCTTTGTGAACACCTGCGCTTGCGGATTGCCGGTCCCGGCGTCCAGTCCGTAGACATCCAGCGGCGCACTCGTGCCGCCACCGCCGAGAATCAGGTGGACAGTGCCGCGCGATGTGTCTATAGGCTCGTTCGCATTGCGAGACGTCATGGCCGGTCTCGGTTGCAGCGTATCGACACGCTCGCCCGTGACGGCATCGAAGCCTGCATGGTGATTGCAGCCGCGCACCGGATGACTGCGCTCGTAGTCATGATCGTGACCGCAGAGCACGAGGTCCACGCCATAGCGATCGAATAGCGGCAGCCACGCTTCACGAATGCCTTTGTCGGAGCCATTGCCGGTCTTCGATGAACTCAGCGCATCCTGATGCATCTGCACGATGATCCAGTCAATGTCGTCGTCCTGCGCCGCGTGGCGCAACGTTTTTTCGAGCCAGCGCGTTTGCTCGCCCTTGCTATAACCGCGTATATAGAACGAAGTGCCAGGATCGATGGGCGGATTCCCTGTGCTCGCAGCCGGCACGAGCGGAGCCGGTCCCGCCACGAAAGCAGCGGCGTCCTGATACACGACATCGTCGGCATCCAGCGATACGAACAGGATCGAGCTGACACGAAAGCTATACCAGCGGCCCCGGAAACGCGTACCGTTGTCCGGCAGCGTATAGCGCGTGAGATACGACGCCAGGCCTTGCTCGCCATTGTGAAACTCGACTTCGTGATTTCCCGGACAAGGCATCCACGGACGATTGGCCGCCGACGTTTGCGCGTTGTTACCAAAGTCGCGCCACACTTCCGGCTGATGCGTGGGGTTGAGATTGGCGTAGCAGAGATCGCCATTCAGCAAATGAAACAACGGCTGGAAGCGTTCGACGGCTTGTACGGCAAAGCGGCTCTGCGGCGACGAGAGCACCCAGCCGGTATTCGGCGTGGCGAGGTCGCCATAGCTCGTGAAGCGAAACGCCGCGCGGCCGTGCGGCGCGGTTTTGAATGAGGCGCTGAACGGCTGTGCGGTGTTGCTGTCATTATCGGCGGTGACTTCGTATTGATAGGCCGTATCCGGCTCGAGACCATGAATCAACGCGTGGTAAGTGCAGACAATTTCACCGTTCAGCCCATCGGTATAGGTACGCTGAACGCCGTGCACGATCCTTGCATGGCCATTGCCAGCCGTGCTCACCCGTACGCGCGGATTGGCGGCCGGCGCGAGCGAAGCCCAGCTCACCACGACTTCCCTCGACGGATCGTCGCCCCAGGTCAGGTGAATCTGCTCGGGCGTGCCGTCGGACGTTGTATCGGCTGCGCGCGCCGAGCCGGTCATCGTGGTTGCGGCGCTCGCGAGCGAAGACGCGCCCGCCAGCTTCAGGAAACCGCGTCTTGAAACGGTCGCGGCAAGGTCGGATGTGGTTTTGTTCGGCATGTCAGGGTCTCGCTCCGGGATTGTTGGGCCGACAACAGAACTCATTATTACGAGCGGTATTACCTCGTTGTGACACCTTCAACAAAGCTTTCAGCGAGCATGACCGGCCTCGGCCATCACCTCTCACCTACCTTCTGCGCAATAAACTCCCTCAACCATCTGTGCGCGGCATCCCGATGCGACCGCTCATGCCAGAACATGGCCATCTCGTAGCCGGGTACATCGACCGGCGGTTCGACCACGCGCAGCGTGCCTACATTGCGAACCAGCCGCGAGGGCATCATCGCGACAAGATCCGTGCTTTGCAGCACCTGCATCATGAACAGGAAGTGCGGCACGGAAAGCACGACCCGGCGCGTGAGCCCTGCCTCGGCAAGCGCTTCGTCCGTGATGCCGCGAAACCCGCCGCCATCCGTCGATACGATCACATGGTCGAGCGCGCAAAATTGCGCAAGCGTGGGACGGCGCTTCAGGCGCGGATGTCCCGCGCGGCCAGCCAGCACGTATCGCTCGCTGAACAGCACTCGCCTGTGCATGTCTTCAGGCGCGCCGTCGCTGGTATGAAGCGCAATGTCGATTTCCCCACGCTCCGCTTGCCGCGCAATGCGTGAAGGCACCATTTGCACAATCGCCAGCCGGGTGCCGGGCGCGGCCGCGCGCAAACCGGCCAACGCAGGTAACACGACAGTCGATTCCGCATAGTCGGCAGCGGCCACGCGCCACGTGTTGCCCGCTTCGGCGGGATCGAAAGGGCTGGCCGGCGACACCGCGCGTCCGAGTGCCTCGAGCGCTTCGCGCAAGGGTTCGCGCAACTGGTCGGCTCTTGCCGTGGGCCGCATGCCGCGAGGTCCCGGCAACAACAAAGGGTCGCCGAACACATCGCGCAACTTGGCGAGATGAACGCTCACCGACGGCTGCGAAAAATTCAGGCGCTCCGCCGCGCGGGTCACGTTGTGCTCCGAAAGCAGGACGTCGAGCGTGAGCAGAAGATTGAGGTCCAGACGTCTTAGATTATTCATAGTTATACCTGACATTTTGAATATTCATTTCCAATATACCGGACGAAGATGCATGCTGCCTTTCTTTCAGCACGGAAGACTCAAGCCATGAATGTTCTAATTGTCTATGCGCATCCCGAACCGAAATCACTGAATGGTTCACTCAAGGATTTTGCGGTCAAACATCTTGAAGATGCCGACCATGTTGTGAAGGTTTCGGACCTGTATGCAATGAAGTGGAAAGCACCGCTCGATGCCAGCGACAGCATGGACGGACAGGCGTGCGAACGTTTCAATCCCGCGCTCGATTCGAAGCTTGCGTTCGAAAATGGCCGGCAGGCCAAGGACCTTGCAGAGGAACAAGACAAGCTGCAATGGGCCGATGCAGTCATCCTGCAGTTCCCGTTATGGTGGTTCTCCATGCCGGCAATCCTGAAAGGATGGGTGGAGCGCGTCTATGCATATGGCTTCGCCTATGGCGTAGGCGAGCACTCGGACACGCACTGGGGCGACCGTTATGGCGAAGGCACGCTGGCAGGGAAACGGGCGATGCTGATGGTCACCACGGGCGGCTGGGAATCGCATTACAGCGCCCGCGGTATCAATGGTCCAATAGACGACATCCTGTTCCCCATTCAGCACGGAATCCTGTATTACCCAGGCTTCGATGTGCTGCCGCCATTCGTGATCTATAGGACGGACCGGGTCGGCGAAGCGGGATTCACGAAAGCGTGCGAGACGCTCGCAGAACGTCTCGATAAACTCTGGACCACCGAGCCAATCGCATTTCGCCCGCAAAATGCCGGCGCGTATGACATCCCGGCGCTCACGTTACGCGCAGATATTGCGCCTGGCCAGACCGGTTTTAGCATGCACAGCGAGCAATGATCCAGCGTCAGGCCTGATCGAGAAACCCCATCAGCCTCAACGCGTTCCTCTGACTCTGGTCTTCATAATTGGTGTTGAAGACCACATGCGTCATATCGACGGCTTTCGAGATTTCGATGATCTGGCGGGCAAGCGGATCGAGTTCGTCGTCGTTGTACTCGTAATTGAATCTGGATGACGACGCCGTCATTCCCTTGATATTCCAAGTCTCATGGTTGCGCCCATGCAGACGGATCAGCGCGAGTCCGGGATGCGTTGTTTCCCAGATTGCCGGAATGCTGTTGGTCGATCCTTGCGGTTCATCGACCACCACGTTCACCAGTCCGCGCTCGCGCTCCATGGCGAGCGTGGAATGGCGGCGTTTTTCGTCGAACCACGTCTGGTTGCGGAATTCGACGGCCATCGTACAGCCGTCCATCACGCTCATGACGTCCGCGCAATGTTCGACATGCCGGATGCCGTGCGGATTGCAGATGACCCACGGCGCGAACTGGAAATGCACCACGCCGAGCTTGCCCGAAGCGCGCAGCGGTTCAATGGCCTCGAAATACCGGCACCACAATTCCTGCTGCAATTCCGCCGATAAATCCTTGTAATACAAGCTCGTCTTGCCGTTGCGCGGCAAGTGCGGCTGCAAGTCGGCCGGAAACATGTCGCGCGCGGTCTGGTGTCCGGTGAAAAGCCGGAACGCCTTGATATTGAACACGAATCCTGGCGGCGTTCGCTGCGCCCACGCCACGGAATTCGCGGGATTCGGCATGGCGTAATAACTGGAATCCACTTCGACAATGGGAAAAATGGACGCGTAATGCCGCAAGCGCGCCTCTGCGCTGGAACACCCCGGCGGATAAAAACGCTTGCACCTGACAAGTGTGGGATCTGTCCACGAAGCCGTCCCGACCAGAATGCCCACCGCATCTACTCCCGACAATTTTTGGGTGACGGTCTCCTGCTCCGTGTTTAAAAAGGGGCAGTTCCCACCGGATCAAATTCAAGTAAAGTACTGTACATCCATACAGTTAAATTTACCATGTCAGCCCTGCTAAAAAACGTCGAAGAGATTCACCCCGCCTTGTGGCGCGGGTCGCAACTCGCGCGCGCGCATGGGCAGACGGTCGATACGGGCTACGCCGTACTTTCCGCCGAATTGCCGGGCGGCGGCTGGCCAGTGGGAACGCTGACCGAACTGCTGGTTCAGCAGCCGGGCGTGGGCGAAATCCGGCTGCTGTGCCCGGCGCTCGCCGCCGTGAGCAAGCGTCCGATCGCGTTCGTGCAGCCGCCTCATATTCCGAACGCGCCTGCCTTTGCCTATCTGGGCGTGCCGCTCGACAAACTGCTCCAGTTGCGCGCGACAAAAATGGCCGATGCCCTCTGGTCGGCCGAGCAGATTCTCAAGACCGGCAGTTGCGGCGCGCTGGTTTTCTGGCAGCAACATGCGCGCCCCGAGTCGCTGCGGCGGCTGCATCTGGCGGCTCAATCGTCTGAAACGCTGTTCCTGATGGTGCGCCCCCTCGCCTGCGCGCCGGATTCGTCACCGGCTACGTTGCGGCTGGCGGTGCGCCCCGCGGGCAGCGGCATTGCTGTCGATATCATCAAGCGCAAAGGCCCGATCCGCGCCGAAAGACTGTCCGTCACCCTGCAACCTTCTCCCATTTTGATGAGTCCCCATGCCCGTGTACGTCGGCATCCATCTACCGCGGTTGTCGCTGGAAGTGTTCCGTCCACGCTGGTCGCTTAGGCCCGAACACGGCTGCGTCGTCCTCGACCACAACGCGGTCCTGATCGCGGACCTGGGCGCTCGCGAGGCCGGCGTGTGCGTGGGCATGAAGCGCGGCGGCGTGCTCACGTTGTCGCCCGGCACGCTGATGTTCGAACGCGATTCAGGCAAGGAACAGGACGTGATGCGCGAAGCCGCTTTTTCGCTGATGAAATTCTCACCCATGGTCGCGTTGTGCGACGAGGAAACCATCGTCATGGACGTCACGGCGAGCTTGCGGCTTTTTGGCGGTATCGTGAGGATATGCCAGCAGATACGGGATATTGTCGATGCGATCGGCCTGAGCACGCGCGTGAGTACAGCGCCGACGGGTCAGGGCGCGTGGCTGCTTGCAAAAAGCGCGGGCCGTGCCCACGCTCAACGGCGCGTGCTGAAAATGGCGTCGCTCGAACGCAAGCTCGGCAGGCTGCCGTTTCAATCCGTGCAGGAAGTGCGCGCGTTCACCGACTGGTTTACAGGGCTCGGCTGCAAGACGCTTGCCGACATCCGGCGCCTGCCGCGCGCGGGCCTGAAAAAGCGCTGCGGCGTCGCGCTGCTGGATTCACTGGATCGCGCTTACGGCATCGCGCCCGAACTGTACGAGTGGCTCGCCGTGCCGCCGGCGTTCAGCGCGCGCATCGAGTTGCCGGATCGCATCGAAAATGCGGAAGCCATGCTGTTTTCCGCGCGCCGGCTGATCGTGCAAATGTGCGGCTGGCTGAGCGCGCAGCAACTCGCGCTCACGCACGCCACGCTTGCGCTCGAACATGAGCGCGGGCGCAATGCCATCGACCCGACGATCATCCAGATTGCGCTCGCCGAACCGGCCTGGCACGAACACCATCTCGTGCGCCTGTTCAAGGAGCGGCTCGGCCGCACGGAACTCGTGGCGGCGGTGATTGCCCTGCGGCTCGACGCCGCGAAGATACAGGCGGCCGAACCGCCTACCGAGACGCTTTTTACCGAACCCGGCGGCTCGCCCGAGGACCACAACCGGCTGCTGGAATTGCTGGTTGCGCGGCTCGGTGCAAAGAACGTGCTCCGGGCGGCGCCTTCGCCGGATCATCGGCCGGAATGCGCGAACCGCTGGATTTCCGTGACCGACACCACCCTGCCCGCCAGACCCGAAGACATGCCGTCCGGTCTGCCGCGCCCCGCGTGGCTGCTTGAAAAGCCGCTGCAGCTCATGATGAAAAACCATCGGCCGTTTTATGGCTCGCCGCTGAAAACGGTATCGCTGGCGGAACGCATCGAAGCCGGATGGTTCGATAACAACCTGACAAGCCGCGATTATTTCGTCGCGCAGGCGAGCGATCAAAGTTGCTACTGGATTTATCGCGAGCGGCTGGGCAGTGCGGAGGCCGATGATCCGCACTGGTTTCTCCACGGCCTTTTTGGATGACGTGCCGTGGATACGACCTTCTCCACGCTGCCCGCGTATGCGGAGCTTTTCGCGTTTTCCAATTTCACATTTCTCCATGGGGCATCGCGTGGAGAGGAGTTGGTCGCGCGCGCCATGCAGCTGGGTTATGCCGGTCTCGCGATCACCGACGAATGCTCGCTCGCGGGCGTCGTGCGTGCACATGTGGAGGCGAAGAATCTCGGCTTTCCGCTCGTGATCGGCTCGTATTTCAAGCTCGTCAATGCGGATCGTTCGCCGGCGTTCGGGCTTATCTTGCTGGCGCAAAACCGCGAGGGCTACGGCAATTTGTCCGAGCTGATTACGCTCGCGCGCATGCGTTCAAAGAAAGGCGAATACCTGCTCACGCCAAGCGATCTCGCGCACCCCGATAAAAAGTTCGCCCATCTTCGCGGCATGCCGGATTGCCTTGCCATTCTCGTACCCGACTTTCCGGCAAAGGAAGACGCGCTCGATGCCCAGATCGAATGGCTCGACCGCACGTTTTCACAACGCGCGTGGGTTGGCTTGACGCTGCATCAGCGCGCGCTCGACGACATTCATCGCGGCATTGTCGAGCAGGTTGCCTGGCGTCACAAGATACGCGTGGTCGCGACCGGCAACGTGGTGATGCACGTGCGTTCACGCAAGCCGCTGCAGGACACCATGACGGCGATTCGCGTTGGCAAGCCGGTGAGCGAATGCGGCTACGATCTTGCGCCAAACGCCGAACAGCATCTGCGATCCCGTTTGCGGCTGGCGAATCTCTACCCCGAATACACGCTGAGTGAAACGCTGAACGTGCTCAAGCATTGCACGTTTTCTCTCGATGAACTGCGCTACCTGTATCCCGACGAAATCGTCCCGCCGGGTTATACGCACGCGGCTTATTTGCGGCAGGAAACTTACATTGGTGCGAACCAGCGTTTTCCGCAGGGTATTCCTCATCAGGTTCAGGCACAGATCGAATCCGAACTCGAGTTGATCGAGTACATGAAATACGAGGCGTACTTTCTTACGGTGTATGACCTCGTGCGCTTTGCTCGCAGCCAGAATATTCTTTGCCAGGGACGCGGTTCCGCCGCGAACTCGGCGGTCTGTTATTGCCTCGGCGTCACGGCCATTGACCCGTCACGCAGCACCATGCTGTTCGAACGGTTCATCAGCAAGGATCGTGGGGAACCGCCGGATATCGACGTCGATTTCGAACATCAGCGGCGCGAGGAAGTGATCCAGCACATCTACAAAAAATATGGGCGGGATCGCACGGCGATTGCGGCAGCGGTATCGACATACCGGCCGCGCGGCGCATTGCGTGAAACGGGCAAGGCGCTGGGCGTCGACCCGCAGATCGTGGATCGCGTGGCGAAGTCGCATCAGTGGTTCGATAACAGCCAGGACTTGCTGCAGCGCTTCGCCGAATCCGGACTTGATCCGGAAAATCCGTTGATTCAATCGTGGGCGTCGCTGGCGACGCAATTGCTGAATTTTCCGCGGCATTTGTCGCAGCACTCCGGTGGGTTTGTAATCAGCCGGGAAAAGCTGACGCGGCTGGTTCCCATCGAAAATGCGGCCATGGCGGATCGCAGCGTTATCCAATGGGACAAGGACGATCTGGAGGCGCTCAAGCTCTTGAAAGTCGATGTGCTTGCCCTTGGCATGTTGTCCGCAATCCGGCGCACGCTCGACATCATCTCGGAGAAGCGCGGTGAACGCTTTACCATTGACGATGTTCCGCCCAAAGACAAAGCGACCTACGACATGATCTCGCGGGCGGACACCATTGGCGTGTTCCAGATCGAGTCGCGTGCACAGATGTCGATGTTGCCGCGACTCAAGCCAAAGACATTCTATGATCTCGTGATCGAGGTTGCGATCGTGCGTCCGGGTCCCATTCAGGGCGGCGCGGTGCATCCGTACTTGCGCCGGCGTCAGAAGCTGGAGCCGGTGACCTATCCTAAGGAGGAACTGAAAGTCGCGCTGGAAAGAACCCTGGGCGTGCCGATCTTTCAGGAACAAGTGATGCAGATCTCGATGATCGCCGCTGGCTTCACAGCCGGTGAAGCCGATGCATTGCGCCGCGCCATGGCAGCCTGGAAACGCAAGGGCGGGCTCGATAAATATTACGACCGCATTGTGAGCGGCATGGCCAGGAACGGTTATACAAAAGCCTTTGCAGAAGGTATTTTCGAGCAGATCAAGGGCTTCGGCGAATACGGTTTTCCTGAAAGTCACGCAATGAGTTTTGCGTTGCTCGTGTATGTCAGCAGTTGGTTGAAGTGTCATGAGCCTGCGGCGTTTCTCGCCGCCATGCTCAATTCGCAACCCATGGGTTTCTATTCTCCGTCGCAACTCGTGCAGGACGCGCGGCGCCATGGCGTTGTCGTGCTTCCCGTCGATGTGACGATCAGCGGCTGGGACTCGGTGCTCGAGAACCATGCCAATGGCGACAAGTCTGCGGTGCGGATGGGTTTATCGTTGCTGCGGGGAATGCGCGACGGCTCGGCGGAGCGCATTGAAACAGCGCGTTCGGTGCGTCCATTCACGAGCGTAGGTGATCTCGCGCAACGGGCGCAACTCGACCGGCATGATCTGCAGGTGCTTGCCGCGGCGAATGCGTTGAAATCGCTGGCGGGAAATCGGAGGGAAGCGCTTTGGCAATCGGTCGCCGCGGTGCCCGAGAAGGACATGTTGAACGACGCGCGGGTGGACGACGCAACGCCCATGCTCGGCGCGCCATCGGAAGCCGATGAAATCATCAGCGACTATAAGACCGCCGGTTTATCGCTCGGGCGTCATCCGCTTGAATTGCTTCGGCCGGAATTGCTTGCGCATCGGTTGATGCCGGCTGCGACGTTGCGCAATTATCGCAATGGCAAGCTGGCGCGAGGATGCGGATTGGTGACCGTGCGGCAGCGGCCGGGAACAGCGAAAGGCGTGATGTTCGTCACGCTGGAAGACGAGACCGGAAACGTGAATGTGATCGTGTGGCCGAGTTTGCTGGAGAAGCAGCGTCGCGAAGCGCTGGGCGCGACGCTGCTTGCGGTGTATGGCACCTGGCAGTGCGAGGGAGAAGTGAGGCACCTCGTGGCGCAGAGGCTGGTGGATATGTCGCATATGCTGGGCGGCTTGACGAGCGTCAGCCGGGATTTTCACTGACACGGTCAAGCAAGCCCGCATGCGACGCATGGTCAGCAACTGGACAAATTCCGCGTCACACCGCTGCAGTCACGGCCGTGCTATGGTTTTTCGCCGTGCGCCAGAGCTTCACGGCGAAAAACCATATCGTGCGCCACGAACTGTCCGGATCTATCGATGAAAAGGCGCTTCTTCGCCTCGCTGATCACACTCCTGTGTCTCCTGATACTGATGGTCGCGGCGGCCGGAACCGCCGGCTGGATGACCTTGCGCGGCAGCCTCGCGCAACTCGACGGCACGCATGTCGCGCCGGCGTTGTCCGCCCCGGTCGGCATCGAGCGCGATTCGCTCGGCGTGCCCACCATCAAAGGCAATACGCGCAACGACGTTGCGTTCGGAACCGGCTTCGTGCAAGCGCAGGATCGATACTTCCAGATGGATCTGCTGCGCCGCGTCGCGTCCGGTGAAATGTCCGAACTGGTCGGCCCCGCCGCACTTGAACTGGATCGACGCAACCGGCCGCATCGTTTTCGCGAACGCGCACGCAAGGCGTTCGACGCCCTGCCCGCCGCCCAGCGGCAACTGATCGAGCGTTATACGGCGGGTGTCAATGACGGGCTTGCGTCGCTCGCCTCCCGGCCGTTCGAATATTGGGTGCTGCGCACGCCGCCCGCTGCATGGCGGCCGGAAGACACGCTGCTGGTGGTGTACGCAATGTACTTCGACCTGCAGTCCGAGGAGGTGCGCCACATCCTCTCGCGCGCGGCCTTGCGCGAACGCGTACCCGCCGACTTGTTCACGTTCCTGTTGCCCGCGACGAGCCATTGGGATGCACCATTCGATACCGCCGTGTCTTCCAGCAATCAACCTCCGGCACCGCCTGCAACGCGTCCGGACTGGTTGCAGTCATCGAGAAGCGGCTCGCAGCACGGCAGCATCGCCATCACGGATTCCATGGTCGGCAGCAACGGCTGGGCAGTCGATGCCGCCCACAGCGCGCACGGCGGCGCGATCCTTGCAAGCGACATGCATCTGGGTCTGTCGTTGCCCAACATCTGGTACAAGCTGTCGCTGGCGTGGCCGGGAGCCGATGGCCAGTTGCGCCACGTCACGGGCGTCAGCCTGCCCGGCGCGCCGTTGGTGATCGCCGGAAGCAACGGGCGGATCGCCTGGGGCTTTACGAACAGCTACGGCCGTTTTATCGACCTGATTGCGTTGCAGCGCAATCCCGCCAATCCGCTGGAATATCGCGTAGCAAGCGGCGAGTGGGCGCGTGCTGCCGTCATTCATGAACGCATTCTGGTGAAGGGCGGCGCGAGCGTGGACCTGCCCGTCGTCGAGACACAATGGGGGCCGCAGATCATCGCCGGTTCAAATGCAGATGCAAACAAAAATGCCTACGCGCTGCGCTGGGCCGCGCACGACCCGGAAGCCGTGAACCTGAACCTGCAGCAACTGGAAGACAGCGCGAACGTCGCGCAGGCGCTCCACATCGCGCAAATCAGCGGCATTCCCACACAGAACTTCATGGTCGCGGACTCGCATGGCGAGATCGGCTGGACCCTCGCCGGGCCGCTGCCAAAACGCGATGCCGCAACCGACCCATCCACAGGACCGCTTAGCGACTTGCCATTCGATTCGGCGACGTATCGCGGATGGCAAGGCTATCTCGCGCCCGATGCTTATCCGTCGCGCATCGCTACGCCGCTCGGGCGGCTCTGGAGCGCGAACAATCGAACCTTGCCGCTCGATCAGGAGACGCTCGCGGGCGATGCCGGCGCGGATCTCGGCGCGCGTGCATCGCAGATTCGCGATGACCTGCTGGCGTTGCCGCGCGCCACGGAACGCGACATGCTCTCGATCCAGACCGACGACCGCGCGCCGTGGATCGAGAGCTGGCGCCGCATTGCCCTCTCCGCGCTCGATGCCGCCGCGCTGAAAGACCATCCACAACGCGCGGAATTCCGCCGGTTGATCGACACATGGAACGGCCGCGCGGATGCCGGTTCAACTGGTTACCGGCTCGTGCGCGCATTCTATTTTTCGCTCTACGACGCGTGGTTCGGAAAGCTCGACGCGGACCTTGCCGCAGCCGGTTCGCAACTTGGCTATCGCGCCGCGAGTTCACGCTACGACGCGGTGATGGAAGCGCTCGCCGCACACCATGCGTGGGTGCCGGATGGCTTTGCCGACTGGCGCGCGTTCATGCTCGACAGAATCGATCACGCGATCGCGCAATTGCCGTCAGGCACAAAACTCGCCGATGCACGCTGGGGCGAGCGCAATCGCGCGGCGATCGAACATCCGTTTGCGCGGCTCGTGCCGCCGTGGCTGCCCTGGGTGCGCAACTGGCTTGGCGCACCGCACGACGCGCTGCCGGGCGACATCAACATGCCGCGCGTGCAAACGCCAGCATTTGGCGCATCGGAGCGCATGGTCGTGTCGCCGGGACACGAACAGGACGGCATCTTCGAGATGCCTGGCGGCCAATCGGGCAATCCGCTGTCGCCGTATTTTCTGGCGGGACACGACGCATGGGCACGCGGCGAAGCAACGCCGTTCCTGCCGGGTAAAACGGTGCATCGGCTTGAACTGATGCAGCATTAGAAACCAAAAACGCTTTTACCTCGCTTACGTCAGCACGCTTACGTCAGCGGCCGAGTCAAGCCTGCAAACGGCTGCCAGTTCCGTTATGAAGATGGCCGTTTTGTCATGTTGTGCGGAACCAATGCATTGATCAGGCCTCTGAACCCTGCGTCAGCGCAAACAAGCGGCGTTCTCTTCCGGCCTCGCGCGCGAAAAGCACTATATTGGAAGCTCGTTTTTGTTATTTGAAGGAGTACAGCATGAAATTCCGCACAACCCGAAGCACCGTTGCAGGCATCGCGATTGCGCTGTCGTTGCCTTTGTTGTCCATGTCCGCCGCGCACGCGCAACTTGGCAATCTGCTCAAGGGAGGAGGAAGTTCCGACGGGTCATCGAGCGGACTCAGCAATCTTGGCAGCATGGGCAGCGCACTGACTGGGCAATCGCTGACATCGGGCAGCACCAGCAACGTGGCGGGCGTGCTGCAGTTTTGCATCAAGAACAACTATGTCAACGCCAACAGCGCCTCGACAGTGGAAAACTCGTTGATGAGCAAACTGGGCGGCACGTCGGCCGCTTCGCAGGATAGCGGATACACCGACGGCGCGAACGGCCTGTTGAAAAGCGGTAACGGCAAGCAGGTCGACCTGAGCGGCAGCGGCCTGAAAGAACAGGTCACCAAGCAGGTCTGCGACAAGATCCTGTCGCAAGGCAAGTCGTTGCTTGGCATGGGGCAATAAGCAATCGGGCAATAAACCATGGTTCAAGGAACGGTCCCGCTTGCCGGGACCGTTCTCTTGTCACCGTCTATCTTTTTACAATCTATCTTCCCGTGGCGAGCGTCGCATCACCCACATAACCCCGCGTCATTGAAGGTTCATCGAATTCCTTCATCAGTCCGAGCGCCTGCCGTTCATACAACCGGCGATACAACCCGTTGTCGACCTGAATCAGCGCGTCGTGGCTGCCCTCTTCCGCAATCCGGCCGTGGTCGAGCACGAGCAACCGGTCCAGCGCCCGCACCGTGGAAAGCCGATGCGCCACCACCAGCGTGGTGCGCCCGACCATCAGCCGTTCCATTGCCTGCTGGATCAGCACCTCGCTTTCGCTATCGAGGCTTGACGTTGCTTCGTCGAGTATCAGCACCGGCGCGTCGGCCAGGAAAGCGCGTGCAATCGCCACGCGTTGCCGTTCTCCGCCCGACAACTTGATGCCGCGCTCGCCCACCAGCGTGTCATAGCCTTGTGGCAACGCCGCGATGAAGTCATGCGCGCTCGCAAGCCTGGCGGCACGTTCGATTTCCGCTTGCGTCGCGCCCGGCTTCGCATACGCGATGTTCTCCGCGAGCGACCGGTGAAACAGCACGGGCTCCTGCTGGACGATCGCAATTTGCGCGCGCAGCGAAGCCTGGCGAACATCGGCAATGTTCTGTCCGTCGATTGTGATCTGCCCGCTGGAGACGTCGTAGAGACGCTGGATCAGCTTGATCAGCGTGGTCTTGCCCGATCCCGAATGCCCAACCAGTCCGACGCGTTCCCCCGGCGCGACATGCAGCGAGAAATCGTCGTAGAGCGGCCTGGTGTGGCCGTCGTAGCAGAACGTCACGTGCTCGAAGCGAATCTCGCCCCTGGTAATCGCAATGGGTCCCGCACCCGGCTTGTCTTCAATGCCCAACGGCTGCGCCTCTAATGACACGAGCTCTTCCATGTCGTTGACCGAACGCTGCAAGTTGCGCACATGCATGCCGATTTCGCGAAGATAACCTTGCAGCATGAAGAACATGGTGAGCGTGAACGTGATGTCGCCGACGCTGGCTTTATCGGCGTTCCAGAGCAGCAAGGCCGCGCCGAGAATCGCCACCTGCATGGCGACGAGCATGCCGCCCTGCACGCCGCCGTTGATCGTGCCGCGCGCCCAGGTGCGCTTCGTGCGGTGCCGCCACTTGCCGATCACCCGCGCGAGCCGCGCCTCTTCGCGCGTTTCCGCGCCGAAGGCCTTGACCACCGTATTGCAGCTCACCGCGTCGGCCAGCGCGCCGCCCATGCGCGTATCCCACGCGTTGCCAAGCCGCGCGGCGGGCGCGACGAACCCGAGCGACAACGCCACGGTCACGCCGATATAAACCAGCGACCCAATGCCGACCACCACGCCCATCACGGTCCAGTGCGCGCCCAGCAGCAAGGTTGCGCCAACCAGCATGACCAGCGACGGCAACAGCGCGATCAGCAACGTGTCGTTGAGCAGGTCGAGCGCCCACATGCCGCGCGTGATCTTGCGGACAGTGGAGCCTGCAAAGCTGTTGCCGTGCCAGTCGGTGGAAAACCGCTGCACACGATGAAACGCGTCCGCTGCGATTTCGCTCATCATCCGCAACGTCAGCGCGATGATGTTCATGAACACGAGTTGACGCAACAGCGTTGCGCTAAGGCCAAGCGCGGCCAGTGCGCAAAACGCGGTAACGGCTGCCTGCCACGCAAGCGCCTTGCCGCTCGCGCCTGCAGCGAGTGCGTCGACAAGGCGTCCTGCGAAGAGCGGCGTGAGCACGTCGGCTAGCGCCGCGAACAGCGCAAGCACAACGATTGCAACGATCCGCCAGGGCTGCTTGCCCCAGTGAACAACGGTGAAACCGAGAACGTCCTTGAACGCCCGTCCGCCGAAGTCGAGTTTTCTTGCGGTTTTTCTTGTATAGGCCATTTGCCACAGCTCGTGGCGCGAAACGCCGCGAAGCTATCCTGTCGAAAAGAAAATAGAGCGACAGCCAAAGCGCGCCTCTTGCGAGCAAGGCGAACGGATCAGGGGCTGTCTGGAATTGGCGCGGGCTTCAGCACCTGCGCGGACGGCGACTCAGGGGTGTCGCGGCGTCTGGGAAAAGACAGCACAAGGGAGAGCGATAGCCATTGGATACATATGGTGCCTCCCTTTGAGAGATGATTTGAAAGATGAAATGCGGTGAAGGGTTTGACTTTTAGAAGCGACCCGAGTCCTGATTTTATCAGGCGTGTGCGCTCCTTGCCAACACCCGCTGCGAACTTTCGGCCACCTTATCGGCCAGCTCATCGGCCACTTCACAAAGCCGTAAAAAAGCCGAGACCGCGCGACGGATTTTCGCTGCAACTACGTTCAAGTATTCGTGCCGCGCGCCGGTCGTGGTTTACTGATGCGCGCGCCGGGCCGCTCGAACGCCCGGCGCGGGCTGTTCAACATGTGCTGCGAGACCCAACACATTGATCGAAGAAGATCCGGACGCGGACCTGCTGGCTCGCATGAACGACGAGGAACCGGGTGCAGTTCGCGAAATGGTCGCGCGCAAGCTGCCGCGTCTGCTCGCGCTCGCCACGCGCATGCTGGGTGACCGTGACGAGGCAAGCGACGTGGCGCAGGAAGTGTTCATCCGCATCTGGACGCAGGCGTCGCGCTGGCAGCGCGGGCAGGCGCGCTTTGACACGTGGCTGCATCGCGTGGCGCTCAATCTTTGCTATGACCGTTTGCGCCGACGGCGCGACGTATCGCTTGACGACGACATTCCGGAGCCGGCCAGTCACGCGCCGCTCCCGGAAGACCAACTCGACGATACCGCCCGCAACACCCGCATCGCCGCGGCGCTCGCGGCGCTTCCCGCGCGGCAGCGCGAGGCGCTCGTGCTGCAGTATTACCAGGAACTATCGAATATTGAAGCCGCCGCCGTGATGGGCATCAGCGTGGACGCGCTGGAAAGCCTGCTTTCGCGGGCGCGCCGCACATTGCGCAGCCGTCTTGCCGGCGAACGCGGCGAGCATGTCTCTGGAAAGGAACGCCGATGACCCCCGAACGTTTTCGCAGCCTCACCGAGGCTTATGGCGCGATGCCCGAACACTGGCCACAAGCCGAGCGCGCAGACGCAGAGGCGCTTCTCGCGCAGCGCCATCCCGACGCACTGGCGGCGCTTGCCGAAGCCGGTTCGCTCGATCTGCTGCTGTCGGCACACGCTGTCGCCGCGCCCGAAACCGAGTTGATCCGGCGCATCGTGGAATCGTCGCCAGCGAGCTCGCCCAGTCGCAAACCCGCGTGGAAAAAGCCTAACTGGTGGCTGTCGGGCGCGGGTTTTGTCGGCGCGGGCGTGGCGGGCATTGCGGCCGGCGTGCTGGTCATGTCGCTGGCCACATCGCTTTCGGGCGCACCGGGCGGGCCGCCCAGCCTCTTCGATCAAACCGGTGAAAGCACCGTTTTCAGCAACGGCACGACCGACTGGAGCGATCAATGACCATGCCTATAAAAAGGCTCAAGACGCTGCTGGCCGTATCGGCGGTGCTCAATATCTTTTTGCTTGGCGCCATTGGCGGCGGCACATACAGGTGGATTGAAAAGCAGAAAGCCGATGCGCTTGCGCAGCAACGCGGGCTGCGTTTTGCCGCCGCCGAATTGCCGCAGGCACGCCGCGACCAGTTGCGCGATGCGCTCAGGCAGACGCGCCGTGAAACTTTGCCGCTGATTCTCAGCGCGCGCTCGGGACGGCTCGATGTCGTGCAGGCGCTTCAATCGCCGCAATTCGATCGCGCGGCGCTCGACGCCGCCCTCGCGCGCACGCGTGACGCCGACATGGCCGTGCGCGCGCGCGTGGAAGGCACGGTCGCCGATTTCGCCGCTACGCTGGACGCTGGCGAACGCATGAAACTCGTCGACGCGTTGCAGCGTCACGGCCCGTTGCACGTTGGTCCTGCACCGAAAAAATAAACTGGCGGGATAGCGACGGAATCACCCCGCCTTCACGTTTAAGCACCATGGCAACTCAAAACGGTGGGACACCATGAACGGCGTGACGCCTGCTGCAATCGCGATGAACCGCTTCGGCCTCGGCGCGCGCGCCGGGGCAACGGCGCCGTCCGACCCAAAGGGGTGGCTTGCCGCGCAACTCACGGGCGCGACCTACCAGCCCGTGTCGCCGGCGCTCGCAAACCAGCCTTCGAGCAGCGTGCTGGCCGCGGATTTCGCCGAGGCCCAAAGCGCGATCCGCGCAGCCGGCGCCGACGACAAGAAGGGCGTACGCAAGGCTTACAACGAGAAACTGCGCGATACATACCGCGCCGCCGTCAATGCGCGATTCACGAGCGCGTTGCAGACGCAGGCGCCGTTTGTCGAAAGGCTGGTGGCGTTCTGGGCGAATCACTTTGCGGTATCGGTGGAAAAACCCGCCGTCGCGGTCCTCGCCGGTTCATTCGAAACCGAGGCTATCCGTGCGCACGTGCTCGGCCGTTTCGAGGACATGCTGGTTGCAGCCGAACGTCATCCGGCCATGCAGATTTTCCTCGACCAGGCACGCTCCGTCGGTCCCGATAGCCCCGCCGCAGAGCGCGCCGCTGCGCGCCATCCTGAGAACAAGCCGGGACTCAACGAAAACCTCGCGCGCGAGATCATGGAACTGCATACGCTTGGCGTGCGCAGCGGTTACGCCCAGGAAGATGTCACCGAGTTCGCGCGCGCGCTGACCGGATGGAGTATTGGCGGGATGGGCGGCGGACCTCGGCGCAACGACGCCGCGCCCGGACAGTTCGTGTTTCGCGAGCCGCAGCACGAGCCGGGAACCCGCACGATCATGGACCGCCAATATGACCAGCCTGGCGAACAACAGGCGCTGGCCGTGCTGCACGATCTGGCTCGATCGCCCGCGACGGCGCAGCATATCGCCCAAAAACTCGCCCGGCATTTTGTCGCCGATAACCCGCCGCCCTCGCTCGTCGAGCGCCTCGCCAGCGTATTCAGCGCGACGAATGGCGACCTGCCGAGCGTGTATCAGGTGCTGATCGATTCGCCGGAAGCGTGGTCGCCCGTGGACGCCAAGTTCAAGACGCCGTGGGACTGGACCGTGTCGTCCATGCGGGGTCTGGGTCATGACGATACTGGCAAGATGCAGGTTGCGCCCTTGCTTACGCAGCTTGGCCAGCCCGTCTGGCGCCCGGGTTCTCCCGCCGGTTACGACGATATTGCCGCAAGCTGGGCCGCGCCCGACGCGCTCGTGCGCCGCGTGGAGATGGCCCAGCGTCTTGCAGCACGCATAGGCGATACGCTCGATGCCCGTACGCTCGGCGATCAGTTGCTCGCGGGTTCATTGAGCGATGCTACGGCATCCGAACTATCGCGCGCCGAAAGCGCGCAAACGGCGCTTGCGCTATTGCTTGTTTCCCCCGATTTCCAAAGGAGATGACACCATGATCACGCGTCGGAATTTCTTGTGGTGCGCCGGTGCGGGCGTTGGTTCAATGCTCGTGGGATCGCGCATGGCGTTTGCATCGGTGGAATCGGACAGGCGTTTCGTGTTCGTGATCCAGCGCGGCGCGGCCGATGGACTCAACATCGTCGTGCCTTATGCCGATCCTGCCTATTCGAATCTGCGCGGCGCGCTGGCAATCGACCCCTCGTCCGCGCCCAAACTCGACGGCACGTTCGCGCTGCATCCGTCGCTGGCTGAAACCGCGAAGATGTATGCAGCGCAGCAGGCGCTGTTCGTGCACGCGGTTGCGTCGCCGTATAGGGACCGTTCTCACTTCGACGGACAGAATGTGCTCGAAACCGGCGGGACCGCGCCGTATCAAATAAAGGACGGCTGGCTGAACCGGCTGGTGTCCATGCTGCCGGTATCGAAGGCGAACGCCATTGCGCTCGCGCCCACGGTGCCGCTCGCACTGCGCGGCCGGGCCGACGTGACGTCATACGCGCCGTCCGGACTGCCGCAAGCACCCGACGACCTGCTGGTTCGCGTCACGCAACTCTATTCCGGCGATCCACAACTTCACGCGCTCTGGACTTCGGCAATGGACGCCCGTGGCCTTGCCGCCGATGCCGGTGCACGCCAGGACCCCGCTAGCCTCGGCAAGCTCGCTGCGAGCTTCCTGAGCCGTGCGGATGGTCCGCGCATAGCCATGATAGAAACCGGTGGATGGGATACGCACACCGCGCAGAACCAGCGGCTCGGCGCACAGCTCAAGGCGCTGGACACCATGATGGCCGCCATGCGCGATAGCCTTGGCGAGCATTGGGCCAACACCACCGTGCTGGTCGCAACCGAGTTCGGCCGCATGGCCGCGGCGAACGGCACGGGCGGGACCGATCACGGGACGGCGTCGGCCGCGATGCTGTTGGGCGGCGCCGTGCAAGGCGGCAGGATCCTAGCGGATTGGCCGGGGCTTGCGCCTTCGGCGCTTTATCAGGGACGGGATTTGCGGCCGACGCTCGGGCTGGATTCGTTGATAGCCGCGGCGGCCGCCGAAACATTCGGTCTTGATCCTGTGCGGGTCAGATCGAGTCTTTTCAATCAAAAGGCTGCAAGCCCGATGTCGACACGGCTGCTTCGTACCTGATCTGTTCAAGGCATCCAGATTTTGGATTATCGATAAACATCTGGAATGCCGTGTCTTGCTGCTGCTTTAGGCGAACGCCTGCTCATTGGCCCAACGCATAATGCACGGAGACCTGCCCTTTCTTTTCCTTGATCTTCAGGATTTTTATCTCGCCAATATCCGAGGTCGATGCAACATGCGTCCCGCCGCAGCTGTAAGCGGGCAAGTCGCCGAACGTCACCATCCGCATGCCGTCGTGTTCGGTCACACGTCGCGCGAGACTCCTTGACGTCAAGCCGTTGACGAGTTGTTCCAGCGCCGCGGCATCGAGCGCTTGCGCATTGCCTTGCGCCTCGAACACCACGCGCGCTTCTCCCGGCCAATGATGGCCCTTTACCGCCTGCCAACCGTTCTGCTCGCCTGCATAACCAAGCAAATGGCCCGCTGAATGAAGACGCGCATGCAGGCTTCTTGCCTCCGCCACAACCTTTATCACGACCTCGCCTGCTTCAACTGGACGGTCCGCAAAATGAACGATCTCGTCGCCGTCCTGCACGGCACGGAGCACATTGGCTTCGCCTATCGTGCCTGCATCCGATGGCTGGCCGCCGCCCTGCGGATGAAACAGCGTTGCGTCCAGAATGATCCGAAATTGCCCATTCTCGTCAGGCGTGCAATCGAGCACGCGCGCAGACATCTGCAATTCGTCGCTGCTGAAATAAATGCGGTGTGCCACGTCCCAATCTCCTTACAATTTCTTGAAGCATCAATTTCGCTCATCATTCCCGCATGATTCTAGCGTCGATTTCCGTAACGGATATTTCGTCCAATTCGGCATGGGAATTAACGTGCGCATGGTCGCCGATACACTCGCCCGACATCACGCTGGGTTTTGGCCGGGAACCGCGGTTACGATAATCTTCGTCCGGCGCGATATGATCGGGGAAAAGACGGGCGACGCTCCAACGCGTCAAAGGTCGATTTCCCAAACGGCGAAAAGCACCAAACAAGCATCAAACAAGCGCTCCAGTCATGCTCCGCCGGGTTGAGCGGAAGTTCCGGCGGTAACTGGTGCATATGGACAACTACGGCAACAATGGGTCTAGAGCTTTGGATATTTTTTATTACTGGAAGGATTATGCGTCGGACATCAAGGAAGGGCGCATTGGAACACTGGGTTCAAATGGGGACAAACTCGAGGGAATGAAGGAGCGTCTGCCCCGCAAGGTCTGGACATTTTTGACCCCCAAGACAATGAAAGGCAAGCTTCAGCTGATCGGATCCTTTTTAGTGACCGACACGAAGCCCGAGAATTTCGTGCCCAAGTGGAAGCACAATCTTTTCTACGATGCCGCATCGCCGAAGTCGGTTCTGTACCCGGATTCGGGCACGATCGAGCATATCGAGGAAATAAGCGACTTCATCAATACACGTTTTCACGCGGCTGTGCGCGCCCGGTTCCAGGGCGACAAGAGTCTGCTCGAAATGGAAGCGGATGTCGTTCGCGGTCTGGAAAAGCTTGTCCAGAACTACGAGACCATCCAGTTGATGGACGGGTTGAAGAAGTAACGGGAAGTGAATGGGCACTGCGGTTGACGATCAATCCAGGAGAAACACGTGTCGGGCGATCTCAAAGGCGATCCATCTTCCTCGCGTGAGCTGGCTCCGGCCAACAACGCGCCGCCAAGCAAGGCGTTCCCGCACGGGTTAAGCGATGTTCACTTCCGGATGCTCGTCGACGCGGTACAGGACTATGCGATCTTCATGCTTGATCCGCAGGGCCATGTCGCAAGCTGGAATCGCGGCGCGCAAAGCATCAAGGGTTATACGGCGAGCGAAATCGTGGGACAGCACTTCTCCGTGTTCTATACACCCGAGGACATTGCGAGCCGCAAGCCGCGCACCGAACTGACGCTGGCGGCAGCGGCGGATCGCATAGAGGACGAAGGCTGGCGCGTGCGGAAAGACGGCTCGCGCTTCTGGGCGAATGTCACGATCACCGCGATTCGTGCGCCCGACGGCGCACTTCAAGGTTTCGCGAAGGTGACGCGCGACATGACGGATCGCCTGCGGCTGATCGAACTGCAGCACGCCCGTGCATTGTCCACGCACGTGCAAAGCGCCCGCGAAGAAGAACGCGCGCGGATTGCACGTGAGCTTCACGACGATCTAGGCCAGCAACTGATCGCACTCAAAATAGATGTCGCGATGCTCGATCAAGGTTCGTCGCAGAAAGACGGCAAGGACGAAGACGCCCTTCCGGTCGAATCGCGCACGCTTTTTTTGCAGGACAAGATTGATTCCATCATTGCTTCGGTACGGCGGCTGGCCGGCGGTCTGCGGCCGCCCATGCTCGACGACCTGGGACTCGAAGCCGCGCTCGAATGGCTCGTTGAAGAATTTCGCAGCCGCTACAAACTCGTTGTGACCGTGAACAACCTCGCGGCTTCGCTGGACTTGTCGGCGGCTGCCTCTACAGCCGTTTTTCGATTGGTGCAGGAGGCACTGCACAACGTCACGCGTCACGCAGAAGCCACCTGGGCTCGCATCGAGTTGCGCCTGACGCCCGATAAACTCAAGCTTCACATTGAAGACAACGGCAAGGGAACAACGCTTGACGGCAACCGGAACAAGGACAGCCTTGGACTTCTGGGCATGGAGGAACGCGTGCGCCAGCTACAGGGACGGATTGCTTTCGACAGCGCCCCGGCAGATGGATTTCGAATCGACATCGAGTTGCCTGTCAGCGCGATCAGGCACCAGACAGAGTAAGCGCCTTTAGTCCTCCAGCGGCGCCAGGCCCTCCACGGGCATCTTCCTTTCGCCGCCAATATCGACGCGGGGCACAAACAGCAGGAACCCTACGACGAATATCGCGATCACGAAGATCGATACGAACGTCAGGTGCAACGAGTCGTGCAACACCTGACGTATCGCGTCGCCGCCGCCAAGGCTCGTCGCCTGGTTTTGCAACAACGCTTTCAATTGTTCCGACGTCACCGCGGCCACGTTCTTCGAATGGCTCAGCCCGAAATTCAGCACCGCGCCGAATAATGTCGCGCCGAGCGTACTCCCCAGATTCCGCGAGAACAGGTTGGACGCGGTCGCGCTGCCGCGCTGCGCGACATCCACGATCTCCTGGATCAGCATGAGCGAACTGACGCTCGACGTACCCATGCCGAACCCCATGATGAGCGAACCGAACGCCGCGATCAGCGGCGAGCTTCCCGGCGCCAGCATCAGCAGCAACACCGCGCCGGCCGGAATGAACGCGCTGCCCCAGATCAGGATTGGCCGCAATCCGAATCGGTGCAGCGACTTGGCCGCAAAGGTCGCACCGGCGGGCCAGCCGACCATCATCATGGTGAGCGCCAAGCCTGCGATTACAGGTGAACGATGCAGCACGCCCTGCACGTACATGGGCAGGAACGTGGTCGCTCCCATGAGAATCATGCCGGACAGGACGGTCGCGCCGTTGCACGCGGCAATCGGGCGGCGGCTCCAGAGCGCGAATGAAATCATGGGCTCGGCTGCGCGCTTTTCCTGCATCAGGAAAAACAACAGGCATACCACGAATGCGCCGCCGGCCATGGACGCCCTGGCGATATCGTCGTCGCCCGCATAGGTCAGCGCCATCATCAGCGCCGTGATTGTGACCATGAAGAGCCCCGCGCCCGCGAAGTCAATGGACGGCCGCGAATGCCGCTCGGATTCGCGCAGGAACATGATGAAACCCGCCGCCGACAAAAGCCCGATCGGCACATTCATCCAGAAGATCCACGCCCAGGAAAAATCATGGATGATAAAACCGCCGACCATGGGACCGACGACCGCGGAAATGGCCCAGACGCTCGCGAGATAACCCTGCACCTTGCCGCGTTCGCGCGCCGGATAAAGATCCGCCACAATCGTCAGCGTGACCGGCTGGATCGCCCCCGCGCCAACGCCCTGGATCAGGCGAAATACGATCATGGCGGGCATGGACCACGCGAAGCCGGCGAGCACCGAGCCCAGCAAGAAGATTGCTATGCCGATGAGCGCAATGGGCTTTCTGCCGTATAGATCGGCAAGCTTGCCGAAGATGACGGTCATCGCGGTCTGGGTCAGTAAAAATGACGAGAAGACCCAGCTATACAAATGCAGGTCGCCAAGTTGCGCAACGATCTGCGGCATGGCCGTGGAAACAATGGTGGCTTCGATGGCGACCATTGCCATGGAAGCCATCACCGATGCAATGACTAACGGACGCGAAGTCTGCTGGCTGCGGGGCATGGGAATTGTTGTAATGAAGGAACGTGGAGCCGGCGCGGGGTCGTTGCCGCCGCGACGAATGAAACGGTCGCAGCAAGGCGGCCATCCGTAAGTATGAACCCTGCTAAGAATATTCGCTCGACGGGAAAAGCGCGGCGGCCTCGGCACACCTACACTACGGGCATACGAAACTCTTTCATTCAACGATGAAGCCATCGACCGGAATTCAAGCGAGCACGTTGCTTGCCGGAAAGTGCCTGTGCGGAGCGGTTCGCTACGCGGTGAAAGACGAATTCGCCTATGCGCTGAATTGCCATTGCTCCAATTGCCGCCGCGCAACCGGCTCGGCTTTCAAACCGTTCGCAGGAATAGAGCGGCATAAGCTCAGGCTCACGCACGGCGAGGACGCGTTATTGATCCACGGCGACCCGCACGCCGCGCACGACGTGCATTGCAAGCACTGCGGCTCGCTGATGTATTCGATCGTCCGCGAAGGCGCGTATGCGCATGTCACGATGGGCACGCTTGTCGATAGCCCAGCCATTCGTCCCACGGCGCATATTTTTGTAGGTTCGAAGGCGCCGTGGTACACGATCACCGACTCGCTGCCGCAACACGACGAGTTCGATTGACCTCGATCTGCTAAGCCCGAATCCGCTCCAACCCCGGCAACCAGACACGCAGCAGCGAATAAAGCCTGTCCAGATCGATGGGCTTGGCCAGGTAATCCGTCATGCCGGCCGCGCGCGCCTGCTCCTGGTCGTCTTTCATTGCCTTCGCCGTGATCGCGATAATCGGCAGGTTCCTGAAGCGGGCATCGGCGCGAATACGGCGCGTGGCTTCCAGCCCGTCCATCTCGGGCATCATCACATCCATCAATACCAGGTCGATATCCGGTACTTCGTTGAGCTTTTGGATAGCCTCGAAACCATTCCGCGCAATATCAACCGCCATGCCCTTGTGCTCGAGCGCGCTGCTAAGCGAGAAGATGTTGCGGATGTCGTCGTCAACAAGAAGAATGCGGCGGCCCTCGAACGCGCGGTCACGGCCGCGCACGGTCTTCAACATGGTCTGCCGTTCGGTAGACAGATCAGTCTCCACCTTGTGCAGGAACAGCGTGACTTCATCGAGCAGACGCTCGGGCGAACGCGCGCCCTTGATGATGATCGAGCGGGAGTACCTGAGCAGGTCGGCCTCTTCCGCATGCGTCAGGTTGCGCCCGGTATAGACAATCACTGGCGGGAACGAATACATGTTCTCGCCCGACATGCGGTGAAGCAACTCGCCGCCCTGCATGTCAGGCAGTTTCAGGTCGATGATCATGCAGTCGAAAATGGTCGTGCGCAGCAACCCAAGTGCTTCCTCGCCGAACTCGACGGCGGTAATCTCGATGTCGTCATCGCCAATGAGCTGCACGATACTTTCGCGCTGGCGGGCATCGTCTTCGACCAGCAGCACCCGCTTGACCTTCTGCGTGAACTTGTCCTCGAGCTTGCGGAAAATTTCCTTGAGCTGCTCGCGCGTGGTCGGCTTGATTGCGTAGCCAATCGCGCCAAGATGCAGCGCGGCCTCGCTGTTGTCGTTGGCGGACACCACGTGAACCGGAATGTGACGTGTCTGCGGCCCGTCTTTCAACTGCTGCAAGACCATGAGCCCGGAGCGGTCAGGCAAGCCGATGTCGAGCAGGATGGCGTCGGGCAAATGCTGTGCGACGAGTTGCATGGCTTCGGCAGCGGTCTGCGCGACCAGACAGCGGTAACGCATTTCGTGCGCGAGGTTGTACAGGATGCCCGCAAACTCCGGATCGTCTTCGATCACCAGCACGGAACGCCTGCCGGCCTTCGCGTCTTTCCGGTCGTCGTCATACGCGGGCACGAGCGCTGTCTCCACGAGCGGCGCTTCAGCACGCACGACCGGAATGTGCGGCATGACCGGGACATGCGCCGGGAAAACGACAGGCACGTCTTCTGTCACATTGCCCGCATCCGTCCAACTGGAAGGCAAGATGAGTTCGAACGTGCTGCCGGCGCCCAGCGCGCTGCTCACGCGGATCGTGCCGCCTAGCAGCTTCGCCAGATCGCGGGAGATCGAAAGCCCGAGTCCGGTGCCGCCATAACGGCGGCTCGTCGTGCCGTCGGCCTGACGGAAGGCTTCGAAGATCGTCTCGTGGTTTTCCGGCGCAATGCCAATGCCCGAGTCCCTCACCGCGAAGCGCACGTGCTCCTCGCCCGTGCGGCTCAGCGTGAGCGCGATCGTGCCGGCATCGGTGAACTTCAGCGCATTCGATATCAGGTTCTTCAGTATCTGCTCGAGCCGCCGTGAGTCGGTGAAAATCGACTGCGGCGTGCCGGGTTCGATATCCACGGCGAACGCCAGCCGCTTCTGCCCGGCGAGCGGCTCGAAGGTGCGCTGCAACGACTCGGTCAGGCGCGACAGCGATACGTCTTCCGGCGCGAGTTCGAGCTTGCCCGCCTCGACCTTCGAGATATCGAGAATGTCGTTGATGAGGTTGAGCAGGTCGTTGCCGGCCGAGTAGATCGTGTTCGCGAACTTGACCTGTTCATCGCTCAGGTTGCCGGTATGGTTTTCCGACAGCAGCTTCGCGAGAATCAAGGAGCTGTTCAACGGCGTGCGCAACTCGTGCGACATGTTCGCCAGGAACTCGGATTTGTAGCGGCTCGCGCGCTGCAAGTCGTCGGCGCGCTCTTCGAGTTCCGTCTGCGCCTTGTTGAGCGCCTCGTTCTTCTCATCGAGCGTCAATGCCTGATACGTGAGCTGCTCATTGATGGTTTCAAGCTCGGCCTTCTGATTGTTCAGATTGGATTGCGACTCTTCCAGCGCGGCCGTCTGCTCTTCCAGTTCCTCATTGGCGGATCGCAATTCCTCCTGCTGAACCTGCAACTCCTCATTCAATTGCTGCGTTTCCGCGAGCACGTCCTGCAGGCGCTCACGATACAACGCCGCTTCCACCGACGCGCCCACGCTCGCCGATATCAGCTTCAGGAAGTCGATGTCCCGAGCCGCCGCCGGCTGCATGAAGCCAAGTTCGATCACACCGTTCACGGCGCCGTCGTTGTCGATGGGCGTCATGACAATGCTCTTCGGCGGGCTGGTTCCAAGACCCGAAGTGACCTTCAGATAGTTGTCGGGGATATCGTCGAGTTCGATCAGGCGACGCCGCGCGGCCACCTGACCGACGAGCGTCTCGGCGTCCTCGAAGCTTTGTTCGCGTGCCTCGTTCTCGCGGCTGAAACCATACGCGGCGACGCGGCGCAACCGGCCGCTCTCGTCGCGAACGTAAAGCGCCGCCACCACCACACCAAGATATTGCGCAAGGAAGTCGAGCATGGCGCGGCCAAGGCGCGGCAACGCCTGCTGTCCGACGAGGCTCTCCGCAAGCTGGCTCTGCCCGGTTCGCAGCCACGCCTGCTGATGCAGGACTTCGTTGTGTTCGGCCTGGGCTGTCAGCGCGCTATCGTAGGTCTCGGACAGCTTCATCAACTCACGGCGGCCGAAGATGGCAAGCAATGCGCTCAACGACAAACTGATTGCGAGGAAAATGGCGACAGCCGTTGTCGTGACCTGCCGGGCAGTCGCCGCGCGTTCCCAGCGCAGGTTCAGCTCCACGTCCAGGAAGTCCTTGAACTCGCGGCGCGTCTCGTCGAATTCAAGTTTGCCGCGCCCGCTGCGCAAAATCTCCACGACATCCTGATTCGCCCGGCGCATTGCGATCGTCTGTTCGGCGAAGCGATCCCATTGCGCCTGCAACGCTTCGATGCGCTTCAGGCGTTCGACTTGCGGCGGGTTATCGCTGACCAAATCCATCAGCGTCGAGAGCTTTGCGTTAAAGCTCGCCTTGCCCAGTTGGTACGGCGCGAGAAAGCTGTCATCGCCCGTGAGCAGGTAGCCGCGCTGCCCCGACTCGCGATCGACCGCGAGCTTGATCAGGTCGTTGCTGTCGCCAATGACACGCTCCGAATGCTCCAGCCAGTTCATGGCGGACAGCAGATAAAACAACAGCGCGACAAACACGACCGCAGTCGCGATCCCGGCGCCAATAGGCAAGGCGATATTGCGCCGGATAATGCGGCGGAAGCTGTTTTGATCGACAGCGCGATGATCGGGCATTGCTTTATCCCTGTTATTGATTGAGCGCCTCGAAGGACGCCATACATGCCATTCGGAAGCGTGCGCGGTGCCTTATGACAAAGCCGCCGACAAAGCCGCCGCGCACGCAGGCGCAGATAATACAGTCTCCAAAGCGTACTGTCGGTGATGATGAGCACGCGGCCTTTCAGACGTATTTCATCAAGGACAAACCCGTCTTGATCGGCAATTTTTACTATATTGAGCAGGGCTTATTGCGGTAAATATTGCCCGATCAGCATTGCGCGTTTCCAACCAAAGCCCGGCACTTTTTTATATTCGAAGCCCGCGTGCAGCAGTGCGCGTTTGACTTCGCCCGCGCTCGTATACGTGGAGAACGTTGCACCTTCGCTCGCAAGACGGCCGAGCGACTCAAACAAGGCCGGCGTCCAGAGTTCGGGATTCCGGGCCGGCGCAAAACCGTCGAGATAAAACGCATCGGTGCGAAGCTGCAACGTGGGCAAGACCGAGACCGCATCGCCGAAAATCAGCGTCAGGGTGACACGGTTGTCATCGAAGGCGAGCGTATGGATGCCGGGCGTGAGGTCCGGCCACGCATCGGCAAGCGTTGGCGAAAGCGCCGCGACGGCTGCGTCGTCGATAGTCGCCGCATGCGTGAGACGGAGATCGCTGGCGCAGAACGGATGTTTTTCGACCGATACGAAATGCAGACGATCGCTGCGCGACGGATCCGCACGCCATGCAGCCCACGTCGTCAGGAAATTGATGCCCATGCCAAAGCCGGTTTCCAGCACAGTGAAATCCGGGCGGCGCTGCCATCGTTCCGGCAAGCAGTTACCTTGCAAGAATACGTATTGCGCCTGCGCGACGCTGCCCACGACGCTGTGATAAATGTCGCCGTATAGCGGCGAATAAGGCGACCCGTTCGGGCGGAACGCAACGGTGGCGGGAATCAGCGGTTCGGGCATGTTTGGTTCGTTGATGATTGATCAGCGCGCTCGGCGCATTCACGGCAGCATCGATCTTACGATCCGCGCGAGTTTTTCGACGGCGGCGTCCGCCTCGGTCACAGGCACGCTTGCATAACCCAATACCAGTCCGTTATAGGCTTCGGCGTTCGCGCCGGCCAGGCAAAATTCACTGACCGGGACCGCCCATAGCCCTTCCGAGCGCGCTGCATTGCATACGTCCATATCACGCAAGGGCACGTTCAGCCGGGCTGTCAGATGCATGCCGCCCGCCCCGCCCGATACCGTCAGCAAGTCGCCGAAATGGTGGTCAAGTGCGGCCTGCAACGCTACGCGCCTGCGCGCGTACAGCCCGCGCATGCGCCGCAGGTGCCGCGTATATGCGCCGCTTCGCATGAAATCCGCGAGCGCCAGTTGATCGGCTGTACGGCCCTGCCGCGATATCTCCCCGAGCGTGCGCGCGAACTCGCGGGAGAGTCCCGGCGGCACAACCATGAAACCAATCCTCAGCGCGGGAAACATGGTCTTGCTGAAGGTGCCCAGATAGATCACGGGTGTGTCGACCGCCAGTCCCTGCATGGCCGCGAACGGCGAACCCGTGTGGCGGAACTCGCTGTCGTAGTCGTCCTCGATCACCCATGCACGATGCGCGCGTGCGTCCGCGATGATCTGCATGCGCCGCTCGATGCTCAGCACGCTCCCAAGCGGATACTGATGCGACGGCGTCACATAGATCAGCTTGGGCGGAGAGTGCGCCCAGTGCGAAGCTGCGGGCGCCATGCCGTCTGCGTCGACCGGGATGGACACGAGCGACAGGTTCGCTCCCTTGAACGCCGCGCGTGCACCCGCATAGCCGGGATCTTCCACCCACACGCGGTCGCCGGCGTCGGCCAGGATGCGTGCGCAAAAGTCGAGGCTTGTCTGCGTGCCGTCGGTGATAAAGACCTGATCGATGTCGCAGCGCACGCCTCGCGAAACCTTCAGGTAATCGACCAGCGCCTGCCGGAGTTCGGGCGTGCCGGCACTGTTCGCGTAGCCCAGATCCGTTGCGGCGAGCTTTCGCCATGCGCGGGCGATGGCGGCGCGCCACTGCGTCATGGGGAATTCGTCGAGGGCTGGCAGGCCCGGACGAAACGATACCGCGATGGGACTGGCCTGCGATTCGCGCCTCAAGCCGTCGATACGCCGCGAGAGTTGCGCCGGATGAGGTTTCCTCGTGGGCGGTTTCGATTGCGTTCGCATTTGCGTGCCGACCGGAGCCACCACGGAACCCTGCCGGCTGACGTGCAAGAACCCTTCCTCCGCGAGCTGCTCATAGGCGAACATGGCCGAGTTGCGCGCAATGCGAAGTTCGCTCGCAAGCACGCGCGTCGCGGGCAAGCGCGTGGCTGCCGGAAGCAGGCCGTCCAGAATGGCGTCGCGCAACGCTTCGTAAAGCATGCGTTGTTGCGTGATCTTCCGGCCATTCAGGCGTTCGGCGAAAGTTGAAAAGAGTAAGGCAAGGTCCATGCACTGGCGGATCGTGGAAGCACGCGCGAGAAACGTGGCTCTAAATAAAACAGGGTTATTGGGTCTATCAATGGCGCCATCGACATTTTATTCTTATACCAGAGTCGAGAACCATCACGAATCAATCACCTGAACGGAGAATCGATTGAGCACGTTTCAGAACGAATTTGCACAGCCCATTGGCGCACCGCTTCCAAACTGGCAAGGCGCCCGTGCGCCGGCACGCGTCGCGCACGAAGGGCGCTATTGCCGTCTGGTTCCCGTTGATCCGGCCACGCATCTCCACGATCTGGCCGACGCCTACAACTCGGCCACGGATGCGCGCGACTGGACGTATCTGGCAACAGGACCGTTCAGCACGCTGGAAGCTTACCGGGCACATCTGGAAAAGCTCGCGTCGACGTCCGACCCGTTGCACTTCGCCGTGATCGATGCAGCGAGCGGCAAGGCGCTCGGCACGCTCGCGCTGATGCGCATTGACCCGGCGAACGGCGTGATCGAGGTGGGTTTTATCGCTTTCTCGCCGCTGCTGAAAAAAACCCGCATTGCGACGGAGGCAATTTTCCTGCTGATGCGCCATGTCTTCGATGACCTTGACAACCGGCGCTTCGAGTGGAAATGCGATTCGCTCAATGCACCCTCGCGCGCCGCGGCCAAGCGCTTCGGCTTTACTTTCGAAGGCATCTTTCGCCAGGCCGTGGTGTACCGGGGACGCAACCGCGATACCGCGTGGTTCTCGATCCTCGATTCCGAATGGCCGGCGCTCAAGGCAAGCTACGAGCGCTGGCTCGATCCGAAGAATTTCGATGCGGGCGGTGCGCAAACCGAACGCCTTTCTACTGCCAACGCGCGCTGAATCGAAGACATGTTCATGACTGGTACCGTACAAATAAGACCGGTCGAGGAAGCCGACTACGCGCCATGGAAGCGTCTCTGGGACGGTTATAACGCGTTCTACGGGCGCACCAAAGACACCGCGCTGCCGCAGGACATCACGGACTCGACGTGGGCGCGATTTTTCGATGTCAACGAACCCGTGCACGCATTGGTCGCCGAGCAAGATGGCAAGCTGACCGGTCTCGTGCATTTCATCTATCATCGCAGCACGACCCTGCTCGGTCCTATTTGCTATCTGCAGGATTTGTTCACTGCGGAGGCCGCGAGAGGACACGGCGTGGGCCGCAAGCTGATCAACGGGGTGTATGCATGCGCGAAAAGCGCGGGTTCGGAGCGCGTCTATTGGCATACCCACGAAACCAACGCCACGGCAATGCAGCTCTACGACAAGGTCGCCGATAAGCCGGGGTTCATGATGTACCGGCAAGCTCTTTGATGGTTGAATTCGCGCGCGATGCCCGTTCTCCCGCATCGCGCGCGAGCAAACATCACGACAGGTGGTGCACTTCCTGCAAGCCGTACACCGGCGTTTCAATGCCTTCCATGCGCGCCTTCAGTTGCAGCGAGAGATACTGCGAGTAATGCCGCGACTGATGCAGGTTGCCGCCATGAAACCACAACGCCTGTTGTTGCGTGGGTTTCCACATGTTGCGCTGCTCGCCTTCCCACGGTCCCGGATCCTTGGTCGTGTTCGAACCCAGTCCCCACACCTTGCCGACCTTGTCCGCCACTTCGCGCGAGATCAGATCCGCGGCCCAGCCGTTCATCGAACCATAACCGGTTGCGTAGACGACGAGATCCGCCTCGAGTTCGCTGCCGTCGCTGAGCACGACCGAATGCTCCTTCAGCTCGACCACGTCGACACCGCTCTTCAGCTTGATCTTGCCGTCCGCGACAAGATCCGACGCGCCCACGTCGATGTAATAGCCCGAACCGCGCCGCAGGTATTTCATGAACAGGCCCGAGCCATCGTCGCCGAAATCGAGCATGAAGCCTCGCTTCTCCAGGCGCTCGTAGAACTCGGCGTCACGCTTCTTGATGGCGTCGTAGACCGGAATCTGGAACTCATGCAGGATCTTGTACGGAATCGATGCAAACGTCAGATCGGCTTTCATTGTCGTCATGCCGGAGGCCACGGCGCGTTCCGAGTAGAGATCGCCGAGCGCGAGTTCCATCAGCGAATCCGACTTCACAATATGCGTGGACGAACGCTGCACCATGGTCACATCCACGCCGGCTTCCCACAGCGCCGCGCAGATATCGTGCGATGAATTGTTCGCGCCGATCACAACGACCTTCTTCCCCTTGTACGCGTCAGGCCCCGGATGTTGCGACGAGTGATGCTGCTCGCCCTTGAATACATCCATGCCCTTGAACCGGGGCACGTTGGCCTTGCCCGACATGCCAGTGGCGAGCACAAGCTGTTTCGGCCGGAGCGTCACGTTCTCGCCGTTGCGCTCGACTTCCACGATCCACTCGCCGGCCGATTCGTCGTAGCGTGCCGACTTGCACGTTGTCGCCCCCCAGTAGTTCAGCTCCATCACTTTCGTGTACATCTCCAGCCAGTCGCCAATCTTGTCTTTCGGCGAAAACACAGGCCAGTTGTCGGGAAACGGCAGGTACGGCATGTGGTCGTACCAGACCGGATCATGCAGGCACAGCGTCTTGTAGCGGGCCCGCCACGCGTCGCCGGGCTTTTCGTTCTTGTCCACGATGATGGTCGGCACACCCAGTTGGCGCATCCGCGCGCCAAGCGCAATGCCGCCCTGTCCGCCCCCCACGATCAGGCAGTACGGCTGCCTCTCATAGCCCAGCGTTTCCTGTTCGGCCGCACGCTTTTCCGTCCAGCTCGTGCGGTCGGTGCGCGCACCGTGTTCGGCACCCATCGGCCGCTTCCGACCTTTCGGCTCTTCATGACCCTTGAGTTCGGTCATGGTGGTGAGCAGCGTCCAGATCAGGCCGTCCCTTACGCGGATGAAACCTGTCCCGCGTGCGACGCCGGTTTCGAACGTGATCCAGGCTTGCGTCACACCGTCGGATTCGGTCGCCGTTTCGCCGTCCGCGATTTTCAGCTTCGAGGGCTTGACGGCGTTCAACTGCGCATCGAGCATGGCGGCGATCGGCTCCCGTCCTTCCATGGTCTTGATGTTCCAGGTGAACGCGACAAGGTCGCGCCAGTAGCCGTCGGGTTGGAATAGCGCAGCGGCAGCGCTTGCGTCACCACTTCTCAGCGCGGCTTCGAACGCCTCCAGGATCTGGGAGATAGTCTGGTTCGGATTGGTTTCAGGCATGGTCGCTCCTCCGTTAGATATGGATCACTAAATATCGGTTGAATAACGCGGGTTCTTTGCCCGCTGGAAAAGGTGCTGTTCAAGCTAGCGCCGGTGAGGCGCTACGATTCCCAACTTCGCAATACGTCTATAAAGCGTCGCCCGCGAAATACCTAACGCTTGCGCGGCAATGAGTGGCCGCCACTTGGCTTCGGTCATCGCGGCGGTGATGCGGTTGCGCTCCAGCACTTCGTTTTCCGACAACGCAAGCTGCGCCCCCTCCTTTACCTGCGGCGTCGGCGTGCTCGTCGCAGCGCGCGCAACAGGCTGCCTCACGCGTGCATGCAGCGCAGCGCCGGACGCGATCAATCTGAATGAGATGAAGTCGCGCCCTGGACGTGCATCGAGCAGCCGTTCCGCGCGGATATCGAAAAGCTCGCCGACATGGCGCGGCAACTGATTGAGTCCAGGGACGCACTCCTTCGCGCGCCGGTTTGCGGCGACGGCGAAACCGCGTGCGTCGAAGGCGATAAGGATTTCGGGTTGGGCTTCAACATAATGGCGGCTGCGATGCGCAAGCAACACCCAGCACTGCGTGGTCGCATTCAAAAAGAAACCGTCCTCGATCAACACCGCGCTCTGACGCACGATGTGGTTCACGAGCCGCTGGCTTTCGCGCTCTTCCGGCGAGCGCACTGCCGATGCATCCAGCACGCCGATCAACTCTCCCTGCACGCCGAAGATGGGCGACGCACTGCACGTGAGCGTGGTGAACGCCGCGCGAAAATGATCGATCCTGTGCACGGTGATCGGTTCGGCATCGAGCAGCACCGACGCAACGCCGCACGTGCCCTCTTCGCGTTCGGACCAGCATGAGCCGGGATAAAGCCCCGCGCGCTTGAACTCGTGACGCCGGTCGCGATCGACCCGGTAATCGATCGTGACGCCTTGCGCGTCGGTCAGCATCACACAGTAATCCGCCTCGCGAACAGTCTCGTGCAACCGGGACAAACATTGCCCGGACGCGCGCAGCACGGTTTCCTCGCGCTGCTGGATATTGCGTAATTCGGGGACGGTCAGAATGCGCGGACCCATGGTCGCGCCCGGATCGAGATGATATTGCTCGAGCGACCGCCTGTACGACGAAGCAAGCCTGACCGAATCGGCGTTCGCATCCCGACTGCCCACGCGGCCTTCAATCACGCTGCGTACGCGATCAATATGTCTGGTCTGCGAAACATACGGCATGAAGAGTCTCCGGCGGATTCGGCTGTGCGCGAACGTTCACTGAAACATCCTGGCATGGTGACGTTTTATCACGCGTGTTCCGGGAGATCACACCGCAGTGCACCATCCTCGCGAATGAGACGTTTGTCTCAAACGGCGTCGATCAGCGGCGACGTGATTGCCCAAGCGCCGCCATCTTCCGGTACAGCGTATTGCGCGACACACCAAGCATGCGCGCGGCGGCCGATACATTGCCGCCGTGCTTGTCGAGCGCAGCAGAGACGGCGGTCAGTGCAAGATGGTCCAGACGTATGTTCTCTTTCAAGACCGGCTGCAACGCCACGCCTTGATACTCCAGAAAATCTTCCGGAAGATGGTTGAGCCGGATCGTGGTCTCGTCGTCATCGAGCATTGCGCAGGCGGTCTTCAGCACGTTGGCAAGCTGGCGAAAATTTCCCGGCCACGCGTGTTGCGTGAAAGCGCCGAGAACCTCCGGTGAAACCCTGATAGCAGGCCCGTTCGCGCGCTCGGCCCTCAGGATCTTTTCAACCGTCACCGAAAGATCCGTGCGTTGCCGCAGCGGCGGCAAGGTCACGAGCAAACCGTTGATGCGGTAGTAGAGGTCCTCGCGAAACTCGCCGCTGCTCACGCGTTCACGCAAGTTTCGGTTGGTCGCGCAAATCAATGCGAAGTCGACCGGCACGCAACGCGCGCTGCCCAGCGGCGTCACCGTATGGTCCTGCAGTACGCGCAACAAGCGGCTTTGCAGGGCGAGCGGCATATCGCCTATTTCGTCTAGGAACAACGTGCCGCCATCGGCCTGCAGGATCTTGCCGCGCGCCCCTCGCTTCGATGCACCCGTGAACGCGCCCTCTTCGTAACCGAATAATTCGGACTCGATCAATGTATCGGGAATGGACGCGCAATTCACCGCGACGAACGGTCCGTCGCTGCGCGGCGAATCCCTGTGCACCGCGCTCGCGAGTACATCTTTGCCCGTCCCCGTCTCGCCGCCGATCAGGATCGGAATGTTCTTGCCCATGACCTTGCGCACGCGTTCGACGAGCGCCGCCACTTGCGGGTCGCCAGTGAGCAGATAGCGCAGGCCGGACAACCTGGCTTGAGGCTCCGGCGTGCGTTTTCGTGCGGTAACGTCCGTGATCTCGCTTGCGTCCGTGCCGAATGCGACCGACGTGGAGCGCCTGAAGTCCACGCTCGCGAAAACATTCACGCCGCTTGGCAAGCGCAATGAAATCAGCCGGTCGCTCGGCGTGACCATACCGTGGCGCATGAGATCAACCAGCTCGCCGCAGGAAACATTGAACAGCGACGACAAGCCATGCGCCTTGAGCGACGCAAGCGGCAAGCCAAACTGAAACTGCGCACTGCGATTCGCGGAGAGAAACCGGCCATCGGCCCGAAACGCGGCGATGCCTTCCATCAACGTGCCGATAAACTCGGGACGCCCGTGAAAATGAATGCGCAAGGCTTCGGGAAACGCGCTCGTGAACAAATGGTTCTCGATCATCTGCGCCGACATCTTGGCAAGCGCCATGGTGTGGCGGCTATGGCCGCGGCAATCGCCGGATACGTCGAGCACGCCCAACAATTCGCCGAAAGGATCGAGTATTGGCACGCTGGAGCAGGCGAGGAACTGATTGGCGCGCAGATAATGCTGGTCGCCGAGGATCATGGTGGGCTCGCCGGCGGCTATGGCGGTGCCCACGGCGTTGGTGCCCTGCCGCTGTTCGCTCCACAAGGCGCCCGGACGCAACGCCACGCGATCCGCGCGCGCCAGGAAATCGTCGTCACCCAGCGAATGAAGGATCAGGCCTTGTGAATCGGTCAGCACGACCATGCTGTGGGTATTTGCAATCTGCCCGTAGAGCGTTTCGATCACCGGTAGCGCATGCGTGCACAGCGCGCGGTTCTGTTCGCGCTTGAGCAGCAAGTCGGGTTCGCCGAGCACGCTGTAGTCAGGACGCATGGTTTCCGAGAGGCCGAAACCGCGGGACCTTTCGTGCGATTGCCTGATGACGTCGAGCACTTCGATACGGTTCGAACCGCTCAATCCGCTCAACGCATTTACCCGGCCTGAAGAAAGCGGGTCCATAGCCATTGTCTCCTCCGCCAACGTTCGCGGAGGGAGGCGGTGGCAAGCTCCGTCCGTTGCGTGGTCGATCGAGACAATGTACCACTACCAACGGCGTCTTTCCCGGCTTCAACCTGTTACATGCTCGACCGGATGTTCGTCGAGCCATGCGGATTCGTTGTCGTCGAATAGGCGCGAGCGCGTGAGAAAACGCAGACCGCTTGGGCGTTCCAGCGAAAACATGCCGCCGTTGCCCGGTACGCAATCAATGATCAATTGCGTGTGCTGCCAGTACTCGAATTGCGAATCGCTCATGTAGAACGGCACGCCGCCAATCTCGCCGAGCTTTACGTCGGACGAACCGACCATAAACTCTGCAACTGGAAAGCACATGGGCGCGCTGCCGTCGCAGCAACCGCCAGATTGATGAAACAATATCTGCCCGTGTTCAGCCTTGAGCTTTTCGATCAGTTCGATTGCCGCGGGCGTGGCGGTCACGCGTGAAACTTCATCGTGGCTCATCAGGGTTTCCACTTAAAAGTGCGAGGGGCAAGCCGCGCTGCACATGCGCAAGCGGCTCGCCGTCAGACTACCCGGTTTAGAAGAAGCCGAGCGGTTTGTCGCTGTAGCTGACCAGCAGGTTTTTCGTCTGCTGATAGTGGTCGAGCATCATCTTGTGATTCTCGCGGCCAATGCCCGATTGCTTGTAACCGCCGAACGCGGCGTGCGCAGGATAAGCGTGATAGCAATTGGTCCATACACGGCCTGCCTGGATGTCGCGGCCGAATCTGTACGCCCGCGTGCCATCACGTGTCCATACGCCCGCGCCGAGACCGTAGAGCGTGTCGTTGGCAATCTCGAGCGCTTGCGCTTCGTCCTTGAAGGTTGTCACCGACACCACCGGCCCGAAGATTTCCTCCTGGAAAATGCGCATCTTGTTGTGGCCTTTGAAGACGGTCGGCTTGATGTAGTAACCATTCTTCAATTCGCCATCCAGCGCATTGCGCTCTCCACCGATCAGGCATTCGGCGCCCTCCTGCTTGCCGAGATCGATATACGACAGGATTTTTTCGAGCTGTTCCTGCGAGGCTTGCGCGCCGATCATCGTCTTCGAATCAAGCGGATGACCCTGGCTGATCGCGGCCACGCGCTTGAGCGCGCGCTCGATGAACTTGTCGTAAATGCTTTCTTCAATCAGCACGCGCGACGGACAGGTACAGACTTCGCCCTGGTTCAGCGCGAACATGGCAAAGCCTTCGAGCGCCTTGTCGAAGAAACTGTCATCCGCGTTCATCACGTCGGCAAAGAAAATGTTCGGGCTCTTGCCGCCGAGTTCGAGCGTCACCGGAATCAGGTTCTGGCTTGCGTACTGCATGATCAGGCGGCCAGTCGTGGTCTCGCCGGTGAACGCGATCTTCGAAATGCGCTTGTTCGACGCAAGCGGCTTGCCCGCCTCCAGTCCAAAACCATTGACCACATTCAGCACGCCGGCCGGCAGCAGGTCCTCGATCAATTCAAGCAACACCAGAATGGATGCGGGCGTCTGCTCCGCAGGCTTGAGAACCACGCAATTGCCGGCGGCAAGGGCGGGGGCAAGCTTCCATACCGCCATCAGGATCGGGAAATTCCACGGAATGATCTGGCCGACCACGCCAAGCGGCTCGTGAAAATGATAAGCGACCGTGTCGTTGTCGATCTGCGAAATCGAGCCCTCCTGCGCACGAACGGCGCCGGCGAAATAGCGGAAATGATCGATGGCGAGCGGGATATCCGCAGCCATGGTTTCACGCAGCGGCTTGCCGTTATCGATAGTCTCGGCCACCGCAATGCGCGTCAGGTTCGCCTCCATGCGGTCGGCGATCTTGTTCAGAATGTTGGCGCGGTCCGTGGCCGAGGTCTTGCCCCATGCGATTTTGGCCTTGTGCGCCGCATCGAGCGCCTGCTCGATATCGGCTTCGCGCGAACGGGGAATGGACGTGAACGCTTCGCCTGTGATCGGCGAGATGTTGTCGAAGTATTCACCGCCTACGGGCTCAACCCATTTTCCACCGATGTAATTGCCATACTGCTTTTTGTACGGGAAATCGGTGTTCAGGAACTGCATCTCAGCGTGATTCATGTGCGTGCTCCTTGCGTGTCGGTGAGTGTGACCGTCCCGGCGAACATTGCCCTGGCCGGTGGAAATCTGCACGCGAGATGCATGCCAACGAACCTGAGGCGAATGTATACAAGGCGTGCGAGCGTTTGAGCCTATCGCTCCTGTTGTTCCATTGCTCCGTTTCGGAACACTTGCGCCGGACACTGTGATGAAACAGAACACGCTTGCCTTCACTTCGGGTCGCGGCGCCGCTCCTGTATGTTCAAATTGAAGACCCGCGTTGTCAGCGTATCGAGCATGCGGAAAAATCCGTCGGCGGCATAACCGGCAATAAACGCAAGGCCTGAAGCACTGAGCGTCAGCACGCCTGCGCCGGCGCTAATTTGCGTTGCGGTCGCCGACGGGCTGAAGAACAAGCCCACCGCCACGCCCGCCATCAGCCCAAGCGGCACGCGCATCAACGCAAGCGTCTCGTCTCTTGGCGCGAGCAGGTTGTCCGTGATCTTGTTGCCTATATCGCGCAGCAGCGAAGCAATGGTGCCGACCAGCGCAAAGAGGATCGGCAGGACATAGCTTGCATAAGTGGATAAAACCAGTGTGATCGACTGAATAGCTTCCTGGCGCGCCTTGTCCTCGCGCGGCGCCCCAGGACGCGCTGACGGACTTGTCCACTCGCCCCTGCCGACCGCGGTTGGAAACACCAGCATGAGGGCGCTGGAAGGGAAGCTGTTGGCGAACGTCGCGGCATCTGCAATCGACATGTCGTAGCGCGCCTGCATATAAGACCAGTCGTTGCATAGCAGCCGGACCGCGTTGGTCTGGGCATCTATTCCCGATGCATCGCAACGCTCGGGCACCGTCTTGCGGCTCGTGATTATTCTGCCGTCAGCGGAGCCGGCGGCGTTGTCCTTGTCGACTTCCGCGTAGATCTGCTGCGTGATATCCGCCGCGGCCCGGCCGTCCGCCTCGAAGCGTGCCGTGATCTGCACGCCATATGTGACGAGCCACAGCAGCAAAGCGGCAAAGACAGTCACGCATACACCAATCACCGTATTGAATTTATGGATCCAGCGAAACCGGCGAGCGCTTCCAACGAGTCCCGGATAAGCCTCGCGCGCAACCGACGCGCGTGTCTGCGTTTCACGGTCAGGGTCGTGCATCCCCTGGATGGGCCGTTGCTCCTCTACGAAAATATAGGTGTATGCAATGGTCAATCCCGTTGCCGGATATGCAAGGCTGTTCAACCGGTCCTTCACATAAAACAGCAAGGTGGCGTCGTAGGCCTTGTCGGTTGAAGGCGATGTTGGCGGATAGCGCAGCTTGCAGACCCACTTGATGGTCTCGAACGCATCAAGCGTGTGATTGCGTTCGGCAACGGCCGGTTTTTCTCCCGGAGGCGGCGTATCCGTCGGCGAGCGCGGGACTTTGCCATCGAGATCCCATATATGCGAATCCGGCCGGCCGGAAATGAAGTCGAGCAGCAGATGCACTTCATTCAGTTCGCGGCGGAAGATGAGTTCGTCGAACGTGCCGGGGTGATGATGGTTGCTCTGGTCCGATGACGTCATCCGTTGCCTCGATTTTTTTAGGCGGAGCGAATGCCGGGACGAGCCATTCCGCGTGAAATGTGAGTTCGCGTGCTGTTCATCGAAGACGATTCAAAAGGTCTGCAATTTCAAATTCCGATGAGCCGCGCGGGAGGCGTGGTGAGTTATGTGGCCTGGCGAACGTTGAGAGCGTTTCGCGAATGCTCGGCACAGGTTCCTTTCCAAAAGGGAACTCACTCGTTCGTCCTTCGTATGGCGCGTCAGGACGCATGAATGTCATGTGCCCGGGGCCGCCTCGAGCACAGTAAGGAGGACGTCATGACCCCTCGCGCCGTATGCGAAGCCGCTGTGAACCTTGTGAAGCTATATGAAGGCATCCCGGGATTCGGCGATGGCACCGGGACGATTCGTCCATATCTCGACCCGGTGGGCATCTGGACGATCGGCTGGGGCCACGCGATTGAAAGCGGAGGCCATTTTCTGCGCGGCAATGCAGCACTTGCCGAAGTCAAGGCGCTCTACCCCAATGGCATCACCGTCGCGCAAGCAGAAACGCTCCTTGAAAGCGACCTCATGCAAGCGGGCGCGGGCGTCCTTGCATCGGTCATCGTCCCGCTCAACGACAATCAGTATGGTGCCCTGACCAGTTTCGCGTTCAACCTCGGCATCGCAAATCTTCGTTCGTCTACCTTGCTGAAACTGCTCAACGCAGGAAACTTTGCCGGCGCCGCGGATCAGTTTCTTCGCTGGTGTCATGCAAACGGCCAGGCGTTGCCAGGACTGCTGAAACGCAGGAACGCCGAACGCAGCCTGTTCCTCGAGCGGGTTTCGCCGCAGCCCGCCATTGTTGCCGTGCCTGAAGCTGGCGCAGCACACGCCATTTGAGCGGCCGCGGCCGCAATGCCGGAGGCTATATGAAGCGACTTTTTCACGGCGCACTGGCGGTGCTTGCATCGATACTGCTCTGCGCCAGCGCACATGCGCAGCCCCAGGCGCCCACGGTCATCCACGGCTCATTGGGCGATGTCATCCGCGTTCCCATCGCGGGGGATTGCCCCGCGTCATCGGTCGTCCGGCAGTACACATTGATCGTCGATGGCGACAACACCGGAATCACCGCGCAGGGATGCGCGGCAGACCCTCGCGCCGTGTCCTTCTTGCTCGGCAGGACAACCGATGCGCCGCCGCCCGAAAATACTGCGGCATGGCATCGGTTGACTGGCTTTCCGTGGCTGGGCAATGGCTCCGCGCTGATGCGCGAGTTGCAGGTGAGTGTCGCGGACGCCGACGGAAAAATTGTCGCCGGCCCCGGCACAACGCTTCTGTTCGAGTGGTCGCGCGGGTGGCGCATTGCGGTGGCCGCTGCCGTGGCTATCGCGACGGTCGCGCTCTTTATCTACCTTGGCGCGAGCACGGCCTTGCTGCGGGACGTGGGCGCCGAAACCACGGTGCCGTTCCAGAACCGCACGTTCAGCCTTGCGCGAACACAGATGGCATGGTGGACGGCGATTATCGTGGTGTCCTACGTGTTCGAGTGGCTGGCGCTTGGAGGCGTGCCGCCGTTATCGGCGCAGCCGCTGGTTCTGATGGGTATCTACAGCGTGCTGGGTGTCAGCGCACGAGGCGTGGACCTGTCGCGGCGCACGCAATTCCCTTCTACGACTCCGCACTTCTTCAAGGACCTGACGAGCGATGAGAGCGGCGTCGCCGTGCATCGCTTGCAGATGCTTGTGTTTACGACCGTAGTCGGCCTGATGTTTCTCAATCAGGTGTTCACCACCTGCACCATGCCGCACTTCGATATCAATACGCTTTTGCTGCTGGGCATCAGCGGCGCGACTTACATAGGCTTCAAGACAACCGAGGCACAGCCCAAGCTCGATGGCACGGCGGTATCGGGCAGCACTGCGGGCGATGCCCTCAAATCCGGATACTCCACGGGTGACGCCCTGCCCTGACCCCACAAAACCGCTCACTCAACTAGAAGGATCGTCATGCCAAAGAATATAGTGTTCTGCGCCGACGGCACCTGGAACGGACCGAACTCCGGCGAAGACGACGACACGCCCAAGACCACGAACGTATGGAAGCTGTTCCTGAATCTCGCCAGCGATCCCCATTCGGGCGCCGTGGTCTATGCGACCGAACAGGAATCGTCGCTGACCGCCGGCGGTCAATGCCTGCAAGTAGCCAAGTATCTGCACGGCGTGGGCGACTCGAACAATGCCATCATCAAGATGCTCGGCGGGGTCTTCGGCTGGGGGTTGATTGCGCGGATTGTTCGCGGTTATACATTCATCTCGCGAAATTACGAAGAGGGGGATCGCATATTTATTATTGGCTTTAGTCGCGGGTCTTACACCGCGCGGGCGCTTGGCGGACTCATCGTCGACCAGGGCCTGCTCAATGCAAAGACGCTCGATCTGAGCGATCCGCTCGTCGGGTATCGCAATGGCGTTGCCGCGTGGCGTGCGCATCGCGCGAACCGGGCTACAGCCATTTCAAAAACGTGGAATACGTCCGTCGTTTCGCTGTTCCGGGAGGTGACGAGCTTCCTGACGCTCTCCCCGCCCATCGATCCAAAGGACCTTATTTCAGGCATCAAGATTCAGGCTATAGGCGTATGGGACACGGTCGGATCCATGGGCATACCGCTCTACGTGGAGTCAAACGACCAACGCGTCGACGTTTTCCGCTTCGCCGATACGGCGCTGAGTCCCGCCGTGCTGTACGGCTTCCACGCAATCAGCGTGGACGAGCAGCGCGGCGACTTTACGCCAACGCTATGGGACGAACGCGCCAACATCACGCAAGTCCTCTTCCCCGGAGCGCACTCCGACGTCGGCGGCGGTTATCCCTCGGCCAACAACGAGAGCGGTTTGTCCGATGGCGCGCTCGCCTGGATGACCAGCAGCCTGGCCGAAATCGACAATGGCATCATCTTCCAGAACCCCTTCCTGCCGATGTCGCCCAGCGCGCTCGGCGTGGCTCATCAACCGTGGGCGAGCGGCGTGTTCGTTGGCCTTCCACATGGTCCGCGCGACTTTTTGACGTCCTTGCCGCTCGGCGCACATCGCTCGATTCGCGACAGGCTCGCCGGAACATCTGTGCTCGGCGATCCGGTGGGCGCACCCGGCCCTTACGTACCGTCGACGCTCAAGGACTACTTCGCAACGGTCGAGACATGGGCGTGAACCAAAGGGCGCTGTGGAGCGCCAGGCTTAAGAAGCCAGCCTGACGCTCCACACGGCATTATTGGCCTTTGTAGATCGACTGGGTATCGATCGATGCCTGCGGACGTCCCGCCTGCGATGATCCGCTTGACGATGTGCCGTACTCGCTGTCTTGCGGAGTCTGCGCCTGCGCTTGGTTCTTTTCGGCCACGCGTGCAAGCGCGGCTTGCAGGTCCGCAGGATAGGTCGTGTCGCTTGCACTACCGGTGTACCCCGCGTCGCGAAGCTGGACGAGTTCATTGTTCACTTGCTCGCGGGTGATGGGCCCGTTGTTCTGCTGAGCAAACGAAGTGATCGGCCCGGCCAACACCGATACAATAAGGACTGCATAGATCGACGATTTCATGTTTACCTCCAGAAGGTTGTGTCCTGCGGTTGAGGCTCAGGTTCGCAGGGTGTTTCCCCGGTGTGATAAAAATAGATCGCCGGTGTTACACACGATTAATAAGTTTATTAAATGCCATGTAACGCCGACTCGGACAAGACCCAAGCGGGACCGCGAATTCTTTTTTTCGTAGTACGTGCTTTCGTCACTCAAGCCAACCACATCGACCGGTCCGGTTGATCCGGGAAAGGTTGTTATCGATCGATGGGTCTAGTGTCGCCGGCAAACGCCGTTGCCGAAACCATGCTGAGGAAGGGGCTTGAAGGAGCCCGCCTGAAGGAGGGATTCTTGCCTTCACACCGGCTTCGCGTTCGATGATATGAAAGCCCGCGTCGATAGAACCGAAAGCGCGCAGGTCGTTCACGCCATACCAGCGAAAGCTTCTGAGTTCTTCTGGAGCTTTGCGTCGAGCGCTATTTCAGCGCTCGACGCCTACCCGATCCGCATCTGATCGATGGTCGCCTCGACCAGCGCATCGGCGCTTTCCACCCCTTCAGCCGATAGCGCGATGCCGCTAAGGCGTCCATCGATGAGCAAGGTGGCCAAGCCGTGCACATAAGCCCACGCCGCGGTCATGGCGACCGCGCGCGCGGCGTCCAGCTTCACCGACGCTGAAGTCCGTTCGCTTGCCTGATCGGCGTCGCTTGTGACGTCGGCCAGCGCCAACGCTGACATGCGCCGTGCTTCAACCAGCGACGCCCGCGTGTTGTCGAGCATTTCCCCCCGCGACATGAGCCGGAACAAATCCGGGTTCGCGACGGCAAAACTCACATATCCGCGAGCGATGGCGCGACGCCGTTGCGGCCCCGGCCGCAAGCCGTCCGCGTGCTTCAACATGGTCTCGGTGAGGCGCAGATGGCCGCTGGCCGCGAGTTCGCTCAGGACGCCGGCTGTATCGCCGAAATGGTGCTGCGGCGCTGTGTGCGACACCCCGGCTTCTCGCGCGATGGATCGCAAGCTCAGGCCGCTGATGCCGTCGTTTCGCAGCACGGTTTCAGCCGCCGCGAGCAGCGCACGCGGCAGCCCACCGTGGTGATAGGGTTTTTGCACAGGCGGCGCGTCGGTACTCGGGGTTTTCTTGGACCTGGAAACCGCTGCGGGTTTTCGGCGTTCATTCATGGCGGCCACGGGCAGGAGAAGTGAGGAGCAGCGTTGAGTGGAGCGGAAGTCAACTTTCCAACGGAAACATGCTCGCGTCGCACGCGCCGATTGTCAACCGTTTTTGGGCGAAATGGGCTGCCTCGCCTGGTTTTGGGGAAATGCAGTAATCGCCCACCGAAGCCATCGCGGTTGTAATAATGACCCGCGCCTGCCGCACACGCGCGCTGGGCAAGCGCCACCGCCATGCGCGATCAACCTGGCACTGTCGTTGCATGGATAGGTGCGAACGCGCGATCTCGTTCATTTCACCTGCCTGTCGGACGTCAAATCCAAGCAGCACACCACACAAATGCCGAGGACATCGTGCACATTCTTTTTATCGACGACCATAAAGATTCAGCCGACGCGTTTGGCGAAATTGCCTCGGGCCTGGGACACAAGGTGCAGGTGGCGTACGACGGCCGCGCCGCTCTGGAGTTGACGCAAGCTCAAAGCTTCGACGTGGTTTTCTTCGACATCGAATTGCCCGATGCAGACGGCCGTGAACTCTGCCGGCTGGTGCGCGAAGAGGGCGCGTCACGCGACGCATGCGTGATCGCGGTGACAGGCCGCACCGATCTGCGCGACGACGATCTGGAACCGTTCGACGGCTATCTCCACAAACCGATCAGCGCGGGCGCCCTGGAGCGTGCGCTGAGGTTTTCAGAAGGCTAAAGCTGGTCTTTTCCCTACCGCGTCGCGTTGGTGCGGCCTTCGGCGTTTTTCGCGACCGCAACGGCATCGAGATTTTGCGGATACGGAAAATTCAAGCCAAGCAATTGACGCATGGTCGGGCTGGCGCTCTTGACGAACGCTTCACCGACCATCGCGCGCAGGTCTTCCATTGGCTTGACGAACTTCGGAAGGTACTGGATCAGCACGGCGCTACGATCCTGCGCGCTGTGATTGGGCATCGCGCAATGCCATGTCGCGCCGAAAAACACAATCGCATCGCCCGGCTCCGCTTCCATGCGCTCGCAGCGCTCGAAGAAGGCATCGCCGTCACCGGGGTACCGTAGCTCGTGTTGGGTATGCGGCACAAAAGCGGTCGCGCCGGTCTGCGGCGTGAAGGGGTCAAGCGGAATAGTGACTTGCGCGTTGAGCGGGAAGCTCGTGTTGATGCCGACCGGGAACGTGCCCGGCGCATGAAAATCCCAATACGGATAATCGATGTGCGGCTCCTGTCCCGGCCCGTTCGGGAGAATCCGGTTGGCGGCAATCGATCCCATGATGAAGTCATCGCCAAGAAAAAGCCGCATGGCCTCGACAATCGCGGGATGCTCCGCCATTTCTGAAAATACGCTGCCCTTGGCAAGCAGATTCCACACACGGCGCTGTAAATGCAGGCGCTGATCCTGCGCCGCCTGCCCCTGAAAATGCGTAACGGTCTGGGCCCGATCCTGCGAATGCGCCATCACGATGCTGCGCGCCTGCGCAACTTGCTCCTTGCTGAACGCGCCTTGTATGCGCACAGCACCCGGGCCGCGCAAGAGCGCTTCCACCACGGCATGAGGCGTCACTGCATCGGCTTGCATGCTTTGCACGGCTGTCTCCCTTCTGCTTTCTGCTTTCTGATTTCTGCCTGGAACGCGGCACTCCGGCCGCTGATAGAAACAAGCATAGAAGAGCATCATCGCCAATGCAACGATAATTTTACTATTTTACTTGATGGAATTTTTATTCCATTTTCCGATGTTTCTTCTGGATAGCGACGTATTTCCAATGCGCCCGACACCAATTGGAATAGGGCAAAGGCCCTGAGTGTTGTCAGTAAACGAGAGGCGTCGATCAGCCACGTCGAATCTTGACGTCCACCTTCGCCAGCCGCTGACAGACATCGGGAAATCCAACTTGAAAGCCATACCCAAGAAGCTGCATATCATCTGGATCGGTAACGACATCCCTCAGCGTAATCGAGACTGCATTGCGACCTTTCCCACCAAGAATCCCGACTGGGAAGTCAATCTGTGGATCGATGCAAAACAGTTGCTGACTGGCGAACGGCGCCGCGCCGCCACCACGCACTATACGGCGCAGAACAACAACGGCTCGGGCGTGAGCGTGGATCAATGGAAAACGGTCGCCGAGCGCGTGGGAAAGGACGGCGACGATCGCGCAACCATGAAGTATCTGGAGCAATATTTGAACTATCGCGGTGAAGCATTGCAGGGCATGCGCGTGCAGAAGATCAACTCCATCATGGCGTTTTGCAAGAGCAACCGCATCAAGCTGCGCGAGGTAGAGCGCGATCTCAACATGGGAAAGACCGCGCCGATTTATCGACAGGAACTGGTCGAGCGCGGCGGCAATTTCGGTGCGGCCAGCGACATCCTCAGAATCGAAATCCTTATGCAGTACGGCGGCGTGTATGTCGATACGGACGTCTCCTGCGCAAGTCCGCTTGGATCGATTATTTGCCACGAGTCGTATCCGCGATTCTCGGCCGTCAACCACGCGTGGAAGGACGGCGTCAGCCAAACCGACTGGGAGTCCGCCGCGTGGTGGGAAACCAAAGTGGGCAGCCAGACGCCCGCCATCAGCAATTCCGTGATCGCATGTCACCTCAGAAGCAAAGGCATGAAGACCTATAAAGCCATGGTGCGGAGCAACTTCAAGACGCTCAAGAACGACGCCGCGCGACGCGAGCTTTATTTCAACGATGTTCGCAAGAGCACGATCCAGATGACCGGCCCGACCGCTGCATCGAAAGGATCGGGATTCACCAGCGTCAAGGAAAAGCTGGAACGCAGCGTGGGCGGCATCACGACCGAAGCCGAACTGACGGCCAGGCAATTGAGCGACAAGCTGTTCATGCGGGACAACTGGTACTTCCCCATGTACATGATCGTCGATCGCTATTTTCACGACTGGCTGTAGATTGCCTGAATGTCAGACCGTTCCGGCCCTCAACGTAACGACATCGCGCCGAGGCGGCGCGCCAAACATGCGCGCGTATTCACGGCTGAATTGCGATGCACTTTCATACCCGACCTGAAACGCGGCCGTCTCGGCATTGGCCGCGTCCATCAGCATCAGCCGCCGCGCTTCGAGCAGGCGCAGTTGCTTCTGGTACTGAAGCGGCGTCATCGACGTCAGCGTCTTGAACTGCCGGTGAAACGCCGAAGGACTCATCTGCGCCTGCACTGCGAGTTCTTCGATCCGCACGTTTTCAGCAAACCGGTTGCGCAATGAATGGATCACACTGACCACACGATGCGCGTGGCTATTGCCCAGCACGATCGCTGCGACATCGGCGGCGCGGGGGCCTGTGAGCAGCCAGTAGCAGATTTCCCGCATGATCGACGGATAAAGCATCGGAATGGCTTTCGGCGTATCGAGCAGGCGCATCAGCCGCAGTGCGCAATCGGCCAGCGGCCCGTCGAAGTCCGTGACGAAGACACCGCGCGCAGCCTCGCCGCTCGCGCCGACTGCACTGTGCGTTTCTTCAGACGCGGCCAGTCCTTCGAGCACGTCACGCATCACGGCGAGATCGAATTCGATCACGATGCCAAGAAACGGCTGCGTCCTGCTCGCCTCCACGACCCGGCCAACCGCCGGCATCTCGACGCTGACAACCAGCGCCTGTCCCGCGCGGTAGTGAAAACGCTGATTCCCGAAGATGGTCCATTTCGCGCCCTGCACGATAATGCACAGCGCAGGCTTGAAGATGAGATGCGACGGCTGTCTTTCCCGATTCGAGCGCAGGATCATCACACCGTTGACGGGCGTGAGATATGGACCGTCACCGGGCTGCGAATCGGTGTAACGCGTGACGGCTTCCAGCAAGGCATCATCTGACACGTGCAAAACTCCCTCGGCGCTAGAACCCCGATGATATAGGCGTTCCGGAGAAAACACCCGTGACAGGATCAGGCAAGAAGTGGCCAAGTTCGGGCATTCAACGCGGGCTTGCGCGAGCGTATCGTTGGTTGAACACGAACTCAACGGAGCCATCCATGCCCATCGAAACCAGCCACACTTCCAGCCGCAAGATCGCCATTGTCACGGGAGGAAGCCGTGGCCTCGGCCGCAATACCGTTTTGAATCTGGCGAAGCGCGGCGTCGATTCAATCCTGACGTATCACTCGAATCGCGCGGAAGCCGACCAGGTTGTGGCAGCGGTCCGCGAAACGGGCGGCAACGCGGTTGCTCTTCAACTCGATACAGCCAACACCGCTTCCTTTGACACCTTCGCGGCCGGCGTGCGTCAGGCGCTTGCCGACCTGGGCGCGCAGCGTTTCGACTATCTCGTGAACAACGCGGGCACCTCGCTCCACAAGGCATTCCATGAGACCACCGAAGCCGAACTCGACGCCCTTTATGCGGTTCACTTCAAGGGCGTGTTTTTCCTCACGCAGAAACTCCTGCCAATCATCAACGACGGCGGCCGTATCGTGAATATTTCGTCCGGTCTCGCGCGGTTTTCGCTTCCCGGGAGCAGCGCGTATGCGTGCATGAAGGGCGCGGTCGAAGTGCTTACGCGCTACCTTGCAAAAGAACTGGGCGAGCGCAGCATTGCCGTCAATACCGTGGCGCCCGGCGCTATCGCGACGGACTTCAGCGGCGGCATGGTCCGGGACAATCCCGAAGTCAACAAGCGTGTCGCCGACATGACGGCGCTCGGCCGCGTAGGCCAACCCGATGACATTGGCCCGATGATCGCGGCGCTGCTTTCGGACGATAACCGCTGGATCAATGCACAGCGCATAGAAGTATCGGGCGGCATGATTATTTGATTTGGCAGTGCCTGGATAAGCTGGAGATGCGTGTCCCAATGCTTGTAAAATAGGAGCTAATACTCGCTTTTGGACGCAAAACTCGTGATAACGAAGAGACGCCCGTCGCTCAGGCCGCGCAAAGTTCCGCAGCAATCCCGCGCCGAACATACGGTAGCCGCGATCCTGGAAGCAGCGGCGGCCATTCTCGAAACACGCGGCATGGAGGGGTTGAATACCAACCTCGTTGCCAAACGCGCGGGGGTCAGCGTTGGCACGCTGTATCAGTATTTTCCCAACAAGGACGCGCTTGTCGTCGCGCTCAGTCTGCGCGAGCAAGCCGCGTTCTACGCCGAAGCGGACTGCGCGCTACACCAGCCGACCGGTCAGAGCGCGTTGAAATACCTGATCACCGTTTCGGTACACCAGCAACTGCGCCGCCCGGCGCTGGCGCGCGCGCTGGATTTCGAGGAAGGGCGTCCTGCCATTGCCCGGGAACTCGGAACGTCCAAGGCTGCTTTTCACGAACTGATGCAACAGATCCTGTCGCGCGACGATATCCCGCCACAGAACAACATGGAGATCGCAACGGATGACCTCCTCGCCATCCTTCGCGCCGTCGTGGATGCGGCGGGAGAACGCGGTGAAGTGGATCGCGGTGCGCTGGAAGAACGCGTCGGACGGGCTCTGTTTGGCTACCTCGGCATATGCGATCGGCCGCCTGAGAAATCCAGGGCGCGACACAAGCGTCCGGCCTGATTAATGCCATGCGGACTGGCCATGCCAAAAAGCGAGCAAACATTCAGCGCCTTGCGCGGCTCAGCACAAAAACCCACGCCCCTGCTAGTTCCAATACCGAATAAACCAGCACAGCTAAAGCGAGTTTAAAAATCGAGTAATTGCTCGCAAAATGAACGTCATGGCGCATCGCCCTGAAGACGCTGCCCGGCAGGGTCGCATCGGCGAATAAGCCTGCACATCAACTACATTTTGTGAGATCGAGCAATGGAACTTAATCAGCAAGCCAAACTCAATCATCTGAGCTTTCCCTCTGCCAACGTAGCCGAGACAGCCGAATTCTTCGAGAAATTTCTCGGCTGCGAGGTTGTGGCCACCGGCCAGCATTGCCTGCTCAAGCGCAGCGGATTCGATATCGTCCTCGAACAAGTCAACGATATCGAACCCGTCTGGCCGAAAAATTTTCACTTCGGCCTGGAAGTCGAGACGCTCGAAGACGTCCATTCGCTTTATCGCGAATTCCGGGAAGGTGGCGTTCAGATGGAAACGGAAGTGTTCAACAATATGCGAGGCTCGCGATTCTTTTGCCGTGCTCCGGGTGGCGTGCTGATTGAAGTCAATACGCGCGAGGACATGCAAAAGGATCAGTGGCAGAAGCTTTTTTAACAAGCCTCCGCAGATTCGCCGCAATCAAAACAAAACTTGAATCCGAGCCGTTGCGGCCCCGCGCTGCAATGGCTTGCATTCAGAGAATTTCGACGCGCTCCAGCCTTTAACCGCTTCGTAAAAGCACGGAATCACAGTCTCCCTTCTCGCGGCTTTCGCCCGCTCGAACGGCCGATGCTCACATCAAGGCAAAATACGGGTTTCGCAACCATTGCGCGCGCCAGCGTTTTCGCCGGAGGCGCGCGGCTTGCAGCGCATTTGCCGATCAGAAAATGCCGCCGGATCATGGGCCAGCTTCAGACCGTGTCCCGCTGGCGCCAAGGACAGCCCGACCCGGCTCGTCCCTCAAAGAGCACATCAGGAGTCGTTTATGAGTGATTTGAATGCGTCGTTCCTCAGCCGGTTTTCTCTGGCCGTGGGAACGTTCTTCGCCATACTGGGCGACCGTGAAGTCGCAGCCGGCGTACGCCGTGTGCGTAGCGGCGAAGCCGTGGCCCCGGAACCGCCACCAACGCCAGCACCCGCGCCAGCATCGGCCCCGATCGTCCGGACGATAAAAGAAGCCACCCCCGACGCCGCGCTCCAACTGCTGGGCCTGCTGCAGCGCGATGCACGCTTTATCGATTTCATCGAGGAAGACGTGGCCGCCTATTCCGACGCCGAGATCGGCGCGGCCGCACGGCTCGTCCACGATGGCTGCCGCACGACCTTGCGGGAGCATTTCACCATCCGGCCGGTGCGCGCGGAGGCGGAAGGCAGCCGCGTGACACTGCCCGAGGGTTTCGACGCAAGCGCCATTCGTCTCACCGGCAACGTGGTCGGCCAGGCGCCGTTCAGCGGCAACCTGAGCCATCGCGGCTGGAAAGTCGAGCAAGTGCGTCTGCCGAAGCTGACCGAAAGCCACGACGCATCAGTGATCGCGCCAGCCGAGGTGGAACTATGAGCGGCGCGCGATATTCCATCGGCATCGACCTGGGCACGACGCATTGCGCCCTTTCATACGTCGATCTCACCGCGAGCGACGGCGAGAAAACCGCGCAACGCGTGCTGCCGATCACCCAACTCACTGGACCGGGCGCGATCGAGGAACTGGAACTGCTGCCCTCGTTTCTCTACCTGCCGCATCCGAGCGAATTCAGTCCCGGCGACCTGAGCCTGCCGTGGAGCGCCGAGCGCGATTTCGCAGTCGGCGAACTGGCGCGAAACCGGGGCGCGGCCACGCCTATCCGGCTGGTATCGAGCGCCAAGAGCTGGCTTTGCCATCCGGGCGTCGACCGGCGCGCGGCCATCCTCCCAAACGACGCGCCGCCCGAAGTCACGCGCGTCTCGCCGCTCGAAAGCTCGGTGCGCTATCTCACGCATCTGCGCGAAGCGTGGAACCACGCGCACCCCGACGCGCTGTTCGGCGAGCAGGAAATCACCGTCACGATTCCGGCCTCCTTCGATCCCGCCGCCCGCGACCTCACGGCAGAAGCCGCCGAAGCAGCGGGCTATGGCCGCATGACCTTGCTCGAAGAACCGCAGGCCGCGCTGTATAGCTGGATCGAGATGAGCAATGGCCTCTGGCGCAAGCAGGTTCAAGTGGGCGATGTGATCCTCGTCGTCGATGTCGGCGGCGGCACCACCGACTTCTCGCTGATCGCCGTGATCGAACGCGAGGGCAATCTCGAACTGCATCGAATTGCGGTCGGCGAACACATCCTGCTCGGCGGCGACAACATGGACCTGGCGCTCGCCTACGTGGTCGCGCGCAAGCTCGCGGCACAAGGCACGCAGGCGGACGCGTGGCAGCTTCGCGCGCTCACCTACGCGTGCCGGTCGGCCAAGGAAACGCTTCTCACCGATCCCGCCACGCAAACCGTGCCGCTTGTGGTGCCTAGCCGCGGCTCCAGGCTGATCGGCGGTTCGATCCGCACCGAACTCACGCGCGATGAACTCACGCAGACCATTCTCGACGGCTTTTTCCCGCAAGCCGACCGTGCTGACCGTCCGGTCAGCCGTGCGCGTGTCGGTCTGACACAACTCGGCCTGCCGTATGCGCAGGACGCGGCCATTCCGCGTCATCTCGCGGCGTTCCTGGGCCGCCAGGTGAACGCGCTGAACGAGATCGAGGGCTTGCGGAACACACTTCCCGAAGGCGCCAGCTTCCTGCATCCGACCGCCGTGCTGTTCAACGGCGGCGTGTTCAAGTCTGAACTCTTGGCGGGCCGCATTCTCGATACCGTCAACGGCTGGCTCGGCGCCGAAGGCGCGCCGCCGGCCCGCTTGCTCGCGGGCGGCGACCTCGATCGCGCGGTCGCGCGCGGCGCGGCCTACTACGGCTATGTTCGGCGCGGCAAAGGCGTGCGGATTCGCGGCGGCACGGCCCGTTCGTATTACGTTGCAGTCGAGTCGGCGATGCCCGCTGTGCCCGGCATCGAACCGCCCGTGCAGGCGCTGTGTCTCGCGCCTTTCGGCATGGAAGAAGGCACCGAGGCCGCGTTGCCGCCGCAGGAATTCGGGCTGGTCGTCGGCGAACCGGTGCACTTCCGGTTCTTCGGTTCTTCGGTGCGGCGGCAGGATCAAGTCGGCACGCTGCTCGACTTCTGGGGACCCGATGAATTGCAGGAACTCGAGGAAATCCAGGCGACGCTGCCGACCGAAGGGCGCACGCCCGGCGAAGTCGTGCCCGTGAAGCTGCATGCACGCATTACCGAAGCCGGCACGCTCGAACTGGAAGCCTTGCCGCGCGATTCCGGCGAGCGCTGGAAAGTCGCGTTCGATGTACGCGCCAACGCAAATAGCTAGGCGCTCATGAAGCAATACATCGTCGGGATCGATCTTGGTACGAGCAATACGGTCGTGGCGTATGCCGACGCTCGCGCCAGGAACGGATCGAAGGAGATTCGTGTCTTCGATATCGATCAGCTCGTCAGTCTCGGCGAAGTTGCGGGACGGCCGCTGCTGCCGTCCGCGCGATATCACCCGGCTCCGGGCGAACTGAATCCCGGCGACCTGCAGTTGCCCTGGCGCGATGCCAATCCCGCCGAAGAACCGCAAGCGGTGATCGGCCGCCTTGCCCGCACGCTTGGCGCGCAAGTGCCGGGACGGCTTGTGGCGAGCGCTAAAAGCTGGTTGTCGCATGCGTCGGTGGACCGGGTCGCGCCCATCTTGCCGTGGGGCGCGCCGGATGACGTTGGCAAGGTGTCGCCTGTTGCGGCGAGCGCGAGTTATCTGGCGCATGTGCGCGCGGCGTGGAACGCGCATTTCCCAGATGCGCGAATGGAAACGCAGGACGTGGTGCTGACCGTGCCCGCTTCCTTCGACGACGGCGCCCGCGCCCTCACGCTGGAAGCCGCCCGCATGGCCGGCTTGCCGCAATTGCGCTTGCTTGAAGAACCGCAAGCGGCGTTCTATGACTGGCTGTTCCAGCACCGGGCGACGCTTGATTCCGAACTCGCGCAAACGCGCCTCGTACTCATATGCGACGTCGGCGGCGGCACGACCGATCTCACGTTGATCAAGGTCGAGCTGAAAAATGGCGAGCCTGCCGGCGAACCGCAACTCACGCGAATAGGCGTTGGCAATCATCTGATGCTCGGCGGCGACAACATGGATCTGGCGCTCGCGCATCTAGTCGAAGCGCGAATGGCGACGACGTCCGCGCGGTTATCGGCGGCGAGTTTGTCGCAACTGGTCGAGCGGTGTCGCGCGGCCAAGGAACAGTTGCTCGGCGCAAACGCGCCGGAAGCCATGTCGATCACGCTGCTCGGTGCGGGCTCGCGCATGATCGGCGGCGCGCGTTCGGTCGAAGTATCGCGGCAGGAAGTCGAGCAGATCATCGTCGATGGTTTTTTTCCCGCAGTTGCATTGAGCGAACGCCCGCGACGCTCGCGCAGTGCGATTGTCGAATTCGGCTTGCCCTACGCAAGCGATGCCGGAATCACGCGCCATATCGCGGCGTTCCTGAGCCAGCACGCGGCGCAGTCGCGCGAGGCTCTGGATTCACCCGAAGCCGACCGCGACACGTTGCCGGTCCCCGATACCTTGCTGCTCAACGGCGGCGTGTTCCGTGCAGAAGCACTGGCCGCACGTCTCGCCGACACCCTCGGTTCATGGCGCGGAAAACCGCTGCACGCGCTTCACAACGACAACCCCGATGTCGCCGTCGCACGCGGCGCGGTCGCGTATGGCCTTGCGCGCGGCGGCGTTGGGCCACGCATTGGCGGCGGCGCGGCGCGCAGTTATTTCCTCGTGCTCGAAGACGAAGGCCAGGAGAAAGGCGCAATCCAGCAAGGCATCTGCCTCTTGCCGCGCGGCACGGAAGAAGGCCGCGAAGTGTTCCTGCAAGACCGCGTGTTCACGCTCTTGCTCGGCTCACCGGCGCGATTCCATCTGGTTTCATCGACGGGAGACAGGGTCTATGCACCGGGCGAACTGGTCGATCTGTCCACGGGCGATTTCGTTCGCTTGCCGCCCATTGCCACCGTTGTGCAGCCACGCTTCGCCAAAGGCCCGCGCGAAACGCCGGTGCAACTTTCGGCGTCGCTGACAGAAGTCGGGACGCTGGAAGTGCATTGCATCGATCAAGGCGATCCATTGAAGCGCTGGCAGCTCGAATTCCAGTTACGCCGCGAAGCTTCAGCCAATACAACGGTTGGCGAAATACTTCATCCATCGTATGACAGGGCGATCGAACAGATCGATCGTTCGTTCGGCGCGCGTGCGCACGACGTTGATAGAAAGGAAATCAAGCGCTTGCGCGGGCAACTCGAACATGTGCTCGGCCCACGCGATACATGGGACAGCGCGTTGCTTCGTGAACTCTTCGGCGCGCTGTGGGAACGCGCGCGACGGCGGCGGCGCTCGCCGGATCACGAGCGCCTGTGGTTGAACCTTGCCGGTTATTGCCTGCGCCCGGGCTTCGGTTATCCGCTCGATGAATGGCGCGTCGAACAACTATGGACGCTCTTCGACGACGGCATCCAGTATCTCAACGACGCCCAGGTCTGGTCGGAATGGTGGACCTTGTGGCGCCGCGCCGCGGGCGGTCTGAACGAAGCTCAACAAGTCGCCGTGCTCGACGCCGTGGATTATGTGCAGTCCATCGCCGCCGCGCGGACGAAAACCAAAGCGCCCTTCGATGCATCCAAGACCGGTCACGCCGATATGGTGCGGCTGGTGGCGTCGCTTGAACGCGTGCCTGTCGAGCGCAAGATCGATGTCGCGCAGAAGCTGTTCGCGCGGCTCGAAAAGCCCTCGGAAAACCATCAGGGCTGGTGGGCGATCGGGCGCATCGGCGCGCGCCGGCCGTTCTATGGCAGTGCGCATGGCGTGGTGCCCCGGGATATCGCGGCGCAATGGCTAGAAAGGATTTTTGCGCTCGACTGGAAGAAGGTGGAACCGGCCGCGTTCGCCGCTGCGCAAATTGCGCGCATGACGGGCGACCGATCGCGAGACTTGCCCGATGACGTTCGCGCGCGCGTGGTTCATCGGCTGGAAAATGCGGGTGCGTCCAAAAGCTGGATCGAGATGGTGCGCGAAACCGTGGAACTCGACAAGGCAGACGAAGGCCGCGTGTTCGGCGAATCGCTGCCGCCGGGGCTGAAGCTTATCGCGGGCGTATGACGTTCAACGAATGCGCGCGTGGATGATCAGGACAGTGGATCAAGCCATGTCGCGCGCCTGATTCCGGCCCAACGCAACGCCGTCAGTGACCAAAGAACACATCGCATTGCGTCCCACCAATGCACTGCCGCGGGCGCGACATGCTGCTTCGCGCGCTGCGCGTATCTTGCGTCCCGCCATACGATGTATCGGAAGTAGCTTGTGCTGAGGTGTTCGCATCGTGCACGACGGCCGCTTGCCCGGTCGGACGCGCGTCCTGCTGGACTGGCTGCTGCTGACTTTCCTGTCCTGTAGCGCCGCTCGCCATGGCGAGCAGAAATGCGCCACCTACAACCAACGCACGGGTTTTCATTTCGATACTCCTGCAAATCCAGGCACGTCACGCGAAAACTGCCGCCAGCGACGCGCCATATTCTGTATGTGCTTCGCAAACACACGGCAAAGCCGAACTCGAGCGAAGCAATACGGCCGCCCTGCTTACTGAGTTATAGGCCGCGCATGACTGTTTTCACAGCGGGATTTGCGCCTGGTCCGCGCTTGCGCACCCTCCTTCGGGACCCCGCGAAAGTAGGGCTGTGCAAAGAGCCGCCCCCATCTAAGCTGAGGTCATGGTGCTCAGCAACGTTTCAGCATGCAGATTGCTTACGAAACACCGCGCGTTGGCGTGATCGCCGTGGCATGGCGATTGCCGTAGTTGCTGCAGCAGCCCGTCCCATGGAAGTCTTCGGAGAACATCATGATGTACGTCACCACGTGGCTGGCATCCATACTGATTGCCATGCTGGCCGTTTTCTTCATTTCGCTCGCCCTGCCGAATTCGGCATCCGACGAACTGAACCGCGCGTCCGCGGCCCAGGCCATATTCACCGGCACGGGCGCCAGCGTGCCACTAAAGCATGGCATGCCGCATGTGATTCGGCGGTAGGCTTGCCACCGTAGTCAAGATGTCCACTCACACCCGCTCGCCGAAAGAAGCCGGGGACCCTGGCCGGAACGCCAGGCAATACACCAGAAAACGCCCGGCAAAGATTCCGGCAACAAGTCCCGAGACGAGACCATCGAGCACCGGGTAAAGCGAATCGACTCCTGCGTGCGTGATCGCAAGCTCCACGCCCAGCCAGAACTTCGACGCGAACGTCAGCAGAATCAAAACCAACGGCACGATAGATCCGGGCAGCGTGACCGTCTTCTGTGCGCGATCCACTGTCAGCCGCGACCGGCGCGCGAGCAGAACGCCGATTGCAATTCCAAGCACCGCGCCGCCGACCCATGCGAGGCCGGTATTCCATCCCGCGGCCGGCTCCTTGACCAGATGCAGCAGACCCCAGCCGGCAAACACCGCAGGCACTATCGCCAGTCTGGAGAGCGGCGCCGTGCCGCCTTTCATGGCCTTGACGCCTCGCGAAAGCAGATACACCAACAATACCCAGACCCAGACGGGCGTACCGCGCAAGATGGCTTCGATAGACATGGATCTCTCCCTTGAGTCGCGGACCCTTGGGGACCGCATGAATAAAAACAGACAGGCGCAGCGTCTTGTGAACGTGGATTTACGCACAATCTTTACATTGGAAATATTTTGACGCTACACGAGGAACGCGTCAACATATCTTTCCATTGTAAAAATTAATTGAAATGGAAACTCCGATTCCTATGCGGAACCGGAATGCGGCGCAAACACGACAAATCGGACTGCCGAGCCCGACAACATCAGCCCTTGGTTGCGCCGAATGTCAGGCCGGCCACGAAATGCCGCTGCATGGCAAAAAACATCATGACGGAGGGCAACGCGGCAAGAATCGACCCCGCCGACACCAGATTCCACGCGGTCACCCACTGCCCTTTCAACGCGGCCACGCCGACTGTAATCGGTGCAGCTTCGTCGCCTTGCGTAAGGCACAACGCCCAGAAATAATCGTTCCAGACAAACGTGAAGACAAGAATGGCGAGCGCCGCCAACGCGGGGCGAATCAACGGCAATACGATTCGAAAGAAAACCGTCCACTCGTTTGCGCCTTCAATGCGCGCCGCCTCGACCAGTTCGAACGGCAATTGCTTGATGAAGTTGCGCAGGAAGAGCGCGCAAAAACCGGTCTGGAAAGCGATATGAAACAGGATCAGCGCGCTGACCGTATTGAAGATGCCGAGTTGCAGGGACAAATCGCGCACGGGAATCATCAGGATCTGGATCGGCACGAAATTGCCCGCAACGAACGTCGCGAACAACGCCGTGTTGCCGCGAAAGCTGTAGATCGCCAACGCGAATCCGGCCATGGACGCAAGCACGATCGATCCAATCACGGCGGGCACGGTGATCAGCACGCTGTTCCACAAGTAGTGAAGCATGGGCGATGTCGTCAGCGCGTCGCTGTAGTTCGCGATCAACGAAAAGTGCCGGGGCCAGCCCCAGTAATTGCCTTCGACAAGTTCGTCGGACGAACGAATGGAAGTGACCATCACCGCGATCAGCGGCAAGAGCCAGATTACCAGCGCGACCGGCAGCGACGATTTGTAAAGCGCCCGGTTGACGGGCTTCCATTTGGCGACGGGCGTGGGAAACATGGTGTGCTCCTGTCTGATTCAGCAACTCAGCGTTCGGTCCGCAGCATTCTGCGCAGGTGATAGACGATGTACACCATCATGATCGCGAACAGCACGACGGCGATCGCCGCCGAATAACCGATGCGGTAATACTTGATTGCCTGGTCGTACATGTAATAGGCCAGCACGGTAGAACTCTCGTACGGGCCGCCGCCGCTCATCACGGAGATCAGGTCAAAGCTGCGCAACGCGCCGATGACAGTCACCACGATCGCCATGAACGTGGTCGGCCGGAGTTGCGGCAAGACGACGTGCCACAACATGGTCCAGCCCTTCGCACCCTCCATGCGCGCCGCCTCGATCTGCTCGGCGTTGAGCGACGTCAGCCCGGTCAGATACAGGATCATGCAATAGGCGGTTTGCGGCCAGAGCGCCGCGAAGATGATGCCGAAGGTGACATAGCGTGCGTCGCCGAGCACGGGCACGCCATGCCCCAGAATGACTTTGAGCAAGCCGAAAGTCGGATCGTAGAACCAGCTGAACATCAGTCCGACGACCACGCCCGACAGCACAAATGGCGCGAAAAACAGGGACTTCACCACGCGAATGCCGCGCACCGCCTGATTGAGATACAACGCAACGGCGAGACCCATCGGCGGTGCAAGAAGGAACAAGATCAGCCACAGAACGTTGTTCTTGAGCGCCGTATAGAACGTCGGAGCCTGGAACAATTCGATGTAGTTATCGAAACCCGCGAAGGTCTTTTCCGTCATTCCGTCCCAGTTGTAGAAACTGAGCGTGACGCTGGAAATGATCGGCCAGATCACGTAGACAGCGACCATGATGCAGGCGGGCGCGAGAAACAGGAACGCGGCCAGCCGCTGCTGCCGGGCTTTCGCGGACATTCGCTTGTGGTGCTTCGGTTTGACCGCCGCAACGCTTAAGGTTTCAGACATACATGCTCCTGTCCTTCAAAAGGCGGCCCTTCGCGCGAAGAGCCGCCGTCGCGGATCACTTCTTGTAAATGCGCTTGCGCGTGGCTTCGAGTTGCGCCAAAACCCCATCCAGTTTCGTCGGATCGGATACGAACTGCTGCATGCCCTTCATGCCTTCATCCGCCATCTCCTTGGTCATGTCGCGATCATAGAACTGAGCGATACCGCCCTTCGTCTGCGACAGGATCTGGAAGCCGATCTTCGAAATTGGATCATCCGGTTCCGGCGACTTGCTGTTGGCCGGCAGCGATCCAAGACCCTTTGCAAGCTGCGCGCTCATCTCGGGCGTCTCCACGAACGCGAGGAACGTATGCGCGTCCGCCTTGTTCTTCGCCTTCGACGGAATATGCAGCGACTCCACCGGGCCATCTTCAGCGGTAGGCACCTTGCTGTCGATAATCGGAAACTGGAAGAAGCCCATTTGCGGCTTGATGTTCTGCGGGAAGCCGGCGGTAATGAACGTGCCCATCAGCATCATTGCAGCCTTGCCCTGGAACAGGAAAGGCTGCACGGCGTCGAGATCGTAGGAAAGCGAATTGTCGATGAAGACCTTGTTGTCGATCAGTTCCTTCCAGGCGGTGTAGACCTTCTTCACGCGCGGATCGGTATAAGGCACGTCGCCCGCCATCAGCTTTTGATGAAACGCGTTGCCGTTGATGCGCAGGTCGAGGTAATCGAACCAGCCAGCGAGTGTCCATGCATCGCGGCCCGCGACTGCAACCGGTGCGATGCCTGCGGCCTGGAGCTTCTTGCATGCATCGAGGAATTCAGGCCACGTCTTGGGCTCGGCTGAAATGCCGGCCTTCTGGAACAAGTCCTTTCTATAGAACATACCCCACGAATAATAGACGGTCGGCGCGGCGTACTGCTTGCCGTTGTAAGTGGACGATTCCTTGGTGGACGCGTACATGGCATCCCAGTTGTTCTTCTGCCAATCCGGCGTCAGGTCTTCGAACAGGCCGCGCTTCGCGTAATACGCCATGCGCTCGCCGTTGTGCCAGTTCACGATATCCGGCGCAACAGTCGAGAGCCAGCCGGGCAACTGGACCTTGTAGGCTTCTTCATCGACGAACGACACCTTCACGTCAATATCCGGATGCGCCTTTTTGAAAGCATCGAAAGTCTGTTGCCAGACCGCGCGCTGACTTGCTCCCTTGAACGCGATGTTCACCGTCAGCGTCCCGGCTTGCGCCATGCCCGCGCTTGCCAGGACAGCGGCGAACGCAATGCTCGTCAAGCCGTTGCGCAATCCGTTGCGAATGGAAAATTTCATGCGTGTCTCCTCATCGATGAGTGTTGTTTGCCTTACCTTGCCTTAGCCTGCCTGGGCTCTAAGCTGTCTTGTAGATCGCGACGCCTTGCGGTTCCACGTCCTCCTGTCCCACTATGAAGCTGCCTGCGTTCGGGACTTTATAAACGCTCGATGTGTAGTTGAAGACATAAGTCAGCGGGCCACGCCGGCTGATACGGATGCCGTCGGGCAGCGGTTGCGCATCGAGTCCCGCGGCGTTCGCGGCGTCCTGGAAGATGGCTTGCGTCAACGCATCGTCGAAAAGACTCGCAAGATAGCGGATCGATCCGCGACGCAAGATGGCGGGATGACCATCCGCGAATCGGGCTTCTACCTGCACGCCTTCCTCCGCTTCAACAAGGTCGCGCCAATGACGCGCTTCGCCGCGTTGGTCCACGTTTTCGGTCACGTTCGGGCGCATGGATTCGACGCGCCACACACGCATGGGAATCAACTGCGCGATATCGATACCCGGCGGCAACGCAGCGGGAATGGTGAGGTTGCCCGTCTTCGATCCTGTGCGCGGCCCAAGCACGACTTGCGCTTCGCTTGCTGCAAGCCTTGCCGCAAAGTCATCCGGCACGATTGGAAGCGGCGGTACCACGATCAGTTTGTACTTTTCCATGGACGCGCTGGCGGGAATGACATCGACGTCAAGCCCAAGGCTGCGCAGTGCACTGTAGTATTCAAATGCAAAACGCGGATAGTAAAAGTCGGCGCCTTGCGGATGAATCTCGAACAGCCACTTTGCTTCGTAGTCCCACACAAGCGCCACCTTCGCAGCGACGGGCAGATCGCCGTCTTCCATCGTCACAAGATCGATTTCCTTGGCAACTTGCGACGCTTCCTTGCCGCCCAGATCGAGCCGATTATCCGGCGTGTTCAAGCCCGCATGCATCTGCTCTTGTGCGAACGGCGCTTGCCGCCAGCGGAAGTACGAGACACATCCCGCGCCGTGCGCAAACGCTTCCCAGCTCCAGAGCTTCACCATGCCTGGCAGCGGCGCGGGATTCCAGTGCGCCCAGTTCACGGGACCCGGCTGCTGCTCCATGACCCAGAACGGCAGCTTCGACATGCCGCGATACACATCGTGATTGAACGAGGCAAAGTCCGGATGACCGGTACGCAGCCACTTCGCCTTGATCGATGGACCGAACCATTGTTCTTCAAGCGCACCAAGCGGATAGCTGTCCCACGTCGCAATATCCAGATCCGCCGCCACCTTGTAGTGATCGAACTCGGTGAAAAGCTGCATGAAGTTGTGCGCGACCGGACGTTCGGGTGAATGCGCACGGATGATGCCCGCCTGCATGCGGTTGTAGCGCACCACTTCGTCGGAGGCGAAACGGCGGTAATCCAGCCGATGCGACGGATGCGCTTCGGTCACGGTCGCGACCGGCAGGTCGATCTCGTCGAAGTCGCGATACTCCATGCTCCAGAAGACCGTGCCCCACGCCGTGTTGAGCGCGTCGATGCTCCCGTAGCGCTGCTTGAGCCACGCCCGAAAGCGCTGCAACGCGGCTGGCGAATAACTGACCACCGTGTTGTGACATCCGAACTCGTTGTCCGTTTGCCAGAACGCGACGGCGGGATGCCGGCCGTATCGCGCGGCGACGGCCGTGCAGATCTTCTGCGACGCCTCGAAGTACGAAGGCGACGAAAAATCGTAATGCCGGCGCGAGCCGAACGCGCGCGGACGGCCGTCCGCGCCCACGGGCAGTATGTCTGGATGACGGTCAATCAACCACTTCGGCGGCGTGGCGGTCGGCGTACACATGACGACCTTCAGGCCAGCGCCCGCGAGCGTGTCGATTGCGCGGTCAAGCCAGTCCCATTGATACGCGCCCGGCGACGGTTCGATCCGGCTCCACGCGAATTCGGCGATCCGGACCCGGCCGATGCCAAGCGCCTTCATGCGCGCTGCATCGTCCTTCCACATCGATTCCGGCCAGTGTTCCGGGTAATAGCAAACTCCAAGACGCATACGAAGCGCTCCTACGCAAAGTGAGGAATGGCAGCCGACGTGACGGCGAAACCGTCTTCGGTAAATAGATGGCAGGAGGCGGTCGGCACACTGAATGCGACGTTCTCGCCTTGTTTCGGAGTCCTGTCGCCGGGCGCCTTGGCGATAAGAACCGCACCGCCCGCCTGCTCCAGGTGCAGGTAACTGTGCTCGCCAAGCTGCTCGACAAGCGACACCGTGCGCCTGATTTGCTGCTGTGACGCATTGCCTGCGATGGGTTCAAGATGCTCGGGCCGGATGCCGAGGGTGACGGCCTGGCTCGGCATCAGCGCGTCGCCGTTCGCGTGCACTTCGATTTGTTCGCCGGTTCCGTCGAGCGCGATCAGCACGCTTTGCGCATTGGCCGACATCACGCGAGCGGGCATGAAATTCATTCGCGGCGAGCCGATGAACCCCGCCACGAAACGGCTTTTCGGCCGGTGATACAAATCGAGCGGCGCGCCCACTTGCGCAATGCTGCCGTATTTCGCGGTATCGGCGCCAGCGTGCAGCAGCACGATCTTGTCGGCGAGCGTCATGGCTTCTATCTGATCGTGCGTCACGTAGACCACACTGGCCTTATCGAACTGTTTGTGCAGACGCGCAATCTCGACACGCGTTTGTCCGCGCAGCGTGGCGTCGAGATTGGAAAGCGGTTCATCGAAGAGAAACACTCCCGGGCTGCGCACGATCGCACGTCCGATCGCGACGCGCTGGCGCTGGCCGCCCGACAATTCCTTCGGTCTCCTTTCCAGCAACGCCTCGAGTTGCAGGACGCGCGCGGCTTCCCTCACCTTTTTATCGATGACGGCTTTCGGCGTCTTCGCGAGCGTGAGCCCGAACGCCATGTTCTGGTACACCGTCATGTGAGGAAACAGCGCGTAGCTTTGGAACACCATCGCCACGCCGCGTTGCGCGGCGGGCACCTCGTTGACGAGTTTTCCATCGATATACAGATCGCCGTCGGTGATGTCCTCCAGGCCCGCGATCATGCGCAAGAGCGTCGATTTCCCGCATCCCGACGGTCCGAGGAACACGCAGAACTCATGCTCGCCGATTTCCAGATCGACGTCGCGGATCACCGGCGCGTGATCTCCATACGCCTTTTGAACCGACCGCAAAGAGATACTCGCCATGCCAACGTCTCCGTGTTTTACCGAGGAGACAGACGCAGGTTAAGCGCTTAACCTTTTGCCGGTGAAAAACGATCCATTGATGGATCGCCTTGCTCCGGTTGTCTCCGTCTTTGTGTTTTTGAACTTCCCTGGACGCAAATCTAGCGGTCTCTGCGGATTTATACAAATGCCGGGAAACCATCCCAAAATCTGAGACCGCGTGTTGATACTTGCATATACGCGTGCGTTCGCCGAACTTAGGCGACGTTCCGCTTAGGCGTTAACCCTTTCCCGAGATTCGATGACCACCTTGGCTGAAGTTGCCGCGCGCGCCGGCGTGACGCCCGCCACCGTCTCCAATGTGCTGCGCAAACGCGGCAAGGTCGGCGAGGCGACGCGGCAACGCGTGCTCGATGCGGTCGACGCGCTGGGGTATCGGCCGCATTTGACCGCGCGCGCGCTTGCCGAGGGCAGCGCGCCGACGCTTGCGCTGATGGTGTCCAGCATCGCGAATCCGTTCTATCCGGAGTTTGCGCTCGCGGCCGAGCGCGCCGCACGCAAGAACGGCCGGTTCCTGATTGTCTGCAATACTAACGAAGATCCTGCGATTGCGCGTGCGTATCTCGATCAGATTGCGGGAACATTGTCGGAAGGCGTGCTCGTGATGAACGCCCGGCTTGACTTCGATGACCTCGACAAAACGCTCGCGCGCGGCACGCCGATCGTGCTGTGCATGTGGGAACGTCCGGATGTATCGCCGGGACTGCCGTGCGTGGCCGTCGATTTTTTCGCGGCCGGAACGCTTGCCGCGCGGCATTTACTGGAGCTTGGGCATACGCGCATCGGCGCGATTGTCGCAAGCCAGCGCGACGGCGTGCAGGCCGCGCGATACGAGGGCTTCTGCCACACCTTGCGGGCGGCCGGCGTCGCGCATGCGGAGCAGGACGTGCGCTTTACGCGCGATGAAGTACAGCGCGGCTACGACGCCGCGTGCGAGTTGTTGAGCGCGTGCCCGGACCTCACCGCCATCTTCGCGACCAATGACCTTCCCGCACTCGGCGCGATGCACGCAGCGGCCGATCGCGGCATGCGCATTCCAGAGGACCTGTCCGTGATCGGTATTACCGACATTCAGCTTGCACGCGAATCGCGGCCGGGTTTGTCGACTATCGCGGTCCCCACCGATGCCGCCGCGGCAATGGCCGTCGAATTACTCGAAGCGCTGATCGAGAACGGCGGCCGGGAAAAAGAAGCGCCCATGCGCGTTGCGCCCGACCCGGTGCTGGTGCAACGCGCATCGACGGGGCGCGTGCGCGGTGTCTGACGCAGTGTTTGAATCACGCGGTTTCAAACCCTTTCCGGCACCTTTGCAAACAGCGGATCGACTCCTTCCGCGATAGTCGGATATGAGAACCTTTGCCGAGTTGACCGACGACTCGCCGATGATGCTGCTTGAGCCCATCCACATGCAGCTTGCGGTAACGTTGCCGATGCGCACGACGAAGAGTATCGGGGAAATAGCTGACGACGTGGGGTACAGATCGGAAGCGACGTATAGCAGGAAGTTTAAGGAGACGTACGGCGTGGGTCCGGGTGCGGTCCGGCAGGCGGGGCGCGGATGGTTGATTGTTTAGAGCAGGTTGTTGAGTACCAGTTCGTGAGAGTGTCCGATCCAGATGGCGGCATCGCGATGATCGCGAAGGGCGTCGCCGGTATTTGGATGAATGAAAATATCGAGTGAACCGTGATTTAGCGTGAGCCATTCAACGATGGCGGCGAACTGTCCGGGTTCGAATGCGAGTTGATAAGACCATTGTGGATGTGGACCGACGGTTTTTTCGTGAAAGCGTCCGATCTGAAGCGTGTTGCCGAGACGGCTGGCGATTTCCTCGCGCAGTTTCCACGCGATATCGCGTGTAGACGCGTTGAAATAGACGTGTGCATGCCATGACGTGACGGGGGAAGAGGCGGTTGTATGCATGGATGGCCAGTAACAAAAGAAAGGAGTGTCGCGACCGGGTGTTGATTCTGAACAAACGCGTCGATTCCTGAGTGTAGCCAAAACGGACCGGAGATGCTTGAACTTGCCCGAGAGCACTGGTGGCGAAGCGTGTGGATGTAGGAGTTCGGAGGGGGAGGGTTTCAGGTGTTGGTGGTTATGGCGGCAAGGGATCTTTTGAAGTCCCAAGCAGATGTAATTGCACGCTTAGTCTCTTTAAGAATTAGCGGTTGGAAGGCGTTTTCTTTGCTTCGTTTCTTTTTCGCCGTTGGAAAAAGAAATGAAGTCCCGCCACGGATAGTGGCTAACAGCGCTAAATAAATCAGCCAAACCAAACCGAGCGAAAGCTCCGACCGACAGGAAGCGCCCCTCAAATACACCCTCAATCATGCACATCCGATATGGTTATCTGCAATCAATATTTAACCGAAGAATAAGTGAATGTTAGCCTTTGAGTCGATCTGCCGGACAGCCGCCCCCGGCTCAAACGCCCAAGGACATCCACCCATGAGCACTCTACCTGCCACGCCCAACCTCGCGCTCCACACCAAACCCATCCGCAAATTCTGGTTCGAGGAAGCCCCTCCCCCGGCATCACTCGCGGCAGAACGCCGGCATCGTCTCGAGCGTCTAGCGGGCGCATTCCGCCTGTTCGCCCGATATGGTTTCGACCAGGGCCTCGCCGGTCACATCACGGCGCGCGACCCTGAATGGACCGATCACTTCTGGGTCAACCCTTTAGGGCGGCACTTTTCACGCATGCGCGTTTCCGACTTGCTGCTCGTGAATAGTGAAGGCGAGATCGTAGTGGGAAAGGGACCGGTCAATCAGGCCGCATTTGCCATTCATGCCGCGATTCATGAAGCACGCCCGGACATTGTCGCGGCGGCGCACACCCATTCGCTATATGGCAAGGCATGGTCGACACTCGGCCGCAAGCTCGATCCGCTGACGCAGGACTCGTGCTCATCCTATGAGGATCACGAACTATTCGATGATTTCCAGGGGGTCGTTCTCGACACGAAAGAAGGCGCCCGCATTGCCAACGCACTCGGTTCGAGCAAGGCCGTGATACTGAAAAACCACGGCATCCTGACCGCAGGCCCGACAGTGGAAGCCGCCGCATGGTGGTATCTCGCGCTCGATAACGCATGTCACACCCAACTGTTGGCGGAGGCTGCGGGCAAGCCTCAACCCATTCCACACGAAGTCGCCGCACTCACGCACGAGCGCGTGGGACGTCCCGGCGGCGCGCTGTTTTCATTCCAGAGCTTGTACGAAGGGCTGGTGGAAGCCGAACCGGACTTGCTGGACTGACAAAACCCTGAGCGTGGACCGCCAACCCTCCAACCGTCCACGCCTCGCAATCTGTTTCAGGCCTTCGCTATCTGCGTATCCGATATCGCCCGGACATCGATCCGCCTTGGCAGGATGGCATCGCGAAACGCACTATCCGCCACCTTTTGCAGCGCGACGATATCGCCATCGGCGACGAAGCGCTGCTTCAGCGCGGAGCGCGCGGTAATCGTTTTAGCGGCATCGAGCGAGAGGCGCGTGAGCGATGCATACACACGCGCGTATTCATCGGGATTGGCAATCGCCCAGTCACCCGCGCGCTGGAAGCGCTGCAGCACGTCCGCTATCGCAAGCCGCTTCAATGGATTTGCTGCCGCCTCGCCCGACGCCGTAATAAACCCCAATCCACTATTTATCCCGGTCCCGTCGCGCAGCACTCGCGCGCCGTGCTGCACGGCAGTGCCGAAATACGGATCGAAGGTCGCCCATACCTCGATACTCCCCGAAGCAAACGCAGTGAACGCATCGACCGGCAACACGAATCGCACCGATACATCGTCACGCGAAAGCCCTGCCTCGGCGAGCGCCCCATAGAGCTGGAATTGCGAAATGCTGCCCCGCGCCGACGATACGAACACCGTGTGTCCCTTGAGATCCGCGACGCTGCGCAGCTTCGAATTCGCAGGCACGAGAATGCCCAGTTGCGCCCCGGAGCCCACCCGCGTCGCGACGATCTTGAGCGTGGGATCGCCGACAGCCGCCGCCAGCACGGGCAAGTCGCCTGCCGGAGCGATATCGACCGCGCCAGCGCGCTGCGCTTCGAAAAGCGGCGCCGCACCTTGAAAATTGGCCCATTTGAACGCGTACGGCGTGCCATCGAGCACTTTCGCAGCCTCGGCCAGCGCGCGTGTGCCGCCCGCCTGATCGCCTAGGACTAGCGTGACGGAGGATAGCGCAGCGGCGCTTACTGACAACGGCGCCAATACACCGACTGCCGCCATCGCCGGGGCGGCTCCCAACAAGCGCAACGCGCGGCGCCTCGCGGCGAAAGCTTCGAAACCAGCCATATGCATCGACCCTCATGGACAAAACCAGCGCCCAGAGTATCGATGCGCGTGCGCCTTGAGAATTATTCAATTCCCATATGGTTATGAGGCTTTATGGCCTAAGCAATGCATGTTCTTCGAGCGCGTTGGAAGGACGACCGGACTACCAAAAAATCAAAAAACCCGTTGACACGCTATCTTAAGATATATATCTTAAGATCTGTTTTACGATAATCCACGGAGTTCCACGATGAGACGCCATCACATACGCGCATACGATTCCTCGATTTTTGAAGGCCACTCCGCCCTGCATTCGCTCTGGCACGCGATTGGCCGCCACCATCATCGCCATCATGACGACGACCGCTTCGGTGGCCGTGGCGGCCCCGGTGGTGGCGGATTCGGCGGCGGCGAGGACGGCATGCCGCGCGGCCGAAAATTCACATCCGACGACCTGCAACTGCTTCTGCTCGCCCTGCTCGCCGAGCAGCCGCGCCACGGCTACGAGTTGATCAAGGCGCTCGAAGTCCGCTCGAACGGTTTTTACACGCCGAGTCCGGGCATGGTCTATCCGGCGCTGACCTATCTGGAAGAACTTGGCTACGCGACCGTCGAACTGGAAGGCAACCGCAAGCGTTATGCACTCGCGGAACCGGGCCGTGAGCATCTGGCGGCCAACCGCGAGCGCGTCGACATCATGTTCGCCAAGCTAAGCCACTTTGCCCGCAAGATGGATTCGGTGCGCCGCGCGTTTGCAGGCCAGGCGCCCGATGAAAACGGCGAAGGCAACGACAGCAACACGTGGCTGCCAGAATTCATCCAGGCTCGCCGCGCACTGAAACATGCGCTGCTGATGCGAACAGAAGCAAGCCCCGACGAGCAACGCCGGATCGCGGCCATTCTCATGCGCGCCACGGCTGAAATAGAAGGCAAGGCGGCGAGCGATCCAGCTTGATTGAGCCTTGTACCAACCCGCACTTTTCAAGGAAAGACAGCATGCAAAACAGACCTGATCTGGCGGTCGCTCGCGTTCGCCACGCACTCAAATTCCGCTTGCTTCAGGTCAAGCGGGTTCATCCGGTGACGCCCCATCTTGTGCGCGTCACGCTCGGCGGCGAAGATCTTCACGACTTCGAATCTGCATCGTTCGACGACCATATCAAGGTCTTCTTTCCGTCTCCCGGCGACGACAAACCCGCGTTGCCCAGCGCCGGTCCGAACGGTCCTGTGTTCGCGGAAGACCAGCCGCGACCCGTCGCGCGAGATTTCACACCGCGCCGTTTTGATCGGGAAGCACGCGAACTGGATATCGAGTTCGCGTTGCATGAAGCAGGGCCCGCGGCGACCTGGGCGAGCCAGGCACAGGTTGGACAGTATCTTGGCATTGGAGGTCCCCGTGGTTCGTTCACCATTCCCACGGGCTTCGACTGGCATTTTCTCATTGGCGACGAAACCGCGCTGCCCGCCATCGCACGTCGCCTGGAAGAGTTGCCTGCGGGAACGCGGGTTGCAGCGTTGATAGAAGTCGAGGACCCTTCCGCGCGCATCGAGTTCGATACAAGAACGGACTTGTACGCGGAGTGGCGCTACCGGAGCGAATACGATTTCCCAGGCGGCGCGCTGTTGCTCGCGCTGCGCGAAATGTATTTGCCCAATGGCGAAGGTTATGTGTGGGCGGCGGGTGAATCGAGCGTCATTCGCGCGGTCCGCCAGCATCTGTGCACGGAACGCGGTATTGATAAAACCCGCGTTCGTGCTTCCAGCTACTGGAAACGCGGAGCGGTGGCGGTTCATGAGTCAATCGACGACTAGACAGGAATAAACAGCGCCGGGTCCGCAATAAACAATAATCAGGATGGCTATGTATAGTCTGGATACAACTCGGGAGCGGCGTCTGCTATGGCTGCTCGCGCTGACGCAATTTACCATCATCATGGACTTCATGGTCATGATGCCGCTTGGCCCGCAAATCATGCGGAGTTTTCAGATTTCCCCTGCCGCGTTTGCGACCGCGGTTTCGGCGTACTCATGGTGTTCGGGTCTTTCTGGCCTGTTGGGCGCGACGTATATAGATCGCTTCGATCGTCGTCGATTACTGCTGGGCGTATATGCATTGTTTGCTTTGTCGAACCTTGCTTGCGCTCTTGCACCAAGCTTCTCCATCCTGCTTTTCGCGCGCGCGTTCGCGGGCATTACGGGTGGCATGCTGGGGTCGGTCGTAATGGCCATTGTCAGCGACGTCATTCCCGTTGCAAGGCGAGGCGCCGCGACCGGCACCATCATGACGGCCTTTTCGCTCGCGGCGGTAGCCGGCGTCCCTGCGGGCATCCTGCTTGGCGCGCGGTTCGGGTGGTACACGCCATTCATCCTGCTGACGGCGCTTTCGGTATTGATCTGGCTTGGCAGCATGCGCATTGTGCCCGCGCTGTCCGAACATCTGGGACGGCAACAGCCTGCGTTGCGAAGCGTGTTGCCGGGGCTATGGAGGCTTCTGTCGAATCCACGTCACATGAGCGCATTTGCGATGACCTTTGTTGTCATGGGTTCGCAGATGCTGGTGATTCCGTTCATATCGCCCATACTGGTCGCCAATCACGGCGTCCAGCCGGCGCAGTTGTCATGGCTTTACATGGGCGGCGGCGCGGCGACGTTTTTCACATCGCGTTTTATCGGCCGACTTTCCGATCGCTACGGCAGCCGCAAGATGTTTCGCGTGATGGTCGCTGTCTCGCTGCTGCCAATCTTGTTTGTCACGCATTTGCCGAGTCTGCCGTACGTTGCGTTGTTACTGTTTTTCCCAGTATTCATGGTGACAGTTTCGGGCCGCATGGTTCCCATGCAGGCGCTGCTTACGACTGTTCCCGCACCCGCCAACCGTGGCGCATTCCTCAGCACGAACAGTGCACTTCAGGCGCTTGGCAGCGGCTGCGGTGCGTGGCTCGGAGGCTTGTTGCTGTCGAGCAATGCCAATGGAAGTATTCAAGGCTACGGGACCAATGGTTGGCTTGCGACTGTTCTTGTCGTGCTTGCCGCAGCGTGGATCAACCGCGTGAAATCTTCGTCGGAGAAGCCTGTGTCTAGCGCCGTTTCCGCGGAAGCGGTCAGCGAAGCATGAGCTCGTGCAGATCAGCTTTGTTCAGTGATCTGCCACAGGACAAACCTTATTTCGTCATAACCCAGGCATTGCACAATGCATTGCTAACCGGTAATCTTGCATTTACGCAATAACAAAATCTTCATTGAATTTCGTGACCAGGCCCGCGCACATCTGCTTTGCTGGAATCGAGTTCAACTCGATGTCCGGCAGCGTGCGCACTGCCCGTCCGTTTGCCGCCTCTGTTTCTCCACCTGTCGCGTCTGCTGCAAATCCTCCCAATTCGCCTCCGAACGCTGTTACCCCAGGCGCGGTAGCGCCTCCGCGTACGCGCGTTTGCGGCTGATTTATCAGCTACTGAATCCGCGGTAACCGGCTCGACCGCCGCACCTTGCGTGCCGTGGCGGCGTGACTGTGTTCGCCGTTGTTATCTATTCCCTCGACAGGTGAATGAATCATGGTCTTTATAAAAACAGCCCTCGCCGCCTATGGCTCGACGGCGCTCTTCGTGTTGCTCTGGAGTAGCGGGGCGATCGTTTCGGAAACGGGACTCCAGCATGCCAGTGCCCTTCCCTTTCTCGTCTTGCGCTTCGCGCTCGCTTCAGCCGTGCTCGCGGCTCTGGGCGCATGGCGTGGGCAATGGTTGCCCGCGCGAGGAACAAGGCTTCAAGTTGCGTTCAGTGGTGGCCTGCTGACCGGTGGTTATTCCACCTGCTATTTGCTCGCGCTCGACCACGGAATAACGCCTGGTGTGCTTGCCACCATTCTTGGCGTTCAGCCCGTATTGACGCTGTTGCTTGTGGAACGGCGCTGGACGACCTCTCGTGTGAGCGGGCTCTTGCTTGCGTTGAGTGGCCTATGCCTGGTGATGCTCGGGGCGGGAAAAGTCGGATCCTTTCCAATCGTGGGACTGCTGTTCGCGTCCGCATCGCTGGGTTGCATGACGTTTGGCGCCATTTTGCAAAAGCGCGTGAAACAACAACCCATCGATGTACTGCCCTTGCAGAACGCGGTTAGCCTGATGCTTTGCGTAATGTTGCTGCCGTTGCAACCGTCGAGCATCGCGTTGAATACAGGACTGCTCCTGCCGTTGCTCTGGCTCGGCATTGTGATATCGGTATTCGCGCAGTTGTTGTTCTACCGCCTCGTGCGTGCCGGGAATCTGGTCGACGTAACAAGCCTGTTCTATCTCGTACCGGTATTTACGGCGATCATGGATTACGCGTTTCTGGGTAATCGCCTAGCGCCCGATGGCGTAGCCGGAATGGCGTCGATCCTCGCCGGACTCGTCCTTGTCTTTCGTGCAACACCTGCGCAAAGGCGCTAAATCCACGTAGGCGGCTAAATTGCCCGGAGATGGCTTTAAAAAAACGTCTCCGGGCAATTGCGGTCCATGCAATGCTTAGGACTTCACCGCGATCACATCGACCTCCACCAGCCATTCAGGACGCGCAAGCGCGGTCACGGTCAGACCCGTCGATACCGCATGCACACCCTTCAACCAGCGTCCAACCACGCGATACACCGCCTCGCGATACCGAACATCGGTCAGGTAGATTGTCACCTTGCAGATATCCTCGACCTTGCTGCCAGCTTCTTCCAGCAGCATCTTCACATTGGCCATGGCCTTCTCAGCCTGCGCTGCCGCGTCGCCAATACCAACCGACTCGTACGTCTCCAGATCCTGCCCAATTTGTCCGCGCAGGAAGATCATATTGCCGGCCACAACGGCCTGTGCAAGGTCATTATCGAGCGACTGTTCAGGGTACGTGACCTTCGTGTTGAACGGGCGAATGCGAGTGTGTTCCATGATGTCTCTCAGTAGATGAATCTCGGTTAGGGGCCGTTGACGGAATTAACGGCGATTGTCGAAATAGCCAGCACGGATAGCCGTGCCAATCAGGTTCAGGATCAGGCGCCCGGCCGTCATGCACGAGATCTGGTTCACATCCTTCTCAGGCTGAATCTCGACGATATCCATGCCCACCACACGTCCCTTCTTCACGAGACCGTGAATCAGCTTGCGCGCTTGCAGGAACGTCACGCCGCCCGGCGCAGGACCCGCAACGGCCGGCATGACGGAAGGATCGAGACCATCGGCGTCGATGGTCAGGTAGTAGTTGCCGCCATCGGGAATGCGCGCGAGTACCGCGTCCATGCCAATATCATGAAGCTCATAGGCGGTGATTAATTCAGAGCCGTACGCCTTGGCTGCGCGGAATTCTTCCGGACGGCCGCTGCCTTGCGCACGCAATCCAATCTGCACGATCTTTGCGACATGCTTCATTTCGGAAGCCCGGCGAATCGGGCTGGAGAGACCGTCGCGCACACCGTTCACTTCATCGCGCCAGTCGAGGTGAGCATCGACATGAACCAGCGTGATCGGGCCGAGACTGTCGAACGCGCGCAATACGGGCGTAGTAATGCCGTGATCGCCACCCATTACGATAGGCAATGCGCCCGCCGCCAGAATCTTGCGCACGACCTGTTCAACGCGCTCATAGTGGCTGCCCGGAGCGGCGAGGTCTGCGATCACATCGCCACAATCGACAAAGCGGATATCCGTGCGTTCCTGCAACAGCGGCCCGTCGATATCGAAATCATAGTGACCCGGCGAGCGCACCACGCGGTCGGTGGCCTGGCGAATGGCTGTTGGCGCGTTGGTCTGATCGTTGGTGAAATCGGCGGCAGAATACGCGGAGCCGTAGGGCATGCCAAGCACGGCAATGTCGGCTTCGAGATTGTCGAGGTCCATCGCCAGCTCGGAATAGAGCAGCGTCTTGTGGCCCGTCTTCGGAGCAACTGTCAGTGGTTTTGCCATGATAAGGAATCCTTTATTGATGAGTTTTGACTACGCCAGGACGGACGCAGTATCAGACGCGCCGGTAGCGGGTTGCGTAACGCTCCGACCATTGCCCGGCCACGTCGAGCAGAACGCTGCACAGCCAGTAGATGAGCGCGGTGGTGCCTAGAACTTCAACGTAAGCAAACGTGTCGGCGGTAAGCAGGTTACTTTGATAGGTCAGCTCGGTCAGGCTCATGACCGAGAATATGGACGAGTCCTTGAACATCATGATCGTGAGGCCGGTGGTAGCCGGCGCGAGAACACCGAAGATCTGCGGCAACACCACGTAACGCTGCACTTGAATACCTGATAACCCAAGCGAGCGCGCCGCCTGCACCTGTCCATGCGCCAGACTACCGAATGCGGCGCGCAGGATTTCGCAGAAGTAACCTCCCGTATAAAAAGCCGTCGCGGCCACGCCGATGGCAAACGCGGGCATGGAGACGCCCAGCTTCGGCAATCCGAAAAAACTCAGGTAGACGAGTATCAGGAAAGGGACGTTACGCACGATCTCCACGTAGGAGAGCGCCACTGCGCGCAGCACACGCCACGCGGACGCCCGGAAATACGCGGCAATGGTGCCGGCCACGATGCCAAGTGGAATACCGAGGACGCAAACTTGAGCCGTGACCTTCAGTCCCTTTAAAAGCGGAAGAATGGACGATTGAACAATAGCCAGATCAATGGACATTGGGCAGCACTTTCGCCACACGGCGTTCGAGTCCGCGCGACGCTGACGACGCGACAAACAGAATGGCAAAGTAGACTGCCGCCGTCGCGGAGAACACCTGCAGCGGCAAATTGGTTTGCAGCGTGGCATCTCGCGCGACCGTTGCGAGATCGTGCACCGCGATGATCGACATGAGCGAGGAGGCTTTCAACAGCATCGTGAATTCGTTGGTCAGCGGCGGTATGGAACGATAAAAAAGCTGCGGGAAAACAATGTACCTCCACACTTGAAACGCGGGCATGCCGAGCGCGCGCGCCGCCGGAATCTGTCCACGGCCGAGCGAATTCAATGCGCCGCGCAGGATCTCGGAGACATACGCCGCCGTGTTCAATGCAAGCGCAAGAATGCCTGCCTGTAGCGGCGAGATATTCAGGTTGAGCACCGCGGGCAACACGTAGTACGCCACCAGCATCTGGATCAGCGCGGGCGTGCCGCGTATCACGCTGACGTAGAGAATCACGAGCCACGCGAGCGCGCGGCCGCCATGCTGGCGTATGAGCAGCAGCGCCGCACCAATCAGGATGCCGAGCGCAAACGCGGCCACGCTCGACAAAACCGTCGTAACCGCACCCGCGATAACATCGTGGAAAAACGGCGCGAGCACGGCAAGGTGGCTGCCTAGAAAAGCAAACATGCAGCGCTCCGCCTCAGACCGCGCCTTCGGGCAGATAGCCGCTGGTTGGCAGGTTCATTGTGTAACCGAACCACTTCTTTTGCATCTGCGCGAGCTGACCGCTTTTTGTCAGTTCCGTAAGCGACGTGTTGATGAACGTGCGAATTTCCAGATCCTGCGGATTCGCGACCCATGCAAGCACTTTTGGTTCGCCAATCTTGCCGATCACGCGGAATTGCCCCGGCTCTTTCTTCATCAGCACAGCAACAATGTTCGACGGCATGATGCCAATATCGAGCGTCTTGTTTGTCAACGCGACCATGACATCCGGATATGCCTGGAACAACTTGATGTCAGCGTAGCCCGCGCCCTTGCTTTTCAGCTGTGTATCAAAAGCCTGCGCAATAGGCTGCGACGACGAACCCATCTGCGTGCCAACCACATGGCCCGCCGCGTCTTCGGCCTTGGCAATGGCATTGTCGCTGGAGCGCACGACCAGCACCGTATCGACAACGCCTACCGGTTCCGAGAAAGCAAAGCGCTTCGCGCGTTCCGGGTTGATGCCCACGCTCGTCGCAACGAAGTCGAACTTGTGTGTCATCAGGCCGGGCAGCAATCCCTGAAACGGCAGGTTGACCTGGTTGAGCGTCACGCCAAGCTTGCTCGCCATGTATTCCAGAATGTCGTGACCGTAGCCCACCACTTTGCCGTTTTCCACGAATTCAAAGGGCTCGTAAGCTGCCTCGGTTCCAACTGTAAGTTTGCCTCGCTTGCGAATGTCCGCGAGCGTTCCGCCTTCCGCGAAAGCGAAAGTAGGCAAGGCCATCGCGAGCGAAACGCCGCCGGCCATGGTGATGAATTTGCGGCGGTCGAGCTTGATCATGTGATTCCCCGGAAACGTTGAAAAGCATGGATGGGGAGAAATGTAGGTAGTCAAAAAAGTTTTGAAAAACCATTTTTTCGTTGTTATGGTTCCGGAAATCAAAACCTTCTTGGGCCTGCGTCGATGAAAAAAATGGATCTGACCGAGCGCGACTTGCGTTCGCTGCGCGTATTTTGCGCGGCGGCGCAAGCAAGCGGATTCGCGGCGGCGGAGCGCGCCTTGTCAATGTCCAAGGCATCGATCAGCAGGCATATCAACGAGGTCGAAACGCATCTCGGGCTCAAGCTATGCGAGCGTGGTCCCGGAGGATTCCAACTGACGGAGGGCGGCGAAGTTGCGCTACGGGTAGCGTTGCAGGCACTTGAAGCGCTGGAGCGCATCAAGCCGGAAGTCGATGCCGTACGCGGAATCCTGTCCGGGCCGTTATTGCTGGGAACGTCGGAGCATGTGCTTACGCATGAGGGGTGCCGCATTTCGGAAGCGCTGGGCGAGTTGCACCGGATTGCGCCATTGGTCAGGCCGACGTTGTCGGTGATGACGTTCAGCGACCTGGGCGTGGCGCTTACCGAACGCCGCGTGCAGATAGCCATTCGTGGCGCTTACAAACGAATCCGGGCGTTTCGGCATTACCCGCTTTTTACCGAGACGCATCGCGTGTTTTATCGGCCGGCGGCTGCGGGTGAAATTCGTGCAAATGAAGACACGCGCGTTTTACCCCTTGTTTACAGGCCTCATCCGTTCGTCGAGGATGCGCTCGCGACACAGGGATTCACACAGGGACTCGAAGTGAGCGGGCTGGAGGCCGTTGCCATGATGGTCGCTACCGGCCGCTACGTTGGCTTGTTGCCCGAGCACTATGCAGCGCAGCTTTCTCCCCGTTATGAGTTCGCGGTCCTGCCCGGATCACCGTTTTATTCCATGCCCTTTTGCGCCATCGTGGAAGAAGCGCGGCCTCTCACGCGCAGCGCGGAAGCGTTCCTGAATCTTTTGCTGGAGGTGCATCGTTAAGCGATCAAGCGCTTCCCACGGATAGCTCGACAGGTGCGGTCTTGCCCCAGCGTACTGTCGCGAGCATTGACGCCACGACGATCAAGCCACCGCCAACCCACGCCATGACTGAAATTCTTTCGCCAAGCCAGAGCCACGCGAACAACGCGCCGAATGCGGGCTCGCTGCCCATCAACAATGCAACGCGGGTGGGACTGCTGCGCTTGATCGCATAGTTCTGGGCGAAGAACGCGAATAGCGTGCACGCAAGCACCAGATAAAACACGCTGATCCAGAACGGTATATGGTCCGCCAAAGCAGGGATGTGTTGCCATTGCCCTGGCGCGAAAACGAGGGCCACGGCGGCGCTACCAAATGCGACCACGCCAGATTGCACGGCTGTCACGGACAATGGCGGCAACGCGGAATCGCCCATGACACGCTTGGTCACGCACACATTGAGTGCACGCAGGAACGCGGCCGCCAGTATCAGCGCGTCGCCGGGATTGAAGACGAACTTGCCGTCATCCGCCAGCAACCACGCGCCCAATAGCGAGAGCGCAACCGCGCCCCATTCCACGCGACCCGGCTTGCGCTTGAGCAGGAACCACTCCACCAGCGGTGTCAGCACGACGCACAGGCTGATCAGGAACGCGGCGTTAGCCGCGCGCGTAAGCAGCACGCCAAAAGTTTCACAAAGAAAAATTCCGAGCAACAACATGCCCGCTATCAACACGCCGCGCAAAGTCCGCGCATTAGCGTGACGCAAATGGCGCAATGCCGGCGACAACACGACAAACGTCATGCCAAACCGCAATGTCAGCAAGCCCAACACCGGATAAAACACGAGTGCATTCTTGACGACGCCGTAGCTCGTGCCCCATACCACGGCGACCAATAGCAGCATCAAATCGGATAGCAATAACAAGCGGTCTTGCTTAGGCATGGCGGACCTCTATGAAAGAGTCCGTATTGTCGAGCGTTGCGCTTAAGGCGATAATCGGGTCCGGACGCACAGCTTTTGTGTCGTACATGCATTAATCAGGCGTCCAACTCCGCGCGTTTCACAACGCCACTGGCGACCACCGATGAACCCTACAGAACTCTTTGCGTTGCTTCCGGATATGGCTGTATTTGCGCGCGTTGTCGATTCCGGTAATTTTTCGGTGGCGGCGCGCCAGCTTGGCAGTACGCCTTCGACCGTGAGCCGCCAGATCAAGCGCCTCGAAGAAGCATTGGCAACGCGACTACTGGAGCGCTCTACGCGCAAGGTGCGGGTCACCGAGTCAGGCGAACAGGTGGTTCGATACTGCCGCGACATGCTGAGCGCTGCTTCGGGCGCAGTGGATGCGGCGGGCTCACTTGCCGGGCGGCCGCAAGGCAAGGTCAGTCTTAGTGCGCCGACCGCTTTTGCAAAGACCGTGATGCATCCGTTAGTGCCCGAATTTTTGCACACGTATGCAGATGTCGATCTGCAGTTGCTTTACGCGGATCATGAGGTCGATCCGCTTCATGACGACATCGACCTTGTTATCCGGTTGACGGAACATCCGCCGCCGGGTTTGGCGGGACGGCGGCTGGGCTCGGTTCGCTGGGTGTTATGTGCATCGCCGGCTTACTTGAAGGCTCGTGGCAAACCGCTGCATCCTCGCGATCTGGCGCAGCATGACTGCCTGTACCTGGGCGAAACCGCCGATGACAATCGCTGGCGATTCCGCCGCGGTTCGGAGGCAGCGACCGTGGAGGTCCACGGGCGTTATATAGCGAATCACGCGGGGGCGAGGCTTGAGGCTGCGCTGCAAGACTTTGGCATTGCAAACCTGCCTGAGTTTACTGCTGAGGATTCGTTGTCGCGGGGTGAACTGGTGCAGGTGCTCGATGACTGGACGCTGGCGGCGCAGGCCTATGTGGGCGCGGTCTGGTTGCTTTATCCGCCGAACAGGTTTTTGCCGCCCAAGGTGCGGGTGTTGATCGATTATCTGGTTGAGAAAGGCGTTGGGGCGTAAATGGTTGAACACCATGCGCGAGCATTAGTGCCCTAAGCCATCCGTTTCTCTTCGCTATACTCAATACACTGAAACTCCACGGCAACCATCATGGCTCACACGCTTTCAGTCGGTGCATCAAGCGAATCGTCCAAACCAATACGGCTCGATTCCGACGCGATCATGCGGGCGCGCATCGAACTGGCGGCATGTTTCCAGCTCGCCGCTCAGCGTGGATTCGAGGAGGGCGTCTGCAATCATTTTTCGGCGGGCGTACCAGGACACGACGACCTGTTCTTCGTCAATCCCTACGGTTATGCGTTCGCGGAAATGACGGCGTCGCGCCTTCTCGTTTGTGATTTCGAAGGACATGTGATCGACGGCGAAGGCAAGCCCGAAGCAACGGCGTTTTTTATCCACGCGCGCCTGCATCGATCAAAACCGCGTCTGAAGGCGGCATTCCATACCCATATGCCGAACGCGACTGCACTGTGTTTGCTGGAAGGGCCGCCGCTGCTTTGGCTCGGTCAAACCGCGCTCAAGTTCTATGGCCGTACCGCCGTCGACGAGCATTACAACGGTCTGGCATTGGACACGTCGGAAGGGGACCGCATTGCTTCTGCAATGGGTGATGCCGATGTGCTTTTCCTCAAGAATCATGGCGTGATGGTGGGCGGCGCGAGCATCGCAGAAGCATGGGACGATCTCTATTATCTGGAGCGCGCGGCGGAGGTACAACTAAAGGCCATGGCAAGCAATCGCCCGCTCAAACCCATACCGCATGAAGTGGCGCAGCATGCCTACGAGCAGATGCGCCTGAGCGACGCGGAAAGCGCACGCGCACATCTGGACAGCGCGCTGCGCATATTGCGCAATCAGGGAAACAGGTTCGAGGAATAGATTACTTCGAATGTTCTGGAATGACGGCAGCGCCGCTGCCGTCATTGATCAAATACAACTCGGTTGAGTTACGACCACTTATGAGGCCATCGGTGGCCGCGCACGAAGTTATTGAAGACCAGCGCAATGACCAGCAGCACGCAAACCCCCGCCAACACCGGCACGAAAAAAAATCCCGCCGATGCATTGCCGCTCAACATGATCACAAGCGGATCAGCTCCGGCTGGAGGATGGATGCAGCGTCCAAGCTGCATGAGCCCGATAGCGAGTCCAACAGCCAGCGCCATCTGCCAGATCCCCGGTCCCGCCAGCCAGAACATGGCAAGCCCGACCGCGGCGGAAAGCAAATGGCCGAAGACGAGATTGCGCGGCTGGGCAAAGGCGCTATCGGGCGCGCCAAAAAGCAGCACGCTCGACGCACCGAATGGCGCGATCACCAAAGGACTGCTCGTTACATGCCCCAGCCATGCAAGCAATCCTATTGCGCACGTCCCGCCCAGAAAACCAAATAGTGCCTGTTTGAAGTGAGTTGGAGCGACGGCTGGCGCCGCTCTTGCAATCCGCTCGTTCATAAGGTCTAACGTCCTTGCAATCTGGCACGCCGCCATGGAGGCCGGCGTGCCGGTAACGTTATGCCTTCTTGTAACGGGCCGCTTCTTCAGAGCCCTTCGTCGCATTGCCTGCGCTGTACGAGTGGGCGCCCACGCCGGCGAGACGGCCGCCATCGACGATCAGATATTCGTCGCGAATCGGCTCGTTGGCGAACCAGCATTCGAGAATCTCGCGCGTACCAGCCGCATAACGCGCCTGTGCGGAAAGCGTCGTGCCCGACGTATGCGGCGTCATGCCCTGATGCGGCATGGTGCGCCACGGATGATCGCTCGGCGCCGGTTGCGGGAACCAGACGTCGCCCGCATAACCCGCCAGTTGACCGCTTTCCAGCGCACGAACAATGGCGTCCCGATCCACGATCTTGCCGCGTGCCGTGTTGATGATGTAGGCACCACGCTTCATCTTGTTGATCATCGCTTCGTTGAAGAGATGCTCGGTTTCCGGATGCAGCGGGCAGTTGATGGTGACGATATCGCAGACTTTAGCAAGGGACTCGACAGTCGGATGCCACGTCGCGCCCAACTCGCGCTCGACGTTCTCCGGCAAGCGATGGCGATCGGTGTAATGCAGCTTGACGTCGAACGGCTTGAGGCGGCGCAACACAGCCGCACCAATGCGCCCGGCCGCTACTGTACCCACGTTCATGCCTTCCAGGTCGTATGCACGCGACACGCAATCCGCGATGTTCCAGCCGCCCTTCTTGACCCACTCATGCGAGGGCAGATAGTTGCGAACCTGCGAGAGGATCATCATTACAACGTGCTCAGCCACGCTGATGCTGTTGCAGAACGTGACTTCGGCAACGGTAATGCCACGGTCGATTGCAGCCTGCAGGTCGACGTGATCCGAACCAATGCCTGCGGTCAGTGCAAGCTTCAGCTTGGGCGCTTTTGCAATGCGCTCAGCCGTCAGGTATGCGGGCCAGAACGGTTGTGAAATAACGATTTCGGCGTCGGCGAGTTCACGCTCGAACGTGGAATTCGGGCCGTCTTTATCTGACGTGACAACGAGTGTGTGACCTTGCGATTCCAGGAACTTGCGCAGGCCCAGTTCGCCCGACACGCTGCCCAGCAATTCGCCCGGCTTGAAATCAATTGCCTTGGGCGTGGGTGCGGTTTGGCCGTCGTGATACTTCGTGATATTGGGAACGTCATCCCGCGCGTACTTCTTCGGCATTCCGTCAACGGGATCATCGTATAAAACGCATAGAACCTTGGCCATGATTGTCTCCACTCCACTTTGATTTGATTAACACCGGCGCCTCTGGCGTAAGGCGCCGCCTCGTCGAACATGAGGTTGGTACGTCGACGAAGAGCAGTGTCGCGAAGTCGCGTGGGCTGGTCCAATCGTTTGGATGGATCAAGTGATAAGCACGTGTTATCAACGCGCGCGAAACGTGCGCTGCAGGCCTTTAAAGGCTTGGCTCAGGTTGTTTGAACAGTAGTCGGCACTAGCGCGTCGAAGTCGCGCTGAAGGTCGAGTTGCTCGACCGAGCGCCACATGGCAGCGACCAGGGGCGGCAGCGTATTGCGGTTGCGCGCAATCAGGCCAATGCCTCGGGTCAGTTCGGGCAGCAAGAGCGACGCACGCACGGCGTTACCCACGGGAAGCACGCTTAGCAAACTGTGAGGAAATATGCTGTATAAACCGGCGTGCTGGATATGAGCATAGAGAGAGAGCAGTGAATCCGTCTCGAGCACGACGCGAGGCTGTACGTTTCCCCGCCGGAACGCAGCATTGATCACCTGACGATTCTGCATTGTCGAAGTAAGCAGCCCAAGCGGCAACTCGCTGACATCGCTCCACGGCTGCGTAGGCGCGCTTGAATTCTTTCCGGCATGCGAAGGGGACAGCAGCATATAGCGTTCGAGATAAAGCGGCAGGACGCTAAAACCGGCTTGCACCTGATCGTCGAGATAGGTCAGGCCGACATCGAGTTCATATTCGTCAAGCTGGCGAAGTATGGCGTCGGAGCTTAACGAGCGAACCTCGAAGCGCATGTCCGGATGCTCGCGCATGCAAGGCGCAAGCATGCGCGCGGTCACCGGCATGATGGTCGGAATCGCCCCGATGCGCAGTGTGCCGATGAGTTTCACCTGCGCGGCGGACGCGTCGTGCCGCATGTTCTGAAGCGACGCCAGTGTTTGTTTTGCCCATCCGAGCACCCGTTCGCCGTCTTCGGTAAACCCGACGAACCGCCGCGTTCGCTCGACAATCACCAGGCCAAGCTCTGCTTCCAGGGTGCGAATGGCCGAGGACAGCGCGGGCTGGGACACGTGGCAAGCCTCGGCCGCACGCGCAAAATGTTTCTCCCTTGCCAACGTGACGAGATACTCGAGCTGGCGAATGAACATCGCTTTCCTTGGGTTTGCTGTTTATCCGTCGAGATCCATCGCACGCCTTTGCGCCCGCGCGTGCTAGACAAGCAGATCTTCGTAGAAAGCGCCGAAAGGCCGCGTTGGATGCGCAATCTGAATCTCGAGAATCCACAGCCCGGCGTCCGGGTGCGGCTGGAAATCGCCGAGCTTGCCCGCCTTATAAATGGCGTGCGGAAAATCGCTCACGCGATGTCCCTTGATATCCAGATTCAGTTTCCATCCCAGCGCGTGCGCGCGTTCGGCCGCGTAGTCGTACAACGCCTTGCCGCCCGCGCCGGTTGTACGCCAATGGTGTTCGACTTCGTCGAAAACAGTCTTTGCTGCTTGTGCGCACGCGCGCATCTCGGCGTCCGCGCCTACAACGAATGTAGCCCCTGAATCCCCTTCATGGCCCTGCCAGACCACGCCAAGGTCGATGAAGAAGATGTCGTCGTTCTTAAGCCGTGGATCGCCTTCGGAGGGCTGCTTGAATGTTCGCAGCGTGTTTTCCCCAAAACGGATCAGGATGGGATGCCAGATCCGCTCCATTTCCATGTCCTGGAGAACGCGCTTGCATTCGACTACCGCTTCCGACTCGAGCATACCGGGCTGGATTTTCGAGGCAACGCGCTCCACCACATCCCACGTCCTGTCGCGGGCATGACGCATGGATTCGAGAACGAATTTTTCGCCGACAGCTTCTTGTGCGCTATTCAACACCTGAACGCTCCACCGTTATATCCTTGCAAATATATCGACGGCGACCGGGAAAGTCTACCTTCGTGACGAAAGCCGCCGGGTCAGGCGTTGAAGAATTCGACTGCGAACTTGATCAATTCCGCCTGACCCTCAATGTCAAGTTTTCGCCTGATCGACATTCGGTGCGTCTCGACCGTCCTGACGGAAAGCCCGTGCAGAACCGCAATCTGCTTGTTGGATAAGCCGTTTGCAAGATCGCGCAGCAATTCCTGCTCGCGCGGCGTGAGTTTCTCGATCTGCCTATAGCGTCCGCGATCCGTCACGTGTCCTTTGACGGGCGCTGCGGCAACCTGCTTGAGATGATCATTGAAATAGGTTCCGCCGCTGAGAATGGTATGGATGGCCGCGATGATTTCCGTCGCCGGTGCATCCTTGAGCACGTATCCGCTCGCGCCCGCCGCACGCGCTTCGGCCATGTACTCGGCGTTGTTGTGCATCGATAAAACCAGTACATGCATTGCAGGATGGCGTTGCCTTATTTCACGCGCAAGCGCCACGCCGCTGCCGCCTTTCATGCTGAGATCCGTCAGCACCAGACGCGGCGCAAGACGCTCGATCACCCTGAGCGCGTCCGGCATGTTGCTCGCCTCGCCCACCACCCTGAAGCCGCCGATGGAATCGAGACGCAGCCTCAACCCGTCGCGCACGAGTTGATGGTCGTCTACCAGCAGGATGTCGATAGTGCCTGTCATGTGCTCGCGTGGCTCAATGCGATTGAAGTGAGTTCCACCGGGATCGCGGCTGTCACGCCAGTCCACCCGGGTCTGGATTCGATCATGAAGGTACCGCTGAGAGACTCGACACGTTCGCGCATATTGCGTAATCCAATACCCTGCCGCGGGTCCGACTGGACCGCGCCCGAACCGAAGCCGATACCGTCATCCACGATCGTCAGGATCACTTGCCCCGGTGTACAGGTCAGCGTGACCCGGGCGTTGGCCGCGTTCGCATGGCGCTGGATATTCGTCAGCGCTTCCTGCGCGACACGAAATAGCGCTGTGTTCACCGCATCGGGTAAAGGATGCGCGTCGTTCTGCGTCGCGTTGACCGTGATGTTCGTATGCGGTGTCTTGCCCATTTCGTTGAATTCGAGCGCTAGCTGCCGCAGCGCCGCGCCCAAGCCGAAATCATCGAGCATCGCCGGACGCAGATCGTGGGAGATCTGCCGGATTTCGGCAAGAGTCCGGTTAGTCTGCGCCAATGCATTCTGTATGGGCGGTCCGCTTGGATCGTCCCGGCCAGCGTCGGCCGGCCTTAGCGCAAGTGCGGACTCAAGCAGCAACTTGATGGACACGAGCATCTGGCTGATACCGTCATGCAGTTCGCGAGAAAGGCGCCCCCGTTCAGCCTCTTGCGACTGCACGACCTGACGCGCCATGAGCTTCAGTTGCGCGTCCGAGCTGCGGTGATCGGTGACGTTCATTGCTATGCCGCACGCGCCAATAAACCCCATTCCCAGCGCACCGATCAACCCGATCAGGAACAGCGTGTGACGAATATTCGACGAAGCCTGACGACCGGTTTGCGACAGCGCCATATTGACATCGTCCAGATAGATTCCGGTGCCGACCATCCATCCCCATCGGTCGAACGTAACCACGTAACCGAGCTTCGATTCCATTTTGTGAGTTGAAGGACGCTCCCACAGATATTCGACAAGACCGCCGCCGCTACGCGCCTTGGCCAATAGCGACTGAATGGTAAGCGCCCCATGAGGATCGTGCATTGACCACAGGTTGGTGCCAACGAGTTGCGCGAGCCGGGGATGCATCAGCAAATTGCCTTGCAGGTCGTAGACGAAAAAATAGCCGTCGCTGCCAAACTCCAGCTTCGACAGGATAGCCAGCGCCTGGGCGCGCGTGGCTTCGTCGTCGCGGCCCGAATTGTAGAGCGGCGCAACCGCGCTTTCCGCAAGCGCAACGTAATTCTTGAGTTCGACTTCCTTGCTGCTGCGGTAAGCCGCAGCAATTTCGCGCTGCTCCGAATTCGACAGCGCGCGAGCCTGGAAAGCCACGGCAATAGCAATCGTGGCCATTGCTCCGATGAATGGCAAAAGGGCGAGAATCAGCCATTTTCGCTTCATCCCGTGCAGAGAGAGTCGCATTGATTTTTCCTGCCTGAATGCTGGACTTGTTTGGGCGTACGGCGCCGTCCAGCCCCGAATTGTGCCATTTCGCCACGACAAGGGCTTTTGGCATGCCCACGGCCTGCGTAGTATTACGTAGGGTGATTCCGCTCTTGACGTCTAGGAGATCGGCTTAGCATATGCCTTGCAAGCCCAGGTTTTAGCGTCGCTAGCGCCTCTACGTATTACTACGGAAGGCGGCGAGCGAAATTACGCCAATACTCCGGCTCCAGTTCGAAAAGAAGCGGGTCCCAGGAGATAGATATGAGTTCAGAGAGCGCTTCCCCCGGAAAACGCGCGGCCGGCAGGCTGTTGCTGTTGATTCCTTACGTCGCCCTATTGTGGCTGCCCTTTTATAACGACGCGCGCCCGTCATTCGCCGGATTTCCCTTTTTCTATTGGTACCAGTTGCTCTGGGTGCCGCTGACGTCGCTGATCTTGTACGTCATTTACAGGTGGGTCCGATAATGCCGACGACATTCGACTGGACCTCCGGTCTTGTATTCCTGGGATTCTTTGCACTGGTCACGGTGCTGGGCTTTTTTGCGGCACGCTGGAAAGCAGGCGACCTGACTCAATTGCACGAATGGGGCCTCGGCGGCCGCCAGTTCGGCGCTGTCATTTCATGGTTCCTGGTGGGCGGCGACTTCTACACTGCGTACACGGTGATCGCGGTGCCCGCGCTCGTCTACGCAGTCGGCGCATATGGCTTCTTCGCGCTGCCCTACACGATCATCGTGTATCCGTTCGTGTTCGCGGTCATGCCCAGGCTCTGGGCGGCTTGCCACAAGAACAATCACATTACCGCCGCCGACTTCGTGCAGGGCATCTATGGCGGGCGCTGGTTTGCCGCGGCCATTGCACTGACCGGCATCATTGCGACAATGCCATACATAGCGTTGCAACTGGTCGGCATGCAAGTGGTGATCAAGAGCCTTGGCGTGACCGGCGAAACGCCGCTGGTGATCGCGTTCATCATCCTCGCGGTGTACACGTATGCAAGCGGCCTGCGCGCACCCGCCATGATCGCCTTCGTCAAGGACATCATGATTTATATCGTGGTAATCGCAGCGATCTGGCTCATTCCAAGCAAGCTTGGAGGCTATGCATCCGTATTCGACGCGGCCGATCATTTCTTCACGGCCAAGGGTGGAACGACCGGCATCACACTCAAGGCAAGCCAGTTCACCGCTTACGCGTCGCTTGCGTTTGGATCTGCAATGGCCGCCTTCATGTATCCGCACACGCTCACCGGCGTGCTCAGTTCCAAGAGCGCCAAAACGATCAAGCAGAATGCGATCGCCTTGCCTGCCTATACGCTGCTGCTCGGCCTGATTGCGCTCCTCGGCTACATGGCGATTGCCGCCGGCGTGAAAGTCACTTCACCAACAGACGTGGTCCCGGCGCTGTTCCTCAAGCTGTTCCCGTCGTGGTTCGTGGGCTTTGCAGCAGCCGCAATCGCGATCAGTGCGCTGGTGCCTGCCGCGATCATGTCGATTGGTTCGGCCAATTTGTTCACGCGTAATTTGTGGAAGCCACTGGTACAGCCGAACATTACGCCTGCGCAGGAAGCGACCAATGCGAAGATTGTGTCGCTGGCGGTCAAACTGGGCGCGCTGATATTCATCATTTTTCTGCCGACCCAGTTTGCGATCGACCTGCAATTGCTTGGCGGCGTGTGGATCCTGCAGACGTTCCCGGCGGTCGTATTTTCGCTCTATACGCGCTGGCTCAAGCTGCCCGCCTTGTTTATCGGCTGGCTGGCGGGTATAGGTCTTGGCACCACACTGGTATTCATGCAAGGCCTCAAGCCAATTTATGCTTTGCACCTGGGCGCTACTACGTATCCGGTCTATATCGGCGTGCTTGCGCTGGCGGTCAATATTATTGTGACGCTTGTGCTGTCTGCCGTATTCCCTGCGCGGATTGCTTCAGCAACGCGCTCGACAGCTTGAGTAAGCTCATTTGGCTTCGGTAACATGCCGAAGCCATTTTGAAAGGTAACGTCCAAACCAAGCGGCAAATCGACGCGCTTAAGCAAAAGCAAATCTTGCGTCGATTACTTCAATGCGCTCCCCGGCTCGTCTTTCCTTGGCGATGGACTAGCCGGCCGCGCTTCCAGGCCGAGTCGTTCGTGCTCGATCTGAATCGCATTTCTCCACGCGTACCGCGAGTCCAAGTTCAGATTCCCGGCCGCCAGCGCCCCATCCGCGCAACTGCTAACATGCGAGTCGCCTGGACAGGCATCCAGGCGCGCCCGGATTTCCTTACTTAATTCAAGCTGCCATGTCTCTATTCGATCTGCTCGTGCCGTGGGAACCCTCTTTTGGGCTCGTGGCCGTGTTCGCAGTGACGGCAGCGCTTTTTGCCCGCGGGTCGCGCCGCATTCGGATCAGCCGTACCCGTCAGGGTGCTTTCTGGACTGGCCTTGTAATGTTTTATATCGCGCTGCATACGCGGCTCGATTACTACGCCGAGCACGAATTCTTTGTGCACAGGCTCCAGCATCTCGTTTTGCATCACCTGGCGCCGCTGATCCTGATGGCCGCCTACCCTGGCAGCGCGCTTAGGGCCGGAATGCCCTTGCGTTGCCGCAGCGCGCTGCGGCGCTGGCAATACCGCCGTCCTGCGCGTCTCTTTGCAGCCTTTGTGCTGAACCCTACCTTCATTTCGGTAGCCTTTGTCGTATCGGTGGTGTTCTGGCTGATTCCATCGGTCCAATTCGTTGCAATGCTCGACTGGCGCATCTATACGTTCATGAACTGGTCAGTGGCCATAAGCGGATTGCTCTATTGGTGGATGCTGCTCGATCATCGTCCGCATCCGCCCAGCCGTACACGGCCGGGCTTGCGTGTGCTGTCCCCCGTCATCACCATGACACCCCAGATTCTGGTCGGCGCGGTCATCACTTTCTCAAGTCACGACCTGTACCCAATTTTCACGCTGTGCGGCCGCGCATTCACGTCGGTTCCGGCAGCACTCGACCAAAGCCTTGGCGGACTCATCATGTGGGTGCCCGCTGCCGTGCTGGAAGCAATTGGCGCAATGATGGCGCTGCGTCATCTCATGCGGCTTTCAGAATTGCCGCAGCGTGCGGCGCCAAAATCGAAAGCCGGGAAAAACCAGGCAACGAAGCCCATTCTTGCAAAGTAAGCACGAGGCGCCTCCAATCCCGACGCTGGTCAAATTCCGCAGGCTAACGAATTCATTTGGTGGCCAGCCGCGAAATTAACACCGGTTCAGCGCCTCGAGCGTCCAGCATGGGCGTTCGACACACATTGCCAATCCGCGCTTCATCAAAAATACATGCGAAAGCGCGTCTAATTAGGGTCTCTAAGATCTGGTCAAGCCGTACTTCGCTCAAGAGATGTAAGAAAACCCGGATCTTATGATCGACAATTGTAATCCGGTAAAAATATCCCTATATCTCGCTGCCAAACCACCCAAAACGTCAACACGCGTCGTACAATTTCGCGCCGCCTCCCCCTAATTTATAAATATCCGGCATCGCAATGGTTAACCTGAGATTGAAGTCTTGGGCCGGGGATGCCCTGTCCACGGTGTGTGCCGTGCTGCTTTTCGTGGTCATGTTCGACCATATGACCGCAGTTAAATACATTGGCCTGGGCGTTCTCATCGCAATTCTCGCTTTGCTCGCCTTTAACTCTTTGCGAGACAAAGCAAGCAGGCGCTTGCTGCCCGCGCAACCCTTGTTGATCGCCTTAAGCGCCTGGGCGCTGTGGACTTTAATGTCGGCGGCGTGGTCTTTCGATCATGCATTGTCCCTTGGCGCATGGCTCGACGAAGTCTTTTATCCGCTTGCCGGGTTCTTCGGCTTCTGGTTCATTGGAAAGGAAGCGCTTAACAAACGGCGATTACAAACAGTGGTGTGGGTAGCCTGCCTGATATTGGCGATCGCCAGCGTTGTCTTCTTCAACGACCTGGATCCCGCTATTCCGAAACCGGGTCTCCTGCACTTTTATGCTCGCGTTGGACATACGAGCACGCTTGCGCTCATGGCCATTCCGCTTTTCGCCTCGATGATCTCCGATCCCAATACGAGATTTCGAGGGCTTACGGGCATTGCATTTTGCGTGGTCATTGGTGGCGCAACATTGAACCGCTTTTTTTGGATCGCGCTCGCCGTGGTGGCCGTGGTACTGCTCTGGCCACGTTCGTCGCACGACCGCTTGCGCGCATGGACCGCGCTCGGCACACTGCTCGTGGCAACGCTGGCCGCTGTCGGCTTCAGCAACAAGCTGCGGCTCATGGATCTGCCTGCGAACGCAGCAACGGCCAATTCGGCGCAGGCGTTGTCAGTTCCTCCGGTGAGCGCCTTGCGCGTGACTGCCAGCACGTCCGACCGCCCAACCTCCTTGCCGCACGCAGCGCATGTTTTCGCCGGGTCAAGTATTGCCAGCAGCGTAAATCGCGCCATGTCATCTGACGCGCGGCCAAGAATATGGGCGTTTTATTTGAGTCAGGTGCCGGCGCATCCGTGGTTGGGTGTTGGCTTTGGCAAGCCGTTGCCATCGCTTGCATATGAAAGCGTCATTCCGGACGATCTTGTCAAACTGGATGGCAATGTGCGAACTCATGCGCATAACATCTTCCTCAATACGCTGCTACAGGTCGGCGCTATAGGACTGCTTATCCAGCTTGCCGTGTTCACGTGCCTTGCCAATCAATTCTTCGCCATACGCCACGCTTATCCTCAGCTGTTCCGCGCGGGGTTCGCGCTGATCCTGGGCATGCTCGCCAAGAACCTGACCGACGACTTCATGTGGCAATCGACCATGCTGATGTTCTGGTCATATTCCGGCTGGCTGCTGGGTCAAACCGCAGTTCGCCTGAACGCGCTCAAGGCAACGACGCCTTTCTATCAGGCACCGCGAAGCGCCCGTGAAATCACGCTCGTGGAGCGGCCGCTGGAGCCCGCGAGCAGCTAAAAAGCCGTCCAAAAACGGGTACGCCCGCGGGTGCAACCGCCAAGTGATTTGCTTCGAACAAGCGAGGAAATCGCGGTCGATTTATGGTAAATGTAGCGACCGAAAAATACAGAAGATTTACAACCGGTTGTTAGCGCACCTATCCGAGAACACTCACAAATGAAAACAAGATTATTTTGCTGCGCACTAACGGCCCTCACACTTTCGGCATGCGGCGGCGGTGGCAGCGACAACAGCGGAGCGGTGAGCTTTGCCCAGCCCGATACATCCGGCGGCGTGGCGCAAGGTTTTTATGAAGGCGCCGACACGGCGGGCGATGTGGTGAACGGCGTGGCGCTCGATACGGGCGTGTTCTACTTTGTGTACGCAAATCAGACGTCCAACACGCTGGGTCTTGTGCAGGGTACGGCAAGCCGCGCGAATGGCCCGTTGACGTCGACGGATGCGCGCAACTATGTCATTGCTCAAAATATAGTGACGCCTGAGAACATCGCGTTTTCGTTCGTGGCGCAAAGCAGCTTGAACGGGACGATTACGCCCGTCGCTTCAGGCAGCACGCCAGTCAATTTCACGACCCAATACAGCGCGGCCTACGATCTGGCTCCGAACCTCGCCGCCATCGCGGGCACCTACACTGCCGAGGCAGGATCGATCAAGGGCGGTGAATCCGTGTCGGTCACGATCGCCGCCTCAGGCGCGGTATCGGGTCGCGGTACGAGCGGATGCGTATTCACCGGAACCGCAACGCCGCACGGTTCGAAGAATGTCTACGACGTCACGGTCACGTTTGGCGGTTTGCCTTGCATTTATGCAAACAGGACGCTGACGGGCATACTCGCCGTCAATAACAACGCGCTGCTCGCCATTGCGCCGCTTGCCGACCGCAGCGACGCCTTCGTTCTGGCCGGGTCGAAGTAAGTGCGCAAGGGGCGCTAAGCCCCACGCACATACTTTTCCAGTCCCTTAGCCAAGATCGCAAAAGCAATCTTGCAACTGGGGTTATCGCGCAGGTCCTTGTGCATGGCGAGCCATGTATCGAGCTTGAGCGATACCCGCTTGGGGAAAAGCCGCACAAGCTCAGGATCGCGCCGGGCAAGACCAACCTGACAAATGCCGATACCAAATCCTGCCCTCAACATTGCAAGCGAAGCAAGGTCACTGTCCGTACGCAATGCGAGCAGCTCGCGGCGCCATTCCGGCATTTGCGTCTTCATACCACGGATAAACGCGGTTTCCTTATCGAAACCGATCAGCGCATGGTTTTCCAGTTCGCCGATCCGCAAGGGTCTGCCACGCCGCGCCAGGTAGTCCTTACGTGCGTACATGCCCAGCTCCACGTCTCCCATACGTCGTGCGATCAACACGCCCTGACTGGGCCGCTGCATACGCACCGCAATATCCGCGTCACGCTGCAGCAAATCCTCGATGCGATTGGACGACATCAACTCGATCGTCAGTTCAGGATAAGCGGCGTGCAACTCCGTCACGATAGCCGGCAAGACCTCGACGGTGATCACCTCGCTCGCCGTGATGCGAATGGTGCCGCACACCCCTGCTCCCTGACTCGATGCGGCGCGCAGCAACGCCGTGCTAGTCGATTCCAGTGCCTGTGCATACGGACGCAACGCGAGCGCTTCCTGCGTCGGACTTAAACCCTGTTGCGTGCGAATAAAAAGTGCATAGCCGAGGGCCTCCTCAAGAGCGTCCACGTGGCGCCCGACTGTCGGCTGCGTAAGCCCTAGCGAGCGCGCCGCGCCGGACAACGAACCTTCTCGCAGCACGTCCAGAAACGTACGATAAAAATCCCAGCTCAGTCCGGATTCGTTCATACAAAAATGTATACCTGATCTATCGATTTCGACAATTTCATTTAATCACGATTCGCGCAAGAATTGTCGCTATTGAAAACCAGGGGGCAAAGATGAGCAACGAACGGATCGCATTGGTGCTGGGCGCCACGGGTGGAATTGGCGGAGAAGTGGCGCGTCAACTTTCCAGGCATGGCTGGCAAGTGCGCGCGCTGCATCGCGAACCCGCGCACTTGACCCAGCGGGATGAACGTTTCGAATGGCGACAAGGCGACGCAATGAATCGCGACGATGTCATCGCGGCCGCGAGCGGCGCAAAGCTCATCGTTCATGCGGTCAATCCGCCCGGATATCGCAACTGGGCGGCGCTGGTATTGCCCATGATCGACAACACCATCGCGGCGGCGCAAGCCTCAGGTGCGAGAATTCTTCTGCCTGGCACACTCTATAACTACGGACCCGACGCGCTGCCATTGCTCACCGAAACGTCGCCTCAGAATCCGGTCACGCGCAAGGGTGCAATCCGTGTTGAACTAGAGCGACGCTTAAAGGACGCGACGGAAAATGGCGTGCGCAGTCTTGTCGTCCGTGCAGGCGATTTCTTTGGACCGGGCAGTACGGGCAATAGCTGGTTCTCAAGCGGACTGGTGAAGCCGGGTAAGCCGGTGCGAACCCTGTTCTATCCGGGCAAACGCGGCACTGGACATCAGTGGGCCTACGTGCCGGACGTAGCGCAAACAATGGTGCGGCTGGTAGAACGAGAACACACGCTTCCTGCGTTCGCCACTTATCACATGCAGGGACATTGGGACAGCGACGGCACCCGCATGATCAGCGCGATCAAACACGCCGTCGATCGGCCGCATGCCAAGGTCTATGCTTTTCCGTGGTGGGCTTTACCTGTCATCGCTCCATTTTCGGAAACATTTCGAGAGCTTCGCGAAATGCGATATCTGTGGAGAGAGCCCGTTCGCATGGACAATGCTTCGCTGCTGAGTGTGCTGGGTGAAGAACCGCACACACCCTGGAACGAAGCGGTAAAGACCACTTTGAACGCGCTGCATTGCCTTGAAACACGTTGAGCGCTAAACCTCAATTCAATTCGTTCAAGATAAACCATTACAAATCACAGAGAGTAAAGCGCCGGATTGCACACGTGATCCGGGCAACTATTTCTTCGGTAATTATTAGATCCAGGTTATAAGCCATGCACTAAATGCATCGCGCGCATATTGCGAGATGATTGGTCACTAATTTTCCGTGGTTAAAAGCAAACGTTGGCTATTTCGATTTCAAAGCTTTATTATGAGTTTCATCTTTCTCAATCATCCCGGCGGCCTTTAGGCCCATAGCCGGCGCGTGGTTAACGGCCGTCATTCGTAAAACTTTAGACCGCCCTCCCAATTTTCTCCATTTAAAACAAAAAATAATCCCTGACTAAAAAGTCTTTTCATCAAACCCCGGCTTTTCTTCTATTTAGTCACTGCTTGGTAACATTCGAGACACACCATGCGAGTCTCTTCAGATAACCATATCGCTCACAAAGACAACCTGTCTTTAGTGAAGGCCTGATAAGACTGTTTGGACCGGGGGTTCTCAAATGACTATTCGTCATCGCATCACGCTATTGGTGGTCCTGATGTTTGTCGCGCTATCCGCCATAGGCGGCTATGCCGTGTACCAGACACGCGCCGGCGCCGCCGAGGTCAGGAAGGTAACGGAAGGCGTCGTTCCCAGTGCGCTTGCATCGGCCGATCTGGTCTCGCAAGTTAAGGACGTGCAACTGGCAACCATGACCCTCGTCTATTCGCCCGACGGCAACATGGTGGCGCAGGCGCAAGAAGAATTGAAGGCGAAGAAGCTCGCGCTGCAACAGGCGCTTGCCTTGCAGGGAAGAGATGCTGCAAGCCACGCGCAAGTGGGTCTGGTCTCGCAAGCGAATGACAGCCTCGAGAACTATTTCTCGGCAATCGCCGATACAGCCAAGATGAAGGCTGAAGGAAAGGCCGAGCTTGCTCAAGCCTACTTGTTCGCCAACGTCGCCCAGTACAGGGACGAGCTCGAAGGCATAGTCGAAACACTTCGCGTGGAGAAGAACCGCGAGAAAGATGACGCGATCTCCGCGCTGAACCAGACGCTTGCAACAACGGCGACCGCTATAGCCATAGTCACGGGCATAGCAGTCTTGCTGCTGACAACCATCGGTTCATTGCTGTACCGGCAGATCACGCGACCGCTCAGCAGCATGCAGGCCATGATGAGCGAGATTGCCTCTAGCCAGGACTTTACGCGCCGCGTGCCGGTGGGACGCATGGACGAGGTGGGCCATTCCATCGTGGCGTTCAACGGCATGATCGAAAAGATCCAGCAGAACTCCGCGTTGCTCAAGCAGAAGACCGCGGATATCCAGGCAATGCTGCAAAACATGCAGCAAGGCATACTGACCGTGGTGGAAGGCGCGACCGTTCATGCGGAATATTCGGCGCATCTCGAAGCCATCTTCGAGACCAACGAGATCGCCGGACGAGAGTTGATGGACCTGGTGTTCACCAATACCGATCTTGGCGTGGATGCACGATCGCAAGTCGATGCGGCAATCAACGCCTGCCTCGGAGAAGACAGCATCAACTTCGAATTCAACCAGCATCTGCTCGTGCGCGAGACCGCTAAGCGCATGGCCGATGGCCGCGTCAAGATTCTCGATTTGAGCTGGTCGGCCATCACGGACGAGACAGACATCATAGTGCGCCTCATGTTGTGCGTGCGCGACGTAACCGAACTGCGTCAACTCGCGGCTGAAACAAGCGAACAAAAGCGCCAGCTCGAAATGATCGGCGAGATTCTCGCGGTCAATCAGGAGAAGTTCCATCAGTTCATCGAGAGTTCAGCGGGCTTCGTGAGCGAGAACGAGCGGATCATCCGCGAACATCGTCAGGCCAATGGCGCGGCAATCGCCGAACTGTTCCGCAACATGCACACCATCAAGGGTAACGCGCGGACTTATAGCCTTCAGTACCTGACCGACGTCGTGCACGAGACGGAGCAGAGCTACGATGCGCTGCGCCGCGACGACGCCGCGCAGGAATGGGATCAGGAAGGCCTGGCTCAGGAGCTTGCACGCGTGCGCGATGTGATCGAGCGCTACGCGCATATCAACGAGGTGAGTCTAGGCCGCAAGGGGCCGGGGCGCGGCAGCAATGCGGAGCGCTATCTGACGGTGGATATCGAGCATATCCAGGCAAGCCTGCGTCAACTCGAGGCCGTTAATCTCGGCAACCCCGCCGACCTGATCGCCATGCGCGACGCGATGCATCAGACGCTGCGTTTGCTCGGCACTGAAAGCATTGGCGAGGTGCTCGCAGGCGTGCTGGATTCATTGCCGTCACTTGCAAAGGAACTTGGCAAGGATGCACCGGTAGTTCGCATTCGCGACAACGATCATAGGCTGCGCAGTCAGGCCAGCGGCGCACTGAAGAACGTATTCATGCATCTGCTGCGCAATTCGGTGGACCATGGGCTCGAAACGCCGGACGTTCGTACGTCGCAAGGCAAGGCATCCAGCGGCACCATAGAAATTGAAATGAGCGTCGACACGGATACGCTTCAAATCACGTTGAGCGATGACGGCCGCGGACTCGCCCTTGGCCACATTCGCAACATTGCAGTGGAGCGCGGCTGGATCGGCGCGGACGAAACACCCAGCGACGAAGCGATTGCCGATCTGATTTTCCGTCCAGGCTTTTCCACCGCCGAGAAGGTGACGGAAGTATCGGGTCGCGGTATGGGCATGGACGCCGTGCGCGATTTTCTCAAGCGCGAGAACGGCAGTATCGAACTGCGCTTCACCGATAGTCGCACGGGCGCCGCATTCCGCCAGTTCCAGACAGTCGTGAGCCTGCCGGACAGCATTCTGGTGCGCAGCGCCTTGTCACGCGCTCACCACGAAAGCGACGCTGTCACCGCCTGAACCGCACCCTGAAGGATGAATCGTGATTGAACAGTATCTCCTGGCCGCACTGGCAGGTTGTGCGGTAACCGCCGCCGGTGCCTGGTCCTTGCACAAGTTGTACATCGTCAAGCAGGCTGCGCGTCTTCAATCCGGAGACGCGGCCCGGGTCAAGTCGCAAATGGAAGAGCTCGCGCGCCTGAGCGCATCGGCTGACCAGCGCGATGAAGAATGCCGCGTGCTCGAAGCGGAGCTTGCGCAACTGCGCGATGATCTCGCACGACAATCCGCGATTTCGGAAGAACACCGTGCAGCGCTCGCGGCGGCCATCGACGACAAGGATCAGTGGCTCGATCACGCAAAGCGAATAGCCGACGAAGCGTCGAGGCTCAAGGCGCTCGCCTCCACTTTCGAGCGATGGCACGAACAGATGATCTCGCTCATGGCGCAGAACCAGGACATGCACGCGAAGAATCACGAGCTGTCATCCATCGTCAAGCATGTAGTGATCGTCTCGCTCAACGCTTCAATAGAAGCGGCTCGCGCGGGCGCGGCGGGACGCGGTTTCGCCGTCGTGGCAGGCGAAGTGCGCACGCTCGCGGCGCGCTCGGAAGAGTTGTCGCGCAGCTACCGCGACAGCCTGCATCGCAACGACCTGACCACCACCGCGACGTTCCAGGATATCCAGGCGGGCGGAAAGATGATCACGGCGTCGCTGAGCAGCGTGGAAGTGCTCGCGGATCAATTTCAATCAAGGCTTCACTAGGCATCAGGCAGCAACATGATCAGCAGCAACGCACAGGCGAGCATTGAAGGTCTTTTCATGAAGGCGGTCCGGTCAAGGCTGCCTCAGGAAGCGGAGGATACCTGCGACATCGTCCTGCTCGCGCGAGACGAGAACTCAATGAACGTGCGGGATTCAAATGTCGTTTTCCTTACTATTTCATCCATCCAGTTTCGAATCTTGCTGGTATTTCATTTCGACGAAGATGAACCCACACGCGGCTATTTCGTCAAGGACGTAGAGGAAGGGTCGCTACGCGACGCATTGCTCGAAACCTGCAATCTCTGCTGTGGCGCGATGAACCAGGAGCTGCTTCGATACTTCCCGGATCTCGGCATGTCCACACCCTATGTATTGAGCGCCCGCTGCCTCTCTTATCTTGAGGAGTTAAAGCCTGACTATCTTGCGTCTTACGCCATCACCATCGACGGATCGGTAAAGCTTGGGGCAACCGTTTGTGTTTGCGCGCATGCGCCTGTCGACTTTATCGCCGATGTGAACATGGCCGAGGAAACCAGCGGCGAGCTCGAATTGTTCTAAGGGCCAGCGAGCAAGTCCGCTCCGATTTGCATTAGAGGAAAGAAAGGAAAATATCATGTCGAAAATTCTCGTAGTGGATGACTCGAGCACCGTGCGCGACGAGGTCGCCGGTTTCTTGCGAAAGAATGGCCTCGATGTCGATACCGCTGTCGACGGTCGCGACGGACTCGCTAAACTGAAGTCGAGCCCCGGCATCAAGCTCGTGATCAGCGACGTCAACATGCCGAACATGGACGGCCTGACAATGGTCGAAAAAATCCGCGGCGAGCTTGCAAACAAGACGGTGAACGTCATCATGCTGACAACCGAAAGCAGCCCCGCCATGAAGGAACGCGGGAAGGCCGCCGGAGTCAAGGGCTGGATCGTCAAGCCCTTCAAGGGCGACGCGGTGCTGGAAACCTTCAGGAAACTCGCGAGTTAGTCAGACTTTACGGCGCGCGCCATCGAGGCGCGCGGCCGTTTCAAATTCCCTCTCCCCGCTTCGCTCGCAAACCGTCTACTCTTTCCTGTAAAGCGGCCGCGCCGCCGCTTTTTTTCGTTCCGCCACAATATTCCCGTTTGTGGATCGTCACCAGGCGTATGGAACCGCCGAAGCCTCTGGGCCCGAACATCATCGAAAGCGACAACGAGATCACCGCAACCGTCTTGCGTGAGCGCTCGAAGCTCGGAAATTTTATCCGGCGCCGTGTGCGCGATCCCAGCGACGCCGAAGACATCCTGCAGGATGTGCTGCATGAATTCGTCCAGGCGTACCGGCTGCCCGAGCCTATAGAACAGGTCAGCGCGTGGCTGTTCCGGGTGGCGCGCAATCGCATCATCGACCGTTTTCGCAAGAAAAGAGAGCAGCCGCTGAGTGAGACCGGCGACGAAGCCGACGACGAATACCGGCTGGATCTCGTGCTCCCGGCGCAGGACGGCGGTCCCGAAGCGGCCTATGCGCGATCCGTGCTGCTCGCGGCGTTGCAGGAAGCCATCGACGAGCTTCCGCCAAATCAACGCGACATTTTCATCGCCCACGAACTGGAAGGGCGCGGCTTTAAAGAGCTTGCGTCGGAAACCGGCGTGAGCATCAACACCTTGCTTGCTCGCAAGCGTTATGCGGTGCTGCATTTGCGCACGCGCTTGCAGCCTGTGTATGACGACCTGGATATTTAAGGAGAAAACAGATGAATTTCCGATTGAAGATATTGGCCAAGATAGTTTTGGCATTGATCGCCGTCGCTGCTTTGGGATGGCTGGTCATGACCTTGTGGAACTGGGTCGTTCCGGCGTTATTCGTTGGCGGCCGTCTGATTGATTTTCCGCATGCACTGGGCCTTCTGGTATTGAGCCGGATATTGTTCGGCGGTTTCCGGGGACACGGCGGAGGCTGGCGTGGACGGCGGGAATGGCGGCGCTGGGAACGAATGACGCCTGAAGAGCGCGAGCAATTCAAGAACAACCGGTGTTCAGTTCGCAAGCCGCGTCAGGCTGACAGTGTATGAGCGTCGAACACGCGTCCACATCCGGGGCCGGGGCCGGATTAGGGTCCCCCGCTGCCTGCAAGCAGGCGCCCGGCGTTATCGTACCGGTGGTGAACCTGAAGCGTTGCGAAGGCAAGGCCGACTGTGCCGTGGTCTGCCCGGAAGACGTGTTCCTGATTCGCCGCATCGACACAGCGGACTATGCCCGCATGGGGCCGTTGAATAAACTCAAGCTGCGCGTACATGGAATGAAAGTCGCCTATACGCCCAACGCAAACGCGTGCCGCGCATGCGGCTTGTGCGTCACCGCATGTCCTGAGCGCGCGATTACTTTAGCGAGGGCTATCCAGGAAGCTTGAGGCAACACCCATTGGCCTTCGATACCACCGGCGCATCGCGTGCTAGCATGCCAGCAACCAGACTCAGCGGGTGCGCTTGATCGAGGCGCTGCAAAAAGCCTTGCAACGTTCAAGCGTCGTGCCCGGGTTTCTACTGAGCCTAACTTGCCATTGCACGGAGGTGTTCAGATGACCACGATCACGAATCTGTCTGTCAGGGACATTCGCTTTCCGACCTCGCGATCGCTCGACGGCTCCGACGCAATGAACGCCGCGCCGGACTATTCCGCCACCTACGTCATCCTCGAAACCGACTCGCCCGCGCATCTGTCGGGCCATGGCCTCACGTTCACCATCGGACGTGGCAATGAAATCTGCGTAGCCGCGGTCAATGCGCTTGCGCCGCTGATCATCGGCAAGAAGATCGAGGACATCACCGCAAACATGGGCGCGTTCTGGCGCGCCTTTACGTCGGACAGTCAATTGCGATGGATCGGCCCGGACAAAGGCGCAATCCATCTCGCGACGGCCGCGGTCGTCAATGCAGTCTGGGACCTGTGGGCGAAATCCGCGCAGAAACCTGTATGGAAATTGCTCGTTGACATGAACCCCGAGGAACTGGTGCGCTGCCTCGACTTCCGTTACGTCACGGACGCGCTCACGCCCGAGGAAGCGCTCGCAATCCTGCGCCGCCACGCGGCAACACGTGCCGAACGCGAGCAGGAAATGCTGGCTCAGGGCTATCCGGCTTACACCACATCGGCGGGCTGGCTTGGCTATGACGACGACAAGATCCGCCGGCTCGCGCGCGAAGGCGTGGCGCAGGGATGGACACATTTCAAGCAGAAGGTGGGCGGCGACATAGAAGAAGATATTCGTCGTGCACGCATTCTTCGCGACGAGATCGGCGCCGATCGCAAACTGATGATGGACGCCAATCAGGTATGGGATGTCGATCAAGCCGTTGCGAACATGCGCCGCCTGGCCGAGTTCGATCCGTGGTGGATCGAAGAGCCCACGAGCCCTGACGATATCCTCGGCCACGCCACCATCCGCCGCCGGATTGCACCCATTGGCGTTGCCACCGGCGAGCATTGCCAGAACCGCGTGATGTTCAAGCAATTGCTGCAGGCAGGGGCCATCGATTTTTGTCAGATCGACAGTTGCCGGCTGGGCGGCCTGAACGAAGTGATCGTGGTATTGCTCATGGCGGCGAAGTTCGGCGTGCCAGTATGCCCGCATGCGGGCGGCGTGGGCTTATGCGAGTACGTCCAGCATATTTCTATATTCGACTATGTCTGCGTCTCGGCGTCTCTCGAGAATCGCGTGCTCGAATACGTCGATCATCTGCATGAACATTTCGTCAGTCCGGTCGTGATTCGCAACGGCCGATATATGCCGCCGGCATCGGCTGGCTACAGCATTGAAATGCACGCGGATTCGCTCGAGCGTTTTCATTTCCCCGATGGTGAAGGCTGGGCTTAACGTCTTACGCGGGTCAAAAGTCTCATCGAAGCGGCCGCTATCCACTATTCAGGCGATAGAATTTTGGCACGCTATCATTTGAACGCGATCGTGGTCAGTCAGGTCTACATTCGATCCAGCATTCAAAAAAATCAACGACGGAAAATCAATGCAAGCCCTGATAAAGGCAGTCTTCGGCGACGAACAAGGCCCCATGCGCCAAAAGATCATCAGCATTTATGCCTTACTGATTGCCTTCAACGTAAGTGCCTGGATTTGGGCCTTCATCGCATTCCACAACTATCCCCTGCTGCTCGGAACGAGCCTGCTTGCATACTCTTTCGGCTTGCGTCATGCGGTTGACGCCGACCATATTGCGGCCATCGACAATGTCACGCGCAAGCTCATGCAGGACGGCAAGCGCCCTATCACCGTAGGCTTGATGTTCTCGCTGGGACATTCGACTGTTGTGGTGCTGGCGTCGGTGGCAATTGCAGCAACCGCCATGGCGCTGCAAACGCGAATGACGGAATTCAAGGAGATTGGCGGGCTGATCGGCACGCTGGTTTCCACGTTCTTCCTGTTCGCCATCGCGATCATGAATCTGGTTATTTTGCGCGCGGTGATCGGCGCATTTCGTCGCGTGCGCCGTGGCGAACCTTATGCGGAAGAAGACTTCGACTTGCTGCTCGCGAACCGCGGTTTTCTCGCCCGTATTTTCAGGCCGCTCTTTCGCCTGATTACGAAAAGCCGCCATATGTACCTGCTTGGCTTTCTTTTCGGCCTCGGGTTTGATACCGCCACCGAAGTCGGCCTGCTTGGCATTTCCGCCGCAGGTGCGTCGCAAGGCCTGCCGATCTGGTCGATCGTCGTGTTTCCCGTGCTGTTCACCGCAGGCATGACGCTGATCGATACAACCGACAGTATCCTGATGCTCGGCGCGTACGGCTGGGCTTTCGTCAAGCCTATCCGCAAGCTCTATTACAACATCACCATTACCACGATCTCCGTGGTCGTCGCGCTGCTGGTGGGAAGTATCGAGGGGCTGGGACTGCTTGCGGACAAGCTGCAACTCAGCGGGTGGTTCTGGAACGCGATCGGCAGTCTCAACGATAACTTCGGCATGATCGGCTACGTGATCATTGCCGTGTTTGCAGCGAGCTGGCTTATCTCGGCCGCCGTGTACCGGTGGAAACGGTTCGACGAACTCGAAACGTAATCAGCGCACGGGGGCAATCAAGCCCATGCGAGCTCCATGAACACACGGCAAAGCGCTTCCATGCCACGGGCGTCGTCGGCATCGAAGCGATTCACAATGGGGCTGTCAACGTCCCACACGCCGGCGAGCGTTCCGTCCTTTGCGATCAACGGCACCACGATTTCCGATTGCGATGCCGAGTCGCACGCAATGTGTCCGGGAAAGTCGTGGACGTCGCGAACGACCTGCGTCTCGCGCGTTTGTGCTGCTGTTCCGCAGACGCCTTTGCCAAGCGCTATGCGAACGCAGGCCGGTTTTCCCTGGAATGGACCCACGACAAGTTCGACGCCGTCGAAGAAATAAAAGCCGCTCCAGTTCAAGTCCGGCAACGTGTGATAAACGAGCGCCGAAAAATTCGCGGCGTTGGCAATGCGATCGGTTTCATCGCTTAGAAGCGAGCGGGCCTGCGCAAGCAGTTCTTCGTATTGCGCGGCTTTTGGGGCGGTACTGCGCTGGATTGCTAGCGACATAGAAATGCGTGTTGGCTATAAAGAGGTTGACGGCTCAACCGGTGCTTCAACATATCACAGCGCATTGGAATCGGCTCGAACGCTGAACGCTACGGCGGCGGCATAACCATCGAAATCATCGAGCCACGCGAAACCTAATCCTTCCGGAATCCGGCTGTTCGCCAAATCGATGGACTTCAATCCGTCGCCGCTGCCAATGCCCGCGCCGGTTGCTTTCAGCAATGCTTCCTTAGCGGTCCAGCACTGGTAAAAATCGCGCACATTCCTTATTTTCAGCGCTTCTTCTTTCACGCATACGATCCCCAATAGCGCTCGCCAGTCGAGCGCCTGATTCGCTTCTTCAATATCAACGCCGACGGCCCGTTGCATCGATACAGCAATCAGGACGCGCTCGCCCGAGTGCGACACGTTGAAGGAGACGTGCGGATACGCGACGAGCGATGGCCGGCCATAAGCGCCCGCCCTGAACTCAAGCTGCGCAGGATCGCGGCGCACGTGTGTGCCGAGAATTTCGCGCAAGCCCGAACGCGCGGCCGCAAACCGCAAACGGTCCTCGATCCGCTTGTAACGCCCCATCCGCTCGCGCTCGCTTGGGCTGAGAAAGCGGCTGATGGCGTCCGTGTCTTGCCTCAGGTCCACATCCAAGCGCCACAACTCGACATCCGAGGGCCAGCGTCCCTGGTTGGCAATCGGAATCGGCGAAATAAGCATCGGCCAGAGCAATTAAAAGGAGGCAAAAAGGAAACGGGAAGTATAAAGGCTTGTCACGACAAATTCATGGTATTGAGAATCATTTGCAATTAGCGGCGAATTTAGCGATCATGGATGCCTTTGGAAAATCTGGACATTCCTATGGAAACCATGATTCCGGCTGGCGCCGATGCGTTGCGTGTATTGATGACGCGCCAGTCTCACTGGCCGCTCAGCGAACCCGCGCCTGACGACACACAGCTCGGGCAGATCTTCGATACCGCCCTGCGCGCGCCCGACCATGGCGGTTTGCGTCCGTGGCGGTTCGTCCTGATTCGTGGCGACGCCCGGCTGAAACTCGGCGAAGTGCTGGTGGATCTGGCGTCCTCCCGCTCACCCGGCGAGCCCCGTTCAGCGCACGAACACCGCCGCAGCCGGGCACTGGCCGCGCCCGTGGTGATCGCGATGGTGGCATCGGTCACGACCCGGACCAAGGTGCCTGAAGTCGAGCAACTGCTGGCAGTCGGCGCGGCTGCCATGAACATGCTGAACGCCGTCCACGCGATGGGTTTCGGCGGCTTCTGGGCGACCGGCGCGGACAGTTACGAGCTGGGAATGCATCGCGCGCTAGGCCTTGCCGACAACGACCGCTTGCTCGGATTCCTGTTTGTCGGCACGCCGCCCCAAGGCGTGCGCGCAGTCGAGCGCCCTCCCAGCGAAGCCTATGTCACCGAGTGGTTCGAGGCGAGCGCATAACCGGTACCCATATGGCAAGCCCTGTTCCAAGTGACACACCGTGCGCGGAGCGAAGCCGTGATGACACCGCGCCGATAAAGCGAGCCGATCACAGTCCGCCGCCACAGTTCGTGCCATTGCGCATGAACGAAACATTGTCGATCGATCCATGCGTGCCTGCGCGCGGCGAGGTCTTCGTATTCCGGTTTCGAAGTCAATGGCAGCGCATCAGCGCGCACGATGCCGCAACCTGGCTGACTCAGGACGAGACACGCCGGGCGGCCTTGCTGCCAAGTCCGGCACTGCGCTACCGCTATATATCGAGTCGTGCCGTGCTCAGGCTTGCGGTGGCGCGGCTACTGGACTGCGCGCCGGATACCGTCGATCTGCGTGACGACACGAAAGGCCGCTTGCTTGCGCAGGCCACGGGAAGCGACGCAGTTCTTTGCGCGGATATTGGCTATGCGGGCGTGTGGATCATGCTCGGCATCAGCGCGACGCATGTTGGACTGGGTACATCGCTGCCGTCGTTCCGGTCGGACTCCGACGACACTAATCCGCCGATTTCCGATGGCTCCAATGGCTCCAATGGCTTCAGTGCCGTAGCGTTCGGAAGACAACGCGCGCGCGACAACAGCATGTTGAGCGCCGCGGGATATCGCTCTTCCATAGACAGTGCGCGGGTATCGCTATTTGTTGAAAGACATACCCATGAACTGGCCGCGCGCGAGCCGTGGTACGTATTCGATTTGCCCATGCCCGGACAACTCTGTGCATCGATTTGCAGTGCTGCGCCGTTGAATATCATCCATGCGTTTGGATGGAGCAAACGCAATGAAAATGGACGATAGCCGGATTCGGACGCTTTGCCGCTATGTAATCGCCATCGCTGGCAAGTCTCATTCATGGAGCCGATGACCGTCTGCTCGCAATGAAGCGAGCAATCACGTTCAGCCAGGAAACGCTCTTACGCGCTTACCAGGTAATCCGCGCGGTTCTTGTCGGCAATCCAGTGCGGCGCACGCCCGCGTCCTGACCACGTCGCGCCAGTAACGGCATCGCGATATTTAGGCACGGCCGCCGAGACTTGCGCCTTTGCCGGAACGTTGTGTCCCATCAACTCGGACAGCGAAATCTTGTATTCGCCCATTTTCGCGACTATTTCCGCGAGGACGATTTCCGCCTGACGTTGCCGCGCAACTTCCAATTGATTCTGCAGCGCTTCGCGCTGCGCAAGCAGTTCTTTGAGAGTGGGCATTTCAGTTTGCATTATAAAAGTGAGTCTTCAAAAGCGCGTTGATGTTCTTTGGGTGCAGCATTCCCGAATGCGATTGCATAACCACCATCGAGGATAGCCGGACTGCTCCGCTGCAATGAGCCGATACAATGAGCCAATGCAATCGGATAAACAGGAAATCCAGTTTGGGCTTCAACAGCGTTGATTCAGTATCCTGCCCCGATTTGGCCGCGAACCTGAGATGAGGTGCGTGCCGGGAAATGTCAGCAGAGGAAAAGACCAGGAAAGCCGCAGGACGACTTCTCGCCTCTTCGTGGCAGCGGAGCCAAGTGTACGCGTTTATTCGGCGACGCGCATCAACAGCGCCGCATTGCCGCCATTAAAGCATAAGAACCGGTGTTCCGATAATCGGAAATCAGCGCTACGTTGAAAATGCTTCATTAACGCTGGGACTGAGGACTTATCGTAATGTTCCGCATCAATGCCGGGATAATTGGCGTGCATAACCGGCTCACAATCACGGTCACAGATTCGCCAGCCTGCGGGTAATCAGATCGAGCAACGCCCGCAATCTTGCAGGCCGGCGCAAGTCGGATGATATTCAAACCACACGTCGCGTCCCGGCGGCGTTTCACTCAGTTCGATGCCGCGAATACCCTGCGTGGTGTCTCCAGGCGGACACGGCAGCACGGTGAGCCCGGCGCCTTGCGCGCACATTTTCGCTCAGCGCGCCGCCACAAGCGCGACCGGCCGCGCAAACCGCTTCGCTCCGACAACGCACAAAACCACGGCGGTGGCGACGGCCACCATCGACCAGCCAACCGGTTCATGAAGCAGGGTTGCCGCGAGCAACAGCCCGAAAAAGGGTTGAAGCAATTGAAGCTGGCCGACAGCGGCAATGCCGCCCTGAGCGAGCCCGCGATACCAGAACACAAAGCCGATCAGCATGCTGAACAAAGACACGTAGGCGAGCCCCCACCACGCGGATTCGCTGATTCCGGCCCACGATACGGGCAAGGTCGCCAGGGCGGCCGGGACCATCACGGGCAGCGACATGACCAACGCCCACGATATGACCTGCCAGCCGCCGAGCTTGCGCGAGAGCCGCGCACCTTCCGCGTAGCCAAGGCCGCAGACGATCACGGCGCCGATCATCAATCCGTCGCCAATAGACGACGCCCCTTGGCCCTGCATCAGCGCAAAACCTGCAACAAGCGCCGCGCCCAGACCTGAAAAAAGCCAGAACGCCGGGCGCGGCCGCTCGCCGCCGCGCACGACGCCGAAGATCGCGGTGGTGAGCGGCAACACTGCCACGAAGACCACCGAATGCGCCGCCGTGATGTGCTTGAGCGCGAGCGCGGTCAGCAACGGAAAACCGATGACCACGCCGGACGCCACGACAGCCAGCGGTATCAGGTCATGGCGCTCCGGCCGCTTTTCGCGAAATACCAGCAAGAGCGCAAGCCCAAGCGCGCCCGCTATGCACGCACGCGCCACGGTCAAAAACAGCGGGTCGAAGCCCGCAATCGCAAGACGCGTAGCGGGAAGCGATCCGCTGAAGATCAGCATGCCGAGGAAGCCGTTCGTCCAGCCGCTTGCTGCCTTGTCCGTCTTGTTCATTCCCGTACCTTTCTGGATTCAAGCCAGCAGTATCGGGCGAAGATGCGTGGCTTTTCCAGAGACAGTGCATTACAGTTCACCCAAACTGTCCTGATCGCAAACCAGTACACATGGAAGACACTACACAAGCCGAAGCCGGCACGCTCGTTGAACGGGTGATGCAGGCGATTCAGCAGCGGATCTCCGGCCGCACGCTCGCAGCGGGCGCACGCCTGCCGTCCATTCGCGGTCTGGCGGAGACGCTGCGGGTATCGAAATCCACGGTGGTCGAGGCGTATGACCGGCTTGCGGCCGACGGGGTCATCCAGTCGCGTCGCGGTTCGGGCTTTTACGTCACGAGCCATTTGCCGCCGCTTTCGCTGACAGAACTCGGTCCGCTTCTGGATCGCGCGGTCGATCCGTTCTGGGTGTCGCGCCAGTCGCTGGATGCCGCCGATGACACCCTGAAAGCCGGCTGCGGCTGGCTGCCCGGATCGTGGCTGCCGGAGACCGGAATCCGCCGCGCCTTGCGAACCGCCGCACGCGCGGACGTCGCCATGCTTGCCGATTACGCCACGTCGCTCGGGCTTCCGGCGCTTCGGCACCTGCTCGCGCGGCGCATGGCGGAGCGCGGGATAGAAGCCGCGCCCGACCAGATCATGCTCACCGAATCCGGCACGCAGGCGATCGATCTGCTCTGCCGCTTCCTGCTGGAACCAGGCGATATGGTACTCGTCGACGACCCTTGTTATTTCAACTTCCTCGCGCTGCTGCGGGCACATCGGGTGAAAATCGTCAGCGTGCCCTACACGCCCGCAGGACCCGACGTAACCCTGTTCGCACAAGCGCTGGCCGAGCATCGGCCGCGTCTTTACATCACGAACTCGGCGCTGCACAACCCGACAGGGGCGACACTTTCGCCTGTAGTCGCGCATCGCCTGCTCAAGCTCGCCGATCAGGCCGGGCTGACGATTATCGAAGACGATATTTTCGGCGACTTCGAGCATGAGCCGTCTCCCCGGCTCGCGGCGTTCGACGGCCTCGACCGGGTCGTCCATATCGGCAGCTTTTCCAAGAGCCTTTCGGCTGCGATGCGTTGCGGGTTTATCGCGGCGCGCCACGACTGGATTGAAGGCTTGGTCGACCTGAAGATCGGTACGTCGTTCAGCAGTGGACGGCTTTCGTCGGAACTCGTGTTGAGCGTGCTGAAAGACGGCGCATATCGCAAGCATATGGAAGGGGTGCGCGAACGCCTGTCCCGTTCCATGGGACCGGTGAGCGCCAGGCTGGATGCGCTTGGTATCAAGCCGTGGATTGAGCCGCGTGGCGGCATGTTTCTCTGGTGCGCATTGCCGGCGGGAATAGACGCGGCGGACGTCGCCCGGCGCGCGCTGGTCGAGAACGTGGTGCTTGCGCCGGGCAATGCATTCAGCGTGGCGCAATCCGCCAGCCGTTTTCTGCGGTTTAACGTGGCGCAATGCGGCGACCCGCGCGTCTTCAGGGTGCTTGAGCGCGCCATGCGCGGGTAGTGCTCAGGACAGTCGCGCCAGCGTCTCGGCTATCAGCACGCGCGTGAATTCGCCTGCGGGCATTTCCCGCGCGAGGCGTGCCGCCTGCCCGGACCACAGGCTCGTGAAATCGCCCTTGCCCGCCTCCTCGGCTTTCGCCTTCAACGGCGCGAGCGCAGCCGATGCAAGCGGAAACGCAGGCGCCGCTTCTGACAGCGGCCCGACTTCCCGCATCACCCGGTTCATGATCCCGCGAGCCGGCCGTCCTGTGAACACGTTGGTCACGGCCGTGGAATCATCGCTCGATTCGCGCAGCGCAACGCGATGCACCTCCGGCACCCGGGCTTCCGGACAGAACAGATAAGCCGTGCCAATCTGCACCGCCGACGCACCCAGCGCAAGCGCGGCAACAATTCCGCGTGCGTCGGCAATGCCGCCCGCCGCGATTACCGGCACCGATACAGCGTCGGCGACCTGCGGCACCAGCGCAAAGGTGCCGACCTGCGTCGCCATGTCGTGATTCAGGAACGTGCCGCGATGCCCGCCTGCTTCAAGCCCCATTGCAATGATCGCGTCGCAGCCATGTGCTTCGAGCCAGCGTGCTTCCGCCACCGTCGTTGCCGACGCGATGATTTTTGCCCCCGTCGCCTTGACGCGATCGAACAGCGCTTTCTCTGGCAGTCCGAAATGAAAGCTCACGACCTCCGGCTTGAACGCTTCGACGACTTCGCAAAAGTCGCTATCGAAGGGACGACGGACCGCGCCTGCCGGCGTCAGTTCCGGATCGATCCCGTGTTCGACGTAATACGCGGCAAGCCGCGCGCGCCATGCGAGGTTGCGCGCGGCATCGGCTTCTGGCGGCGTGTGGCAAAAGGAATTGAGGTTGACCGGCGCGTGCGTTTTCGAGCGGATCAACGTCAGCGCTTCCCGCGCCTGCTCAACGCTCAACAGGGCGCAGGGCAAAGAAGCCAGACCGCCCGCTTCGCCCACCGCGATGGCAAGTTCCGGTGTGCCCGGTCCCGCCATGGGCGCAAGAATGATAGGTGCGTCAATGCCAAATAAATCGATGATTCGACGATCGCGCCAGGTGGCCATGTTGCTTCCTTTCTTCATGATGTGGCTTAAGGCAAAGTCCTCGCCAAGCTTAGCAAGCTTTGACGCAGGAGAGCGGCGCTTTGATGTGATAATCGCTATCACTTGTTCCGATACCGGGAGTCGACATGGACGCCGCCGATCTGCGCATCTTCGAGTCGGTCGCACGAAATGGCAGTATGAATCGCGCGGCATTCGAGTTGCATACCGTGCAATCGAACGTGACTGCCCGCATTCGGTTGCTTGAAGAAGAACTCCGCGCACCGCTCTTTCACCGGCATCATCGGGGCGTTGAATTGACGGCGGCGGGACGCAGGCTTCTGCCTTTCGCGAGGCAAATGGCGCGCCTGCTTGACGATGCCCGCACCGCAGTGAAAGACGAAGGCGTAGCGAGCGGTCCGCTTGCGCTAGGCACGCTCGAAACCACCGCCGCGTTACGCATGCCGAATGTGCTTGCCAAGTTCACGCTAGCCTATCCGAAGGTCGAACTCGTGGTGCGCGCGGGCACCACGGCGAGTCTGCTGGAAGAGGTCTTGCAGTATCGGCTCGATGGCGCGTTTGTCGCCGGTCCCATCGACCACGACGATCTGCATGCCGAAACCATTTTCCGCGAGGAAATGGCGCTCGTGACCGCGCGCGGGGTTCGATCCGTCAAAGACCTCGCGCAACTGGGCAGGGTGAAGACCATCGTGTTCCGGCAGGGATGCTCGTATCGCGTGCGGCTCGACAGCGTGCTCACGCGGCTTGGCTTGCAGGTCAGCACGCCGCTCGAATTCGGCTCGCTCGACGCCATGCTTGGATGCGTCGCGGCGGGCGTGGGCGTCACGCTCCTGCCCAAGGGCGTGGTCATGGCGGCGCTGCGTGAAGGGCGCGTCGCGTTGCATGCGCTCGCGCCTGAAGACGCCTTAGTGGAGACCGTTTTCGTGCGCCGTCGGGACGTGTACGCAAGCACCGCCTTGAATGCCTTTCTCGCCATCGCGCGGCCGGTGACGGCTCCTGCGCTTTTGCCCGCTTGAAACATGCTGCGGGGCCGCTGGTTTTATCGATAAAACATGCTTGACTTAGAGTGCGCTCTAAGTCCTACCATGCATGACGTAGTAACGAGAAATAGCCATGAAAATCGGTGATATCGCGAAACATACGGGACTGACAGCGCACACGATCCGCTATTACGAGCGAATCGGATTGCTGCCGTTCGCACCGCGTGACCGCGCGGGCCAACGTGTCTACGACGCGTCGGTGCTGACGTGGATCGAATTCCTCGGCCGCCTCAAGACGACCGGCATGACGATCCAGGAAATGCTGCGTTATGCGCAGCTTCGCGCGCAGGGCGCGGCGACCGGGAAAGAACGCAGCGCGTTGCTGGCCGCGCATCGCGACAACGTCCGCATTCGAGTGGCTGAACTTCAGGCCTGCCTCGCCGTTCTCGACACCAAGATAGCAGGCTACGCCAATACTGAACCCATTCTTCCCGGGACGAAACATGCAAAGCACGAGCGCACACGTAGCAAATCAGGAAAGCCGGCTGGAACGCGGCAAACGAGTGTTGTCGGAGATTGACGGCACGGCGGGCGAAAAGGTCGTTAGTTCGCTCGCCGATATCGCGCCGGATTTCGCTCAATATCTGCTTGAGTTTCCATTCGGCGATATCTACTCAAGACCCGGTCTCGATGTACGGGCGCGGGAAATCGCGACCATCGCCGCACTGACCGCAATGGGCACAGCGACGCCTCAGTTGAAGGTGCATATTGCCGCAGGCCTGAACGTCGGAATCACGCGCGATGAGATTGTCGAGATCATCATGCAGATGGCAGTCTATGCGGGTTTTCCGGCAGCGCTGAACGGCTTGTTTGCCGCGAAGGAAGTCTTCCAGGCGCATGTGGATTGAGGAGGTTCTTCGGGCATTGCTCAGGCGACGCCTGCTCCTCGCGCCGACGTTGACCATCTGCGCTGCATTGCTTCCACGAGTTGCCGCCATAGAAATTCGGCGGCCGGCGACAAGCGCCGCCCTACCCGGCGGATCACCTGGCTGCTGAATTCGCGCGCTATCGGATGCTCGAGTTCGAGCGCGACCAGACGCCCCGCATCCAGATACTGGCGCGCTGCATCAGTGGACATGAAGGCCACGCCCAGGCCTGCCGCTGCAATTGCCTGAGCGGCGGAAAACAGGTCGCACCGGTACGAAGGCGTCACGCTAAGCCGTTCTGCACGGATGATGGCGTCGAGATACTGCTGCACGCCAAAGCGCTCCGGCATGAAGATCAGCCGCTGGTCGCGCAACTGTTCGAAGCGAATCCGGCGCTCGCCGGCAAGCGCGTGACGCGGACTGACAAGCGCGCAAAACGGCGCCGCGCGAAAGATCCGCGCGCGAATCGCGGGATCGCTGCCGCCGCCCGCGCACAAGCCCAGGTCGACGTCGTCGTTACGCACCATCGCAATGATTTCGGAGGTCGCACCGCTACGAAATTCCACCACGATGTCAGGAAACTGCAAGCTGAACCGCTCCAGAACGGTCGCAAGCAAATTTTCGATAAACCCCTCGCCCACGCCAATTCCAAGCCGCCCGCGCCGCAGGCTCTTGAAGTCTTCCAGTTGGGCAAGCATGTCGGCGTCGCGGCGCGTGCTCTCGCGAAAATGTTCCACGAGACTCATGCCGATTTCGGTCAACACCGCACGCCGCCCGCTTCGTTCGAGCAGGACAACGCCGTATTCGCTTTCGAGTTGCCCGATCTGCCGGCTGATTACGGAGGGATTGATACCCAGTGCATCCGCCGCGGCCCGCACGCCGCCGTGCAACTCGACTTCATGCAGGTAACGCAGGCTTCGAGCGGTGAAGCCGTTTTCACGCGAAGCGGAAAGATTGATGGACATGACGTTGTATGTTGACATTCAAGTCAACATTATCGGCCAGGTCGCGTCATTGATTGGTGGTTTTTGCAGCGGAATACTGCCCCATTCCGTTTCCCCAAATACAGGCCTTGCCGACCATGGAAAATACCAAGGGTTTCTGCTTACTCGAAGACACGAGCGATCTGCGCGATGAACTGAGCGTCATCCGCCATCATCTCCACCAGAATCCAGAGCTCGCGTACAAGGAATTCCAGACCTCCGACTTCGTGGCGCAGAAACTTGAAGCGTGGGGCTACAAGCTCACGCGCGGTTTGGGCGGAACGGGCATGGTCGCGTCGCTCACGGCGGGCACGGGAACGCGCGCGGTCGCCGTCCGAGCCGATATGGACGCATTGCCTATCGCGGAGGAAACGGGGCTGCCATATGCAAGCTGCAACGCCGGCCTGATGCACGCCTGCGGGCACGACGGCCACACCGCCATGGTCCTTGGGGCGGCGCGCCATCTCGCCCGCACGCGCGCATTCAACGGCACGGTTCACCTCGTATTCCAGCCCGCCGAGGAAATCGGCGCGGACAGCGGCGCGAAACGCATGATTGAAGACGGCCTCTTCGAGCGCTTCCCATGCGAAGCGATCTTCGGGCTGCACAACCATCCCGGCTATCCCACCGGCACGTTCATGTTCCGCAGCGGGCCGTTCATGGCGGCGTCGGATACGGTCAACATCACCGTCCATGGCCGCGGCGGCCATGCGGCGCGCCCGCATCTGGCGGTCGACCCCGTGGTGATCGGCGCGGCGCTCGTGGGCGCATTGCAGACGGTCGTCGCGCGCAGTATCGACCCGATGCAAACGGCCGTTGTCACCGTCGGCGCATTCAATGCGGGGCACGCGGCGAACGTCATTCCGGAATCGGCGCGCCTGCAGATCAGCGTTCGCTCCTTCGACGCCACCGTGCGCCAGCAGCTTGAAACACGCATTCGCGCACTCGCCGAAGCACACGCAAGCGGCTACGGCGCGAAGATCGATATCGACTACGTGCCGGGTTATCCGGTCGTGATCAACAGCGTTGCGGAAACGGAACTGGCGCTCGAAGTAGCGCGCGAACTGGTGGGCGAGGAACGTGTCGTGAATAACTTCGGCCCTATCGCCGGAAGCGAGGACTTCGCTTATTACCTGCAGCAAAAGCCGGGATGCTTCTTGCGCCTCGGCAACGGCGAAGGCGCGCCGATGCTTCACAACGCGTCCTACGATTTCAACGACGACAACCTGACCGTCGGCGCAGCGTACTGGACGCGTCTGGTCGAACGGTTCCTCGCGCGATAAGAAAAACCATCTACGGGTTCCCCATGGCGACCACCACAGTTCAACCTGCCAAAGCCGTATCGCAAAGCAAGATCGTGATTGCGGCGATCATCGGCAACTTGCTCGAGTTCTTCGACTTCACCGTCTACAGCTTTTTCGCGCTGACGATAGCCAAGCTGTTTTTCCCGGCGCACGATCCGGTGGTGTCGACACTGCTTGCGTTGTCCGCGTTCGCGATTGGCTTCGTCGCGCGTCCGGTCGGCGGTTTCGTGCTCGGACATTACGCCGACAAACGCGGCCGCCGCGCCGCCCTCACGCTCACCATCTTCCTGATGGCGCTCGGCTCGGCAATGATCGGCCTCGCGCCGACTTACGCAAGCATAGGACTCGCCGCGCCCGCGCTCATCATCTTCGCGCGCCTGTTGCAAGGCTTCGCGCAAGGCGGCGAGTTCGGCGCGGCGACGGCCACGCTGCTTGAAACGGGATCGGCGAAAGGACGGGGATTTCGCGCAAGCTGGCAACTCGCAAGCCAGGGCGCGGCTGCGTTGATGGGCTCCGGGATCGCGGCATTGCTCACGTATCAATTGAGTCCCGAGCAACTGCTCGCCTGGGGATGGCGCGTGCCGTTCCTGATCGGCACGGCGATCATGCCCGTGGGCGTTTATCTGCGCCGCCACATTGTGGAAGAGCCGCCGAAGGCGGCGAAAACCCAGGCATATGCGTTCGAACCAGGGATGGTCCGCAAGTGGATCCTGACCGTGTTCGCGATCATGGGCATGACGGTCGCGACCTATGTGCTGATGTATTTTATTCCCACCTACATGATCCAGTATCTCAAGGTGCCGGCGAAGCTCTCCATGCTGGTCTCGATCAGCGCGGCTATTTCCTCATTGGCGCTGTGCCCGGTGTGGGGTGCGTTATCGGACAGGATGCAGCGGCGCAAACCGTTGATCCTGGTTGGGCGTGTTGCGCTGATCGCGCTGCTTTATCCATGCTTCTGGCTGATGAACCAGTTTCCCTCGCTGCCCGTGGTGATGAGTCTGATCGTGTTGCTGATGCTGTTCTATACGATGGGTTCCGCGCCCGCCTATTCGCTGATGCCGGAGAATTTTCCCAAGCATCTACGCGCGGGATATCTGGCGAGCGCCTATGCGGTGGCGGTATCGGTATTCGGCGGGAGTGCGCAACTGGTGGTTGCCTGGTTGATCAAGGTGACGGGCAATACCATGGCGCCCGCGTGGTACATGATCGTGTGCGTGGTCATCTCGCTGATCGCCGTCTCCATGCTCGACGAAACCGGAGGCCGCGAACTGACCTGACCAATCGTTGCCGGAGTCGTTATCGAAAAAAAGCCGGCCGCCCAAGCATTTTATGTCGCCGGCGAAATAAAAGCTTGAGTGCGGTGAACAGCAATCGAACAACCATTAAGACCGCAAGCGCACTGTCAGCGACCTATACTTTTGCCAAGCGCTGTTCGTTGGCAAAGCGTCATGACATCCACTCAACGCGCCGCGCTTTTCGTCTAACCACGCAATGAGGAGGACGCCATGACCCGCAAATACATAGATTGCCGGGAATTTCCCAGCGAAATGAACTGCAGTATCGCGCTGTCTGCAGACTCTGACGAAGAGCTTCTCGACGCAGCGGTACAGCATGCAGTGACCGTTCACAAGCACACCGACTCGCCTGAACTGCGCTCACAACTGAGCGCGCTTTTTCGTCAGGGGACTCCGCCGGTAGAGTCGCCTCGCGCCGCCTAGGAAACGCCCGCGTGATTGACCGACGTGCTTTTAAAGGAGCGCATCATGGCAGTCGATCAGGCAAGACTCGATGCATTCATGGGTGGATTCGTGCACGACCTCGGGGCTGTGATGCACGCGGCCACGGTGGTCGTGGGCGATCAGCTTGGACTTTATAAAGCGCTTGCTGCAAAACCTTTACTCCCGGAAGAACTCGCACGCGAAACCGAAACCGACGCACGATATGTACGCGAGTGGCTGAGCGCTCAGGCAGCGAGCGGCTATGTCAATTACGATCCCACGTCCGGCCGCTTCAGCCTGAGCGAAGAACAGTCGTTCGCGCTTGCGCAGGAAGGCAGCCCCGCCTTTATTCCGGGCGCATTCCAAATCGCCGTCGCGCAGTTCAAGATCATTCCAAAGATGCTCAAGTCCTTCAAGACAGGACTCGGCGTGGGTTGGCACGAGCACGACGTGTCGCTCTTTCACGGCACCGAGCGCTTCTTTCGCCCGGGATATGCCGCATATCTCGTGAACGACTGGATTCCATCGCTGGATGGTGTGAAGGCGAAGCTCGACGAAGGCGTGCTCGTGGCGGATATTGGCTGCGGGCACGGAGCGTCCACGGTCATCATGGCGCAGGCTTTTCCGGAATCCACCTTCGTGGGTTACGACTATCACGAGCCGTCCATTGCATATGCAAAAGAAGCGGCGGCAAGCGCGGGTGTGGGTGACCGTGTGAGTTTCGAGGTCGCTTCCGCTGCGGACTATCCCGGCCGCGATTACGACTTCGTCACCATGTTCGATTGCCTGCACGACATGGGCGATCCGCTTGCGGCATCGCGCCACGTGTTCGAGACCCTCCGAAACGACGGCACCTGGATGATCGTGGAGCCGTTCGCCAACGACGAACTCGAAGGCAACCTGAATCCGGTAGGACGGATCTTTTATTCGGCTTCCACGCTGATATGCACACCGGCTTCGAAAGCGCAGCCCGGCGCAATGTGCCTCGGTGCTCAGGCCGGGGAGCGGCGCATCAGGGAAGTCGTGACGGGAGGAGGATTCCAGCAGTTTCGCCGCGCAACCGCTACGCCGTTCAATCTTGTCTTTGAAGCGCGCCGCTGATCGGGTTCGGCAAACCGCCTTATGCTGACTTCCTGGTTTTCCTCGCGGCGCCGGCCGTTGTCAAACGCTTTCTCGCGGCCGGCGCGGCGGGCTTGGGCAGCTTGGCTGCAGACTTGACGGCGGCCCTGGCCGCTACTTTCGAGCTGCTTTTGCTTTCGCTCGCCGCGGTCTCGCGCGCCCATTTTTCAAGCAGCGTACGCGTCTGCTCGCGCACGATTCCCTTCAGGAATTCGCCCTTCTCCACATCGATTTCCTTCCAGCCGAGCAACGCGAGCGTCGTGCGCGGCGCGACGTGGAACATGAGCAGTTGGCCGTGCATGCTGATCATCCGGATCAAGGTGCCGGGGTCATCGGGCTGCGTGCCTGTGATGCGCGCCATCAGCCGAGCACTGACGTCGTTCAGCGGCTGGCGCACGCGGCGCGTCAGGATTTCGGTTGCGATCATTGGCTCATGGCCCACCTGTTCGCGCGCGAAGAACAGCCGGTGATTCGTCGTCCCGCAGCCTTTTGCAAACATCCGGTCGGCAATGGCCTCCTGAATGCGAATGAAAGCATCGATCAGCACTGGCATGGCTTCGCCGCTTTCCAGCACGTGCGTTGCATGCGCTATGACAGGCCCGAAATTGACCACGGCTTCGTCCGCCATATATTCGGCGCACGCGCGATACACACCCTCTTTGTTCTCGAAGTAATACTGCAGCGCCGGTGCATTGACGCCCGCACGCGCCGCGATTTCGCGCGTGGATGCACCGTCGAAACCGTGTTCTCCAAAAGATTCGATCGCCGCCACAATAATCCGCAGGCGTGTTTCGTCTCCACGTACGTACCCGCCTTCTGGCGGACGGCGCAGCCGCTTTGTGTCGTTCATTCCAGCCTCCCAGCGTCCAGGTGCAAAAATATATCACTTGACACATTTTTACCAACTGGAATAATTCTTCCGATTGGAATAAATTGGATCGATAAACGATGTCAACAACAGTTGATTCACCGGGGCAGGATCGCCTGCCGCAAGACACTGCCGCTCCCGCCCCGCGCTCGCGAAGGCGCCTGATCCTGCTCGGCGTCGGACTCGTGGCCATTGTGGCTGGCGGAATCTGGCTCGCACGCTGGTGGACGGTCGGGCGCTTCATTGAAAGCACGGACGACGCCTATCTCCAGGCCGACAGCGTCACGGTCGCGCCAAAAGTCAGCGGCTACGTGACCGACGTGTACGTGGGCGACAACGCGACCGTCAAGGCGGGCGACCCGCTCGTGCGGCTCGATACGCGCCAGTACCAGGCTTCGCTCGACCAGGCCGAGGCGACCATTGCGGCGCGCACGGCGGATATCCAGAAGGCGCAGGCCGATATCTTGCAGCAGCGGGCGAATATCGATCAGTCCAAGGCACAGGAGCAGGTCGCCCGTTTCAGCGCCCAGCATGCGCGCGATGAAGTCCAGCGTTACGCGCCGCTCACCGCCACGGGCGCGGAGACCAGCGAGCGCCTCGCGCAGCTTGTCAACACCCGCGATCAGGCCAACGCAACGCTCGCGGCCAATGCGGCGGCGGTGAAGTCGGCCGAAACCCAGATCGCTTCCACCACGGCGCAAATCGCCCAGGCGCGCGCCCAACTGGAAGCCGCGCAGGCCAGCGCCAAGCAGGCCCAACTCGACATGCAGGACACCATCGTGCGCAGCGCCTTGCCCGGCAAGGTCGGCGACCGCTCGGTGCGGGTCGGCCAATACGTGCAGCCCGGAACGCGGATGATGAGCGTGGTCCCCATACAGAGCACGTATCTGGTCGCCAACTTCAAGGAAACGCAGGTCGGCCACATGCGTATTGGCCAGCCGGTGACGCTGCACGTGGATGCGCTGTCGGGCACCGACCTGCACGGCGTGGTGGACAGCTTCGCGCCGGGCACGGGCGCGCAGTTCGCGCTGCTGCCGCCGGAAAACGCGACCGGCAACTTCACGAAGATCGTCCAGCGCGTGCCGGTGCGCATTCGTATCAATACCGGTCCGGAAACGCGCAGCGTGCTGCTGCCGGGTTTGTCGGTGACCGCCGACGTCGATACCCGCTCGTCCCGCGAAGGCGACAAGCGCATAGAAGCCGAGAACAATCATGGCTGAGGCGACCAGCACGGCGCCCGCCGCGCCCGCGCCGGAAGCCGAGCGCGCGAGCGCTGCGGACTGGCTTGCCGTTGCCGCCGGTTCGCTGGGCGCGCTGATGGCGACGCTGGACATCTCGATCACGAACTCGGCGCTGCCGCAGATCCAGGGTGAGATCGGCGCGACGGGCACGGAAGGCACGTGGATCTCGACGGGCTACCTAATGTCCGAGATCGTCATGATCCCGCTTGCCGCGTGGCTGACCCGCGTGTTCGGCTTGCGCAATTTCCTGCTCGCCAATGCGACGCTGTTCATCCTGTTTTCCATGATGTGCGGCTGGTCCCACAGCTTGCCGATGATGATCGCCGGGCGCATTGGCCAGGGTTTCGCAGGCGGCGCGATGATCCCGACGGCGCAGACCATCATCCGCACGCGGCTGCCGCGCGCGCAGATGCCCGTTGGCATGACCATGTTCGGCCTGATCGTGCTGCTGGGTCCGTTGCTGGGTCCGGTGCTTGGCGGCTGGCTTGCGGAAAACATTAGCTGGTCGTGGTGCTTCTTCATCAACCTGCCCGTGTGCATTGCGCTGATCACGTTGCTGATTGTGGGGCTGCCGTCGGACCGGCCGAACTGGAGCACCTTCCTGAAGGCTGACTGGATCGGCATTGTGGGGCTCACCATTGGCCTGAGTTCGTTGACCGTGGTGCTTGAGGAAGGCCAGCGCGAGCGCTGGTTCGAATCCAGCATGATCGTGACGCTGAGTTGCGTGACGCTCGCGGGTTTCCTGCTTATCGCCATCTCGCAGTTTGTCGCGAAAAAACCCATCATGCGGCTGAGCCTGCTGCAGAACCCGCGTTATGCAAGCGTCATCATCATTGTGTTCGCGGTCGGCGCGGGTCTGTATGGCGTGTCGTATCTGCTGCCGCAGTTTCTTGGCATCGTGTCTGGATACAACGCGCAGCAATCGGGCGCGATCATGCTGATATCCGGCGTGCCGGCGTTCCTCATCATGCCGTTCCTCCCGCGCATTCTCGGCAAGCTCGACTTTCGCGTGCTGGTGATCGCGGGGCTCGTGCTGTTCGCGTGGAGCTGCATGCTGGACATCGATTTGACAGCGCAAAGCGTGGGCCACGATTTCTTCTGGTCGCAACTGATTCGCGGCTGCGCGCAGATCCTCGCACTGATGCCGCTGAACCAGGCGTCCATGGCCGCCGTCTCGCGCGAAGACTCAGGCGATGCAGCCGGCCTCTACAACATGGCGCGCAATCTCGGCGGCTCGGTGGGACTGGCGATCATCGGCACGGTCATCGACCGGCGCACGACGTTCCATACCGCCATGATCCGCGAGTCGCTGACGGCGAATTCGGTGATCGGCCAGGACCGCGTTGCGTCCAGCGCCGCCAGCTGGTTCGCGCAAACCGGCGACATGGCCTACGCGAAGATGCGCGCGATCGGCCAGATAGCCGCCCAAATCCACATGCAGGCCACGGTGATCACCTATTCGGAGACGTTCTACCTGCTCGGTCTCGCGCTGCTTGCCTGCATACCGCTCGCGCTGTTGCTCAAAACGCCCAGCGGACCCGTGTCGTCCTCCGCCGGCCATTGACGGCTAAAAAAATGATATCGACGATGTTTTCTCGCTCTACGCCTCCTTTCGTTCTCACGCTGCTTGCAGTTGTGGCCACGTCCGTGCTTTCCGCCTGCACCGTCGGTCCCGACTACGCCGGCGCACCGCAAGTCGCGCCGGATGCCGCGCACGCGCCCGGTTTCGTGCGCACGCCCGCAGCCGGCATGGCGAACACGCGCGCGCCGAGCCAATGGTGGCTCGCGCTCGACGATCCGCAACTGAACGCGCTGATCGACGCCGCGCTCGCCCATAACCCCGACGTGCATGCCGCGCAGGCGCGCTTGCGCGAAGCGCGGGCGCAGTTGCAGCACTCGAAGGTGAACGGCATGCCGACCGCGTCATTCGACGCCGCCGCGCTGCGCACGCGCTCGCCCGACCTCAATTCGTTGTCGGCGTCTCAAGATGGTTCGTCGGGTTCGTCTGGCCGTGGTCCGCTGCAGCTCTATACCGCGGGCTTCGATGCATCGTGGGAAATCGACCTGTTCGGCGGCACGCGGCGCGCGGTCGAAGCGGCGTCGGCGCAAGCGGACGCCGTGAATGCCGATCTCGCCGATACCCAGGTTTCGCTCACCGCCGAAGTTGCGCAGGCGTATATCGATTTGCGCGACGAGCAACATCGGCTGCAACTGGCGCAGCAAAGCGCCGAGCTCGAGCAGCAGATGCTCACGTTGACGCAGCAGCGCCGGGCGGGCGGCACGGCGGCGGACGTCGATGTGGAACGTCTGACCACACAGGTTGAAAACACCCGCGCCACGCTGACGCCGCTCGACCAGCAAGTGACCGAGTCGCTCGACCAGCTAGCGATGCTGACGGGCCAGGCGCCGGGCGCGCTGGATCAAGAGTTGTCGGCGCTACGTGAAATGCCGGCGCTGCCCGCTTCAATACCCGTCGGCGATCCGGCTTCAATGCTGCAGCAGCGGCCCGATATTCGCGCCGCCGAACGGCGGCTGGCATCGAGCAATGCGCAGATCGGCGAACAGACCGCCAGCTTCTTTCCGAAGGTGACCTTGCTCGGCGACCTCGGTTTCAGCGCCGCCGATCCCGGCCATCTCGTGCGCAAGAACAGCTTCTCCTGGCTTGGCGTGCCGTATCTGCAATGGAACATCCTCGACTTCGGACGCACGTTGTCGAACGTTCACAGCGCGGAGGCTTCGCGTGATGAAGCCGACGCCAAGTACACGAAAGCCGTGCTCGGCGCGTTGCAGGACGCCAATACGTCATTGTCGCGATACGGGCATCAGCGTGAACATCTGGTTACGCTGCAGAACGTGCAGGCATCGGCGGACAGGTCGGCTACGCTCACGCGGCAGCGGTATCGCGCGGGGGCGTCGAGTCTTATCGACTTGCTCGATACGCAGCGCACCCAGTTCAGCGCCCAGCAGAACGTGGTCGCGGGGCAAGCGGAATTGCTGAAGGATTTCGTCTCGCTGCAAAAAAGTCTTGGACTCGGCTGGCGCTTGAACGGCTGACGGACCGCCTCAGGTTCTATACACGCCGCCATTGGCCGATGTCTTTCGTTGCGCGCGCTCCGTCAACATGTCATTGCGAGTGGACGCGCCCGGCAACTGACGGCGCATGAAGATATCTGTATGATCCTCATCCGGTGATACGGGCGCGGTAAACGCCCGTATCACCACGACGCAGACGAATGCCAGGATCACGATCACTGCGGGAATCTCATACCAGATCGGGTTCATATAATCACCTCCTCCGAGTAGTGTGAAAAGTACTGCTGCGATGCTCAGGTTTTATCGCGAAGCGTGATGACTTCCGCGGGTTTCGCACCCGCGACGCCTCGGGCGCGAATGAAGGGCAAGGTCTTTACAACACCTGTGGCGAGCGCCGTGCCCGCCAGGATGATCAGGCACGCGCCCACCATTCCCGCCGATACCTGCTCGCCAAGAAACATGGCGCCCCAGAGAATGCCGAAGACCGGGATCACGAACGTCACGGTGATCGTGCGCGCCGGGCCGACCACAGAAATCAGGTGGAAGAACACCATATAGGCGACGCCCGTGCACGCAACGCCGAGCGCGATCACCGATCCCCACGCGAGCGTGGAAACCGGCGCGGCAGGCCACCAGAAAATTGCGAAGGGCAACAGTACGATACTCGCGCCCGTCATGGTTCCGGCTGCCACCGTCAGTGAATCGACGCCGGTAAGACGCCGCTTCGTATAGCTCGCCGCCATGCCATAGAGCAGTGTCGCGCCCAATGCGGCGGCAGCGGCAAGGGCAGTTGTCGAAGCCGATACGCCCGCGTTTGCCGGCGTTGCGATCTGATTCCAGACCAGCGCGAGCACGCCCGCAAAACCTATTGCAAGGCCCGCGACGCGCAGCGTGCTCAAGCGATCCTTCAGCCACAGGAACGCAACAATCGCGCCCCAAAGCGGCGTGGTCGCGTTGATCACCGACGTCACGCCCGCCGACAGCGTAAGCTCCGCGAACGCGAACAGACAGAACGGCGCGGCGGAGTTCAGGATGCCCACCACCAGCAGCGAACCCGCATGCTTGCGCACGGTGTTCAAGGCTTCGCGCGCGGGCCGGCGTGTGAAGAGCAGCGCGAGCAGGAACAACGCGCCAATGCCCACGCGCAACGCCATCAGCGGCGCGACGCCAAGGTCTGTCACGCCCACGCGGATAAAGAGAAACGATCCGCCCCAAAGGGCCGCGAGAATGAGCAGTTGAACGATGTTGGTCGGGTTCATGGCGAGGGCCGTCGCGTAAATTGAGCCGGAAGGCGAAGCCATCATAACGATGCCCGGAAGCACGATGTTTCACGCTGAAGCGAAATGTCACCGGCCGGCGTCAGGCGGCGAATCTGCGAATCAAGCTGTCATCGTAGGCGCGCGCGCGATGGGCTTCAAACGAGCAATTCTCACCGGTATGTGAGAAAAATTGCTATCACTTCTTGCGGTCTCATTCGTGTTGCTGCCATGTCTTTCGCGAGAGCATCTCCGGTTATCGGCACGAGCGTGCAAATCTGAAGGCGCACATATCCCGATGTCCCCAATGCGCGCAATCCGCAAGAATCGCGCTACGGGCCGTAGTGCGGCTCAAGCAGAAGCGATCAAACCAGCGCCTACTGTTTATTCAAGAAAACTAAACGATATCCGAGGAAAACACGCGCGCGGCGCTTCTCGCCGATGCCCTGCGCGTTCATCGCCATGTTCAATAACTTCACGATTCGTCGCGGTCTTACGATCACCATCGCCGGATACACGCTTGCGCTGGTCGCCGTACTGCTCGCCGCCGCGCTTTGCCTGCGCCAGAGCAACCAGTCGCTCGAACAGATGGTCGCCACCGATACCGCCGCGATCACGCATCTCAAGACGAGTTCGCAGCGGCTCCTGCAGGTGCGGCTTGCGCTTGGCAGCTACGAGACGCTGTTCATGCTTGGCAAGGCCGGCGACGACTTGCTGCCGAACGCGCGCAAGACGCTCAAGATCAGCGACGCCGAGTTCGACGCCTATCTCGCGAAGCCGCGCGATACGCAGGAAGAGCCGCTCGCGCAAGCCGCCAGGACCGCGCGCGCGGCGTTGATTGCGAAGGCGCTGAATCTGGAATTCGATGCCCTCGCGCAAAACGACTTCACCACGTTCCGCACGCTGCAGGTCCAGACGGCGGACGGTTTATATGCAACCTACGACCGTGCGATGTCCGCGCTCGAAGCGTTTCAGATCGCGCGTCAGCAAGCGCGCTTTGCACAGGCGCAAGAGCAGTTTCACGCCATGGCGACCGGCGCCGTAGTGGTCGCGGCGCTTGCGCTGGTACTCGGGTTTATCGCGCGGCGTGCGCTGAGCGCGGCCGTGATGAAGCCGATTGAATCCGCGATTCACCACTTCGAGCAAATCGCGGCGGGGGATTTGACGGCGACGATCGATGCATCGCGCAACAACGAAATGGGCCGTCTGTTCGCGGCGCTCAAACGTATGCAGCAAGGGCTTGTCGGGACCGTCACGCAGGTGCGCGGCGGCACCGGCGCGATCTCTCACGGCGCGCGGGAAATCGCGGCGGGCAACATCGACTTGTCGCAGCGCACTGAAGAACAGGCCGCTTCATTGCAGCAGACGGCGTCGAGCATGGAGCAATTGACGGCGACCGTGAGGCAGAACGCCGACAACGCGCGGCAGGCGAGCGAGCTGGCCGTGGATGCATCGACCACGGCGGTGCGCGGTGGCACGGTGGTTGGCAAGTTCGTTCACACCATGGACGATATCGCGACGAGTTCGACGCGGATTGCGGACATCATCGGCGTGATTGAAGGGATCGCGTTCCAGACGAATATCCTGGCGCTGAATGCGGCGGTGGAAGCGGCGCGCGCGGGCGAGGAAGGACGCGGTTTCGCCGTGGTGGCCGGCGAAGTCCGCAGTCTCGCGCAACGCAGCGCGGCGGCGGCGAAGGAGATCAAGGAACTGATCAATGCATCGGCGGACAAGGTTCAGACGGGCAACGCTCTCGCGGGTCAGGCCGGGCAAACAATGGGCGAAGTCGTCGCGGCGGTGAAGCGCGTGTCGGACATCATTGGCGAGATCAGCGCGGCTTCGTCGGAGCAGACAGGCGGGATCGAGCTGATCAATCGCGCCGTCGCGCAAATGGATGAAGTCACGCAGCAGAACGCCGCGCTGGTGGAAGAAGCGGCCGCAGCGGCGGCTTCGCTCGAGCAACAGGCCGGGAAGCTGGATGTGGCGGTGGCGGTGTTTCGGGTTTGAATCTTTGCTTATGGACCTATCACCCTCCCCGCAAACATCGCCCCGTAATACTCGCGCCCCTGGCTCAGATGCGCGCTGAACGCGAACCCGCGCGCCAGCATCTCGTTCATGTCGGCGCGAGTAATCTTCATCACGTAACTGTGCTCGGTGGTCATCAGCCGGCAACTTCCCTGCGTTTCCGACGCACTGAACCATTTCCCCGCGTCCGCATGTCCCGCCGGAAAAGCGCGGCCGTCGTGTTCGACTTGCCATCGGCCGTCGAGCAGGATCCAGTACGCGTCGTCTTTCGGCGTTGACGCGCACTCCGCCACGACCGTCCCCGCCTGCGCTTCCCATTCACGCGAATGGTCGATGGTCCAGCGTAACTGCTCGTGGTTCAACCCCGTAAAAAACGGAGTCTTCCTGAGCAGATACAAGTACGTCGTCGATGCCTTCATGGCCGTCCTGTCTCCCTCGCCAGCGAAATGCTGCTGACCGCGTGCAACGGTCAGCAGCAACAGAAGGCAAACCCCGGCGCGGCGAACCAGACGCCCGGCGTCCACATGTGATCTCCCGAGCGACATGCGGATACCGTCAGGCGAGACCGCCATTGCCGCGCAGAACCTGTCCGTTGACCCAGCCCGAATCCGCGCCCGCCAGGAACGAGACAATCGATGCAATGTCCCCTGGTTGACCAAGGCGTTGCAGCGGCGGCATGTTGGCGAAGGTCTTGATCTGTTCTTCGGTCTTGCCATCGAGAAAAAGCGAGGTCGCGATCGGACCCGGCGCGACTGCATTCACACGAATGCCGCGGCCGCGCAACTCCTTCGCGAACACATGCGTGAAGGCTTCTACCGCAGCTTTCGTCGCGTTATAGATGGCGTAGCCGGGCATGTTCAGCGCGAGCGTGGTGCTGGAAAAATTCACGATGCGCCCGCCGTCGTTCATGCGCGCCGCCGCTTCGCGCAGCGTGTTGAACGTGCCGCGAACGTTGATGCCGAAGGTCTGGTCGTAAAGCGCGTCGGAGGTTTCGGCGAGCGGCACGGTCTTGAGCACGCCGGCGTTGTTCACCAGCACGTCGATCTTGCCAAGCTGCTGCTCCGTGGCGTCGAACAGGGCGCGGACATCGGCCGCGTTCGATACATCCGCCTTGATCGCCACGGCCTTCGTGCCTTTCGCCGCCAGTTCCGCGACGAGCGCGTCGGCTTCTTTCGAGCTCGATGCATAGTTGATGGCGACGGCAAAACCATCATCTGCGAGACGCCGCGCCACTTCAGCGCCGATACCGCGCGATGCGCCCGTGACAATGGCAACCTGACTGTTCCTGCCTGCATTCATGATCTGCTCCTTGACGGTGTGTGATAGGCGTAATGAAGTATTGATCATTCGCGTTCGCGGATAATTAGCCGGATTTCGGTAATATCGTTCCATTCACTTCAACAATAAAACGAGCGCCCAAACCATGGACCGGTTTCAGGAAATGCAGGTGTTTGTCCGTATCGCCGAGCGCAACAGCTTCACGCAAGCCGCCGACGACTTGCTGATCCCGCGCGCCACCGTGACGAACCTGCTCAAGCGCATGGAGGAGCGCCTCGGCACGCGGCTGCTCGAACGCACCACGCGCACCGTGCGCCTCACGCACGACGGCGAGGCGTTCTACCGGCGCTGCGTGCGCCTGATTGCCGACCTGGAGGAAGCCGAAGGCTCGTTTCGCAACGTCGCGCCGAAGGGCCTTTTGCGCGTGAACGTGCAAGGAACGCTCGCCAAACATTTCGTGGTGCCGGCGCTGCCTGGGTTTATCGCGCAATTTCCGGAGATCGAATTGCAGATCGGCGAGGACGACCGGCTGGTCGACCTGGTGCGCGAGGGAATCGATTGCGTGCTGCGTGCAGGCACGCTGCAGGATTCATCAATGGTCGGACGCCGCGTCGCGCTGATGGAGCAAGTGACGGTCGCGAGCCCCGCCTATCTCGCGCAGTACGGCGTGCCCGGGACGCTCGAAAGTTTGAGCGCGCATCGGGCGGTGAACTATATTTCGAGCGGATCGGGGCGGATTTATCCGCTGGAATTCACCGTCGATGACCGCGTGGTCGAGATGCGCTTGCCTGCGGCGGTGTCGGTGACCGGCGCGGATTTGTATACGGGCGCGGCAATGGCGGGACTGGGGATGGTTCAGGTGCCGCGGTATCGGGTGAAAGAGGAATTGTCGGAGGGAAAGCTCGAGATCGTGCTCGCCGAGTTTGCGCCGCCGCCCATGCCGGTTAGCGTGCTTTATCCGCAGAACCGGCAGTTGTCGTCGCGCGTGCGGGTTTTTGCCCAATGGCTCAGGGAGATATTCGAAGCGGCTTTTTGAACCGGCATGACGCCGCTCGCCTGCCCCGAAAACGGGCGTATATTTGGTTCCCTGAGTTGATCCCCCGAGTCTGCGGATAAACACGGCGTAGCGATTCCTGGAGAAATACCATGGCGAACTGGACACCGGATCCGAGCTTCTACCCTTCCCCGCGCATGGCGATGAAAGCCCCGCCCGAGACGCTCGCCTATGTCGCCAGTTTCGATCCCACGCGACAGGTTCCGGACGCCATCGCGGTAATCGACGTGGACCCCGCATCCTCCACGTATTCGCAGTTGCTCAACAACGTCGCCATGCCCAATACGGGCGACGAGTTACATCATTTCGGCTGGAATGCATGCAGTTCGTGCCTGTGCCCGAACGCGCCCCATGCACACGCCGAGCGCCGTTATCTCGTGGTGCCGGGCTTGCGGTCATCGAGAATCCATATCCTCGACACCAAGGCGGACCCGCGCAATCCAAAAATCGTGCGCGTGCTGGAACCGGCCGAAGTCGCCGAGAAAGCGGGTTATACGCGCCCGCATACGGTCCATTGCGGACCTGAAGGAATCTATGTCGCGGCGCTCGGCAATGCGCATGGCGAAGCGCCGGGCGGCATCTTCCTGATGGATCACGAAACCTTCGACATACGCGGCCAATGGGAAATCGATCGCGGTCCGCAACAGCTCGCTTACGACGCATGGTGGCATCTCGGACACGACACGCTCGTCACGAGCGAATGGGGCCTGCCCGCCACGTTTGAAAATGGTCTCGTGCCGGAAATCCTGCTGGGCGGCAAGTATGGCCACAAGCTGCATTTCTGGGACCTGCATACGCGCAAGCACAAGCAGGAAATCGATTTCGGCGAGGAGAACCAGCTCGTGTTCGAACTGCGTCCAGCGCACGATCCGACCCGGGCATACGGCTTCGTCAATTCGGTGATCAGCCTGAAGGATCTGTCGTCGTCAATCTGGACGTGGTATCGAGACGGGGACAAGTGGGCGGTGAAAAAGATCATCGAGATTCCCGCCGAGGCTGCCGACGCCGATCTGCTGCCGCCCATGCTCAAAGGCTTCGGCGCGGTGCCGCCGCTGGTGACGGATATCGACCTGTCGATGGACGATCGTTTTCTCTACGTGGCCTGCTGGGGTACGGGCGACCTGCGCCAATACGATGTATCCGATCCGTTCGCGCCCAGGCTCACGGGAACGGTGCGAATAGGCGGCATTGTCTCGCGCGAATCGCATCCGAAAGCAGATGGCCGCGCGCTCAACGGCGGCCCGCAAATGGTCGAAGTGAGCCGCGACGGACGGCGCGTGTATTTCACCAATTCGCTGTACGGCGTGATCGATGAGCAGTTTTATCCCGAAGGCCTGAAGGGCTGGATGGTCAAGCTCGACGCGGCGCCCGATGGCGGCATCGAATTCGATCCGCGCTTTCTGGTGGAGTGGCCGGCGACACATCGGCCGCATCAGGTGAGGCTAGAGGGCGGGGATTGTTCGTCGGACTCCTACTGCTACCCCTGAGCGCCCGGACGTGGCGTGGGAATGGGTCGCCATCGCCGGGCTTGGGATTTTCCACGGCATCAATCCGGCCATGGGATGGCTGTTCGCGGTGGCGCTCGGACTGCACAGGCGTAGCCGGCGCGCGGTGCTGTGGGCAGTTGCGCCCATGGCGCTCGGGCATGCGCTGTCGATTGCGGTCGTGGCGGGTCTGGTGCTCGCCACAGGCTTCGTCTTCAACGGTCATGCGATCCGCATTGTCAGCGGTGGGCTGCTGATTGCGTGGGCCGCCTATCATCTTCGATACGGCCACCGGCACCGCGTGCGTGTCGGCATGACCACGGGGTTCGCCGGGCTCGTTCTATGGTCGTTCCTGATGGCGACCGCGCACGGCGCGGGACTGATGCTGGTTCCCGTCCTGATTCCGCTATGCGGCGCAATGCCGGCTCATTCCTCCGGACCCGTGCTCGTTTCACTTGCCGCGGTCGGCCTGCATACGCTGGCCACGTTGCTCGTGACCGGCGCGATAGCGCTGCTTGTGTATGACTGGCTCGGCGTGGGCGTGTTGCGACGCGGCTGGATCAACTTCGACTCGCTCTGGACCGCAGGACTGGCCGGCACGGGCCTGTTGCTGATCGCGACCGCGTGATAAGGCATTGGACGGGCGGGTTATATTCACCGTGCTTTTGAAGACCCACTGTTCAAGGAGTGCATCATGATTATCGAAGAAAACAATCAGCTCATGCTGCGGCCGCTCGAGCGCACCGACCTCCACTTCGTACACGGACTGAACAACAACGCCAAGATCATGCGCTACTGGTTTGAGGAGCCTTACGAAACCTTCTCGGAACTCTCGCAGCTTTATGATCGTCACGTGCATGACCTGCGCGAACGCCGCTTTGTTGCCGTCAATAAGACCGGCGAACCCATCGGCCTCGCCGAATTGATCGAACTCGACTACATCCACAGGCGCGGTGAATTTCAGATCATCATTGCACCCAGCGCGCAAGGCCAGGGATATGCAACAAGCGCCACGCTGCTCGCAACCGACTACGCCTTTTCCGTGCTCAACATGCGCAAACTGTATCTGATCGTGGATGTTTCGAATACGGCCGCCATTCATGTCTATGAGAAATGCGGGTTCAGGCGGGAGGCGGAACTGATCGAGGAATTTTTTGGCAACGGCAAGTATCACAACGCTTACCGGATGTGCATTTTCCAGCACGAGTTTCTCAAGCAGGGAGAGCCTGAAAAGCAGGCTGAAACACTGGCCGGGAAATAAACTGGGAATCAAGCCGCAATAGCGTTTAAGCAACGCGCGACGCACCATCGCAAAGAATTTGTGCACCGCGAAAGTGAATTTTAAGCAAACGCTAAAGTAACTGCTTCAAAGGCCGATATCGCCTTTAACAGGCGTGGCATTATCACGTCCAGACGCGCTTCTGTTCGAGCTGTCGTCTAGCGGCAACCAGGCCTTCAACGTCTGTTGATCATGGCGCGTTGCCTCACGTTGCATGATCCATGATCCGACACGGCTGCACACCATGAAGCGGAACCTGTTCTTCCGGATGCTGGCTCGCCTGCGAGTCGGCCGAAAACTCCTGCTTATCTACCTGCTCGACTTGAGCGCGGTCGTTTTCATCAGCGGCATCCTGATTCACGAGAAGTACATCGCCATCGATTTCTCCGACAAGGAGATCGTCGGCAATGCCTACCTTCATACCGTGCGCGACGCGCTGATCGATGTCACCCTGATCGGCGCGGGCAAGCACGTGCCGCCGGCCACGCTGCAACAGGACGCCGAACGTCTCGCGGCCGCCGAGCAGCAATACGGCGCGAACATGCAGAGCGCCGCGCTCAACGACCACGTGCGCGACACGCTGAAAGCGCTTGCCGGAGAGGCTCGGCCCACGTCCGTAGCCGTCACCGACGCCCTCACCGCCTGCCGCGAACTCATTACCCGCGTGGGCAACCAGTCGAACCTCATTCTGGACCCCGACCTCGACAGCTATTACGCGATGTCGCTCTCGGTACTGCGTTATCCCGCGCTGCTCGAATCCATCAATGGCATTGGCGTGCAGTTGCGCGACACGCCCGCAACGCCGCTGAAAGCCGAGCAGATGCGCACGCGCTATCTCGTGCTCGAAGGCCAGCTAGACGCCGTGCTGCAAGGACTCAAATCGGATTTCGCCGAAGCAACCGCCGCCAACCATGGACTGAAAGTATTGCTCGCGCCTTCGGCCGGCAAGATGCTGGAAGCGATCGAGGCCTATCGCGAAGTCGCGCGTGCAACCGTGGACCTTGGGGCATCCGTTGACCCGGCGCTCCTGAAGACCGCTGACGAGGCGCAGCAGGCCGTGGTGGAGAGCGCGCGCGACTCGTGGCGCGAGACAGGCGCGGAACTCACCAGCCTCTTGCGCGCCCGTGTAAGCGGCCTGTTTTCGCGCATGTGGCTGCATCTGGGCACCGCGCTGTTTCTCCTGTGCGGCATTCTGGTGATGGTCTTTTTCGTCGCGCAACAGATCTCGCGGCCGCTGCGCCAGCTCGCACGCGTCATGGACACCGTTCGCCGCACTGGCGACCACTCGTTGCGCGCAAGCTGGCCCAGTCAGGATGAAATCGGCCAACTCGTGATCGGTTTCAACGAGATGCTCGAACAACTCGATCACGAACGCGACATACAAAAGGAACTGGCCGCGACCGCGCGTGCGTCGGAAGCGCAGCACGCACTGGTCGAAGCCACGCCGGTGCCCATGGTCGTGACCGCGATTCCCGGCCACGAGATTCTTCACGCCAACAAGCCCGCGCTTTTCTGGCTGAATCACGGGGGCACCGACCCGTGGGCGCGGGGACTGGATTCCGCAGTACGCGCGCGCTTTTTCCAGCAATTGTCCGATCGCGGCGCTGTCGACCAGTTCGAAGTCCGCTGGCGCGCAACCGATGAACCTACATGGGCCATGCTGTCGGCGCGTCGGCTGGTCTTTCAGGGACAGGACGCGGTCCTCACGGCCTTCACGCCGATCGACCAGATCAAGCTCATGGAGCAGCGCCTGGAGCTGTGGGCGAAGGTATTCGAGGCGTCGTCGGAAGCCATTCTTATCCTCGACGCCGACTACCGGCTGCTCACGGCGAATCCCTCGTTTTATCGCGCGACAGGCTACGGCGCCGACGATGTACTGCGCAAACAGCCCGATTTCATTTCAATTGGCCTGGCAAGCGTGAATGAAGTATCGAGCGTCGCCGCGGCGGTCGGCCGCGCAAGCAACTGGCATGGCGAGGCGCAGGTCCGCCGCCCGCATGGCGGTGAATATCCGGCGTGGCTGATCGTGAGCGCCGTGCGCGACAAACGCGGCAACGTCTCGCATTACATCTGCACGCTGATCGACGTCACCGAGCGCAAGCGCAGCGAAGCACGCATCCAGTTTCTCGCCGAACACGACGTGCTTACCGAACTGCCGAACCGCGCGCTTTTCTCAAAGCGGCTCGATAACGAACTGCACAAGTCCGAGCGCAGCGGCGATTGCGCGGCGGTGCTGTTTATCGATCTTGACCGCTTCAAGAACATCAACGATTCGCTCGGCCATCATGTTGGCGACGGCTTGCTGCGCTCCGTGTCACGCCGGCTGCTGGCCGCGGTCCGCTCCGGCGACATAGTCAGCCGGCTGGGCGGCGACGAGTTCACCGTTGCGCTCAGCGGCGTATGCAGCACGGCGGAAGCCGCGCAGATCATCGACGAAAGGCTCATTCCGCTTTTGCGCGAGCCCCATCAGATCGGCGGACTGACGCTGCAGGTGTCGAGCAGTATCGGCGTGGCGATGTACCCCGCCGACGGACACGACATCAGCACGCTCATGCAGAACGCCGACGCCGCCATGTATCAAGCCAAGGCCGACGGCCGCAATCTCGTGCGGTTCTTCTCGCCCGACATGGCAGAGCGCACGCGGCTGCGCCTGTCGATCGAGACGTGCCTGCGCTCGGCTATCGAGCTTCATGAATTGCGGCTCGCGTTCCAGCCTTGTCTCGACGCGCAGACCGGCGCGCTTGCAGGTGTAGAAGGATTGCTGCGATGGACCAGTCCCGAGCTTGGACTGGTTGAGCCGGCGCAGTTCATTCACATTGCCGAGGAAACGGGATTGATCATCCCCATTGGCGCGTGGGTGATTGGCGAAGCGTGCCGCCAGATCGCGCAATGGCGCGACGAAGAATCGATGAACGTGAAAGTGTCGATCAATCTCTCGGCCATCCAGTTACGCGATACCAACGTGGTCGAAACCGTGCGTCACGCGCTCGCTGCGCACCGCGTGGACCCCGGGCTGCTCGAACTGGAGATCACGGAAACGGTGCTGATGGACAGCGCTGAAAACTATCTCGACGCCATTACCGGGCTCCGCGCGCTGGGCGTAAAACTCTCGCTCGACGACTTCGGCACGGGCTATTCGAGCCTGAGCTATCTGAATCGTTTCCCGCTTGACCGGATCAAGATAGACCGTGCGTTCGTGCATGACATGCTCGATACCGCTGGCGACCTCGCGGTGATCAAATCGATCATAGAACTGGGTCATGAGCTTGGATTGAAGGTCGTGGCGGAAGGTGTGGAGACCGAACGCGAGGCGCAGATCCTGCGCGGCATAGGCTGCGACGAACTCCAGGGATTCCTGTTTGCGCAACCCATGGCGCCGTCGCTCCTTTCGGCATGGGCCAACGAACAGGCGCTTGCCTGACGCATCCTTCTGCGCTTGACGATTTTAAAAAGGCACTACGTCGACCGTCTTACACGTGAAAACGAACACGGAGACGTCATGCCCAATCGATATCCCATCATCTACATTCGCGGTTACGCCATGACCGTGTCGGAACGAAACGATACGGCCGCGGACCCTTTCTGCGGCTTCAACGTAGGGTCCACGCTATACCGCGCCACAGGCTCGACGGACAGGCATCCCGCGAAATTCGTGTTCGAGTCGCCACTTGTCAGGCTTGCGTCTGAGTATCAATACCAGCATGTCTATCAGGACGGATACGACATCATGGACCCCGACTGGTCGCCGCCGCGTGACGACGCGGGGAATACGATCCCCGGAATCCCGGCTTCATCGATCATCATCTACCGCTATTACGACGACGGCTCGGCGCTGCTGGGCGACGGCAAGTCCCGAAAGGTCGAGGTCTATGCCCAAGGCCTGAACGACCTGCTACTGAGGGTGAAGGCGCTTGTGCTGCAGCATCGGCCGGCCGACGGCAGCCCGCCCATGACGGACAAGGACTTCAAGTATTACCTTGTCGCCCACTCCATGGGCGGCCTCGTGGCGCGCGCGTTCCTGCACAACACAAGCAGCGGGTTCCAAGAGATGCGCGAAGCCGCGGACAAGTTCTTTACCTTCGCCACGCCGCACAACGGCATTGACGTCCTCGGCATCAACGTCCCGTCATGGCTGACCCTTGAACAGCAGAACACGTTCAACCGCGCGGAGATGACGACCTACCTGAACCTGCAGCAGATATCGCCCCAGTTCAACGGCCGCGTCGACCTTATTCCGCAAAGCGCCATGCCTTCGGACCGGATCTTTTGCATGGTCGGGACGAATCGCGGCGACTACGAGGTGTTGCAAGGCGTTGTCCGCGCGTTTGTTGGCGACGGCAGCGACGGACTCGTGCGCGTCGACAATGCATCCCTTTGGGGTGTCGACGACAACATGGCAACGAAGCAAGTCGCAACCAACTATGCATTTCGTTCGCACTCCGGATATTTTGGCATTGTCAATTCGGAGGAGGCTTACCAGAATCTGGTGAGGTTCTTGTTCGGCGACGTCCGTGTCGATATCTGGGCCGACATAGACAGTGTCACCCTGCCGGATGCGCTCGTGTCACAGGCGTCCGATGTCACCGCGCTGTATCAGTTCGAAATCTGCGCGTCGCCAAAAGGCAAGCGCTGGTTCCTCACGCGGCGAAAGTCCGTGGAAGACTCGCCCGCCGTTCGGTCGCATGCGCAATTGACCGGCCCCAACGCGAACGCAAAAAAGGTCTATCTGGGAAGCGTATTTCTTGCAAAGAAGTCGCGGGTTGACCGTAGTTCGTCAACACTTTCGTACGCGATGATCTTCGCCGCCAAGGTCCCCGACTATGAAATCAACAAGCGCTTCTGGCCCGACGGACATTTCGAAGGTGCGGACCTGTTTCAGGGGAACGCAATCGTGCGAGTCACGCCGCCGCCCGCCGGTGCGCCCGCCGGTCCGTGGACGGTCGAGTATGGCTGGGCCAACAGCACGACCCAGACAACCGCAATCGACTTCACGCAGGGAACGCCGCCGGATATTACTATTCCGTTCGCCAGCGTCGGCACGCCAGGAATCAAAGGCGCGCTGCGCATGGTAGTCCGGCCCTGGTCCTGAAGAGAAAGAGGGACCGCCGCGCGGCCCCTCTTTCAAGCATGTCCGTCAATAAGCGTTCGAGTGGCGCAGGCCCTTGAACACCGTTGCCGCGATGATCTTCATGTCGAGGCCGAAAGACCAGTTCCCGAGGTAATACAGATCGTGCGCCACGCGTCCTTCCATCTTTTCGATGCGATCCGTTTCGCCGCGAAAGCCGTTGACCTGAGCCCAGCCTGTGATGCCCGGCTTGATCCGGTAGCGATGGATATAACCCGACACGACTTTCTGATAGAGATCGTCGTGCTCGAGCGCATGCGGCCGCGGTCCCACCACCGACATGTCGCCGCGCAGCACGTTGAAGAACTGCGGCAGCTCATCCAGGCTCGTGCGCCGCAGGAAAGCACCGACGCGCGTAATGCGCGGATCGCCGCGCGTGGCCTGCTCCAGAACACCTTCTTTCTGCACATGCTGGCGCATGGAGCGGAACTTGTAGATGTTGAAGACCTGGCCATCGGCGCCCTTGCGGCGTTGCGTGAAGAACACCGGACCGGGCGAACTGAGCTTCACGGCGATAGCGCACGCAATCATGATCGGCGACACAGCGAGCAAAGCCCCCGCTGCGAAGATCCGGTCGAAGATTTCCTTTTGCATCAGCGCATTCGGCGGCAGCGGCGAGGCAGCAAGGTTGATCGTCGGCACACCTAGAAGACTCGTCACGCTGCCTTCGAATAACGAAAGCGCGCGCACGTCGGGCATGAAACGGATGTTGACGAGGTCGTTGCGAAACTCATCGACAAGCTTCAGTATCGTGCGCTCTTCGGTGAGCGGCAACGCGAGCCAGACCTCCGCCACGTTCTGCGTGCGGACATAATTGGCGAACGCTTCGTGGTCTTCGAACACCGGCACGCGGGTGTTCGTCTTCGTGGCTGCCTGCACGTTGTATGCGGCCGTTGCGCGAAACCCGGCGGCCGGTGCCGTATCGATCTTCCGAATGATCGCATCGCAATGATCGCCAATACCGGCGACCGCGACCTGCGACAGGTTCAACCCGGCATGGCGAACCCGTCCCAGCACGGTATGCGTCACCATGCGCCCCGCGATCATTGCGGCACCCGCTATCTCGGTCCAGTAAGCGAACCAGAGCCGCGAGACAAAGTCGATGCGATGCAGCGAGAACATCAGGGCCATTGCACACACCTGCACGATCAGCCAGCTCAGTGCGACCTGTCCGGCAAGCGCGCTCTTCGAGCGCCCCCGCCATGACTCGTACACGCCAAACGCCGGAAACACGGCAAGCGAAAACGCGGCGGCGAAAGCCACGAATGCCAGATAGAAACTACGTTGCGAGACGTCGTCGAAACGAATCTGCGACGCGACGAGCGCACCGCCGACGATCATCGAAACGTCGAACAGCCTCGCCAGTAGCTTGCTTATTCCGCGCATGTTCTTCTCCCCGAACGAATCTGTTTCTGGCTTAACTACGGCCATACTTGTCGTCAAATCTGACGATGTCGTCTTCGCCAAGGTAAGTGCCCGATTGCACTTCAATGATTTCGAGCGGCACGCGGCCCGGGTTTTCAAGCCGGTGCTTCACGCCCAGCGGGATATAGACCGATTCGTTTTCGCTCAGGAGAATTTCTTCTTCGCCACGCGTTACGAGCGCGGTTCCGCTCACTACGACCCAATGCTCGGCGCGATGATGATGCATCTGCAGCGACAGGCGCGCGCCCGGATTCACCACGATGCGTTTGACCTGAAAACGCGGACCATTGTCGATGGAATCGTAGAAGCCCCACGGACGGCGCACCTTCCTGTGCATGTCGGCTTCCGGCGACTTCGCCAGCTTGATGCGCGACACAAGGCCTTTGATGTCCTGCACGCGCGAGCGATCAGCCACGAGCACGGCGTCGTCGGTTTCGACCACGATCAGGTTGTTGGTGCCCACGCATGCCACCAGCCTGCCGCCTTCCGAACGCGCATAACTTGCAGTCGCACCTTCGAACAGCACGCGGCCGCTTCCCACGTTGCCGTCTTCGTCCTTCTCCATCGCGTCGCACACGGCGTCCCACGAACCGAGATCGGACCAGCCCGCTTCGAGCGGCACGACCACGCCCTTGAACGGCGAGCCCGGCTTGCCAAGATGCTCCATCACGGCATAGTCGATGGAGTCCGACGGCGACGTGGCGAACGCGCTTGCGTTGGGGCGGAAGTATTCGTCGGAACGGGTTGCCTGCTTGAACGACGCCGCGCATGCGGCATGCATTTCCGGCTGAAGCTGTTCGAGTGCCGCGAGCCACACCGACGCACGCACGATGAAGATGCCGCTGTTCCACCAGTAGTTGCCCGATGCAACATATTGCCCGGCAAGCTCGGCGGCGGGCTTCTCGACAAAGCGCTCGATCATGTGCGCACCGTGATCGAGCGGCGCGCCAAGGCGGATGTAACCGAAGCCGGTGTCAGGGCGTGTTGGCGGAATGCCGAGCGTTGCGATCTCGCCCGCTTGCGCGTGACGTGCGGCAATATCGATAGCGCTGTGAAGCGCTGCAAGGTCCGCTATGGCGTGATCCGCCGGCATTGCGACGAGGATTGCATCCTCGCCGTCGGCACACGCCGCCAGCGCGGCAAGCGTAAGCGCTGGCGCTGTGTCGCGGCGTGCGGGCTCAACAACGATTCGCGCCGTCACGCCAATGGAACGAACCTGCTCGGCGGTCGCAAACCGGTGATCCTCGCCACACACGATAACCGGATCGGCCGCGACTTCCCAACCTGCCGGGAAGCCTTTCATACGCGTCACGGTGGCTTGCAACAACGACTCGTCGCCAACTACGCCAATCAGTTGCTTCGGAAAATGTTCACGCGACACAGGCCACAAACGCGTGCCCGAACCGCCCGCAAGAATCACTTGTATGAGACGGCGGCAATCCATTGCCGTGCCTTCGACAACCGTTGCGCCAGCGGCATCGTCGATACCCAACTTCAGCTTGTCCATTTTCAGATTCCTCGTGCTTGAGCCCGTTGATGGGCGTTTCTCTGCGTGCCAACTATTTCGGCGCGATGAAAATGCGTAAATAATTTCCGCGTGATCCGCGAATTCGCTGCGGTGCGGAGACTTGCCGTCGCGCATTGGAAAATGCGAATCGGCAGGTCATGCGTCTCCTGGCTTGATCAAGTTGGATCGTGCCGTTGTTGTCGACTGGACGCGCTCGCTCTAATGTCTAAAGGAGCGCGAAAGGTACGCGAACCAGCACCTGACAATGCGCCGGCTGCGCCCGAATTTTTGGCAGCGCGGATTGACCAACCAAGGCCGCGCTTAAGGTTTAAAGAAGGAGCGCGAGGCCGGGCGTCATTCCCAAGTCCATTCGCTCGCTCAGACTTTCCTGACAGTTGACCAAGACGTTGCTCGAAGACTGCGATGCAAAACGGCTAGCTGGCAGCCCCTGGCGTTGCGCAATAAAGCCCTGCAGAGAAGAAGAAAACCGGGACGACTGAGTTTGCAAAACAGGACAGAGTAGAACGTAAAGGTTGGCGGGACCAGACATCAACCATCCTCTCGCATCGGCTAGCCTAAGAAAACAGCGTTTGAAAAAGCGTGCTCGATGAACAGGATCATATGCAGACTAAATGGCATTAGGGTTTTCCTGGCGCAAAGCGATGAGATTTTGGCGCGGGATCCATGGTCTTGCTTAGCGCATCTTCAAGCCTGTTTTTGCCAGGCAGCGCGAACACGTCAGCATTGCTGATAATGTGACAGGGTGTTAATGGAATACTCTCTGATTTACCTGTCGAATATTACGTTTAGTAGCATTATATAAAGTCGAAACAGCAAAGTTTCTATTTTCACCACGCGAATCTATTGCTAAAAATCGCCGGACTGAAAACCGCGAGCAATGCGTGCGTATATCATTCGCGCAGGCGACAATCGCTCTCCTTCGCCAAAACATCTGTTTAATACGCCGCCGCGCGCCGATGAATCGAACGTATGCGCGCCTGGCGTCTCAAACAGAGTCCGCCAAGACCCCACGTTTAAATTGATCTGCCCCACACGGCACCTGGCACCAGTAAAATTCAGCACGAGCGCACGACTTGCATCGCGTGTTCTTCACATCGCTTGACGACCTTGGCTTGAACGGCCGTCAATGAACGGCCGTGCGCCGTCTACACAAAGGGACCCGCAATGGCTTACATAACGCTGCTGGCGTTATTTCTTACCGTCACCAACCTCGTGCCAATCAGCGCGGTGGGGTTGCTGCCCATATTCCTGTGCGGCTGGCGCTTTTTTGGCAGGAGCTATCCGCGGTTCATGACGCCGCTGCTCGCGTTCACGGCGCTCGCCGTGATCTCGACAATGCTGTACGACCCAGGCTCTCTCGTCACATTCGAGTTCTACCGGCGGGATGGCAACTTCTTTATTTCCTATGCACCCATCCTCGCGGGCTGCCTGTATGTTCATCGCTGGGATCTGAACAAGGTCTTGCGCACGTTCTACACGTTCGCGATAGTGCTGAATATTCCGCTCTACCTGTACTACATCGCGCAAAGCGGCCTGCTGGGCATTTTCACAAACCCGGACCTGAGCTTTGGCAGTTACTTCATTGCTCGCAATGCGGCGGGGGGATTCCTTGCCATGTTGTTTTGCCTTGGCCTCGCCTGCTACCTGCAACAACGCAGCAAGCTGCTTCTGGCAATGCTTGGGTTCAACCTGCTGATGCTGTTTTCCACATATAGCCGGGGGTCGTTGCTGGGCGCCGTGGCGGTTCTGCCGTATCTGTTTTTCGGGCGCAAGCGCTGGTGTCTCGCCACGCTTATGGTGGGCCTTCTGGCCGGTTCGATTGCCATGGCGATCCATAACACCGATCCCACGGTCAATTACATGGGCTACACATTCACTATCGCAAATGCCGACGCCAAGGTCGCGAACCTCAACATCCGCTATGAATGGCTGTGGCCACGCGCCCTCAAGTATTTCGAGCAGAGCCCGATCATCGGCCTGGGTTTTGGTTCGTTCGACGACCAGATTCACACCGTGACCTCGTACTTCGGACTGTTCGGCATTCCGTCGGGAATCACAGTCGAACATAGTGATTCACATGCTCACAACTCGTATCTGAATTTCCTCGCGGAAACTGGCATAGTCGGGCTTACGCTCATGCTGGCGTTCTACTGGCGACTCATCCAATGGGCCAAGGACGGCGCTGCGGCTTCGGCCATTGCTGCGCGAGGCGTGAATTTCACCGGCTTCAGATTCGTCGAGTTGTCGGCTATTTGTTTGCTCGTCATGGCCGCGACGGAGCACCGGCTGGTGTCGCCGTCGAACGTGCTGATCCTTTCGCTCGTGGTGTCGTTGCTGCTGGCCTGGCGTCCGCCAGCACGATATTCAATGTAATTGCGCACTATCCGGTTGCCGGCCGTCTCCACTGTAAAAGACGGCCGGAAGCAGCTACCTTTGCTTCGGCTTGACGCCGGCAAATACAAGGACGATTTGATTTTATGTGGCCTGTGTTCACTAACATCGGCGATGCCGCCATGACGCTGCCCGCTGCATTCATCTGTGCAGTGTGGATCGCGAAGTCGGACATGCGGCTGGCCTTTCGCTGGGCGCTGGCGCTCGCACTCGGCATGGCGCTGGTTGGCGTAACCAAGATACTGTACGCGGGTTGGGACGTCTCGTTTCCCGCTGCGGATTTTCGCGTCATCAGCGGACACGCAATGCTGTCAACGTCCGTATGGACCGTGACCTTCGCCTTGCTGCTAAGAAGCTGGCGTCTGCCGCCCGTTCTTGGCATTGTCGCGGGCTTGCTGCTCGGCGTATTCACCGGACTCGCGCGAGTTCATGACCAATCGCATTCGTTATCGGAAGTCGTGATCGGCTGGGCGCTCGGCGCGGTGGTGGCGACAGTGGTCTTGCGAAGCGCGTGGCGCATGCAAACGCAGCGCTTTAGTCCCGTCGGCGCGACGGCAATCCTGTTGTTCGTCTCAATGTTGACCTACGGACATACGGCGCCTTTCGAACGCCTGATCGATGCTCACTCGGCCGGACTTCATAATCGCTTTGCAGCCAACATCGCGCGGTTTTTCTGATCGCGCGACTTGACCAACAAGCGCGAACGCCGGTCTATCCGTAGTCCGCCAGCGAATGTTCTTCGACCGGCTCGATGTCTTTTACCGGATAGAGGAACGGCACGTCGGGACGGGCACGCGGCAGCTTCGCATCGATAAAATCCACGAGCTTCGCCTTGAAGTTCTCCGCCGAGAATTGCTCCGCATTCCTTCTGCATTGCCGCGGATCGAACAGACTCGCATGGGTTTCGAACTGGCTGACGGCGGCCAACAGGGACTCCGTTGTCTGTTCACGGAAGAACACGCCGGTTGGCCGCTCCCGCGGAAGACCAATGACGGATTCAAGCGCCCCGCCCTTGCCGAATGCAATGACCGGCGTGCCGCACGCTTGCGCCTCGACAATCGAAATACCAAAGTCTTCTTCCGCGGCAAACACAAACGCACGTGCACGGCGCAAGTGGTCGAGCAGGACTTCGAACGACTGATAGCCGAGGATCGTGACATTCTCCCCCGCGATGGCCCGAATGCGTTTCATCTCGGGACCGTCGCCAATCACGACCAGCTTGCGCTCGGGCGTCTGCGAGAACGCTTTCACGATCAAGTCGATGCGCTTATAAGGCACCATGCGGGACGCTGTCACGTAGAAGTCGTCTTTCTCCGTGCACAAGGTCATGCCCTTGAAATCGACAGGTGGATAAAGCACCGTTGCATCACGCTGATAAGCCTTCTTGATGCGTCGTGCAATGAACTGCGAGTTCGCCAGGAGATAGTCCACGCCATTGGCCGAACGCGCGTCCCAACCGCGAATGTAATGCAGCAGCACGCGCGCCATCACCGACTTCATGCCATTGGCCAAGCCTGATTCGCGCAAGTACTGATGCTGCAAATCCCATGCATAGCGAATGGGCGAATGCACATAGCTGACATGCATCTGGTCCGGACCGGTCAGCACCCCTTTGGCCACGGCGTGCGAACTCGAAATAACGAGGTCGTAGCCGGACAGGTCGAGTTGCTCGATGGCAAGCGGCATCAGCGGCAGATATCCGCGATACCGCTTTTTGGCAAATGGCAGCTTCTGGATAAACGATGTCTTGACCGTCTTGCCTCTCAGGCAGGCGCGGTCCTCCAGGAAATCGACAAGCGCAAAAACATCGGCTTGCGGATAGCATTCAATGATGTGCTGGAGCACTTTTTCAGCGCCACCCGACACCACCAGCCAGTCGTGAACAATAGCAACTTTCACTTCTACCTCCTGTACGTTTAAGGCCGCAAGCGCCTCTGGATGCGCCGTTGTTTCCGGGTCATGCAAAGCGTGACGAAGAAGGCGCCCTGTGGAGCTTTACGCCGGGCGCAAACCGAAACGCGACGACGACGGATTCGAACCTGTGACTCATTCCTTGCCGCTGACCTGCGTGCGCGGACCAAAGGCGGTTCGGAACGCTGAAAGCGCGCGGGCCGAACCCGGCAGCAGCGCCGTCATGTCCGAACGAACCATCAGGCCCATGAGCATTGCGGAAAGCGTGGCTTCTCCAATCACGCGCGCAAACGCCATACCGATAGCGCCGTAATGCGGTGCGAGAAACAGCGCGGCCGCAAGGTTGGCAAGTCCGGAAGCCAATCCTGCGATTGCAAGCAGGTGATCCTTCTTGCGCGGCACGAATACATAGAACGCGACGAACTGGTTGAAGGCCGCGAAAGGAAACATGACTGCGAGACACTGCAGCACGTGCGCGCTGGGAGTGAACGCCGCGCCGAGGATCAAGGGCAGGATGAAAGGCGACAAGGTGAGCGCGCCGCACATTGCAAGCAGCCCGTATCCCATCAGCAGGGTTGCGCCACGGCGGCTGGTGATGCGAGCGCCGTCGTTGTCGCCTTGTGAGAGTTGCCGCGAGATGGTCGGAATAAAGACTTGCGCGGCGGGACCCATCAGGCTCAGGCCGATCGTGGCGAAGCGTTCGGCCGCGCCGAAGTAACCGACCTGGGGCGGCGTGGACAGCAGCGTAAGCAAATAGGTCGACGAAGCCGTCAGCACCGCTGAACCCGTGGAGTAGCAAAACAACATGGTCGAGCCGCGAATGAGCGGCACAATGCCGTTGAGCCGGAACCTCGGCAACCCGATATGCGCAAACGTCAAGGCATACGAGATTGCTGCGGAGATCGCGCCGGCGATCAGCAGACTTGCAACAACCCAAACCGAATCCGCGGGACCTCTCACTATTGAGAGAATCAGCACGAGGCTCAGCGCAAAGCCGACAACCTCGAGAATGATCGGTGTACGAAAGCGCTGGCGTCCCTGGAACAGCCAGCCCAAATTAAGCGCGGACACTATGCCAAGCGCCGTTGCCAGCAGTCCCATCGCGGGACGCTCGGACAGGGTTGGAGAACACAGCGTGGCGACCACGCCAATGACAATGCCTATTGCACATGTGAAGACGCGCGCGCTCGAATGCAGCGAGAAGACGTCATTGTGGTGACTTGCTTCATGCGACTTTGCAACATCGCGCATGCCGACAATCGTGAATCCGTAGCTCGAAAGCATCCAGATCACATTCATGAGCGACATGGCCGCCAGCACGCGGCCATATTCGGTTACGCCGAGCACCCGTCCATAAAAGGGGATGACCACAATGAGGTACAGATACCTCATCACGTATCCGCCGTAGACAAACACTAGAATCTTGGCGTTTTCTTTCTTGTCCATTCCGCTCTCTCTTAAGCTGCGTTAGCGTGCAGCCACGCGACGGCGGGCCAGCGGGTTCGCGATATATCGCACCGCGTAGTCCGACAAAGGCGCATACGGTAAAAGGCAGAGGCTCGACAACACCAGCGTGCCAACTTTTTTCTTGACGCCCCAAAACGGGTTCGCGACGATCGAATGCAGGTAGCTGTGGGACTCGCGCGTCATCCAATGCCAGCGCGCAGCTAACGGTGCGTGGTATACGCCCGAACAGAAATGCGCCTTCTCGTGAGAGAAGTCATGAAAGGAGCTCGGCAATTCCACATCAAGACGCGAGCGCGCGATTTCCTTGAGCGTCATCCAGCGCATGTTGAGTGCCTTGGGCGCCTTGGTCAGGCTTTCAGAATTTGCGAACGACACGCTAGGCGCGCTCGTGTTATGCACGCGGTAAGCGCCTAATGATCTGGAAATCGTCGCGACCGGTCCAAGCAACGCCACGCCATAGATGGCATAGAAGTCCGCGCCATAGCGGTTGACGCTCGATTGCGGAACGGGAAATATCTTGCGCAGCGCGCTGACCCGATAAGCATTGCCCGACGCCGGCGGCGACGGATACAACCAGCCGCGCCTAAGCAAGCTGCCGCAGTCCGCAGGCGGCTCCGAGTGCGGCACGTGCGTACCCGTGAGCTCCCCTTCGGAACCGATCACATCCAGGCGGAATTGCACCTTCGTGTACTCGCCCTCATTGAAAGCGCGCACAACTTCCGACACCGCCGACGGATAGAGCAGGTCGTCGGAATCGAGCAGGATGGCGTAGTCGGTATCGATGATTTCGACCGCGCAGTTATAAGCGGAGACCTGACCGCCGTTCTCCTTGAACACCGCCTCGACGCGCGATCCATAACTTTCGATGAGCGCGCGCGATCCATCGGTCGAGCCGTCGTCGATGACCACCACGCGTGTTGCCGGATAGTCCTGGCCCAGCGCCGACCCGATCGCCTGTGCAAGAAAGCGCTCGTAGTTGTAATTGCAGATGACAACGGTCACTTGTTTCATGATGCCTCTGTACGGGCTATTTATTTCGATGGGCAAAGTCATGCTGCCTGTCTCGAACTGACGACGATATACGCCAGATGTACCGGCACTTCCGGCGGCTTCCTTGGTGCTCCATTGACGTTTGCGGGAACCTTGAAACGGATATTCAGAGCGCCGCCGTCCCAGTCGAGGGCGACGTCGCTTGCAGGTGCGGCTTGCCCAGTCAGGGCATCGATAAACCTTACGTCCGGCTGGCGCGCCACCGGCGCCTTGAGCCCCGGCACCGACACCGTGCGCCAACCCGCCGGCGCGGCCACCTGAAAGACGAGGTCCTTGTCTGAATACAGCGCGCCGCCGGCAACATCCGGGCCAAACTTCAGCGGCACGGGTACAGGCGCAAGCGCACCCGGCACGATCCGGTTCAACACAACCAATGCCCGCCCCGAGACCGTGTATTTCCGTGGGTTTCCGCGTTGCGTCAGACGGAAAGCCTCGACGCCATCCCAGTGAAAGACCATCGATACGTACTTGTCCGGGTCATCCCAGTTTCGGTCGAGCGCCCATACCGCGAAGTCAAAGAAGTACCGCGCCAGATAGTGCGGGTCTTCCATGTAGCGGTCGCCGATCTCGGTCTGCCAGATTCCGCGCGCGGGGCCGTTTCGCACGTATCGCTCGTATAAAGGATCGAGCTCCGCAACTTTCATGTAATGAATGTCTAGATAATCGACCCAGTCGATCATGCGTGCATTGACTACGGGGCTCCTGTATTCAAGCCACTTGATGTAGGTATCTACACCGCCCTGATCCGGCCAGCCGCCATACACGATGTAGCAGCGGTACTTGCGTATGATCCGCGCCGCGGGAATATGAATACGCTCGACGTAGTCCTGCATGGCGCGGTCATACACGCCATCCTTCCCGCCCGCTGCCGGACCATGCCAGAACGTCGCCTGTTGCAGACCGCCCGACAAGCGCCCCGCCGCCTCGTTCCAGATCTGGAAATAGCGCACGTTGTAAGGCGGTGCCGAATACTTCCGGACCACCGCATCGACGTACTGCGTCCACGCGTTGACATCGACCGGTGCGGATTTGGAATCGTCTGCAACCGTGGCGTTCCACCCCGGCGTATAAGCGAGCAGCAACAGCGAGCGAAAGCCGTTGCGGTTGTTGCTGAGCAGCACCGGCGGCAGGTTGCTGTCGTAACTCGGACCGGTTCTGTCGATGCGCATTGCATCGCGGGGCGAATCGGGCTGACCCGGACCCGCTACATCGCGCCCCCAGGAGATGCCCATCTGATGCCACATGGCGATGTCCGCCGGCGCGCCCGCCCAGCCATTGCTTCCGATCAACTGCGTCATGCGGCGCGTGCCGGTATCGCCCGAACGGGGAACAGCAACGGCCGTCGCAGCCACCGCGTGGAAGGGCACGCTCGCCAGCGCCGCGAGCGTCTGCAACGCACGTCGCCTTGCATGGCTGTGGCGCTGCTTAAACATGGGCCCACTCCGGAGACGGACTCATTGGGCTTAGCCTGCGGACGTACGCGGCGAGAGGTTGAACGGACGCCGGTTAGCTTCGTCCTGCAGGATCGCAAGCAAGTCACGCGCCGCGCGATCCCAGCGGAATTCGCGCGCGTGCAGCAAGCCAATCTCGCGATAATGCTGGCGCAACTGGCTGTCGCTCATCATGAGCGACACCTTCTGCGCAATGTCGTCGGCGGAGGTTGCATCGCAATACATGACCGCTTGCCCGCAGGCTTCGGGAATCGACGCATGCGTGGACGCAATCACCGGACAACCGCAATACATGGCCTCGAGCGGCGGCAATCCGAATCCTTCGTACAGCGATGGAAAAATCAGGCATGCGGCGCTTTCATAAAGCGCCTTCAATTCGCCGTCGGATACGAAGCCAGCCCATATGATCCGCTGGTCCTCGGCCGCCGCGTCGAGCGCGGCGCTGCTCGCCGCCTTGAACACGCGCGAGTTCTTGCCGCCGGCAATCACGAACTTCAGGTTCGGCAAATGCCCAAGCTGCTTGATGGCTTCGAGCGCGCGCTGAAGGTTCTTGCGCGGGTCGAGGCTGCCCACGATCACGCAATACGAATCCTTCGTTAACCGCAAACGGTCGATGACCGCCGGGTCGGAAGCAATGCGGTCGAGATGATCCGCGCCGGGAGGCAGGACGACCACACGCGACTTGTCGATCTTCATGTGATGACAGATCCGCTCTTGCGAGAAGGTCGAGATGGTCAGGATCAGCGGTTCGAGGCGCGGCAGTATCGAAAACCGCAGCTTGTACCAGAGCAGGAATTTCTTGGAGAACGCTTCGGGCACGTCGAAGACGGCCATGTCGTGAACCATCACGATCTGCCTGCGCTTGAAGAGCGGATTCGTATTGCACAGGTTGACGAGCGTTGTTCTTCTCGATGCGATTGGCAGCGTGATCTGTTCCCAGAGATTCCCGCGGAACCATGGAAAACGCCGCTGGCGCTTGAGCAGCGAGCCAGGGGCCACTGCGTCCTGCGGCACGAACACTTCAAGCTCCTTGCCCGGCGTTCCACGCATCTGCATTGCCCGTGTCAATTCAAAAGCAACACGCTGTACGCCGGTGATTCTTTGCGACGTGAACTTCCCATTGATTGCTATGGCCATTGCACTTTCCCTTGAACGATGTAGCGCGCTCCCGGCGTGGGCGCGCTGATGAAGCAGCGAACTCAGTGAACCGTCTCTACGTCACCGTGGTCGCTCGCATAGTTCGTGGCATAGCCATAGCCGCGGTTGCTTCGGCGAAGCGGTATTCCGTTGAAAACCGCACCCGCGATCCGCCCTTCGGCACGCGCGAGCTTCCTGACCGTATCGGCGATCTCTTCCTCGCTTTGCATGCCCGAGCGCAGCACCAGCAGCGACGAACCCGCTTCGCTGGCAATGATCGAGGCATCGGTCACCGCGAGGAACGGGGGCGTGTCCACGATCACGAGATCGAACTGCTTGCCGAGCCGGTCCAGCAGGTCCCTGAACCCCTGCTGCATGAGCAGGGCTGCCGGGTTGGCCGGACGCGTGCCGCATGAAATGAACGACACACCTTCCACGCCCACGTGGCGCAGCGCATTACGCACCGGCATGCGGTTGGACAGGACTTCCGACAGGCCGCCCCGGTTGCGCTGCTTGAAGAACGACGCAAGGTGGCCACGGCGCATGTCTGCGTCGATGAGAAGAACCCGTGCGCCGGTCTCAGCATGCAGCACCGCGAGATTCGCCGCGACGAAGCTCTTTCCCGCCGATGGCGTGGGACCGGTGACCATCACGATGTTGTTCGGTGCATGAGCGAGATCGCGCGTCAGCGCGGTGCGCACTGCACGCAGCGCCTCGACAGACGGGTCGTGCGGAAAGCGCGCGGCAAGCACCCTGCTGCCAACGCCATCCAGCGTGCCGGCGTCGCTGAAGTCTCCTACCGGCTCAGCACGCGGAAACGGCAGCCCAGGTTTCAGGACAGGTGGCAGCGCCTTCTTGGGCACGCCCGCACTGCTGGGATCGAGCCGCATCTGTTGCTGGCTGAACAGGACCTCGCCGAGGACCGGCACACTCAGACGGCGCTCAACATAGCGAGGGTCCGTCACGCCGATCATCACGTGGCGGCGCATGAAGACGAGGAACACGCCGGTGAGCAATCCGAGCACCACGCCGCCGCCGAGTACCACGGGGCGATTCGGCTTGACCGGACGATGCGGCCGCACGGCGGAGTCGACCACATGCGCGCCGCCCGAGGTACTCGCGCGCCGCACGGTCAGTTGTTCGGCCTTCTGGACCATGCCAAGGTAGATTGTTTCAGCGACCTTCTGCGCGCGGATCAGGTCGACGCTTTCGCGCTCGGAGGTCGGCATGCTGCGAAAACGTCCGTCGAATTCACCCTTTGCCTTGTTCAGTTGGGCGAGTTGCGTATCGATGTTCTGCACCCAGCGGCTAGTCGGCGTGAAGCGCTCCAATAATTGCGTGCGTTGCAATTGAAGCGAAGCGATCTGGCGATCGAAATCGATACCGCCCTGAAGGAACGACTGCGCTTCTGCCGTAGGTTGCATCGAGTTGGATGTCGACCGGTAGCTCTTCAACGCCTCTTCAGCCTTGCGCAAGTCGGCCAGCAGACGCGGGAGTTCTCCATTGATGAACGCGAGCGTCTTTGTGTCGTTGGATTGCCGGCTCGCAATCGCCGTTGCGAGATATTGCTCGGCAAGCGCGTTGGTGACCTCGGTCGCCTTTGCGGGGCTCTTGTCCGTGTATTCGATTTCTATCAGGCCGGAGTCCTTGACCTTGTCGCTGACTTTCACGGTATTGGCGAAGCGCTTGACGGCGTCGAGGTCATTCCAGCGAATCACTTCAAACGACGTACCGGGACGCGCATCCAGTTGCTTCAACACGATCGAGACGCCGTTCGCGCTTGCGGGAACTCCCACCATGCCGCTGACCAGCAGTTCATTCGATGGGCCGCGCAGTTCATACCGGCCGCCATCGAGCGCGATGAGCTTGAGCTTCTCTTCTTCCAGGTTCTGCGGAACATCGAGGCTGCCCACCTGCACACGCTCGCCACCCCAGGCAAAGGACTTGAGCCCGAGCCACGGCTTCGACGGTTCGCCCGGCGTCGCAAATTTTTCCGCGATGTCGCCGAGAAGCGGGAACATGTGCGGCGTGACCGAGACGTCGAACCGGTATTTTTCGATCACGGGCTCAAGCACGGAGCGGCTGCGCATCACGGCCATTTCTTCGCTCGGAGCGGGCGCGGGCGGCGGCAACGTTTCCTGATTCTGCAGCGCGATACCCAACTGGTTCTGCTCTGGCGGGTCCACACGGATGAGCACGTCGGCAGAGTAGATCGGAGGCGCAATGAAGATGTAGGCCACCGCCAACGCGACGACAACAACCGTCGCGACCAGGATCTCCCAGATGTGATCCCGCATCAGGTTGATCATGTCCTTGGCGCTGAGCTGCCCGCGCTCGTGATCTGCGGACGGTGATAGCGAATTTGAAGGGTAGTAATCCACCGGCGTATTCCTTCGATGTTCAATGTATGTCGCGACCGTGCGGCGAGGGTGCCGCTGCCGGATATTGCCGCACGACTTCGCGGCCCGCTGAATGGTGGTGAACGGCTGACGATTTCCAGCGGCCAGCCGGCTTTATCCACAAAAGTAATTGCCTAGGGAAACGCTGAGCGTGTATCCCGATGGCTCTCCCGGAGCGGCTTAGGCGAGTGTCCCAGAACGGTGTCTGAAGTGGCGAGCAGTACCTCGCGATCGGCCACGATCACAGCCGGCGCCTGCACCACGCGCGCATCCGCTCTCGTGATCGACATCCGGATATTTTCGAGACATTTCATAGACCCTTCCACGATATGTACTCCAAAATGTTCAATAACCTGATCGAAATTCGAGAGATATTGCAGCCTGCACAAAGCATTCCCGGCCTTTCGCAACTCGACGCTGGCCGCACGCTAAAACGAGCCACCCTCAAGCAACCATCTCTCTCGCCGGCACGCGCGGTAGCAGCCTGCTGAACTCGCGTGCCACGATGCCGTAGCACACGCACGCTTCGGCTCGCAATGCTTCGCGGTCGCGAACCGTAATGCAGCACCGGCCGGTATGGATCACGCCCGCATCCTGCAGCTTGCTTACCGCCGCGCTTACGCCTTCGCGCCGCACACCGAGCATCTCGGCGATCAATTGATGGCTCACCTGTACTTCGTTTCCCGGCATACGGTCTGTCTCGATCAACAGCCATCGGCACAATTGTTCGTAGACCGAGTGGTACCGGTTGCAGATCACCGTTTGTGCAACCTGTACGAGCAATGCCTGCATGTATAGCAACAACAATCGCCGCAGTTCGTCTGAAGTGGCGAACCGCTGCTGCAGGACCGCTGCTTTCATCCGGTACGCCGTCCCTTCGAACTGCACCTGGACACACATCGGCATCGTCTTTCCGCCAGTCAGAACGGGTACGCCTATCATTCCTTCTGCACCGACCGCGGCAATTTCATTCGACGATCCTTCCACCATGCGGTGGATCAACGACACGACCGCCGTCACGGGAAAGTAGACGTGCTCGATTGCCTGCCCGCTCTCGCACAGCACCTGGCCTTCTCGAAGTTGAACGGCCTCAAGAAGCGGCTGCAGTGCCTGCCATTCATGAACAGGCAACGCGTCAAGCAGATGGTTCGTGTGCCCTTCGTCCTCGGCTCTTAGCATGTAGAGTGCCCTGTTGTTTCCCGTCAACGGTGCGCAGCCCGCAAGCAAGCCGTCCATCGCTGCGCCTGAGAACATGGAGAACTGCTTACTGCCAGCTCACGTTTTCATGCTTTCGCAGGTTCTGCGCCAATGCGACACGTTGCTCATGAAGGCATCGGGATGAATACGTCATACGCGGCGAGCGGCTAAACCCGGATCGCGGACAACAGTTCCGATTGATAAAAACGCAGACCCCGAATCGTCAAAATTACTGCCTGGTTTTCTCGCAGCTCTCGACGTGTATCAGGTTGGATTTATGGACTCGCCGCGGCGCACTGCATGCTGGAGGCTGTTCCAGGCGCCGCAAGCGTGTTTCGAAAAAGCAGCGTTTAACTTCCCGTAATCTTCTGAGGAATGAAAACCCGATTTCCTTTTCATGTTGCGTTGAAGCATAGACCGGGGAAATCGAATGAAATCGGTCAAGGCTTAAAATCAAGAACTATTGGCCGATTATGTTGAACCCTTTACGGGAATCCTAGGGAAAGAAAGAATTGTTGCGATCTGCAATATGTGTAACAGATATTATATCTATCGAAACTTTCCTCTTTTTCTGGTCTTCTACTACATTCTATAGAAGCCGGACACATCATGTCATGCAGGAACGAAATCATCTAAGGCATTGTTCTGTATAGGTTTAAACAAAAGCCTTTGACGCTTTTCCCCTGTCTGTTTCTGTTTTTATATTAATAATATGGACCGGAAATTATTTCCACATATGGTTAATGTTTAAGCAGTTGCCTTTGATCAAGAGTAATTATTTCTTAATCATGCCGACGTATGCGCCATTCATTAGGTCGACTCCGCCAATTCGTCAATTGGTTATTGCGGAGACCTACGCTGTGCTGCACAAAGTCACGCATGCAGCTTTGGAGGATTAAATAGTGGACACTCTGACGGACTTTTATCGGCCTGGCGACCTACATCACCGGGATGAATCCAAAGTTAATAAGCGGCACATCGGACTGCTGGTTTCGAACGAATGCTCCGTGGCGAACGCCGGAGCGATCGGCGAGGCTTTTCGGCTGGCTAACGAGTTCGAACAGGCCGGTGGCGGAGAACCTCCCTATCGTCTGTCAGTACTGTCGGACACGGGCGGCTTCGTCACAAGCTCGTCCAGCATCTCGATCTGGACGCAGAAGCTCGAGACGTATGCATTGATCGATTTCCATGCATTTTTCGTGGCCTGCCGCGACGCAGACACCTCAGGAGGTCCTGACGACCGCCTTCTGTCATGGATGTCACGCCCCACCCACGACGCATCCCTGCGCAGTCAGCCGGGCGCCAACTCCGTCTTTGATCCAAAGAACCTGGCACGATCCCCGGTGCCGATCTTTTGGTTCAAGGACGCACCGGTCGCAGACTGGTCTACCGCTACGACACCCGCGGATATGGCGCTTGCGCAAATTGAACGTGACCTGAGCGCCGACACCGCGCGAAGGATTGCCCGCGTGCTGCAACCTCATGCCATACAGCGCACGAAACCAGACCTCGACGATCTGAACGCGCGCACGACAACAGAGAAGATTCACGAATCAGCCCGCTGGATCAAGGAAAACTACAGCAAGCCGATTTCAGTTGCGCAGGCGGCCGAATCGGCCGCCATGAGCAAACGCAATTATCTTCGGCGCTTCAAGTCTGAGTTCGGAGTAACGCCACTGGAATACCTGATACGGACACGCTTTGAAATCGTGTGCACGTTGCTGATGGATACCGATCTTCCTATCGACAAGATCGCAAGACGGTGTGGCATGGGTGACGGCAACCGGTTAGGACGACTATTCAGACAACGTTTCGGTGTTTCGCCCATGCATTTCCGGACGCGCGGGCAGATCCGGACAGGCGCGCAGTCGATCGATGCGACTGGGGCCAAAGAGCCAATAGTCAATTTCCCTCAGCGGGACGCTGCATCATTGGAACGCAGGCCAGTCGCGTTGAGCGTGGATGGAAAACATGCGTAAAACCAGGACAGGGCAGCTCGGCGAGTGGCATGCCGCTCCGAACCCGGGCAGTTCTTCAGCGCTACCGCTAAAGGAGATTGCCGCTCCGAATTCAGCGGCCTTCAAGGCGGCGGCGGAGCAGCCGCTCAGGAAGCCCGCAGCAATGCAAGCGTCAGCCTCGTTTGGGAGGAAGATCAAGGAAGGCGCGAAGTCGATGTTGCCCGACGTCCTGTTTCTGACTCTGATGCACCGGAAATTCATGGGCCGCTTTCCAAGGCTGCTTCAGCCGGCCACATTCAACGAGAAGATACTGCAACGTAGTCTTGCACCTGATCCGCGCTATGCAGGACTGACCGACAAACTGACCGTTCGCGACTATGTGAAGAACAAGCTCGGCGAGGCGCATCTGGTTCCACTGATAGCGGCGCCGGACAGCTTTACCCCAGCTGTCTTCGATGCCCTGCCGACCTCGTTCGTCATGAAGGCGAATCATGGCAGCAGCTTCGTGGAAGTGGTGCGGGACAAGTCGCAAACATCGTTCGAGAAATTGCAGGCGCTTGCCGAACGATGGCTCGCCACCGATTTTTATCATGTTGGCCGCGAGCGGCATTACCGGAAGATCGAGCGGCGGATCTTCTTTGAAAAACTCCTGCTCGACAAGAATGGCCAGATCCCCGCCGACTACAAATTGCATTGTTTCGGCGGAAACACCGGACGGCCGGTCATGTACATTCTGGTGATCTCGGACCGGTTCGGGAACAACACGCACGGTGACGTGTATGACATTCACTGGAACCACCTCGATATCGCCATCGGCTATTACAAACGTAGCGAAACACCGGCGCCCGCGCCCGAGAATCTCAAGGCGATACTGGATACCGCCGCCGTTCTGGCGGAAGACTTCGACTACGTTCGCGTGGATCTGTACGCACCAGACAACGAGATCTACTTTGGTGAACTGACGTTCACTCCGGGCGCAGGTGTTCTACCGTTTACCCCGGACGGCATCGACTATGAATGGGGACGGCTGCTGGCCTAAGCGAGGGGACGCTCAGCGTTCCGCGCCGGTTATCTTTCGCCAAAAATCTTCCTGAAACACTCCCTGCCTTTCCTGGTCAAAATCCCGCCTAGACTGAGCCACACAGCCGTTATGACCAGCAAGAAAATCATGACGGTCATGCCGAACAACGATTTGGCATCGACGAATTTGATCGGCTTCATCTGCGTGCTCATTGCGTAATGGATAGTGCAAGTGGCCGCGCGCACGAAATGGAATGCAGGAGGTCGCAATTCCGGCGCGATTCACAAGCTGCTACTTTACTGCGGAACATCGGATGATTGGGGTTTGATGCTCTCGCAATCCAGGCCTGGCCCAGAGGCCAGGACAGTCAGATAAAAGCGTGTGAGCCAAAATTAGATGGTATTGCGTCAATATAGTTCGCACATCTATGCAACCGATTGCACACGGCGTCTTGACCATTCATAACGGCAAGAGCCGGGATAGCGCTGCGCTATCCCGGCTCTCGTGGACCTAACGATCACCAACCTTGTGGACTATTTCTATACGTCGGCATGCGACGCCGTAAAGCCGGTGAACGCGGCGTAAGGCGCGCTAAGCGGTGCACCGTTGATCATGATCCCATAGGTGCTGTTCCCGCTATCGAGCACGTAGTACATCACGGACTGAATGTTGTGCGTCTTTCTGGCGTTATAGAAATTGCCCAATTGCGTCGTGATGTAGTTCGCCCGATAAGCCTGGGTTTGCTCAGGGCCTGTGTTCCACTCGGTGATCATGAACGGAACGCCGTAACGCGCCTTGCAGTACGTGGGCAGATCGATGCCAGGCCCTGCGCCGTCCGTGCCGATATTGAAGATGTCGCCATACACTTCGTAGTTGTGCCACGTAGTGATGTCCCAGCGAACCTGCGGATAACCACGGCTTCCGTCGGGTTGCATGCCTTCCCATAACGCATCCGACGCACCCACGTCCGCCACGCAAAAGTTGATGCCACACTTCGCGTTCGGCTGGACCGACTTGACACCGTCGATCATGCCGCGCATCACGCCACGCATGGAAGGCCAGTTGGCATTGTTGAAGTCGACGGCCTTGGTCCCCGCTTCCGTGAAGTTCATGATGGTGGAATTCTGGCGGGTCAGTTCGTTGCCGCATTCGTACATGGTGACGCCGTACTGCTTGAGTGCATTCGCAACCGCCGATGCGACCATGTAACCCTGGTTGTAGGCAACACTCTCGCTGCTCAGAACGTTGCCGTTGGCGTCCGTCATACCCTGATTGATCAGCACCAACAGTGTCATACCAGCCGCCTGAAACGCTGCCGCCAGTTTGGTCACGGCGGCGAGTTGCTGCGGATCATTGGTGCACCCGACTCGGTAGCTCTTGCATCCCATGCTGGTCAGAATCGAGACGATCTGGGCCGGGGTATAGGTGAAGTCCCAGTGGCCGTTCACACCGAAGAAGCTGCCAGCGGTAGCGGCAACAGGGGTGCGCGGATCGGTAGATGCAAGCCAGCCAGCCGCGTCGGTCCACGCATAGAACTGGCCGCTGGTGTTCTTGTGCCACATTATGCCGCCGTACCAGAGAAGCAAGGCTACGTTGTAGTTGATACCAACGACAGCGCCATCCCTGTAGATGACTCCACCGGAGACTGTCCACTTGCGGCCCAGTTTATCGATGAGGACCGAGCCCGAGGGGATGGTTGCGCCATCGGCCGAGATGCCGGCCGTGCGCGGATCAAGACATGCCGACCATCCCGATCCGTTCCACGAATAGAACTGGCCCGCGGTGTTCTCGTGATAAACGGTGCCGCTATACCAGAGCGCCAGGGCAACGTTGTAGTTGACGCCTGCAACCGCACCGTTCCTGTACACCACACCTCCCGAGAGGGTCCAGACATTGCCCGAGTTGTCGATGATCGAAGAAGCGGAAGGCAGGCTCGTGCCGTTGGCGGATGCCGGGCTCGCGGCATTGGCAACTGCGTTTCCAACTGCGGCACCGTTCGTAGCGTTGTTCGCAACAGCACCGGCAGCACTGCCGATCCCGTCGCTCGAACCACCGCCGCAGGCGGTCAGAAGATAGCTACCGCCGAAAGCGGTGAGGCAACCGAGAAATTGACGTCGTTTTATCATGGCGAGTTTGTCCACTGTCGAGAAAAGCCCGACAGAAAATAAGCAGATATTTTTTAGTTTTTGACACACGAAACGCTTTTGGGAGACCAAGCAACCAAGGCGCTTTACTTACTTCGTATGTCTAACTAACCCGAGACTCATTTGACCCATTCCGTGCTCAGTACCGAATGGCGCTCTAAACGATTTGGACAACTTGCGACTTGGGGACACGACTACGAAGGCACACCCTTCCCGGCGGTTGCCGACGCAACCACTCGCCTTCGACGTATATTAGGAAACGCTGACGCGAACCCCGACCCTGTATCGCGGCTGTCAAAGCAGTCGCTTTATCGTCCATCACGCAAACGTTTGACCGAGAATGCCGCTAACTTGAGCGATTCGGCAAAGTCTACCTTCTCACCTGACCACTAGGGTAAATAGTACCCGGAATGTGCGGTAGCACACAAACGAATAAGTAATATTCAGTTAAATAGCGAAATTTTTCCTATGGCTTGTTGCGGCGCAAAAGTATTTGCTCAAGAACCGCAACATAAAATAAGATGATTTCGGAAAAATTTATACTTATCCGACCCTTATCAATGTTTTCGGAATTAACTACTAGGCCGACAAATAAACAAATACGATTTATCCGCCGAATTCGGTAAAAAATTATTCGTATGATGTTTATATCTGTCGGATATTAAACAGACAAATAGCGCGACGCGCGCACTTGGCTTGCGATCCGTTTCCCAAAAGAAACACGCGGGAACAGTTAAGTCTTACCAGATCTGGATAAGGCGTAATCGTTTCGGTAATTTAAACCGATTTTCCGAACTACTCATAGCGAATTAATTTCCGAATTCACTGTTACTCCGCCACCTTCACCTTGCGCTGCTTTTACATCCCGCTTTCCGTCAATTCGCTGCTTTCCAATTCAATTTTTGTCCTCTTTTTATTGAATTCCCAGCCTCGTTATCCGATCGATACCGCATTCGGCGGTCCATGAGCGCGAGCAATTGCTCGTGCATGCATTTGCTTCCCACGCCAATGCTCGAAACCATAGCTTTAATCTGACTTAGCTACGCTCGACCTTCGTGCTAATTTCTGATTCCGTTCATCCATCAGTCGTGATTCATTCGCCATGCAGAACAATAATTCCAGTCACGAAAAATCCATCCTGAAAAGACTCCGGAAACAGTTGATCGTTACCCTCGTGGTCACGGCTAAACGAGTACTTGCGCTTCACGCCGCAAGGTGCAGATTTGCCGTTGCTGGTCGAATGGGTGCGCGCGTTTATCGGCTACGAATTTGTCTGGGAGCTTGAGTTGCGCATTAAATCGCTGAGCGCGACGCCCGCGACTATTGGCGGCCCTGAACGGCTGGGCTGGTCTGGATGGCTCGGACGCTCTCCAACGGGCGATCCGATTACCGGCATGCGCTTCGAGCCCGAGCAGCATTCCGCGACGACACACTAGCAAACGGATCTCGATATGAACGCGAAGAAACAAGCGACCGCCAAGGCGCGGCCGAACGAGGCGGTGAGTCACGACTGGCTCGCGCCCATCTCCACTGACGCCCCGTGTGGTCCCGATCTTGAGTACGACCCTGAGTATGTGGTCATGTCAGCGAAATCGACGGCGCAGCCCGATGCGCAGTACGGCAATTTCGTGGGCTCGGCTGAAACCGTCAACTGGGGTGATATCGATCGCGATTGCCGCAGACTGATGCTTCGCACGAAGGACATACGAATAGCCGTGTTGTTCACGCGATGCCGCACACGACTGGCCGGCGCCATGGGCTTTCGCGAAGGTAGGACTACTTGCGCGCTTGCTTGAAACGTATCCCGATACGGTTCACCCGCAACTGGCGGTGGATTCGGATCGCGAGGCCGCGCTGGAGATTCGCGCAAACGCGCTACAGGCGTTGACCGATACCGATGGCTTGTTATCGGACCTTCGGGAAGTGACGTTTGGAAAGGCGTCGGTGGCTCGGCTGCAAGTGCGCGATGTCGAGCGCGCGTTTGCAAGACCGCGTCCGGTCGATGCCTTGTCTCAGGATTCGGTTACGCAACAGCTTGAGGCGCTGCGTGAACGCGATCCGTCGAGTCTTGTTGGGTTCGACCAGGCTTGCTCCAGTCTTGCTGCAATCACCGCATGGTGCGAGAACAACCTCGGCACGTTCTCGCCGGATTTATCGGCGCTGAGCAAGGTATTGGGGCTTTTTGCGGGTCCGGCGAATGTTGGAATTGACGATAGCGACATCGAACTGGACACCATCGATCAAGAAATGTCCTTGACTGAGCCTTTGGTAGCAACGCTCGAAAACCCTCCGGTCAGCGATGCAGTTGCATCGCAAGCGGAGAGCGTTGAAGTTGCGCCGTCCATGCGGGTCTCGCGCACCTCAATGACCAATCGACAAATGGCGCTGGAGAGCATTCGCCAGGCGCGGGCGTGGTTTGAAGTCAACGAACCCAGTAGCCCGATTCCGGTTTTGCTCAAGCGCGCGGAACAGTTTGTGGGCGCGCGGTATGCACAAACTGTCCGGGCTATCCCGGCTGATCTACTCGCGCAATGGGATAGCGAAGCCGAGACGCAATTGTAGATATCGATGAACATGTCGCGCTTACATGCAAAAAGCAGCCGTCCGAGAAGCCCCAACCAATCTCACTCCCCCACCTCAATCCCAAGCTCCCCCGCCATCCGTTCAACCAGCACCCGCAACCTTGCCACTTCATCGCTTAACCGCTTCTGTTCCGCCTTCAGCAGTTCGAAGTCGTTATAAGAAACGGGATCGTCGACCATTGCGCTCGTCGATACCTCGCTGACCGTAACCTCACCGCACAGCAAATGCGCCCAGCGGCTTTCACGTTCGCCCGGCGTACGCGGCAGCTTGATCACGCGCGGCGGTTCGCGCCCCGCGAGTTCATCGAGAAACGCCTCGACCGACGAAATATCCGCGAAACTGTGCAGGCGCGCAGCGTTCAAACGCAATTCAGCCGGCGTCTGCGGCCCGCGCAGAATCAATGTGGTAAGCAACGCGGCCGCCTGGCTCGGAATGCCCAACGAACGCGTGATGTTGTGCTCGAAACGCGGCACGCGGCTGCTGCTGCCTTCGAACACGAGGCTCAGGCGCTTGAGTTCATCAATGGCCGTCAGCACATCGGCTTCGGTAACGTTCATCACCGGCGACCGCGCGGTTTTCTGGTTGCAACCAAGCGTCAGCGCGTTCACCGACAGCGGATAAGCATCCGGCACCGTGTGCTGCTTCTCGACAAGCACGCCCAGCACGCGCGCCTCCAGAGGTGTCAGGGAACGCATCGCGGGACGCGAAGGGGCATCGGGAGTGGAGTTCATGCGTGACGGAACCAGGTGCGACTACTTGAATTCGGACCCGGCGCGGACCGGGCAGAGGATCGCCGTGTATAAACGACAACCCCTATGATATCCGCCCCGCCGGATCACGAGAATACCGGCCGCCCTCAGGCGTTCAACCGCGTTTCAATACGCGCGACCAGCCGATTTATCCACACACGCAGCAATCGATCCGATGGCACGAGCAGCGTCGAACCTGCAACGATCCTGTACACCTTGTTGCGTGTGATCTTGGAGATCCTGGCCGGATCGAGCCAGTCGTCGTTGTTGACGAGCAGCACCAGCGTTTCGAGTCCGATCAGCACCGGCCACAAGCACGAAAGCCTCAGCCGGATCGACAATGCAGGAATGGCGAGCGCATAGTCGACGGCCGCGCGATAGTGATTCAGCGTCAGGCGCAAAAGCTCGAACAGAAGCGGCTGCGCACGACGCGAGCTGCCCGGTTCAAGCAGGTCTTGTGGCGTCAGACCATATTGACCCAGCATGGGCAACGGTAGATAACACCTGCCAATGCGCAAGTCCTTGCTGCAGTCACGCAATACGTTGGTCATCTGCAACGCTTTTCCGAAACGAACACCGCGCGACAGCATGATTTCGGACGGCCCTTTCAACGTGCCCGGCATGTGCGCGTAAGTCATCCTCGTCCAGAACTCGCCAACACATCCCGCGACCAGGTACGTATATGTATCGAGTTCTTCCAGCGTGTTCAGCGCCTTGATGCGTCCCGACGATTCATCGGGGAACGTGCGCAGATCGAATTCCATGCCCTGCGTGAGCGTCGATACAATCCCGCGCACCGCGTCCCGGTCCGGATCACTCAACTGGGACAGCACGGTCAATGCGGCGCCCGTCGATTCAAGCAGGACTTTTTCATCGGAGAGGCTTTGCTGACCTGCCACTTCCTGCGTGAGACGGCGTGTGAACGTGCCGTCGTCGGGTGCGCCGTTCACCAGGTTTCGCAGCGACAGCAGCAATTCGAGCCGCTGCGCCGGGGGAATCAGCGAGGTATCCGCAATCGTGTCCGCCGCCCGGGCCAGCAGATAGGCGAGCCCGACCGGATCGCGCATGCCGGCAGGCAGCACGCGCAGCGTGAGATAGAAGGACCGCGAAACGCCCTTCAGAAGCGGACCGAGAAGTACGGCCCGGGTGGGATTACGCATTGGATGGAATCTGGTCGGTGTTGGACAAATCGTGCTGCCGAATTGTATCCGCGTTCCGCGCAGCCCTCTTCCTTGCGCGTTCACGGCGACTTCACCGTCCGTCCTGCAAGCGTTATTCGCCGAGCGCGGTCACCGTGATCTCGACCAGCAACTCGGGCGCGGCCAGCTTCGACTCGACTGTCGCCCGCGTTGGCGCGCAACCCGGCGCAACCCACGCGTCCCATACTTCGTTCATGCCGGCGAAGTCGCGGGCAATGTCGGCAAGCCAGATTTGCGCGGAGATCAACCGCGTCTTGTCGATACCCGCCTGCGCGAGATATCCATCGATCTTCGCCAGCACCTGCTGCGTTTGCAGCTTTACATCGGGCGCGCGGTCGTTCGACGTCTGGCCGCCGATAAACACCAGCCCCGCTGCTTTCACAACACGGCTCATGCGTTGATTCGATTCAAGCCTGACGATATCGGTCATACGATTCCTTTAGAGATTAAAAATGGCTTCAATTAACGTAGTTCAACTCGCAGCTACAGGAGCGCCATTCAACGCCTGGAACCGGTCGATGGCAAACGCATCGAGCGGCAGCGACGCCACGCCATCGAGCACGAGTTCGGACACCAGCTTGCCGCAGCCCGGTCCAAGCTGGAACCCGCTGCCGCAATATCCAAACGAATAAGTCAGGTTCGACGCGCGTTTGCTGCGCGAGATCACCGGCAGGAAATCATCGGTGAACGCCTCCACGCCCGCCCACGCGCGGTTGATGCCGAGGTGGCGCAGATGCGGAAACAGGTCCACCACGGTATTCGCGCTCTTTACCAGCCGTCCGAAATCGACTTCGCCATGACGCCCCGGCAAATCCGCGATGCCGATCAGCTTTCCGCCGATCACGACCGTGCCGTTATCGAATTGCTTGAACGACAATGGCCTGCCCGTTGCGCCGAGCGTCGCGCGGCAGAAGGGCGCCACGCGATGCGTGACCATCAGCATCAGCCCTTCCGGATGAACCGGAACCGGCTCGCCGGCTTGCGCCGCAAGCTCGCCCGCCCACGCGCCTGCGGTGACAACAAGTTGCGCCGCGGAGAAAACGCCGCGCGGCGTATGCGCAATCCAGCGTTCGCCAACCTGTTCGATGCGCGTAACGGGCGTGCCTTCATGAAACACCGCACCGTGACGCTGCGCTGCAATCCGGAACGCGGTCGTGGCGCGAAACGGCAGCGCGTAGCCATCGCCTTCCACCCAGATACCCCCGGTCACGTGCGGCGTGATCGCCGGTTCGAGTTCACGCAAGGTCTCGCGATCGATGATCTTTTCATGCGTGAAACCGTGCGATTCAAGCAGCGCGACACGTTCGCGGCATTCATCGAGTTCGGCTTCGGTTTCCGCAATCTTCAATTGCCCCGATGCAACGAAACCCGCGTCGTCGCCAACAGTTTCCACGATGTTGTGCCAGATTTCACGCGACATCAGCGCCAACGGGATCTCGGGCACGGGACGGCCAAGCGTGCGCACGCCGCCCGCATTCACACCGGACGCATGCCGTCCAATGTAGTCGGCTTCCAGTACGGTCACGCTCACGCCACGGCGCGCGAGATGGAACGCGCTGCTCGATCCGTGCAGGCCGCCGCCGATCACGAGCACGTCCGACTCGTTGGCTGCAGGCTTATTCACCGGCGAGTTCTCCGAGCGTGAGCGGTTTGATTGGCGGGCGGATGCGGTAGTAGCCGACCGTTTCCGGCGCGACACTGCGTGCGTCGGCGATGACTTCGGTGACCGTCAGGCCGCACATGCGTCCCTGACACGGACCCATGCCGCATCGGCCGAACGACTTGGCCTGGTTCGGTCCAAGACAACCCAGTTCCACGAATTGACGCAACTGGCCCGCTGTCACTTCTTCGCAACGGCACACGATCACTTCGTCTTTGGGCACGCGGTTTTCATCGCGGGGACGATACAGGCTGTCGAGGAACGGACGAATCCGCATCACCTCGGCCAGCCGGCGAAAACGCGGCGCGGCGCTTTGATCTCGGGTCTTTGCATCGATCGCGCCGAGTTGCGCGGCAATCGCGAGCGCGGTCAGTTCCCCCTGCATTTGCGCCGCCTGCGCGCCGCCGATACCCCCGCCGTCGCCCGCCACGAAGATACCGGGGACATCGAGTTCGCCCCATTGATCGGTTGTCGGGGTGAAGCAGAGTTGCGCGCCGTCCCATTTGTGCGATGCTCGCAGCGACAGCGAGAACTGCGTGTTGGGCACCACGCCCTGATGCAGCAGGATCACCTTTGCCTCGATCCGATGCGACACGCCCCGCACGGAAAAACTCAGCGCATTGGCGCGCTCCGCGCCGTCTTCGCCAATCACGCCTTCCACGCGCAGATCGTCGGCGGCTTCGTGCATTGGCACGCCTGCGTCGCGCAGCGTGCGCATCAACTGCAGGCCCTTGCTCAGGTAGGGCCACGCGCGCAGCGCGGACACCATGTAGCGCTTCGCGCGCCAGCGGTCCTCGTGGCGGGTGGTATCGACGAGTGCGCGAATCGGCACGCCTGCGCGCACATATTGCCAGCCAAGCAGATAAAGAAGCGGTCCGCAGCCGACGAGAACCGGCGGCTCGCTCGGCACTTCGCCCGCGCTCTTCAGCAGGATCTGCGCGGCGCCCGCAGTCAGCACGCCGGGCAAGGTCCAGCCGGGGATCGGGAACGGCCGCTCGAGCGCGCCAGTTGCAAGCACCACGCGTTTGGCCTCGAAGCTGCCAACCTTGCCGTCTTTCAGGTAATGCACCGTCTTTTCGCGCGTCACTTGCCAGACGGACGCGTTCGGCACGTATCGCGCGCCAGAGCGGGCAAACGCCGTCGTGATCGCGCTGCCTGCCTGATAGTCAGGACCGAGGATGTCGCGGCGCTGCGCATCGCTGCGTTCTATCGCACGATAGATCTGGCCACCGACCGACTCCTGTTCATCCAGCACGACGACGGACAGGCCCGCGCGCGCCGCCTGCGTGGCGGCGGAAAGCCCGGCGGGACCGGCGCCGACCACGGCGACATCGATGGATTCAGCGGCCATGAGCACTCTCCTTCATCTGCAAGGCGTTCGCGCCGGACGTGGGAGGAAGATCGCTCGCACCTTCCTGCGAGTGAATGCGCATGCCGTCGCGCACGGTCACGAGACAACTTTGCCGGCTCGGTACGCCATCGATTTCCACGAGGCATTCGAAACACGCGCCCATCATGCAGTACGGTGCGCGCGGCGCGCCGGAAACCGGCGTGGCGCGAAAACGCTGGACGCCCGCCGCAAGCAATGCGGCGGCAACGGAACGACCGCCCGGCACGTTGAGCGGCTGGTCGTTGAACCAGATCTGGACGATGTCGTCGGCCACGGCGGGCGCGACCGGTGCAAGCACCCTGAATAGCGGTTTGGATGTCATATCGATGCGCAAGGTCGGTGTTCGGGAATAGCTGGAATAACGCGGCTAATGTGCATTGGCGGCAACCTGGGCCGAGTCGAGAAACCGTCCTCCGCGAAACGCGGGAAGCTCTTCGGGAATCTCGCCGCCGGCCACCCATGGCGCGATGCGTTTTGCATGCGCGGCGGCAAGCGTGACGCCGCTATGGCAGGTCACGACAAACGCGCCAGGGTATTGCAACGATTGCTCGTAGATTGGAAAGCCGTCGGGACTGTAGACGCGCAATGCAGCCCACGTGCGTACGAGCCGAACGTTCTTGAGCATTGGAAAGCTGCGCACGCCGCGACGCGCGATGGCCGACAACACATCGGTGGTGGTGAAGTCGTTGTAGCCGGCCTCTTCCATGGAGTCGCCGAACTGCACCGAGCCTTCGTCGGTCTGGCGCACGTTGATGGTCGGATAGTGCAGAAAAGGCGCGACGCGCTCGCTCACCAGAACCTGACCGCGGTTCGGCGCAACGGGCGCATGCAGGCCGACCTGCGGACTCAGCGCACGATTGCCAAGACCGGCGGAGAGCACCACGCGCGGCGCGCGCCATACCGCGTTCCTTCCATGGACCGCGAAGCCGCCCGAATCCGGCACGATACGTCCAATGTCCTCGCCGCTCACGAGCTTCACGCCGCGCCGCTGCATGCCTTCATGAAGCGCGCGCAACAGCTTGAGCGGGTTCACGTGGCCGTCCATGGGCGTGTAGCTCGCGCCGATCACTTCAGGTCCAACGGCGGGCAGGCGCTCGCGCAACGCTTTTGCATCGAGTAATTCAAACGGGTAATCGCCGCCAAGTTCCGCTTGCAACGTCGACAGGCGTTTCTCGCGCTCGGCCATTTCGTCGTCGGAAAAGCAGAGGTGGAAACCGCCCGGCTGCTTGAGCGATACATCGATTCCTGTTTCCTCCAGCAGCGCCGCCGCGAGCCCCGGCCACAATCGCGACGAACTGCGCGTCCATCGGCCATAGGGTGAGAGGCCGTAGCCCTTGCCCTGCACCCACACCAGCCCGAAGTTGCCACGCGATGCACGAAAGCCGCCGTCGCCCTGATCCAGCACCGTCACTTTCAAGCCTTCGCATGCGAGCCCGTAGGCCACCGCGGTTCCCACCAGTCCGCCCCCGACCACCAGCACGTCGGGACTGTCGACTGCATTGCCTTTCATCGTGTCTCTCCTATCAGGACGCGGTCCAGACCCACCATGCGGTCAAGCACGAGCATCAGGATCACTGTTCCCACAATCATCACCGTCGACACCGAAGCGACCAGCGGATCGATCGTCTGGGCAATCTGGTTGTACATTGCAACGGGCAGCGTGGTGGTGCCCGGCGTCGCGACGAAAATGGTCATGGTGAGTTCGTCGAAGCTCTGGATGAACGACAACACCCATCCGCCCGCCACGCCGGTACGGATCATGGGCAACACCACGCGGCGAAACGCCGTGAAGCGGCTTGCTCCGCACGACAGCGCCGCGCGCTCGGCATCGCGATCGAGCCCGACGGCCGAAGACAACGCGAGGCGCAACGCATACGGCAACACAATGATCACGTGCGTTGCGCACAGCGCCCAGAACGAGCCGCCGAGTCCGAGCAGGCTCAGGAACCGCAGGAACGCAATGCCGAGTACGACGGCGGGAATCATCATCGGCGAAAGGAAAAAACCGGTGAGCGCGCCGCGTCCGGGAAAGCGGTATCGCGCAATCGCAAGCGCCGCCGGCACCGCAAGCGCCACGCCAATGGTCGATGCAACCAGCGCAAGCTTCAGCGACAACAGGAACGCATCGAGGATCTGGTCATTCTCAAGAATGGCCTTGAACCAGCGTAGCGACGCGCCATCGAAAGGCAGCGAGATAAAGCCTTTGTCCGTGAACGCCACGGCGATCACCACGACCAGCGGCGCAGCAATGAACGTCAAGAACAGCGCATTGAACAAGAGACCCAGGAACCCGTTTTGTTTCATGACGTATCCCGGTTCAGTCGAAGATGTGTTTGAAACGGCGCTCGGCAAGCCGGCTGCAGCCCATCACAATCGCCACGTTCGCAATCAGCAACAGCACCGCGATCGTCGCACCCAGCGGCCAGTTGAGCGTGCCGAGGAATTCATCGTAGGCGGCGGTCGCGACCACTTTCAAGCGGCGTCCGCCAATGAGCGCAGGCGTTGCGAACGCCGATGCCGACAGCGCGAACACGATGATCGAACCCGACAGGATGCCCGGCAGGATCTGCGGCAGCACCACACGGCGAAACACGCGAAACGGAGACGCGCCCATTGAAAGACCTGCCCATTCCACTTGCGGATCGAGCTTCTGCAACGTGGCCCATACCGACATCACCATGAACGGCACAAGCACATGCGTAAGCGCGATGATGACGCCGGTCATGGTGAACACGAGCCGGATGGGTTCGGACGTGATGTGCAACGCCTGAAGTGCATTGTTCAGTACACCGTTGTTGCCGAGCAGGATTTGCCAGCCGAGCGTACGCACGACCACGGATATCAGCAGGGGTCCAAGCACGATCAGGAGGCAGATCGATTGCCAGGGCCGCTTCATGCGCGCGAGCACGATGGTTTCCGGCACGCCGAGCACAATGCAGAAGAACGTCACCGCGAATGCGAGCGCAGCCGTGCGGCCGAAAATGGCGGCGTAATATGGATCGGTTACGACCTCGAAGTAGTTGCGCCATGTGTAGGTGGCGAGCGTGCCGGCGGTGTCGCTGAAGACGTGGAAGGACAGGACGAGCGTCAACACCAACGGAACGAGCAGCAAGCCGCAGAACAAGAGCAGCGCCGGCGCCGACAGGATCCACGGCGCGGCGCCGGCGCGATCGTCGTCAAGCGTGGCCATCGAACGCCTCCGTTTGCAGCACGCGCAAGTCGTCATCCGACCACGTGAGGCCCACTTGCTCGCCTTCCCCGGGCGGAGGCGCGCCATTGTTCGGCTGCGCGACGCTCACTTGTCCAAGGCCTGTATCGATGAGCAAAAGCCATTGGTTGCCCGTGAACACGCGCGTGGTGATGCGGCCCGTCGCGCGGATTTCGCCAACGCCATAGTTGGCCAGATGCACCTTCTCCGGCCGGATATATACGTTGACCTTGCCCTGCACATGGCGTCCTTCGTGCGGCACGTTGAGCGTCGTGCCGGCCACGTCGACTTCCGCGCATCGGCCATTGCGGCGCAGCACTTCGCCCGGCAACAAATTCGTCTTGCCAAGGAACGCCGATGCAAACGGCGTCTCCGGCCGCTCGTACGCTTCGAACGGCGTGCTCAACTGCGCAATGGTTCCACGATGCATCACCGCAATCCGATCGCTCATGGTCATGGCTTCGACCTGATCGTGCGTGACAAGGATCGTGGTAATGCCGAGGCGCTTCTGGATGCCCCTCAATTCAATATGCATTTCCTCGCGCAGCTTGGCGTCGAGATTGGACATGGGTTCATCGAGCAAAAGAAGTTCGGGCCGCATCGCGAGCGCGCGGGCAATCGCCACACGCTGCCTTTGTCCGCCCGACAACTCTTTCGGATACCGCGCGCCAAGTCCCGTCAGACGCACGAGCTCGAGCGCCTCGGCCACGCGTTCGGCGCGCGCCGCGCGTTTCATGTTGCGCATCTCGAGACCGAAGCCCACGTTGCCATCAACGGTCATGTGCGGGAACAACGCATAGCTCTGGAATACCACGCCCATGCCGCGTTTTTCCGGGCGTTCGTGCGTGATGTCGCGGCCATCGAGCAAGATGGCGCCGCTGGTCGGCGTGACAAAGCCGGCGATCATCTGCAAGGTCGTTGTCTTGCCGCAACCGGATGGACCGAGCAATGACAAGAACTCACCGCGCTCAACGTCGAGGTCGATCTGCTCGATTGCCGTGAAGTCGCCGTAGCGCTTCGAAATGCCTTTGAGTGTCAGAAAGCTCATGGGGGTTCTTGTCTGCTTGTTAGTGTATTTCAGCGTTCAACGGTGCGATTCCAGCGATCCGTCCATTCCGTCCTGTGCTGGTTGATCGTCGTCCAGTCCACTGCAATCAGCTTGGCGATTTGATCGGGCCCATAAGGCACGCGCGCGGCAACTTCAGGCGACAACTTGACCGTCTTGTTGACGGGACCCAGACCGATTGCCTGCGCCTGAATGGCCTGCACTTCCGGACTCAGCAGATACTGGATGAACTGCTGCGAGAGCGCCGGCTGCGCGTTTTCCGCCACCGAACAGGCGGCTACCTGCAGCGCTACGCCGCCTTCCTTCGGATAAAAGAACTTGAGCGGAAAGCCGGTGTTCTGCAGGGCGACCGCGCGGCCGCTTCCGTATGGCGCGAGGATCACATCGCCGCTTTGCATCAGGCCGTCCATCTCGCCAGGCGTGGGCGCCCACGACAGCACATCGGGCGCGACTTGCTTGGTGATCGTGTTGAAACCCGGATCGATATTTTTTTCGCCGCCGCCGTTCATGCGCGCGAGCATCACGAGCGTATGCAGCCCGTAGGTATTCGTGATCGGCGGAACACCCAGCTTGCCTTTCAGGCGTTTGTCGGTGAGGACATTCCATGAGTCGGGAGCCGGCAGGCCCATCTTCTTGAACGCGTCCGCGTTATAGCCAATGCCGGTCGCGACCATTCCAACGCCCACCGAAGTCGGCCCAAGACGCGCAAGCGGGTACAGGTCCTTCATGACCGGCGCTTCATCTATCTTTCCGCACAAACCCGCTTGCATGGCCTGATACATGGGGCCGTCATCCATCACCGCGACGTTGATCTGCTCATGACCCTTTTGCGCCTGCAGCTTGGCGAGCGTGTCGCTGGAATTGCCCGCCACGTAGACAATCTTGACGTCATGCGCTTTCTCGAACGGCGGAATGATCTTCTGCCGATACATGGTCTCGTTCGAGCCGCCCACATTGGCGACGTACAACGTCGTCTCGGCGTGCGCCAGTGGCGTGACAAGCACGCCTGCAATGCCGAATGCGGCAGCACGCTTTCGCAGAGATGAACGGGAAGACGACGAGCGACGGACGTGCTGCAGTTCTTTCATGTGCGTTTTCTCCAGACAGTGCAGGGTCGGATGTTCAACGAATGTGGGGTAGGCGAATTTATTTTGTTCGTCGCAAGGCATATCGTCCAATACGAATAAAATAACTACCCATACAACAATGATATGGGTTGCCTTTCATGAATCTTAAGCACATCGAGGCGTTCCGGGCTGTGATGCTTGCGGGGTCCATGACCGCTGCAGCGAAGGAACTGTTCACGTCGCAGCCCAATATCAGCCGCCTGATTACGCAGCTGGAACGTGAAACCGGGCTGCAATTGTTCCTGCGCAGCGGCGTGAGACTGATTCCCACGAGCGAGGGGAACTCGTTTTTCCGCGAGGTGGAGCGCGCGTATGTGGGCCTGCAGGGGCTGACGAATGCTGCGGCGCAAATCAAGAATCTCGGCACCGGGCGATTGCGCATTGCAGCAATGCCGTCTGCCGGAATGACGCTCGTGCCGCATGCAATCCAGCGCTTCCAGGCGAAATATCCGGAAGTCACTGTGTCGCTCCATGTGAATACATCGGGCACGGTCAATCACTGGACCAGTTCGCAGTTTTGCGATCTCGGGGTCGCCATCTATTCGAGCGAGGCGTCGAATTGCGAGGTCGAGTTGTTATCGAAAGTCGCGGCGGTATGCGTGCTGCCGGCGGGTCATCGGCTGGCAAAAAAGGCTGCGCTCAAGCCGAAGGATTTCGCGGGCGAGCCGTTCGTATCGTTATGTCATGGCGACGGCACACGCACGCTGATGGACGAAGCCTTCACGCGTGCGGGCGTTGAGCGCGTGCTCGCAATCGAAGCGCAGTACGCGGCGATCTGCTGCGAGATGGTCCGGTGCGGAATGGGCGTGACGCTCGCGCATCCAATCGTGGCGCAGGACTTTGCGGGACCCGAGATCGCGATCCGGCCGTTTTCGCCGGCGGTAATGTTCCCCATGTATCTGCTGTTCCCGCCTCATCAGCCAAGGGCGCGGTTGACGATGGATTTCGTTGATATGCTGAGGCAAACGCATGATGACCAGCTTGCAGTTGTGGACAAGCCGCAGCGGTTAAAGCGTGCATGAGCGGGGTCCCGGGCGAGTAAAGCGCGCTGCTCTCCCACTAGAGACTATTGACGCGGTGCGCGGGCTTATCGAGAATCCCAGACGGCAGACAAGCCAAACAACGACCGGGACTACGATGCGCGCTTGCTTCAGGAAGTTGGTACGGGGTCTGATCGTGATCGGTCTGACAGGCAACGCATTCGCGGTCGTGGCGCAGGACGAGGGCGCAAACGCAAACGCCGCGCCAACCGATGAAGCCGCTTCCGCAGCCGCTGCGCGGCCCGCCTCGGGACCGGCTGCGAACGCACCGCGCGCGGCGGAGCGTCCGCGCACGGCGCGCGCATCGGCTGCAAGCGATACCGCCAGCGGCGTCAAGCCGGACAACGCCATCCCGGTCCCGCCCGAAACGCAATCGGTCACGCAGCATTCCATCAAGCTCGATGGCAAGAAGGTCGACTACACCGCAACAGCCGGCAATCTGCTCTTGCGCAACAACGCAGGCCAGGCCGAAGCCAGCATCTTCTACGTGGCTTATACGTCCGACGCAAAGCACGCCGCCACGCGCCCCATCACCTTTCTCTTCAACGGCGGCCCGGGCGCTGGCAGCATGTTCCTGCTGATGGGATCGATCGGACCGAAACGCGCGCATACATCGAGTCCGGCGATCACGCCACCCGCGCCTTACGTGCTCGCGGATAACCCGGACAGTCTTCTCGGCACCACCGATCTCGTGTTTATCGATGCCCCCGGCGCGGGTTTTTCGCGCATCGTGGGCCGCGCGACCGGCAAGCAGTTCTGGGGTGTGGATGAAGACCTCGGCGCGTTCGAGCGTTTCATCGAGCGATACCTAAGCGTCAACCAGCGCTGGAACTCGCCCAAGTATATGCTTGGCGAGTCGTATGGCACAGCGCGCGCCGCCATGCTTGCGTACCGATTGAGCCAGAACAACATTGCGTTGAATGGCGTGGTGCTGATGTCGTCGGTGCTCAACTCGGCCACGCGCGCGCCCGGCACCGACCTTGAAGCGGTGAGCTATCTGCCCACGTACGCCGCCATTGCGTGGTATCACGACAAACTGGTCCCCAAGCCACCTGATTTGCACGCCTATCTCGACGAAGTCCGCGCATTCGCGGCGGGCCCTTACGCAGAGGCGCTGGCGAAAGGGGACGCGCTGCCGGATTCCGAACGCGACGCCATTGCGGCGCGCGTCGCCGGATACACAGGGCTCACCGCCGAGTACGTCAAACAGACGCGGCTCGAAATCTGGCCATCGCGTTTTCGCAAGCAACTGCTGCGCGGCGAATCGCGCAGTCTCGGACGATACGACGCGCGATTCGAGGGTATCGACTATGACGACGCCGCCGAGCATCCCGATTACGATGCTTCGGTGACCAGCGTGGCAAGCGCATTCGATGCCGCGTTACATCAGCATCTCGTGCAGGATCTTCATTTCGAGGCGCCGGATGCGTATCGCGTATTCAATGACAGCGCGTTGACGCAATGGAACTGGAAGCATCGGGCGTCATGGGGCGAGCAGTTGTCGCAACCTTATGCAGCAGGCGATCTTGCTGCGGCGATGCGGCAAAACCCGCGCCTTCGCGTGCTTTCGCTCAATGGATATTTCGATCTGGCAACGCCATTCTTTCAGACCGAATATGACCTGTCGCACATGGGCCTGGACCCGTCCTTGCGCGCGAATATCCAGCGCGCGTATTACCCGACCGGGCACATGATCTATCTCGACGACGCGGCGTTGCATGCGTTAAAGAGCGACCTGACGCGCTTTTATAAAGCGGACGAAACCGCGAGTCAGTGAAGTCAAGCGTGGACCTCGCCTACTTCGCCGCTTCGTATCCGTCGGTCAGCGTATTAAGAAACGCGACAACGTCCTTGATTTCGGCTTCGTTCATCGCGGGCTGCTCGCCGGGCTTGCGGTCGAACGGCGCTTCCGTATTGATGTTCGACCAGTAGCGCTTGGGCAGGTCATCGAACTTCTGCACCTTGCCGTGCACCACCGGATAGAACTTCTCCGGGTTGGTATCGCGCTGGACATAGAAGCGCACCACTTCATCCAGCGAGTGATAAATGCCATTGTGGAAGAACGCCTTGCGCGTTGCCACGTTGCGCAGCGAGGGCGTCCTGAAGATGCCGCAATATTCGGACTGGCCCCTGAGATCCTTGCGCTCCGGCCCGCATGCGCCAAGATCGAAAAATTTCGGATCGCGGTTGACAGGCAACGCGCGGTTGCGCGGCACGCCAACAGCAATCAGACCAAAGTCGCTGAACTGCGGCGGCGAGCCGTCCTTCGCGCGCTGGCTGATATGGCACGCGGCGCAGTTGCCCTTCTTTTCATCGTTGAAAAGCTCGAGGCCGCGCAGTTCCGCTTCATTCAGTTTCGCTTTGCCTGCAAGGAACGCGTCGAACTTGCTCGTGTACGGATAGAACTTTTGCGGCGTCTGTTCAAAGGCTTCGAGAGAACGGAGAATGGCGTCGAACGCCTTGTCGTCCTGGTCGAATACTTGCGCGCCGAACGCCTCGCGGAACTCGCCCGCGTAGGGCGCGGCCTTGACCGCCGCCACCACTTGCGCCGGCGTGCTGCCCATTTCAAACGATGACGTCAACGGTATGCGCGCCTGATCCGCGCCATGATCCACCCGTCCGTCCCATGTCAGGCCGCCAGTCGGGCCGGCATCGACGCTTTCGTCCCCTTCGTCGTCCGAGTCGTGGAAATGCTGCGTGAATTGCGGCACCGACTGGAGATAACGCAACGACGGCACCGCGCGAAATCCAGGCCTGTGCATGTCGCTTCCACCCAGTTGCACCGACAACCCGTTCGGTGGCCCGAACGCATGACTCGGACTGTGGCACGACGCGCACGCAAGCTTCCCAGATCCCGAGAGCGATGGGTCCATGAACATCTTCTCGCCCACCGACGTCATCAGCTTCACCTGCGCAAAGACCTGCGCGCGAGATTTCGCTTCGCTTGCACTGTAAGACCCGGCTTGCGGCGCCGTTGAAGCTGCGTGTGAATCGCAACCGCTAAGGATGATTGATGACACGCACAACGCGGCCAGGGACAGCGATAAGGAAACGATGGATGGCATATGCATAAGGCTTCAGAGAGAAGACGAAGCGTATGACGCTCGTATGTCACTCACGTGACATGACAAATGCCCTTCGTTGTTTCCGTTAAAACCTGACACAGTCTTACTTATTGAAAGCTATATTAAATGTTCCTGTCAAATCCGCTTGGGACACTGCGGCACCGGCAAACATCCAGATCCACCCCGCCGGTTCCCCAACGACAGAGACCTATCGATGAACAAGAAACTCGTCCTCGCCGTGCCGCTCACGGCGTCGATCGCATTCGGCCTATACGCATGCGGCGGCAATGACGACAAGAAAGCCGACCTGACATCGGTGAAGAACATTGTCGTGATCTACGCGGAAAACCGCAGCTTCGACAACCTCTACGGCAACTTCCCCGGCGCGAACGGGCTACAAGGCGTGACAGCCGCGAGCGCACAGCAGCTCGACCGCGACGGCAGCGTGCTTCCGGTATTGCCGCCCGTCTGGAGCGGCCTGACTGCGACCGGCGTCACGCCCGTAGTCACACAAGCCATGACCGCGAACTTGCCGAATGCGCCGTTTGCCATTGACGATCCGGCGGGTTTCAACACGCCTTTGTCGCTGACCACACGTGACCTGTATCACCGTTTCTATGAAAACCAGATGCAGATCAATGGCGGCAAGAACGACAAGTTCGCCGCGTGGGCCGACTCGGGCGGCCTTGTCATGGGTCACTACAACACCAACGCCGACAAGCTGCCGCTCTACAAGATCGCCCAGCAATTCACGCTCGCCGACAACTTCTTCATGGGCGCATTCGGTGGCTCGTTCCTGAACCACCAGTGGCTCGTCTGCGCATGCACGCCGATCTATCCGAACGCGGACAAGAGCGTCGCGTCCGGATCGATTTCGTCGGTGAATGCGGATGGTGTGTCGCTGAAACTGACGGCGACATCGCCGGCATCGGCTATCGCGGGCATTCCGAAGTTCGTCAATTCGGGCAACCTGACGCCTGATTTCTTCGCCATCAACACCATGCAGCCGCCGTATCAGCCAAGCGGCAACACACCGCCCGCGGGTGGCGACGCAACCCTCGCCGATCCGGCCGTGGCCACCACGCTGCCGCCGCAAACGCAGACGCATATTGGCGATCTGCTGAACACGGCGAACGTATCGTGGGCGTGGTACGGCGGCTCGTGGGGCGCGGCGCTCGCCGATCGCACGAAGATCAGCGGCTCGACGAACTCGGTGCCGAACTTCCAGACGCATCATCAGCCGTTCAATTACTTCGCCGACCTCGCGCCGGGTACGGCCAACCGCACGCAGCATTTGCTGGATGGCGGCACGGACGGCTCGGAGTTCATCAAGGCAATCGATGCGGGCACGCTACCGTCCGTTGCGTTCTACAAGCCGCAAGGTAACTTGAACGAGCACGCGGGTTATACGGACGTGGCTTCGGGCGATGCGCACATTGCGAACGTAATCCAGCATCTGCAAGCGAGCCCGCAGTGGAAGAACATGGTTGTGGTCGTGACCTACGATGAAAACGGCGGTTTCTGGGATCACGTCGCGCCGCCGAAGGGTGATCGCTGGGGTCCGGGCACGCGCATTCCGGCGCTCGTGATTTCGCCGTACGCGAAGAAGGGCTTTGTCGATCACACGCAATACGACACGACCTCGATCCTGCGCCTGATTACCACGCGCTACTCGTTGCCGAAGCTGCCGGGCCTGACGGCACGCGACGCCGCAATGGTCGCGGCCGGCGGCAAGCCGATGGGCGATCTGACGGCGGCACTGGACTTCTGATAGCCAAGCCTCATGGAAAAAAGGGCGATGCGGCTTGAAAGCCCATCGCGCTTTTTTTGTTAATACCTGGAGACCGAATAAAAAAATCCGCGGTTGGCGACCCGGAACACCGGACCCACCAACCGCGGACATGTACTTCCAAGTCTTCGTTAAGCCTGCGAACAAACAGGCAGCGCGCTTAATGCGCCAGGAACGATCTCAACTTCTCCGACCGGCTTGGATGCACGAGCTTGCGCATTGCCTTGCTTTCGATCTGACGAATCCGCTCGCGGGTTACATCGAACTGCTTGCCGACTTCTTCCAGCGTATGGTCGGAAACCGTGTCGATACCAAAGCGCATTCTCAACACCTTCGCCTCGCGCGGCGACAGCGAATCCAGCGCGTCCTTGATCGCAAGACGCATGTCCGCGTGCATGGCGGCATCTGCCGGCGACTCGGTCGCCGAATCTTCCACCATGTCGCCGAGCGTGGTGTCGCCGTCTTCGCCCAAGGGCGTTTCCAGCGAAACCGGCTGACGCGCGATCTTCAGGATGCTGCGAACCTTCTCTTCCGACAAGTCGAGCCGAACCGCCAACACCGAAGGATGCGCTTCCTGCCCGGTCTGCTGCAGGATTTCACGCGATACACGGTTCAGCTTGTTGATGGTCTCGATCATGTGCACCGGCACACGAATGGTACGGCCCTGATCGGCGAGCGAACGTGTCACAGCCTGGCGAACCCACCATGTTGCGTACGTGGAAAACTTCCAGCCGCGCCGGTATTCGAACTTGTCCACGGCCTTCATCAAGCCGATGTTGCCTTCCTGGATCAGATCCAGGAAATGCATGCCGCGGTTCACGTACTTCTTCGCGATCGAAATCACGAGACGCAAGTTCGCTTCCGTCATCTCGCGCTTTGCCTGACGCATCTTGTGCTCGGCCGACGTCATCTGCTTGTTGAGCGCCTTCAGTTGCGACAGCGGCAACATCAGTTGCGATTCGATTTCGATCAGCTTTTGCTGTTCGGCCTGAATCGCGGGCAACGCGCGTTCGAGCGCCTTGCCATATGCGCTCGATGCCGCCGCGTGACGCATGGTCCACTCGAGATCGGTCTCGTGACCCGGGAACACTTCAACGAACTTCTCGCGCGGCATGCCCGCTAGGTCGACAGCGATCTTCAGGATACGGCGTTCAATGGCGCGAACCTGCTCGACCTGCTCATGCACCTCGGCGCACAACCGGTCGATGGTCCGGGCGGTAAACCGCACGGTCGCCAGTTCATTCTGGATATGTTCCTGCACCGTCGGCCAGTCGCCGGTACGCGAATCGTTGGCGCTGTAAGCCGCATGGAATGCGTCGAACTGATCGCGCACGTTGACGAAAATAGGCAGGCAATCGCGCAGCAAGTGCTTGAGGCGCGTGGCATTCGCGCGCGTAGCCTGTTCGTCGTCGGTTTCGCCTTCTTCGTCGTCGCTTTCCGATGCAAGCTCGGCTTCGTCGAGTTCCGCGTCCGCGTCGTCAACGACTGCTTCGTCGAGCGTGCTCGCGTCCTTGAAGCCGTCCACGAGTTCGTCGATGCGCAATTCACCCGCCACGACCTTGTCCACCGTCGTCAGCAGCGTGACAACCGTAGACGGGCACGCGAAGGCCGCCTTGATCATTTCGCCAAGGCCATCTTCAATGCGCTTCGCAATCTCGATTTCGCCGGCGCGGGTCAACAACTCCGTGCTGCCCATTTCACGCATGTACATGCGCACCGGGTCGGTCGTGCGGCCGAATTCAGAGTCCACGGTCGCAAGCGTGACTTCCGCTTCCTCGTCCGATTGTTCGTCCGACACGGCGGTCGGCGTGGAGTCGTTCAGCAGCAGCGTCTCGGAGTCCGGCGCTTCTTCATAGACCGCCACGCCCATGTCGCGGAACGTGCTGACGATGGTTTCGATAGCCGACGTCTGGGCAAAGTTACCGGGCAGGTGGTCGTTGATCTCCGCGTGCGTGAGGTAGCCTTGCTGCTTTCCTAGCTGGATCAACGCGCGCATCTGGCGTTGACGTTCGTCGGCCTGTTCGGGCGAGACGACGCCTTCGTCCATTGAAGGACGCGACAGCTTGTCTGCGGACCCACGGCGGGCTTTCGATTTCTTGGCAGGAACGCCGTTTCCGGCGGTAGATTCGGTTGGATCAAAACTTGTCATACATTTCCTCGATGGCCTTGCTCTGAGAAAAGCAATCCGGTGCACAGGCGGTCACACACGCGCACTACCGTGAAGACCGACAGGATCGTCACCTCGGGTTGAGCTAATCAATGCGTTGATTCGAGCAAGCTGAATCAGTTGGAGGCGGGGCGCGCTAACAAGCGCAGGATTCGCGCGGGCCGTACAGTCTATAGCAACTTCGTTGCTGCGAGTGCGTTACGCGCCAATAAACAGGCGTTTCCGGCATTCACACGCAGCGAAACAACAACATTCGGCCGGATACGAACACATTTGCGGACGAATCGAGCCGAATCAAGGCCGTAGAAGGCTTGATGGCGTCTTTGCATCGCTTTGATCGCACCCTGTTTGATTTCAATTTCTGAAGAGTGTCTGAAGGCGGCGCCAGTGCTTTCAGACCGATATCAAACCGAAAAATCCCCTGCTCTTGCTGCGGCATCATGCCGCAGCAAGTCCGTTCAATGCCTATTTTGTATCGGCGAAAACGCCTATTTTAATCGCATTACGATTAAAGGCATTTCAATGCGATTTTTTTCTTCATATCCTGCTCTTCAGACGCGGGCTTTGGCTGGTTCAAAGTAACGCCCGGCGTCCGATCCGAGGAACTGGAACATGAATGACGTCACCCCGTTGATTGCCGCGCTGAAAACCGAGATCGGAGCCGACGCAGTGTTGACCGACGCCGCCGATCTCGCGCCTTTCACTGAAGACTGGCGCGGCCGGTATAAAGGACCTGCCGCAGCGGTCGTGCAGCCGTCGAACACGGCGCAGGTCGCGGCAATCGTCCGGCTGTGCGCGGCGCGCGGCGTGCCGGTCCTGCCGCAAGGCGGAAACACCAGTCTTTGCGCTGGCGCCATCCCGCGCAATGAGGGCGTGGCGCCGGTCATCCTCAATCTGGCGCGCATGCGCCGCATTCGTCACATCGACGCCGCCAATGGCTCGATGGAAGTCGAAGCGGGCTGCGTGCTCAAGACGGTGCAAGACGCAGCGGCGGCGGAAAACCGGCTGTACGCAGTGAGCCTCGGTGCGGAAGGCTCATGCCAGATCGGTGGAAATTTATCGACGAATGCGGGCGGTACGGGCGTCGTGCGCTACGGCAACACCCGCGACAACGTGCTCGGCCTGGAAGTGGTTCTCGCCGATGGCACCATCTGGAACGGCTTGCGTGCCTTGCGCAAGGACAATACGGGGCTCGATCTGAAGCATTTGTTCATCGGCACGGAAGGCACGCTCGGGATCATCACGGCGGCAACGCTCAAGCTGCATCCGCTGCCAACGCAACATGCGCTCGCGTGGTTCGCGCCCTCAGACCCCGCTGCCGCACTGCAGATTCTCGGTTTGTTTCAGGCAGCATGCGGCTCGCGCCTGAGCGCCTTCGAGATGATCAACCGGCGTCAGCTGGAACTGGTTATCCAACACGTGCCGGGGCGGCGCAATCCGCTCGGCGAACTGCATGAATGGCACGTACTGGTCGAACTCGCCGATACCAGCGGCGGCAACGAAATGGCCGCGCTGCTTCAGCAAACGCTCGAGCACGCGGCTGAACAAGGCCTTATCCACGACGCAATCCTCGCGAGCAACGAGACTCAACGCGCAACGCTCTGGGAGATTCGCCACAGCGTGTCCGAGGCAAACAAGAAAGCGGGCGTGGGTCTCACGACAGACTGCGCGGTGCCGGTTTCGGCGGTGCCGGCGTTTATTGAACGGGCAACGCAAGCGGTGCACGCAATCGTCCCGGCGCTCGACATTCTCGTGGTTGCGCATCTCGGCGATGGCAACGCGCATTTCATTCCCTTCTTCACCTTCGACGCCTGGCGCGAACTCGCCGATCCCGCCGCGATGGCGGCCGCCATGCGCCGCTGCGTAAACGATGTCGCGCACGAATTACACGGCACGTTCAGCGCCGAGCATGGTGTTGGACAAACCGGCTTGCCGGAGATGGCGCACTACAAATCACCCGCGGAACTTGCCTTGATGCGCGCCGTGAAAACCGCGCTCGATCCGCGAAACCTGCTTAATCCGGGACGTTTGATTCCTTGAACTGCCCGGCCCGCTCCGGGCCACCTGAAGAAGCCCGGACACTCGCACCCCTAGCGTTTCTGTTTTCATCCACACCCTTGGAGCCGACATGAAAAAGCAGCCCGCACGCGATGAGATTCAAGCGATCCAAAATCCCGGCCGCCGCACGGTCATCAAGATTGCTGCCGCCGGCGCCGCAGCGGTCGCGTTCCCGTTTGTCTGGACGCCATCGCGGGCGGCGAGCAAACGCATCGTGATTCGCGACGATGGCGGCATCTACACGAAAGCGTATGGCGCCGTGTTCTACAAGCCTTTCACCGAAAAAACCGGCATTGAAGTGGTCGGCGTGCAGGCAAATGCCGAACCTACCGCGCAGATCAAGAGCATGGTCGAGACCGGCAGCTACACCTGGGACATGGCGAAGATCAGCCAGCCCGCAATCCTGCTGCTCACCGGCGGCGGCAAGGAATATCTGGAAAAACACGGCCTTGAATCCGACCCGACGGTCGCGAAGATTCCATCGCAATACATGTCGCCGTATGGCGTAGGCACGAATGTTTATACAACGGTGCTCGCCTATCGCACGGATGCGTTCAAGGGACGCAAGGCGCCTTCGTCATGGGCCGACATGTGGAACGTCAAGGATTATCCGGGCCGTCGCGGACTGCGCAAATATCCGTTCGATACTTTCGAAGAAGCGCTGATGGGCGACGGCGTGCCGACCTCGCAGGTGTATCCGGTCAATTTCGACAAAGGCATTGCGAGTCTCGACAAGATTTCGAAGCACGTCGATGTGTGGTGGACAACCGGCGCGCAAGTCGAACAGATGCTCGGCTCGGGCGAAGTCGACATGATCAGCACATGGGTATCGCGCGCGCAATCGGCGATTGCCAACGGCGCGCCCGTGGCGATTGTCTGGAACCAGAACATCTGGGGTTGCGACAACTGGTCGATCCTCAAAGGCACGCCAAACGCCGCGGCGTGCCGCGAGTTCATCAAGTTCGCGTCCGACCCTAAACGGCAGGCTGCGCTCGTGGAATACTTCCCCGCAGGTGTTACGCAGCCCGAAGCATTCAACTTCATCAAGCCGGAAATCGCGAAGAATTGCCCGACGTTCCCGGAGAACATGAAGAACGGCCTGCATATCGACGCGAAATTCTGGCAGGAAAAACAAAGCGTTGGACTCGAGCGGTTCAATAGCTGGATCCTGACCTAAACCCTTTTTGTCACCGCGTTTTATTGCCAGGGATGTCATCACCATGTCTGCCTCGAACCTTCAAATCACGGGACTGTGCAAGCGCTACGGTGACTTTGTCGCGCTTGCGCCCATCGATCTCGACGTCGCCCAGGGCGAATTCCTGACCCTGCTCGGGCCGAGCGGTTCGGGCAAGACCACGTTGCTGAGTCTTATCGCGGGATTGTCGCAACCCGACGACGGACAGGTGCGCATCAATGGTACGGACGTGACGTATGGCGCGCCGTATGAACGCGACATCGGCATGGTGTTTCAGAACTATGCGCTGTTCCCGCACATGACGGTCGCGGAGAACGTCGCGTTCCCGTTGCAGATGCGCAAGACCGACGCAAAGGCGACGCGCGAGAAGGTCATGCAGGCGCTGGAAATGGTGCATCTGCCGCATGTTGCCGGGCGTTATCCGCGAGAGTTGTCGGGCGGCCAGCAGCAGCGGATTGCGCTTGCGCGCTGCATGGTTTATCGGCCGTCGATCATTCTGATGGACGAACCGCTTGGCGCGCTCGACAAGAAATTGCGCGACCAGATGCAACTGGAGATCAAGCGGATTCATCGCGATCTGGGCACGACGATTGTGTACGTCACGCACGACCAGGAGGAAGCGATGACCATGTCCGATCGCATCTGCCTGATGAACGCGGGGTCGATCGCGCAGCTTGGCTCGCCGGGCGATCTGTATTTCCGTCCGAAGAGCGTGTTCGTTGCGGACTTCCTGGGCGAATCGAATCTGCTCGATGCGGTCGTGACCAGCCGTATAGGCGATGAGGTTCGGATCAGCGTGCAAGGCGGCGCGAACGTAAACGCCATGGCTTATGACGCCGTGATCCGCGACGGCAAGCCTGTGAAACTGATGCTCCGTCCGCAAAACCTGCAGATCCACGATGGACCGCCAGCGGAGTTCATCAATGGCGGCACGCTGTCGGCGAAACTCACCGACATCATGGTCACGGGCAGCATGACGAAGCTTTATCTGCAGTCGCATATCACCGACGCAGCGCCGCTCGTCGCGGCATTCCCCACCAACCTGCTCGGCAGCCAGTACGAAATCGGGCAGACGCTCGGGCTTTCGTGGCTGACGGCGGACGCCGTGGCCATTGCGGGGTAAATGATGAATCGCTCCGCCCTGATTGCTGGACAGACGCGTTCCGATACGCCGCCGCATCGGCCGGCACGGTGGCGCGCATGGTTGCGCCCCGGCGCGATGAGCGCGCCGATCGTGATCCTGCTGCTCGTGATGCTGGTCTATCCCGTCGGCCAACTGCTGCTCTTGAGCGTGCATAACGGCGCGGGTTTCACGCTCGTGGAATACAAGCGGCTCTTTGCGTCGTCGGTCTATGTGGATGTGTTGCTGATCACGCTGAAGGTGTCCTTGTGGACGACGTTCTTCTCCGTGCTCACCGGTTATCCCATTGCGTATCTGATTTCATCGCTTACGCGGGAGCGCAAGAACCGCCTGCTGTTCTGGGTCTTGCTGTCCTTCTGGACCAGCTTTCTCGTGCGCACGTTCGCGTGGGTCGTGCTGCTTGGGCGCAACGGCGTGATCAATCAGGTGCTGATGGGACTGGGGATTATCGACCGGCCGTTGAACCTGCTTTATAACTTCTCCGCGGTCATTGTCGGCATGGTTCACGCACTGATGCCACTTGCGGTGCTGACCATGTTGTCGGTCATGGAGAACATAGACCGGCGTTTGCCGAGCGCTGCGGCAACCCTCGGCGCGCGGCCGGGCACGGTATTCTGGAAAGTGTATTTCCCGTTGTCGCTGCCGGGCGTCGCGGCGGGTGCGTTGATGGTGTTCGTGACCGCCATCGGCTTCTTCATTACGCCCACGCTGCTCGGCGGACGCCATCAGACCATGATCACGCAACTGATCATCGACCAGGTGATGCAGGCGTTGAACTGGGGATTCGCGGGCGCCATTTCCGTGCTGCTGCTGGCTGTCGTTTTGATCGTGTTCCTGATCTACGACCGTCTCGTGGGTCTTTCCACCATGGCTGGCGGCGCCTCCGCACGCGGTCCGAAACATGGCGGCGGATTGAGCCGCAAGCTCGGCGACCTGATCCTGACGGCGCTCGGCAACGCCACCGATTTCATGATCGGCCTGCTCCCCAAACGCCGCAAGCGCGCGGCCGCTGGTGCGAGCCTGAGCTTGCGCGTAGTCGTGACCCTGCTGCTGGTGTTCCTGAGCGCGCCCGCGTTTCTCATGATCCCGCTTTCCTTCGATGCCGCTTCCGGTCTTGCGTGGCCGCCGCACGGATTTTCGCTGCAGTGGTATCGGCAGATGACGGATTCTCCCTTGTGGATGCAGGCCGTCACGCGTTCCATGCTCGTGGGTGTGGGCACCGGCATTCTTTCCATGCTGATCGGCACGCCCGCCGCCTTCCTGCTCGTGCGCGGCGGCATGAAAGGCAAGGCCGCGATGCTCGCGTTCGTCCTCGCGCCAATCGTGGTCCCACGCATGATCATTGCGGTTGGCGTGTTCTATTTCTTTGCGAAGATCGGGCTGATCGGCTCCTCTTATGGACTCGTGCTCGCTCACACGGTGGTTGCCGTGCCCTATGTGGTGATCACCATGATGGCGGTGCTTCGCAACTACGACACGCGGCTCGACCTCGCCGCGCAAAGCATGGGCGCGCGCCCGTGGGCCACCTTGCGCCGGGTCACGTTTCCGATTCTCGGCGCAGGTCTGATGTCGTCGTTCCTGTTCGCGTTCGCCACTTCGTTCGATGAACTGACCATTGCGCTGTTCTCGTCGGGCGGATTGAGCACGACCTTGCCCAAGAAGTTCTGGGACGAAATCACAATGCAGATTTCGCCGGTGATCGCAGCGGTATCGACGTGCTTGTTCGTGTTTATCGCGGTGCTGATCTGGGTCGCCGATCGCTTGCGCCGGCGCAGCCTTGCTTCTTGAAAACCATCGTTTTACAGGACTTCCTCATGCTTTCAGCTCAACAACTGCGTGGCGTTTTTCCCGCCATTCCGACCCCCGTCAATTCCGACGACAGCATCAACGCCGAGGCCGCGCGCGCCTTGATGCGCTATCTGCTCAAGCAAGGCGTGGATGGCGTGGTGCCGCTTGGCGGCACGGGCGAATACGGCGCGCTCTCGCGTGCAGAACGCATTCGCATGGCCGAGATCACGGCGCAGGAAGCGGCTGGCCAGATTCCGGTGATCGCGGGCGTGCTGGATCCGGGTTATCACGATGCAATGCAGGCTGGGAAGGACTTCGCCGCTGCCGGCGCAGACGGTCTGCTGGTGCTGACGCCGTACTACACCAACCCGACGCAAGGCGGCATACGCGATTATTTCCTGCGCTACGCCGACGAATCGCCGTTGCCGATCCTCATCTATGAGATCCCGTATCGCACGCGGATTGCGATCGCGCCCGAAGTGCTGCACGAGTTGTCGAAGCATGAGCGGATCATTGGCATGAAGGCGTGCAACACGGACATGTGGCACTTCCTGCGCACGGTTGCAGGCGTGGACGAATCGTTTGCCGTGCTGAGCGGCGAGGACACGCTGTTCCCGCTGCATGTTGCAGCAGGCGCGCGCGGTGGCATCGTGGTGACGGCAACGTTGTTGCCCACCGCGTGGAAAAAGATTTACGAGCTGGCGCGCGAAGGCAGGACGCAGGATGCGCTCGCGTTGCATCGCTCGCTGATTCCGCTGATGAACATGGCGTTCGCCGAGACGAATCCCGGCCCAATGAAGTCGGTCATGGACCTGATCGACGTCCACGCGCCCGACATGCTTGCGCCTCTGGTTCAGGCGGACCCGGCGTTGTCGGCGAACTTGCGCGTGGAACTCGAAAAGCAGCTCGCTCTGTTCGAACGCAAGCTTTGATTTGACGCTTAGCGCTTGTAGCCGGAAAGCCGCGCCTTGGAAATGGAAGTCGCGGCGACCTGCACGTGCTGCGCGAGTTCGGCCTCGACACGCTCGATGGACCAGCGCGACGTGGGCACCGAAATGTTGATCGCGGCGACGGCCATGCCGCCGTGATCGGTCACCGGCGCGGCCACGGAAATATCGCCGAGCACGGTTTCGTTTTCGATCACCGCATAACCGCGCCGCGCCACTTTGCGCACGCGTTCAAGCAGCTTGTCCGGATTGGTTTCGGTGTAGTGCGTGATGGGATCGAGCCGCGTTTGCGAAAGGATTTCGCGCACGCGTTCATCGGAGAGACGCGACAGGATTGCGATGCCCGACGCCGTGAACATGGCCGGCAAGCGCGCGCCGACCACAATGTCGATATTGACCAGATGCTGCCCCGGAAAGCGCGCGACGAACACGATCTCGTGGCCGTCGAGTTCCTGGAGGTTGGTGGTTTCGCCGAGGCGGCGGCTGATGTCCAGAAGATACGGCGACGCTTTGTCGATGAGTTCGTTGGCGCGCACGTAGTTGTACGAGAACTGCAGCACCTTGGTGGTCAGGCCGTAGTTGCGCGTTTCCGGCACGCGATAAAGATACCCGAGCACTTCGAGCGTATGCACGAGGCGCTGCGTGGCGCTGCGGTCGAGGCCCGACGCGCGCGCAATATCGACGAGGGTCATGTGGCGGCTCGGGCCGTCGAACGCGTGCAGGACCTGGAAGGCTTTTTCAGTTGATCCGACAAACAGCGGCGAGCGGCGAGCCTCTTTTTCGCCTGACTCTTCCGGCTTGCCGACAGCGCTTTTGGACATGCTTGTTTGGATTTTGATGTATCGGATTGTGATTATCACAATTGTAGTGCAATCGAATCGGGGAGCTTGAATGGTTTCATCGGTCGCGGATTACAGGCTTGCTGCGCGACGGCGCTTGCCGCGCTTAGCGTTCGATTATCTCGATGGCGGAGCCGAGGACGGCGACGCGCTGGAGCGCAATAACAATGCGTATAAGCAGTGGCTTTTCAAACCGCGCGTGCTGAAAGACGTGTCCCTTTGCTCTGCCTCGACGCGGTTTTTCGGACGCGAAGCCGCAGCGCCGATGATCGTCGGGCCGACGGGTTTGAACGGCCTTTTCTGGCCCCGTGCCGACGAACTGCTTGCTCAGGCGGCGAGCCGCGCGGGTTTGCCGTTTGCGTTGTCGACGGCTTCCACGTCGCTGCTCGAAGATGTGCGCGCCGCCGCGCAGCAGGGCGACCTGTGGATGCAGCTTTACGTGCAGCAGGATCGCGCAATTGCGGAGGACATCATGCGGCGTGCAAGCGCTGCAGGTTATTCGACACTTCTCCTGACCGTCGATGTCCCTGTGCACGGCAAACGCGATCACGACACACGCAATGGATTCAAATTGCCATTGAAGCTGACGCCGAAACTTGTCGCCGATTGCGTGACGCATCCGCTATGGTCGCTGCAAATGGCGCGCTTCGGTTCGCCGCAGTTGAAGAACATCGCGAAGAGCGTTGGCGAGCGTGCGGATTTATCGCGTCATTCCGCCATGTTGAGCCGGCAGATGGACCTGAGTCTGGGATGGGCGGATCTCGATTGGGTGCGCAAACATTGGAGCGGCAAGGTGATCGTCAAGGGGGTGATGAGCGCCGACGATGCAGCGCTTGCGGTAAAACACGGTGCGGATGGCATCGTGGTATCGAATCACGGCGGGCGGCAATTGGGCAGCACGTTCGCGCCTGTTGAAGTACTGCCGGGGATCGTGGACGCGGTCGGCGACAAACTGACGGTCTTGATTGATGGCGGCGTGCGCCGCGGCAGCGATGCATTGAAAGCCATCGCGCTCGGCGCGCACGGCGTCCTGCTCGGACGCGCGCCGCTGTACGGCGTGGCGGCAAACGGCTTGCCGGGCGCCGCCGGTGTCCTGGCACTGATGCATGACGAAATGACGATCGCGATGCGCTTGCTTGGATGCCAGACGCTTGCGGACCTCGGCCCCGCGTTCATTGGCAATGCAAACGAAGCAATGAGTGAAGTAACGCATCGCAGGTTACATTGCAGAACATGAAGCGGTTAAGCCGCCCTCTATAATCCCACCTTTCGAAGCGGTTCCGTTCGCGTTTCAAAACGCGTTCGCACGGCATCGACTGTCACGATTATTTGAGGAATCATGCCTACACTCCCACCCTGCCCACTCTGCGCGATGGAAAACACTTACGCCGACGCGGAGCGCATCATCTGCGCGGACTGCGGTCACGAATGGTCCGCAACTGAAGCGGCTTCCCCCGACGACGACGAAACGTCCGTCGTCAAGGATTCGAACGGCAACGTACTTGCCAACGGCGATTCGGTGGTCCTGATAAAGGACCTGAAAGTCAAAGGCTCGTCGATCACGCTGAAAGTCGGCACGAAGGTAAAAAGCATCCGGCTTGTTGGCGGCGACCATGAAGTCGACTGCAAGATGGACGCCGGCAGCTTCATGCTCAAGGCCTGCTATTTGAAGAAGGTCTAGGCTTTCGCCGGATTTCCGTTCGCATCCGTATCAAAGGTTTGCGACTGGAACGCGAAGAAAAACGCGCGCCATGTATTGTTCGGATACGCAATCATCAGCGCGCCGTCCTGGTATGCACCGTTGTCCCCTGCGTACTGGCCGCCGTTGCCCTGGTTCATGTGGATATCGTGAACGCCGTTGCCGGGAACGAAGTGGAAATACTGATCCGGCTTGCCTTGTTCGGGACCCCATCGCGACCCGAACGCATACACAATCGATCCCTCCATGGCCATTGCGGTCACCACCGCGTCTTCCAGTTTGTCTTTCAGGTCGTTGTTCACGCCGGGTGCGTCGGGCGGCACGGGTTTCATCGATTTCGTATCGACAAGACCGCCGCGAACGTAGTCGATTGCCAGTCCGCCGGGCCTGGAGGGCAACTTGGTGAAGCCCGGCGCGAGCGCGCCCAACTCGCTCAAGAATTTATCGGGCAGCGTATCCAGTTCTTCAAACAACACGGTTGATGGCGCGTGGGGCGCCGACGATTTCACGTTCGATGCAATTCGAAAAACCGTCGTGCCGCCATGAACGAGGATCTGGTAGTGGTCGTCGTCGGCATTGCGAAGATGGCCGGTTATTGTGCCCTTGAGCACCCCGTAATTTACTGACATGCGTTTCTCCCTGATTGGCGTACGAGCCGAAGTTTATTTTGCAGCAAGGTTCGGGCCGTTCATGATGCCGGCGGTCAGGATTACGGAAACTCCGAAAAAAACCGGTTCAATGTGCGTTTGCCATCAAACCGTCAAGAAAATATGCCTGGCGCCTCTTGGCATTCATGCATCTCTATTGTTGTGTGCGCCTGAAAACATTTCGTCCGTGAAAGCGAATGTAATGTCACCAGCACGACTCTTTCATCACGTAGAGTTCCCCGTTCGAACACCGTAACCGCCCATGGCTTTGCGCATTCATGAACGCACACACTCTCACCGACCACCACGTCAGCGACAGCATCGAACATAGCGGCGGCCAGCGCCTGGGCCGAGCATTTGCCGCACGACTCGACATGACCATCAAGCGCTCGGGACTGACTTCGCAGCGCGTGGCGAAATCGCTTGGCGTGACCGAGGGCGACGTTGCGCTGTGGCGCGCAGGAATTACACTGCCGCGTAACGCCGATTGCCAGCGTCTAGCCGAATTGCTGCACGTGGATATCTCCTGGCTGAGCGGCCGGTCCGCGCCAGCCGAAAGACGATAGCGCGAACAGGACGCGCTAAGCCGCCAGGCTCCAGCGCGCCTTGCCCATTGCCTTGGCGACGTTCAGGGCTTTATCGGCGGCGTTGAGCGCGGTCAGGACGTCGAAGCCGTGATCCGGCACGAGCGCCACGCCAATGCTCGCGCCAACATTGACCGAGACGCTCGACGTCAACGCGAACGCCGCCGACATTTCGTTGATCAGCCGGTCCGCAAACGCAGCGGCGTCATTGCGATCCGGCACGCTCATGGTCACCACGTATTCGTCGCCGCCTATACGAAACACCATGTCGTCCGGACCTTTCAGCGCATTCAGACGCCCGCCGATCATCACGAGCAGCAGGTCGCCGGCTTCGTGTCCATATTGGTCGTTGACGGGCTTGAAACCGTCCAGGTCAATGTAGAGCACCGCGACTTTTCCGCCCTTGCCCGGCACCGCCTTGTACCGTGTCTGCGATGCATGGATCAATCCCGCGCGATTGGGCAAACCGGTCAGTGCGTCATGCCGCGCGCGATAATCGTTTTCCCTTTCAGCTTTCATGGTGGAAACGAGCAGTCCGTTAAGACGGAACGCGGCAATGCTCATTGCCACCAGATAAAAAGGTATCTGAATCAGCGTCAGCGTGAGGATAAGTTCTTTGGACATTGCGGCGGCAATGCAGCAAGGACCCAGCGACAACAAAATCATGATGGCGACGAGCCGCGGCGCACCGAAATTCCTGAAGCAGATTCCGCCCACCATGGCAGCCGCCGACAGGCAGGAAAGCGTCGCGGCAATCCAGTCGTTACTCAGGATACTGATGAACGCGCCATAGCCAACGCTTGCGCCCCACAGCACGCCTAGAAGCAAGTAGACATCTGTGTAAGTCGGCTGTCCGCGTCGCGCGGCCCGATGCGCCGCGACCAAAAGGATCAGGCGCGTGCCGCACAGCAGCACTTCCATAATTACCCACGCCATGAACGCCGGCGTGGGTTCCCTCAAGGTGATGGCGATCGAAACGGCGATGGTATTGAGAACGCCGCCGGCAAAAATAGGCAGGGTGCCAAAAAGACTTCCGATCAACGCAACCCGTATGTCGTCCGGTACGTCGTGGCCGGAATGGCACAACCACGTTGTGAACCGCCAGCGAGGCAAACTGAACGGCGCTAATTTGTTATCCATGGATCTTCGCTTTTTTTGCGCGACTGCTTTTGCCACGTCGGCATCGCAGCTTCTGCCTGCCATGGACTCAATCGGTGTGTTCAATATCTGTCTATCAAACAAATAACGCAGGCGGTCTTTATTAATCCCCGAACTGCCCCGTTGACGCATGCCGGGCTGCCGCAAAACATGGCCCGCGCATGCACGTATTCTAAGCTTGCTTAACACCCGATAACCAGTCAAGCCAAGTGAATCAGTGGTGAATCGCCTCTAACCTGGCTCGGCGGATTTTAACCGGGCCGTCTTCTTCGAGGCAGGATCGTGTTTAGATTCGATTACGCGTTATCGGGGTTATCGGCGTGAATGCGATAATCTTGAGCCGTTAATATGCACGTCCAATTCCGCCAGCCACGCTGGTATGGCTTGACTCACGAAAGCTTCGCGTTTCTACTAACGCCCCTGTCAGGAATTGCTTGCCCATGCGGTGCTGAGGAGAACAATGCGCGGCCCCACCAAAAAACAACTGTCGTTAGTCGAACTGGTCGACCAAGGCCTGAGCGTCGAGGAGATTGCGATGCGCACGGGCAAGCTCGTGGCATCGGTTCACAAACAGTTGAACCGGGTCCGGCGCAAAGTGCGCGAGGGGCACTTTGCGCCCGCGCCGCTTCCTATCGAGCTGGCAGCGGCGAAGCCGCGCATCTATCTTGCCGGTTTCGACGTTTTCCGTTCCGACGCCATGAGTCACGGCGAGACGCTCAAGGCGATGTGCCAGTCGCGCGGGACGATAGGCTTGTATCCGCTTGACGGGCAGGTTCCCGGCGAGCTGGATCATCTCGGCAAGGCGCAATGGATTTGCCGCGCAAACATGGAAGCGATCCGTTCGGCGGATATTGTCATGGCGAATCTCAACGACTTCCGCGGCGCTGGAGAGCCGGACAGCGGCACCGCGTTCGAGGTGGGATTTGCCGCCGCGCTAGGCAAACCAATATGGGCTTACACCGGCGATAACCGCACGCTGATCGAGCGCGTATCGATTAGAACAGACGGCGGCGCTTCTTATTGCGCCAACGGCTTTGTGGTCGAGGATTTCGACTTGAGGTTCAATCTCATGCTTGCGTGTTCAGCACGTATTGTCGTGGGTGGCCCGGAGGATTGTCTCGACGCGATGGCCGCGGAGGGACTGATTTAAATTGCTTTAAACAATGGGACCATCGGCCTGCTGGCGCCGGATAGCAACCATTATGGAACTCCCTACAATCAGCACAATACCGGCAAGCGACACCATGCCTATGGTCTCACCCCACGCCACGTAGCCAAAGATCGCGGCCCACACAATGCTCGTGTAGTTATACGGCGCGAGCGCGCTCGCATCGGCTTGGCGGAAAGCCATGGTCATCAGCAATTGACCCGTGCCGGCGAGAACGCCGACCAGCGCCAGAATTGCGAGCGAATCCAGCGTCGGCGGCGTCCAGGCGAACATCAGCGAGAAGCCGCTGACCACCGCGCCAATCAAAGTGAAGTAAAGCACGGTGACGCCGGAGTCATCGCTTGCGCGAAGCCGCTTGATCTGCAAGATCGACAACGCGCCGAATATCGCGCTGAGAATCAACAGCAACGGACCAAGCCAACTCGTCTGATCGCTGCTCGGACGCACGACCAGCAACACGCCAATAAAGCCGATGGCCGCCGCGCCCGCATCGCGCCGCCTCAACGTTTCCTTAAGCAGCAAGGGGGCCAGCACGATCACGAAAATCGTCTCCGAATAGACGATGGCAACGGCCTCGCTCAACGGCACATAAGGCAAGCCAGCAAAGAAAAGTCCAAGCGCGCAAAGCAAGGTGATCGCCCGCAGCGTCTGCGCCTTGATGTCAAGGTTCATCAAGCGTCGCGCCAGCGGTTTGCTGCTTTGAAGGCTTATGACGATAGCGGGCAGCAGGCCGAAAACCATCCGGAAGAAGGTCACTTCGTTCGCTGGATAGCGAAGGCTGAGCGACTTCGCGAGAGCATCGACCAACGCAAAGCAAAGCATGGCGGCGAGAATCTGCGTGACGCTGCGCAGCGGCACGGCTTTGCTTTGCGCGATCGAAAGAGGCATGAGGTTCACGTTTCCCGGGTAAAACGGCGGCTTTGAACACCGCGTAGCTTAGCACCGGGAATTCGCGAACAGAACCGCGTATTCGCTCAGCCGGCCCGCTGTGTCGGCTGGCGTCAATCCGTTGTCGTTTTAGGGTTTTGCCGCGCTCAGACCGTTATATCGCTGCCTAGAATCGCGCCCTCGTCCTTCAGCGCACTGATGCGTTCATCGGAGAAACCGTATTCGCGCAGCACTTCCCACGTATGTTGCCCCAAAAGCGGCGCGGGCACGGGGGATTGCGTGCGGCCATCGGAGAAATGAATCGGCAGACCCAGGCCGCGCATTCGCCCTGCTAGCGGATGCGTCGTTTCCACGATCATCCCGCGCGCCAGCGCCTGCTCGTGCGCGACCGCTTCCGGCACGCCAAGCACCGGACCCGACGGCAAGCCGATTGCATCGAACATCGCGAGCCATTCGCTTGTTGTCCGCTCGATCAGCCGGTTCGTCAGGATCTCCACCAGCACGCCGCGATGCTTCATGCGCCCGGCATTGGTCTTGAAACGCTCGTCGTCAGCCAGGCCCGGAATATCCAGCGCGCCGACCAGGCGCTCGTAGTTGCTCTGGTTCGCCGCACCGATATTCACCCAGCCATCGCTCGTGCGAAACGCCTGATAAGGCGCGCTCGTTGGATTCGCCGAACCTGCTTTCGGCAACACGGTGCCGTCGGCAAAATAGTTGGCGAAGGCCCAATACATCTGCTGCAAACCCGCTTCGAACAGCGATGTGTCGACCATCTGCCCCAGGCCAGTTCTCTGCTTGCCCGCATACGCCGCGCAAATGCCAAGCGCCGCGAGGATGCCCGCATTGATGTCGGTCACGGGCGAACCGGCCTTGATCGGCGCCTGTCCCGGTTCGCCAGTCATGCTCATCAAACCGCTCATGCCTTGCGCGATGAGGTCGAAGCCGCCTTTATCGGCCATCGGACCGCTGCGCCCGAAGCCCGATATCGCGCAATAGATCAGCCCGGGATTGTCAGCCTTTAGCGCCTCGTAACCCATGCCAAGTTTTTCCATCGTGCCGCGCCGATAGTTCTCCGTGACCACGTCGGCCGTAGCGAGCATCTTGCGCAGCACTTCACGTCCGCCATCGGTTTTCAGGTTGATCGCGACACCGCGTTTGTTGCGGTTCACGATCATGAACGACGCCGATTCGCCGCCTTCCAGAATAGGCGCGAAGCGGCGGCAATCGTCGCCACCGGGAATCTTTTCGACCTTGATGACGTCCGCGCCCATGTCGGCGAGCATCATGCCGCAAATGGGTCCGGACATGATGTGCGCGAGTTCGATCACGCGCATGCCGGCGAGCGGGCCAGGGCTTTTACTATCGGATGTTTCGTGTTCTGCCATATCAACGCCCCTTGAATTCCGGTTTGACCTTGTCGAGGAAGGCCTGATAGCCGGTGCGGAAATCTTCCGTGCCAAAGCACGCGAAACCTTCATCGCGTTCTGCGTCGGTGAGCGGCGCCGGGTTCATTGCGCGCTTGACGAACTGCTTGTGCCAGCGCGCGACAAGCGGAGCACCATCGGCAATACGGCGTGCGGTTGCCAGCGTCTCGTTTGTCACCTGATCGTCGGGAACGATCCGGGTAACGAGGCCTTTCGCGAACGCCTCTTGCGCATCGAAGATACGGCCCTCGAGCAATATCTCCAGCGCCACGGCGCGGCCGGCAAGCTGCACGAGCGCGTCCAGTTCCGCATGCGCCATCACGAGGCCCAGGTTCTTGATTGGCACACCGAAGCGGCTCGATTCGCCGCAAATGCGCAGGTCGCACATTGCGGCAATTTCAAGTCCGCCGCCCACGCATATTCCGTGAATCATCGCGACGATCGGATGGCGGCACGCATCGAGCGACGCCAGCGTGCGATGCATGATCGCGCCATACGCACGCGCCCGTTCCACGTTGGACCGGTCGGTGCGAAACTCCGCTATATCGTTGCCCGGCGAGAACGCCTTCTCGCCCGCGCCACGAAGGATGATGCAGCGCAGGGTGTCATCGGCGGAAAGCGTGTCGATGGTTTCTCCCAGCGCTTGCCAGAGCGGCTTGGTCATCGCGTTGAGTTTCGCTGGCCGGTCGATGACAACCGTAGCGATGGTCTCGTCGCGCTCGACTCGAATGGAAGCGTCAGTCACGTCGTCTCCTTTTATACGAACTTGCGCAGCGGCTCGGCGTTCTCGCCGCCGGCGGGTACGTCCGCGAGCATCCGGTCCGGCCGCATGGTGAACGAGAGCACGATGCCAACCGCCATCAGGATCATGGATACCGTGAACGGCAGGTTCCAGTTCCCCGTCCGATCAATAAGAAACCCGCCTGCAACCGGGCTGATGATCGCAGCCAACGCCGAGCCCGAATTCATGATGCCGCTGGCGGTGCCCGCGTGTTTCGGCGCGATGTCCATGGGCACGGCCCACATCGGTCCGATCGTCATTTCGTTGAAGAAAAAGCCGCCGCTCAGGCACAGTGCCGCCAACGTGATCGACATGTTGGACACGAGCATGATTGGCGCAAGCGAAAGCAGCGTCAGCAACATGCACACGCCGACCATCACATTGCGCGCGAGGCGAAGGTTCTTACTGCGCCGCAAGATGCGATCCGTCACCGATCCACCCAGCCAGTCGCCCAGCACGCCCGCAAAGAAAACGCCTGAAGCAAAGAGCGCGGACTTGCCCAACTGCATGTGGTAGTTGTGAAGGAAGTACTGCGGAATCCATCCAAGGAAGAGCCACAACACCCAGCCATAGCAGAAGTAGACGGCCGTGACCGGCGCCATGCGTCCGAGCAACGCACGCCACGGCACGGGCGTTCTCTGCTTCACGCCGGAGAACGATGAAAGCGTCTCGCACTCGGCGTCGGTAATGGCGCTGTGCTCGCGCGGGTTATCGCGGAAATAGAAGATCCACACGACCGCCCAAAGAAAGCTCACGATCCCCGTCACAATGAACGCGCCGCGCCAGCTTGTCGCAATCATCAGCCACACGATCAACGGCGGCGCAACGGCGTTGCCAATGCGCGATGCCGCGTGCGTGACGCCTTGGGCAAAGCCGCGTTTATCGGCGGGCATCCAGTTCGACATGGCGCGCGTGGCGGTCGGGAATGTCGCACCTTCGCCCAGTCCAAGCAGCAAGCGCGCAATGATCAGTGATATGAACCCGCCGGACAGTCCCGTCATGACCGTTGCGCCCGCCCAGATCACGGCGCATACAGCGAGTGTCCGACGCGGCCCGAACCTGTCGCCAACCCATCCGCCGATGATCTGGAACACGAGATACGGATAAGCGAATGCAGAGAAAACAAAACCGATCTGCGTATGCGACAAATGCAGTTCCGCGCCGAACTGCGAGGCCGCGGTACTGACGTTTACACGGTCGACATACGTGATGAAATACATGGCGCACAGCAGTAGCAAAACGCGCGTCGTAGCTCGACGGAACATCATCGTCTCCTTGATTAGTGCGTGCTTCATCGCGACGCCCTGGAGCGCCTGAAGCGAACTGCATCCGGAACTTCGAAAAGCCTTAGTGGTTGGGTATGGCAGCGGTGCTGCGAATCCTGGGCTTGCGCGGTCGTGTCATGCTTGTCTCCAGTGCGCGAACTTCTGAATACGTCCGCTATGTGTACGAAGCGATTCCGGCTTTCAAGAATTCTTTAGCGCGGACGCAAGAACGCGGGCAACGTGCATTGCCTTCGCATTCGTTCCGTCGGCTATTTGATGGCGGCAACTGGTGCCGTCGGCAACAATCAGCGCGCCTGCCGCCTTGCGTATGGCAGGCAGGAGCGACAACTCGGCCATCGCTTTGGACGCCGCGTAGTGTTCTGCTTCATAGCCAAAACTGCCAGCCATTCCACAACACGACGATTCGATCACCTGCACTTCCAGCGAAGGAATCCAGCCAAGCACGGCCTGAACCGGGCGAAATACATCGAATGCTTTTTGATGACAGTGGCCGTGCACGAGCGCCTTTGGATTGGCGATCGATTTCAACGAAAGCCGCAAGCGCCCCGCCTGTTTTTCCTTCACCAGGAATTCTTCGAACAGGAACGATGTCTGCGCGAGCTTGCGCGCTTCCTCGCCATAGCCATAGTCGAGGAATTCATCGCGAAATGACAGCAGGCACGAAGGTTCGAGACCCACGACAGGCACGCCGCGTTCAATGAACGGCCGCAGCGTATCGAGCGTGCGGCGCGCTTCGGCTTTCGCTTCATCGACTTTTCCCGCCGACAAAAACGTGCGTCCGCAACACAGCGGACGTTCGCCGTCTTTCAGGTTCAGATGGACGGTATAACCCGCGGCCTCCAGCACCTGCTTGGCCGCGCGTGCATTGTCCGGCTCCATGTAGTTGTTGAAAGTATCGACGAACAGCAGCACTTCCTTGCCATTGACCGAGGGCGGCAAAGGCTGTTCAGCCGTCGATAAAAACGCTGCAACGAACTTCGGGAACGCGCGTTCAGGCGCAAGGCCAAGACGCGTCTTGAGCCAGCCGGCGACCCGCGGCAGACGTTCCACCGAACCGAACAACGAAGGCACGCGGCTCGCATAAGGCGCGTAACGCGGCATGAATCCCACCAGCCGATCGCGCAAGCGCAATCCGTTCTTCAAGGTCCACGCAGCGCGCGCCTCGATCTTGATCTTCGCCATGTCGACGCCCGTCGGGCAATCGCGCTTGCAGCCCTTGCACGACACACACAGATCGAGCACGTCTTTCACGTCCTGGCTTGCGAGCCCTTCGTCGCCGAGTTGCCCGCTGATCGCGAGCCGCAACGTATTCGCGCGGCCACGCGTCACATGCTGCTCGTCCTTTGTGATCCGGTAACTCGGGCACATCGTGCCTGCATCGAACTTGCGGCAATGGCCATTGTTGTTGCACATCTCGACCGCTTTCGCGAGACCGCCGGTGCGGTCGTCGCCAGTACCCTCCGGCGTTTCGTCGCCGGTCAGCGGATCACGCGTCACGTTCCATTGCGACCAGTCGAGTTGCGTCTTGAGCGCCCGTTCACGGTACGACGGCGGGAAACGGAAGTTGCTCGCGTCGTCCATCTTCGGCGGGTTCACGATGCGATCCGGACTCATGCGGTTCTCGGGATCGAATAACGTCTTGATCTCGCGGAAGGCCTCATTGATTCGGGGTCCGTACTGCCATGCGACCCATTCGCCACGACACAAACCGTCGCCGTGTTCGCCCGAATAAGCGCCCTTGTATTCGCGCACCAGCGCCGACGCTTCTTCCGCGATCGCGCGCATCTTTTGCGCGCCGTCGCGGCGCATGTCCAGAATCGGCCGCACGTGCAGCGTGCCCACGCTCGCATGGGCGTACCACGTGCCTTCGGTATGGTGCTTGTGAAAGACCTCGGTAAGACGTGTTGTGTACTGCGCGAGATGCTCGAGCGGCACCGCGCAATCTTCAATGAACGACACCGGCTTGCCGTCACCCTTCATGCTCATCATGATATTGAGCCCGGCCTTGCGCACTTCCCATAAGGCCTTTTGCTGTGCGGCCTCGGGCATCTCGACAACCGAACCGGGCAAGCCGAGATCGCCCATCAGTTCAACAAGCTGCGCAAGCTTGGCGAGTTGCACGGCTTTATCGGCGCCTGCAAACTCGACCAGCAACACCGCTTGCGGCTGACCCACCAGCGCCTTTTCAATGACCGGTCGAAACGCCGGATTGGACATCGAAAGATCGATCATGGTGCGATCGACAAGTTCCACCGCAACCGGACCCAGCTTGACGATGTGCTGCGTCATGTCCATTGCGTCGTAGAACGTCGGGAAATTCACGACGCCCAGCGTCTTGTGCTCCGGCAGCGGCCAGAGCTTCAACGTGAGGCGCCGGCTGAACGCGAGCGTGCCTTCCGAGCCAACCAGCAGATGCGCGAGGTTCGGTTCGCCATTGGCGCTGAAGGGCAACGGGCTTTGGCAATCGAAGAGATCGATGTTGTAGCCCGCCACGCGCCTCAACACCTTCGGCACCTGCTCGCGAATTTCATCGCGTTCGCGTTGTGCGATGCGTTGTATGCCTTCAATCAGGGAGCGCATGCGCGCATCCGGAGACATCGCGCTCAACGCGCCGAACGCCGCTTGATGACCGTCAGCCAGCACGGCGTCGATGGACGCAATGTTGTGCACCATGATCCCGTATTCCATGGAACGGGAGCCGCACGAATTGTTGCCCGCCATGCCGCCGATCGTGCACTGCGCACTTGTCGATACATCCACGGGAAACCACAAGCCATGTGGTTTGAGCCACGCATTCAGATGATCCAGCACCACGCCCGGTTCCACTGTCACGGTGCGCGCTTCGGCGTCGAAATCGACAATGTTGTTGAGCCACTTGCTTGTATCGATAACCAGCGCTTCACCAATCGTCTGCCCGCACTGGCTCGTTCCCGCGCCGCGTGCGAGCACGGGCGCACGGGCGTCGCGCGCTATGTCCAGCGCGAGCAGCAAGTCGGCCTGGTCGCGTGGCACGACAACGCCCATCGGCATGATCTGATAGATCGACGCATCGGTCGCATAACGGCCGCGCGCCGCGCGGTCGCACAGCACGTCGCCTTTCAGCTCACGGCGCAATCGCGCGGCGAGCGGAGAAAGCGTGGCCCTGGCCGATTCCGGCATCAGGTGGATCGGCTGGACGAGTGCTTCGGGGGATCGGGTCAGCATCGCTCTGGCGTATTCTCAGGCAGCCGCTTTCAAGGCGGGCGCCGCGGCGTTGTTCGTCAGGTAGTCCATTGCCGCGAGCACGCCGCTTGCCGCGAGTTTCACGCCTGCCAGCTTGAGACCCATCTCGCAGCCTGAAAGCGTCGCCATCAATGTGAGGTCGTTGCAGTCGCCAAGGTGCCCGATGCGAAACATGCGGCCCTTCAGCTTTCCGAGTCCCGTACCCAGCGACATGTCGAACTTCTCGTAGATCAGCTTGCGGATCGCGTCGGCGTCCACGCCTTCAGGCGTCATCACGCCCGTCAGCACCGGCGAATACACAGCCGGATCGGCACACTGGATCTCGAGGCCCCACGCGTTCACCGCCGCGCGGCACGCCGCCGCCAGCCGCTGGTGACGCGCAAAGACGTTGTCGAGGCCTTCGTCGCCAATCATCTCGAGCGCTTCCGACAAGCCATATAACAAGTTCGTATTAGGCGTGTACGGCCAGTAACCGCTCTTGTTCATCTCGATGATTTCATCCCACGCCCAGAACGCGCGCGGCAGCGTGGCCGTCTTGCCTGCCTCGATCGCCTTCTTCGATACCGCGTTGAAGCTGATCCCCGGCGGCAGCATCAACCCTTTTTGCGAGCCGGACACGGTGACGTCCACGCCCCATTCGTCATGCCGGTAATCCGCTGAAGCGAGCCCGGAAATCGTATCGACGAGAAACAGCGCCGGGTGGGCCGCCGCGTCGATCGCCCGGCGCACCGCCGCGATGTCCGACGTGACGCCCGTCGATGTCTCGTTGTGCACAACGCAGACCGCCTTGATCACGTGCTGCGTGTCTTCGCGCAAACGGGCTTCGATCAGGTCGGCCTGCACGCCGCGCCGCCATCCTTCAATGCCGGGCAAACCGAGAAACTCCGGCCTGAGTCCGAGGTTTTCGGCCATTTTTTTCCACAGCGTCGCGAAATGGCCGGTCTCGAACATCAGCACCGTGTCGCCGGGGCTGAGGGTGTTGCAGAGCGCCGCCTCCCATGCGCCCGTGCCCGACGCGGGATAGATCACCACGGGCTGCGCGGTCTTGAAGATCGCCTTGATGCCGTCGAGCACCTTCAGCCCGAGCGCACCGAATTCCGGCCCGCGATGGTCGATGGTCGGATAACTCATCGCGCGCAGGATGCGGTCGGGCACGGGGCTCGGCCCAGGAATCTGCAGGAAATGGCGACCGGCGGGATGGAAATCGAGCTTCAACATGATGCGTCCTTTGAATTTTGCATGCAAAATACTCTAACGCAGCGTTGCATCGACTGAAAGCGATAAATGCTTGTTTTTCTTAGGTGAAAACCCGTCCCTAGGGTTTTCTGGGAGCGGCGCGGTAAAATCGCGTCAACAGAATGACTAGAGGTATTGCATGCAAAATGATCGCGTCGCGGATCGCGAATTCACGCTTCCCAGAGTCGAGCGGCAACGTCTGCACGACACGGTGGTCGATCACCTGCGCAATTTCATCGTGGAAGGGCTGCTTGCGCCGGGCATGAAGTTGAACGAGCGCACGCTGTGCGAGACGCTCGGCATTTCGCGCACGCCGTTGCGCGAGGCGTTGAAGGTCCTTGCGTCGGAGGGTTTGATCGACATCCTGCCGAACCGGGGTGCATCGGTTTCACAGATGAGCGACGCGGAGATTCGCGAGACGTTCGAACTGATGGGCGGACTCGAAGCGTTTTCGGGGGAACTCGCGTGCGAGCGCATCACGCCTGCCGAACTCAGCGACATCAAGGCGTTGCACTACGCCATGCTCGCCTGCCGCGAGCAGAACGATCTTTCCGGGTACTACAGCCGCAATCAGGCTATCCACGACAAGATCAACAACGCCGCGCGGAACTCCGCGTTGCGGCAGACGTATGTATCGGTGAACCGGCGGTTGCAGGCGCTGCGGTTCCGCTCGAATTTCCAGACCACGAAGTGGGACAGCGCGATCCGGGATCATGAAGCCATGATTGCAGCCCTCGAATCACGCGATGGAAAGCGCATGGCCGAGATCATGCGCGCGCATTTGATGGCGAAGCGCGACGCGGTGCTCGCCGAGCGGACCATGACAACCGTGAAGCCGATTTCGGAAGGCGGGACGTTGCCGGGGTGATCGAGCCCGCAACGCCGCCTTGCATGACACCTGCGGCACATAGACCCGCGCGGGTCTAAAGATCTAAAACGCACCGCCCAAGCGGATGCGTCACGCCCCTCGTATAAATCCATTTGATGGGATCATAAAAATTCATAATTATTTTTATGGTTTTCAGCTTTGTACAGTCCGATGCACTCGCCAGGCGCCACGAACCCAAAAAGGCGCGACGAACACATTTCACACGCTCATCGGACCACCATGAAACTACTCAAGCTTGCTCCTCTCGCAATGCTCGGCGCGTTCACCGCCACGTCGTATGCGCAAAGCAGCGTCACGCTCTATGGCCTGATTTCAGGGGGAATCGGCTTCGCGACGAACCAGGGCGGACACAACGCGTATCAGGCGCTGAGCGGCACGAATCAGAATCCGCGCTGGGGCCTGAAGGGGCGTGAGGACCTGGGCGGCGGCTTGAGCGCGATCTTCCAGCTGGAAAACGGATTCAACATCATGACCGGCACGGCCGCGCAAAATGGCCGCGAGTTCGGCCGCCTCGCCGCCGTGGGTCTATCGGATAAAAAGTATGGCACGCTGACCCTCGGCCGCCAGTACGACGCCATTCACGACTACATTGGCCCGGTGATCATTGCGAGCAACGGCGTGAATATTGGCGATAACGACAACGGCTACAACGACATCCGCATCCAGAATTCGGTGAAATACGTGAGCCCCGATTATCGCGGGCTGAAGGCAACGGCCATTTACGGCTTCAGCAATTCAACCGGTTTCGGCGACAACAACGCCTACAGCTTCGGCATTGGTTACGAGCATGGTCCGCTGCGCTGGAGTGCGGTCTACGCGCAATACAACCATCCGTTCAGCAGCACGAATTCCGACGGCGCGATCTCGAACGATTATTCGTCGCCCATCCTGATCTTCGATAAAAGCGCGACCAATCCCTCGGTGTTCGCGAAGAAGCAGCGCATTGCCGGCACGGGTGGTTTCTACACAATCGGCAAGGCCCAGTTCGCAGCGCTTTTCACCGATGTCCATTACGATTACCTCGACAACTCGCACCTGCACTTGCAGAACTTCGGCGTGAACGTGGTGTACACCATGACGCCTTCGCTGTTCCTCGGCGCGGCGTACGGCTACACGGACGGCAAGTACGACGTCATCAACCAGAAGCCCGCGTGGCATCAGGTCAACTTGCAGGCCGACTATTTCCTCTCGAAGCGCACGGACGTGGCATTGACCGTGATCGGCCAGCAAGCCGCCGGGGACGCGCAGCACGCGCAGATCTTCGCCTTCGCGCGCTCCACGACCACGCGCCAACTGGTCGCCACCCTCGGCATGCGCCACGTATTCTGAACATGAGCCAGACTTCGAGTTTTACCCGACGCAGTTTCCTGAAGGCATCGGCTGCGCTGAGCGCTTCAGCTTTGTTCAACCCGCTCGCGCATGCGGCGGGCGAGCGCCGCACGGTGATCATCGACTGCGATCCGGGTCAGGACGACGCCATCGCCATCCTGTTCGCGCTCGGCGCGCGCGACCGGCTCGACGTGCGCGCGTTGACCGCCGTGGCGGGCAATGTGCCGCTGAACCTGACGGAGCGCAACGCGCGCATCATCCGCGACTGGGCGGGCGCCACGAAAACACTGCCCGTCTATGCGGGCTGCCCGCGTCCGCTCATGCGCGAACTGATTACCGCCGCGAACGTGCACGGCAAGACCGGGCTGGAAGGCGTCGAACTGCACGAGCCGCTCGGCGCGCTTGGCGGCCAGCACGCGGTGGCGTATCTCATCGATACCTTGAAAGCCGCGCCGCCGAAAAGCGTCACGCTGTGCGCGATCGGACCGCTCACGAACATTGCGACCGCGCTGACCGAAGCGCCCGAAATTCGCGACGCGCTGTGCGAAATCGTGCTGATGGGCGGCGCGTTCTTCGAGCGCGGCAACATCACGCCGGCCGCCGAATTCAACGTGTATGTCGATCCGCAAGCGGCGAGCATCGTGTTCTCGAGCGGCGTTCCGATTGTCGTGCTGCCGCGCGATGTCGCCGTGAAAGCGCCGATCACGCCGGCTCGCATCGCGCCGATCCGCGCGATTGGCAACCGCTGCGGCACGATTGTCGCGGACATCATGGCGGCCGAAGTGAAGTACCAGAAAGGCCGCCGGGGCGTGGAAGAAGCGCCGATGTACGATCCCACCGCGGCAGGTTATCTGGTCGATCCGAGCCTGTTCAAAGGCAAGCTGGTGAACGTGGTGGTCGAAACAACCGGCCAATGGACGCTGGGTGAAACGGTCGTCGACTGGTCGGGACATAGCGGGCGGACGCCCAACGCGACGTGGATCACGGATGTCGATGCCGACGCGTTCTACGCCGCGCTGCGCGCCAGCATTGCGACGTTGCCTTGAGCCGCGTAGAGCTTAAATGTGCGCGGCGACAAAGTCCCAACACGCTTTTACGTGCGGGCCGCGGTCGACGCCTGCCAGGGAAATCAGCGCAATGGCGCGGGTGACGCGAGGTTTATCGAGCCGCAGCGCGATCAGTTCGGGGTCGTGCAGATGCAGGGTGTAAAGACTCGGCATGACCGCGATCGCGAGCCCGTTGCGCGCCAACGCATACAGCGGCTCGGTGTATTCCATGGTGTAGGTCACCGAGAGACGCAGCTTTTCGTCGCCACTGGTTCTATGCAAGGTATCGCTCACGCTGCCGCGCACGAACACGGCAAGATCGCGGCCTACGAGCTTTTTCCACGGCACGGTCTTGAGCTTCGCGAGCGGGTCGTCACGCCGCACGACGACCACGATCTCGTCCTCGAAGACATCCCTGAAACGCAGGGCTTCGTGGTTCGCTTCCGGCTCGTGCACGCCAATGCCGATATCCGCCACGCCGTCGCGCACGGCGTCGATCAGCGCCGTGTTCGGCAAGTCGGTAAGCGTGAAGCGCAGCGCGGGCCGCTGTTCGCGAAAGGCGTTGAGCACGGGCAGCAAGCGTCCCGCCACGGATGGAATCATCGCAATGCGCACCGTCTGCAGCCGTTCCAGGAACGTGCTCGCCATGTCGTCGAAGGTGCCGCGCGCGTGGTTCAGCAAGCGCTCGGCGAGCGGCAGGATGCTCGCGCCCGCGTCGGTGAGCGTCAGGCGATGCGCGGAGCGCAGAAACAGCGGCCCGCCGAGCAGGAATTCGATCTGACGGATCGCGGCGGTCAGCGCGGGTTGCGTGAGCGAGAGCGACTGTGCGGCTTGCGTGAAGCTGCGCGCATGCGCGAGCGCGACGAAGTACTGCACTTGCCGCAAGGTCAGCGCGGGCAACGGGCCTGAACGATCGGACATGAAGCGCTACCAGTTGGATAGATGCGCCGCAGTATAAAACGCGTGTGCGCCGGCCCGCGCTCAAGGAAAAAATAGTGAACAAGGAATCTTCGATGGCTTCTCCCGATGCAACCGTAACCCACAAGCCGGGCGGCTGGCTGGATCGCCGCTTTGCATTGAGCGAGCGCAAGACCAGCGTGCGCGTCGAGACGCTCGCGGGCATCACGTCGTTTCTCGCGGCGGCGTATCTGCTCGTCGTGATCCCGTCATTGCTTGCCACCGGCGGCATGGATCGCGGCGCGGCGACGACCTCGACCATCATCGTGTTCGTCCTGAGCACGGTCCTGATGGGGCTTTATACGAACCTGCCGTTCATTGTCGGGCCGGGCATTGGCGGGTCCGTGATCCTCGGCGTGACGCTTGCCGCCACCGAACATGTCGCATGGCAAACCGGACTGGGCATTGCATTCGTCTCCGGACTGCTGTTCCTGATTCTCACGCTGGTCGGGGCACGAAGCCTTGTCGTGCGGTTGATTCCACAGCAGATCAAGCTGGGGCTGGGTGCATCGATCGGGTTGTTTATCGCGGTGCTGGGATTTCGCAACGCGGGCATGGTGATCGCGAACGCCAGGACCAATGCGCTCGCGCTCGGCGACTTTTCGCGTCCCGGCACAATTGTGGCGTTGATCGGACTGGCGGCCGCCGTGGTGCTGCAGGGCCGGAAAATCCCCGGCGCGATTCTCTGGGCAATCCTGATTGCCGCGGCTGCGGGCGTGCCGCTCGGCGTCACGCATCTGCCGTCGACCATGATCTCCCTGCCGCACGACATCATGCCGGTCGCGTTCAAGCTGGACATTCCGGGCGCGCTGACAGTCGCGGCCATTCCGTATTTGTTCGTGTTCTTCGCCGCCGAGTTTTTCTCGACCCTCGGCACGACGCTCGCGGTCGGCGCAAAAGCCAATCTTCTCGATGCAAACGCCAACCTGCCGAACATCAATCGCCCATTCCTGGTCGATTCGATCGCGGCCACGCTCGGTCCCGTGCTCGGCATTCCGGCCTTGACCGCGCTGGTCGAATCCGCGGCGGGCGTGGAAGCGGGCGGACGCAGCGGGCTTTCGTCGCTCGCGGCGGCGGCCATGTTCGCGCTGATGCTGCTGTTCGTGCCGGTCGCGCTCGCGATCCCGAAAGAAGCCACGGCGCCCGCGCTGATCCTGATTGGCCTGTCGATGTTCAGCACCATCCGCCACGCGCATTTCGATGATTTCACCGACGCTTTCCCGGTCCTTTCCATGGTCCTGCTCACGCTGATGTCGAACAGTTTCGGCACGGGCATTGCGGGCGGCCTGCTGTGTTTTGTGATCGTGAAACTGCTCGCCGGACGCTTCAAGGAAGTGCCGTGGGGTCTCGTCGTGCTGGCCATTCCGCTTGGGTATTACTTCTGGACCGTAGTCAAGCATCATTAATTTTCGCATCACCGCTAGTACCGGGAACCATGAAAGAAACGAACGAGACATACGGCAACGTGCCGGCTTCACGCACGGGAATAGAAATCACGGATGCGCACCGCGCATTTTTCAAGGCGATTCCGAAGGCCGAACTGCATTGCCATCTGTTGGGCGCGGTCCGCCACGAGACGTTCGTGGCGCTCGCGCAAAAGAGCCGTGCGCCGATCAAGCGCGCCGAAATCGATGCGTTTTATACGCGCGGCGACAAGCCTGTCGGCGTGTTGCGCGTGCTGCGTGCGCTCGACGAATACCTTCTCACGGGCCCGGACGACCTGCATCGGATCACGTATGAATATCTCGAGGACGCCGCCGCCCATAACGTGCGCCATGCCGAGTTTTTCTGGAATCCGACAGGAACGGTGCGTGTATCGAAAATTGAATACGGCGATGCGCAGGCGGGCATTGTCCAGGCGATCCGCGACGCGTCGCGCGACTTCGGCATGTCGGCCCGGCTGATTCCGAGCATTGACCGCGAAGCCGATCCGGACGAAGCAGTGGCGTTGGTCGAATGGATGAAAGCGCATCGCGCCGATGAAGTCGCCGGCATCGGCATTGATTATCGCGAGAACGACCGGCCGCCGGAATTGTTCTGGAAGGCGTATCGCAATGCGCGCGAAGCGGGGTTCCGAACGACCGCGCACGCGGGCGAATTCGGCATGCCGTGGCGCAACGTGGAAACGGCTATCGAGTTATTGAAAGTGGACCGGCTGGATCACGGCTATACGATTGTCGATAATCCCGCGCTCGCGGCGAAGTACGCCGCGAGCGGCATTGTCTTCACCGTGGTGCCGACCAACTCGTACTATTTGCGCACATTGCCGCCGGAGCACTGGGCCGAGCGGCATCCGATTCGCCGGATGCCGGAACTGGGCCTGAAGATTCATCCGAATACCGACGATCCCACGCTGCACAAGGTAAATCCGAGCGAAGCCTGGGAACTGATGTTCAGCCACTTCGGTTTTGGTCTGGATGATCTGCGCGGCTTCATGATCAATGGCATCGACGGCGCGTGGATCGACCCAGCCACGCGCGAAACGTGGCGCACGTCATGGCTCGCGGAATTCGACAACCTCGCGAAATCGTTAGCTTGAACAGTTGATTTTTTTATCGTGCGGGTGTCGATGCGAAAACCCGCTTATCATCGCGCGTTGACGTTCAGACACCCAAAGCACCGCGCGCATGCAACCAGCAGGTAACGAATCAACGCAGCCGTCCGGCCAGCCTTTCGGCACGAAGCCCGGGGGCATTGTCGTCGCGACGATCATAGGCAACGCGTTCGTTGCCTATGACTTTACGGTCTACAGCTTTTCGGCGCTGATTATCGGCCGGCTGTTCTTTCCGTCCAATAATCCGCTCTCCTCGCTCCTGCTTTCGCTGGGAACGTTTGGCGCGGGTTTTGTCATGCGTCCGCTCGGCGCGATGTTTATTGGCCATGTGGCAGGCACGCGCGGGCGCAAAACTGCCATGACGTGGTCGATCACGCTCATGACGCTCGGCACATGGCTGATCGCGTGCCTGCCGACTGTCGCGTCCATTGGCGTCACTGCAACGTGGCTGATGGTGATCGCGCGGCTGATGCAAGGGCTCGCCGCGGGCGGGGAGATCGGCCCGGCGTCGGCAGTGCTGATGGAATCCGTGCCGCACGACCGGCGCTGTTATCTGACAAGCTGGCGCGGCGCGAGCCAGGGCGCGGCGGCGTTCGCGGCCGCGCTGGTCGGCGCGATCACCACCGCGCTGCTTTCACCCGAAGCCATGCACGACTGGGGCTGGCGCATTCCCTTCGTGCTCGGCGGTTTTATCGGTCCGGTGGGATGGTATTTGCGGCGGCGCATGCCATCCGTCACCATCAACGCGCCCGAACGGCCGCGTTTCACCACCATCTTCAGGCAACACGCGCGCACGCTCTGCTACGGCACGCTGATGATGGCCGCGCCGTCGGTTGGCATCTATATCACCGTGTTTTATATGCCGAGCTATCTGGTGCGCACGCTGCACAGGCCGGCTGCGATCAGTCTCCTGATCGCCAGTCTCTCCGGCCTCGTGATCCTGGTCGTCAATCCGCTCGTCGCGCGGGTTGCCGACCGGCAGGCGAGCCGCAAGCCGATTCAGTACCTGATGCTCGCGATCTGCCTCGTGCTGACGTATCCCACGTTTCTCGCGCTCAAGACGGGCGTGAGCGACGCCGCCGCGACGGCGATCATCCTGGCGTACGTGGCTCTGGCGCTCAACAACGCGGGCGCGAGCACGGTCATGATGCTGGAAGCGTTTGCGCCTTCGCACCGCGCCGCCGCGCTTTCGATGATGTACAGCTTCGGCGTGACACTCTTCGGCGGATTTTCGCCGCTTATCGTGACGTGGCTGATCGCTGCAACCAACAATCCGATGTTGCCCGCGTGGTATCTGGTCGCCGCGACATGCGTCACGCTGTTCGCGCTGTGGCGCTTTCCGGCGCCCGCGCGTTGATCTCGCGCTGAGTTATTTTCCGCCCGGCCCGTACGGCGACAACACGCCGGGTGTGCCCGCGCGCTGCAACTCGAAGGCGCGCACGCGCGCATCCTGCGGACTCATGCCGTAAGCGCGCCGGAACGCGCGCGTGAAATCCGACGCACTCCTGAAACCCAGCCCGTAGGCAATATCGATGACTTGCAGGTTGGGAAAGCGCACCAGCTCGCCGGCCGCTTCCCGCAAGCGCCGGTTGCGGATGTACGCGCCCAGGCCGCCTTCATGCTCGAACCATCGATAAATCGTCGCGCGCTTGAGTTGCAGCGCTTCGACCACGCTCGACGGCGACAGCTCCGGCTGATGCAGATTTGCCTCAATGTATCTGCGCACCTGGCCCAGCACAGCGACCTGGACCGCCGCGCGAGTGTCGCCGGAGAGACGCACCTGCTTGCGAAACGCGGCAATCAGCAGTTGCGTGGCGGCGTCCAGCTCGCCCTGGGCCTGCACGGCGCTCATGCGCGGCAGATGGCGCGCGAGCGCGTTGGCGTGGTCGAAAACGAGCTGGGTCAGCGGCGAGCCTTGCCCCACGATGCGGCCGTGGATTGAGTCCGCTCCGGGAAACGCGGCGTCCACCACTGCTTTCGGCGCAAAAAGTGTCAGCACATGGCAAGCGGGACGCTCGACGCGAAACGGCTGATCCAGATCGAACGCAATCATTCCGCCCGATGAATTTGCCGCGCTGCGTTTGGTGGGCGTGCCCGAAACCTGGCCCACGCCGCCTTCCACGAACAGATGGAACACGTAGTCGCGACGCATGTCGGCGGAAACTCTCGCCACCGAGCGCTCAAGCGTGAGCGCGTCCGTGCGTGAATCCGTAAAGACGATGTCGCCGGCCACGTATTTATCGATACGACCGCGAAAACCATCGGCGAGTTGCGACTTTGCGGGCGGCACGTCCACCACGTGCCCGACCCGTTCCCGCCATGCGAGCAACTGGCCGGTCCTCGCCACGCCGTGCGTACTGAACGTGTTGCGGGTAATGCCGGCAGAAAGCGCGTCGTCTGGAAGGAAGGGCGATGACATGTGCGTTGAGCGCCTGGGCGGGTCCTGGTGAATCAAAAATAGGCGCACGCCGGGGCGTCGCCAATTTAATTTTGAAAACTGAGACGTGGGGTAAAGCGGAGCAAAACCGCCGCGCTATGGTTGAGTTATTGAATCACCTTCCATCTCCCCATCTCACGCCGACCCAAGTGTTTACGGCGGCAAGCGTGGGAATCGTAGGTTCGCGCTAAAAATCGCGCAGCGGTCTCCATTTTTCGTCGACCGCTGGGCGCGCGCTGCACGAATCGCTCGGCGGCGCCGCGCAATAATCGAACAAGGCACTATCACGGCCCCGTTAGAAACGGTGCGGCCGGTAAAGGTCGACGAGGTATTGGTATGAACGCCCAGAAGAAAACGCCGCGGCCCGGAACCGAAAATCTGCTGCCGGCGAGTTTAGCCGATCAGCGACTCGACCATCTGGAGCGCATGATCCGCACGATCGTGAAAAACAGCCCGGCTGGCGCCGTTCACGGCATGGACCCTGATTACTGGCAAAGCCGTATCCAGGCGCTTGTCGATGAAAGCAACCTGCTGGTCGTCCAGCAGCAAAGGGTGCGACGCCTGCTGACGGAACTTCAGAAACGCGCGAAAAGCATCACGATGGACCGGTCGGCGGCCTAGGGCATCTTTGCCCTGGATGTACGGTCCACCGCGCGCGTCTTCCGAAAAAAACACCGCGCAGGCGAACCGCCCAATGCAGCTTGACGCGCCGCGCTCAGTTGCCGATCTTCAGCAGTTCCACTTCAAAGGTCAGCGTGCTGTTCGGCGGAATGGCGCCCACGCCGCGATCGCCATAAGCCGTGGCCGGCGGGCAAACCAGCTTGGCCTTCTCGCCGACTTTCATCTTTTGAAGGCCTTGGGTCCAGCACGGAACAACGCGTCCAAGCGGGAACGAAGCCGGCGTGCCGCGTTTATACGATGAGTCGAATTCGGTGCCGTCCGCGAGCGTGCCGCGGTAGTTCACCGTGACCGTATCGGCGGCAGTGGGCTGTGCGCCCGTACCCGCCTTCAGTTGCGTGACGGTCACGCCCGAAGGCAGCGTTTCCGTAGCGGCGGCGGCATACGCCGATGAAGCGATCAAGACCATCGAAAGCAAAAGCGAAACTTTTTTCATAAAACGTCCAGAGTATTTCGTGGGTGAAATGGCGTGCCCGATCACTCGAATAACGCGAAATCGAGCCGGATACCATAGCACGGCCGTGGGATTTCCAGACGTGTGCCGGGACGGTAATTGCGGAACTGCAGTAGCATCGGCGGCAACGAAAACCAACTTCGGTGCTGCCATGAACGTCACGCCTTTTCAGATAGCCATCTCCGATAGCGCGCTGCACGATCTTCAGGAGCGCTTGTCTCGCGTGCGCTGGCCGCACAGTCTTGCGGATTCGGGATGGAGCGAAGGAACGGATGAGGCGTTCCTCAGGCGCCTTGTCGACTATTGGCGAAATTCGTTCGACTGGCGCGCTCAGGAATCGCGGCTCAACGCGCTGCCGCAATTCACCACGGGTATAGACGATAAAACCATTCACTTCGTGCATCGGCGGGGAAATGGGCCGGCGCCGTTGCCGCTGATCCTCACGCATGGCTGGCCGGGATCGTTCATGGAAATGGAGGCAATCATTCCCCTTCTCGCCGATCCCGCCAGCCACGGCGGCGATCCGCGCGATGCGTTTGACGTCGTGGTGCCGTCGCTGCCCGGATATGGATTTTCGTCCGCGCCATGCGCGCCGGGCACGGGACCGTTCGAGGTCGCGCGCCTGTGGGCAGCGCTGATGAAGCGTCTTGGCTACGAACGGTTCGGCGCGCAAGGCGGCGACTGGGGTTCGAGCGTGTCCACGTGGCTGGCGTTCCAGAATCCGGAAAACGTGGCCGGGCTTCATCTGAATTACATTCCGGGGTCGTATCGGCCGCCGCTGGATAACGGTGAGACGCCGCTTTCGCCGGAAGAAACGCAATTTCTAGATACAGCCAAAACCTGGGCCGACGCGGAAGGCGGCTACGGGCACATACAGGGCACCAAACCTCAGACGCTCGCGTTTGGGCTGAATGACTCGCCAGCGGGTCTGGCGGCGTGGATAGTGGAGAAATTCCGCGGATGGAGCCATTGCGGCGGCGACGTCGAACGGGTGTTTTCGCTCGATGCGTTGCTGACGAACATTTCCATCTACTGGTTCACGGGCACGATAGGGTCATCGTTTCGCATGTATCTGGAGAGCCGGCGGCGGCCGGTGCATTTTGCGAGCGGACAACGCGTGTTGCCGCCGACCGGCATTGCGCATTACCCGCACGAATTGCCGATGCCGCCGCGCTCGTGGATCGAACGCGTCTACAACCTTCAGCGATACAGCACCATGCCACGAGGCGGCCACTTCGCCGCCATGGAAACGCCGCATGAACTCGCGGAAGAGATCCGGGCGTTTTTCCGGCCGCTGCGCTGAATCTCGAGCGCCGGACTACAGCAGATCTTTCGCCAGTCCGGCTTCCGGCAGCGTGGCGACGGCGCCGGGCCGTCGCAGCATCTTGTCGACTTCGCCCGCGTGCAGTTCTTCCACGTGAATCATCTGCCGCGCGTATTCCTCAAGCGCTATCGAGCGGCCTTCGACCTGCGCCAGCAACGCCCGGTAGTGACCCAGCGCGATCTTTTCACTTTCGAGCGACTCGCGAAGAATGGAGCCTATGTCGAAGGTATGGGAATCGAGCAAAGGTCCGATTTCAAGCGATGGATACGCACCGAGCGTCGTGATCCATTCGCCGGCCTGCTGCGCGTGCAGCAGCGATTCGTCGGCTTGTTCCCTCAACCACCCGACAATGGGAATGCGGCCGAAGCCGAATACGAGGAATGAATAGTGGGTGTATCGGACGACGCCGGCGAGTTCCGATTCGAGGATCTCGTTAAGAATTTCGACGACTCTTTGCTGATTGATTTCCGGCATCTTCGCCTCCAAAGGCGGGCACTGGTTCGCTCAGGACAGACAGCGTTTTTCATGGTGCGCCTCAAGCGGCGCGAAGATCAAGCGCGTTGCTTTGCGCGCCGCAGCAAAGCGGTGGGTGCTTAAAGTTCTTCCAGTCGCCGGTGTGCACTCACGGCAATCCCAAGCGGCAACACAACGCCCACCATAACGCCCAGCAGCGAACCGAACGCATGCGCCAGCGCTGCGGGCGTCAGCAGTGAAAAATGCAAACCGCATATTGCCAGCCACGTCGCCAGGGTTTCAAAGGTTTGTATCAACATGACGCCGCCCCGGTTTGCCCCTTGCTCACATCAGTTTGGATGGCTTCTTGGGCCGGTTGGACGCGTTGCCAGAGCACGGCCACATGGTTTCTTTGGCCCAGATTGCCTAAACCTGCCTTCAGCAGCATGACAAGACGCGAAACAAATGGCGATGCAAAGCGGGACATGGCAGCAATAATGAGCAGTTGTGCGTTTATTACCGCAAACATCACGCCCGGTCCTGCCACACCGCTCGATCTATTCTTCTAATAATTGTCCGCCCTTGTCCCGTGGGGTTTTCGGCGGTTTTCGCGCAACGCGTATGGCTGGAAAACTTGCGCGGCGAACTGCGTTTTATAGATCAAACCGTGCGCTTCGCCGCGTCTTTTCCAGGGCGGACGCGTTTCAGGTCATCCTTGCCGATGCCTGGCAATCACTTTTCATCGTCTAGAAGCGTGCGGATCATCCGCCCGGGATTCGCCATGAACGCGCGCATGATCTGGACGTGTTCGGTGTCGTCGTAATTCACGCGCGCGACGCCGTCGGCAGTGAACTGGTAAATCCAAGCGTCCGGATAGGCCATGAGAACGGGCGAATGCGTGGCAATGACAAACTGCGAGTCGTCGCCCGCCAGGTCGTGGATGCGCGCCAGCGCGGCAAGCTGCCGTTGCGGCGAAAGCGCGGACTCGGGTTCGTCCAGCAGATACAGCCCCTTGCCGCCGAAGCGGTTCATCAACAGCGCGAGAAACGCCTCGCCGTGCGACCGCTCGTGCAGCGACTGCCCGCCGTAAGAGTTGATGACCGGGGGGCCAAAGCCGCCGGCGGCATCAAGATTTTCGATTTCCGTTGCGACGTTGAAGAAACTTTCGGCGCGCAGGAAAAATCCGTCCCTCGGCTTCTTGAAGCCCTTGGCGACGCGAAGATACGCGTCGAGCGTGGAATGGGACGACCGGGTATCGAAGCGAAAATTCCGCGTGCCGCCTTCCGCGTTGAAACCCATGGAAACGGCAATCGCTTCCAGCAGCGTCGACTTCCCCGAGCCGTTTTCACCGACGAAAAACGTCACCTTCGGATGCAGGTCGAGCGTGTCCAGCGACCGAACTGCGGGAAGCGAAAACGGATAAGCATCGAACGATTCGACCTTGTCCCGCTGCAATGTGATGCGGCTGATGTACTGGCTGGAAATCATGCGTGCGCGATGAGCTTGGCGAAGCGCTATCTTAGCGTGTCGCCCGGCTCGCTCAGCGCGCGCCGGGCCCGCGCCTTACACCTCCACGATCATTTCAAAACCGCCGTAGATCATGCGTTTGCCATCGAACGGCATGGGATTCTTGTCGGGCTGCACGCGCGGATCGGCCATCACCGCTTTCATGCCGTCGTCGCGCGCCTGACGCGACGGCCAGAGGATCCACGAGAACACGACCGTCTCGTCGTCCTTGCGCTTGACGGCCATTGGAAACGAAGTCAGCGTGCCTTCCGGCACATCGTCTCCCCAGCACTCGACAACTTTCAGCGCGCCGTGCTCCTTGAAAACCCCCGCGGCCATCTGCGCGTGCTGCCGGAACGCCTCGCGGTTGGCCGTGGGCACGGCGGCAACAAATCCATCGACATAAGTCATGAAGCATCTCCTGTTCGATCATTCGAAAGAAGGAAGCACGCACAACGAGGCTGCGCGCTCCCTTACCTGACGACGAATGGCCTTGCAGGAAATCGACATGCCTTTTCAGCTGACCGGCGCGGGTTCGGGCGCTGGCGCCGGCACGTGCTGCGCAATCTGCTCGCGAAGCTTGATCAGCGCCAGCACCGTATCGATAGTCGGCGTTGCCTGCCCGACCAGCCGGCCCATTTCCTGCACCACGGTCAGCAACGGGTCGATTTCCATCGGACGATTGGCTTCCAGATCCTGCAGCATGGAAGTCTTGTGCGCGCCGACGGCACCCGCGCCGTCAATGCGCTTTTCGACATCGACGCGAAAATGCACGCCAAAACGTTCCGCGATGGACTTGGCTTCCAGCATCATGGTCCGCGATACATCGCGCGTTGCACGATCGCTCGTGATCACGTCGAGCGTTGCGTGGGTCAGGGCGCTGATCGGGTTGAAGCAGAGATTGCCCCACAGCTTGAGCCAGATCTCGTCGCGGATATTGTCGCGGATGGGCGCGTCGAGTCCGGCCGCCACCATGATTTCGCTCAGTTTCTGAATCCGCTCGGTGCGCTCGCCGCTCGGCTCACCGATAGGAAATTTTTTGCCATATACATGGCGGATCACACCGGGTTCCGTGATCTCGGCTGCGGGGTACACCACGCAGCCAATCGCGCGCCCAGGTCCGAGTTGCTTCCACTGGGCGCCGCCCGGGTCGATGCTGTCGAGCGTGGTATCCGCAAACTCGCCACCGTGCTTGTGGAAATACCAGTAGGGAATGCCGTTGACGGCGGTGACGATGGCGGTATCGGGACCCAGCAGCGGTTGCATTGCGCCGACCACGCCCGGCACCGAATGCGCCTTCAACGCAATGATCACGTAGTCCTGAACACCGAGTTCACGTGGGTCGGACGAACATCGCACCTTGACGGTCCGCTCGGTTCCGTCGATCTGCAGCCGCACGCCCTTCGACTGCATGGCCGCCAGATGCGGGCCACGCGCGACGAAACTGACATCCGCGCCGGCTAAAGCGAGTTGCGCGCCCAGGTACGCGCCGATCGCGCCGGCGCCATATACACAGATTTTCATCGGTCTCTTCCTGTTTTAAATAACGAATTCTGTCGGGCCGGACGAAAGCCTCAGTCCGGCTTCAGGCGATGCGAATATCTCGGCGCGTGGTTGAAAGCCGCTGTTTCGTTCATGCCGTGCGACAGCGACGGTCTCCACGTCGCGCGCCGGCATCCTTATGCGGTGCGTTGACTGCTCAGGCTGAAACCATGATGGCAACCTTCATCCATTAACGAAAGTGAAAGTTTCTTATGCCTTGGATTAGTTAAAGCTTATATATTTCGGATGCCTTATAAAATTCGGACGTGCATAGCCGGCGCGCGATTTTCAGGCGCGCGTACACGTGCAGCGTTTAATTACATCGTGCCTAAACGCGTGCAATCCGCAGCAGGTTTGTCGTGCCGGATTCGCCGAACGGCATGCCGGCTGCAATGGCGACCTGATCGCCCGGGCTCGCGAAGCCTTCCCGCGCAGCGGTACCGCACGCGGCGCTCACCATTTCGTCGACGGAACCAATATCCGGGCTTACCGTGGAGTGCACGCCCCACACCAGCGCGAGACGGCGCGCGGTCGCAAGCTTCGGCGTAATGCTCAGGATAGGCGCTGCCGGACGCTGGCGCGCGGCGCGCAAGCTCGTGTGTCCCGACGTGGTGTAGGTCACCGCGACCACCGCGTTGATCGTTTGCGCAACATCGCGCAACGCGGCGCAAATCGCGTCGCCCGGCGTGTTCAGCGGCAGTTCATGCTGCGCGTCGATCAGGCTGCGATACAACGGATCGTGCTCCACTTCCTTGATGATGCGGTCCATCATCGCGACCGCCTGCACCGGGAAAGCACCGCTGGCCGATTCCGCCGAAAGCATGACGGCATCAGCGCCGTCGTAGATTGCCGTAGCCACGTCAGACGCCTCCGCGCGGGTCGGCACGGGCGCGGCGATCATCGACTCGAGCATTTGCGTGGCGATGATCACCGGCTTGCCGTGGCTGCGGCATGACCGAAGAATGCGCTTTTGGACTCCCGGCACGCGCTCGGGCGGAAGTTCCACGCCCAGGTCGCCACGCGCGACCATCACGGAATCGGACGCCTGGACGATTTCATCCAGACGATCCAGCGCCGCCGGTTTTTCCAGCTTGACCATCAGGCCGGCGCGATCGCCTATCAACTCGCGGGCATCGACCAGATCTTCAGGACGCTGCACGAACGAGAGCGCGATCCAGTCCGCGCCGAGCGACAACGCGAACTCCAGGTCGACGCGATCCTTTTGCGTCAGCACGGGAATGGGCAAGATGGTGTCCGGCACGTTCACGCCCTTTCTGTCCGACAACGCGCCGCCATGCTTCACACGTGTATGGATGCGCTCGCCATTGTTATCGAGTACTTCGAGGCGCAGCTTGCCGTCGTCGAGCAGCAGCGACTGGCCCGCGGCCACGACCTCGAACAACTCGGGATGCGGCAGGTACACACGATTCACGTCGCCGGGTGCGGGGTTGGTATCGAGTGAAAATTCCGCGCCTTCGGCCAGCATCACCTTGCCCGCGGCAAACGGGCCGACCCGCAACTTGGGACCCTGCATGTCGGCGAGGATGGAAATGGGCCGGCCGGAAACGCGCTCGACTTCGCGCACGAGGTCGTAGCGGCGCTTGTGATCCGCGTGAGAACCGTGGCTGAAGTTCAGGCGGAACACGTCCGCGCCCGCGTTGAAGAGTTGCGTGATCGTATCGATATCGGAAGTCGCGGGACCGAGCGTGGCGACAATCCTGGCTTTGCGTGAGCGGATCATGGGATTCCAGTCTTGTGATCAGGCGGCCGACAACTGGCGCAGCAACGCGTCGACGCTCGTCTTGGCGTCGCCGAACAGCATGCGCGTGTTGTCCTTGTAGAAAAGCGGATTGTCCACGCCCGCATAGCCGGTCGCCATGCCGCGCTTAGACACCACCACCGTGCGCGCCTTCCACACTTCGAGCACCGGCATGCCTGCAATCGGACTGCCCGGATCTTCCAGCGCACCCGGATTCACAATGTCGTTCGCGCCGATCACGAGCACGACGTCCGTGGTGTGGAAGTCCTCGTTGATCTCGTCCATTTCGAGCACGATGTCATACGGCACCTTCGCTTCAGCAAGCAGCACGTTCATATGGCCGGGCAGACGGCCCGCGACCGGATGAATGCCGAAGCGAACGCGCACGCCGAGTGCCTCGAGCTTGCGCGTGATGTCGCTGATGGTCGTCTGCGCCTGCGCCACGGCCATGCCGTAACCCGGCACGATAATGACCTCGGAGGCATCGCGCAGGATGGTGCAGACTTCATCGATGCTGGTCGCCACCACTTCGCCGCCCACGTCCGCCGTGCTCGTCCCACTTGCCGCGCCGAAGCCGCCAAGGATCACCGACAAGAAGCTGCGGTTCATCGCGCGGCACATGATGTAGCTCAGGATCGCGCCGCTAGAGCCGACCAGCGCGCCGGTCGTGATCAGCAGGTCGTTGCTGAGCATGAAGCCCGTTGCGGCGGCCGCCCATCCGGAATAGCTGTTGAGCATGGAGACGACCACGGGCATGTCCGCGCCGCCGATCGCCATCACGAGATGCACGCCGAGCGCCGCGGCGAGCACGATCATGATGAGCAACGCGGTGATGCCGTCGGTGATCACGTTTGCCGTGAGGAACCGGTATCCCAACGCCACGCACGCCGCGAGCACCGCGAGGTTCAGAAGGTGCCGCGCGGGCAAGACGAGCGGTTTGCCGCTGATCGTGCCTTGCAGTTTCAGGAACGCGACAATGGATCCCGTGAAGGTGATCGTGCCAATGAACACGCCGAGATAGATCTCGCACAGGTGGATGGTCAGCTCGGCGCCGGCGATATCGCCAAGCGGCATCAGGTAGTTGGTGAAGCCGATCAGCACCGCCGCCAGCCCCACGAAGCTGTGCAGCACGGCGACAAGCTGCGGCATTTGCGTCATCTCGACACGCCGCGCGAGCACGGCGCCGATCGCCGCGCCAATCACGGCCGCCGCCAGCACGACCGCGAGCCCCGCTCCTTGCGCAATGAGCAGTGTCGCCACAACGGCGATCAGCATGCCCGCGACGCCATACAGGTTGCCCCGGCGCGCGGTGCTCGGATGACTCAGTCCGCGCAGGCTCAGGATGAAGAGCACGGCCGCGCCCAGATACGCAATGTTGCCAATTCCGTTCAGCATGTTTTTTCTCCTTAATTGCGCTGAAACATCTTCAACATGCGCTGGGTCACGAGGAACCCGCCTGCAATGTTGATCGTGGCAACCAGCAACGCGATACCGCCAAGCACCGTCACCAGCGTGTCGGACGTGCCGAGTTGCAGCAGCGCGCCGATCACGATGATCCCGCTGATCGCGTTGGTCACGCTCATCAGCGGCGTGTGCAACGCGGGCGTCACGTTCCAGACCACCTGGTAACCCACGAACACCGCGAGCACGAAGACGGTCAGATGCGCGACGAACGCAGGCGGCGCGACCGCGCCGAGCGCGAGCAGCGCCAGCGCGGCGACGGCCAGAATCACAACCGAGACGAAACCATTGCGCGGCTCTTCCTTGACTTCCGCCGCCACGGGCTTCGCGGGCGCGGGCTTGTGCGCCGCGATGGCAACCGTTTTCGGCGGGGGCGGCGGCCAGCTCACGGCGCCTTCATGCACGACGGTCGCGCCACGCATCACGTCGTCGTCCATGTTGATCTTCGCGACGCCATCTTTCTGCGGCGTCAGATCGGTCAGCAAGTGGCGGATGTTCGTGCCGTAAAGCTGGCTCGACTGCGTCGCCATGCGGCTCGCGAGATCGGTGTAACCGACTATCGATACACCGTGGACCTGCACCACTTCGCCCGGCTGGGTAAGTTCGCAATTGCCGCCCTGCTCGGCCGCCATGTCCACGATCACGCTGCCCGCGCGCATCATGCCGACCATCTCGGCGGTGATCAGCTTCGGCGCGGGCTTGCCCGGAATCAGCGCGGTCGTGATGATGATGTCGACTTCCTTCGCCTGCGCCGCGAACAGCGCCATTTCCGCCGCGATGAACTCCGCGCTCATCTGTTTCGCGTAGCCACCACCGCCGCTGCCTTCTTCCTCCATGTCGACCGTGAGGAACACCGCGCCCATGCTTTCGACTTGCTGCTCGACTTCGGCGCGCGTATCGAAAGCACGCACGATGGCGCCCAGACCACGTGCCGCGCCAATCGCCGCGAGACCTGCAACGCCTGCGCCGATCACCAGCACTTTCGCCGGCGGCATCTTGCCGGCCGCGGTGATCTGTCCGGTGAACACGCGTCCGAAATGCTGCGCCGCTTCAATGACCGCGCGATAACCCGCCATGTTCGCCATCGAGCTGAGCGCGTCCAGCTTTTGCGCGCGCGAGATGCGGGGAACGCTGTCCATCGCCATGACGTTGGCGCCAGCCGCGGCAAGCTGTGCGAGAAGCGCCGCGTTTTGCGCGGGCCAGATGAAGCTGATCAGCGTTGCGCCTCGCTTGAGCAACGCGGCTTCCTGCGGCTCCGGCGCGCGGACCTTGATCACAATGTCGGCGTCGGACCATAACGCGTTCGTGTCGCTCACAATGTGTGCGCCGGCCGCACGGTAGGCGTCGTCATCGAATGAGGCGGCGAGTCCTGCCTGCGATTCCACATTCACGGAAAAGCCAAGCTTCAGCAACTGGCCGACAGTCTCGGGCGTCGCTGCAACGCGACGCTCGCCAGCGCGAATCTCGCGCGGCACTGCAATGGTCATCGCCATGTCAGACCCCGCCCGCTAAAACGTTCGACAACACGCCAATCCCGCCGATGGACACTTCAACCGTCGCGCCATCCTTGATCGATCCCACGCCAACGGACGTACCGCACGCGATCACGTCGCCGGGCTCGAGCGTCATGTCCTGCGAGATCAGGCTCACTTGCTGCGCGGGCGAGAAGATCATGTCCGAGAGCGGATAGTTCTGGCGCTCGACACCATCGAGCCGAGTGATGACATGTGCGTTACGCCAGTCGAAATCGCGCTGGATCGCGGGTCCAATGCAACTGAATGTATCGAAGCCCTTCGAGCGGCACCATTGCGCGAAGTTGGGATCTTCGTTGAGGAGTTCGGCGGCGGTGACGTCGTTGATGCAGCTATAGCCGAAGATGTAGTCGTCGGCTTCTTCCGCCGATACATTGCTGCAGCGCTTGCCAATCACAATGGCAAGTTCGCCTTCATACGCAATCTTGCCGCTGTACGCTTTCGGACGCTGGATAGGTTCGCCGTGGCCGATCACGGAGGTTGGCGGCTTGATGAGAAAGAGCGGATGAGAGGGCGCGGCCTTTCCCAGCTTTTCGGAAAGGGCGTGAAAGTTGTTCCAGAGCGCAACGACTTTTGTCGGTACGCACGGACTCAGGAGCGTGACGTCTTCCAGGCTCAGCAGCTTCGCGCCCGGCGTTGCCGTCCCGAACATCTCGCCGTCGTACTGCGTGATGCGATGGTTTTCCAGAACGCCGAAACCCGTCTGGCCGTGCGCGTTCCGAAACCGTATCCACGTTTTCATCGAATGTCTCCTGCAAGTTTTTATGGGGTGCGCTGACGCCGCCGCATGGGCCGCGTCGCGTCATCTTTTCGTGCAAGCCCGCGCTCAAATGGCGCCGACAGCCCGCAAATGCGCAATCTGTTCCGGCTGGTAACCCAGTTCGGCCATCACTTCATCCGTGTGTTCGCCGAGCAACGGCGAACGCGTGACTTCAGTGGGGCTATCGGACAATTTGATAGGATTGCCAACAGTCAGATATTTTCCGCGCACCGGATGATCGACTTCCACAATGGTTCCGGTTTCGCGCAGCGACTGTTCTTCGGCGATTTCTTTCATCGAAAGGATCGGGCCGCATGGAATGTCGTACTTGTTCAGGATGTCCATGGCCTGGAACTTGGTCTTCGTCATGGTCCAGCGTTCGATCTCGGCGAAGATCTCCTTCAGGTGCGGCAGGCGCGCGGCGGCCGTGGCGTAGTCCGGATCGGTCGCCCACTCCTCCTTGCCGATCACATTGCAGATCTTTGCCCACACGGGCGCTTGCGTAATGAAATAGATATACGCGTTCGGATCGGTTTCCCAGCCCTTGCATTTCAGGATCCAACCGGGCTGGCCGCCGCCCGATGCATTGCCCGCACGCGGCACGGCTTCGCCGAACTCTCCATTGGGATACTGCGGGTATTCCTTCATCACGCCGGTGCGTTCGAGGCGCTGCTGGTCGCGCAACTTCACGCGGCACAGATTGAGCACGCTGTCCTGCATGGCGGACAACACGTACTGGCCGCGGCCGGTCGAATGACGCTGATACAGCGCCGTGACAATGCCAAGCGCCAGATGCAGCCCGGTTCCCGAGTCGCCGATCTGCGCGCCGGTCACAACGGGAGGACCATCGTCGAAACCCGTGGTCGACGCGGCTCCGCCCACGCATTGCGCAACGTTCTCGTAGACCTTGCAATCTTCGTAGGGTCCGGGACCAAAGCCTTTCACCGACGCCACGATCATGCGCGGATTCAGTTCCTGCACGCGCTCCCAGGTGAAGCCCATCCGGTCCAGCGCACCCGGCGCGAAATTCTCGACCATGACGTCGCACACCTGGATCAGCTCTTCCAGAACCTGCTTGCCTTCGGGATTCTTTGTATCGATGGTGACGGAACGCTTGTTGTGGTTCAGCATCGTGAAATACAGGCTGTCCGCCTCCGGAATGTCGCGAAGCTGGTCACGCGTGACGTCGCCCACGCCCGCGCGCTCCACCTTGATCACGTCCGCGCCGAACCACGCCAGCAACTGCGTGCAGGTCGGCCCCGACTGCACGTGCGTGAAGTCGAGGATCTTCACACCCTCCAATGCCTTGCCCATTTTCGTCTCCCTAAATTGATCCTTGTCTGCCTGGCATTGCGCTCGGTTCGGTTGCCGGACTTTGCCGGCTTATCTACCGTGGGCTGCTCATGGGTCGGCGACGGCTTGCGCGTCGGGCGAACTGCTTTGGCTCGCCCCTTCTGATATATCGTATTTTGAACATCGTATTTCTGCAACCGCTTTTATTGCTTATTTGGTCTGACGTCGCGCATTTGTTTTATGCGTCCGCTGAGTCGGTGAATGTGCGCGACTTATCAGACATTTTATTAGGCGGCTAATTCAGGATTACCAATCATTAAACGCCCAGGCGTTAGTTAGCGCGCGGGCGCGGTGCTCAGCATTGCCATTGCCACGCGGCGCGCACCGGCTATTGCCGCGGCTTCGCTTTCGAACACGGCTTCGTCCACCACATGCTGATACGGCAGTAAGCCGGATTGGGCCTGCTGGTTTTCATCGACGGTGCGAATGGCGAGATAGGCCGCCCAGCCGCCGTTGTGGATCAACTGCATCGCGGACAGTTCGAGTTTGTATTGCCCAAGGACCTCGACGTGCATTTGAAACCTCCTGTTAAATCCTGACGATGGGAAGCCGCGACGCGCAGGCGTGCGCGAGCGGCACGTTGGCGCGTGATTCATCCGTAAGGGTATCGACGGCTGCGGCGGTTGACCGACTTGTAATCGATCGCGATTCCGCCAAATCTGGAAGGGCAGTGATTCAGTCAACGCGGCGTCCGCTTTGTGACGCCGCATTGTGCGGGGTCTCGAAGAATGAGACCCCGGTGCTTCGACTACTTTTTGCTACATGAACCAGACGCTCACACTGCCTGGATTTCCTTCAGGTTGAAGATTTCCTGCTGGCTGTAACCGAGGCTCGCCAAAACTTCTTCCGTGTGCTCGCCGAGCAGCGGCGAAGCGGTCACTTCCGGCTTCAGGTCCGAAAACTTGATCGGGCTGCCGACCGTAAGATACGAGCCGCGAACGCTGTGCGGCACTTCCACGATCGTGCCGCTTGCGCGCAGCGACGGATCGTTCGCCAGTTCCTTCATGGTCAGCACCGGCGCGCACGGAATATCGAACTTGCGCAAAATATCGACGGCTTCGAACTTGGTTTTATCGGCGAGCCAGGTTTCAATGGTCGCGAAGATATCGAAGATGTGCGGTTGACGTGCCTCAGCCGTCTTGTACGCCGGGTCGTCGATCCATTCCGGCTTGCCAAGCGCCTTGCAGATTGGCGCCCAGGCATGACCCTGGATCGTGAAGTAGATATACGCGTTCGGATCCGTTTCCCAGCCCTTGCATTTCAGGATCCAGCCCGGCTGACCGCCGCCGCCGGCGTTGCCGCCGCGCGGAACCACGTCGCTGAATTCGCCGTGCGGATACTGCGGATACTCTTCCAGATAACCCACGCGGTCCAGACGCTGCTGGTCGCGCAATTTCACGCGGCACAGGTTCAACACGCTGTCCTGCATCGATACCGCGACCTTCTGGCCCTTGCCGGTTTTATCGCGGCCAATCAGCGCCGTCAGAATGCCGATGGCCAGATGCATGCCGGTGTTGCTGTCGCCGAGCGCGGCCGCGCTGATGGTCGGAGGACCGTCCCAGAAGCCGGTGGTCGATGCCGCGCCGCCCGCGCACTGAGCGACGTTTTCATAGACTTTGAGGTCGTCGTAATGATGGCCGTCGCTGAAGCCTTTCACCGACGCCACGATCATCTTCGGGTTCAACTCATTCAACCGTTCCCACGAAAAACCCATCCGGTCGAGCGCGCCCGGACCAAAGTTCTCCACCAGCACATCGGACTCGCGGATCAGCTTTTCCAGCACTTCCTTGCCTTCGGGCTTTTTCGTGTCGAGCGTGAGGGACTTCTTGTTGCTGTTCAACATGGTGAAGTACAGCGCGTCGGCGTCGGGAATGTCGCGCAACTGGTTACGTGTCACATCGCCCGAACCTGGACGTTCGACCTTGATCACGTCTGCACCGAACCACGCGAGTAACTGCGTGCAAGCCGGGCCGGCCTGGACGTGCGTGAAGTCGATGATCTTGATGCCGTCGAGTGGTTTGCTCATGTCATGTCTCCTTGGGCGTTGCCTTACTTTTTCATCGCCGCGCTTTGCGGATTGAGGTTCGTCAGACGGCCGCTCTCCGTGCCGGCAGCTTCGTCGATAACAGCGTTGATCAGCGTCGGCTTGCCTGATGCAATACCTTCCAGCAGCGCCTTGGTCAGTTGCTCCGGCGTCTCGGCGTTAAAGCCCACGCCGCCGAACGCCTCGATCATCTTGTCGTAGCGCGCGCCCTTCACGAACACGGTCGGCGCAACGTCCTTGCCGCCGGTCGGGTTCACGTCCGTGCCGCGATACACGCCGTTGTTATTGAAGACGATGGTGACAACGGGCAGGTCGTATCGGCAGATGGTTTCCAGTTCCATGCCGCTGAAGCCAAACGCGCTGTCGCCTTCGATTGCGACCACCGGCTTGCCGCTCGTCACAGCCGCGCCGATCGCGAAGCCCATGCCGATGCCCATGATTCCCCACGTGCCGGAATCGAAGCGCTTGCGCGGTTCGTACATGTCGATGATGCTGCGCGCATAGTCCAGCGTGTTCGCGCCTTCGTTCACCACGTTGATGTCCGGGCGCGTCTTCAGCACGTCGCGGATCGCGCGCAGGGCGCTGTGGAAGTTCATCGGCGACGGATTTTGCTCGAGCGTCGCGGCCATCTTCGCGAGGTTCTTGCTCTTCCTTTCCGTGATCGCGCCGGTCCATTCCACGCTCGGCTTCGTGAAGCCGCCCGACTGGATTTCCGTCAGCAGCGCCGACACGCACGAACCAATGTCGCCGATCACCGGCGCGGCGATCGCAACGTTGCTGTCGATTTCCGTCGGCGAAATGTCGATCTGGACGAACTTCTTCGGCGCCGCGCCCCACGTCTTGCCCTTGCCGTGCGACAGCAGCCAGTTCAGCCGCGCGCCGATCAGCACCACGACGTCCGCTTCCTGCAGCACGAACGAGCGGGCAGCCGACGCCGATTGTTCGTGTGTATCGGGCAAGAGGCCCTTCGCCATGGACATCGGCAGATACGGAATGCCGCTCTTCTCCACGAATGCGCGGATTTCAGCGTCGGCTTGCGCGTAGGCTGCGCCCTTGCCGAGCAAGATCAGCGGACGCTTCGCGCCCTTCAATACGTCGATTGCGCGCTTCACCGAATCCGGAGCGGGAAGCTGGCTCGGCGCGGCATCGACAACCTTAATCAGCGATTGCTGCGCCTTGAGGGCATCGATGGTCTGCGCGAGCAGCTTGGCCGGCAGGTCCAGATAAACACCGCCAGGACGCCCGGACACAGCCGCACGGATCGCACGTGCGATACCGACGCCAATATCTTCCGCATGCAATACGCGATACGCGGCCTTCGCATAAGGCTTCGCCGCGTTCAACTGGTCCATTTCTTCATAGTCGCCCTGCTGCAAGTCGACGATCTCACGCTCGCTCGAACCGCTGATCAGGATCATCGGGAAGCAGTTGGTGGTCGCGTTGGCGAGCGCGGTCAGGCCATTCAGGAAGCCCGGCGCGGACACAGTCAGGCAGATGCCCGGCTTCTTGGTCATGTAACCGGCGATGGCGGCTGCGTTGCCCGCATGCTGCTCATGGCGAAAGCCGATAAAGCGCATGCCTTCGGCTTGCGCGAGACGCGCGAGGTCCGTGATGGGAATGCCCACCAGACCGAAAATGGTGTGAATGTCGTTCAGCTTCAGTGCATCGATAACAAGATGAAATCCATCCGTCGTTTCCGCCTTCTTTTCTTCCAGCGTGTCGTTTGCAGTGGCGCTCTGCGGATTGCTTACTACTTCGGCCATGACGTCTCCTCCTTTGGCGGGGTGTTTGTGTAGTTCGTGATATACAATATTCCACACACAGTATTAGTCAAGCAGCTTTTTGTTTCGATACGTCATTGCTGCACTGCGGCGAATAGGTTTGGGACGATTTGATACGGTTCCGGGCGCTTTTATGTTTGCGTTGCACCAACTTGCGGTGACTTCGGAATTTTTGCGGCCAATGAATTTTGGTTGATTTCCGGCCTCGTAAAAACAAGCGGCAGGTTGAAAGCCTTGGCCGTTTTGAACGGGATTGAGTGGTGAGAAAGTCAGGCGCAAACGCTTGCGTAAAACCATACGGATTCCTAACAGTAAAGCGCTGTGAGCGAACATACTCAGCCGGATTTACACGGCCTCAAGCCAAACGCAACCAAACGAAACCACGACCCTCAATCGAGAAAATCGCAATTCGTCTCCACGAACTGCGCGAGTTCCACCGAATGCTGCCGGACGAGACTTTCGACGCGCTCAGTATCCCGCTGCTCCAGCGCCTCGATGATATGCATGTGATCCACGATCGATCGCGACGCGCGGTCGCTCTGCGCAATCGTCATGCGGCGGATTGCGCGCACATGAACGAAGAGGTTTTTCATTGTGTCGAGAATCACCTGCGATTGCGATAACTCCAGAATCGCCTGATGAAACGCGAGGTTTGCTTCCGAATACTCTTCTATATGGTCGGCCGGCGTGGCATCGCGGAAATCGTCGAACATGCGGCGCAATCCCGCTATGTCCTCTTCCGACGCGTGCAGCGTCGCGAGCCGCGCAGCCATGCTTTCGAGCGCAGCCCACATATAGATCATGTCGACGATTTCGCGCTTCGTCTTGCGCTGAATATAGATGCCGCGTCGTGGCACCGTGCGCAGGAAACCTTCCTGTTCAAGCAGCGTCATCGCCTCGCGAACCGGCGTCCGGCTCACGCCGAGCGCTTCGGTCAGTTCCTTTTCGTCGAGCCGGATCTCTTCGCGCGACCGGTAAATATCCGCATCGGCAATAGCCTGCTTCAGGCGCGCATACGCCTGGTCGCGCAACGAAGCCGATGCACTGATCGGCACAAGTGCAAGCGTCAGGGGCGTCGGGCGGATTCCAACATACGTATCAGCCATTGAGGTGGGTGTCTCCCTGTTGGTATGAAGCGCAGCATCATTATTTGAATATATCCAATATGGTATATCAAGAACAAACGCAGCATAAACCCGTTTTGCGCGTTCATGTGATCTCGGGTTTTCCCTAGCGTTGCGTTGCTCGGGCGGGCGTCGTTTTCGCGGACGCTTATAATCTGGCGCGGTTAACGGCGTTATAGCTTCATCTGACTTCGCGCCGGACCAACGGATCCAATCGCTCAATCCATCTATCAGGCGCGTTGCCTTCTGCGCCGGCATACGAACATCCACCTCATTCCCAGAGAGACCATGACTATTTCCATCTACAACGCATCCGTCCCGGTCTTCAAGCAAATGCTGACGGCTTTGTCCGAGGTGCTGCGCAAAGCCGAAGTGCACGCAACCGAAAAGAACATCGAACCGAACGCGCTGTTGCAGGCACGCCTGTTCCCGGACATGTTCCCGCTCGTGCGCCAGGTGCAGATCGCCGTTGATTTCTCGAAGGGCGTAAGCTCGCGGCTCGCAGGCGCTGAAGTACCGTCATGGCCCGATACCGAAGTCACGTTCGCCGATCTGCAGGCGCTGGTTGCAAAGGCGCTGGCCCACATCGCATCGTTCGATGCCGCGCAATTCGAAGGCAGCGAAAACAAGGAGATCGTGCTGCGCCCGGGTACGCCGAAAGAGAAGAAGCTCAACGGCAGCGCTTATCTGCAGCACTACGGTTTGCCGCAGTTCTTCTTTCACGTCACGACCGCGTACGCCATCCTGCGTCACAACGGAGTGGAAATTGGCAAGCGCGACTACATGGGCGCTTATTGAGCGTTGAGCGTTGATTGTTGAACATTGGCTTTCGCTGCGCGCCAGGTCTTCAGCCGGCGCGAAAGTGTCTGGTCGTATCGTCTCGTTCGAGGCGATACGTTCGCTCACATGTCATCGAACTCCCGTTGATCGATCGTGCGCCGAGGGCGTGCCGGTTCTAGGTGTTTAACCCGAGCAAACGCGCTCCTTAAGGGAAAACACAGGGCCGCTAAAGCAGCGTAATAGCCCGCTATTACCCGGTTTTCTGCCAACGTTGCATACTGAAGCGACGCCATGACACGAGCCGCGCATGACCAAATTCCTCCACCTGATGATCCGCGTCCAGGCGCTGGATCGCTCTATTGCGTTCTATCAGGACGCGTTCGGCATGCGCGAATCGCATCGCCTTGATTTCGATACTTTTACGCTCGTTTATCTTCGCGATCCACAGAGCGGCGCGGAGATTGAACTCACGTTGAACAAGGGGACGGCCACGCCCTATACGCACGGCACGGGCTACGGTCACGTGGCGTTCGCCGTCGACGATCTGGCCGCGTTCCGCGATCGTTTGATCAGCCAGGGCATGCAGCCGGGCGAGCTCAAGTCGCTCACGCACGATGGCGCTGTCGCCGCGCGCTTTTTCTTCATCACGGATCCCGACGGCTACAAGATCGAAGTGTTATCGAGGGAGGGCCACTACGTATGAACTGACGCAGGTACTGGACAACTATAAAAGGAGACAATCATGCCCAAGGCAATCCCCATTGCCGTCGTCGCCGCCGAAGGCCTTCAAGGTTCCGCGGCCGGTTTACATACACATACACATCCCGCTGTGCCGCCCGCGCGCGCGAGCCGCCGGCACTTCCTCCAGGGTTCCGTGGTCCTGTCCGGCGTACTGGCGGCCGGCACGCCCATCGCGCTGCTCGCGCCCAGTCGCGCGTGGGCGGTGGAACTGACTCACATCGATCAGTCCCAGGCCGACGCCATCATGGCGCTCGCGCGCACGCTCTACCCGCACAAGACGTTGCCCGACGCGGTCTACGCGCTGGCCGTGAAGGATGTCGATGCGAAAGCCACTGATCAGAAGACCATGGACGTGATCAAGAACGGCGTGGCGAAACTGAACGACGCGGCGCAGGGCAAATGGACCGGCAATGGGACGCTCTCCGACGCGCAGCGCACGGCGATCGTCGAGGCAAATCAGACCGATCCGTTCGTGCTGCTCGTGCGCGCGCAATGCGTCACCTCGCTCTATAACAACGACATGTCGTTTGCGCACTTCGGCTACGAAGGCGAAGCGTTCAGCAAGGGCGGCTACGTGGGCCGCGGATTCAACGACCTGACATGGTTGCCGAATCCGCCTGCCGGCGCGAGTCCGCCGGTCGCCTGAACCCGAACCTGAACGCAAAAACTGCCGAGGAGGCAAGCATGGCTAAGTTCGACTACAACGACGATTCCGTTGTCGTGATCGTCGGTTCGGGCGCGGGCGGCGGGACGCTCGCGAACGAGTTGTGCCAGAAGGGCGTGAAAGTCGTAGTACTGGAAGCGGGCAAGCGCCAGTCATCGGCCACGTTCATCAACGACGAATGGAAATCTTTCGGGCAACTCGCCTGGACCGACAAGCGCACCACATCCGGAGACTGGCGCGTCGCGAAGGACTTCCCCGAGTTGCCGGCGTGGATCTGCAAGACCGTTGGCGGCACGACAACACATTGGGCGGGCGCGTCGCTGCGCTTTCACGAACACGAGTTCAAGGCGCGCACCACGTATGGTTCCATCGATCAAGCGAATCTGCTCGACTGGCCGATCACGCTTTCAGACCTGCAACCGTACTACGCGCGCGCCGAGAACAAGATGGGCGTGACGCGCACAAACGGCATTCCGGGACTGCCGGGCAACAACAACTTCAAGGTCTTCTACGACGGCGCAACCAAGGTCGGCTACAAGAATTGCAACACCGGGCACATGGCGATCAACAGCCGCCCACGCGCGGGACGTGGCCAGTGCATGCAACTGGGATTCTGCTTCCAGGGCTGCAAATCGGGTGCGAAATGGTCCACGCTCTACACCGAGATCCCCGCAGGGGAAGCAACCGGGCGCCTCGAAGTGCGTCCCGAGTCGCATGTGATGCGTATTGAAACGAACGCGGCGGGAAAGGCAAGCAGCGTGATCTATACGAACGCCGATGGCAAACAACAACGCCAGCGCGCACGCGTGGTCTGCGTCGCGGGCAATTCCATAGAAACGCCGCGGCTCTTGTTGCTCTCGGAATCATCGAAACATCCTGACGGACTTGCAAACAGTTCGGGCCAGGTCGGACGGAACTACATGCGCCATACAACGGGGTCCGTCTACGGCGTGTTCAAGGCGCCGGTGCATTTCTATAGGGGAACGGTGATGGCGGGCATCATCACCGACGAAGCCGGGTTCAATCCGAAGCGCGGCTTTGCGGGCGGCTACGAGATGGAGACCATCTCGCTCGGCCTGCCGTTTGCCGCGGCGTTCTTCGACCCGGGCGCGTGGGGATCGGACTTTACCTACTATATGGATAACTACGCAAATATCGCGGGCATGTGGATAGTCGGCGAGGACATGCCGCGCGAGACGAACCGCGTCACGTTGAATCATGACGTGAAGGATCAGATCGGCTTGCCGGTGGCGAACGTTCATTACGATGACCATCCGAACGATACCGCCATGCGCGAGCACGCGTTCAAGCAAGGCGAGGCCATCTATACAGCCGCGGGCGCGGTCAAGACGTTGCGTACCCCGCCCTATCCGTCCACGCACAATCTCGGCACTTGCAGGATGAGCGCGAAACCGGGCGATGGTGTCTGCAACAAGCACGGCCAGACTTTCGATGTCCCCAACCTCTTCATTTCCGACGGCAGCCAGTTCACGACCAGCGCGGCCGAAAATCCAACGCTCACCATCGTGACGCTGGCAATCCGGCAATCGGATTACATAGCGGACCAGATGAAACGCCGCAGCATCTAGACGCTGCAACGGAGCCGCCATCGGGCGGTTCCGCCTTCACTGCAAGGAGTTCGTTCATGTGCAGGATCTACGCTCAAACCGATCCGATTCTCTACGAATGCCGCGCGCGCTCGGTGCGCATCAGCGGCGTGACGACAACCATCCGGCTGGAGAACCTGTTCTGGCAGACGCTGTCCGAACTCGCCGCCGACAACGACATGACCACCAACCAGCTCATCGCCAAGTTGCATGAGGAGATCACGCAGCATCTCGGCGAGACGACGAACTTTGCATCGTTCCTTCGCGTCACCTGTCTTCGATATCAAGGACTAAGAGCGAACGCGTCGATGGACTTTCGAAGCCACGTGACGAGCAATGCGGCAGACAAGGTGGCGGGCTGATCGATGAAGAAAGGGTCGAGTGGAACTCTTTGCCTTGCGTTTGAATTTGCATTTCTATTCACCCTCTTCACAGCGCAGCCGGCGCGTGCGACGCCGGACGGTGCGGCGGCTTTGGCAATCGTGCAGAAGAACAATTGCCTTGGATGTCATGCGGTGAAAACGCAGGTCGTCGGCCCGGCTTATCAGGCGGTCGCGAAAAAATACAAGAACGATCCTTCCGCGCCTGAGAAACTATTTGCGAAAGTCCGCAACGGCGGCGCCGGTGTCTGGGGTGAAATTCCGATGCCGCCCAATCCCACTATCAGCGATGCCGATTTACACACGGTCATCGACTGGATTCGTGGCGGGGCAAAGTGATCGGCTAAGGCCCGGCGGCGCATTCGTGGCTGCATCTAGGTAAAACCCCTTATTTCGCGTGCCCTCCTCACGCACTAATCTCGCATCACCTTCAAACAGAACGACGTTCTGTTGAACAGAACACGATAAACGAGACGCCCGCAGGAGGGTTGAAAATGGCAAGTCTGCCAATCGATGCGACTAGTGGATCGCAAAAACCAGACGCCGGCGGCAGGGAAACCGTGCCCGGCATCAACGCGCGCATTGATCGCCTGCCCGCCACGCGCTCCGTGTGGGCGCTGGTTTTCATGCTGTCCATTGGCGGCTGGTTTGAATTCTACGACCTGTTTTTTACCGCCTACGTAGGTCCGGGCCTTGTGAAAAGCGGCTTGTACTCGACCACCACGGCGTCGTTCTTCGGCGTGTCGGGGCTTGGCGCGTTCGTGGCGGCATCGTTCGCGGGCTTGTTCATCGGCACGTTCTTCCTGGCAGGACTCGCCGATAAATACGGCCGCAAGACCATCTTCACCGTGTCGCTGCTCTGGTATTCCATAGCGACCCTGGTCATGGCGTTCCAGAGCACCGCACCCGCCATCAATATATGGCGGCTGATTGCGGGCATTGGCGTGGGCGTGGAGCTCGTCACCATCGATACCTACGTCAGTGAACTCGTGCCAAAGCACTTGCGCGGCCGCGCGTTCGCGTTCGTCCACCTCGTGCAATACACGGCCGTGCCGTCGGTCGCGTTTTTCGCGTGGTGGCTCGTGCCGCAAAAGCCGTTCGGTCTCGACGGCTGGCGCTGGGTGGTGATCATCGGTGCGCTGGGTGCGCTCGTGGTGTGGGCGATCCGCCAGCGCGTTCCGGAAAGTCCACGCTGGCTCGCGCAGCAGGGCCGCGCCGCGCAAGCCGAACACGTGCTTCACGCACTCGAAACGAAAGTCGCCGCGCAGTACGGACGTGCGCTGCCGGAGCCTGTCGCGACCATCGAACCGGCGACCACCAAAGCCGCGTTTCGCGAAATCTGGCAACCGCCGTATCGCAAGCGCGCGATCACCATGCTTGTCTTCAACTTCTTCCAGGCGATCGGCTTCTACGGTTTCGCTTCCTGGGTGCCCACGCTGCTTGTCTCCAAAGGCGTCACGATCACGCATAGCCTGCTGTATTCGTTTGTCATCGCGATCTCGAATCCGTTCGGGCCGCTGCTCGGGATGGCGATTGCAGACCGCATCGAACGAAAGACGCTGATTGTGCTGTCCGCGCTCGGCATTGCGGTGTTCGGGAGTGTGTTTGCAACGCAGACATCGCCCGTCATGCTGATGATTCTCGGCGTGCTGATTACGTTGTGCGGCACCTTGCTCTCGGTCGGGTATCACGCGTACCAGACCGAGCTTTTCCCAACGCGGCTGCGCGCACGCGCCGTGGGTCTCGTCTATTCCATCTCGCGTCTTTCCGCCATGTTCTCCGGTTTCATGATCGCGTTCGCCTTGCGTCACTTCGAAGTGACGGGCGTGTTCGCGCTGATTAGCGCATCGATGATCATGGTGATGGGCGCCATCGGCATCTTTGGACCGCGCACGAACAATCGCAATCTGGACGAGATTTCCCATTGATGTCGAGCGTTGCGCCATATGTAGGTTGGGTATTTTTGGACAAGAGGGTTTGACATGACGCTTCCGTTAGCAGGAATACGGGTGCTGGATTTATCGAATGTGCTCGCCGGGCCGTTCTGCGCGTATCAGCTTGCGCTGCTCGGCGCCGAAGTGATCAAGGTCGAGCATCCCGAAGGCGGCGATCTTGCCCGGCGGCTCGGCGCTGACAAGGAAGCGTCGGCGCGGGATATGGGCGCTTCGTTTGTTGCAGTGAACGCGGGCAAGCAATCGATCACGCTGAATCTTAAAGACGCACGCGGCAAGGAAATCCTGCGCTCGCTGGTGAAGACCGCGGACGTACTTGTCGAGAATTTCCGGCCCGGCGTGATGACACGTCTTGAACTCGGCTACGAAGCGCTCAGCGAAATCAATCCGAAACTCGTCTATTGTGCTATCTCCGGATTTGGTAAGGATGGCGAATTATCGAAGCGCCCGGCTTACGATCAGATCATCCAGGGCATTTCCGGCGTGATGAGCGTAACCGGCGATCCGGAAAGCGCGCCCTTGCGGGTCGGTTATCCCGTGTCGGACACGGTCGGCGGACTGACCGCCGCATTCGGGATTTGCGCCGCGCTGGTCGACGCGCGCGCCAGCGGCCGTGGACGGATGCTGGATGTATCCATGCTGGAAGCCACGCTTTCTACCATGGGCTGGGTCGTGTCGAACTACCTGAACGCAGGCGTCACGCCAGCGCCAATGGGCAACGAAAACTTCACGGCCGCGCCCTCCGGCACGTTCAGGACCGGCGACGGTTTGCTCAACATCGCGGCGAACGAGACCCGGCAGTTCGTGAGTTTGTGCCGCTTGATCGGGCGGCCGGATCTCGCCGATGACCCGCGCTTTTCGGAACGCAACACGCGCAAGGTGAATCGCGCGGCGTTGAAGGCGGAGATAGAAACCGCGTTGGCCTCGGACAGCGCGGTGAACTGGGACGCGAAATTCATCGAAGCCGGCGTGCCCGCCGGACGCGTGATGTCGGTGCCCGAAATCCTCGCGCATCCGCATATGGTATCGCGCGAATTCGTGCATGAATTCAACGGCGATGACGCCGCAACACGGCAACGCGTCACGCGCGCGGGTTTTCGTTTCGCCGATACCGACACCGCGCCCGCATCGCCCGCGCCGGTGTTGTCCGCGAACACACGCGAACATCTTTCCGCACTGGGTTTCGACGCAACGGAAATCGATCAGCTACGCGCCGAAGGAGTGATCTGAACATGACGCAGGAATTTGACGCCGCCGCGCTCGCCGCGGATTACTGGAGCACCTCGATCATCGATATCCATCCGGGGTCGATCAACGTGCGCGGTTTTCCGATCCAGGAACTGATTGGCTCGATAAGTTTCCCGCAGATGATCTGGCTGATGTTGCGCGGAGAATTGCCCGATAAAAACCAGGCAGGTTTATTTGAAGCCGCGCTGGTGGCGTCGGTGGACCACGGGCCGCACGCACCTTCCATCGCCATCTCGCGCATGGCGACGAGTTGCGGTTTGCCGCTGAACGGCGCAATGGCTTCCGCGATCAACGCACTCGACGACGTCCACGGGGGCGCCGGCCAGCAAGCTGTCGAGCTATACGATTCGATCGTCGCGCTGGAGAACGCGGGCGCCGCGCTGGAAGATGCGGTCGAGCAAGGCGTCGATGCGTTTATCGGCGAACGCGGCAAGTATCTGCCGGGCTTCGGGCACAGGTTTCATCCTGTGGATCCGCGCGCAACCAGGCTGCTTGCTTTAGTCGATGCCAGCGTTGAACACGGCGTGATCGACGGAAAATATGCGGCGGTCGCGCGGGGTATCGAGGCGTTATTGAAAGCGCGCAAGAACAAGCCGGTGCCGATGAACATCGATGGCGCGACCGCCGTGATTTATGCCGAACTTGGCTTTGCGCCCGAGCTTGCGCGCGGCGTGTTTTGTTTGTCGCGGGCGGTGGGCATCTTGTCGCATGCGTGGGAGCAGCGCGGCCGGAAAGAACGCAATAAAGGTCCGATGCCGCGTCAGATGGCGTACAAGTACACGGGCAAGCCCGAGCGTCATCTGGCCTGAACGTCCGCCACGCGGCGCTGCGCCGCGCGCAACGCGCGGGCGTCGCCGCCGAGCGCATCGGTTGCGCGCGCGGCGCAATCGAACAGCGCGTCGAGGTTGTTTGCAACGAACGCCTGATCAATACGCGAGCTCGGTCCCGCAAGCGTAATCACGCCGCGCAAGGTCTGGCGAACACCGAAGACGGGCATCGATACACCCGCGGTTTCCCGGTCGCGCTCGCCCATCGATACATAATAGAAGTCCTCGCGAATCTGCTCGAAGACCTCGCCCGGCTTGCCGCCAAAAGCCAGCAGCGCCATTCCGCCCGAACCGCTTTCCAGCGGCAACACATCGCCTTCGTGCACGTGATAACGCACGGCGTGCGTCGAATCCACACGATGCAAACACACGCGCACGCCATCATCGCGAACATAAAACGACACGCTTTCGCCGCTGATTTCGGCGAGTTCGCGCATGAGCGGAACGAGAATGTCGCCCAGATTCAGGCTGCGTTGATACACGGCGCCCAGCATGAACGTGGACGGCCCCAGCTGATAGCGGCCGTCGTCGCGACGCAACAGCAAACGGTGCTGGATCAGCGCGCCAGCAAGGCGCAACAGCGTGCTCTTGTACAGACCGGTCCGGGCGGCGAGTTCGGCGAGCGTGAGGGCGTCGTCGTCGGGGCGGAATGCGAAAAGAATCGCACACGCGCGGTCGATGACAGCAACGCCTTCGCCCTCTTTCGGGCCAGGTTTATCGGCGGGCGTTGTTGGCATGGTGACGTGACGTTGTTGTATTGAAGGGGAAATTTTACGCGATGCGAGTTAGGCGGGATATGGCCGTCTGGATAACTGGCCGGCAAGAAGAAAGACGCGGTGCGGGCAGATTGTTAGTTGCTTTTTCGCTTAATCCGACATTGGATCGAGGAACGCCCGGTTCGAGAAACGTGTCGAACGGCAACGATCATGCATCGAGGCACTTCGGGAGAGCGCACATGGTAAACGACCCGCAAACCGCACGAACAGCGAAGCTTGAAATTGCGTACACGACATCCGGTCCCGCTGACGGTCCGCCCGTTCTGCTGCTGCACGGCTGGCCCGACGCCGCGCGTGCCTGGACACCCGTGGGAGCGCGTCTCGCCGAATCGGGCTTTCGCATCATCATTCCGGATCTGCGCGGCCACGGCCAAACCCGCTTTCTCTCGCCAGGCATTCTTCGCGACGCATCGGCCGCCGCGCTCGCGCAGGATGCAATCGACCTTGCTGACGCGCTCGGCGTTGAACATTTCGATGTGGTCGGCCACGACTGGGGTGCGCGTGCGGCCTACACGCTGGCGGGGCTGTTCCCCGAACGCATCGGTCGAATCGCTGCCCTTGCTCTCGCGTTTCAACCCAATGCCGCGTTCGAGTTACCCCGTTTCAGCCAGGCGCGCAAGTTCTGGTATCAATGGTTCATGGCGCTCGATGACGGTCCCGCCGCGCTCGCCGCCGATCCCAAAGGGTTTGCACGTTTGCAGTGGGACACGTGGTCGCCGCCGGGCTGGTTCGATGACAACGAATTTGCGCGCACCGCCGCTGCTTTCGACAACCCCGACTGGGTGCCGATCACACTCAACGGATATCGCCGGCGCTGGCGTCAGGGCGAAGTGTCCGATCCTGCGTACGCTGCGTTGCAGTCAAGACTGGCTGGCATCGACCGGATTTCGGTACCGACGCTGATGATCCAGGGCGGCGCGGATTTCTGCGATGAACCGGCGTCGTCGGAAGGAATGGACCGGCATTTCACCGGCGGATACCGGCGCGTGGTGCTGGATGGAGTCGGCCACTTTCCACCAAGGGAAGCGCCCGGCGCGGTGGCGGATCTGCTCATCGCGCATTTGAAGGCCTAATCCTTCGACAACAGCCGCAAGATCCGTCTGTCATGGCGCACCTGAATGACTTCCGCGATCTCGAGTCGGGCCGCGTCGGGATGCGCCGGATTCAGCACATAATTGGTCGCGGGCAAAATGGCGCTCGGCACTTTCAGCAACGCGGTTGTTCCGCCGGCCAGCCATTCGGTGCCGGCCGATTGCGTCCATTGCATGTCGGTGCGCCAGTCTTCGGGGGTATCGGCTTCGAGCAGTTCCGCGATCGGGATGTCGTCCGGCACTTCAATGCGCAGCAACTGGTAGGAATCCGGAACGTATTCCGAGTGACTCAGTTCCTGGTGGACGAGAATTTCGAGCAGCGCCGAGGCCGGGTGTTCAGCGAGATACACAACCGGCTGCCCCGTGAAATGCCAGCGCCCCGGCGCGCGCAATCCGCCAATGCCTTTCAGATCGGCGTAATTGCTGATGCGCCAAAGCTCCATCAGCCGAAATACCCTTCGTCCAGTTGCACGAGCGCTTCTTCGACCAGCCGCGCGCCGTGTTCCGTGCTGGCCATATCGAGCGCGGTCTTTCCGCCAAAACGACGTTGCCGGCTTCTCAGCCACTGCATCGACTTGTCCTGATTGTCGAAAACCGTGTCGGACTGCGCGACGAGCTTTGCGAGGCGGATGGCCTTGTCGGATTCGTCGGTCGAGAGACGTTCCTGGTTCTGCCTGCGATGCGTGAGCGTTCGGCGCGGAATGATGAAATTCAGCTCGTCCGCTTTCAGGCCGTGCGCCGACAACCGGTCGATGACATCGACCGCTACCCGTTCGCTCGCGAGTTCCGCAAGATCCAGTCCGGAGTGAATCGACGCGTCGAGCAACTCCGCGAGCAACGCGAATTCGGCCCGTTTTGGATTGACGGACCCGGTGGGTTTGAAAGCGACGGCGATCATGGCGAAATCCTCAAAATCCTGTCTTGGCAATTTGCACATTCATTATAGGCATTTTGCCGATGCGTTGCGAGTCCCGTCTACATGTGTCCGGATGCGTTCGCGGGTTCGGTCCGCGCGCTCAATATCCGGGAGAGGTTGACCTCGATCCAGTCGGCCAGCGAACTCACCTGCCGCGCGACCTCGTCGCCCAGCGGCGTCAGCCGATAGTCGACGTGCGGCGGCACTACGTCATACGACGTACGCACGACAAACCCATCGGCGGCTAACCATTGCAACGTCTGCGCGAGCATTTTTTCGCTCACGCCATCCACCTTGCGGCGCAGGTCGCTGAAACGGCACGTCTTTTCATCCAGCAGCACCATCAATACCAGCACGCCCCATCGGCTAGTCACGTGCTTGAGCACTTCGCGCGACGGACAGTCGGCCGAAAGCAACTCGCCGCGTCGAACGAGTTCGGACAGCGGTACGGTTTCTATGGGCAATTCGAAATTCGACTTCACGGATACTTACCTCGGCGTACGTACTTACGAAAAGTTAGTTTATCCGATACCGTGCGGATTCGGTCGTGTCCCGCGCCGTTTTTTAATCGTTCAAGGAGTCACTTCATGATTGCTGTCACCGGAGCCACCGGCCAACTTGGCCGGCTTGTTATCGAAGCATTGTTGAAAACCGTGCCCGCCTCGCAGATCGTCGCGGCCGCGCGCACGCCCGAGAAGGCCGCCGATCTTGCTGCCCGCGGTGTGCAGGTCAGGCGTGCGGATTACAACGAGCCCGCGACGCTCGACGCGGCGTTCGCGGGCGTCAAGAAGCTGCTGCTGGTTTCATCGAGCGAAATTGGCAAGCGCGGCACGCAGCATCGTGCGGCTATTGATGCAGCCCGCCGCGCGGGTGTCGAATTGATCGCCTACACCAGCGTGTTGCACGCCGATACCTCGCCGCTCGGTCTTGCGGGCGAGCATCGCGAAACCGAAGCGGCGTTGCGCGACTCGGGCGTGCCGTTTGTCGTGTTGCGCAACGGCTGGTACACGGAGAACTACACAGGCAGCCTTGCGCCCGCGCTTGAGCATGGCGCGATTCTCGGCAACTCGCGCGATGGCCGGATTTCATCGGCTGCCCGCGCCGACTATGCCGAAGCGGCGGCGCTCGTGATCACCCGCGGCGCGCAAGCTGGCCAAATCTACGAGCTGGCGGGCGACACCGCCTACACCCTCACCGATCTCGCGGCGGAAGTCGCGCGGCAATCGGGTAAAGCGGTGGTGTATCGAGACGTGTCCGAGGCCGACTATAAAGCGGCGCTGATCGGCGTCGGTCTCCCCGAGCCCGTGGCCGCATTGATCTCCGACTCGGGAACAGGCACCGCGAAAGGCGCCCTCTTCGATGACAGCCATCAATTGAGCGCAATCCTCGGACGCCCGACCACGCCACTGGCTACGGTTGTTGCTGCGGCGCTCGCCAGGTAACCGGCCATGACGCGCGGTCGATGCACAAGGCCGCGCGATCTTCGAATCCAATGTCACTCTGTATACTTATCAGATGTAGCAGTTTTTATTGTCAAACCAAGCCCACGCTGGTAGGCTTCATCCAACCTCTTGAAACCAAAGCATAATTAATTCAATTCTGGTCGCCTTGAACACGCCTTCCGTCCGCAATCCCGAGAACCGCGCTTCCATAAAGCGGCTCACACGCGAACACTTCGCGCTGTATCGCGGGTATCTGGACGGCGTGTCGATCGAACAATTGCACGCCACATACGGCGACGCGGCCACGGACGTACGCGGCACACGACGTCTTATCGGGTTATTGCGCGATACCCTTTCGAGCGCCGCCCGCCGGACCCGCGATGTCGAGGCAACGCATCTCTTGCGCCTGCGGCCCGGCAGCATTCCCGATGCAGAACGCGTTGCTGCCAGCGCGTTGCCGACGCTCGCCGCGTATCGCGAGGCCGTCGATCCGAACGGTTTTCATAGCGAAGCCGAACTGCTTGAGCTTTATCGGGCGGAATATTCGCAGGAAAACGCTCCGCTTGATCGCCGGGCATCCAGGAACGCGCGCTTGCGCCGCCGTCAGGCCGACGCGCTCGCCCGGATGGAAAACAGCCTGGTTCAGGCGCCTCAGCCCGACCATCCGGTGTCGAGCTGGCTTGAACCTGCAATCGCGGACAGATTGCAACGGGCGCATATATATACGCTTGCCGATCTGCTGGGGTTTATTGAACGCCGGGGGCATCGCTGGCACGCCGGGGTGGAGCGCGTCGGGCCGAAAGCAGCACGGCGCATCGTGGACTGGCTTTCCCTTCACGCGGATTCGTTGGGCCACACGCTGTCGAAACGCGCCGTCACGCCGCGCCGGCGCTTGGCCAGCAATGATCCGGCGCTCGTGCGGCCGCGCCAGCAGGGAATCGTACCGCTGGAAGCGCTCGATGTGCCGGCACTACTGGACGGATCCGCCGGCACGAACCGCATGGTCCAGCCTGCGCTGGATTGCGGCTTCGACACTGATTTGCAGGCGATCAATGGGTGGCTTACAAGCCGTCAGCACAGTCTTCACACGGTTCGTGCATATCGGCGCGAATCGGAACGGTTGCTTCTTTGGGCGATTCACGCGAAGGGAAAAGCGCTGTCGTCGCTGAGCAGCGGCGACTGCGCGGAATATATCGAGACATTTCTGATCGATCCGCAGCCCGCCGCCCGGTGGATCGGAAGCGCGAAAATCGAGCGGACACACCCCGATTGGCGCCCCTTTATTGGCGCGCTTTCGGACCGTAGCCGAGAAACGGCCCGGGCGATTCTGCATGCAATGGGCGAGTGGCTGGTAGGCCAGGACTATCTGGCGAACAACCCGTTTGCCCGCTGCGCGAGTATCGCAACCGGACCGCGCATCGACGTCGCCGGACGGTCCTTGAGCCGCGGCCAGTGGCGTAACGTCGTTCAGTCGAACACGCGCGTGCATTACTCGGAGCGCGAATTACGCGATTTTTTGGCTCTGAGCCTGGCGTACTCGACTGGCTTGCGGCGAGCGGAACTAGCCCGCGCCACGACAAGCCATCTGGTCAAGGCCCTGTCCGAAACCTCTCGTAACCCGGATAACCTCTGCTGGCAACTCATGGTGTCAGGCCCGGATCGCCGCATTCCGATTCCTCAGTCCGTCGTGGAATTGCTTATCGCCAGCCTGCGTACTCGCGGGCTGCCTGGGAATCCGGTTGCCTGCGCACCCCATACCCCGCTTCTTGCAAATTTTCGAACAGGACATTCCCTCACGCCGGATGGAATTGGGCAGGTATTTCGCCGCGTGCTTGCTGGCGTGATTCCGAAGCTGGCCCGCGATCCGAGCACGCACTGGATCCGCCACACTCATTCGCATCACGCGCTTCGACAAGGCGCGGACTGTCGGGAAATCCAGGCTCGCCTCGGCCATGCGCACCTTTCCACGACGCGACTTTACGTCAAGGCAGTGTTTGTTCGCGGGACCACCTGAGGTAAAACAGGCCTGGTTCCTCCAATCCGGTGCTTACAATCCCCGGTCCGCGCTGATTCCGCAGACCTAAAGCAGGGTCAACCGCCTGTTTTCCCTCAAGTCATTTCTCATCTTTCTGCCCGCAGTCCATTACCCGCGTGCCTTTCCGGCCGTCGGCACGTGGCAAAGTTTACTTGCGTTTACTCCGTATACCTCTTAGTCTTCGGTTACCGTCGGTTCTACCTTTTAAGGGAGAATCCACGTTTTTGGTAGAACCAGCACCACCGGGAAGAACACATGGATATCAACCTTTCGACGCCACCTATCGAGGTGACGCCGGACGACCTCGTCAATTTGGCGGCGCGCTCCGCCAAAATGCTTGAGCGAATTCGCACGCAGATGCTCCAACCGTTTCCGCGGAAGGTTGCCCCGGTGTTCCCGAGCGGCAAACTCCAGGAACTGTGCGGCATCGATAAAGCCCGTTTCTCCTATCTGATCAAGAAAGGCGAACTTCCGCAGGGGACGCAAGAAAAGCCTGGCGCAGCCCGACAGTTCACATTGGCGGAAACCATTGAGTGGGTCCGCGCGGAACGCAAGCCCAGGCAACGTCCCGAGGGGAAAAAAGGCAAGGTCATCGCGATTGGCAACTTCAAGGGCGGTGTCACCAAGACCACGACATCCATGGTGCTCGCGCAAGGTTTGTCCCTGCGGCATGGTCGTCGCGTGTTGCATATCGACATGGACCCGCAGGGCAGCGCAACCACGCTGTACGGCATAAACCCGCACGCTGAAATCAATGGCGATCAAACCATTCTGCCTCTGATCGAAGCGTACGTAAGCGGAGAAGCCTTCAGCATGAAAAATCTCCCGATGCAAACGTATTGGGAGAACCTCGACCTCATACCTTCGTCGACCGATCTTTTCAACGCCGAATTCATGCTGCCAGCGCGCGTTCATGCGTCCCCGAGCGCTAAATTCTGGAATGTGCTGAATGACGGACTGGAAGATCTCAAGGATGAGTACGACTACATCATCATAGACACGGCGCCCACCCTGAGCTATCTCACCATCAACGCGCTGTTTGCGGCCGATGGCGTCATTGTTCCAGTGATGCCCGACACCCTTTCATTCGCATCGATGGTGCAGTTCTGGTCGCTTTTCTCGGATATGGTCTCCGGAATGAAGCAGTTTGGAGAATCCGCCGACGAAGCCAAGGTGTTCGATTTCATCGATATTCTGGTTACGCGCATGCCTAACAAGGCTAACGCGTCGATCGTACGCGACTGGGTTATCACTACATACGGCGAGCGGGTCCTGCCCGTTGAAATTCCGGAGACAGACCTCGCGCGCACGACCACAAACGATTTTTCCACGGTGTACGACTTTCCTAACTACGACGGCAACGCGGCAACACTGCGGCGCATTCGCGTGCCCTACGATCAGGTTGTTGATTTGATCGACAGCAAGGTTTGTTACCTCTGGGACAAGGAGTAAGCATGTCTACAGCAGCGAAACAAAAAGCCAAGGCGGCAGGCATCCGTCTTGACGACGACAGCAACGACGCCCCTTCTGAGCCGCTTGCTCCACGCACGGCGCCGGGGCAATTGATTGGATTGCAAGGGCGCGTTCATAGCCAGCAAGCAGAGATCGAAAAACTGAAACGCGCGCTTGAACAGCGGGCTCCCGGCAAGATCCCGCTCAACAAACTTCATGAAATACCCGGTCGCCGACGTCGATTGACAAGCGCCGAGTATGCCGAGCTTAAGGCCAACTTGACCGCTTACCCGCTCGCTCAGCCAATCACAGTACGGGAGCGGCCGGATGGCGAGTACGACATCGTGGCCGGGCATAATCGCGCTTCGGTTTATCGGGAAATTGGACGCACAGAAATCGACGGCATTGTGCTCGACATCGATGCTTCGATGGTCGAGTACGCCGCCTTTTTCTCTAACCTGTTATCGCCGACACTTTCCGACTTCGAGAAGTTTTGGGGTTTCAAGTCGCTGCAGGACTCGACGGGAATCACCAAGGAAGAACTGGCAAAGGCGGCGGGCATTAGTGATTCACACGTTGGCCGAATTATGAAGTTCGATCTCCTGCCCGATGAAAGCAAGGACCTCTTGGCCACACGACCAGAGCGACTGGGTAGCAACGCCGCCGAGCAAATGGCCAAGGCGGTTGCGGAAGGCCGCGAAGACAAGGTCAAGGCCGCAATTGAACGCCTGATAAACGACGAAGCTTTCACGCAAGCTCAGGCAATCGCCGCCACCAAAGTGCCTCGCGCATCTCGCGAACGCATTGAACCGATGATTATTCGTCGGGGCGCAAAGAAAGTTTGTCAAATCTCAGCCCGCAACGGTGTTGTAGGCGTGTCTTTTTCAGGCAGCGCCGCAGATGACGCTGAGCAATGGGCGGAGCGAATCCGCACATTTATCGAAACAGAACTCGGAAAACAATGATCCCTAGTAGGGAACACATTGAAATCAACGAGTTAGCATCAAGAGGTTGGCAATCCCTTGGGAGTCGAGCGGGAACTCAAAATTCTCCCTAGTAGGGAAGGCTTCAAAATCATGGACTTAGTTTAACGATCGAGAACAACGATGATCTAGTTTAAATGCAGAAAGACAAAAGCCTTCGGCGGGAACCGAAGGCTTTTGATTTAACCGGGCTTCGCTGTCGCTTGCCCACCGCTGCATTTCTCCGACGGGAATCGGATAAAGGCCCAACACCTCGAAGTGTAGCGGATAGCGATCGGCAGTCAAGCGTTTCTCTTCCATTTTTCTAGAAATGGACGTGTGACATGCTTATCGCGCAACATTCCGTTGCTGGCGAGGGGTTTGTGTACCCTCTTCCACTCCACGACGATTCCGCCGCTACCGATCAAAATGCACTGGATGCATTTCTGGCGCATCAATCCAATCTGCCCTGGGTGGTGTTTCGGGCCGCGCACCGCGCTGCCAATTATCCTGCACTACCAGCCCGTGCAAGGGCTGTATTGGCTGCGCTCGCACGCACGGTCGACGCCAACAACCCCTACGCGTCCATATTCGCCCGCCGTGAACTTCTCACTGGCCGAGCCATGCAGTCTATGCGGACGTTTTATCGCAGCCTTGACGATCTTGAAGCCGCCGGATTGATCGAGCGCGCTCCGCAAAAACGTTATGGCAACGCGGGCTTGTTTGGGCGCGCCTACCTGCACCTCACAGAACGTTCCGCGATGGTCCTGGGTTATATCTCTTCGTCTCCCGCTACCGAAGCAAGCGAGTCCCACGCATCAAGGGATAGTAGCGTCGCCACGCTCTCTCAAACTTTTGAGGCTCCGTGTGCCAGCGTGGCAGACGGAGCTATATATAAGGATCTATTCCCTAAGAATCAAAAGAGACAACCAGGCGCCGTTCCTGCCGACCTCGAGCGCCTGCTGGGTTTGGGTTTTCGTCAATTTTTGATTTTCAAACTCATGCGTGAAGCAAAGGCTCAAGCCAAGCTGCTCTCCGATGTTGTCGAGGCAACCTGGGACCATCTGAAACAGGCCAAGCGCCCGATCAGCTATCTTCGCGCCCTGCTGCGCTCGCCCGTCGACTTTAGCCATCAGATTCGCGCAAAACGTACCGCCGACGAACGCAAGGCCCGTGATGTCGCCCGCGCAGCGCAGATCGCAGCCACCGTGCACGAATGTGCCGGTCGGACTTTTATCGACGATGCCTACAGCAAACTCGTCGTTGTATCGAATGACGCCCGGTCGATTTTCGTACAAGATCGCCGCGAAATTTCGCCTCGTGTCGCAACCGGACAGTGGGCCGAATCGTTCGTTGCGGCGCTCAAGGCAAAAGCTTTGAAGCAAGCAACTCAGAAGCAGATCGCCGACTTCCGCGAAAGATGCATGGGCAACGCCGTACGAAGCACCGCCGAGTGCAACACATCTATCCGGATAGCCCATCCACGTGCACGTACCGCAGATATTGGTGACCGGCTTGAGGAAATGAAACGCACCCTACGGGCGGCGTGCGCAGGCGTCAATCGGGCGAGCCCAAGTCTTCCCTCGATTAGCGAATCCTCGTTGAACCAGCCCTCTGCTCAATAAGCCCCAGCCGACGGATAGTTTCACGCGAGGCGTTCAACGTGAGTCGGGCAACGTATCCAACCGACGGATGTGGGACTGAGAATGCGGTGCCCCCAAGACGCTAGCATCCGTGCTAGTGCCATTTCGTGGTTACAGCGAAAACGGACAGACGAGCCGCTACGGGATACGAAGCATATAGGGCGAACCTCGATTCATGCTGTACGGGAACGCTCTGGACATCGCTGTCCCGCGTATTAAGAAACTTCATTTAGCAACTAACGGTCGATTAGATTAGCGTCCACCACAATTTGGCGGCGAGCCGAAATTCAATCTGATTGCATCCGTTCGCAGGCAAGTCGAATCTAGTTAAGGAAAACCCGAATAGATATCAACTTGACTGATTGTATTACAGTCGTACAATAACAAAACCGATTTGGCAATCCCCAATAGATCGCGCCAAATACGGCACGAAAAAGAAGCACACACCCGCGTGAAGGAAGGACACCGCCGAGCCGCCGCCAATCTGGTCGTCAGATTGGGAGGATGGCCGAATCTTGATGAAAGAGGAGCGACATCCTTTTTCCGACCGATGCGAAAAGTGATTAGTTGAAAGAGTCGCACGGGCTAAACGCGGCGAAGCGCCTTATTCAATTCGTACCCTACGAAATCGATAAGGAAACCAAACCATGTCAACGAAGGCGAATGCTAATGGATAGCAATGAACGTTTTGAAAAAGGATTCGAAAACAGAAAAGAAGTTCTCGGCGCGGAGCACGTAGAAAAGTCCTGGGCTGCGGCTGACGACTTTAATCGGCCGATGCAAAAGCTCGTCACCGAGTACTGTTGGGGCGAGATATGGGGAGATGAGACGCTGTCATTCAAGACGCGCAGCATAGTCAACCTTGCAATGCTGACAGCAATGAGCCAGCACCACGAACTTGCTGTCCACGTGAAAGGTGCGCTCAGGAACGGAGTAACGAAGCAAGAGATTCGCGCCGTGTTGATGCAAGCGTCGGTGTACTGTGGGGCGCCACTCGCGCTCGCCGCCTTTCGCGTGGCAGGTGACGCGATCAAGGCATACGAGACGGGGCACGAGAAAAAGTAAACGTCACATAGTGCCTTAGGCATTCGTCAGCTAACTGTCATGGCGACGCGTGACATATTGAAGAAAATCATCGCAAGGAAATTGATGCCTGCCTCGCCGCGAATGTGGCGCAGGCCACTGCACATTCGCGTGTATCGATTGTAGAAAAGCGGCCATGCACATTGAATGAATAGCCGCGAAAATACTGTCCCTCGCTATCTGCGTTAACCGAGGAGAAGCCACTTGTTCGGTAGCAAGCGGCCCCTCTTTCATTCGATGTTCGCACGTACGGCTCAATGACCGAAATAAACCGTGTGGTTGCTGTCCGACGGGCCCGTTTGCGCACGAATCCCGGAAGCGGACGTACCGCTAGTCGACGGTCCATAAGAAGTTGCCGCTACACCGCGCTCTTCCTGCACGCGTTGTTCGGCAGCCTGCGTTTTTGCGGGGTAGGTCGTACGTTCGGCATCAGGGTTATATCCTGATTGCTCCATTTGCAGAAGGTCGTTTTTGACTGCGGAGCGCGTGACCTGGGTGTTGTCCTGAGCAAAGGCAAACGCCGGTGCTGCCAACGCCGATGCAATCACAACTGCCGGAATAAGGGTCCTGATCATGATGAAACCTCCTTTGGATGTTGTTAAGGAGATACATGCAAACCGCAGGCCAGCCCCATGCATCAGGTTCGTATCGAACCCGCGCTACCGGGCGACAATCGGCTGAAGTGCGCGGCGTCGCTTCTTATAATCGCTCGCCGCCGACGAGAATTTGTCCAAAAATTCAGCGCGCGATACATCGCTATTTTCACTGCCCTGTAGAACCTGCCGGAAGGAAATCCGCCACTTCCCACGGCGAAATCCTCCGCTGAGCACCTCACGATATCTCCCTGCGCCACATCTTTATTTCTTTTCCTTGTTTTCGAAAACCAACGCAAACGCCTACGATGGTTCCTTGAACGCATCAATTCGACACCGTGAGCTGCTCACAATCCGACACTCATGACCTACAACGATCCCGATCCGCGCATGTCCACTCCGGTCGCCACGTCCGATACTTCGGCACCGATTGCCAGGGGCGACGACGCCTACGAGCGCATCCGGCGCGACGTGCTGTCGTGCAAACTCATGCCCGGCTCGACGGTGACGGAAAGCCAGTTGATGACAGATTACGAAATTGGCAAGACGAGTTGCCGTATCGCGCTCGTGCGGCTCGCGCACGAAGGCTTCATGCGCTCGCTTCCGCGACAGGGTTACCGGATCACGCCGATCACGCTGAAAGACGTCGAAGAAGTCTTTGCGTTGCGCGTCCAGCTTGAACCGCTGGCTGCACGTCTTGCTTGTGGCCGTGTTGACGTCGAGTTGCTCAAACGTCTCGAAGCCGCGTGCCGGGTGCCGCATCCCGAGCGCGCATTGTCTGCGCAGATCGATGTATTTCTGGACGCCAACCGCGAATTTCATCTCGCCATCGCCGCAGCGAGCGGCAACGAACGATTGCACCGGACGCTGGCAAGCCTGCTGGATGAAATGTCGCGCCTCGTGGCGCTAGGCTTTGGCGTTCAAGGCACGAAGCCCGAGATCAAGCATGACCACAACGCGATGATCGATGCGTTTATCGCCGGCGACGGACGTCGTGCCGAGACCATCGCGCGCCGTCACATCGAGACGTTCCAGACCATGACAATGGAAAAGGTCTACGCGAGCCTGTCGAGCGCGGGCGCGTCGCTGCCGCTCTATACGGTCGCGGAGTTGCGTCGATGAGCGCTGCAATATCCCTTCGCGGCGTAGGCAAGCATTTTGGCTCGCTGCAGGTGCTGAATGGCGTTTCTTTCGATGTCGCCCAAAGCGAGATCGTGGCGCTTCTTGGTACGTCGGGTTGCGGCAAGAGCACGCTGCTGAACATGGTCGCGGGGTTGATCGAGCCAAGCGCGGGCGAGCTATGGATCGACGGTAAGCATACCGAAGGAACGAAGGACCGTAACGCGCTGGCTTATATGTTTCAGGAAGACCGCTTGCTCCCATGGCGCACGGCGCGCGCCAACGCAGAGTTCGGCCTGGAAGCCGCAGTCCCCGCCATCCCCGCGCACGAACGCCATGCGCGTGCGAATGCGGTGCTCAATCTCGTGGGGCTGCAAGGTTTTGCCGATGCCCATCCGCATCAGTTATCCGGCGGCATGCGCAGTCGCGTGGCGCTGGCTCGCAGCCTGGTTACGGGACCGCGCATCCTGCTGATGGACGAACCGTTTTCGAAGCTTGATCCGCAAATGCGCACGCAGATGCACGAGGAATTGCTGCGCATTCACGCGATGCAAAACATGACCGTCCTCTTCGTCACGCACGACGTGGAGGAGGCGATCGTGCTGGCCGACCGCGTGGTCGTGCTCGCGCCGCGTCCCGGGCGCGTGCGCGAGATTGTCGGCGTCGACCTGCCGCGCCCGCGCAGCGCCACCGATCCCGCCGTTGCCGAGGCGATCCGCCAACTGCGTCTCCTGATCTGACCTATGGCTACTATTCCGCGAAGTTCGTTCGCCCCGACCGTTGCGCAACGCGTGGCGCTTGTTGTATTGCTGCTGGCGCTCTGGTCGCTTGCGTCGCTGCGCATGCCGCAATTCGTGCTGCCCGGACCGCAGAGAGTCGCGCATGCGTTCGTGGCGCTGGTGCAAGGCGGCACTTTTTTCGATGACCTTGGCGTCACGCTGTATCGCGTGGTGGGAGGATTCTTGTTGGCTGCGGCCGTGGGTGCACCGCTTGGCATTGCGCTCGGATCGAACCCGCGGGTCGCGCACTTTTTCGAGCCGCTGCTCTCGATTGTGAATACGGTTTCGTCGGCAATATGGGCCGTGTTCGCCATCATCTGGTTCGGGATCTCGAATGCGACGACCATCTTCGTGGTGTTCATGACGGCCATGCCGCTGATCCTGACTAACGTATGGCAAGGCGCGCTGACTGTAGATGGCAATCTCGTAGAACTTGCCCGCAGTTTTCGCATGTCGCAAACACAGATCATGCGCAAGATTTTCTTGCCGACCATCTTGCCGCATTTCTTTGCCGGCGCGCGGCTTGCGTTTGGTTTTGGCTGGCGTGTGTCGCTGGTCGCGGAGACCATCGGGTCGTCGAACGGGATTGGATATCGCTTGCGGCAAGCGGCGGATCTCGTGCAGACCGATCAGGTTTTCGCGTGGACCGTGACATTGGTCGTCCTGATGCTTGCACTTGAAGCGGGCGTGCTGAAGCCGCTCGAACGCCGCCTGTTTCGCTGGAAAAAAACCGACTGAACCAGATGAACAAAACGGGATGAGGATGATGAAACGCTTCGATTTATTCAGGAGAGCGGCGCTTGTTACGGCCATTGCAGCAAGTGCGGCACTGGGCGGCGTGCGCGCGGCGCAAGCGGCGCCGATACGCATTGGCTACTGGACGAGTGGCGTGAGCCTTGGCTTTGGCGCGGTGCTCGAAGCGCAGAAGTTCCTGCAGCAACGCGGGCTGGATGTGACCTTCGTGCATTTCGCCGATGTCAACGCGCCCAATCGCGCACTGGCCGCAAACGCAATCGACTTCGCTTTTGCGGCTCCCGCATCGGCCGTCTTCAGCACTGCCGCCGACGGCGTGCCGTTGAAGATCGTGCTCGCAACACAACCCGCCGATGTCGAATTCGTCGCGCCGGAAGACTCGCCCATCAAATCGCTCGCCGACCTGCGCGGCAAGAAGGTCGGCATGTCGCCGCCGGGTAGTTCGGTTGCATCGATTGCAACTGCAGTCCTGCAGGGCAACAACGGCATCAAGCCTGCCGACTTCTCGATCGTCCCTGGAAACGAAGGCCGCCTCGCGCAGTTTCTCGTGCAAAAACAGGTCGATGCGGCCGCGTTGCGCGCCGTGACCATCGCGCAATTGAAGGAGCTGAAGGTGAAGCGCCTGGGCAGTTTCGGCGGCGAATGGAAGAAGCTCACGAAGTCGGACGCGACGCCCTACATTGGCGTGAGTGCGATCCGTGCGGACTATCTCGCCCAGCATCCGCAAGACGTGGCGAAGCTGATTGCCGGCATGCGCACCGCGTTGCAATGGGGCGCGGCGCATCAGGGCGACGTCGCCACGATCCTGCAAAAGAGCGCGAACTTGCCGGCTGAGGACGCGCAGGCCTACGCCGCGCGCTGGTCGGACATCAATCGCGTGACCTTCGAGCCTATCGATCTGGACACGCTCAAACGCGAACATCAGATTTTCGTGGACGGTGGCGTGATCAAGGGCGCATTGCCCGCCAATCTGTTCGATACCGCCCCATACGCCGCATCGAAATCAATTCAGTAACGTGGAGAAGACACTGTGACAACCGCTATTGCATCGACCATGAAAGCGCTCGTGCTGAACGAACATGGCGACCTTGATCAACTGCATGTGGTCAGCGACAAGCCCGTGCCGAAAGCCACGCCCGGGCATGTGGTGATTCGCGTGCGTGCATCGTCGTTCAACTACCACGATGTATTCACCGTGAAGGGCATGCCCGGTATCAAGGTGCCGTTTCCAGTGGTAATCGGGCTCGACATGGCCGGCGACATCGCGGAAGTGGGCGAGGGCGTTGAAGGCTGGAAGCCGGGTGATCGCGTGCTCGTGAATCCGCTGTATCCGGAGAAGGGCCTGATGGGCGAAATGCTGGATGGCGGCATGGCGCAGTATTGCCTTGTGTCCGTGGCCCAGTTGATCCCGCTGCCCGACGCCGTGAGCTACGACGCCGCGTCCGCCTTGCCCGTGGCCTACGGCACGGCGCACCGCATGCTTGTCACGCACAGGACGGTCAAGGCCGGCGACCGCGTGCTGATCCTCGGCGCGAGCGGCGGGGTGGGCACGGCGTGCATCCTGATCGCGAAGCAACTGGGCGCCGAAGTGATTGCATGCGCGGGCAGCGACGAGAAGTGCGAGCAATTGAAAGCGCTCGGCGCCGATCAGACGGTCAACTACAAGACCACGGATTTCTCGAAGTGGGCCATTGGACAGTATGGCAAGCCGCAACGCCGGACCTACGACGGCGGTGTCGACGTGGTCGTGAACTTCACCGGCGGCGACACGTGGGTGCCCTCGCTGAAATGCCTCAAGCGCGGCGGCACGCTGCTCGTATGCGGCGCGACGGCCGGACATGCGCCGGCGGAAGATCTGCGATACATCTGGAGCTTCGAGCTGAAGATCATCGGCTCCAACAGTTTCTACGATGAAAACCTGCGCGCGTTGCTCGACCAGATCGCAACAGGTGAACTCGTGCCTGCTATCGACCGGACGTTGCCGCTCGAAGAAGCGGCCGAAGGGCTGCGTCTGATTCGCGATCGCGAGGTGCTGGGCAAGGTCGTCGTCAATCCGTGAATCCAATGTTGGGAAAAGTCGAAATCGAGAGAAAAAATCATGAGCGAAGCAACTTTACCGTCCGCGCAGGATATCGAGGCGCGCCTTCGTCGCGGCCCGTTCCACGAATGGCTTGGGCTGAAAGTGGTATCGGTGGGTGAGGGCGAGATTGAACTCACGGCCGCGTGGCGCGAAGAGTGGGTCGTGAATCCGGACAAGGGCTACACGCACGGCGGCATTCTCGCCGCGCTCGTGGATCTCGCGGCGGATTGGGCGCTGGTGTCGAAAACAGGGCGCGGCGTGCCTACCATCGACTTGCGTGTGGACTATCATCGCGCGGCGTTCAAGGGTGACCTGACCGTGAAAGGCAAGGTGGTCAAGTTCGGCTCGCAAGTGTCGGTCGCCGAGGCGCAAGTCTTCGATAAAGAGGGCAAGCTCGTCGCAAGCGGACGCGGCGCGTATTCGACCGCGACAGCTTCGCCCGCAACGCCGCCATCCGTGCCGTGATGTTGCCGCTCGATCACCTGGTCATCAACACGCGCTTCGATACCGACGCCGCTCAAGCCATCTTCGAGCAACTCGGTTTCACGATCGCGCCGCGCGGGTATCACACGCTCGGCTCGATCAATCACGCGATCGTATTCGATGACCACTATCTCGAACTGATCGGTCTGCCTGCCGATGGCAAGACCGTGCGCGAGGAGATCCTGAACAGTCCCCTCGGCGCAGACGGTCTCGTGTTTCGCACCGAAGATCCGGATGCGACCTTTGCAAGCTTGCAGCAGGCAGGCTTCGATGCGACTCCGCCGCAGACATTTTCGCGCCCGGTTGAACCGCTTGGCGACGCGCGTTTCACGACGGTGCGCCTGAAAGCCGGTCAGCTCGATGGCGGCCGCGTCTATTTTTGCCAGCACCTGACGCCCGAGTTCGTGTTTCGCGACGAATGGCAGCATCATCCGAACGGCGCGACTGGCTTGAGCGCGCTGCATCTGGTCGATGTAGCGCCTGAACCCTACATGCAACTCGGCGAGATCGCGCCCGGCTTCGCGCTGGCCTACTGGACACGCAAGACCTTCGATGAGCATTTCGGCGCAATGGCCGCGCACGTCGCGGCGCGCGGACCGCGTTACGCCGCGATCACCGTGCGCACTCCAGCGTGGCGATCGATCGAGCCAATGGCGAGCGCGGCTGGCTTGTCCGCTGTAGTCGAAGCAGATCGCGTGCTCGTTGCGTTGCCGCGCTTCGATACCTTGCTGGAATTCATCTCATGACGTTTCCCACCAATCTCGGTGCGTTGATTGCCCGCGACTCTGCGGACAACGACGCCGTTGCAATCATCGGCCTTGATGAAACATTCAATGCGCGCCGGTATACGTTCGCCGAACTCGACGCCATCGCGGACGCCGTTGCGCATACGCTTCATCGGCAATACGCGCGCGGTGAACGCATCGCGGTGCTCGCTGCGAACTCCGCCGAATATGTCGCGACCCTGCTTGGCATCATGCGCGCGGGGCTGGTCGCCGTGCCGGTCAACTACAAGTTCCCGCGAGCGCTGATTGCAGAGGTTATTGCCGACAGCGGCGCGCGAATGGTATTCAGTGATCCGAAGCGTTCAGCCGATACGCCTGATGCGCTGCCGCGAATCGTCTTCGACAGTCCCGACGAAACGCAAGGTTTCGCTGCCTTCATCGCAGAAGCCAAGGCTCATCGCGGTCCGTTCGAACCGGTCGCGCCGAATGAAAACGAAGCCGCGCTATTTCTCTACACATCGGGATCGACGGGCCGGCCCAAAGGTGTCGTGCTTTCGCACGCGAGTCATTTGTGGGTTGTCGAGACGCGCCTGAAAGCGCAGCCGTTGCAGAGCGAACGCGTGCTGATCGCAGCGCCGCTTTATCACATGAACGCGCTGGCGCTGGCGTTTCTGGCGCTCGCCGCACGCGCCACGACCGTGCTCATGCCGGCGTTCAACGCGCGCAACTACATTCGCGCTATCGATACGTATAGATGCACCTGGCTCACCTCCGTCCCGCCCATGATCGCCATGATGATGCAGGAGCGGGACCTGCTTTCGCGAACAGATCTATCGTCGGTACGTTACGTGCGCATGGGCTCCGCTCCGGTCAGCGGCGCGTTGCTCGACCAGATCCACACGTTGTTGCCGAACGCGAAAGTGATCAATGCATACGGCACGACCGAAGGCGGTCCCGTGGTGTTCGGCCCGCATCCCGGCGGCTTGCCGACGCCGCCCCTCGCTGTTGGTGTGGCGCATCCGCAAGTGCAGCTTCGCCTGATCGATACAAACGGGCAGCCCGCCGACGAGGGCGAACTGGAAATGCGCAGTCCCGGTCTGATGAACGGTTATCACAATCGCGCGGACCTTGCGCCGCCGATCACGGCCGATGGTTTTTATCGTTCGGGCGACGTATTTCGCCGCGATGAAAACGGCTTCTATACGTTCATCGGGCGACGTGACGACATGTTCGTGTCGGGCGGCGAAAACATCTTTCCCGGCGATGTGGAAAAGATGCTGGAGCGGCATCCGCTGATTCAGCAAGCGAGCGTGATTCCCGTGGATGACGCCATCAAGGGTACGAAGCCCGTTGCGTTCATCGTGAGAAAGCCGGGCGCGCAATTGAGCGCGGAGGCCGTGAAAAAGTTCGCGCTCGAACATGCGCCGGCGTATCAGCATCCGCGGCAAGTGTGGTTCGTCGACGCGTTTCCGCTGGCGTCGACGAGCAAGATCGACCGCGCGGCGCTCAAGCGCGATGCGGCCACGCGCCTGGCGGGCGAAGGTCACCCACCGCGCGACCTTCAAGACGAGTGATCGATTCGCGCGATGAATGTGCTTGCAGGCCGTGCTTAATGAGTGGCTAGCGGTGTGGCTTGAGGCGCAAACAGCTTGTCGTAGGCGGCGAGCAATGTGCCGTGGATGGCGCTTCCTTCGAAATCGGGGCCGAGCATGGGAAGGCCGAAGAAACGCTCCTTGCCGTCGACCAGCGCCTGCGCCTGACGCAGCGTTTGCGCACCATACAGCAGCGTCAACGAGCGTCCAAACTCGCCGGGTTCATCGAGATTGAGCAACGCCTCGACGCAGCGATACACCAGCCAGCGCGCATGGTTCATCTGCCGGTAATGATGGATCCAGTCGCAGCCTTCGCGCGCCGCTTCCCTGTCGCCTATTGCCAGCGCCAGCAACGTCTTCAACTCGCCGACGCGCAATTCCTTCCATGTCGTCCCGACCGGTACGGCCAGCCCGAGAATTTCCCACAGCGGGCGTTCGTCGCCGAGATTCATGGTCTGGAGATCGTCCAGCAGCCTCTGGCATTCGTCGTCCTCGAGTTCGTTCAGGCGCACGAGCGCCGGACGAATCTCGTTGCCCACGCTGTTGTTCTCCCACTGCAGGTCTTCAACCGGATAAATCTCCGACATGCCGGGCACGAGGATGCGGCAGGCGTAGACGTCGAGTTCTTCGAAATCGGAGATATACACATCACGGTCTTCAGCCGCGATACACGCGCACAACCAGTCGTAATCTTCCTGCGTGGTCGTGCTGAAATTCCAGTCGGCGAACTGATAATCGGGTTCTTCGCCAAGGAATTCCCAGCTCACCACACCGCTTGAATCCACGAAGTGAATCTCGAGATTTGCGACCGCGGTGATTTCGTCCATATCGAAACCGGCTTCGGGGAAGTTCTCCAGCGACGCGAGCGACCGGCCTTGCAGCAACTCGGTCAGTGCACGTTCCAGCGCGATTTCAAAACGCGGATGCGCGCCGAAACTCGGAAACACGCCTTGATCCTTCGGATGCAGCAAGGTCACGTTCATCACCGGATAACGGCCGCCGAGCGACGCGTCCTTCACCAGAATGCCGAAACCGGCGTCGCGCAAAGCCTTCACGCCGGCAGCAATTCCCGGGTAACGCGCGATCACGTCTTCTGGGACATCCGGCAGGCACAGACCTTCGCTGATGATGCGGTACTTCACGTGGCGCTCGAAGATTTCGGACAGCGCTTGCGTGCGCGCTTCGAGCTTCGTGTTGCCCGCCGACATGCCGTTGCTGACATACAGATTGCCGATCAGGTTCACCGGGAACCACGTGGTTTCGCCGTCGCGCAGACGCGTGTAAGGCAACGCGCAGATACCGCGATCCATGTTGCCGGAGTTCAGATCGACCATCACCGAGCCGTCTATGTCGCTATCCGGGTTGTAGTACGCATGCAGTTCCGGATTCAGCAATTCTTTCGGCCACGTACCATCATCCGTGGGTGCGAACCAGCGTTCCTGCGGGTAATGAACAAACGGACGCGCGGCGCGGGTTTCGCCGAGATAGAAGTGCGTCCAGAAATAATGGCAGCCAAGGCGCTCGAAAAACTCGCCCAGCGCGCTGGCGCGCGCTGCCAGTTCGGACGCGCCCTTGCCGTTGGTGAACAGCAGCGGACAGTCGCGGTCGCGCATATGCACGGACCAGATGTTCTCAGCCGGATTGAGCCACGAGCTTTCATCGAGGAAAAAGCCGCGCGCCGCAAGCTTCTGCGTCATGGTGGCAATGGAGGTTTCCAGCGATGCGTCCTTGCCGGGAATGAAGCTTTCAGTTTGCATGATGCGGTGCCTTCATAGAGGAGGAGGTCAGGCGCGGCGCCGGAACCATCCGGTGAGCGATAACCGGTCGCGCGTGGCGGGCAGTACTTCGTGCAGCATGTCGGCGGAGAGAAACACCGCAATCCGGCTCGCGACAGGTGAAATGTCCCGTGGGTGCGAGCCCGCTGGATGCAGCCGCAGCGCACCGCCGTGCTCCGGCAGCCAGGCGGCATTCAAATAGACGACGACTGAAACGGTGCGGCTGTCGTCGTCCCGGAAGCGGTCGCGATGCGGCTTGTACGCGGCCCCTGGCGTGTAGAACGCGAAGTGGCTTTCGTATTCGTCGAGTCCCAGGAACAGCCCGCGATTCAGCGCGATCCGCAGCGTTTCCATGATCGCCAGATACTGGTCGCAGGCTTTGGACTGACCCGCTTGCAGCCATTGGATCCGGTCGCCGCGTATTTCGGGTTGCAGCGTGCGCGCCGCGCCCTGGCCGACGCGCGCGAGCGTCAAGGTTCCAGCGGTCGCCAGCGCCGCGCATTCCAGCGCGAGCGCAACGGTGAGTTCCGGTGGCAAGAAGATATCCTGCTCCGACCAGCCATGTTCATGCATCGCGTCGACAATGTGTCGATGCATGTCATCTGCGCACGCATCGGAATGCGCCGGCGAATGCGGTCGAGTCACTTATAGGGTCACTTCAATGTGCCTTCGAACGAAGGTGCGGGCTGTAAGGTCGGACGTTTCGTCCGGGGCGGGAAATCGGCGGGCTGGGGCTTGAATCCGGGCGGTCGATATTAACACCCGGGCGTGGACGTTCCCACGGGTTCGGATCTGGCGTTAGTGCGGGACGTGAAATGCAAAGAAGAAAAAAGTAAAAGCGCTTCGTTGACCGGCGCCCGCCGCGCCACGCATCATGCCCCGACACTTTCCCTTTCGGCATCACATGTCCGCGAATCCTCCCCGCTTTGGCATCTGGGCGCTTGTCCACGGTAGCCGCGCAGCACTTCAAGATCCCGACGAACCCTACGACGCCTCCTGGACCCGCAACCGCGAACTGATTCTGGAAGCCGAGCGTCTTGGCTTCGACGCCACGCTGATTGCGCAGCACACCATCAATCCGCACGATGAAAAGCTCGACCAGCTCGAAGCGTGGACGGCCTCGGCGGCGATCGCTGCACTGACCCGGCGTATCGAGATCATCACGGCAATCAAGCCGTATCTCTATCACCCGGTCGTGCTCGCGAAGATGGCGCTGCAGATCGAGGAGATCAGCGGCGGGCGCTTTGCGCTCAATCTGGTCAACGCGTGGAACCGTCCGGAACTGGCGAAAGCGGGCATCGGCTTTGCCGAGCATGACGAGCGCTATGCGTATGGCCACGAATGGATCAGCGTGGTGAGTTCGCTTTTGCGCGGCGAGCGAACTACGTTTAAGGGCCGGCATTTCGATGTCGAGGACTACATGCTGCGGCCCGCGAGCGCGTATCGCGAGCGTCCGCGAATCTACGTGGGCGGCGAATCGGAGCCGGCCCGCGCGCTGGTCGCCGACAAAGGCGACGTCTGGTTCATCAACGGCCAGCCGCTTGCGGACGTGCAGCATCTCATAGCCGATGTCGCCGCGCGCGAGCGCACAGGCGCGGCGTTGCGGTTTGGGTTATCGGCGTTTGTGATCGCGCGCGAGACCGAAAGAGAAGCGCAGGATCATCTCGATCATCTGTTCGAACTCGCCGCGAAGGATGCGCCGTTGCGCGCCATCGTGAAGCAGAACAGCGATCCGAAAACGGTCATGCACCAGACCTTCAGCAAGTCGGCGCGCGTGGGAACGAACGGCGGCACGGCGGCGGGTCTGGTTGGAAGCTACGCGACGGTTGCCGAGCGCATCGTGGCATTTCATCGGGCGGGGATCGAATTGTTCATGCTGCAATTCCAGCCCTTCGAAACCGATATGCGCCGTTTTGCACAGGAAGTCATTCCGCGCGTGCGTGAGCTTGCGGCGGACTAAAGGCGCACCATGCTTGGCTTCTAGAGCCGCACAATGACCCCCCGCATGCATTCATCAATGCGAGGCCACCGGGTCGAGTCCCGTCTGCTTCACGACGGGCAACGCAGCGGGCGACGCCAGATACTGAAGCAGCGCCTTTGCCTCGGCCGGATGCTGCGCGCCCACCGGAATGCCTGCGGCGAAGCGCGTGACCGATTGCACCGAGCCGGGGATCTTGCCCACAAACGTCACGCCTGGCACGGGCAGCAGTTCGCTCACTTGCTGAAAGCCAACCTCGTATTCACCCGTTGCAACCACTGACGCCACCGGAATCTTCGGGACCATGGTCGCCTTCGGTCGAATCTGGTCCTCGATCCCAAGCCGCTTGAACAACTCGTTCTGTATGTACACGCCGCTGGCGCTGTCCGAGTAAGCAATGGACTTCGCATGCAGCAGCGTGTCTTTCAATGCATCGATCGTGCCGATATCCGGTTTCGGCGCGCCAGTACGCACAACCATCCCAATAGGCGAGTCTGCAAGCTCGACGCGTGAACCCGGAATGACCTTGCCTTGCTTGATCAGGTCATCGAGCGCATAGCCGACCATGATGACGACATCGGCGGGTTCGCCGCGCGCCAGCCGATTTGGAATGGCTTCGGGCGCTTTCCCCATCGACGGGCCGAGCGCCGTGTCGAGCGTATTGCCGCTCGCCGCCGCGAATTGCGGCCCGAGGATCTTGTAGGCGGCAGTGAAGCCGCCTGAACTCATCACGTGTAATTCGGCGGCCTGAGCTGAAATGGCGGCCGTCAAGCCGATGAACGCACACACAGACAGCTTCAGCAAGAACGATTTCATGAGAGTCATGGATGGTTTGTAAGTCGATGAAAGCGGCAATCCGCAGCCGCGAAAGTGTAAGCGCCAGGAACCGGCAGGTCGCTAGGGGACAGCCCGGGATAGGCCGCCGCGCGAACTGTTAAATAGTGAAAACTACGCTTAAATCGCGAGTCATCGGCGGTAGAGTGGCGTATCGAAAACGCAATAGAAGTTTTGTTCGCAATTCGGAGAACTGTTTAATCCAGCGCGTGGGAGGCCGACCATGAAGCGATCAAAACGTCAGCTCGGGGATATCTGTGAAAAGCAAAAGGCTTTACCAGGGAAATCACGCGTCGAGTATTATCGATGCTGAAATAACGCATATCCGGACTGTAATGTTTCGCTGCGTCCGCTTAAGCGCCGACGGCGCGATTTTCCAGGCGCGGTATTGGCGAAACCGCTTGATGACGTTACGGGATTGCGGTCTGAGCCATATGCAGCGCGACGCGGTGCAATCCCTTTTGAGCGGACTTGCGGAACGCGATTAAATCGACATTCCATCGAGAATAAAGGCCGGGGGCTAGCAATGTTGTGCAAATCAAGCGGAGGTCCGGTTGCGTTGAAGTCGCCGATCCGGCCTGGCCAAGCCGCCAGCGGCCTGCGCCGGCTGACACTGGATCTTGAAGCCGACCGCCACGCACGTGCAGCTGTCGAGGCATATGCGGATTCATGCGCGGATGAGTTGCCCTGGCTGGCCGATATTCTGCGCAAAAAACTTGACGCGTTAAACCGGTCGGTGGAACCCGCCCGGAATCTGTTTTCAGGCTTGAATAGTGATGAGGACGGTCCGATTCCGCTGACCCATTGCGAACAAACAGCACGGCGGTTGATGACGTTCGCGCGCATGTGTGCAAAGGCGAGAGAGGATTATTCAGCGGCAGCGTGGGACCATGTAATGAAAAGCCTCGACAAGATGCTGATTCAAAATGCGATAAATAGCCGTTAAAAAGTATAATAAAACGCCGAACAGGTTTTAGACTGAAAAAATTAACGCCTTACGTATTTGGCAAGTCGACTCGAACGGTTAGCAAAAGACGGTCTGGATTATTCAACGGGGAATCAGGCAAATGCGGATTTGCGTGTTGGACGACGACCTGAGCCAGACGGAATACGTGGCTCAGACACTGACCTCGGCGGGGCATGTGTGTCAGGTATTCACGGACGGCAAGAGCCTGATTCATGAACTCAGGCGCCAGCCATTCGACCTGTTGCTGCTGGACTGGAACATGCCGGAAATGCCGGGAGACATCGTGCTGAAATGGATCAGGCAAAATCTCACCACGAATTTGCCGGTTCTGTTCCTGACAAGCCGCAGCCTGGAAAGCGATATCGTCAAGATGCTCAACGCCGGCGCCGACGACTACATTCTCAAGCCGGTTTCGCCGCCCGTGCTGCTCGCGCGCGTGGAGGCGTTGCTGCGCCGGATTTATCTGCAGCAAAAAGACGCGGCGCATGAGACCTACGGCATTTATAGATTCGATATCGCCACTCAACTCGCCGCGGTCAATGGCGAAACGGTCGCGCTGACACAAAAGGAATTCGAACTGGCGCTGCTGCTGTTTCGCAACCTGTCGCGGCCGTTGTCGCGCACGCATATTCGCGAGTCGGTGTGGCGGCAAGATGTCGACATTCCCTCGCGCACCATCGATACACACGTGTCGCAGATCCGCTCCAAGCTGGTGTTGCGGCCTCAAAACGGATACCGCATCACGCCGATTTATAGCTACGGCTACCGGCTGGAAAAAGTGGGGGAATGATTCGTCGTGAATGGGTTCAGTCAAACCGGGCGCGCCGCCGCGATGGTGTCCGCCATCGTCCTTAGCGTGCACCCCGCGCACGCGAAACGCATGCCGCCCGACATTACGCCGTACGTGGTGCAGTCCGACGATTCGCTCTACACGCTCGCTGACCGGTACATGGAAAGTCCTGACGACTGGCGGCTTTTGCGCGATCTCAATCACGTCGCGAATCCGCGCCGTTTGCAGGTCAATTCTCGCCTTGCCATGCCGACCGCGCGCCTCAGGCAGGTGTCGCTGACCGCGCGGGTAGAGGCGGTGCGCGGCAGCGTCGAAAAAAGCACGGCGCCGGGCGTGCCATTCATCCCGGTCGGCGCCGGCGTGTTGCTGCAAGAGGGCGACGAAGTCCGCACGGGCCGCGACGCATTCGTATCGATGACACTGCCTGACGGATCGCACGTCGTGCTGCCATCGAGCAGCCGGATCCGGATCGCGCGCTTGCGCAAGACGCTCCTCACGGGCGCGGTCGAGCGGCGCTTCGACCTCAAGCAAGGCGAAGTCACGACCGATGTCACACCGCTCAGGAATCCGCGCGATTCGTTCCGCGTCACCTCGCCTTCGGTGGTCGCGGGCGTGCGCGGCACGCGTTTTCGTGTGAATTATCTGGCGCAGCAGGACGCCACGACGGTCGAAGTGCTCGCGGGTAAGATCGGCGTGGACAGTTCGCCGGATGGTTCGGCCACGCCGCAACCGATTCAGGGCGACGCCGAGACGGTGGTCGTGGCGGGCTATGGCAACGTCACGCTTACGGGCGCAACCGCGGGCGCTCCGGTGCCGCTGCTGGGTGCGCCCGATATTGTGGAACCGGACAGGCTGCAGCGTTTCGCGCAAGTCGAATTCGACTTGACGCCGGTCGATGGCGCCAGCGCGTATCGCACGGAGATCGCCGCCGACGCCGGTTTCCTCGACCTGCTGCGTGACCAGCGTTCGACTGGCCGGCACGTGGCCTTCGACGACATTCCGGATGGCAACTACTTCGTGCGCGTGTCCGCCACGGACCGGCAAGGCATAGACGGCTTGCCGCAAGTGTTCACGTTCATCCGCCGCGTCGATACCACCAACCCCAGCGCCGCGCCGACCGAAAGCGGCGGCTATGCGTTCCGCTGGCACGTGGACAGCGCGTCACCCGGCGCGCGGTATCGGTTCGTCCTGTCCACGCACGCCGACCTGAGCGCGCCGCTTGTCGATCTGCTCGATGTAGCCGGCGGCGCCATGTCAGTCGCGCATCTGGCGCCGGGCACGTACTACTGGAGCATCGGTGTCGATGTCTTCGAGAACGGCCGCGTCGTCTCGGTTCCCGGCGAAATCCATTCGTTCAACCAGACGCGATAGGCGCGACGCATGCCATGGCGCCTTCCTTTTCATAACCGGCGCGGGCCAGGTCCGTCGACGGGCAAGCGGTTTCTGCTCGAATGGACGCTGATCGGCGCAATCGGGATTGCGGCCGTGGTTCATGGCGTCGTCAGCCCGCTGACGGAGCGCGCGAGCTTCCTGTTCTACGACCAACTGCTGCTGCATTCGAAACGCGAGGCGGCGCGGGACATCGTGATCGTTGCTATCGACGACGAAAGCATCGCCGAACTCGGGCGCTGGCCTTGGCCGCGGGACACGCACGCGGCGCTGCTGGAGCAGATCGCGAAAGCGAAGCCGCGCGCCATTGCTTACGACGTGCTGTTCACGGAGTCATCGCCCGGCGACGCCGCTTTCGCCAAGGCAATGAAACGCGTGCCGACCTATCTGCCATTGCTGGTCGATCGCCAGCCGGTCAACCAGAGCGTGCCGGCCGCCGTCGAACCGGTTGCAGCGCTGCGCGATGCCGCCGCGGGCATTGGGCATATCGATCTCGATGTCGACCGCGACGGCATTGCGCGAAGCGTCTCGCTCTTCGAAGGCAGCGGCCGCGACTGGTGGCCGGGGCTGATGGTGCCGGTGTACCGGGCGTTGCGCGGGCCGCGTGCGCCGCTCCCCGGCATGCAAAGAAAGGAAGCCGCTCCCGCCGATGACCTCAAGCGCGCACATCGAATGATGATTCCGTTCTCGCGTGCATCGGTCGAATACCCGCGCGTGTCGTTTGCATCCGCAATGCGCGGCCAGGCGCCGCCCGAGTTCTTCGCGGGCAAGATCGTGCTTGTCGGCGCAACGGCCGCCGGATTGCGCGACCGTTTTGCCACGCCGATATCCGGCGCTGTCGGCGAATTGCCGGGTGTCGATATCCACGCGACGATCCTCGACGCGCTGCTCAATGACAGCGCCATCGAACCCATGGACGATCACGCCGCCGCGTGGGCCAATGTCCTGCCCATCGTGCTGTTGCTGGGCGGCTTGCTGGTGATGTCGCCGTTCCAGTCGCTGATACTGACAATCGGGCTCGCGCTCGCCAGCCTCGTCGCGAGCGCCGCGTTGATGTATGCGCGCTCGTGCTGGCTGTCGCCGGTTCCCGCGCTCGGCGGCCTGGTGCTGATCTACTTGCTGTGGAGCTGGCGGCGTCTCGAAGTCGCCATGTCCTATCTCGGCCAGGAACTGCGCCTGCTTGCCGCCGAACCGAACCTGCTGCCCGGATCCGATCAAAAAGCGCAGGGCGCGGCCGGCGACGTGCTCGAACGGCTGATCGGACTCACGCGCGAGGCCGTGCAACGCCAGCGCAACATGCGGCAATTCATCTGGGACAGTCTGAACAGCCTGCCGGAACCCATCGTGGTCTGCGATCACGAAGGACGCATCCTGCTGGTCAACGACCCCGCGCGCTTCCAGCTTGGCCCCATGCATTTCACCGACATGTCCATCATGGACATGTTCAGCACGTTCCATTTCGTGCGCCTCGTCGACGAAACCAGCCGCGACGTTTCATGGCCTGCTGTCCTCGATCCTCGCGTGAGCGGCCATGCGGATGTGATGACGCGCGGCATTGAAGTGCGCGACCGCCGTGGCCGCGATCACATGCTGCGCTACGCGCCCTGCACGACCAGTACGGGCGGATTGCCGGGATGGATTGCAAGCTGGATCGATATCACCGCGCTGCACGCGTCCGAACGCCAGCGCGACGACATGCTGCACCTGCTGTCTCACGACATGCGTTCGCCGCAGGCATCCATTTTGGCGCTGCTTGAAACCGAGCGGCCGCATCTCGATTCGCCGCGCGCGGTGGACCTGATCGCGCGCGTTGAGCGCTACGCGCGCCGCTCCCTCGCACTCGCAGATGACTTCGTGCAACTGGCGCGCGCCGAGTCGCAGCATTACCAGATGGAACTTCTGAACCTGCACGAACTTGCCATCGATGCCAGCGACGAGATCTGGCCGCAGGCCAATGCCAAGCATATCGATGTGCGATGCGGCTGTGAGGGCGAACACTTCTGGGTGCTGGCCGACCGTTCCCTGATGACGCGCGCGCTGATCAACCTGCTCAGCAACGCGGTCAAATACAGCCCGCCCGCGACGCGCGTGGATTGCATCGTCAGGGCGACGCCCGAGGCTGTGATCTGCGTGGTCCGCGATCAGGGCTACGGGATTGCGCGCGAACAGCAGGCGCATCTTTTCGAGCGCTTTCGCCGTTTTCACGCCGCCGGGCAGCCTGCGAGCGACGGCACCGGCCTTGGCATGGCGTTCGTCAAGACCGTGGTCAGCCGCCACGCGGGCGACATCGCGATTGAAAGCGGCCTGAACATGGGCACGACCGTGACGATCACGCTGCGCACGCACGCCGTCGAGCCATAACGAATTCGAGGAGCAAAGTGAAACTACGATCGATGTCAGGCGCCGTGCTTCTTCTCGCGTTGCTGTGCGGCTGCGCGGGCGAGCAACCGGTGCGCGTCAGCGCATATCGCGAAAGCGCTTTTTCCACGGACGGCGCCGCGAGGACTTATGCGCTTCAAATGCAGGCGGGGGCGGACAGCAATGCTGCCCGGTTACTCGATGACGCAATGACGGCCCAGGGTCTGCGGCCCGCATCCACGGACAACGCCGACTACCTGATCGAGCTTGGCTACGCGACCCGCCCACAGCGCGTCCGGGTTCAGGCCGCGTGTTTATCGGCGGCGTCCGAAAGCGCGTGCGGCGACACTGAAGCGCCGCCGCGATTCTTTGGGCGCAAGCGATACGTGCACGCGCTGACGGTTCAATTTGTGGAACGCGCGAGCGGGGTGACGGTGTATCGGGTCAGCGTCACGCACGCCGACCGCGATCCGGATCCAGACGCGGCGTTACCCGCGCTGATGAAGTGCGCATTCGCGGGATTTCCGTTGCAAAACGCCGAACGGCGCGAGCTTGCGCGCTGCGATTGAAGGCTGTTTAACGTCTCCAGGGCGTTCGCGCGCCATCACTTCACGACATGCAGTCCCTTCGCGAGCACCACGCCTTTCTCGCGATTGATGAGCCACACATCGCCAACATGCGCATGCAGCGTCGCGGTGCGCGTGGTGATGTCGGTGGGTTCTTCGTTGGTTGGATCGCTATGCTCGACGGTCTCGGTCAGATAAGGCGGCACGACCCGGCAAATCAGCACAAGCGCAAGATCGCCGTCGCCCGCGGCTTCGAACTCTGCTTCCGGCAACACGAAGCGCCCGCGTACCGTGGTCTTGTTCCGCTTGGCCGCAGTAATGTCCAGTTCGATCACATCGACGTTCTGGATGTATCCCTTCGCCTTCGCCTCCGCCGCGATGACCAGCTTCCGCCCGCCCGGTCCCATGATGGTTTTTTTCAGCACGATGGCATCGGGATGATCGCTGTCCGAGAGGTCTACGTCGACGGTCATGACATGGACTTTCGCGCGATACCTGATGCCATACGGCGCCGGCACCACGAACGCGAGATCGCGGGCCAGATTCGCGTCTGTCAGCACGGGATCGTGGAGCGTCTTGGGCAGCGCCGTGCCGATCAGGTCTTCCACGCGATGAGCGAACGTGCGTGTCTTGCCGGGTGTGAGTTTCCTGGCAAGCGCGTCCCTGACGGCCACTGGGTCGTCGCCGGTGAAATTGGGCGTCACGGCCAGTTCGGCCACAGGCGCCGGCGCCGTGCCGCTGGCGGGTTGCGCCTGCACTTGCCCCGATAAACACAAAAGCACGCAAGCGGCGCCAAGGCTCGCACGCCCGAATGGCTGAAGACGCATTAGCAGACTCCCCATGGATGATCGCGGACCGCTGGCTGGTCTTCGTACTGCTTGAGCAGCACATCAGTTTCCAATTCTATTCGATGGTGCCGGCCGCAATTAAATCGACTGCGCGAGGTGTAGAGTCTATTGAGTCTCTTGAATCAATGCGCTTTTTCTTGCGGACACTCCAAGGATAAATCGATATGAAATCGCCAGTCATTTGCGTGCTGATCGCCGGGCTTAGGACATGAGCGGGCCGCTGAAGGGGATTCGCGTGGTCGAAATGGTGGGGCTCGGTCCCGGTCCGTTCGCCGCCATGATGCTCGCCGACATGGGCGCTGAAGTCATTCGCATCGACCGGAAACCGGCAAGCGGTGCGACGCCTTATCCCATGCAGGGCACCCGGTTCGACGTGATGGCGCGCGGGCGTCGCTCCCTGGCTCTCGACCTGAAGCAACCGGAAGGGCGCGAACTGGCGCTGCATCTGATCGGTCAGGCCCATGCGTTGATCGAAGGATTTCGCCCCGGCGTCATGGAGCGGCTCGGGCTTGGACCGGACATATGTCTCGGGCGCAATCCGAAGCTCGTCTATGGACGCGTGACCGGCTGGGGCCAGGACGGGCCGCTCGCCAACGCCGCCGGCCACGACCTGAACTACATCGCGATGAGCGGCATGCTGCACGAGATCGGCCACGCCGGCGCGCCGCCGGTGCCGCCGCTGAACCTGCTGGGGGACTTTGGCGGGGGCGGGATGATGCTCGCGTTCGGCGTGCTGTGCGCGCTGCTGGAGGCGCGAGGCTCGGGGCAGGGACAGGTCGTCGACGCGGCCATGGTCGAGGGCTCGGCGCTGCTTGGCGCGATGATCTACGGCTACAAGGCGTTCGGTGCATGGACGGGCGAACGCGGCTCGGCCATGCTTGCTGGCGGCGCGCATTTCTACACTACGTACGCGTGCTCGGACGGCAAGTTCGTATCGGTGGGATCGATCGAGCCGCAGTTCTACGCGCTGCTGCTCAAGCTCTGCGATATCCACGATCCCGAGTTCGACAATCACATGGACCGCAGCAAATGGCCCGCGTTGAAAACGAAGATCGCCGCCATCTTCGCGACAAAACCACGGCAGGCGTGGTGCGAGTTGATGGAAGGCACGGACGTGTGTTTCGCACCGGTTCTCGACATGGACGAAGCGCCGCTGCACGCGCATAACCGGGCGCGCGGCGTGTTTGTTGATATCGATGGCGTGACGCAGCCGGGACCCGCGCCGCGATTCAGCCGCACCGCGCCCGAAGTGAGCGCGCCCCCCGCGAGTCCGGGACAGCACAGCGAAGCGATTCTCCGCGACTGGAATGTACCGGGAGAGACTATCGAGTTGCTGCGGCAAAAGAACGTGATCTAGGCACCGCCGCGCGTTACTCCGCCACTGGTTCCTCGGCTACTTTGCGTCGCCCCACGACTGACTCGAAGAACTGCTCGTAGCGCCTGTGGCATGCTCGCCAGCCGAACTCATCGGCCGCCAGGGTGTTGGCTGAGCCTTGAGCCGCCGCCGGCCAGGAATCGCTAATCGCGCGCACGATGCCGGGAAGTTCGCTGATGTCGTCGAAGAGACGGACGTTGTCGAACTTGTTGGCCGCCCATTTCATGAAGGGCGTCGAGCGCGAGATCACGAGCGGCACGCGTCCGATTGCCTCGAAAAAGGCGCCGCTCACCAGCATGGAATCGGCCGCGTGCGGCAGGATGATCACGTCCGTGTTGACGACGTCTTGCGCGAACTCGGCATCCGACAGGAACTTGGCGTCCAGATTGACGGCGCTTCGCAGCGACCGTCTGTCGAGAATTTCGTTGAGCGTCGCGAGATACGCCTCGGTGCCCAGACCGGCGATAAGCAGATTGCATTCGCTGGGCCAGTTTTCCAGAACGGCGTCGATTTGCTTATAAGGACGGATCACGCCGAGCAGCGAAAACAATGGCTTGCCGCTGTCTTTCTTCGGCACGGTCGGCGATTGACCCGGCGCATCCCAGTAGAGCGGATGTGGGAGATACGTGGCGTTGTATTTCTCTTCGAAGTTCGGCGCATGGACCACACGGAAATCGGCCAGTCCGCGAATGAAGGACATGACGCGCTTGGCGAGCCGCCTGTTGAAGCCGGTGGTGTCGTGAACCACGTGGTCATGCACAAAGTACACCGTCTTCGCTCTTGCAATGGTTATCAGCGTGCAATAGAAAGCGAAAAGCAGGCTGCCCGAGACGCTGAACTGGGCGCGGCCTTTTTCCCGCTTGAATGGCCGGTATTCGAGCCAGTGAAACACCAGTACGTTGTCCGGTTTGAATAACTGGGTGAATCCGCCTTGCAGCAAACCCTTGACGGAAAGGGGCATGACCTCGTAGCCAATCTCGGTGAATAGATTTTTCTGTATCTCTATATAGCGATTGGTGTAGTTGGTGAATGGGCACATCAGGATTTTCGTGCGCGACTCATTCGACTGCCTGCTGTCCTGGTTGCTGATCTTGGTCATATGCACGTATCCGGTTGGACTGATTCGAAGGGATCGTCGCGAGCGAATGCCGAACGGCAAGGATCGCCGCCCGGGCTGCAGATCGGTAAGCCAATCTTCCTGGGAATGCGCAACGGCGACGCAGATACTTGATTGGCCTCAGCTTAACATCCGGTAAAACGGCGTGCTGTATCGATTTGTATGTCTGATATGCGATCTGTTCAAATGGCCGATTATGGTGGCCGATTATGTTGAGCCGGATTTAATCGAATGGCTGATTTAATCGAAATGTAATTGCTTGATAAACTGCTTTCAACCCGGCTTCAACCCGGCGCGAATCTCACCACAATCCGGCTATAAGGCACGTTTCGATCGACCGTCACGGCGCCCACTCCCTTGCCGGCATAGGTCGTCACCAGCCGCATGCCGAGACCCGTGCCTTGCGGTTTCGGAAAGTCGTTTGGAAACCCGTCGCCTTCGTCCTCGACGGCGAGCAACACAGCGTCGCTCGTGCGTTCAAGCTTGACGCGCACCTTGCCGCGGCCGTATTTGAGCGCATTGGTCACGAGTTCAGCCGTGACAAGCCCGAGCGGCGCGAGGCGCGCGGCAGGCAACACAACAGATTCACCTTCGAGGATGACTTCCCGGTCGGCGGCGAGTTCGGCCAGGTCGGCGGTCAGCCCGCGCAAGTAGCTGGTTGCGTCCGTGGCTTCGGCGCCATCGTCCTGATAGAGCCGATGGTGCACGGAGCCGACAGTGCGCACCCGCGTGGCGGCGGCCTGCAACTGCATGGTGACGGATTTGTCGCCTGCAAGGTTCGCCTGGAGCGCGAGCAGCGTCTGCACGAGTTGCAGGCTGTTGCGCACGCGGTGATGCACCTCCTTCATCATCAGCGCGGAGTTGCCCAACTGGATTTCCTGGCTCGACACCAGCGCGGCAAGCTTCTCTTCATTCTCGTGCCGCTCGGTCACGTCGCGCATGGTGAGCACGACGCGTTTGACGTGGTCGTCGGTATCGCGGATCGGCGAGACCGACACGTCCCACCAGCGCGCATCGCCGGTGAAGGTCGGGCAGGGGCCTTCGAAGCGCGTGGGTTCGCCTCGCGCCGCCGCCTCCAGCGCGTGCAGAACCTTGCCGCGCTGCTCCTCGGGCCAGAGGTCCAGGCAATGCGTGCCGCCAATGTCCGCGAAGTCGTCGATACTCAACGCCGCGAGCCCGTTGTCGTTCATGAACTCCACACCGCCTTCCAGCGACAGCACCTGAATGCAATCGGTGCTCGCGTTCAGCACGCTGGTGGAAAACAGTTCGTCGGCGTCCGTCTGGGATTCGGCCACGAGGCGCTCGCGGCTCATCGAGATCACATTCGCGATGGCTTCCAGGAAAACAATGTCGGTTTCGCTGAAGTCTTCGTCGTCGGAACTGTCGGCTTCCAGCACCCCGAAGGTTTCCGGAATGCCGCGAATCGGCACGTTGATGGCGCGCTTGATGCCGTGGCGGGTCAGCAGTTCGGGCGTGCGAAAGCGGTGTTCCGCGCCCAGGTGATTCGAGAGCACCGGCTGCCCGCTCGTGAACGCGTGGCCGGCGGGACTGGCGTCGTCGGCGCTCAGTTCCGTCGTGCCAATATCCGCCGGGTCCCAGCCCACGCCCGCTTCCAGCACGAAGGTCTGGCTTTCCGGCTGATAGCGCAGGACTTTGACAAAGCGCGAATGCAATCCCGCCGATACCGCCTTGCACGCTTCGTCGAGCAGTGCGTCGGCGTTGTGCAGGCGCAGGACGGAGGTCGCGAACTGGACGGCGATTTCGTGCTGCAGTCGCAAGCGGCTTACCGACCGGTCTACTGCGCTGCGGATGGTTTCTTCGGGTGGCAATGCGTCCATCAAACTCTCCTCGGCGGCAGCGCCGTGTCGGTGTGTATCACGCGCCGACGATCCGCCTTTGATACACGATTCTAACCGCGAGAACAATCTTGACGATTTCTGGCTGATTCCGATGAATTGTTGGCGTGCGATTCCGGGCCGCTCCGCCGAGAAAACAAAGCGCATGTACGCGTATTCCCGGATGTTATGATCGTAACAACATAATGTTAGAATGCTGTATCGATTAACCGGAAAATGTTGTGCGTTGCACAACCGGCCCTACTCATGCTCGATGTCGCCTCCCAATCTGTCGTTCCGTTGCGCGGAAAACCTCAAACCGGCCATGCCGAGCGCAATCCCGGTATGCCGCTGGATCTGTCGTGGATCGACGGTTTGCGCGTGAATCAATCGGCGGTCGGCCGGCGCGTCAGTACGCTCGGCACGCGCCGCGCCGTCAAGAAGGACGCGCAGGCCGCGTGGCTGCTGAAGGCAATCACGTGCATTGACCTGACCACGCTCAATGGCGACGATACCGCCGCGCGCGTTGAACGCCTGTGCGCGAAGGCACGCCGCCCGGTGCGCGACGACCTGCTCGAAGCGCTCGGCATGCCGCCCGGCATTACAACCGGCGCGGTGTGCGTGTATCACCGCTTTGTTGCGACCGCGGTCGCGGCGCTTCACGGCAGCGGCATTCCGGTCGCGGCGGTATCGACGGGATTTCCCGCCGGCCTGATTCCGCACCCGCTGAAGCTGAAGGAAATCGAGGCGTCTGTTGCAGACGGCGCGGCGGAAATCGATATTGTCGTCACGCGCGAACACGTGCTGACGGGCAACTGGCAAGCCCTCTACGAAGAAATGCGCGATTTTCGCGCGGCATGCGGCCCGGCGCATATCAAGGCGATTCTCGCAACGGGCGATATCCGCACGTTGTCGAACATCGCCAAGGCGTCGATGGTCTGCATGATGGCCGGCGCCGACTTCATCAAGACGTCGACGGGCAAGGAAGGCGTGAACGCCACGCTCGACGTCTCGCTCGTCATGGTGCGCATGATTCGCGAATACCTCGAGCGCACCGGCGTGATGATCGGCTTCAAGCCTGCGGGTGGCGTGTCCACGGCCAAGTCGGTGCTCGAATACCAGATCCTGATGAAAGAGGAACTCGGCCGCGAATGGCTCGAGCCGGAGCTGTTTCGAATCGGCGCGTCGAGCCTGCTCGCCGATATAGAACGGCAACTCGAGCATCACGTGACTGGCCGGTATTCGGCTTTTCACCGGCATCCCGTGGCATGACATTCGCCTGAATTCTCCGCATCACTCTCTTACATGAGCTCCCAATGAGCGTAGCCGACTACTTCTCCTCGATGGATTACGGACCTGCACCGGAAGACGATGGCGCCGCGCGCGCGTGGCTGGACCAGCATGCGAACGGCTTGGGTCATTTCATCGATGGCGCGTTTCGCGAGCCGTCAGCCGGCGAGCGCTTCGACTCCACGGAACCCGCTACCGGGCGGTTGCTTGCAAGCATTGCACAAGGCGATCAGGCCGATGTCGATGCGGCGGTCGATGCCGCCGAACGTGCGTTGCCTGCGTGGCAGGCGCTGGGCGGCGCGGGCCGCGCGCGTCATCTGTATGCGTTGTCGCGGATGGTCCAGCGCAATGCGCGGCTCTTTTCCGTGCTCGAATCGCTCGATAACGGCAAGCCGATCCGCGAGTCGCGCGACATCGACATACCGCTTGTGGCAAGGCATTTCCTGCATCACGCGGGTTGGGCGCAATTGCAGGACCGCGAGTTCGCCGAGTGGGCGCCGCTGGGTGTGATCGGCCAGATCGTGCCGTGGAATTTTCCGCTGCTGATGCTCTCGTGGAAGATCGCGCCCGCGCTTGCGCTCGGCAATTGCGTGGTGCTGAAGCCGGCCGAATACACGCCGCTCACCGCGTTGCTGTTCGCCGAACTGGCGGCGCGCGCGGGTTTGCCCGCGGGCGTGCTGAACGTGGTCACGGGCGACGGCCGCACGGGCGCCGCGCTGGTCGAGCATCCGCGTGTGGCGAAGATTGCGTTCACGGGTTCTACCGAAGTCGGCAAGCAGATTCGCGTGGCGACCGCGGGCTCGGGCAAATCGCTGACGCTGGAACTGGGCGGCAAGTCGCCGTTCATTGTGTTCGATGACGCCGATCTCGACAGCGCGGTGGAAGGTGTCGTCGATGCGATCTGGTTCAACCAGGGACAAGTATGTTGCGCGGGTTCGCGGCTGCTCGTGCAGGAAGGCGTGGAAAAGCGGTTCATCGACAAGCTGAAGCGCCGCATGGATACGCTGCGCGTGGGGCCGTCGCTGGACAAGGGCATCGACATGGGCGCGATTGTCGATACGGTTCAGCTCGAACGCATTCAGTCGCTGGTGGCGCGCGGGGTTGAGGAAGGCTGCGAGATTCATCAGCCCAAAGGCGTGCGGATGCCGGATGAAGGCGCGTTCTATCCGCCGACACTCGTGACGAATGTCGCGCCGTCTTCCACGCTGGCGCAAGACGAAATCTTCGGGCCCGTGCTCGTAACCATGAGTTTTCGCACGCCCGACGAAGCCGTCGCGCTGGCGAATCATTCGCGCTACGGGCTCGCCGCGAGCGTATGGAGCGAGACCATTGGGCGCGCACTCGATATTGCACCGCGTCTGGAATGCGGCGTGGTCTGGATCAACGCGACCAATCTCTTCGACGCGGGCGTGGGCTTCGGCGGATATCGCGAATCGGGCTTCGGTCGCGAAGGCGGACGCGAGGGGATTTACGAGTATCTGAAGCCGCGTGCGTGGTCTAAGCTGGCCGTCCGCACTGCTGCTTCTGCGCAGGCCGCCGCGTCCGTGTCCGCTTCTGGTCCTGCTTCGGAAAGCAACGTCAGCGCGCTGGATCGCACGGCGAAATTGTTTATCGGCGGGAAGCAGGTGCGGCCGGATAGCGGTTATACGCGGCTCGTGCATGCGCCGTCGGGCAATATCGTGGGCGAGGTCGGCGAGGGCAGCCGCAAGGATGTACGCAATGCGGTGGCTGCCGCGCGCGGCGCAGGAAAGTGGTCGCAAGCGAGCACGCACAACCGCGCGCAAGTGCTGTATTACCTCGCGGAAAACCTGTCGGCGCGTTCGGACGAATTCGCGCGGCAACTCGTGGCGCGAACCGGTGTGTCTTCGGCGCTTGCCGCGCGCGAAGTCGAGGCATCGATCACGCGGTTGTTCACTTACGGCGCGTGGGCCGACAAGTTCGACGGCGCAGTGCATTCGCCGCCGCTCAAAGGCGTGGCGCTCGCAATGCACGAACCGCTCGGCGTGATCGGCGTGGTGTGTCCGGACGAAGCGCCGCTGCTGGGCCTCGTTTCGCTGATTGCGCCGGCGCTTGCATTGGGCAATCGCGTGGTGGCCGTGCCGAGCGAAACTTGCCCGCTGATGGCGACGGATTTTTATCAGGTGGTCGAGACGTCGGACGTGCCGGCGGGCGCGCTGAACATCGTCACGGGCGAGCGCAAGCCGCTGGCCTCGACGCTCGCGAAGCATGACGATGTCGACGCGCTCTGGTCGTTCGGCGGCGCGGATGTATCGGCGATGGTGGAACGTGAGTCCGTTGGCAACCTGAAGCGCACGTTCGTGGATCATGGCCGCGTATTCGACTGGTTCGATTCGAACGTGGCGGAAGGCTTGCCGTTCCTGCGGCAAGCCGTGCAGGTGAAGAACATCTGGATTCCCTATGGCGACTGAGTCCTGACCCGGCCGCACCGAGGGCGAATCCGCAGTAGAAGCAGAAGAAATAGAATCGTGAGCGCTTGACCTCGCACGACAGCGAGGCCGCTCAACTGAAGGAGACACAATGCTCAAGAATCTCGATCCGCTGCTGAACGCCGACATCCTGCATGCGCTTTGCGCAATGGGCCACGGTGACGAAGTCGTGATCTGCGATGCCAATTTCCCGGCGGATTCCGTCGCGCGCCAGACCGCTCTCGGCCACGTGCTGCGACTCGACGGCGTGGATGCGCCGCGCGCGATCCGCGCGGTGTTGTCGGTATTTCCGCTGGACAGTTTTGTCGATCATCCCGCCGAGCGCATGGAAGTCGTCGGCGACGCAAACGCGCTTCCCGCCGTGCAACGCGAAGCACAGAGCGAAGTCGATGCGGCCGAAGGCCGTGCCACGCCGTTTGCTTCTGTCGAACGCTTCGCGTTCTATGAGCGTGCGAAGAAAGCGTATTGCGTGATCGCGACCGGCGAAGCGCGCGGCTATGGCTGCTTCATCTTCAAAAAGGGCGTGAACCTTGCGCCCGACGCGCCTTCGGGGAACGCCAAATGAGCCGCAGCGTCGTCATTCTCGGCATCTACGTGACGGACCTGACGTTTCGCGCCGCGCGCATGCCGCTGCTGGGCGAGACCATTGCCGGATCGGCTTTCGCGATGGGGCCCGGCGGCAAGGGTTCGAATCAGGCGGTCGCAGCGGCGCGCGCGGGCGCCAACGTGATCTTCTGCACGCGCCTGGGCGCGGACGCGTTCGGCGAGATTGCGCGCTCGACGTGGGCCGCCGAAGGCATCACCGCGCGTGCCACAGCAACGCCGGGCGTGGCCACGGGCGCGGCGCATATCTTCGTGGACGACGTCACGGGCGGCAACGCGATCATCGTGGCGTCCGGGGCTGCCGGACATTTGTGCCCGGAAGACGTGGACGCCATCGAGGCGGACATAGCGTCCGCCGCTGTCTTCGTCACGCAGCTCGAACAACCCGTTGAGGCGGCGCGGCGCGGGCTGGAAATCGCGCATCGGCATGGTGTGACGACCGTGTTCAATCCAGCACCGGCGTTCCCGCTAGATGACGGCATCTTCCCGCTGTGCGACTACATCACGCCGAATGAAACCGAAGCGACGGCGCTTACGGGCGTAGCCATCTCTTGCGTGGACGACGCACGCAAAGCCGCCGATGTATTGCTTGGCAAAGGCGTGAAAGCGGTGATCGTGACGCTTGGCGAAGCGGGCGCGTTGCTGCATACGCCCGAGGAATCGGTGCTGGTGCCGGCGTTCAATTGCGGCCGTGTCGTGGAAACGGCGGGCGCGGGCGACGGCTTTACCGGCGGTTTCGCGGCGGCGCTCGCACGCGGCGAAAGTGCGCTCGATGCAGTACGTTTCGGCTGCGCGCTCGCGAGCCTGTCGGTGACGCGCGCCGGTACTGCGCCGTCCATGCCGAAGCTCGCCGAGATTCACGCCGTGCTCGGCGAACAAGCTCAACATTCCTGAACGGAGGAGCGCCCGAATGTCTGCATCGAAATGGCTCGCCGAATGGCTCGCCGACCGGCAACTGAATTTCCTGGTCGCGGTAAACCTGCTGGTCGTGATCGTTGCGACGGTTTTATCGCACGGACAGTTCGTCGATATCGACAACCTCCAGTCGATGGGAAGCCAGTTGCCCGAGCTTGGCTTGCTCGCGCTCGGCATCATGCTCTCGATGGTATCGGGCAATGGCGGCATTGACCTGTCGGGTGTCGCGCTCGCCAATCTTTCCGGCATGGTCGCGGCGCTGGTGCTGCCCATGTTCATTTCCGCCGACGATTCACCCGTGCTCTATACGGCTGTCTTCTGCGCGATCACCGTGTCGCTCGGATTGATCGGCGGCTTGATGAACGGCGTGATCATCGCGCGGCTGAAGCTCACGCCGATTCTATGCACGCTCGGCACGTCGTTGTTGTTCACGGGCATTGCCGTGGTGTTGAGCAACGGCGCGTCGGTGCGCGTGGAATATCTCGATGCGCTTTCGGCAATCGGCAATGGCACGTTCCTGCAAGTGCCCATATCGCTGTGGATCTTTGTGGCGACCGTGTTGCTGCTCGGCTGGCTGTTGAAGCGCACGCCGTTCGGCTTGCGGCTCTACCTGATGGGCACGAACCCGAAGGCCGCGTTCTACGCCGGCATTCCGCGCGACCGCATGCTGATCGTGACGTATGGCATGTGTGGCGTGCTGGCGTCGCTTGCCGGACTGATCAGCGCGACACATACGTCAAGCGCGAAGTGGGATTACGGCAACTCGTACTTGCTGATCGCAATCCTGATCGCCGTGATGGGCGGCGTGAATCCTGCGGGCGGTTATGGGCGCATTGTGTGCGTGTTCCTCGCCGCAACCGTGCTGCAGTTTTTGTCGAGCCTCTTCAATTTGCTGGGTGTATCGCAGTTCTTCGGCGATTGCGCCTGGGGTTTTCTGCTGCTGGCGTCGCTGGCGCTGGCCGGTGGCGAACGCGTTCGCGCGATCTTCGGATTGGGCGGCGCGACGCCCGTAACGAAGGTGCCAAAACCACCCGCTGCATGACTTTCGCTTCATCTCATGTGCTGCACATACGAACCATAACGGAGACAAACGCATGAAACTCAATCGTATTGCCATCGCGCTCGCCGCTGTCACGCTGACTGGCGGCATCATTGCCGCCGCGCAAGCCGCGACCAATGAAACCATCGTCACGGTGGTGAAGGTCACGGGCATCAACTGGTTCAATCGCATGGACGACGGCGTGAAGGAATTCGCCAAGGACAATCCTGGCGTGAACGCGTATCAAACGGGTCCGGGACGTGCGGACGCGGCGCAGCAACTGAAGATCATCGAAGACCTGATTGCGAAGAAGGTCACCGCTATTGCGGTGGTTCCGTACGATCCGCCAACGCTCGAACCCGCGCTCAAGAAAGCGATGGATCGCGGCATCAAGGTCGTGACGCATGAAGCGGACAACGCCAAGAACACCATGGTCGATATCGAAGCCTTCGATAACACCGCGTACGGCGCGGGTCTGAACGAACGTCTCGCGAAGTGCATGGGTTCGCAAGGCAAGTGGGCGGTGCTCGTTGGCTCGCTTGGCAGCCGTTCGCAGGTTCAATGGGCGGACGGCGGTATTGGCAATGCAAAGCAGAAGTATCCGAAGATGGATCTGGTCGAGCCGAAACTCGAAACCAATAACGACGGCGAACGCGCGTATCAGGTTGCAAAGGAAGTGCTGCGCAAGCACCCGGATTTGACGGGCTTTCAAGGGTCGTCGTCGCTGGATGTGATCGGCATTGGCCGCGCGGTGGAAGAGGCGGGCAAGGTCGGCAAGATCTGCGTGTATGGCACCGGCCTGCCAACGGAAGCGGGCAAGTTCCTCGAAAGCGGCGCGATCAACGGCATCGCCTTCTGGGACCCGAAGCTCGCGGGCGAGGCAATGAACAAGATCGCGAAGATGCTCGTGGATGGCAAGACGGTTGCGAACGGCTCGGACCTGGGTATCGTTGGCTATAACAAGGTCACGGTGAGCAAGGGGCCGGGCAAGGGCATCATCGTGCGCGGCACCGGCTGGGTCGACGTCGACAAGACCAACTACAAGCAGTACCCGTTCTGATCGCAGCCGACCGCATGCAAGGCGTGCATGGCGTCCCGAAAGGAACCATGCGCGCTGTCGTCAAGAAGCTTGAAAGGGTTGAAGGTTCAATGATGAGTACAGTCCCGCTTCTCGAAGTCGTCGATATCCATAAACGCTTTACCGGCGTCTATGCGCTGCGTGGCGTGAGCCTCGCGTTCGAGCGTGGGCAGATCTATCACCTGCTCGGCGAGAACGGCTGCGGCAAGAGCACGCTGATCAAGATCATCTCGGGCGCGCAGCCGCCCGATCAGGGCGAGCTTGTGATCGAAGGCGTGCGGCATGCGCGGCTGGCGCCGCTGGAAGCGTTGTCGGCGGGTATCGAGACCGTGTATCAGGATCTTTCGCTGCTGCCGAACATGAGCGTGGCGGAGAACGTGGGTTTGACTTCGGAACTCGCTGAACATGGCGGCCGGCTTGCGCGGACTTTCGATCGCCGGGCGCTCGCACGCACGGCCGCACGCGCGCTCGAAGCCGTGGGTCTTCCCGGCGACGCCGACTTTCAGGCGACGCTGGTAGAACAATTGCCGCTGGCAACGCGGCAACTCGTGGCGATCGCGCGCGCGATTGCGAGCGAAGCGAAGTTCGTGATCATGGATGAACCCACGACATCGCTCACGCAAAAGGAAGTCGATAACCTGATCGCAGTGCTCGCGAAGCTGCGCGCCGATGGCGTCGCGGTGCTGTTCGTGAGCCACAAGCTCGACGAGTGCTACGCCATTGGCGGCGAAGTGATCGTGCTGCGCGACGGCCAGAAGATGGCGCAAGGTCCGATCGAAAATTATACGAAGGCGCAGATCGGCGAGTTGATGACGGGCAAGCAGCTATCGAACGAGCGGTATCGGAAGGCCGGGGTCGCAGATGGGCGCGACACCGTGCTGGACGTCAAGGGCTTGTCGCGTTCGGGCCAGTTCGCCGATGTCACGTTCTCGCTGCATCGCGGAGAGATTCTCGGCGTGACCGGCTTGCTGGATTCGGGGCGCAACGAACTCGCGCGGGCGCTGGCCGGCGTCGCGCCCGCGGATAGCGGCACTGTCACGCTTGACGGTTCCGTCGTAAGGCTGAAAACACCTTCGGACGCGAAGTGGCAACGCATTGGCTACGTGCCGGAAGACCGCCTGAACGAAGGCCTGTTCCTCGATAAATCCATCCGCGACAACGTCATCACCGCGTTGATATCGAGCTTGCGCGACCGCTTCGGGCAAGTGGACAGGAAGCGTGCGCGCGAGCTTGCCGAGCGCACGGTGAAGGACTTGCAGATCGCGACGCCGGACGTCGACAAACCCGTGCAATCGCTTTCGGGCGGCAACCAGCAGCGCGTGTTGATCGGCCGATGGCTCGCCATCGATCCGCGCGTACTGATCCTGCATGGGCCAACCGTTGGCGTGGACGTGGGATCGAAGGACATCATTTACCGCATCATGCAGCGGCTCGCGCAAGAGGGCATTGGCATCATCCTGATCAGCGATGACCTGCCCGAGCTGCTGCAGAATTCCGATCGAATCCTGATGATGAAGAAAGGCCGCGTTTCGAACGAATACCGGGCGGAGCAGTTGACCGAGGCCGATCTTTACCACGCACTACTTTCAGAGGCAGCATGAGCGAGTCAATTCATCGCGTTGCTCAGACATCGCAGGTCAAGGCGCCGCTGGCCGACGTCGCGCCGCAAGTGCGGCAGTTGAGCTTTACAGCGCGTCTGGTGCGTAACCCGGAGTGGTTCACGCTTGGGTTGATCATTGTCACGTGCCTGGTAGTCGGCACGCTCAATCCGCGCTTCTTCCAGTTCGCGACGGTCTTCGACTTGCTGCATTCCGGTACGACGGTCTCGCTTTTTGCGCTGGGGACGCTGGTGGTGCTGGCGTCGGGCGGTATCGATGTATCGTTCACCGCAATCGCCGCTTTCACGATGTACTCCATCACCAAGGCCGTGTTCGCATGGTGGCCGGATGCGCCGTTTGCGCTGATCCTGCTGTGTGGCGCGCTGGGCGGCGTGTTGCTGGGACTGATCAATGGCGTGCTCGTGCATCGGCTGAAAGCGCCTTCGTTGATCGTGACCATTGGCACGCAGTATTTGTATCGCGGTTTGCTGCTGACGTTCGTGGGGACGCAGTTCTTCATGAACATTCCGCACAGCATGGATAGCTTCGGGCGTCTGCCGCTGTTTTTCTATCACACGAACGACGGACTTCGGGCGGTGTTGCCGGTGTCGGTGATTGCGCTCTTTGTGGCAGCGGTCGTGACATGGTGGCTGCTGAATCGGACAATGATGGGACGCGGCGTCTATGCAATGGGCGGAAGCTTGCCGATTGCCGAGCGGCTCGGGTACAACCTGCGCGCGATTCACTTGTTCGTGTTCGGCTACACCGGAATGCTGGCGGGAATTGCCGGAATCCTGCATGTATCAACCAATCGGCTGGCGAATCCGTTTGATCTCGTCGGAACTGAACTCGATGTCATTGCCGCCGTGATTCTGGGCGGCGCGAGGATTACGGGTGGCACGGGAACCGTTGTCGGGACGCTGCTCGGCGTGGTGCTCGTTACGCTCATTAATAGCGTGCTGATTCTCGTCGGCGTGCCGAGCACCTGGCAGAAGGTGATTATCGGCGCATTTATTCTCGTGGCCGGGACGTTGTTTGCATTGGGAAGAAAGGCAAGGTAAAGGCAACGCTGGCCATGCGCCCGCGATAATCGCGACGTCAGTCGCGCTGCGTGGCGTACGGAAGTTTTCGGACCAGTTCGTCGAACACCAGCCGGATCCGTTTCGGCACGGGGCCGCGCTGCGGCCGGTACACATGCAGCTTCCATGGCTCGGGCTCGAAGCGCCGCAGTATTCGCACCAATCGGCCGCTTTCCACATACGGCCTCACCAGATATTCGGTGCATTGGCTAAAGCCGATACCCGCGCATGCTGCCTCGATTTCGACCTCGGTATCGTCTGTCACGAACGCGGGCGATTGCGGCAGGAAATGCCGCTCGCCCCGGAAAATCCATGGCCAGGGCCGGCCGTTCGTGCGATCGATCAGGCTCGTGACCGGCATGGCTTCCAGATCCTTCAAATTCTTCGGCTCACCTATCCGCTCGATCAACGCGGGAGACCCGACCACCCAGATTGGCAACGGTCCAATCACGCGAGCGACAAAGCGGTTGTCGCCCATCACGCCGGCCCGCACGCCAATGTCGATCTGTTCGTCGACAACGGCGGACGGCGTATCGGACAGCCTCAGGTCGAGCACGAGACCCGGATGGCGCGTCATGAGGTCGGTGAGTTGCGGCTGGACGTAGCGCCGTCCCAGTCCGCCTGGCGCGGTGATCCTGACCGTGCCGGCCGCTTCGTCCGAGCCGACCGCGCTCGGGTCGAAAAGACCGTTGACCGCGCCCAGCGCCGCTTGTGCCTTGAGCGCGAACGACTGGCCGAATGCGGTGATCTGGATGTTCCGGGTACTGCGGTGAAACAGCGTCTCGCCCAATGACTGTTCCAGTTCGCGCACCGCGCGCGTGACGACCTGAGGCGAAACGCCAAGCCGTCGCGCCGCCTCGCGAAATGTTGGCGACGTTGACGCAGCGGCGAAAATCTTCAGGATTTCAAGTCGGTTGAGCATCGGTCGAAGGTGTCCATTATTCCGAGGAGAAGAACGAGGCCGGCTTTATTGTTCCCGGTCCGGATTTTCATGGCGTAAGGATTCAGGGTCAAGCGACGCCGATTAATTCCTCTTTTAGGAATTTTAAATGCCTGATTGTTCCATTTAAATCCATCTTCTATCTCTCCATACTTCCCTTCAAGCGTGGGGCGCATTCATCGATACACCGCACGCTCACTTGGTCAATCGGCGGCAACGTCACAGCAAGGAGGGATGAAGGCATGAACGCAGTCACGGCAACACAACGTCAGCTCGAAGGCAAGGTAGCGCTCGTCAGCGGGGCAAGTTCCGGTATTGGGCGCGCGACCGCGCTGGAGCTGGCCCGGCGCGGCGCGAAGGTGGTGGTCGCGGCCCGTCGCCGCGATGAGCTTGACCAGGTAGTTCAGGAAATAACCGCCGCGCATGGTGATGCCGCGGCCATCACGGTCGATGTGTCGAAGGAAGAGGATCTCAGGAACATGGTGGACTTCGCGGTGTCGACCTATGGACGGCTCGACGTCGCCTTCAACAACGCGGGCACCGAGGGCGTGTTCGCGCCGCTCCTGGAACAGGATGCCGAACGCTTTGACATGGTCTTCGAGCCCAACGTGCGCGGCGTGCTGAACGCAATGAAGTACGAAGCCGAGGTCATGCTCAGGCAGGGTTCGGGAAGCATCATCAATAACGCGTCGATGGGCGGCGTGATCGGCTTCGAAAATGCGTCGGTGTATATCGCGAGCAAGCACGCGGTGATCGGCATGACGAAGACTGCATCAATTGAATGGTTTCGCCGCGGCGTGCGCGTGAACGCGCTGTGCCCAGGCCTGATCGAGACGCCTTTTCATCATCGGGGCATCTGGCCTTCGGTGGAAGCACAGCAATCGTTTGCCGCCGGCACGCCGGCCGGGCGCTGGGGTTCAGCGGAGGAGATGGCCACTATCGTGGCGTTCCTGGCATCGGATGATTCGAGCTATGTGTCGGGACATTCGCTGGTCGCCGACGGCGGCTATTCGATCGCCTGATGTGATCGAGCAGCGTTCTTCGCAGGATGGGTGAGCGACGCGCCCGAAGCCTCGCGTGGCTTCGGGCGCGCCATATGCATGCGGCGGTTATAGGTTGAGCATCGACATTTCGTTGTCGCCGTAGCGCTTGCCTTGCACCGCATGCGCCGCGATGGCGGCGTCTATCGCCTCGCGGTCGGCTGATGTGAGCTTCACGCTGGCCGACGCGATGTTCTCTTCAAGACGCGCGCGTTTGCGTGTGCCGGGAATTGCCGTGATCCACGGCTTCTGGGCGAGCACCCATGCAAGCGCAAGCTGGCCTGGGGTGATGCCTTTGCCGTTGGCAATGTCGGTCAGGCTTTCGACCAGCGAAAGGTTCTTTTGCATCGCGTCGGGCTGGAAGCGCGGATGGCGGCGGCGCAGATCGTCCGATGCCAGCGCCTCACCGCGCTTGAATGCACCCGCCAGAAAGCCGCGGCCGAGCGGGCTGTACGCGACAAAGCCGATACCCAGTTCCTCGAGCGCACCAAGCAGTTGCGCTTCCGGATCGCGGGTCCAAAGGGAGTATTCGGTCTGCACGGCCGCGACCGGATGCACCGCGTGCGCCCGGCGTATCGTCGCCACGCTCGCCTCGGAAAGCCCGAAGTGCTTCACCTTGCCCGCCTTGACGAGATCGGCGACTGCGCCCGCAACGTCTTCGATCGGCACGTTCGGATCGACACGATGCTGGTAGAAAAGATCGATGTGGTCCGTGCGCAGCCGTTTGAGCGCTGCGTCCGCTACCTGCTTGATGTGCTCGGGGCGGCTGTTGACGCCGACGGGCAGCGGGCCGCCCGACGGATCGAGTTCGAAGCCGAACTTGGTCGCGATCACGACCTGGTCGCGCACGGGTTCCAGCGCTTCGCCGACCAGTTCCTCGTTGACTTTGGGGCCGTAGACCTCGGCTGTATCGAAGAATGTGACGCCAAGGCTGACCGCATCGCGGATTAGCGTGATCATTTCCTTCCTGTCGCCCGCGGCGCCATAGGCCCAGCTCATTCCCATGCAGCCGAGTCCGAGCGCCGATACTTCGAGCCCGCTTTTTCCAAGTGTGCGTTTTTCCATCATGTATCTCTCCTTTGGTTGGCAGCCGCGGCCGGTGTATCAGGGCTGCGCGATGAGTTCGGCGGCCTTCGCGCGCGCGGCGCGACGGCCCTGTTGATCTGCTTGGTGGCCGAGCAGCGTCCCTTCCACCGTGATCGGCTCGAAGCGGGTGATGCCTGCCATCCGGCCCCAGGTCCGCAGATACGCAACCTGATGGTCGAAGTCCGCTTCGGGGTAATCGCCGCCGAGCGGCGCGCCTCTCGCCGCAATCACGATGAGCCGTTTGCCGGCAAGCAGGCCGGTGAGGTTTTTTCCATCGAATGTGAACAGCAGGTCCTTCTGCGATACCGCGTCGATCAGGTGCTTGAGCCGGTACGGAATGCCGAAATTCCACATCGGCGTGCTGATGACGATGACATCGGCGTGTCGGAAGCGTTCGGCAAGTTGTCCAATCTGCCGCCATGCGCGGTCTTGTTCGGCGCTCAACGGCGTGCCTTCGATGCCGGCATATTTCGCACCCAGCGCCGGGCCGTCGAAGGGCGGCAACTCGGTGCGCCAGACATCGAGCGTATCCACCTCGCCTTGCGGATAAAGATCGTGCCAATGCCCAATAAGGCTTTGAGCGACATCGAGCGAAGCGGAACGCTCGGCGCGTGGCGACGCGACGACATGAAGCAGGCGCATGGATTCCCGGACGGACGAGGTTGGCTGTCTGGAATTATGGCCGCGCGAAGAGCGGGAATATAGGGGAGCGGCTGCGCATTCACTATTCCTCGCCGGGGAATAGTGACGTCTCGTTTCCGATGATGCTGACTGCTTTCAGTCCGCTCGCCGGTTTCGCTGAACCTTGCCAAAATGAAGCGACAGGTAGATCCCGATGGCGAGTCCCCCGGCAAGTCCCGCTGCGGCATCCGGGCCCATGTCCAGCGAGTTCGCGTTGTGCGCCGCGATCAGGAAGGCGATGGCGAGATTGGCGAATCCCCAGATTACGTTGACGAGCGGCGGGGAATTACCCACGCCTCTTGGCCGGGCAAACGGAGTAGGGAAAGCAAGTCCCTGCAAGCCGGAAGCCAGATGCGGGACGCAATTGCACACAAGCGCCCCGACGAAAAACGCCCAAACATGCTGCATGTGATTACCTCGATGGTAGTAGAAAATAAAAACGTCGCTGATGCGTTCAACAACTTCGAGTGTCTTCGGGTCCGGCGGTATCTGCCTTCACCGCAGTGCGCCGCGCGAGGAATCGGGCGGCCAGAGGACTGATGGCCAGCACGGCCACAAAGCGCGCCATCTGCATGGCCATCACGAAGCGCACATCCACGTTGCTCGACGCCGCGATGATCGCGACCGAATCCGCGCCTCCGGGACTTGTCGCCAGATACGCGGTCAGCGGGTCAACGCCGGCCACGGCGACGAGCGCTGCCCCAATCCCGCCGCACACTGCAATCAGGGCCAACGAGCACGCGATGATCCGGGGCAGCGCCCTCGCTGCGTGCGCAAGAAGCGCACGCGTGAATCTCAAGCCAATCCTCCAGCCCACGAACGCATAGGCCACGGCCAGCAACCAGTGCGGCAGTTCAATCGTGAGCCAGCCGTGACGCACCAGGACGACGCCGGCAACGAGCGTGACCAGCATCGGACCCATGGGGATTCGCAGCCGCCGTCCGAGAAGCGATCCAAGCACCGCGAGGGCGAGCGTCTTGGTCAGCGGCAACCAGGCGAGCGCGGGAAACCAGATGATCGCTGGCGCGACATGGTGCGGCCCCACGCCGCTTACCTTGGCCACGACGGAGGCGACCGCCGCCACCATCAGGACCCGCAGGTATTGCATGACGGCCACCAGTTGCGCGTCCGCGTCGTAAGCCTCGGCCATTAGCGTCATGATGGTTGCCGCGCCCGGGCTGACGCCCCATAACGCGGTAGTGCCCGGAAGGACGCGCATGCGGACCAGCAGCCAACCGAGCACGCCGCTGGCCACGATCACGGAAAGAACGCCGGCGGCAAAAACGGGCCAGTGAACACCGAATTCGCCTACGGTCGACGACGGCAGCATTCCGGCGATCATGCAGCCGATAAGCCCTTGGACCGGGACGAAAGCGCGCGGCGTGAGCCGGAGTTTTCCGCCGTTGCCGCTAATGACGATCCCGGCAAGCAGAGGTCCGATCAACATGGCCGCTGGCACGCCAAGCCAGATGAGAACGGCGCCAAAGCCGACAGAGAGAACGATGAGCGCGGCCCACTGGAAGGCCGGCGTTGATTCCTCGATCCATCCTGAAGACCGGCGAAGCGTTTCATGAGTCATGACTGGCGAGTGTGTGTGAGATCGGCGAGGGCAAGCGGCGGGTCAATCACTTTTTGCGAGGATATCCTCGCAAAAATAGTAGAGGATGCCCTCGCATATGTCAACGATGACTGTAAAGAACCAATTCGGCCCCAATGCATTAAGCTCCATGCGATGTAGTAAAATGAGAGGAAATGCTCTCAAAACTTCGCATATCGGTTAGCCAGGATGAACTTGCCCAAACAGATTTCAGACGCCGCTCGTGGATCCGAACCCAAAGGAGAAAAGGGCCGCCTGCGCGTTGCCGCGATCATGGAGGCTGGGGTTCAGGTGTTCACGGAGAAAGGTTATGACGCGGCGACCATGACCGAGATCGCTGCCCGCTCCGGGACGGCGATCGGCTCGCTTTATCGATTCTTTCCGTCAAAGGAGTCGCTCGCCGACGCGCTGCTGCTTCGTTACGCGCTTCACGTCAAGAATGGACTTGCCGAGATGGCGCAGCAGGTGTCGGAGTTGCCGCTTGAAAGCGTGGCCGATGCGTTTGTCGACTTCATGCTTGTGCTGCAATCGCAGCGCAGCTTCGCAAATTCCCTGGTAGATGCGCGTGGGGCCAGCGCTGACGAACGCGCGCGGTTTCGCGAAGTGATGCGCGGGGGCGTGGCGGACATACTGCGCCGGGCGATTCCCGGCTTGAGCCCGGCCAAGGCGAAGCTCATGTCGGTCGTGCTGCTTCACACACTCAAGGGCGTGGTCAATACCGCGAACGAAGAGCCCGCCATTCGAGCCATGCTCCTGACGGAAATCCGTGAACTCGTTCGCATCTATCTCGCGTCGGCATCCGGGCGTGGGTGAGGCGTGTTCTCCTGGTCCAAAGAAAAACAATGCGCATCGCGACATACCAAACAGCCGTGAAGTGGTTGACTGGACTGCCCCCGGTAAAGCTGGTTCTGCTCGCGTTCGTGTGTACCTATGTTGCCGCCATTCCAACGATAGCCTTTGCTGTCTTTCATCCAGGAACGCCGTTCGGCGGCCCCGGCTGGGGAAAGAACGATCTCCTCAGGATTCTTTTGCTTGGCTGCTTATTGGCGCCGCTGCTTGAGACGGCAATAACGCAATGGGCTTGCATTCGACTTTTAGAAAAGCTCCGTTTTCCCACCGGAATGGCGATCGTGGTATCTGCCGCATTCTTTGCGTCAGGCCACAACTACAGCACGCTGTATATGTGCATGACATTTCTTATCGGACTGGTGCTTGCATCGGTATTTGCGATTGAGGATGCGAGAGACGGGCACCCGTTTTTAGCGACTCTTGCAGTCCATGCCTTGCGAAACTGGGTAACGGCTGGGTTCACGGTTTTCGTCCTGTGAACGGGAAAGCGGGCATTTTTATGCTCCCGGGCCAAACACCCCGTTAGACGCCGCGACAACTTCATGACAATCCATTGATCTCCTTGCAACGGGGTAGCGCTCGCAGGCTTGTAACAACTCGTAATGAATGCGCTTGAGCGCGCCGGAATAAATGTGTGACCGGTTCGTTGAAAGGGGGCTGGCAGAGTTCGCTTTCGCGTTTGTCCATCGATATCAGGGAAGCCGAAAGGCGCGTTGAATTCTGTATCGAACTTCGCGAAGAAACGGTGCAAACGTGAATAAGAAGGGCTAATTTCGGCTTTTTTTTGAATATAAATCGTAACGATTTGCATTTACAGATTAAGCCTGAGCACGGCCTTATCAGCCTTGGACTGCAAACCCTGCGCTCGCATACGACATGACAACCGGCACCACGCAAAACAGGAGAATGGAACGTGAAGAAAATCGATGTCCGAAGGTTCGGAAAAAAGGCAAGCGCGGGCTTGGCCGGGTCACTCGTTGCACTGACGCTGGCCCATCCGGCAGCGGCTCAGGAGACGCCGCCATCCGGCAACAAGACAGGCAACGCGGTTGAAGCGCCGACATTGCCGCCCGTACAGGTCCGTGCAACATCCGGGCTGGCTCAGAACGATAACGTGAACGACCCCAGCCAGATCACGGGTGTAAGCAAGACGGGAACCGCGCTCAAGGACTTGCCCGCGAGCGTGCAGGTGATTCCGCGCGCGCTCCTGACCGAGCAAGGCGCGACCATGCTGCGTCAAGGCGTCAGCAATGCCAGCGGCGTGAACGTCGGCGGTCAGGATACCAAGGGCTATTACGATCACTTCCTGGTCCGCGGCCTGAACGCGCAGATCTATAACGACGGGTTCTCCGACGGCGACTTGCTGGGCGGCATCTCGCATTCGCTGAATGGCGTGGAGCGCATCGAAGTTCTGGAAGGTCCCGGCTCGGCGCTGTTCGGCAGCGGGCCCCCGGGAGGCACGATCAATATCGTCCACTACACGCCGTCCTCCGATTTCCATTTTGGCGGCAATGTGCAGTCGGGTTCGTTTGGCACCATCGGCGGTAGCGGTTATGTGACGGGACCGACCGGAATTTCGGGCTTGAACTATCGCGTCGACGCAACGGTATCGCGCTCCGATGGATTCCGTGATCTGGCCAGCCGCGATGAGGAAATCCGCCCGGCGTTCGAATGGAAGCTCGACAATCACAAGATCAATTTCTCAATCGATGCGCGAGACATTCACGAAACGCCCGACTCGTACGGCCTGATCTATTTCAATGGATCGCCCATTACGGGCGTATCGCGCGACGCGAAATATTCGACGCCGTTTGCGTTCGCTCGCGGCAACTACGTTCGCCCGACGCTTACCGACGAGTGGAAGGTCAACGACTTCCTGACCATCAACAACCGCTTCTCGTATTTGCACCGCAGCCTCGACGTGCTGGGCAACGGCGACAGCACGAGTACGAAGGTGAGCGGCAATCAAGTGGTCGGCAGGCAACTGCGCCAGCAGGATGATTCGGATAACAGCATCGACTATCAGTTGGAGCCGGTGTGGCGCTTCGCGACCGGCAGCGTCAAGCACACGTTGCTGACGGGCTTCGAGTATCAGCACCAGACCATCGATACCGAACGCAGCACGGCGGATCTGCCGAACATTCCGAATGCATTCGCCCCGGTGCCACCGGAGACTTCGCTGGCCGGGCTGACGTTTCTCTGCGACGCCAAGCACTCGTGCGACAACGATCATCTGCTCGCCAATTACTACAGCGTTTATGCAACCGATCAGATCGACGTCACCGACAAGCTGAAAATCCGCGCGGGCGTACGCAAGGATTGGTGGGACACGTCGTTGACGCCGAACATCACGGTGCCTGGACGGTTCGACACGCAGGGAGACCCGCTCGTGGCCGGCATGACCAACACGCGCAACGACGCGCCGGTGAGCTGGAACGTCGGCGTGCTGTACAAGGTACTGCCGTGGATGTCGCCGTACTTTGGCATCTCGAAGAGCCATCTCGCTAACTTCAACTCCGAGAATACGCAAAATGGCATTGGCGCCCCGGAATCCGCGCTGCAATACGAAGCAGGCATCAAGTTTTCGTTTCTCGATGACAGGTACGTCCTGAACACGGCGCTATTCGACGTAAAGCGCGACAACGTGGCGTCTCTGACAACCATAAACAATATCGAAAGCGTCGTCTTCGACAGTCAACGCACGAAAGGCGCGGAAGCTTCTCTGGACGCGAGCCTCACGTCGCAATGGCATGTTATAGCCAATTTCACGGCGCAACAGGCGAAGATCACGGACAATCCGCAAGGTATTACGTCGGTCGGCAATCATCCTCAGGGCGCACCGGCGTACATCGCGAACTTGTGGACTACGTACAATTTTTCCATCGCGGGCGTGCCAGGATTCCATGTCGGCGCGGGTGTCAACTATGTCAGCAAGACCTATAGCGATATCACGAACGTCAATTCCATTCCGTCGTATGTGATCGCGAATGCTGCAATTGGCTATGAAGCGCCCAAATGGGGAATCGATCTCAACGTTCACAATCTGACGGACCGGCGTTACTTCGTGGCGGCGAATGCCGCGGGAGCGTACGAGGGTGAATCGTTGAGCGCGTTCGTCAACGTCCACGCCAATTTTTGAGCGCGGAGAAAGTGGCGAGTAACAGGCGGATACGGAAAAGCGGCGCGGGGTACTCCGAAAAAAACGGCCGCATACAGGTGTAATGTATGCGGCAGGCACGCCGCCCCAAGGAGACCGTCATGAACGACACACAACGACTCGCTGCCTTGCGCATCGCCTTGATTGTCGTCGGTCTGATCGCCGTATTCGCGATCTGGCCGTTAATGATCCTGTGGCCGTCCGGCTGGACGTGGCACAGCGGCCATTCCGACTATCCGCTGATGATCGTGGGGATATACGCGACGCTCGGCGTGTTTCTGCTGATTGCGTCGCGTGATCCGATGAAGCATCTGAGTCTGATCTGGTTCACGGTGTGGTCGAACGTCGTGCACGGCACGATCATGGCGGTGCAATCCTTCGGCGTCGAAGCGGACGGGGCGCACCATCTCGGCCATTTATTCGGCGATGTGCCTGCGCTGTTCGTTGTCGCGGCCGCGCTCGCTTTCTTGACGCCGCGCGGCGACAAGGTGCGCGCCTGACGCGGCGCCGCGGCTGCAAACTTCCTTAAACCTGAGCCATGCCGCCATCGACAAACAACTCGCTTCCGGTCATGAAGCTGCTTTCGTCGGATGCGAGGAACAGCGCGGCAGCGGCGGTTTCTTCCGGCTTCCCGATGCGTCCGAGCGGCGTCTGCGCGGTCAGACCGGCAATCATCGCTTCCTGATCGCTCGGCGGAACAAGACCATCGAGCAAGCCCGGCGTGGCGGTTGCCCCGGGAGACAGCACGTTCACGCGGATGCCGGTGCCCTTCAGATCCAGCGCCCAGCTTCGCGCAAGGTTGCGAATGGCAGCCTTGGTCGCGCTATACACGCTGAAAGCCGGCGTGCCCTTTGAACCGGTGGTCGAGCCGGTGAGGATGATCGACCCGCCCGCCGTCATCAGCGGCAGCGCCTTCTGAACCGTGAACAGCGTCCCCTTCACGTTGACGCCGAAGGTCCGGTCGAACGACGCCTCGGTAATGGCCCCAAGGGGCTGCATGTCGCCCAATCCCGCATTGGCGAACAGGACATCGATTCGGCCGTGCTCCGACTTGATCGTGGCAAAGATGCGATCGAGGTCCTCGAGTCTGGAGATATCTCCCTGGATCGATGTCGCACCCTGTCCGATTGTCTTGAGCGCCTGATCCAGCGCCTCCTTTCGACGGCCGACGATAACCACCTTCGCACCTTCCGCCGCGAAGCGCGTAGCCGCCGCCAGTCCAATGCCGCTATTGCCGCCCGTCACCACGGCAATTTTTCCATCGAGCCTGCTCATAATCACCTCCTGAGGAATCAAGTAGGGAAGAGTAGACTTGAGCAAACAATTTGAACAGTATTTATCTTTTGGTAAGTACCTCGGCTGGAGTATCAGAAATGTCGACGATGAGCTTTACGTGCGGGCTGGACGCCGCTTTAGCGGTGCTTGGCGCGAAATGGAAACCCTTGATCCTGTTTCATCTCGCCCATGGCGTGCATCGCTATGGCGAACTGAAGCGTGCGGTGGGCGGCGTCAGCGACAAGGTGCTGATTCAGCAATTGAAAGAACTGCAGATGGACGAAGTGATCGAGCGAATCGACTTTAAGGAGATTCCGCCGAAGGTGGAATATTCCCTCACTGATTTTGGGCGGTCTCTGGCTGCGGCTTTAGCGCCGCTTTGCGCGTGGGGCGTTGAGCATATGAGCACCGTAGAGCGAATCAGCCTTCGCCGGCGCGCTGACGCCAGCATGGAGGACAGCAAAGTGCGGTGACGTACTTATCGGAATGGTGACGGCCTGCATCTGGATGGGCCATTTCACCATCACTTCCTCCAGCTCATCCCCGTCTCCGTAATCACGGCATCGAACTGTTCCAGTTGCGAGAACCGCAGCGCCTTGACCTTCCCCAGCTTGCTGGCGTCGACAACAAGATGTCTTTCAACAGCACTCTCCATTGCCGCCTGCTTGATCGCCACCTCGTGGAAATTCCAGCACGTCACGCCGCGCGTTTCGTCCACGCCGCCCGCCGATATGAACGCCTTGTTGATCCCCATCCGCTTGAGCGTTTCGATGCTTTCATCGCTGGAAAACGAATCCGATGACGGCGCATAAACGCCGCCCAGCAAGATCATCCGGACGTTCGGCTTGCGCCGCAGAATCTCGGCCACATTCAGCGAATAACACACGACCGTCAGATGCATTTCCGCGGGAATCAGCCGCGCCAAGGTAGTGAGCGTCGTGCCGCAGTCGATGAAGACGGTCTCGCTGTCCACCAGCAAGCGCGCGGCAACCGCCGACGCGTCCGCCTTGGCTTGCGCGAAGTGATCCTTTTCTTCGTCTATGGTATAGCCCGAACCATTGGGCACGTCCGAAGCGCGAACGATATAACCGCCAAGATAAGTGAAGGTCCCGGGACTCGATGCAATGTCGCGGCGCACCGTCATCTCCGATACATCCAGCAAGGTCGCGGCGTCGCGAAGGCGCATGACGCTTTGTTCGCGCAAGGCTTCAGCAAGAATACGGAGGCGTTCGCTCTTGGTCATTGGGGAGAACGTGAGGGCGCGCGGCCAGCACCGAGTCATGAGTTGTTAGATTATGTTCGCCGAATGAAATGATTATAACAAGCGGGTGCATGAAAAATGATTCGGGAAAACGCGTTCCAGCGTCGCCGGACGTGTTTGGAATTGCCCGTTATCAGCCGGCGGCGCGTGCCCGGATCAGCGCCGCAGCCGAACTGATCGACGTCTGTTCCACGGCGACCTTCGCGACATTCGGAAGGGCATCGTCGGCGAGTTGCGTGAGCGTGCGCCCCGGCGGCATTTCCACGAACACCTGCATTCCGAGTTCGCTCAGCACGATGGTGGAGTCGTGCCACCGGACGGGATAACGCAGGTTCGTCGCGAGGTCCAGGCGCACCGCTTCGGCCTGCCGCAACGGACGCGCGCCGCGATTGCCGATGTACGGAATCGACGGCGCATTGAACGCGATCTTGCTTGCGGCTTCGGTGAGTTCGCGGGCTGCGCTGTCGAGAAGCACGCAGTGCGACGGCACGCTTACCGCCAGGCGCTCGGCTTTGCGCGCGCCTGCGCGAAGCGCAGCCTGGCGCACCAGTTCGAGGTCGTTATCGGCGCCGGCCACCACGATCTGCCGTGGCGCGTTGAGGTTCGCGATGAACGCAGCCTTCGCATGCGTACCGGCAATGACGGCGTCCACTTCACGCTCGCCAAGCCCCGACATGGCAAGCATGCCATAGCCCTGCGGATAAGCGCGCTCCATTAATTGCGCGCGCAGGTGCAGGAGCCTCAAAGCGTCATCGAAACTGATGGCGTTCGCCGCAACCGCTGCGCCGTATGCGCCTACCGACAACCCCGCGACCGCATCCGGCGCGATGCCTTCATCGCGCAACGCACGCACCGTTGCAACGCCGGCGACAAACAAACCAAGCTGCACGGCAATGGTCGATCTCAATGCGTCGGCGCTATCGAGGTCAAGGACGTTCATATGCAACACGTCCGATGCCTCTTCGAAAGTCGACGCAATCCGCGCATGCGGCGAAGTTCCACCGGGCGTGTGCAGGAAGCCCGCGAACTGCGAGCCCTGGCCGGGAAAAAGGAAAGCGATCATGTGCTGCGGCTCGCTTGCCAGGGATCGGTGACGAGCTTCACGCCATCGGCTGATCGCAGCATGACGTGTGCGCCGGAACGTGCAAACTCAGCGAGAGAAAATGCGCCTTCGCACGTTTCGATCTGAACGTCGATGCGTGTTTTGTGTTCAAGAGCGGTGGCCGAAAGTGCATCGAACAGCTTCTTTGCTATAGAACGGCTTAAGGGTTCAGGCGCGCGCATTACAAGATCGAGATCGCTTGTATCGGTGACCGTCGGACATCCGCTTGCCAGTTCGAAGCCCACGCTGCCCGTGGGTCCCCACGCGTATCCGAAGGAATCGCAAATAGGCATGATGGTCCCGAGCAAGCGGAACGCCGGTAACGCCGCGCGAGTCGAGCACGGCTTTTTCATGCGAAGGACTTCAGGCGAGAGCACTTCCCGAACGTGCACCGGATCAATCCATGAACCGAAACGCTCGCTGCGCACCGCACCGCGAATTCCCACTGCAATGCGTCCCTCCAGATCGTACGCACGACGAACCACCACGAACGGTGCGCGTTCCAGTGAAGCTGCAACCCATGCAGGCGCATCCGCAAAAGCAGGCGTGTCTGGTCCGAGCCGCAGCAAGTCGTGCGGGCTCACGGCGCGTCCCATTGCTCCGCCATGCGCTTGCGCACTTCTATGGACGCAGCACGAATGCGTTTTGCATCCGCCGATTGCAAGCGTGACGAGAGATCGTTCGGACCTCGGCGGGCATCGTCCACGGCCGCGATCAACGAAGCCTGGACGCGCGCCACATCTTCGCGCGTGGGGGTATCGGCATTGATCCCTTCTATCAGTTCATGCAAGAGCCCAAGCTTTGCATACGCGCTCATCTTGTACGACATCGGCAGTACGCGATCACCGAGTTCATCGAGTCCCTCCACGCTGCGGCGTGTGACGCGCGCAGCCGCTTCCTTGCCCATTGCGTGCACGCTGATGCCGCTCGCGTCCAGCGCGACGATGCGGTTCGCCTGATAACCATGCGCGAGGAACGCGCCCGACATGGCGGGGCCGACAATCAACGCGATTACCGGATGCCCGGCGAGCCGCGCGCTCGCATAGGCGTCCACGCCCGCCGCGCACGCAAGATGGACACCAAGCAGCTCCTCGCGACGGCCATACGCCTGGCTTTTCACATCGACGATAGCAATGATTGGGCCCTTAACCGTTGCCTCGCGATCCGCGTCCATTGCCTCGCGCACCGCTCGCGCGAGCAGCCAGCCTTGTTCCAGTCCGACCACGTTGTCGGTGGCGCGCGGGAAGCGGTTGTGCGGGTCCGGAACAATGGCGATAAAGCGCGCGGTGGCATCGCCAAGCGCGGCGTCGGCACGGCGAACCGGACCATCGTCGTTAGCTTCACGCGATGTCAGCGCGTTGAACCAGATTTGTCCGCGTGTGGCGCTCATCATGCGTCTCCTTGCCAAAGCGTGCGCAGCACGGCGGGATCGATTGCCGATGGATCGACGCGCGCAAGCCGTTCGAGTTGTTTATCGACTTGTTCCGTGCGGTGACTTTGTGGCAGGCCACTTTCGAATGCGCTCAGCACCGCGTCACGGACCTGATCCGTATCGTCTTCCACGAGCGTATCCACAAGGCCGACCGCCGCGCGTTGCTCGCCGCCGATCATCGACCAGATGAGCTTCCGGTCACGCGAATCGAGCTCTTCAACGCCCGCTTCCTGTTCGATCACCTCCGGTCCGTTCATGCCAAGCCGCGCCTGGCGCGTCATCACGAGATAGCTGCACAAGGCCGCGGCCAGCGACATTCCGCCGAAGCATCCCACCATCCCGCCGATCACGCCGACCACCGGCACATGGCGACGCAACGCGACAATCGCCGCCTGGATCTCCGCGATCACCGCGAGCCCGAGATTGGCTTCCTGCAGCCGCACGCCACCGGTTTCGAACAGGATCACGGGGCGTATCGCGCGGCCCGCTTCGAACTCGCGCAATGCAAATTCAAGCGATGCCGCGATCTTCGCGCCCGACACTTCGCCAATGCTGCCGCCTTGAAACGCAGGCTCGATCGCGGCAATGACCGCAGGTTCACCGCCGAGCGTTCCGCGCGCGATCACCGCGCCGTCGTCGGACTGGCAGACTACGTTCTGCATCGCGAGCCATGGCGACTCGAGCCGGTCGAACGGCCCGAGTAACTCGCGGGACGTGCCCGGATCGAGCAGCGCGCGAGCACGTTCGCGCGCCGTCAGTTCTATGAAACTATGCCGTGCAATAAAGCTGTCGTGAGCGTTCATGGCGTGACTCCTTCGCTGGCTTCCACTACTTCGGCCAGCCGCAGCATCACGACGCCGGGTGTTGCGCCGAAGTCGTTCAATTCGAGTTTGGCGGCGCCGTCGTATCGTGAGAAAAACCGGTCGAGCACACTTTTCCAGACATGTTCATATCCGTCGACGCTCGTGCGGATCACGACTTCCGCACGATCCGTTGCCGATGGCGACAGCAGGATTTCCAGGTCTCCCGAACCAACGACACCCACATGCGCGCGTTGCGGCACGAGGCGTGTGGCGGGGTATTCGTAGCGCAGGTTTTCCATGGCGGAATCTCTCAGCGTCAGCCGACGCAGGCAAGGGTATCGAGAAAGAGCGTCGCGGCGAGCAAGTCCGCCGCGCCACCGGGCGACGCGTTCAATTCCAGCAACTTGCGGTCGAGACGCAGGAGCGCCGCGTAGCCTTCACGTTGCGATGCGCCGCCTGCTTGCAATACTTCGCGCGCGCCGGATTGCGCGGCTTCCAAAGCAACGCGGCCGCCCCGATGCAGAAGACAGGTGTCGTCGAGCGTGGCGATGATGGCCGCCAACGCGTCGAGCCGCGCGTCGTTTTCGGAGGCGCCTTTTGAGCGGGAATCGCGCAGGGCGGGCAACCCGGCGTGAAGCACATGAGGAAAACCTTCTGCCGCCTGTCCTCGCGCACCGGCAACGCCAAAGCGTTGAATGACGCGAGCGCCATGTGTCGATGCAATGGACGAAGGCGCAAAACGATCCTCGAAGCGCGAGATTGCGGCGGCTTGCGAACACAGCGTTTCCGGATCGCTGGCGGGGTTCATCGCGGCTGCTGCAACCAGCAGCCCGACAATCCATATCGCGCCACGATGCGCATTGCTGCCGCCTGTTGCGCGCAGCATCGCGACTTCGCCTTCGCGGCCGATACGCGCAAGCTGCTCGCGCAATCGTTGCGACGGTTCGGTATTTACCGACGCACGCGCCAGTGCAAGAAAGGTCGGCCGCAATGCACGAGCGGAACGCAGCATTGTGTTGAGGTCGAGATCACGATGCGCTCCGCTGCCACGCCGATCCACCAGCGCGGGTTTTGGCGTGAGGCAGGCTTCGTCGATCAACGCATTGACTGCGAGGTCGGCGAGCACCGACTGGTCGCATACGGTGTCTTCAATGAGAGCCTGAGCGCAGCGCATGGCGCTCACCAGCCGCGAAATTTCGCGGGCGGCTGATACAAGCCGCCGGACCACGCCACCAGATCATCGATACTGCGCGCCGCAAGCAGCGAGCGCTTCGCTTCGCCGCGCCGAATGCCGAGGTCTTCCGGATACGCCACCACGCCGCGCCGGCGCAACTCCGCGGTCTTGGCCGGGTCGGCGCGCATGCCGATGGGTGTCACGCCGGCCACCGCCCGCAACGCCGCACGGCGTTCCTCAACGCCCTCTGCCGCGTGCAGATACGCGATCCCTTCCTCGGTGACCACGTGGCTCACGTCGTCGCCGTAGATCATCACCGGCGCGATCGGCATGTTGCTTTGCTTGCCGACGGCGATGGCATCGAGTGCGTCGACAATGGTCGGCTCACCGCCTTTCTTGAACGTCTCGGCGGTCTGCACGACCAGTTTATGGCCGCGGCTTATTGCGCTGTTGGGTCCGTCGCTTTTCATCAACGATAACCACGCTTCGCTCGAATGCCGGCGTCCGCGCGGATCGTGCCCCATGTTTGGCGCGCCGCCAAAACCGGCGAGACGGCCGAGCGTCACCGTCGAGGAATTCGCGTCAGCGTCCATCTGCAATGTCGAGCCGATAAACAGATCAACGCCGTATTGCCCGGCGAGCTGGCACAGCACGCGGTTCGAGCGCAGGCTGCCATCGCGTCCGGTGAAGAACACGTCGGATCGCGCTTCAATGTAGTCTTCCATTCCCACTTCGCTGCCGAAGCAATGCACGCTCTCCACCCATCCGCTTTCGATGGCGGGAATCAAGGTGGGATGCGGATTGAGCGCCCAGTGCGTGCAGATCTTGCCCTTGAGGCCGTGCGCCGCGCCATACGTGGGCAGGAGCAGTTCGATGGCGGCGGTATCGAAACCGATGCCGTGATTCAACGCCCGCACGCCATAACGTTCGTAAATGCCGCGCAGGGTCATCATGGCCATGAGAATCTGCAATTCGCCGATATGACGCGGATCGCGCGTGAACAACGGCTCGACCGCGAATGGCCGGTCCGCCTGCACGACCACATCGACCCATGAGCCGGGGATGTCGACACGCGGCAGTTCATCGACGATCTCGTTCACCTGCGCGACCACGATGCCATGACGAAATGCCGTCGCTTCTACAATGGTTGGCGTGTCTTCGGTATTCGGACCTGTGTAGAGATTGCCGTGCCGGTCGGCCTGCACTGCGCATACAAGCGCCACCTGCGGCGTCAGGTCGATGAACATACGCGCATATAGTTCGATGTACGTATAAATCGCGCCAATTTCGAGTTGTCCGTCCTCGAGCAATTGCGCGACCCGCAGGCTCTGTGGACCGGCGAACGAGAAGTCCACCTTGCGCGCGATCCCGCGTTCGAACAGCGTCAGGTGCTCCGGCCGGCTGATACTCGATATCAACAGATGCACGTCATGCACGCGCGACGGATCGAGCTTTGCGAACGCACGCGAAAGAAAATCCGCCTGCTTCTGATTGTTGCCTTCCAGCGCGACGCGGTCGCTGGATTGAATCAGCGTTTCCAGTGCATCGACAATGCGTTCCGATTTCAGCACGCCGCCATCGAGCCAGCCTTCGATTGCCTTCAGTCGCCGCGCTTTCTCCAGCGCCCGCGTGTTCCATTGGCGCGGCGCTGGGGCGGTTTCGGCGTGTTCGGAAGAATTCATGCGGTGGCCTCGGGTATGTCTTTTGAAGTCGGGCGCTTACGCTGACTTCGCTGTAGTGGAGGAGCGGCGGCGCTTCTTTGGCTGCGAGGCGTGTGCCTGCTTTTGCGCGTCATGAAGGAAACGATAAACCAGTTCGCCGGTCGCGAGCAGATGACGTGCAACCAGTGTCTGTGCTGCTTCGGTATCGCGAGCGTGCAGTGCCTGGAGAATGGCTTCGTGTTCGGCGTCGGACTGGCCCTTGAACGTGGGCATGCCGAACTTGAGACGCAGATACCGCTCGCCCCTCCGGTGCATGGTGCCAATCAGTTCCATCAGGTGCGGGCGTTCGGCGGGCGCATACAGACTCATATGAAACTGCTCGTTGCGCACAACATATAGCGCGGGATCAGGTTCGTTCGCAGCAGCTTCGAGCAGTTCGCGCGCCTCGGCAAGCGTTGCATCAGTATGGCGCTCGATTGCGATGCCTATCGCCAGACTTTCCAGCGATGCACGAATCTCGTAGATTTCGCGCGCCTCGTCAGGCGATTGAAGGCTGACCGATGCGCCCCGATTCTGTTCGATGGTGACCCAGCCTTCGCTGTCCAGTTGCCGGAACGCTTCGCGCACGGGAATGGCGCTCACTGAAAACTGCCTGGCAATGGCGTCCTGCCGCAGCGGCTCGCCCGGCAACAACGTACCTTCCACGATCGCCGAACGCAACGCGTCCGCAATGTAACGGGACGTGCTTTGACGGGGTTCGAACTGCGCCTCGCGAAATGCCGGACTCAACTCATTTTTCATGCGCGTTATTCACCGAAGCTAGGTACAAGTGCGGAGTGGTCATCCGCGCGATTTCAAATATTATATATGAAATCGCACCTTAAGCCTTCATGCAAGACCCGGTGCTTACCCGCAGACGCCCGATCCACGCACTAGAGCGCGTCGCTTTCAACCAGGAAGACATTCATGCCACGCACACTGGAACCATCGATCGCTGCCGCCCGGCGCACGCGAACGCCGCTGAACCGGACCCAGATCGTGGGTTTCTGGGGCGCGTGGGCGGGCTGGACGCTCGACGGAATGGACTCGTTCATCTACGCGCTGGTGTTGGCGCCGGCCCTGACAGAACTGTTGCCTCGTTCCGGCTATGCCGCCACGCCTGCGAATGTCGGCCTTGCTGGATCGATCCTGTTTGCGCTGTTTCTGGTGGGATGGGGCTTGTCGTTCATTTGGGGGCCGCTCGCTGACCGGTTTGGGCGCACCAAGGTGCTGGCCGCGACCATCTTCACGTTTGCGATTTTTACCGGGCTTGCCGCGACTTCGCATAGCGTTTGGGAACTGGGGATCTACCGGTTTCTGGCGGGCGTGGGCATTGGTGGAGAGTGGGCGCTCGCGGGTACGTATGTGGCGGAGGCCTGGCCTGAAGACCGGCGCAAGATGGGCGCCGGATATCTGCAGACGGGTTATTACGCCGGCTTCTTTATTGCTGCGGCGCTGAACTACACCATTGGCGCGACCTTTGGCTGGCGCGCGATGTTCCTGGTCGGCGTGGTGCCGGTCGTTGTGTCGATCATCGTGTTGCTGCGCGTGAAGGAAACCGACAAGTGGCAGAAGGTCGAGGCGACGGTAGTCAAGCAGGCCAGTTCGTTGCGTTCGATTTTTTCCGCGCAATACCGGCAGCGGACGATTGTTGCGACCGTGTTGCTGACCGTGGCGATTATTGGGTTATGGGCAGGGGCGGTGTATGAGCCTTCGGCGGTAATTCAGCTTGCGACGAAGGCCGGCATGACGAAGCCGGAAGCTGCGCGCATGGCGTCGATTGCGACGGGGTTATTGTCCATCGGTACGATTGTTGGATGTCTTGCGTTGCCGCCGATGGCGGAGAAGATCGGGCGTAGGCTTACGCTTGCGGTGTATTTCATCGGGATGGCAGTGTCGATTGTGCTGGCGTTTGGTTGGGCCTTTTATCTTGAGAACGGGCTCGTGCCGTTTATTGCCTTGCTGGTGGTGTTGGGGTTTTTTGGCGGGAATTTTGCTCTTTTCAGTTTGTGGCTGCCGGAGCAGTTTGAAACCCGCGTGAGAGCGACGGCGTTCGCGTTCTGTACATCGATTGGACGGTTTTTTGGGGCTATTGTGAATTTTGGCATCGGCGCGATGGTACTGCACATGAAGACGCTCGGCGTGCCGATTGCACTGACTGCTGTCGCGTTTTTGATTGGTTTGGCAGTGATTCCGTTTGCGCCTGAAACGAAGGGGCAGGATTTGCCAGGTTGATATGGCTGGGGTGGCGTGGGCGGGGTCCTGCTTTTTAGGGCTTCGCGCGTTCCCTGTTCGTTGGTCCTTTTTAGCACTGCGGCCAATAGCGCTAAAAATATCAACGAACAAAAAACGCGCGACGAGCTAAAAAGCAGGACCCCGTCCGCACCGCCCCCCAAGTGCAAACGAAAACCCCTCTCAAACAAACCGCCGCGCCAGCAAACAAAGAATCTCATACATAAGCGTAGCGGCGACAAGTGCGGTATTCCCGCTAGGATCGTACGGTGGTGAAACTTCCACCACATCCCCTCCGACCCAATTCAAACCGTCCAACCCACGCAGCAGCGCCTGCGTCTCGCGCGTTGTCAGCCCACCAATCTCCGGCGTCCCCGTCCCCGGTGTATAAACCGGATCAAGCCCATCTACATCAAGCGAAAGATACGCTTGACCATCCCCCACGACCTTGCGCGCTTCCTCAATGATCGCACTCACGCCGCGCGCCTCGAACTCTTCAATAAACACCACCCGCATGCCGCTTTCCAGCGAATAACGCCATCCTTCATCCGAATTTTGCGCACCGCGAATGCCAATCTGGATCGTGCGCTTCGGGTCAAGCAGACCGGCTTCAACCGCCCGTCGAAACGGCGCGCCATGCGTGAATCTGGATCCCTTGAAACTGTCCCACGTATCGGTATGAGCATCGATATGCACCATGCCAATAGGCGCCTTCGGCGCCATCGCCTGGAAAATCGGATAAGTAATCGAATGATCGCCGCCCGCACTCAACGCAATCTTGCCGGCCGCAAAAATGGGCTCGAAGAAGCGCCGGATGTCTTCGTGCGAACGCTCGAGATGAAAGAGATCGGTAAAAGGCACATCGCCAATATCGCCGACGCGGCATGCATCGAAGGGATTGAAACGCGTCACATGATGGATGGCGCGCGTCATGCTCGACATGTTGCGGATCTCGCGCGGACCAAAGCGCGCACCAGGACGCGCCGTGACACCGCCATCGAAGGGCACGCCCGCCAGCACGATATCGAGCTCATCGATACTCGTGCAATACGGCACACGCATGAATGTTGGAATGCCGCTGAAACGCGGCAGCGCCATCTGGCTTCTATCAGTGCCGGGCATGATGGTCTCGTCAGAAAGTAGGCGGTGTATTGGTCCACAGCACGCGTGTCACCGTCTCGCCCGGATTGCGGTAACTGTGCGGCACGGTGCTGGGGAAATAGAATGTGTCGCCCGGATGCAGCAGATAACATTCGTCGCCAAGTGTCAGCTCGAACTCGCCTTCGATCACATAGCCAAGTTCCTCGCCCGCGTGGCTGATCTGTTCGTCGCTGCTTGCAAGCGGCTCGATCACGTGAATATCGCTTTGCAGCAACTGTCCGGCAGCCGGCACGATCACGCGCTCGAGCATGATAGAAAGCCGCTTTCCCGCCGATGGAAACTCGGTCGTCGGGCGCTCGCTCGCACGCTGCACCGGCGAGGTGTTGATGTCCGGCCCGGACACGAGCGCGCCCACGTTGGTGGACAACGCCAGCGCAATCTTGTGCAGCGTTGCGAGCGACGGCTGCGCATGACCACCTTCCAGTTTGGACAACATGCTCTCCGAGCAGCCGGCCTGCTCCGCGAGCGCCTTCAGGGTCAGTTGCTTCACCATGCGCGCGTGCTTGAGACGCACGCCCAGCGCCGCAGCCGGATCGGGCTGCACCTCTGCCGGTTTGCCGGCGCTCTGGCGCGCGTTGGCCGATTTGCGTGCTGCGGGAATTTTCGTGGCCACCGGAAGGCTCTTCTAAAAGTTGGAGGGTCTACGCCAGCACCGTGAATTCGACTTCAAGCGGATTGAGCGCATTGATGGGAATAATATCCTGCGGACACGCCGACATCACCACCACACAATCCATCAGCGCCTTGATGTCCACATGATCGCCTGCCTTCGATACCGGCGCGAGCCACTCGATGGAATAGTCCGGCTTAATGGGAATGTTCATCCACAGGTTGAACGGTTGCGGCACTTCGCGTGCGCGCAAGCCAATGGCTTTTAACCCCATGCGCATGTTGTCGGCACAGTTGTCGTGATACCCATGCACGCCGAGATTCTTGTATCGATACAAATCGCAAGCCGCCATCAACGTATCGTGAACGCCTGGAGACGTATCGGCAACGAGTTCGGCAATCGGCCGCCGATGGTTGGTCATCAGCGGATCGCCGGCTTGCGGAATCACCTTGTCCAGCGACGCGCGAGCGTGCTCGAACGAAAGGAATTCGTCGAGGTGATTCGCGTTGAAGATCCACGTGTCGCAGACCTGCGTGCCATGGGTGTTGATGATGCGGATCGTCTGCCCCGCCTTCACGCGAACGGCGCGGCCGTTGCGCGCTGGCACCGTATAGGTCTTGCCGATCTCCGGCGTGCCGTCGGCGGAAATGGGTTCGCGCAGCGTGGCGTTCTCGCCGAGTTCGTGGCTGTTGTCATGATGATGTTCAACGTGCGGCGTGCTCATGGTGACTCCTTCAGTCGTATAAGTTTCAAGGTGCTTCGTTGCAGAGATGGACCAGGCAGTGCGCGAGCGCGCGCGTACCCAGAACGAGGTGATCGTCGCCGGTGGATTCCGCCGGGTTATGGCTGATGCCGCCGCGACTTGGGACGAAGAGCATTGCGCTCGGACAATGCTTCGCGAGATACATGGCGTCGTGGAACGCGCCAGAGGTGATGTTCATTGAAGGCGCTGTTAGCGCGTTGCATGCGTCCTTCACGCGCCGGATGATCGAGGGCGCGAATTCGACCGGCGCATGGGCGAACAGCACTTCACGCGAGACCGCATGACGTTCTACGCATGCGTCCAGCTGTTTGTCGAACGCATGAAGAACAGAGGCGTCCGGATGACGGAAGTCCACGGTGAACGTCACGTCCGATGCAATCGTGTTGATGGAGTTCGGGAGCACGGTCCATCGGCCGAACGTGATGCGGGTGTCATCGCGCCCAAGCTCGTGAGCAAGCGCCGACAACTCCGCGCGCACCGCAAGCGCAAGCGTCATGGCGTCGTGGCGGGCATGCATGGGCGTGGTGCCGGCATGCGCCGCCGCGCCCTTGCAGTGCACCGCGTACCAGCGCACGCCCTGAATGCCCGTGACCACGCCGAGAGGAACATCGGCGAGTTCGAGCAACGGTCCTTGCTCGATATGCAGTTCCATAAACGCATGCGCCTGCGCTTGTACGGGCCGTGTTGCAAGAGAAGGAAACGCGTCACGATGCGCGGCGAGCGCAGCCGCAAGCGTGGTGCCTTCGCTGTCCATTGCTTGCATGTAGCGTTCGATCAATACGGGATCGGTGAATGCACTCGATCCCATCGCGCCGGGTTGAAAACGCGTGCCTTCTTCGTTGGTCCACGCAACCACTTCAAGCGGGCGGCGCGTCCGTATGTTGGCATCGTTCAAAGCGGCTAGGCATTCGAAGCCTGCGAGCACGCCATAGCAGCCGTCGAGTTTTCCGCCGGTGGGTTGCGTATCTATATGGCTGCCGGTCATGACCGGCGGCAGATTCTCCAGCCCCTCCCGACGGAAGAAGAGGTTCGCGCACGCGTCCGTACGCACGCTGCAGCCAAGCGCAAGGGCACGGTCAATCAAGTGGCGGCGCGCGTCAATATCCATCGAAGAAAGCGCAGGCCGATCCACGCCGCCGTCCTCACGCGCGCCGAAACGCGCAAGCGTCTGGATGGAATCAAGCAGACGCGCTGCATTGACGCTGGATGCTGTGCTGAGTGCGTCGTCCTGCATCACTCGGCTCCCACGACTGGTGTCAGGCTGCGATCGAACCATGGCTTGAGAAACTGTTGCAAGCGCGGCGTGCGCGTGTTGCCGAAGATTTGCGCGGGCGGCCCTGCTTCAACGATCTTTCCGGCTTCCATGAACACGACGTGATCCGAGATCTTGGCGGCAAAACTCATCTCGTGCGTGACCATCACCATGGTCATGCCGTCGTGCGCAAGCGAGCGGATCACGCTAAGCACTTCTTCCACGAGTTCGGGATCGAGCGCGGAGGTAGGTTCGTCGAGCAGCATGACTTCCGGTTCTATCGCGAGCGCGCGGGCAATGCCCACGCGCTGCTGCTGTCCGCCGCTCAATGACGCGGGATACGCGTTCGCCTTTTCCACCAAGCCTACGCGCTCGAGCGCCGCATGCGCCTGTTTGCGGGCATCGGCCTTGCCCGCTTTCTTCGACAACACCAGCGGCGCCGCCACATTGCCGAGCACCGTCATGTGCGGCCACAGGTTGAATTGCTGAAAGACCATGGAGACAGGCCGGCGCACTTCCGCGATGCTCTTTTCACTATCGCGGTCACGTTCGGCGCGCCCCGCTGATCTATAACCCAGCAACTGGCCTTTGATCCACACCTCGCCTTCATCGTAGGCTTCGAGGAAGTTCATGCAGCGCAGCGCTGTGGTCTTGCCGGAACCCGAGGGACCAATCAGCGAGACAATTTCGCCGCGCTGCACTTTAAGGTCGATGCCCTTGAGCACACGATTGGCGCCGTACGATTTACCCACGGCGCGAAGTTCGAGAATGGGAAGTGAGCTCATGAGGTCTTTCGCGCAGATGCGATGAACACCGCCGCCCACTTGAAACTGACGGCGACACATTGCGTAAGGAGCCAGTAGCAGATGATCAACATCGCATACGGGCCGATATACGTGTAGGTAGACGAAACAATATCGCTTGCGGTCATTGTCAGTTCGGGCACCGTGATGATGGATGCAACCGCGCTTTCCTTGATGACGAGAATGGTCTGGTTCGCAAGCAAGGGTAAGGCGAAGGCCACGGCCTGAGGCAATTCGATGCTTCGAAACGCCGGCCATCGGCCAATCCCGAACGCGCGCGCCGCTTCCATGTGGCCGCGCGGAATGCTGGCCCAGCCCGCGCGGAAAATCTCCGCGAAATACGCGGCGGAATACACCGCGAGCGACACAATGGTCGCCTGCACGGCGGTCATCGTGATGCCGATGACGGGCAAGCCGAAGTAGACGATCACCAGTTGCGAAAGATAGGGCGTTCCGCGAACGAGCCACACATACACGCGATAAGGCAGGCCGAGCCAGCGCGCATACCGTATGCGCAACGCGTTCAGGGCGAAGCCGCCCAGCGCGCCAATGAGGGCCGCCAGCAAGCTGACTTCGAGCGTGACGAGGATGGCGTCCGCAAAGCGTGGAGTGAGCGCGAGGAAGCTGTTCATGATGGTTTCATGCCCGCCGCGCCATGCGCCGTTCGATCCCGCGTCCGGCCAGGGAAAGCAATGACGTGATCGCCAGGTAAAAGCACGCCGCGAGCGTATAGACTTCGAGCGGCCGATAGCTGACCGAGGACAGTTGCTGCCCGACACGCATCAGGTCGGTCACCGAAATCACCGAGACCACCGCCGACGCCTTGACGATATCGATCATCTCCGAGACCAGCGCCGGCAGCGTCAACGTGACGACCTGGGGAATCTCGATGTGCCATAACGTCTGGCGCCGCGTGAGATTGAAGGTCTGCGCCGCCTCGATTTGCCCGCGTGCAATGGCGGCGAAACCTGTGCCGAGAATCTGCGACTGATAGGCGGCCGTGTTCATCGATAACCCGATCGCCGCCGCGACCACGCCGGGAATTGCCCAGCCGAGACCGGACGGCACGTAATAGAACACGAGCAGTTGCGCGAGCACCGGCGTGCCGCGAAACAGGCTCACGTAAGCACGCGCGGCTGCGGAAAGCGTCCGGCTCTGGCTCGCCGACATCATGTAGATAAAGATGCCCGCGAAAAAACCGCACGCCACCGCGACAGCGGAAAGCCACAGCGTGGTGATCGCGCCATCCAGCAGTTGCGGCAAGTAGCTTGCGCCGCGCGCGAGGAGATCGGGTGGGTTCATGTCGGCGAAGACTGATTACATCGATGGTTCGGGAACCGCGTCCGACGGTACGTCCATGGTCGTGCCGAACCACTTCATTTGCAGCGTCTTCATGGTGCCGTCCTGGTTCGCACGAGCGATGCTCTCGCTAACGAGCTTCAGCAATGCCGCGCTGTCAGCGTCCTTGCGCGCCACCCATGCAAAGTAGCTCTTGGGTCCAATGCTCTGCGGCAGCACGGTGAACACACCCGGACGCGATTTCAGCAAAGGTCCAAGGTTTGCGACCGACTGCGCGACCGCATCCAGACGACCGACCGCAAGGTCGGCATACGCTTCGTCGAAGGCGACGTATTGCTTGATCTGCTTGATGCCCGGACCGCCCGCGGCCTTGAGGCTTTTATCGAGCGCCATGAGTGCCTGCAATTGAGCCGAACCCGTCTGCGAGCCGACGATCTTGCCGTTCAGGTCATTCGGCGATTTGATCGATGCTTCGTTCGAACGCACGAGCACGCCCGCGGTGGCGTCGGCGATTGGCAGCGTGAAAGCGAAATGGCTCGCACGATCCTTGTTCACGGTGACGGCGGTGATCACCATGTCGAAGCGCTTGGCGTCGAGGCCGGGCAGCAAACCCTGGAAGGGGAGATCGAGTTGCTTCAGCTTTACGTCAGGCAGCGACTTCAATACGTACTGCAGCAGGTCCGCGTCGTACCCCACGATCTTGCCGTTTTCGATGGATTCGAACGGCGCATAACGCGCCTCGGTGCCGACCGTTATCTCCTTGTTTGCCTTTACGCGCGCAAGCAGGTCATTGCCTTGCGCGAACCCGGGAATCGACGCAAACAGCGCAAGCGCGCCGGTCATCGACAAGACAAACGTACGAAATGGCTTATGCATGATGCTCCCGTGCGGTCTCGCCGCCATGATGGGTTAGTGAATTATATTCAAGTTACTTGAATTTAATTCACTATGCATGAAGTATGCCATGGGAAGTCGCGTGTTGTGCCGCGTTTCGATGCAGCGCATGTGCACCGAAGTGGGATCCGAAAAGCTTTCAGGCACCGGCAAAGTGCTTGCAATGCACAACATAGGGAAACATCGGGAATGCGTTGAAGCCGGGGCGGAATTTGTGTGCCTGAATTGTCTGAGGTATTTGTTTTGAGTTTTTAATGGGGGCGTGCAGCTAGTGGAGATCAATGTCGCACGTCGCTCTGGCACGGCTTCAGTAGTCATGAAGCTGGCTTTTCCGCCAATCTCCATACTAATTTCCTCTTGTTCGATTTAGTAATGACCCTAAATTTTATTAAATCAGAAGAATGAGATCGTAATGAAAATCTCACAAAATGTCACACTCTTGCGTTCGAGTAATCATTTCGATACGTTTAGAATTCCGCCGCAAAGGCTTATATAGATCCGCCGAATTTGAGACGCGATACTGTGCATTAGAAATCCCTGTCGTCATCAATGGTTCATATATAAGTTGCCGAATTGCATGGATTTTGATATCGCGCGCAATGATCGGTCTGATCCATGCATGAGATGCAACGATTTTTGAATTAATTTGATCGAGTGATTCTTACCGAATATCGAATTATATTTTCATCGTTTGAACAAATACTTATAGTGTAGCGGCGTATCAAGGTTATATCCATTTCGAGTCGCTCGTTCAGTGGATTGCCGCGCGTCTCGCATCACGTCCGATTTGAATCCCGACCACTTCGAATGTGGAGATTGAGCCTATGTCGAAACTCGCTGGCCTTAAGACGGCCACGTCAGTAAGTCGCGCCCTTCAGTACTAATTAATCTGATGAATGAGTCGAGCGGTTGATTAACGGTGGTTTTGTATACGTTAATCCCGCTCACCGCTGTTCGTAGCATGTAAGTGTTCGTTTCCGCGGAAATCATGCTTCTTCTGAAGACGTCAAGCCTCACCGACTTTTTCGTGAGGTTTCCAATCTTTTCCGCTAATCATAAATAATGATAAAACTCAATAAGACATTCCTAATTTGTCTCACGTCCGGCGCAGTGTTGAGCGCATGCGGCGGAGGTGACAGTTCCAGTACCGCAGCAGGAACGAGCAGCACAGCAGCAGCGGTAGCCAGTGCAACCCCTGATTCGGCCAGCGAGGTGACCGCCAACGACAGCAGCGTGATGGCGGCTGCGCGCAGGCGCAGGCCTCCGGCAACGACCACGCCTCCAGCATCGACCACCCCTCCGGCGACGACTACGCCCACGACGCCGGCCACTACCCCGCCAGCCGCTACAGCACCGGCTACTTCGACCGCGGGCGCCATCGTCATGCCGCTCGAAGTCATGGGCGCGGGCAGCGGCGTGGTGGTCACCACCACGCTACCGGTCCCCGCCGGCGCGTCGGCAACCACGCTGACCCTGCGCGTGAACAACCTCTCCTACGACGCCAAGGGCTCCATCCAGATCAACGGCGGCAAATGGATCGACCTCACGAACGCAAACGTGACCGTACTGGGCAACGCAAAACTGTACGGCGGCATTGGCGGCGGCTACGACACCATCAAGCTGAACGTGCCTATATCGGGCGCGATCAACGGCAGCAATGTCATCAATTTCCGTTTCAATACCACCGATGGCGTGAGTTCGGGTTATCGCGTGCTGTCATTCAACCTGCTCGATGCAGCGGGCAATGCGCTGATTGCCGACAGCAATTTCACGCAAGACGATCCGACCAAATGGAGCGCGCCGCTTCCAAACACCGCCGATATTGCCGCCGGTCAGAAGTTATGGCAAAGCGCCACGCTGATCGATTCGCCCATCAATTCGGGCAAGCAACTCAAGGCGCATTGCATGGACTGCCACAGCGCGAGCGGAAACGACTTGTTCAAGTTCAATTACTCGAATAACTCGATTGTCGTTCGAAGCGAATATCACGGCCTGTCGCAGAATCAGGGCTTGCAGATCGCGAGCTATATCCGGAGCCTGGCGAGCACCAATCCCACGCCCGGACCGAAATGCCGTCCGTGGAATCCGCCCTATCAGCCGGGCCCGGGCCTGGATAGCGCGCCGGTGAGCGACTGGACCTGTGGCGCGGGTATTGATGCGGTATCGGAAAATGACCTCGATACACTCGCCACGATATTCCCAAGTGGCGTCAATAAAGCGGCGATATCGACCAAGGGGCAAATCAATCTGCGCGAAATTCCCATTGGCTTCCAGTTACCCGACTGGAATCACTGGGTGCCGCGCATTCACCCGAAAGACGCCTGGGGCGATTACTTCACGAACAGCAACCTGAACAAGGATTACGCGGGCGAGGGCACGGGTTCATCCACCTACAACATGCGCACCCAGCTTGCCAACGGCGGCACGAGCTACGCGCAAGGCAAGACCGGCGACATCTTCAACGACCTCTATTACTGGGGCAGCGAACTGGGCGAGCGGTTCACGCCACCGAACGAAGGCGTGAGCGGCAGCTATACGATTGCGCAGCAGAAGAACCTGTACGGGACCGCGCAGTGGCAGTTGATGAAGTCGTGGGAGCTTGCGCAGGATTTCTCGCTGGAAACGAACTGCCCGACCGCGTGGGTCACCAAGGAGAATGCGCCCAAGGCGGAAAAGCGCGGCTGGTGCGGATACTGGCGCTTCGTCTTCAACGTGTCGCCGCACATCCAGGGTTTTCCGGCCGACAACAGCATGTTCGGCAGCGCGGTGGCGCATTACGTGAAGGCCAACCAGTGGTACTACCTGCAGATCCTGCTCAATCCGGGTTCGGGCGCACACAACGTGCACCTGCCGACCGACTGGCAATACGCGTACGGCCTGCTCAACAACCTGCTGCAAAGCAGCGGGCGGCCGGAGCCGATCCGCAACTTCCTCTACGTGCTCAAGGGCGCACAGGAAATGGATAACGGCGTGGGCGTAACCGATGTCACGCGCGGCTGGACCATTCGCGACAGCAGCCCGCTCGATGTCTGGAACGGCGGTCAGAACGGCGTCTGGAAGGGCACGAGCCCGGCCACGGAGCAGGCGGTGGTCAACGCGTTCCTGTCGAACTGGATGGACACCACGACGAGCTTCAACATCACCACGTGGCAGCGCGAGGGGGCGGCCAATGCGGTGGCGGGCGAGACGACGTGCGGCTGGAGCATGCGCAGCCTGTGCGCGATTGGCTATGTTCACGGGACGGTATCGGGCGGCACGACGGAGAACTTCCCGACGTGGACGTGGAACCAGATTCCGCAGATGCTGGGCGAAGGCATCGACAAGACGCAGGTGAACCGTCTGTCGACGTGGTTGAACACGGCGTATCCGAGCGGTAACTATCTGAGTTTGATCAGGAACTGATCGATAGATAGCGGCATATAGGCAGGGCATAACGCGAGGCTTCCGGCAGGTCGGAGCCTCGCGTTTTTTTATTCCCGCAAGCGCTTGCTCAAACCGTTGCCGTGTTTGCTGTCACCGTCCGCAGCCGCTTCAGCGCTTCGCCATTTTCCCGGAACAGATGCGTGTGGCGCAGGTTGAAACCTGCGTCGATGGAGTGCCCGTCAGCCGCTGTCGATTCTCCTGAGCCTTTCACCTGGATCAGAACGTCTCCATCCAGGTTCACATGCAGCAAGGTTTCCCCGCCAAGGTGCTCGACCACCATTACCGTACCCGTCAGCTTCCCTTCCGCGCCGCTTGCGGGCGTCTCCATCAGATGCTCCGGGCGAATCCCGAAGCTCAGCGTGTCGTCGGCTTTTACACCATCTGCTGCGAACGGCAACGCAATAGACGCGCCTCCGGGCAACCCGATCGTTACCCCCATGGCGTCGGCGCGCTGAACCTTCGCGGGCAGGAAATTCATCTTCGGCGATCCGATAAACCCGGCAACGAAGCGGTTCACCGGCGATCTATAAAGCTCGAGCGGTGAGCCGACCTGTTCGACCTTACCGTGATTCAACACCACAATCCGGTCAGCCATGGTCATGGCTTCGGTCTGGTCGTGCGTCACGTAGATCATGGTTGCATTGAGCTGCTTATGCAGCTTGATCAACTCAAGCCGCATCTGCACGCGCAATGCGGCGTCGAGATTGGACAAGGGTTCGTCGAAAAGAAACACCTTGGGTTCGCGCACGATCGATCGTCCGATTGCAACCCGCTGGCGCTGGCCACCCGACAATGCGCGCGGCTTGCGGTCGAGCAATTGCTCGATCTGAAGAATTTGCGCGGCGCGCTGCACACGCTCCTTGATCTGCGCTTCGGGCAGCTTGATCATCCGCAGTCCGAACGCAATGTTTTCGTACACCGACATATGCGGATACAACGCGTATGACTGAAACACCATCGCCACGCCGCGTTGCGACGGTTCGAGCTCCGTGACGTCTTCCCCGCCAATCAGTACTTGCCCCGAGTCGCTGCGTTCAAGGCCGGCAATGGTGCGCAGCAATGTGGACTTGCCGCACCCGGAAGGGCCGACGAACACCATGAATTCGCGGTCGGTCACTTCAATGTCGACGCTCTTCAGCACCTCCATGCCGGCAAACGCCTTGCGGATCTGATGCAATTGAACTGCACTCATGCGTGTCTCCTGCAGATGCCCGATACCGAGGATTGGACTCGAGCAATGTTACGCGCGTTGCAGCGGTCCTGCCTTGCAACGCAGCAAGCGGTGCTTGTCGAATTTGTTCTTGACAACCTGTTCGCGTCCAAATATACAATTGTAAAACTGAAATTACAAGTGAAACGACGGTGGTGAAACCGCGTGAAGACCGTAGGCAGGAACGCAGCACAAGTCGGACCTTCAGCACGCTTGAACGGCTCAACCGGCCTTGAGCGCTTTGGGCATTTTAAAAAGAACTACCCAGGAGACAGGCATGAAGAAGCAATGCACACAGGTGGCGGCGTTCGCGCTGCTGGGCGTTACGGCATCCTTGCTAACGGTATCGAATGCGTCGGCGTGGACGCTGAAGGAAGCTGCCGAGCCTTATTCCGGCACGACCATCAAGGCTATCTTTCTTGACCGGCCAGGTTACAAGGCGGCATCGAAATTGATTCCCCAGTTCGAGAAAGAAACCGGCATCAAGGTGCGCACTGAGGTTATCCCTTACGAGAACACCCGTGAAAAGCAGGTGCTCAATTTCGTGGGCGGCGGCGACCAGGACGTGGTGCTGGTCGACGTGGTCTGGATCGGCGAATTTGCGAGCAACAAGTGGCTCGTGCCCATCAAGACGTTCACGGACAACCCCAAGCTCGCGGACCCCAAGCTGAACCTGCCGGGCTTCTTTCCCATTCTTCTGGATTCGTTCGGAACGTGGGACAAGACCACTTACGGTCTTCCGTTCGATAACTACTCGGGCCTGATGTTCTACAACAAATGCATGTTGAAGGACGCGGGTTTCAGCGAACCGCCGAAGACATGGGACGAATTGCTCAACGTCTACGCGCCGAAGCTGACCAAGCCCGACAAGAACCAGTTCGCGTACGCGCTGCAATCGCGGCGCGGCGAAACGCAATCCGCAGACAGTTTCATGCGCATGCTGTGGCCCAACGGCGGCTCGTTGCTCGATGCGAAGTTCAAGTCGAACCTGATGTCGCAGCAATCGCAGGCGGGCCTCGAGTATCGGCAAAAGCTGATGAAGTACATGCCGCCGGGCATTGTGGACTATGACCATGCGGAGGCCGTGAACGCGCTTGCGCAAGGGCAGGTTGCAATGATCACGGAATGGTCCGCGTTCTACCCGACCCTCACCGATCCCAGCAAATCCAAGATCGGCAATTGTCTTGCGATCACAACCGAGCCAAAAGGTCCGGCCGGACTCAAGCCCGCGCTTGGCGGATTTTCGCTCGCGGTGAATGCGAAGTCGAATGCGAAGAAGCAGGCGGCCTCGTGGTTGTTCATCCAGTGGATCACGTCCGAAGAAATGGCCAGACCGTATCTGGATGCGGGCGGTGTCAGCGGCCGCACCGCGGTCTACAAGGAAGCGGACGTGCAGAGCAAGTATCCGTTCGTTAAGCCCATGGTGGAGTCGTGGCAAGGCGGGGTGCCTGACTACCGGCCGCGTTTCCCGGAATGGCCTGCTGTGTCCGAAGTGATCGGCGAGTGGGGCAGCAAGATCATGCTTGGCCAGGTGTCGGTGAAGGACGGTGCGCAGACCATTGGCACGAAGACGGAAGACATATTGAAGAAGGCGGGTTACTACGACGGCAAGAAGCCTTTGCTCAAGTAAGCACCGAGCGAGGTATCGCAGGTGCGATGCCTTGCTTCACTAAAGCTGTACCCGGCCACCCCGCGGAGACGCTTCATGCTCAAGACCACGGTTCCACCAGCGACAGGCGTAACGCGTCCATCCTCGCGTCCGCCCCCGCGCGCGCGTTTTCGCTTCGTGCCGCGTTCGCCCGCGTTCTGGTTCTTGTTTCCTGCCGTCGCTGCGCTGGCGATCATCGGCATCTATCCGCTGCTGCTCGCGGTCTACAACTCGTTTCATCAGTACAAGCTCGCGGACCTGGCTTCCGGCACACCGTTTGTCGGTCTGGGCAACTACGTCGCCACGCTTACTGATCCATCGTTCTGGGGCGCGCTCGGGCGCACTGTGTTATTCCTCTGCCTGACCTTGCCCATCGAGATTGCGTTCGGCCTGTTTGCTGCATTGATGCTGCATCGCACGGCATTGCCGTGGCTGCGTGTTGCGGCGCGCGTCGGCCTCGTGATTCCAATGGCGACCACGTATGCGGTCGTTGGACTGATCGGCCGCCTGATCTTCAACCGGCAGTTCGGCGTGGTCAACTATTTGCTGAGCTTCTTCGGCATTGCGCCGCTCGACTGGCTGGCTGACCCAACGCTCGCATTCGTCTCCGTGATGATCATGGACATCTGGCAATGGACGCCGTTCTGCGCGCTGATCCTGTTGGCCGGTCTCGCCATGGTGCCGACAGAAGCGGAAGAAGCCGCGCGCCTGGAAACGCCGAAGTGGAGCAAGATCCTGTGGCATTTGCAGCGGCCGTATCTGTTGCCGGGACTCACCGCCATCCTGATCCTGCGTTCCGCCGACATGCTCAAGATGTTCGATGCAGTGTTCACCATGACACGCGGCGGCCCCGGCACCGCGACCGAGTTCATCAGCATCTATATCCAGCGCGTCGCGTTCCGTCTCTTCGATCAAGGCATGGCGTCCGCCCAGGCGGTGCTGCTGCTGATCCTCACGATCGTGTTGTCGCGGCTCTACATTCGTTTTGTTTATCGGGAGGCCGTGTGAGCACATCCACATCATCGACGGCGGACACCGCAGCCATCGCGCCGCTTTCGTCGCGCGCCCGACGCGCCAGGAATGCACGGCGTCGTGCAACGGTATGGCATGTGATCGGCTTGCTGATCGTGTTCCTCACGTCCGTGTTTCCGTTCTACTGGATGGTCACGACGAGCCTCAAGAGCCAGGCCGACGCACTCGCGGTGCCGCCGGTGTGGGTCTTCACGCCGACGCTCGCGCATTACACTGACGCGCTCTTCGAGCATGATGTCGCGGCGAGTCTGCTGAACTCGTTGATTGTCGCAAGCAGCGCGACGTTCCTCTCCATCCTGCTCGGCACGCCCGCGGCGTATGCGCTTGCTCGCTTCGAATTTCGCGGCAAGGAAGACCTCTGGTTCTGGTTCATATCGAACCGCATGGTGAGTCCTGTCGTGCTGGCGGTGCCGTTCTTCCTGATCGCAACGAAGCTCGATCTTGTCGATACGCATCTCGTGCTGATCCTGCTTTACCTCACATTCTCGCTGCCGATTGTCGTATGGATCTGCACGGATCAGTTCCGCAATATCCCGGTCGAACTCGACGAAGCCGCGCGTCTCGACGGTGCTTCGCCGTGGCGCATTTTCTGGCGCATCAACTTGCCGCTGGCCATGCCCGGCATTGTGGTCTCCGCGATCTTCGCATTCATCTTTTCATGGAACGACTTGCTGTATGCGCTGGTGCTCACGCGTACCGACGCCATCACCTCTCCCGTTGCAGCGACGAGCTACATGAGCGGATACGAATTGCCGTGGGGCGAAATCATGGCGACCGGCACGCTGATCGTGCTGCCGATGGTCGTCTTCGCGCTGGCGGTATCGGGCCGGCTCGTGCAGGGGCTGACCATGGGCGCGGTGAAATGAAAGGTGCCGTGCAGGGCGGTGCAAGCATGGGTGGATTACCATCGCGCCGTCCTTATCGAAACCCATCACGCACATGAACAAGTCCGCACCGCCCGCCGTCACCGCGCTCGCCGAACCCTCTGTGGATACCGAAGAGGAGTTGCAGGCGCGCGTGGCGTGGCACTACTACGTCGGCAACCTCACGCAACAGGAGATTGCGCAGCGCATTGGCAGCAATCGCGTGCGCGTGAACCGGCTGCTCGCCGCGAGCCGCGAATCCGGCATGGTGCAGATCACCATCAACAGCCGGCTCGCGCCGTGTGTCGCGCTCGAAGAAGCGCTCACCAAACGCTTCGGCCTGGAAGCCGCGGTCGTGGTTCCGACCGGCGCCAATAACGAAGCGAACATGGCTGCGATCGGGATTGGTGGCGCGAACTATCTCGCGCGTCAGATCGCGGCCGGGCAGGCCATCGGCCTTGGCTGGGGACGCACGATCCGCGCTGTGTTGCGCGCGTTGCCGCAACGCGCCTACGGGCCGGTATCGGCGGTGTCGCTGCAAGGCGGGCTGTCGCATTGCCCGAGCATCAACACGTTCGATATTGTCTCGGACTTCGCGAACCTGTGCCAGGCGGACGGTTTCCTGTTCGCGGCGCCTATTTACGTGAGCAGCCAGAAAGTGCGCGACATGCTGTTGCAGGAAGACGCGGTACGCGAGACCTATGAGCGCGCGCGCCAGTCGGATCTGGCATTGCTGACCTGCGGCGATCTGACGGAATCGCTCGTGGTGACCTATGGCGTCAACGATCCCGAACAGGTGCGCGCGCTTGAAAAAGCGGGCGCGGTGGGCGACATGCTCGGGCACTTCATGGACGCGGATGGCGAGGCTATCGATCATCCGCTGAACCGCCGCACGGTTGCAATCACGCTTGAAGACCTGCGCAAGATCCGCCGCGTGGTGCTGGTAAGCGGCGGCGCGAAAAAATTTGCGGTCACGCGCGCCGCGTTGCGCGGGCGTTATCCGTCGGTGCTGGTGACAGACGAAGAGACCGCGCGCCGTCTCTGCGATGAACCTTGAGAAGATCATGAACGTGGATCGTAATCGCGAGTTTGAAGGCAGGACGGTGCTGATCACCGGCGCGGGCAAAGGCATTGGCTACGCGAGCGCGCGTCTGATGGCGGAGCGCGGCGCGTACGTGGTCGCGCTGAGCCGGTCGCAAGCCGATCTGGATGCGTTGAGCGCGCTGATCGATTGCAAGACGGTTGCAGTCGATCTGGAAGACGCGGCAGTGGCATTGAAAGCGGCACGCGAAGCGCAGCCGGTGGATTTGCTCGTGAACTGCGCGGGCATTGTCGATCTCGAGCCCTTCCTCGACGCGACCACGGAATCGTTCGATCGCACCATGGCCGTCAACGTTCGCGCCGCAATGGTCGTCGCCCAGGAATGCGCACGCAGCATGATCGCCAGAGGGAAGGGCGGCGCGATTGTGAATGTGTCGAGCATCGCGGCGCAAGTCGGAACACCCTTGCACGCTTCGTATTGCGCATCGAAGGCCGCGCTCGATGCACTGAGCCGCGTGATGGCGGTCGAACTCGGCGTGCACGGCATCCGCGTGAACACGGTCAATCCGGTTGTCACGCTCACGCCTATGGCGGAAAAAGTCTGGAGCGAACCCGCCAGGTCGAATTCCATGCTGGCCCGTATTCCATTGCGTCGATTCGTACAGCCCGAAGAAGCGGCGCGCACGATCGCGTATTTGCTCAGCGACGATTCAAGCATGGTCAATGGCGTAAGCCTTGCACTGGACGGCGGTTTTCAAGCCGGCTGAAGTTTTTTATCCACGTTACCCCTTTGCAGAGGGCTTCAATCATGGAAGCACTGGTTCTTGAAGAAGCGCGGCGCATCAGCTTGCGTCCGTTCACGTTGCCGCAAGCCGTGGGGCCGCGCGACGTGCGCATCCAGATCAATACGGTCGGCATTTGCGGCAGCGACATTCACTATTATCAGCATGGCCGCATTGGACCGTTTGTCGTGAACGAACCCATGGTGCTCGGGCACGAAGCGGCGGGCACGGTGATCCAGATCGGCGACGAAGTCACGCATCTGAAAGCGGGTGATCGCGTCTGCATGGAGCCGGGCGTACCCGATATGGAATCACGCGCCTCGCGCGAGGGCATGTATAACCTCGACCCGAGCGTGCGCTTCTGGGCAACGCCGCCGGTTCATGGATGCCTCACGCCGTTCGTGGTGCATCCCGCGGCGTTCACGTTCAAGTTGCCCGACAACGTGAGCTTTGGCGAGGGCGCCATCGTCGAACCCCTGGCTATCGGCATGCAGGCCGCGACCAAGGCGAAGATAAAACCGGGGGATGTAGCCGTTATTCTCGGCGCGGGCACAATTGGAATGATGTGTGCGCTGGCGGCTCTTGCCGGCGGTTGCAGCCGCGCGATCGTGTGCGACCTCGTGCCGGAGAAACTTGAATTGATAGGCGGCGTGCAGGGCGTGACCGCCGTGAATATTCGCGATCGCAAGGTCAAGGACGTCGTCGCCGAACTCACCGGCGGCTGGGGCGCTAACATTGTCTTCGAAGCAAGCGGCAACGAAAAGGCGTTCGATGGCATTGTCGACCTGCTGTGCCCGGGCGGCTGCATCGTTCTGGTAGGCATGCCGCAGCATCCGGTTCCTATCGATATAGTCGCCGTGCAGATCAAGGAAGCGCGTTTGGAATCGGTGTTCCGCTACGCCAACATGTTCCCGCGCGCCATCCAGTTGATCGCGTCGGGCCGGCTTGATGTGAAGCCGTTCATCTCGCGCTCGTTCGCATTCGCGGACGGCATCAAGGCCTTCGAAGAAGCGGCGAGCGGCAATCCGTCCGACGTCAAGGTTCAGATCGTCATGGAGTAGGCGTCACTTCCATTGAACGAGTAACGGACCTTCGCTTCCCGATACGGGGTCGCTGCGTGGAAACGGCAACGCTTCCATTGCAGCGATTTCTTCCTTCGACAAAGCGTCGCGCCGGATGTCCCATTGCTGCCCTTCCGGGTACGCGCCGACAACTTGAAAGCGTCCTTCCGTCGATTGAAGACAATGGCCCGTTCCGGCTGGAAGCAGCACCACGTCGCCGGCTTCGAACGAGATCACGTCGCCGCCCGGACCGCCGATAATCACGTTCCCTTTCCCCGATATCACCGCGAGCGCTTCATGCGCCGTGGAATGAAAATGGTGGTAATCGAAAATGCTGTCGCGCCACTGCGGCGGCCATTCGTTGCGCGTGAACAGCGCCTCGAAGGTCTTGCCGAGATCTTTCGTCGATGGATCGAGCGCACGCCGGTAGATCAGCACCGGCAAGCGGCTGTTGTTCGGCACCCATTCACGCGGCGCGAGCCTGAGCGCCTCATACGAAACGTCTGCCGGATGAAGCGTCGATTCACGATCGTGTTTCATGAAAACTCCTTGATTCGAGGGTCGGTAAAGACAACGCATTCACGAACGCGCGGCCTTTACATAGCGTGCAATGAATGTCCTGGTTTCGCCGTCTGGAAATGAAACGGCAACGCGGTCGCCGCTCACGAGTTCCACTTTGCCGGCGCCGTACTTGCGCACCTGAACCGCATCGCCGGGATGCCACGTTTTGACGGCGCGCCCGGGTGTTGACGCAGGCTGCTGCAGTTCGCGCGGGCTTGGCATGACCGTAGGCGGTGAAACACAGTTGTCGCATTTGCAGCAGACGCCGCCATCGAGTTCATCGGGCATGCTGGATGTCGAGCCATGCAAACGCGCCGCATCGAGATGGGCGTGAAAATAATCGAGCAGGATGCGCCATCTGCATTGGCCGCTTTGCGCGTAACCGATCATTCGCTCCAGCACTTCGCGATCATGCGCCGCCATCGCGGTAAAGCGTTGAGCGGCCTCCTCCATGTCATGCGGCACGCCGTCACTCAGAACGGTCACGGCGCCCTTGCTCGTGCGTCGCAGTATCCGCATGTCCTGCAGCACCGACAATATCGTTCGCAGCTTGTTCACGCCAATGTCCGGCAGTGCTTCGTGCAATGCGTCCACAGGTGCATGGATGGTCTTGCGTTCGCTCTCACGCGCGAGCCGGCGCAAGGCGTCGGCACAACGCGCGAGTGTCTCGGCGCCCGGATACCGGCCGCTCAGAAAGAACTGCTGCACCTGCTTGTCCTTCAATTCGAACAACAGAATGCAGTGCGCCTCGCCGCCGTCGCGTCCCGCTCGCCCCGCCTCCTGATAGTAGGCTTCGAGGCTGCCCGGCATCTGATGATGAATGACAAAACGAATGTCAGGCTTGTCGATACCCATGCCGAATGCATTGGTCGCCACCATCACACGGCAGCGGTTTTCCATGAACGCATCTTGCGCGGCCGTGCGCTCCGAAGCGGACATCCTGCCGTTGTACCGCTCGGCTTCTATCCCCGCTTCCACGAGTTCCACATGAACCGCGTTGCATTCCGCAACCGTCGAGCAATAGACAATGCCCGTGCCATCCAGCGCCGCGATCCGTTCGAGCAAGCGCGTTCGTTTCTCTCGCGGATTGGTCAACTGTTCGACCGCGAACCGCAGGTTGTCGCGATACACCCCGGTGTTGATGACCTGCGCGTCTTTCATATCGAGTTCGCGCAGAATGTCCGCGACGACCGCGGGCGTGGCGGTTGCCGTAAGCGCCAGAACGGGCGGCCTGCCGAGCGCCTTGATGGATTGCAGCATTTCCACGAAAGCCGGACGGAAGTCATGGCCCCATTGCGATATGCAATGCGCCTCGTCGATCACGATCAACTGGACTTCGGGCTTGCCGTCCTTGTCGCGCTCGTTGAGCATCTCGACGAAATCGGCCTTCGCCAGCCGCTCGGGCGTCAGGAACAAGAAGCGGCTGTCGCCTGAATCGATATCGCGAATCGCCTGCCGTTCCTCCTCAGCCGAAAGCCCGCTGTGCAGCGCAACGGCCGCAATGCCGGATTCGCGCAGCTTGTCCGATTGATCCTTCATCAGCGATATGAGCGGCGACACCACGAGCGTCAAGCCGCCAAGCTGCAACGCCGGAAGCTGGTAGCACAGCGACTTGCCGGCCCCCGTTGGCATGACGGCGAGCGTGTCGCGGCCGTCCATGACGCTGCGTATGACCTGCTCCTGGCCGGGTCGCAGTGCATCGAGACCAAAGACATCTCGCAACGAAGCGTTCAAGCGTTTTTTCAGCGTGCCTTGAAGGAGTTCGCTGAGGGGTTTATCCAGCTTTGTCTCGGTCGTCACGGGATGCCTGCGGTGGTGGAGGAAACGGTCTGCCTTTCCCTAAAGCATTTAGCAAACCCGATGCCGCCTCATATATTCGCTTCCAAATTGGATGCTGTTAGCTGTCATATTGCTTTCATTAATGAAACTTACACTTCGCCTTCATCGCGTATCGGTGAATTCAAAAACCGGGCGCGGCCCACCCACAAAACAGGACACGAAGACGAAATGCAAGAGCAGCCCAAGCAAGCCAACGAAGCCAACCCGTCGCGCCGTAAAGCATTGAAGCTGCTGGCGGGCGCGCCCATGCTGCCCTTGGGCGCCTTCTCCCTGTCGACACTGCTGTCCGGATGCGGCGGCAGCGACGACGCCGTCGCCGGCACGCCTGCATCGTTCAAATCGGCGGCGTTTTCATCGATGGCCGCGCCTTCTCTTGCCAACGCCGCCGCCATGGCGACGACCACCGTGGCGTCCACGCTCACCGTGTCCATGAGCGACGGCAGCACGCAGGACTACAAGCTCGCGTACCAGCCATTCTTCGTGACCGGCGACATGGTCCCGAACGGCAACGGCGGCACGATCGTGAGCGGCGGTTATTACGACATCAACAATCAGCCGATCATCGACCGGTCGGTGCCGGGCAAGGAGCGCCAGTTCTATTCGGATTGCCCGGACGGCAGCTCACTGCTGTCACTGGATAAACCGACGGTCGCCGGCATCAAGGGCCGGGCAGTGTTCGCGGTCGTCCAGTTCGAATATGCAACGCGCGATCAAAACATGGTCTCGGCGTATGGACAGTTGCCCTCGCCAATCGCGGTATTGACGCTCGATCAGGACCAGACCACGGGCAAGCTCACGCTCGTCAAGTATCACAACGTGGATACGTCGAAAGTGAATGGACTGTGGATCACGTGCGGCGCGAGCCTTTCGCCATGGAACACGCATTTGTCGAGCGAGGAGTACGAGCCGGACGCAACGACCATTTCGAGCAACGCGCAGTTCAAGGCCTACAGCACGAGCCTTTACGGCGACGCGGCGCGGGCCAATCCGTACAACTACGGCCACCTGCCGGAAGTGACGGTGAACCCCGACGGCACCGGCACGATCAAGAAGCACTATTGCCTCGGGCGCATCTCGCATGAACTGGTTCAGGTCATGCCGGACAAGCGCACGGTCATGATGGGCGACGACGCCACCAACGGCGGCTTGTTCATGTTCATTGCGGATCGGGCGGAGGATTTGGCGTCCGGCACGCTGTATGTGGCGAAGTGGGCGCAGACGTCATCGGCGGGAGCGGGTTCGGCGAACCTGACATGGATCAGGATTGGCCACGCGGCCAGCGCCGAAATCCAGGCACTGGCTTCGAGCCTGAAGGCGTCGGACATCATGGATGTCGCGACCAAGGATCCGCTCGATACGAGCTTCAGCAAGATCAACTACAACGGCACGTTCAACTGGATCCGCATCAAGCCGGGCATGGAAAAGGCAGCCGCGTACCTGGAAACGCATCGTTATGCCGCCTTGATTGGTGGAAGCCTTGGCTTCACGAAACTGGAAGGCACGACCGTCAACGCAGCCGACAAGATCGTCTACACGGCGATGTCGCGCGTCGAGAAGTCGATGGTGAAGGGCAATGCGGCATCGACCGATGTCGCCGTGGATGCGGCAATCAACGCGGGCGCGGTCTACGCGCTCAATCTGAAGTCAGGGCAAAAGGACACGAGCGGCGCGGCTATCGACAGCGAATGGGTGCCGGTCGACATGGCAGCGCCTGCCGCGCTCGTGGGCGAAGACCTCGCCGCGCCCGATGCGCTCGGCAACACGGCGAGCGCCGCAAAGATCGCGAATCCGGACAACCTGAAGTTCTCGGAAAAGCTGCGCACGCTCTTCATTGGCGAAGATTCGAGCATGCACGTGAACAACTTCCTGTGGGCCTACAACGTGGATACGAAGACCTTGTCGCGGGTGTTGTCGTGTCCGGCCGGCGCGGAATCCACCGGCCTTCATGCTGTGGATGAAATCAACGGATGGACCTACATCATGACCAACTTCCAGCACGCCGGCGACTGGGAAAGCCCGGTCCACGACAAGGTGAAGGCCACGCTGGACCCGCTCGTGCGGGCCAACTACAAGGACCGCTTCGGGGCCACCGTGGGTTACCTCACCGCCGACACGACCAGCATCAGGCTCGGCAAGCGCCCAGGCTAGGAGCCTTTGCGATAGCCGTCATTCAGAGTCTTCAGGAACGCGATGATGTCCTTCATTTCCTGGTCCGTCATCGCGGGCTTGTCGCCAGGCTTGCGGTCGAAGGGCGCGTCGGCCACGTCGACGTTCGCGTGGAACTGCGCAGGCAGGTCGTCGTATTTGTTGACCTTGCCGTCGGCGCCCTTTGGATAGAACTTTTCGGGCGCGGTATTGCGCTCGTTGTAGAACGACATGACTTCGTCGAGCGAATGATAGACGCCGTTGTGGAAGAAGACCTGGCGCGTGGCGGCGTTGCGCAGCGTAGGCGTGAGGAACATGCCGCAATATTGCGTCTGGTCCTTGATGTCGCTGCGGAAGGGGCCGCACACACCCATGTCGAAGAACTTGGGATCCTGGTTGATCGTGAGTTTGGTATTGCGGGGTACGCCCAGCGCTTCGTACTGGTAGTCCGTGAACATCGGCGGCGTGCCGTCGGAACTCGGTTTCGACAAATGGCAGCCGGCGCAGTTGGCCTTGTCGGGATCGTTGAAAAGACGCAGGCCGTGCAACTCGGCTTGCGTCAGGCGCGCCTTGCCCTCGAGCCAGTAATCGTACTTGCTCGAATACGGATGGAACGCCTGTTCCTCGATCTGATAGCGCGCGACGGCGAACATGGCTTCGGCGGTCGCAAGCTCCGTGCTCTTGAAAATGTTCGGGCCGAACAACTGCTTGAAGTCGCCCATGTAAGCGGTGCGCTGCAGTTTGGCGGAGACATCGTCGAGACTCGTGTTCGCCATTTCAACAGGATTGAGCATCGGGCCCGAGGCTTGGGCCTGAAGCGTGTCGGCGCGGCCGTCCCAGAAGAAACCACCTTGCGGGACCATTGCGGGCGCGGCAGGCGCAACGCCCGCGTTCTTTTGCGCCCGGGCGGTGCCGGCAGCTTGGGAGGCGAGGGCGGCAAAGTCGGGCGGCGCTTCCGCTTCGCCGGCATCCGGCCCGATGCTGAAATTAGGCTGCAAATACAGGTACATCAGCGAAGGCGGCGGACGATAACCCTGCAACGTCATATGCGGTCCGCCCAGTTGCACCGACAGGTTGTTGGGCGGTCCGAACGCGCGGTCCGGACTGTGGCACGAGGCGCATGATTGCGTGCCCGATGCGGACAGGGATTTATCGAAGAAAATCTTTTGGCCAAGCAACGCCACCGCGCTCAGCGGCGCGACCGGCGGACGGCTCAGCAGGACGGGATTCGGGTTCGCGCCCGTCAGGTCTTCCACAATGTCGCCCACGCGCGCAGGCACGGTCGCCGGATATAGCACGGCCCAAACGCAAAACGCGATCGCGGCGGCGAGCGCCGTGGCGATGCACCAGAGCAGGACGATTTTCGGACGCGGCAGGCGTGGTTTCTGCCCGGCATTCGGCGACATGGAAGGTGTGGCGGTATGCGACATGGGACCTGGGGATACGGGAAGCAGTAGTGAAAAAGTCGCCGCCCTTGAAGGGACGGCGACGAGGCACAAAGCGGACTTCAAACATCAGCCCGCGTCAGGCTGCGACGCGGGCGCCAAGCAAGAAAGCAAAAATCAGATGGTGGGAACCGATGCCACCGGCGTACCCAGGTTCTGATCGATGAACACCTTCGGGTTGTTACCCGCGCCGCTGAAGTTGAACAGGCCCATGATGCTGCCGGACGTTGCATCGAACGAACCGCCGCCCAGGCGATTGCCATTGAGCCAGTTGTCTTCGATGAAGCGCGTGACAGATGCCTGGCTGATCTGCGTGTGGTCCACGTAGTTCACCTTCGCCCACGGCGAGATCACGACGAACGGCGTACGCGTGCCCGGACCGCAACGGCCATTGACCGGCGCGCCCTTCACACCCAGCGGAGCCGTGCCCGTGCCGCACTTGCCGGCGCCGTTCACCTGGTCTGCATTTGCGTCGAACGAAGCGGCCGTCGGCGTTGCGAAGGCATGGTCGTACCAGCCGTCCGAGTCATCCCACGCCACGATCACAGCGGTGCTCGCCCAATCCGGCTGCTGCTGCAGGAAGTTGACGACCTTCGAGGTGAACGCCTGTTCGTCGAGCGGATCCGAGTAGCCGGCATGGCCGTCCTGGAACGCCGGAGCCTTGATGAAGCTCACCGACGGATAGTTGCCAGCCTTGACCGATGCAAAGAAGTCGTCGGTGTCGTACTGGTGATTAGCCGGTTCCGGCGTCTTGCCATCGGCTTCGAGCGACAAGCCGATAACTGCCGTGGAGCTCGGACGCGCATGCGTCGGGTTGGCCGTCGACGTGTAGTACTGGAACCAGTTGTGATGCGGCACGTAGTCGGCCGTTGCCTGACCCACTACCGGCGACAACGTGCTGCGCTTGCAGGACGTCGTGCCGTTGCTGTTCACGGTGGCCAGGTTGAAGCCGCCCATGAAACCGCCCCACGAGATGTTCGCCGCGTTCAGCAGGTCGCCAATGTTCTTGCCTGCCATCAACGCCGTGTCGGTCGTGCTCGAACACACGTCGTTCGCCGGGTCGACGTCGTTGATCATCGTGAAGCCGCCCTGGCCGTCGTTGACGTAGTAGCCGCCCGTGTTCGTCGCGCTGACCGGACCCTGGCTCGCCTTGACGATCTGCATGCCGTTGGTCTGGCCCGACACCACTTCGAGCGCGCCCGGCGTCGACGGACCGTACGTGTCCGTGTAGGCGTTGTCGCTCATCGCGAAGTGCTGCGCATAGTTCCACAGGGCGCCGACCGTGTTGCCGTCGTAGTAACCCATGACCTGGCCAGCCGTACCGAACGAGCCAGCGCCGCCTGCCGTGCCCTTACCCGTGAACTTCGGGAAGAGGTCGGCTGCGCCGTTGTCATAGGCCTGTTGTTCTGCACGATAAGCGTGGTTCTGGTCGGCCGACGCGGCTTGCGTGCGGTCGAGGCGGAACGGGTTCGCAGCAGCCGTGCCGTTCGCCGTGTTCGTGAAGTTAAGGTTCGCCGTCAGCAGCGCTCCGCTCAGGCCATTCACCGCCGGCGTGCCTGCCGCGGCCGTGAACGCCGGCTCGCCGGCCGGGTTCGCTGCGTTCGGGTAGGTCGCGAAGTAATGATCGAACGAAACGTTCTCGTTGTAGATCACCACGACGTGCTTGATCGGTGTGGCCGTCGCGAGACGGTTCTGGATCGACTGTGACGAGTCGGGGTTGCTGTCGTTGCCGCCACCGCACGCATACAGGCCAATGGCCATTGCTGCAGTGGGTACGCCAACCAATAGGGCTCGACGAAACATGTGTGAAGCTCCGATGTCGTTTGTTGTGTGTAAAGCGTGTGGCCGTGTGGCCTTTGGGGACGAGTCCGGACTTGAAGACCATTTTTCGATCCGTCCGCATTGGAACACCTGCACATGAACCCCAAAAGGCGCTCCGCTTTCGTCATGGTTACTTCCACATAACAAGCAGAAAGAGTTGGTAAGGGCGGGTTCCAAAAAGATGACATGCTGGCAGTGCATGGTCATGGCGGCGTCACACAGCGCTCCGATAATTCGTGGCGCTGTAACCGTTTTCATTTTTTCGGACAACCGGGTCATGCACGCAACCATCAGGGACGTCGCCGCGCATTCCGGCGTGTCCATTGCCACCGTATCGCGTGCGCTAAACACGCCGGAGCTGCTCAATGCCGAGACGCTCGCGAAGGTGCGCGAGTCCATTGAAGCGCTCGACTTCATGCCGAGCGCACGCGGCCGGCAGCTTCGCGGCGTGCGCACGCGGCTCGTTGGCGTGATCGTGCCCACGCTCGCCAATCCGGTGTTCGCGGAGTCGCTGCAAGGTATCGACGAAGCCGCGTCCGCGAGCGATTACCGGCTGATGCTGATGACGACCGCTTATGACAGCGCGCGTGAACGCCGCGCCATCGAGACCTTGCGCGAGCAACGCGTGGACGGCCTGATCGCGACCGTGGCCGATGCGGAATCCAATCCGCTGCTCGACGAACTCGACCGCATCCACTTGCCGTATGTGCTCGCGCATAACGACACGGTGCGCCGCGCGGCGGTATCGGTGGATAACCGGCGGGCTGCTCGCGATGGCGTGTTCGCGCTGCTGCAGCGCGGCCACAAGCGCGTGCTGATGCTGGCGGGATCGTTTGCTGAATCCGACCGCGCGCGCTTGCGGTATCGCGGTTATGAGAACGCGATGCTCGACGCCGGCCTCACGCCCTACGCGCCGCTCGAAATGGATTTCAACGCCGAGGAGTTGCCGCCGAGCCTGCTCGCGCATCTCTCCGACCCGTTGCGCCGTCCGACCGCGCTCTTTTGCAGCAACGACCGCCTCGCGATGATCGTGATTCGCGGTCTGCGTCACGCGGGCTTGTCCGTGCCTGGCGATATCTCCGTGCTTGGCTTCGACGGCATTCCGCTTGGCGAGTGGTTATCGACCGCGCTTTCCAGCGTCGCCACGCCCAATCGGGAGATTGGCCGGCATGCATGGCTTCGTCTTGCGAAGCAACTGGGCTTGCCCGGCGACCCGGATGACGCGCTCGATCCCATTGCCTTCAAGTTGCCTCATAGCGTGCGAATCGGCGCGACTATCGCGTCATATATCGAACCCGCGGCCCGGATGGCCGCTCTCGAACCGGAGAACCCTGCATGAAAATCCGTCAAGTCTTAGCCACGCTGCTCGCAGCGACGGCCACCTTCTGCGCGGCCGGCGCGGCCCATGCCGAAGGCACCGCGATCTGCTACAACTGCCCGCCGGAATGGGCGGACTGGGCGAGCCAGATTGAAGCGATCCAGAAGCAAACGGGCATTCGCGTACCCTTCGATAACAAGAATTCGGGCCAGGCGATCGCGCAGATGATGGCCGAGCAGAAGAGCCCGATTGCAGACGTGGTGTATCTCGGCGTTTCGTCGGCGTTCCAGGCGAAGGACAAGGATCTCGTGCAGCCGTACAAGCCCGCGCACTGGAACGATATCCCTGCAGGCATGAAGGATCCGAACGGTTACTGGTTCGCGATCCACTCGGGCACGCTGGGCTTTTTCGTCAACAAGGACGCGCTTGATGGCAAGCCCGTGCCGCGTTCGTGGGCCGATCTGCTGAAGCCCGAATACAAGGGCATGGTGGGTTATCTCGATCCGTCGTCGGCGTTCGTGGGCTATGCGGGCGCGGTCGCGGTGAACCAGGCGCTCGGCGGCACGCTCGACAACTTCAAGCCCGGCCTCGACTGGTTCGCAAAGATGAAGGCGAACGCGCCGATCGTGCCGAAGCAGACCGCCTACGCACGCGTGATGTCCGGCGAAATTCCGATCCTGCTCGACTATGACTTCGATGCTTATCGTGCGAAATACAAGGATCACGCCAACGTGGAATTCGTGATTCCGAAGGAGGGCACGATTGTCGTGCCGTATGTGATGAGCCTTGTGAAAGGCGCGCCGCATCAGGCGAATGGCGAGAAAGTGCTTGATTTCGTGCTGTCCGACGAAGGGCAACGTCTTTGGGCCAACGCGTTCCTGCGTCCGGTGCGCGGCGCCGCGTTGCCTCCCGACGTTGCCGCGAAGTTCCTGCCGGCTACCGACTATGCGCGTGCGAAAGACGTGGATTTCGCGAAGATGGCCGCGAAGCAAAGCGCATTTGGCGAAGAATATCTTCGCGTGATGCACTGACATTTCAGCCATGCAGGATTCCACCTTCTCCACGCGCGCGCGCATTGCAATGCTCGCACCTGCGCTCGCAGTATTCATCGCGTTCTGGCTGCTGCCGCTGGTGGCGCTGCTGCAGGCAAGCGCCGTGCCGAATGCGTTCACCGCGTATCGCGAGGTCCTGACCAATGCGCGATATCTGCATAGCCTCGCCGCGACGATTGCGTTGTCGGTGGCGGTGACAGCGGTGACGCTGGCATTATCGACGGTGGCGGGGTTGTTTCTCGCGCGCCGCGATGTACCGGCAAAGCGCTTGCTGGTCGCGCTGCTGACGTTTCCGCTGGCGTTCCCGGGCGTGGTGGTGGGATTCATGGTGATCATGCTCGCGGGGCGCCAGGGTTTGATTGGCGCTATCTCGACACGGCTGACGGGCGACCGCTGGGTGTTCGCGTATTCGCTCAGCGGCCTGTTTCTCGGCTACCTGTATTTCTCGATACCGCGCGTGATCGTGACCGTCATGGCGGCTGCAACCAAGCTCGACGCGTCGCTGGAAGAGGCGGCGCGCTCGCTGGGTGCGTCGCCCTGGCGGATCTTCGCCGATGTCGTCCTGCCCGCGCTGACGCCCGCGTTGATCGCGGCGGGCGCCGTATGTTTCGCGACCGCGATGGGCGCATTCGGCACCGCGTTCACGCTCGCCACCGACCTCGACGTCTTGCCTATGACCATCTACACCGAGTTCACCCTCAACGCGAATCTGGCGACGGCGGCGGCTTTGTCCATCGTGCTCGGCCTTGTGACGTGGGCCGTGCTCGCGGTCGCGCGCAGCCTGACGGGCGCGACTGTCGCGGCCACGGCGTGAGGTCGCGCGATGCCTGAATTCATGAAGCCGCGCGGCTTGCTCGTGGCCGGGCAAGTCATTGTCACGCTCGCGCTCGTTGCGTTCATGGTCGTGCCGGTTGTGATGTCGGTCATGGCCGGTCTGACCGTGAATTACTTTCGCGGGGTATCGAGCGGACTCACGCTCAAGTGGCTCGGACAGGTATGGGCGATGTACCAGGGCTCTGTGTGGTTATCCATAGAGATCGCGCTTGCCACGCTCGCTATCACGCTTGCGACAGGCGTGCCCGCTGCGTATGCGCTTGCGCGCAGCAACAGCCGCTCGGCGAGATGGATTGAAGAACTGCTCGTCTTGCCGATCGCGTTGCCCGGACTTGCCACGGCGCTCGCGCTGCTGTCCGTGTATGGCGGATGGAGCGCCTTCCGGTCGAGCATGTGGTTCATTGTGGCGGGACATGTTGTATTCACGCTGCCGTTCATGGTGCGCTCGGTCGCAGCCGTGTGCGCCGGAACGGATTTGCGCACAATGGAAGAAGGCGCGGCGAGTCTTGGCGCATCTTTCATGCAGCGTTTTCTCACCATTGTGTTGCCCAATGCGCGGCCCGGCATTGTTGCCGGCGCGCTTGCTGTGCTGACGTTGTCTATCGGCGAATTCAATCTTACGTGGATGCTTCATACGCCCGATACGAAGACTCTGCCCGTGGGACTCGCCGATGCATATGCGTCCATGCGGCTTGAAATCGGCAGCGCGTACACGATACTTTTCCTGTTGATGACCCTGCCGTTGCTGATCGCGATGCAGTGGCTCGGCGTCGATCCCGCCGGTGCGCAAAGTGCTCGCGCGGCGGCGAAGCGCAAGCGTGCGTTGCGGCGTGCGCCCGCGCTTGCCGAAGCCGAGCCTGTTCAAACCCCAACCGTCAAGACTGCGCGATGAGACTCGAAGCCGTTCCCGTCACCCTCAGCCGATGCGCGAAAACATTCCGCGGACAACGCGTGCTCGAACCCGTCGATCTGTCGATAGAACCCGGCGAAACGCTCGTTCTGCTCGGGCCATCCGGTTGTGGCAAGACGACTACCTTGCGCCTGATCGCCGGGCTCGAAAAACCCGATGCGGGCGGCCACGTCCGCTTTGGCGCGGACGATGTCACCGCGCTGCCCATTGAACGCCGTCAGGTTGGCATGGTGTTCCAGAACTACGCGTTGTTCCCCAACCTCACGGTGCGCGGCAACGTGGGTTATGGTCTGCGGATTCAGAAGGTGGATGCATCGGCGGCGCGTAGCCGGGTCGACGAATTGCTGGCGATGACAGAACTCACCGCGCACGCCGACAAGCCGATTACCGAGTTGTCGGGCGGACAACGTCAGCGCGTTGCGCTCGCGCGCGCGTTGGCGCCGAGACCGCGCGTATTGTTGCTCGATGAACCCTTGACCGCGCTCGATGCACGCCTGCGCGAAACCTTGCGCGCCGAGATGAACGCGCTGTTGCGCGAGCTGCGCGTGACGAGCATTTATGTCACGCACGATCAGTCCGAGGCGATGGCGCTTGCTGATCGTATCGTGGTGATGAGCGCGGGACGGATCGAACAATGCGGTACACCGCGCGAAATTTATTATCGGCCGGCGACGCGCGCGGTCGCGCAGTTTATCGGCACGTTGAATCGCGTGGCGGCAGAATGCCGCGATGATGCGTTGATCGCGCCCGGGGGCACGATCGACGTAAAGGGACTTGTCGCGCAGTTACGTGTCCCGAATGGCGCGCGCGCAGAAGTTTTCTTCAGGCCGGAAGACGCTGAGCTCGTCAATCCCGAGTCCGCGCAATTACGCGGCACGGTTGAGTCGGCGGTGTTCCTGGGCGAACGCACGCGCCTGAAAATCAGGGATGCCGCCGCCGATGCCTTGATCGTCGATGTCCCCGGCCGAGTGGAACTGGCGCAGGGGACCATGGTGGGGATATCGGTACGCGACGAGGGCTGGGTCGCACTGCACTAAAACATCAGGAGAATGTTGTCATGCTGTTAGCTCAAATTTCCGATCTGCATATCAAGATTCCGGGCGCGCTGGCGTATCGCAAGGTCGATACCGCTGCCTGCCTGCGCAAGTGCGTCGAGCGTCTCAACACAATGAGTCCGCGGCCCGACGCAGTTCTGGTGACCGGGGACCTGACCGACTTCGGGACGGTGGACGAGTATCGGCATGTGGCCGACTGTTTGAAGCCGCTGACGATGCCGGTGTATTTGATGGTCGGCAATCACGACGATCGGGCTGCGCTGCGCGAGGTTTTCGACACCGATTATTTGCAGAAAGAGGCTACAGGTACCGACTTCGTGCAATTCGCGTTCGACTTGGGCGAGTTGCGGGTCATCGCGCTCGATTCGCAGATTCCCCGTGCAAGCCCGGGAACCTTGTGCGACGCACGCTTGCAATGGCTCGAACGGCAGTTGGACAAGGCGCGTGGCCGGCCGGTTATCGTGGCGCTGCATCATCCGCCGTTTGCGACCGGTATTGGACATATGGACGACATGGCGCTCGATGCCGAAGCCGCAGCGAAGCTTGCGACGTTGATATCACGACATCCGAACGTGGAGCGCGTGCTGTGCGGACATGTGCATCGGCCGGTGCATCGGCGTTTTGGCGCAACGATTGCATCCATAGCGCCATCGACCGCGCATCAGGTCGTGCTGGACCTTCACGCCGACGCGCCCTCGCGGTTCGTGCTCGAGCCCGGCGCGTTCGCACTGCATTACTGGAACGCCGATGTCGGGCTGGTTTCACATCACGCGTATGTGGAGCGGTTTGATGGACCGTATCCGTTTTTCGATGACGACGGGGCGCTGGTGGATTAGGGTAAGAGGCATCCCTTTACCTGACGATCGGACGCGTCCAACCACGGTCACGTTCCGCCAAAAACTCAAAAATAATGGCAGACGTAATCCAGCGTCTCGATCACCTCGATATCGAAACTCGTATTTGCCGGCACCGCGATCGATTCGCCCGGACCGTAGTCGCGCCATTGGTCCTCGCCCGGATTGCGCACGCGGCAGCGTCCGGCGTTGACATCGATCTGCTCGGCGGCTTGCGTCGAGAATGTCAGCGATGCGGGGAAAATAACGCCTAGCGTCTTGCGCGTGCCGTCGCCAAGCAGAACGGTATGCGATACGCATTTCCCATCGAAGTAAATATTCGCGCGCTTGATGACCGAGGCGTTGTCGAATTGCGTGTTTGTCGTGTCCGATGTCATGCGTAAGCATCCTTTTTGCGGTTGATGTGCCGAGGGCATTTTAATCGTGCCGCGAGGCCATGTCATTTAGCTTGGCCTTAAGACCAAACAAATTCAAACGGGAAAGCTGGTAGTGGACAAGATTTCCTTGAGCACCATGAAACTGCGCACTTGCCGTACTCCCGGCAGATAAAGCAATTGTTCGGCATGCAGCTTGTTGAAGCTCTCGCTGTCCCGCGTGCGGATCAGCATGAAGTAGTCGAATTCACCTGTCACCACGTGACATTCCATACACCCCGATACTTTTTGCGCGGCTTTCTCAAAAGCGGCAAAGGACTCGGGCGTCGATCGATCCAGCACCACGCCGATCATCACCAGCATTCCGGCATTGAGCTTCTTGGGCGCAAGCAAAGCGACGATCCCGCTGATGAATCCCGCCTGCTTAAGCCTTTCCACGCGACGCAAGCAAGCTGGCGCGCTGAGATTGACCTTGGCCGAAAGCGCGACATTGGAGATGGATGCATCGCGCTGCAACTGCCGCAGGATTGCCCGGTCGACGCGGTCAATTTCATCGCCTGAGCGCTCAGGCGGCTCAACGGTCCTGGCGTTTCGACCCAAACCAGAACGAATTTTTGTTGCGTTCATCAGCAATTCTCCGAACGTTAATTAGGCCAATTACCCGATTAAAGCCCGCTAATAAAAATAATGCATTTATCTTTGCAACACCGCTTGCGGCGAATTTTTCTACCCTATTCGTATCGGCGCGTATCGGCGCAAATGGTTGCGGCGACTTGGCTGATCACAGGAGCGACATATGAATCTCAGGAAATTCCCGCGGCATGCGTTGACGTTCGGCCCCACGCCAATCCAGCCGCTCAAGCGGCTATCGGACCATCTTGGCGGCAAGGTCGAACTGTATGCCAAGCGTGAGGACTGCAATAGCGGCCTTGCATTCGGCGGCAATAAAACCCGCAAGCTCGAATATCTGATTCCTGAAGCGCTCGCGCAGGGATGCGATACGCTGGTGTCAATCGGCGGAATTCAATCGAACCAGACGCGACAGGTCGCCGCCGTCGCCGCGCATCTGGGCATGAAATGCGTGCTCGTGCAGGAAAACTGGGTCAACTATTCGGACGCCGTGTACGACCGCGTGGGCAACATCCAGATGTCGCGGATCATGGGCGCCGATGTCCGGCTCGTTGCGGACGGCTTCGACATCGGCTTTCGCAAGAGTTGGGAAGACGCGCTGGAAAGCGTGCGGCAGGCGGGCGGGAAACCTTACGCCATTCCGGCGGGGTGCTCGGACCATCCGCTGGGCGGCCTTGGCTTCGTTGGTTTTGCCGAGGAAGTGCGACAGCAGGAAGCGGAGCTTGGTTTCAAGTTCGATTACATCGTGGTGTGTTCGGTGACGGGCAGCACGCAGGCGGGCATGGTCGTCGGGTTCGCGGCGGATGGCCGCGCGGATCGTGTGATCGGGATCGATGCATCGGCCAAGCCCGAGAAGACACGCGAACAGATTCACCGGATCGCACGCAAGACGGCGGAGCAGGTGGAACTCGGACGCGACATCACGGCAAGCGATATTGTCCTGGACGAGCGTTACGGCGGCCCCGAATATGGTCTGCCGAATCAGGGCACACTCGACGCAATCCGGCTATGCGCAAAACTCGAGGGCGTGCTGACCGATCCCGTATATGAAGGCAAGTCGATGCATGGAATGATCGATAAGGTCACGCGTGGTGAATTCCCGGCGGGATCGAAAGTGCTTTATGCGCACCTGGGCGGCGTGCCGGCGCTCAATGCGTACAGCTTCATCTTTCGCGAGGGCTAAGAGCAAGGGAATAAATCGGCTCGACCAGCCGTTTTGTAAGCTGTACGCTGAAGCAAGCCACGCGTTTCCTAAGGCATGAATGCTGCCGGAAATGCAAAAGCGAATTGGATTTAAGCAACGGAATAGACCCGGAGTGTGAGGTGTTGTGTCAAGGCAGCCAGGAAAAACCCAAAACGGTAACGGCTGCAACTACTCCACACTTACGGGTTCCACCATGCTCAACTCGCTCATTTCCCGCCGTAGCCTGATTGCAACTGGAATGCTGGCGTCAGCTGGCGCGGCGCTGTCAAAGCTTGCTTTCGGCGCCACGCCGCAAGACATGTCCGGCAAAATGCAGGCCGAAGCCAAGCCAACGCTTGGCGTCGTGCCGGCTTATCTGGGGTCGTCGCCGCAATCGCTGCCGCCGCTCCCATACGCGGAAAACGCGCTTGAGCCGGTCATTTCGGCACGTACCATCAGCTTTCATTATGGCAAGCATCATCGTGCGTATTTCGACAATCTGCATAAGCTGCTGGCCGGCACGCCGCTGGCTCAGGCGTCGCTTGAGCAGTTGATCGTGCAAACGCATGACCAGCCCAATCTCGCCGATGTTTTCAATAACGCGGCGCAGGCTTGGAACCACAACTTCTACTGGAATTCCCTGAGCCCGGTGGCCACGCAGCCAAGCGAGAAACTTCAGGCGGCCATTGCGCGGAAATTCGGTTCTGTCGAGTCGTTGACCAAGGCATTGGTTGCGACCTCGGCATCGCAATTCGGCAGCGGCTGGGGTTGGCTCGTCGTGGATCAGGGCGAGCTTGCCGTGGTTAAAACGAGCAACGCGGAAACACCGTTCACGCGCGGCCTCGCACCGCTTCTGACCGTGGACGTATGGGAACATGCCTATTACCTGGACTATCAAAATCGCCGCCCGGACTATCTGGTCGCAACGGTTTCGCAGCATTTGAACTGGGCGTTTGCATCGGCAAATCTGGACCGGGTTTGATCGTGCGGGGCGTCGCGCAAGCAATGTGAAGGCATGCAAGGCGGCGCATGGTTTGTAGTTCACCGGCAACTATTCAGGCGGGAATTTCATGTCCATTTTATTGATTCGTTCCAGGCGCGCGGGCCGCAAGGCCGCTTTATTCATTTCCGCAATGGCAGTAATGGCCGCGTGTTCCGCTGCGCTGGCCGCGTCGTCCATTGAGCCGCCACAAGCGGAACAAGTGATGGCGACGACCGCTTCCGGCGTGCAGGTCTATTCGTGCGAGTACGATGCAGATCATCACTTGGCGTGGGTATTCAAGAGCCCGCTCGCAACGCTTTACGATACCAGCGGGCAAGCTGTAATCAAGCATGCGGCCGGACCGTCATGGCAAGCTGAAGACGGCAGCCGTATAGTCGGTCATGTGATTGCACAAGCGCCGAGCAATACGCCTGCAAGCATTGCGCAGTTACTGCTGGAAACGCACAGTACGGGTGGTAGCGGAACGCTGTCCAGTATTCGATTTGTTCGGCGTATCAATACTGTCGGTGGCTTGATGCCGGCCAGTGCATGTACGGCCGAACATCAGGCAGGCAGCTCACCGTACCTGGCGAATTACGTTTTCTACAAGTAGCAAAAACGGCGTGCTGATTTTTTCAAGGACAACCATGACTCAATCCAGATTGTTATCGAGCTTGCATACCATTCGCGCTGGACTGCTTGTGGCGGGATTGATCTCGTTGTCTGCCTGCACCGCAATCGGCGTGGTGACGCATTCTGTATCGCCGGATGAGGCGAGCGTGCCCGCCGGGCGCTATCAGCTCGACGCGCATCATTGGAATGTCAGCTTCGACGTCGATCACTTCAAGTATTCACGCTTCGTCATGCGCTTCGACAAGGTCGATGCGCAGTTGAACTGGAACGCGGGCGGCCTGGATCAAAGTACGGTGGAAGCGACTATCGACGCAAACAGTCTCGACACCAACGTTCCGATCCTCAACAAGATGATCAAGGGCAACGACGTTCTGAATGTGGATATGTATCCGACTATCCGCTTCGTCAGCACGCAATTCAAACGCACGGGCGACCAGAAGGGTGAATTGACCGGTGACCTCACCATTCGTGGCACGACCCGTCCCGTGACGCTGGCGGTGACCTTCAACGGACATGCGAAGGATCCGCTAACGAAGAAGGAGACACTTGGTTTTTCCGCCGATGGTCACTTCAGCCGAGCCCAATTTGGTTTGTCGACGTGGTATCCGGCAGTAGGCGACGACGTGCATGTTGCAATCCAGGCGGAGTTTGACGCCGAAGATAAGCCGGCAACGTCTCAGTAAGCCAATGCTGTGTCTGAAAGCGCGCGTGGACTTCGGTCCAGGCGCGCCTTTTTATTGCTCAAATAGGTTAGTAATCCGATCTTCACCAGCACGCTGTTCGCACTGTGAGTCTATTGCGTGGCGTGTACTTACGCGATTCGATCGCGGCCAGGAACGCTTGTTTCATTCAGAAACATTTTGAATGGAGCGGCAGGAAATCGAATCGGAATAAACCCGGGCTCAGGATGTTCTGTTAGGTAAGAGGCGCGTTGATCGTTGCTGACGAGTTACCTAACCGAGTCGTTCCGAAGTCCCGACATGACACTTGAATTCATCACGCATATCGAATGGGCCGGCTGGCTCGAGGACATATCCACAACGCTTCCCTGCGGTGTCGATCTCGAATATGACCCTTCATTCCGGTTGCTCGAAGAAGCGGTGAACGGGAAGCCGGAAGCGGAATACGGGAAGACCATTGTTGCAGCCGTGCCGCCGGACTGGAAAGCGGCAAATACCTTGTGCGCCGAGTTGATGTCGCGCAGCCGTGATTTGAGGGTCGTTGCGTACCTGTCGCGAGCGCGTCTTGCAAGTGTCGGCGTTGCTGGACTTGCCGATGGACTCGCGCTTGCCCATGGCCTCCTGCAGCAGCATTGGCACCATGTCCATCCGCAACTTGACGCCGGAGACAACAACGATCCAACCGCGCGCATCAATGCGCTCGCCGCGTTCGTGGATAAATCGGGCGTGCTTGACGAGCTTCTCGACACGCCGTTGCTTCCCCAGCTTTCCTCGCAAACGTTGCCGGTCACCTTGCGCGACTGGTCTTATGCGAATGGCGACATGACGGCGCCCCCGGGCCGGGCCGTCATGAGCCTCGCAGAAATCGAAGCGGCAATCACGGCCGCCATTGATCACGCGAAATTGCTCAAGGCCTCGTTCAGCGCCGCGCTTGCACACGCCGAGCGGATTGAAGTTGTCTTGACGAAACACGTTGGCATCGCGCAGGCGTTGGATCTCTCCGCCTTGAAGACGCCATTGCGGAGAGGCGAATCGCTGATTGGCGAGTGCTTGTCGAAGCTGGATATCGACAAGACACCCGAACCCGAAACGCTTGCCGCTGGGCAGCTATCGGCCGTAGTGGATGCCGCAGTACCGTCCACACACCAACCCGCGACACGCGCCGATGTCATCGCCATGCTCGACCGGCTTTGCGACTACTACGCGCGCCACGAACCATCCAGTCCCGTGCCCTTGTTGTTGCAGCGTGCGCGTGGACTGGTCGACAAGTCGTTTGTCGACCTGCTGAAGGACCTTGCACCCGAAGGGCTGGCTCAACTGACCAGCGTAGTTGGAGCGGCCGGCGTGTCGGCATCCGAATAACTCGTTCGATTCATCACTGGAGAACAGGAATATGGCCAAGGAAAGCAGTCAGAAATTCATCGCGCGCAATCGTGCGCCGCGTGTGCAGATTGAATACGACGTCGAAGTTTATGGGTCGGAGAAGAAGGTGAATCTGCCCTTTGTAATGGGCGTGTTATCCGATCTGTCGGGGACACCCGAAGAATCGCTGCAGCCGGTAGCCGACCGCAAGTTTCTTGAGATCGACATCGATAACTTCGACGAACGCCTGCGTTCCATGAAGCCGCGCGTTGCCATGCAGGTCGAGAACACGTTGACCGGCAACGGCAAGATGGGCGTGGACATGACCTTCGAAAGCATGGATGACTTCTCGCCGGCGGCAATTGCCCGCAAGGTAGAGCCGCTCGCAAAACTGCTTGAGGCACGCAGTCAGTTGCAAAACCTGCTGACTTATATGGACGGCAAGACCGACGCGGAAAAGCTGGTCAGCAAGCTGCTCGAAGATCCGGCTCTTCTCAGCGCGCTTGCATCTGCGCCCAAGCCGCAAGAGTGATCTTCCGGGTCCCAATCTTCATCAACCAGCAAGCCAGGAGGAACAATCATGGCAGAAGCCAGCGACAACATGCAGCAACCGGCGAACCCGCAAGAAGTGCAAACAGCCGAGGCGGATGCATCCGGCGAGTTTGGCCGACTCCTGCAAAAGGCGTTCAAGCCACGTACCGACAAAGCCAAGGAAGCCGTTGAAAGCGCTGTGCGCACGCTCGCGGAACAAGTGCTGCAAGACACGCATCTTGTATCCGACGACGCGCTCGCGACCATTGAATCGCTGATTGCAAAGATCGATGAAAAGCTTGGCGCGCAAGTGAACGTGATCCTGCATACCGAGCAATTCCAGCAACTCGAAAGCGCGTGGCGTGGCCTGCACTATCTCGTGACGAACACGGAAAGCGACGAGACGCTCAAGCTGCGCGTGCTCAACATTTCGAAGAATGATCTGCATCGCTCGTTGCGCAAGTACAAGGGCGTTGCATGGGATCAAAGCCCGCTTTTCAAAAAGCTTTATGAAGAAGAGTATGGTCAGTTCGGCGGCGAACCCTATGGCGCACTGGTAGCGGATTACTATTTCGACAACAGCGGCCCGGACGTCGATTTCCTGACGCAGATGGGCAAGATTTCCGCAGCGGCACATGCGCCGTTTATTGCCGGCGCGGATCCCGCGGTGATGCTGATGGATTCATGGCAAGAACTCGCCAATCCTCGCGACCTCACCAAGATCTTCCAGACGCCGGAACACGCCGCATGGCGTTCCCTGCGCGACTCTGAAGACTCGCGCTACATTGGTCTTGCCATGCCGCGTTTCCTCGCACGCACGCCTTATGGTGCGAAGACGAGCCCGGTTGAAGAGTTCGATTTCGAAGAAGATACGGCTGGCGCGGATGCGTCGAAGTACGCATGGGCAAACGCAGCCTATGCGATGGCGGTCAATATAAACCGCTCGTTCAAGACCTATGGCTGGTGCTCGCGGATTCGCGGCATAGAGTCGGGCGGCGCGGTGGAGAATCTGCCGGTTCACGCGTTCCCGACCGATGACGGCGGTGTCGATATGAAATGCCCGACTGAAATCGCAATCAGCGACCGCCGCGAAGCAGAACTGGCGAAGAACGGTTTCATGCCGCTCGTGCACAAGAAGAACTCGGATTTCGCCGCTTTCATTGGCGCGCAATCGTTGAACAAGCCAATCGAATACGAAGATCCCGACGCAACCGCCAATGCAAATCTGGCAGCGCGCTTGCCTTATCTGTTTGCTTGCAGCCGTTTCGCACATTACCTGAAGTGTATTGCGCGCGACAAGGTCGGCAGCTTCAAAGAGAAGGATGACATGCAGCGCTGGCTGCAGGACTGGATTCTTCAATACGTGGATGGTGATCCGGAGAACTCATCGGAACTCACCAAGGCCCGCCGGCCGCTGGCTGCCGCAGAAGTGGTCGTGGAAGAAGTGGAAGGCAACCCGGGTTACTACACATCGAAGTTTTTCTTGCGTCCGCATTATCAGCTTGAGGGCCTGACGGTCTCGTTGCGTCTGGTGTCGAAGCTTCCTTCAGCAAAAGCCGCGTAATCAATTTTGGTTCATCGGGTAAAGACCGTACGTTTTTTAACGCAGCAATCTAATTAGGAAACCAAATCATGGCAGTCGATATTTTCTTGGATCTCGGTACCGTCAAAGGCGAATCGCTGGATTCGGTACATAAGGACGAGATCGACATCCTCTCGTGGAGCTGGGGCATGAGCCAGTCTGGAACAATGCACCTCGGTACGGGCGGCGGCGGAGGCAAGGTTGCGGTCCACGACCTTTCGATCACCAAATACACGGACCGCGCCACGCCGTCCATTGTCACGGCATGTACCACGGGCAAGCACTATCCGACCGGCAAGCTGACGGTACGCAAGGCCGGTGGAACGAAGCCGCTCGAGTACTACATCATCGAGATGGAAAAAGTGCTGGTCACGAACTACGCGACAGGTGGTTCGGACGGAGAAGATCGTTTCACGGAGACCGTCACGCTCAACTTCGAGAAATTTCACGTGAGCTATCAGCAACAGGATCCGACGTCCGGCTCGGCATTGGGCGGCGTGGTCGAAAGCAAGTGGAATATCCCTGCTAACGCGGAAGCCTGATTGTGACGAAGCCGCCCACGATCGCGCGCAATGCGGGGCGCATCCAGCCCTCGCTGCTCGAACGTCTCACCGATCACGAGCCCGAGGCGACCCGCGAAGTACGGGAACAACGGGCGAGTTCCGCCCGGGCGTTGCGCCAGAGCGTGATGCGCGATCTTGGATGGCTCTTGAATGCGCAGGGAATATCGTCGTCACAGGACATTGGGCACTTTCCTGGCGTCGCGGATTCGGTGCTGAATTTCGGGTTTTCCGACCTTGCGGGCAAGAGCGCGTCGAACGTCGACATAGTGCAGATCGAGCGCCTGATGGCCGACACCATCCGTGCGTTCGAGCCGCGAATTCTTCCCGGCACATTGCGCGTGCGGGCGGTGCAATCGGGCGAGACCACGGGGCAACACAACGCCATTGCGTTCATCGTGGAAGGGGATTTGCACGCCCATCCGGTGCCTGAACGTCTTTATTTGCGGACCGAGCTCGACCTCGAAGCAGGGAAGGTCAACGTATCCGAGCAAGCGGATACGCGCTGAAACCGAAGGCCCCAGCCATGAACCCAAAACTGATCGAGTACTACAGCCAGGAGCTTCAGCACGTCCGTGAAATGGGCGGGGAGTTTGCGAAGGCGTTCCCTAAAGTTGCGGGACGGCTGGGGCTTGAAAGCTTCGAGTGCGCCGATCCTTACGTTGAGCGCTTGCTGGAAGGCTTCAGCTTTCTCTCGGCGCGCGTGCAGATGAAGATCGACGCCGAGTTTCCGCGCTTCACGCAGCATCTGGCCGAGCTTGTGTATCCGCATTATCTTGCGCCCACGCCGGCAATGACGATCGTGGAGATACAACCGGACATGACGCATCCGGCGCTTCCCGAAGGGGTACAGGTTCCGCGTGGCACGGCGCTGCACGGACGGCTCGATGGAGACAGTTCCACGCGTTGCGAATTCCGAACCGCGCATGCAATCACCATGTGGCCTATCGAGTTGACCGAAGCGCGCATGTTCACGCATACGGGAACGCTTGGCGGTGTGAACGTGACCTTGCCGCGTGGCGTCAAGGCGGGTTTGCGTCTGCGCTTGCGGGCGCTGAACAACCAGAAGATCGGTGATATTTCGCTGGATAATCTCCCGCTTTATTTGCGTGGCGCAGAGGGATTGCCAGCGCGTTTGTACGAGTTGCTGCTCGGCTCCACGCTCGGTGTGGTTGTTGAAGGCAAGCTGTTGCCAGCATCCTCCTTCAGGCCGCTAGGCTTTTCCGACGACGAAGCCTTGCTCCCCGTCAGCAGCCAGTCGTTCCCCGGTTATCGCTTGCTGCAGGAGTATTTCGCGTTTGCACGGCGCTTCATGTTTGTTTCCATCGATGGACTCAAGCCGCACATGGCCCGTTGCAACAGCGATGAAATCGAGTTGATCGTGTTGCTCTCGCGCGCGGATCAGGCGCTTGAACAGCTTGTCGATGCATCGCATTTCGCGCTGCACTGCACGCCGTGCATCAACTTGTTTCCGCGTCGCACTGACCGCATTGCAGTGACCGGCGAGCAGTTCGAGCATCACGTGGTGGTGGACCGCACGCGGCCGATGGATTTCGAGGTTTATCAGGTTCAGGACGTAACCGGATATCGCGCAGGCGGCGGCGCGGAGTTGCCATTTCAGCCGTTTTATCGCGCACGGGACATGGGCATTCCCGACTCGGGCGTCGGTGCGTTTTACCAGGTACGCCGCGAGAAACGCTTGCCATCTTCGCGACAAAATGAACGCGGCGTGCGCTCGAACTATCTTGGCAGCGAGACCTTTATCGCGCTTGTCGATACAACCGACGCCCCATATCCCGGCGAGCTTCATCAGCTTGGCCTGAGCGTGCTGTGCACCAATCGCGACCTGACGCTGACCATGCCGCTTGGGGACAGCGCCACCGACTTCACCGTCGATCTGGAAGTACCGGTGCTCGGCGCGCGTTGCATTGCCGGTCCGAGCAGGCCTTTGCCGTCGTATGCGGAAGGTCCGGTCGCGTGGCGCCTGTTGAGCCACTTGTCGCTGAACTATGCGTCGCTGGTGGATGGCAACGACGGTCAGGGCGCGCAAGCCATGCGCGATTTGCTCGGCCTGTATGCGCCTGCTGGTGACGGCGCTGCGGCAAGGCAGGTCGACGGCCTTCGCTCCATAGATACGCAGCCGGTTACGCGTCGTTTGCCGTCGCGCGGACCCATTGTGTTCGGCCGCGGTCTTGAGATCAACCTGCTGATCGATGAAACCGCTTTCGAAGGTGCAAGCGCGTTTCTTTTTGGCGCCGTGCTGGCGCGCTTCTTCACGCAATACGTGTCGCTGAATTCGTTCACCGAGACGGTGGTCACGAGCGCGACGCGCGGTGAAATCATGCGATGGGCACCGGGGAGCGGACTATGCAAAACGCTGTGACTGTCCTCGCCCGCCTTTGCGCCGATGCCACGCGCTTCGACTTTTTCCAGGCCGTGCGTTTGCTCGAATGTGCATATCCGCGCTTGCCGCGCGTGGGTTCTTCCTTGCGTCCGCGCGATGACGCGGTGCGCTTTGGCCAGGAACCGGATCTCATCTTTTTTCCGGCCACGCTGCGCAATTTCGTCGTGAACGAGGACGCCGGGACAGCGCCCACGCTCGTCGTGAATTTCTTCGGACTGCTTGGCCCGAATGGTCCGATGCCCACGCATCTCACCGAGTACATCCGCGGCCGGTCGCGCAACGCAGCCGATCCGACCTTCGCGCGTTTTCTCGACGTGTTCCATCACCGCATGACGTCGCTTTTTTATCGGTCGTGGGCGGTGGCGCAGCCGACTGTCAGTCTCGACCGGAATAACGGCGACCGGTTTTCGGCGTATGTGGGCAGCACGTTCGGACTGGGTGAAGCAGCGCTGCGCAACCGCGACAGCATCCCTGATTTTGCGAAGCTTCATTTTGCCGGCGTGCTCAGCGGTCCGACACGTCACGCCGCGGGCTTGCGTCTCGTGCTGATGCGCTTCTTTAACGTCCCGGTGGAGGTCAAGGAGAACGTCGGGCACTGGATCGACTTTCCGGCGCGCTCGCTGAGCCGTCTCGGCGCCGCTGACGAAAGCGGCCGTCTGGGTCTCGGCACCATGCTCGGCGCGCGCGCATGGGACCGGCAGCACAAGTTTCGTGTTGCACTCGGGCCGCTTTCGATGGCCGACTATCAGCGGTTTCTTCCGGGCGGCGCGAGCCTCGTGCGCCTCGCCGACTGGATCCGCAACTACGTGCGCGACCCGCTCGAATGGGATCTGAACCTGCAACTGCGTCGCGCCGACGTCCCGCTTCTTGCACTCGGGCGGCATCAGCGTCTTGGTTACACGACCTGGCTGCTATCGCGTCCGGCTGCAACCGACGCCACGCAACTCCTACTCAAACCCCTCGGTCCCGGTGGCCGCGTCAAAACTCTCGCACAGGATTAACCATGGCAGAAATCAGCCGCGCCGTGATGTTCGGCAAACTCGACACGCTCAGCTATCGCGCGATGGAAAGCGCCACGACGTTTTGTCGTCTGCGAGGCAACCCGTATGTGGAACTGGCGCACTGGATGCATCAACTGCTCGAGTTGCCCGACTCGGACCTGCACCGGATCATCAAGCATTTTGGTGTCGAGCCGTCCACGCTCGCGCGCGATCTGACCGAGGCGCTGGATAGATTGCCGCGCGGGTCTACATCGATCACGGACATCTCTTCGCAACTCGAAGAAGCGGTTGAGCGCGGCTGGGTATACGGCTCGTTGTTGTTCGATGCATCGAAAGTCCGCAGCGCGCATTTGATCGTGGGTGCGTTGAAGACGCCGGGTTTGCGCAATGCGCTGCGTGGCATTTCCCGCGAGTTCGATCGCGTGAGGCTCGATGACCTCGTTGACGACTTCGAGACTCTGCTTGATGGATCGCCGGAGAGTGTGCAGGTTTCCAGCACGCCAGCAGCGGCAACTTCAGTGCTTTCAGGCAAGCAGGATGCATTGCAGCGCTTCACAGTCGACCTGACGGAACAGGCGCGTTCGGACAAGCTCGACGCAATCGTTGGACGCGACGAAGAGATTCGTCAGGTCATCGATATTCTCATGCGTCGCCGCCAGAACAATCCGCTCTTGACGGGCGAAGCGGGTGTGGGGAAGACGGCCGTGGTCGAAGGCCTCGCCCAGCGGATCGTCGCCGGTGACGTGCCGCCCATGCTGCGCGATGTCACGCTGCGCACGCTCGATGTCGCCTTGCTTCAGGCCGGCGCCGGCGTAAAGGGCGAGTTCGAAACGCGCTTGCGCCAGGTGCTGGAGGAAGTGCAATCGGCGGAGCGCCCGGTGATTCTTTTCATCGATGAAGCGCACACGCTCGTGGGCGCGGGCGGCGCGGCCGGAACCGGCGATGCCGCGAACCTGCTCAAACCCGCGCTTGCACGCGGCACGGTGCGCACGATTGCGGCGACTACGTGGTCGGAGTATCGGCGGCACATTGAAAAAGATCCCGCGTTGACGCGACGCTTTCAGGTCGTGCAAGTGCGCGAGCCCGACGAAGCGCGCGCGATCACCATGATGCGCGGTATTGCTCACGCGCTCGAGCAGCATCACGGCGTGCAGATCCTCGATGAAGCCATTGAAGCGGCCGTGCGCTTGTCGCATCGGTACATTCCGGCGCGTCAGTTGCCCGACAAATCCGTGAGCTTGCTGGACACCGCATGCGCGCGCGTTGCGGTGAGCCAGCACGCTACGCCGCCCGCAGTGGAAGACGCGCAAAAGCGCATTGCTGCGTTGAGGACGGAACTCGACGTGATCGCGCGCGAAAGCCTGATCGGTATTAATACATCCGCGCGGCAAGAGGCGGCGTCAACGGCATTGGAAGAAGAGACGCAACGTTTAGCCACGCTCAACGCACGCTGGAAGACCGAGCGTGAACTCGTGAAGGATATCCTCGCGCGCCGTGCACAACTACGCGACGGGGCGCCGGGCGCGGACCTTGCCGCGCTCAGAACGCAACAGGCGTTGCTCGCGGACCATCAAGGCGATGCGCCGTTGATCCTGCCTGGCGTCGACCGCCAAGCGGTCGCGGCAGTGGTTCAGGATTGGACCGGCGTGCCTGTTCTCAAGATGGTGAAGAACGATATCGACAACGTGCTCCGGCTTGGCGAGCTTCTGGACAAACGCATCATCGGGCAGGGGCACGCGACCGAGATGATCGCGCGGCGTATTCGCACGTCGCGTGCGGGACTCGACAATCCGAACAAACCGGTCGGCGTGTTCATGCTCGCGGGAACCTCGGGCGTGGGCAAGACGGAGACGGCGCTGGCGCTCGCCGAACTGCTGTATGGCGGCGAGCAGAACCTGATCACCATCAACATGAGCGAGTATCAGGAAGCGCATACGGTTTCGCTGCTGAAGGGTGCGCCTCCGGGTTACGTCGGCTTTGGAGAAGGCGGCGTGTTGACCGAAGCCGTGCGTCGCCGGCCGCATAGCGTCGTGCTGCTCGACGAAGTGGAGAAGGCGCATCCGGATGTGCACGAACTGTTCTTCCAGGTCTTCGACAAAGGCTGGATGGAAGATAGCGAAGGCCGCTCCATTGATTTCCGCAACACGCTGATCCTGCTGACCACGAATGCAGGAACCGAATGCATTGCGCATCTGTGCCGCGATCCGCAACACATGCCGGAGATGGAAACCATTGAAGAGCAGTTGCATACGGAACTGCTGCATACGTTCCCGCCGGCCTTGCTTGGGCGCATGGTCACGATCCCCTATTACCCGTTGAGCGACACAATGCTGCGGGCCATCATCCGGCTGCAACTCGGGCGTGTTGCGGAGCGCGTCACCCGTACGCATCAGGTGCCGTTCACTTTTGACGAAGACGTGATCGGCCAGATCGCCGTGCGTTGCACGCGACTTGAAAGTGGCGGCCGGATGATCGACGCGATCCTCACGAACAGTCTCTTGCCGCGTATCAGCACGGAGTTTCTGTCGCGCGTGATCGACGGAAAGACACTTGCACGCGTGCATGTCAGCGTTGAAGCGGAGGAGTTCACCTATGTCTTCGACTAATACTCGCCACGTTCGCATGGAATGCGCCGCGCTCGGCGACACGGCGGTGTTCATGCGCATGTCGACCATTGAAGCGCTTGGCCGCATGAGCGAATTCCAGCTCGCGTTCCTGAGCCCGCGAAACGACATCGATCCGGGCGATGTTCTCGGCCAGAACCTTTCCGTCACGCTCGACTACCCAGCGGGCGGCGAGCGTCAGTTCAACGGGATTGTCACCACGTTGCGGCTGATCGTGCCGGGAGACACCACGCATAACCGCATGGCGCGTTATGAAGCAGTCGTGCATCCGAGGGTGTGGTTGCTCACGCAATCGGCGCATCGGCGTTTCTTCTATCAGAAAACAGTGCCGCAGATCGTGACGTCCGTGTTCGAACCGTTCGATATCGATTTTCGCAACGCGTGTAGCGCGAGTTACCCGCCGCTCGAACATTGCGTCCAATATCGCGAGACCGATTTCGACTTCGTGAGCCGCCTGCTTGAGCGCGAGGGCATCCACTATTTCTTCGAATATGCGGGTGGCAAGCATACGCTCGTGCTTGCGGATTCGAACAGCGAACATCGGCCGATTCCGCACTACGAGACCATTCCGTATCAGGCATGGGATACGCCCGAGCAGGATGAGGAATGCGTGTACCGCTGGGTATCGGGCGCGACGTTGCAGACCGGCCGATACGAAGTCAACGAATACGACTTCGAGAAAGCGTCGGTGAGCAATAGTCACGGCCTGGTCTCTCGCGCGACACGCGCCGCACCCTTTGATCCGGCGCGCTATGTGATGCAGGAGCACTTGACGGGTCACGTCAAGGCCGCAGATGGCGACCGGCTCGCACGCGTGAACGTGGAGATCCATCAGACGCTCAATGATTCCATCGATGCACGCAGCACGTCGCGCGGACTCATTCCAGGCGGCCTGATCCGACTGCGCGATCATCCGGCGACCGCGCAGGACCGCCAGTATCTGGTGACAGAGACGCGTGCGGAGATTGTGTCGGATGCCTATGTATCGACGAGCGATGGCACATTGCCCATCTTCGATTGCAGCTTTACAGCCATTCGTGCCGACAACACTTTTCGCACCGCGCGGACTACGCCAGAACCCCGCGTGGCGGGTCCGCAAACAGCCGTGGTCGTGGGTCCCGATGGCGACGAAATCCTCACCGACCAATACGGCCGTGTGAAAGTCCAGTTCCACTGGGAGCAGCTTGCGCAGTCATCGGGTACGCAAAAACTCGACCGCTGCTGGGTGCGGGTGTCGCAAAGCTGGGCCAACAAGCGCTGGGGTTCCATGCAATTGCCGCGCATTGGGCAGGAGGTGCTGGTCGAGTTCATAGAAGGCGATCCGGACCGCCCGGTGATCACGGGCGCGGTCTACAACTCCACCAATATGCCGCCCTACGAACTGCCCGCGAACGCGGCAATCTCCACGCTGAAGAGCAACTCGACCAAAGGCGGCAGCGGCTACAACGAAGTGCGTCTCGATGACCGCAAGGGCGACGAACAACTGTTCTTTCACGCCGAGCGCGATCATGAGACCTGGGTCAAGCACGACGCGCTGATGAACGTGAAACACGACCGCCACCTGAGCGTGAGTGGCAGCGAGTACATCAAGACGAACGGCACGCGTAACGACACCGTGATGGGCAGCAGCAAGTCGAGCGTGCTCGGCGGCGTGACGGCCGCGACCATGACGGCGCACAACCAGTTCGTTGGCGAAGCGTATTCGCTCAACGCCGGCATGGCCGTGCAGATCAAGGCGGGCATGGCGGTGGAGATCGAGGCGAGCGCGACCATCGCGTTGCGTGCCGGAGCTTCGTACATTTTGATCGGTCCTGAAACCATCGAGATGTCGAGCTTCCCGATACCCATCGGCCCCGGCATTCCGCCCGTTCCTGTCAGCGTGCCCCCGCCGCCGCCGACCCCGCCGCGCGATGCCGACGACGGATCGCGCAAGGTCGCCAAATAAGGAGTCCGCATGTCATCGAATGATCCCAACGCAACGAAACTGAGAATGACGCTGAGCGGCGGCGAGACAACCGCAGCGCGTAACATCGAATTCGATACAGCCGGCGGCACGCTTGGCCGTGCGCCCGAGTGCACCGTCGTGCTGCACGACACGCAGCGCGCAATCTCGCGCGTGCAGGCGCGCATTGAATGGCGTGACGGCGCTTTCGTCCTGATCGATACAGGCAGCAATCCCACCTTGATTAACGACCAGATCCTCGATGGGTCGCGTCAGGCGCAGCTTCACGAAGGCGATCGCTTGCGTATTGGGCCGTATTCGCTGGATGTATTCATCGAACAGGACCCGCAAGATCAGCAGGACCCGCAGAACCTGACCATGATGACGCGCCCGCAAGTGCCGGCAACGCCGGCGCCGATGCCGGAGAAACCAGATTGGGATGTGAAGCCCGTCGCGCCGCTGATTCCCGATGACTGGAACGCGCCGCATGAAGCATCGAAGGAAAGTCACGCCAATACACCGTTCACGCCTGATCCGCTCGCGTCCACACCGCTCTTGCGCGAGCCTGCGCGATTCGGTGTGGACGCGAACCAGGAACTGATCGACGCGCTCGGCGCGCCCGGCGGTGCACTTGGAATCGGTCCTGCGAAACGGGATGTTTCGCCCTTCGCGGTATCGGGATCGAGCAAGGGTTTCGAACATGTATCGCCGGAACGCGCCATGTCCGCCGTGCCAGCGTTGCTGCCAATAAACGAGCAACGCGCCGCAAGTATGGAGGGTGACGTGGACTCATTTATTCCGCCGATAGAACTGAAGGAGGGCTCGCCACCTGTGCTCCCAGAGACGGCGTTCGTCGTGCCCGAGCCAAAGGCCCAGCCCCAGCCTCGGCCGAAAGCGCAGCGACCGGAAGCCGCCGCAGCGACACCACCGGCAAATGATGACACCACGTTCGCAGCACTGCTCGATGGCCTCGGCATCCATGCCGGCACCGTCCGCCACATTCCCGCGCCCGAACTTGCGCGACTTGTCGGCGGCATGCTGCGCGTGGCGACGCAAGGAACGATGACCGCGCTGCGCTCACGTTCCATGGCCAAGCGCGAGACGCGCATAGCGATGACGCTGATCGAGGAGCGTGACAACAATCCGCTGAAGTTTTTCCCGGACGTCGACATGGCGCTCACGCAAATGCTCGGTGCTGGCGGCGCGGGTTATCTCGCACCCGAAGATGCGTTGCAAGAAGCCTTCCGCGATATCCAGGCACACGAACTCGCCGTTGTAGCGGGCATGCGTGCCGCGCTCGAACATGCAATGTCGCGTATTGATCCAGTGACCATCGACAGATCGCTTGGAGCGGCGAAAGGTCTCGACGCATTGCTCGGCAATCGTCGCGCGCGCCTCTGGCAGCGTTTCGTCGATACCTGGGAACACGTGGCGCGCGACGCCGGCGACGACTTCCAGCGCACTTTCGGCGAGCCTTTCAGCCGCGCATACCAGGCGCAGCTCGACGCGCTTACGCGTCCAACTCCAAGCGAATAAACCATGTACTGGAATAGCAAGGTCATCTGGTCAGAAGGCATGTTCCTGCAGCCGCAGCATCTGCAGCAGCACGACCGCCACGTGCAGACGCAACTCGAAGCCCGCGTTGAAAGCCTGCGTGCTTACGGCTGGGGTTTTACATCGGTGGAAATAGATGAAGCACTGCTGAAACTCGGCAAGCTCGCGCTGCGTTCGGCGGCAGGCGTGTTGCCCGACGGCACGCCGTTCAACCTGCCCGCCGACGACGATCTTCCCGAGCCGCTCGATATCCCCGAAGGCACGGCTAACCTGCTCGTCGTACTCGCGTTGCCGGTGCGCCGGCCGGGCGCAACCGAGTCGGGCGGTCCCGAACGCGTCGACAATCTCGCGCGTTATCGGGCGGAAGAATTCGAGGTGCACGACAGCAACGATCCCGATGCCGTCAGCACGTTGCTGCAAGTGGGCAAGCTTCGTTTGAAGCTTGCGCTCGAACCGGACGTGGCGCACGCGCATGCTTATGTGGGCGTCGCGCGCGTGGTCGAGCGTCTGAGCGATTCGCGCGTGGTGCTGGACGAAGAATACTGCGCGCCGTGTCTGGACTTTCGCGTGGCGGCCAAGCTCGCGCGTTTTTCAACCGAACTCAACGGCTTGCTGCAGCAACGCGGCGAGGCGTTGGCGGGCCGCCTTTCGCAACCGGAAGCGGCGGGCATGGCGGAAATCTCCGACTTCCTGCTGCTGCAGATCGTCAACCGGGCGCAGCCGCTGGTCGCGCATCTTGGTTCGATGACCGGCCTGCATCCGGAAGCGCTGTTTCAGGCGACGCTGCAGCTGGCGGGCGAGCTTGCGACTTTCAGCCAGCGCGATCGGCGGCCGCCGGTTTTTCCGGTGTATCGGCATGACAGGTTGAAGGAGACGTTCATGCCCGTCATTGAAGCGTTGCGTCTTGCCTTGAGCCGCGTCGCCGATCCGGGCGTCGTGTCGATACCGCTCGAGGAACGCAAGTACGGCCTGCGGGTCGCGCTGGTCGCCGACCGCTCGCTCTTCACGAACGCCACCTTCGTGCTCGCAGTGCGCGCCCAGGTTCCGACCGAAACGCTGCTGTCCGCGTTCGGCAGCCAGGTGAAGATCGGCGCGGTCGAAAAGATTCGCGATCTCGTCAACCTGCAGTTGCCGGGCATCGGCTTGCGCGCGTTGCCGGTCGCGCCGCGACAGCTTCCGTTCCATGCGGGGTTCACGTATTTCGAACTCGACGACAAGAACGAAGGCTGGCAAGCGCTCAACGCATCGGCCGGCATGGCGCTGCACGTCGCGGGCGAATTCCCGGGCCTCGCAATGGAATGCTGGGCCATCCGTCGATGAAACAAGGACACTGCAATGACTAACGACACGGACCCGACACTCGACGACTCGGGTTTCCTGGATGCGGCCCGCACGATCATGCTGCCCACGCCCGGCCTCAAGCGCGAGCGTGCGGCGGCTGCCAGGACCACGGCGAAGGCGCCCGCATTGGCGCCGCTCGACGCCACGCTCGCCGGCCGCAATCCGCTGCTGCGCGCCGCGAATCCGCTGCTCGAACTCGCCTTGCCATTGCGCCGCCTGACGAGCCATCCTGACCTCGAAGCACTGCGCACGCAATTGATCCAGATGGTGCGCACGTTCGAAGCCAACGGGCGCGCGTTCGGCGTGCCCGACGCGCAGCTTGGTCCGGCGCGCTATTGCCTGTGCACGTTTATCGATGAATCGATTGCAGCCACGCCGTGGGGCGCGGGCGTATGGGGCCGCCGCAGTTTGCTCGTGACGTTCCATAACGAGGCATCGGGCGGCGAGCGCCTGTTCGTGATCCTGCAGCGCCTTGCACAGACACCCGCTATCGACGTCGATCTGCTCGAACTGATCTACGTGATGCTCGCGCTGGGCTTCGACGGACGCTACCGTTTGATGGAAGGCGGCAAGACTCAACTCGATGTCATACGCGAACGCCTCGAACAGATGATCCGCGCGCAGCGTGCACCGATCGAGCGCGCGTTGTCGCCGCATTGGCGGCCCGCGCCGCGCGAGCGCAAGCGCTTGCTGCAGTTCATGCCGCTATGGGTCGCGCTTGCGCTCGCCGCATTCGTGCTCGTCACGGCAAGCCTTGTATTGAGCTTTCGCATCAACGATTTTTCCGATCCGGTGTTCGCTTCCATGCGTTCGATCCGCGTGGCGCCTGCGCCCGTGCTGGCGTCGAAGGTCGATGCCGCGCCCAAGCTTTCCGCCGCGCTTGCCGGATTCCTTGCGCCTGAGATTGCGCAAGGCCTGGTGAGCGTCGGCGATTCGGCGGACCGCACCACGGTCACGATCAACAACACGGCCACGGGCACGCAGTTGTTCGCATCGGGCAGCGCCGATCTCGATCCTCATTTCGCCCCGCTGATGCAACGCATTGGGGACGCATTGCAGGACAAGCCGGGCAACGTGGTAGTGATCGGACACACCGATAACCAGCGCATCATCTCGGCGCGGTTTCCATCTAACGTGGCGCTCTCTCAGGCTCGGGCCGACACGGTGCGCGCGATCCTCGCGGCGCGCATCAATTCGCCCGCGCGCCTGAGCGCCGAAGGACGGGGCGACACGGACCCGGTTGCATCGAACGATACCCCTGCGGGCCGCGCGAAAAATCGTCGCGTAGCCATTGTGATTCTTTCGCCAGGAGCCGCGTCATGAGATGGTTAAGCGGATTCAGAAAGCCGGCGGTCATGTCGTTTTTCGGCGTGATGGCGCTGGCGTTCATCGTGTGGTTCGAGGGGCCGTTGCTCGCGTTCAACGGCAGCGCGCCGCTTGGCAGCACAACAAGCCGATGGATCGTGATCGCGCTTCTCTTCGCATGCTGGGCAATTTATTTCGGCGCGCGTGCTTTGAAGGCGCGGCTCGCGAGTTCCAGTTTCGTGCGCGGTCTTATCGCGGATTCGGTGAACCCTGCGAATCGCGAACCGAGCGAGGCGCGCAAAGCAGCCGATGCCGATCTCGCGATCCTGCGCACGCGTTTTGAAGAAGCATTGAAGACGCTGCGCAGCACGGCAACAGGCAAGGACAACAAAGGCTGGCGCTCGTGGTTCAATGCGCGCCGCCAGACCATCTACGACCTGCCGTGGTACATGTTCGTCGGTGCGCCGGGCGCGGGCAAGACCACGGCGCTGGTCCATTCCGGCCTGCGCTTTCCATTGGCAGACCGTCTGGGCGCGCAGGCGATTGGCGGTGTCGGCGGCACGCGTCATTGCGACTGGTGGTTCACCGACGACGCTGTTCTCCTCGACACAGCCGGCCGCTTCACCACGCAGGACAGCCACGCAGAAGCGGATCGCGGCGCGTGGCTTGGCTTCCTTGCGATGCTGCGCAAATACCGTCCGCGGCGGCCGCTCAATGGCGTGATGGTGGTCGTATCGGCGGCGGACCTGTTGCAGCAGACCGACGCACAGCGCTCGGCCCACGCAGCGTCGGTTCGTGAACGCTTGAGCGAGCTTAACAAGCAGCTAGGCATGCGTTTTCCGGTGTACGTAGTGGTCACGAAGAGCGACATGCTCTCGGGCTTCTCCGAATTTTTCGATGACCTCGGCCGCGACGAACGCGAGCAGGTCTGGGGCATGACGTTCCAGTATTCGGTGGAGGACGATACGGAACATGCGGCGCAACCATTGCAGCGTTTCCCCGATGAATTCCGCCTGCTGCACGGCCAGCTTCAGGATCGGGTGTTGCAACGCATGCAGCAGGAAACCGATGTGCGCCGCCGTGCGCTGATCTATTCGTTCCCGCAGCAGTTCGCTGGAATCGAAGCATCGTTGCAGCGCTTTCTCGACGATGCCTTCGGCGAATCGCGCTTTGATCGCGCTGCATTGTTGCGCGGCGTGTACTTCACGAGCGGCACGCAAAGCGGCCGGCCGCTCGACCGCATGATGAGTTCCATGGCCGCCGCGCTCGGGCTGCAACGCGAGGTGTTGCTGGCGGATACATCAAGTGGCCGCGCCTATTTCGTAAAGCGCTTGCTGCGCGACGTGATCTTTGAGGAAGCGGGTCTGGCGGGCACTAACTTACGCGTTGAACGGCGGCGCGCGCGCTTCCAGCAGGTTGCCATCGGCGTGGTCGGGGCGTTGTTGATCGCGGGCCTGGTGGGTCTGTTCGCAAGCGACCGGGCGAACCGGCGCTTCGTGGAAGAAAGCCGCCAACAGATCGCGGCCCTGCAGCAGCGCGTGCAACAGACCACGCTCGGCGATGATCCGCTCGCCGTGCTTCCCGTACTCGATGCCGCCCGTGACTTGCCCGGCGGCGAGGCGGAACGCGAAAGCCGCGGCGATATCTGGTGGGCGAAATTCGGCCTGGACCAACGCGAGAAGCTTGGCGCGGAAGCGCAACGTGTCTATCAGCGGTTGTTGCGTCAGACGCTGTTGCCGATTGTCGTGCAGCGCATGGAGGAAGAGTTGCGGCGTGGAGATGCGAACAACGCCGCGCTTCAATACGAAGTGTTGCGCGCGTATCTGATGCTCGGCGACCCGACGCACTACGATCCCGACGCGCTGAGAAGCTGGGCCATGCGCGACTGGCAACGCGGTCCGCTCAGGACGGCAAGCGACGCGCAGCGGGCGAGCATCGACCAGCATCTTGAAGCGCTTTTCCGCCGTGGACAGTTCGACTCGAACCTGCCGCTCGATCAGAACCTGATTGCACAAGCGCGCGCAACGTTAAGCCGCGTGCCGCTTGCGCAGCGTCTGAACAGCCGTATCCAGCAGCAGCTTTCGCAACTGCATCTGGCTGATTTTTCGATCGCAAAGGCGGCGGGGCCGAGTGGTTTGCTTGTGTTCGTGCGCAAGAGCGGAACGCCGTTGACGCAGGGTATCGATGGCGCTTATACGCAAGCCGGATTCACCGCGTTCCTGCGTTTGCGCGAGATGACGCTTGCCAACATTGCGAAGGATGACTGGGTATTGGGACGCGCTGAAACGAAACCGGATGCGGCGGGTATCGACGATCTTCGTACTGCGCTCACGCGTTTGTATTGCGAGGAAAGTATCCGGCAATGGGATGGCCTGCTTGGCGATGTCGGCGTCGTGCCGTTCTCCGCACCCGATCAGGGAGCGCGTGTGGCCAACCTGATGGGATCGCAGAATTCGCCGCTGCGCGCATTGATCGAGGCGGCGTCGGTCGAGACCACGTTCGTCGCGCCCAGCGCTGCGACTGGCGCTGCCACGGGCAAGTTCGATGCCTTGCGCAAGAGCTTGGGCAGTGGATCAGCGGAAGGACAAGCGCAGCCTGCCGCGGCCGCCGACAGCGCCGCGCTCGTCAACACGCATTTCCAGGCGCTGCATGATCTGGCGGGCAAGCCCGGCGCGGCGTCCGGTGCGCCCGTGGACGACTCCATCAATGCATTGAAGGAAGCCGCCGCAACGTTGCAGGCGGTCGATTCCGCGCGCAAGCAATCGCTGCCCCTGCCGCCGACAGGTTCGCTCGACCGCCTCAAGCTGCTCGCGCAAGGTGCGCCCGCGCCGCTGGGTTCGGTGCTGCAGGGCGTCGCCGATAACGCCGACACGGTGCAGGTCCAAAGCCAGCGCGCGCAGCTTCGGGCGCTGTGGGCATCGGCTGTTGCACCTGCTTGCAGGCAGGCGCTCGACGGCCGCTATCCGCTCGTGCGTACCTCCACGCGTGACGCCGCGCCCGATGACTTCGGCCGCATTCTCGCGCCCGGTGGGTTGATTGACGACTTCTTCCAGAAGAACCTGCAGAACCGCGTGGATACGTCGGGAGCCGTGTGGCGCTGGCGTCCGGAAGCGCGTTCGCTCGGCATTCCTGATGATGTGCTCGCCCAGTTTCAGAACGCCGCGCAGATTCGCGATGCGCTCTTTCGCGACGGCGGCCATGATGTATCGGTGCGATTTTCGGCGAAGCTTGCGGCCATCGATCCATCGGTCAAACGCTTTGTACTCGATATAGACGGCGTGCAACTGGTTGCCACGGACAGCACGCCGGGCGCCACAGCAGCATTCCAGTGGCCAAGCGGTAAAGGCACGGGACAAGCGCACGTGGAACTTGAACCTGCGCAAACGAGCACGCCGCACGCGGACGGTCCGTGGGCGTTGTTCCATCTGCTCGATACAGCCCGCATTACGCCAGCGGGCCAACCCGATCATTTCAAGGCAGCGTTCGGCAACGGCCTGGTCACGGTCGATCTCACCGCGAGCAGCGTGGTCAATCCGTTTCGCGCGGGCGTGCTCGACCGCTTTCGCTGCCCGGCGCAACTATGATGAAACGCGAAGAAGCCGGCACGGGTTTCTACGGAAAAGTGCGCACGCATGGTGATTTCGTCGGACGGGGTTTGTCGCGGGAATTTGTCGTGCAATGGGATGCGTGGCTGCAGCGCGGCTTGCTCAAGGCACGTGAACGGTTCGGCGAAGCATGGCTGCAGGACTTTCTTGGCATGCCGCTATGGTGCTTCGCCATGAAACCCGGCGTTATGGATGACGAAGCATATGCAGGCGTGATGATGCCGGGCATCGACGCGGTTGGGCGTTATTTTCCTTTGGTCGTGGCCCGTCCAATGGATCACACTGTTTTCCACGACTGGCTGCGCAGCAGTTCCGCGTGGTACGAACATGCTGCGGGACTGGCGCTATCGACGTTGAAGGCGAGCTTTTCGCTGAGCACATTCGAGGCCGAGCTGGCGCAACTCGACAGCGGTGCGGAGACGCTCGTCTGGCGCGACACGTTCAGGCGCTTTTTGAACGAGGACAATGCGGCGAGCGTGTGGTGGACAGCGGCGCAAGCGCTGCACACGCATGAGGGCGCGCTGGACGCGGCGCTGTTCCTGCGCTTGCTGGAAGGCTAATCGGGGACGATACCGAAATCCCGCGCCAACGCATCGCGGTCTTTCGGGTTCTGCACAGCTTCTATAAGACGCTCGTAGAATGCGTCGGTATCGGGCACGTTTGCAGCAGCGCGCGCCACTATGACCCGCGCTATGGGCCCAACATACGCGGCCAGTTTGAGCGTTGCGTCCTGCAGCAACGCGGGCTCAAGGTTCGCGCGGACCATCGACGTGTTCCCGGGCATTGAAGTCCGCTTCATGCTCGAGGAAACCCGCGATCCGTCCCCCGGCATTTCCAGCCGCATCAAAAGCGAATTGAAATCGCGACGCGCGGCGTCTGTCGGAAAATGCGCGGCAAGCCGCTCGCGCAGCGCGTTGAAGTCCGACGACCTGGCCGTTGCACGACGCAGCAAGATCGTCGCGACGGGCCCTACGTGACTTGCCAGACGCTCCTCCAGTTGCGCAATCAGTTCGGGCGGCCATTCCATTGACGGCTCGCTGAGTTCAGGCGCTTCGAGCAATGCGACCGGCTTCGCAAACGCGATGACCGTCTGATCGCTATCGTCGGATTGCGCTGCACCGAGCGCGCCCATCAGCAAGTCGCGCCATTCGCGCGCGGAAGAAAATCGATCGTCGGGGCGCTTGGAAAGCGCCTTCATCAAGATGGCGTCGATATAACCCGGCAGATCCGGCGCGATTTCCGATGGCAGCTTCGGCGTGTCGCTCAACACTTGCCGCATGACCACGGTCGGTGTGCCCGCGAACGGACACACGCCGGTCAGCATTTCGTACAGCACCACGGCGGCGGAAAACAGATCGGCGCGTGCGTCAATGGTTTCGCCGGTGAACTGTTCCGGCGACATATAACTAGGGGTACCAATCACCGTACCCAGTTGCGTGAGATGCGACGCTTCTATTCGCGCAATGCCGAAGTCCGTGATCTTGCACTCGCCGCGCTGCGTGATCAGCAAATTGGCAGGCTTGATATCGCGATGAATCACGCCTTCCTGATGCGCGTAATCGAGTGCATCGAGCAGCTGTACGAAGCAGCCCAACGCACGCGCCGGTTCAATGCGCGTTTGGGTCCGGGCATGTTGCACGAGCCGCGCGGCAAGGCTCTCGCCGCGCACATACTCCATCGTGATGTACGCGGTGTCCGCCGCTTCGCCGTAGTCGTACACCGAAACAATGTTCGGATGCGCAAGCCGGCCCGCCGCACGCGCTTCGTTCAGGAAACGCGCGGTCAGGTCATGCAGCGAGCCGCCTTCGGAACCGCTCGGCAACAACTCGTGGCGGATGGTCTTGAGCGCGACATGGCGCTCGATCTGCGGATCGAACGCCAGATACACCACGCCCATCGCTCCGCGTCCAAGCACACGCTCGATGCGGTATCGGCCGAGTTCGGAAGGGGTATCGGCTGCGGCGGTCATGATTCGTGCGGCTCTTCGTCGAGTATCTTGAACGCTTCAACCAGACTCGTGCGCATGCGTCCAAACGATACCGCCAGCGACGCAATCTCATCCGATCCTCCGGTCGGCAGCGGTGTTTCGGCGAGCTTGCCTAGGCTCATTTCGTCGGCGGCGCGCGAGAGCGCTTGAATTGGCCGCGTGATCAGCATGTTCACCATTACGTTCATCACGATCAGCACGACCGCGAACACTGCCGTCAACGACAGCATGAAGGTGCGCCAGACAGCGCGGCCGCGTTCTATGGGCTGTGTCATGGGCACCGAGACGAACTCCGCGCCGATCACGTCATTCATGGTCCAGCCGAAACCGTTCGCCGAGCCGTATTTATCGATCATGGTGGCGGGCGCCGCGCTCGGCGTGCTGTGGCATTGCATGCACGCCACGTCCGTGATGCGACTTGGCCGCGCGAGGAACAGCGTCGGATTGCCGGACGAGATGCGCTGGCCGGTCATCTGTTTCAGGTCGGGATGGTCGTGCAGATGCGTGATTACATCGGTTTCCCAATCCGTCGGGCGGTCGCGCGGATTGGTCGGATTGAGCATGGTCGACTTGTAGGAAAAGTTCGGGAAATCCTTCTGCAGCAGGTTCAGCATTTCGATGGCCGAGAACGCGGGAATGGATTCGGGCACGAACTGGTATTTGATCTGCGTGGCGAGCAGCGGCGTGACGTGGGTCGCGGTGTAGCTTTGCATCGATGCAGCCGCGCTGATCAGCACGTTGGCGTCGTGCACGGTTTCATCGAGCGCCTGCTTTTGCAGCAGGCGGTCCGCGACCACGCCCGCCGCGCTCAATGCGATTGCGAAGATGAACAGAAACACGAGGTTGAACTTGACGCTAAGGGAGAGTTTGCGTTTCATGGGTGCAGATAGAGTGAGTTCGCGGGCCACGCGGACGAGTCGACGCGAAGCGCATGCAGCGCGCGCTGGCGCGCGTCGGGCCGCGGTGCGGGCGGATAGAGCAGCACGCGCCACTCGGGCAGCGCCTTGAGGTTCTGATCGACCGCGCGACGAAACGCGGGGTCGGCCAAGCGCGGACGGAAGCGCGCGGGAAAACGCTTGCGCGCGGGCAAGTCGCTTGCGAGCCACGCGGACACGTCGTCATAGGTCGCGGCACGCAGCGGTTTTGATCCGCTGTCATGTGCGGACGGCGTCACGGGAAGACGCTGCAACGCATCGCGGAAGGCGACCGGCATGTCGGTGAGAAATGCGCTTGATGGACGCTGCGCGATTTGCGGCGGCGCGCTCGCGGTCACATAAGCAAAGCTGCCCGGCGTGATCGTGCTTCGGCGTGCGGAGACGGCTAACGTTTGCGTGCCGCTCTCGCTGAATACGGCGATTGTCGACTTGCCGCCATTGGTGCCGGGAAGGGCCGCGACGACTGCCGCAGCATTCGCGCCGGGTTCAACGGAACCCCGTTCAGTATCGATGGCAGGCGTCGTGCACGGCTCCGTCGCGCATGCATGCGCGACCTTCAGCCAGCCGTCGAGCAGCGACACGCGTGATCCCGCCTGGAGCAGCACGCGCGTCTGCGCGCCCAGCGCCAGCAGATTGCCTGCGTCGTCCTGTAGCTGGACCATGCTGTGCGGCGCGGACTCAATCAGGTCATCGTCACGCAGCGCCTGTCCCGCGTTCAACTGATAGACATTCGTCGTGCGAACGATCGTGACCGGCGCGTCGGCGCTCGCAATAGTCCAGCCGGCATGCGCGTGCGGCGCCGCGAATAAAACGCCGAGCGCGAGCAAGCCGCGCAGACAGCGTTTGAAGGGCGGGTGCGAGCGCGAAGGAAACAGGAAGTAATGAAGGCGATGTCTCATGCGTTTCGCTGTGCGTTAATGCGCCGCGAGCCAGGAAATGGCCGGCGCATTAAACACAACAGCGAAGCGATGAAATTATTCCGCGCCTAGGAAACCGGGCGCGCAGTGAAGGCGTTTTTCGCCGATGCCAACAGCGCTGCGCCTGCCGCACGCGATTCGTCACGGCTGAAGAGCGGTGCGACCTGGCTGCTGGAAATCTGCTTGCCAAGCGCGGTCAGGTCGACGCCCTGAGGCTGCCCGATCAGCGCATAGCCGAGCTCGGCCTGACGCCAGGTGACGACGGTCATCGACGCCACTTTCTGATCGGCCACCGCCGCATCCGGCTTGACCTCTTTCATCACGCACAGCGCAATGGGAGCGCCTTCCTTGGGCAGATACACAATCTGCACGAGCGGCTTGTTGTTGAAGCGCAACCGCTGCACGCGCTTGAACGTCAGTCCCGCCGCGCTCAAGTCCGGAATGCGCAGCGCGAGGCCGTCGTCCTGGCGGATTTCGTTGACGGTCTTGATGGACAGATCCGTGTCGCTGGTGACGTTCGCGACCGTCTCGCGCGAATAGAGTTGCTGGTAGCTGGCCGCAGCCGTAATCCACGGCGATACACCCGTTCCCACCGATGCAATCGATGCACCCACGGTCGAAGCCGGTCCCGCGCCGGGTCCGAGCCGCAGCACGAGTCCGCACGCGAACGCGCCGCCGAGGAACGCGACGGCGAGCCACGCCGGGGCCACGCGCAGCCGCGAGCGGATAGTGGACGAAGCAGGGCTTCCGGGCACGCGTTCGGCCACTGGATCATTGACACTGACATCGGCTTCGGCAATCGCGGCCTGCGTTTGCGTGGCCGCCTTGATCTTTGCCGCGCGCGCCATCTCTTCTATCTTCGCCGTCAGGCTGGCCGGTACGGGCGGCAACTTCTGTCCGGCAAACGCGTCGCGGTACGGCAGCCGCGATGCCTGCAAGAGCGCGACGCGCTCAGCCACGTCGGGAGAAGTGCGCAGTTCGCGCTCGACTTCCTCGCGTTCGTGCGGCGGCAGTTCGCCGTCCACGTAGGCCATCAGCAGGGTATCGTCCGATTTCATAAGACTTAAGCAGTTCGCTTTCGCTGATGATTTATGTTTTTGTTTCTCTCGTGCCCTTTATTGCTTCCGGCGACGAGCAACTGCTCGTTGCGCGATTGCAATCGACCTTCGAGGACCTACTGCTTCATCACAGTTTGTAATGGCTGATATATAACCAAATCCGCGTGTCCGGAACAGCCAGCATAACTACCCGTTGCGCTGCCGGCAACGCCGGACTGTCAGGAATAGGCCGCTTGAGACCGCCCCAACCGCGCGACGACGCCTCAAGTGGAACCGGCGCTATATGAAGAACACTTCAGGTTTCGCCAAAATTCCATATGTGCCAATTTAAAATAGTCGGCCATACAAAACATGCGATTCCGGCAGAGCCGAACCTGTAACAAGTGTAACTGTGTTTTTGTGCGGACGCTTAAACCGTGTTTCGTGCAACCCACATGTTTTGAATGTCGCTAGGAGAAAACGCCGCGGGCAAAAACGCGCCACGGCGTACACGCTGTGAAAAATCAGCTGACCGATGCAATCGGCGGGAACACAGAACCCGCGTCGCCAAACAGTTGCTCCACTTCGCGATTAGAGATCCGCTTGCCAAGCGCATTGAGGTCCACGCCATCCGGCTTGCCAATCAGCGCGTAGCTCAGCTCGGCCTGACGCCAGGTGACCACGCGCATGGCGTCGACATCCTGGCCCGAAACCGCCTGATCGGGTTTCACGTCCTTCATCACGCATAGCGCAACAGGTTCGCCCTTTTCGGGCTGGTACACGATCTGCACGAGCGGCTTGTTGTTGAAACGCAGCCGCTGCACCGTCTTGAACGTCAGGCCGGCGCTGCGCAAGTCCGGAATGCGCAGCGCAAGACCGTCGTCGCGACGGATGTCATCGACAGTTCTCGACGACGTTTCCGCAGTCTCGTTGACGTAAGCCAGCGTGTTGCGGGTGTAAAGCTTCTGGTAGCCCGTGGCCGCCTGCACCCACGGCGAGAGATTGCTTGCAACTGTCGATCCCGGTGCGCCGTGCTCCAGCAGAGGGCCGAGCCGCAGGAACAAGCCGCCGCAGAACGCGCCCGCCACGCACGCCGCGGCAAGCCACGCCGGCACGGTTCGCAAGCGCGAACGAACGGGCGCGGCGGGAGCTTTTGCAGACGCTGGCATGGCGCTGTCATTGACGGCGAACGCGACTGTCGGCGCGGCGGTCTTGCCCGCATGCGCGCGGGACATCGCTGCGATCTTTTGCGTGAGCGAATCCGGAACGGGCGGCAAGTTCTGCGTGGCGAACGCGTCCTGATAATCCACGCGCGACGTCTTCAGCAGCGCAACCAGCTCCGCGGCTTCGGACGAAGCGCGTATGTGTTCCTCGACTTCATGGCGCTTGGCCGGCGGCAGTTCGCCGTCGACATAGGCCATTAATGTCACTTCCGTGACTTCTTCGGTTTTCATGCGATTGAATCCTTTCGCGTCGCCGATGCTTTTGGCTTCGGTTCCTGCGCGCCGAATTGCGCGCCGACGGCTTGCCGTGCGCGCGACAAACGGCTCATGACGGTTCCGATAGGAACCTCGAGCACATCCGCGGCTTCCTGATAGCTCAAGCCTTCGACCGCGACCAGCAGCATGACCACGCGCTGCGCTTCGGGCAGGCGTTCCACGGCGCTGATGATCTGGCTGTGCATGAGTTGCGTTTCCGGACCCTTGTCGACCGGGTCGGCAACGTTTTCCAGGAAGTCGTCATCCCATTCCATGCTTGAACGTTTGCGCACGCTTCGCGCCCGCAACTCGTTGATCCAGGTGGAATGGACAATTGAGAACATCCAGCTTAACGGGGCCGTATCGGGCTGCAACTGATGCGCCCGTTCGAGGCCGCGCAGGCACGCCCGCTGGACGAGATCCTCGGCGTCGTGCCGGTCGCCCGATATGCGCAGCGCGAAGGCCCACAAGCGCGGCAGCATCTCGGGGAGCATGCTTGGTAAGTCTGCACCGTTCATCGAACGAATATCTCCTGGTACCAGTGTCTTGTCCGAATGCTGCTGGCAGCATGCACGCGAGCGCTGCGTGAAACGAACCGTGAATTTTAACTTGAGATCGGACATCTCGCCGTGTAGCCGTGCGGCGAACCGCGAGGCCTAGCGCCGGTTACTTGCTGCCTGTGCTGCTAATGCTTCTTCCCGTGTCCGGCGATTGAAGGAAACCGCATAAGCCGACGAGCGCGCAGCCAGCAAGGGGTCGTCCGACGGCTCCATTCCAACCGGCAAAACAAGCGGATCGAAGTTGATATCGCGACAAGGTCCATCAATTTGCGATTCCGCCCGGCCGATCACCAGCACGCCCGCATCCACGCGATGCAATTCCCGCTCTTCTGGCCAGACGCGCGTGGCGTCGTTCGTCGGGTCCCCCGGACCGGCCGGCGTGATCATCAGATGCCAGCGCACCGGGCCGCGCTCGAGCCGCTTGCTCAGGTCGTGCGCGAGGAAATCAGGATCCCGCGCGGCGCTCGCGGCGACGGGCCGGTACGTCGCATCCGGCACTACGCTCCAGCGCACGAAGCGCGTGTTGCCGGCCGCGTTGGTAAATTTGAACGCATTGATGCTGAAATAACTGGCGTCATAAAAAGTCGATGAAGCCGGGTGACTCGACAGCCATTCATGAAAAGCCCTTGTTTCAGGATGCTTTTCAAGGAACATCTCCATCTTCGCCGGATCCACGCGGCCGCTCGCGGCGTCCGGCCGTGAAGCGGCCAGCTGCTCCAGCAGCGCTTGTGGCGTGCTGACGGCGAAGATGGGCACGGAGTTCATCGCGGTGCGCCATTGCTCGCCATGGCTCAACGTGAAGCTGAGTGCCAGGCTGCGCACCATGGCGGTGTCGTCTTCCTGCGTCGGATCGAAACCCGGCGCCGAGAGACGGCCGACCACCGGCACCACGCCCGGCCTGAATACACTTGCACGCGAAAGCTGCGTGCCGTTGCCGTTGCTTTCGAACCGGCCGCTCACGCATACGCCCTTGGCATGATTGCGCCGAAAGCCGGGATGCGGACCCGTATTGGCTTCGAACGCATCGATCAGGCGGCTCGAGGTAAGCGGTGGCTGACCAATCGGCCCATGCACCCATCCGCCGGCCCATGCAAACAATCCCGCCGTGGCGCCAACGGTTACGGCAATCAGCGCATAGCGGGATATCAGGCTGGAACGACGGCGCTTTTCAGTCATGGCGATGCGTTGGCTTCATTGCTGCCATGGGGAATCGGCCCTTGATTGGCGACACCGGCAAGCCAGGAAGTCAGAAGGCCGTAAGTATAGTTGGACAAAAAGGTTGTCTGTTGACCTTATGACACAAATATTTTTGATGGTGCCGGCCGCGAAGCCGGAAAATCGGTCGCGATCAGCCGAAATGGAGCGCCGCGCCTGAGCGCGCCACGCGCGCGGGAACCCGGTTTGTGAAAACGTTATCTGACAAGTCGCGCCGGGCTTACCAGCCGTAGAACCGCTCCCACACCTCAATCCGGCCTTCGCCCGAGCGCGCGTGATACACGGGGTATTGTGCGCCGGTCGCGCAGGCGTGGTTCGGCAGGATCAGGAGCCGCGTGCCCACGGGCAGGCGCGCGGCGATATCCGTGTCCGGCTGACCCGTACTCGCGAGAATGCCATGTTCCTGGTTCGCGCCAGCAAGCGTGTAGCCTTCGAGCGGCGCGCCATCCAGCGTGCATGGTTGCCCGTAACCATAGTCGTGCGTTTGCTTCGCCGTGCCGCGGTCGCGGCTCATCGCCATCCAGCCGGCATCGAGAATGGCCCACCCTTTGTCGGCTTGATGCCCGATGACCGTGGTCAGCACGCTCAGCGCCAGATCGGCGGTATCGCACGCGCCAACGTTGCGCATCACGAGATCGAAGAACACATAGACGCCTGCCCGCACCTCTGTCACGCCCTCCAGATGCCGCGCGGCGAGGGCCGTTGGCGTGGAGCCGACACTGACGACATCGCACGGCAGGCCCGCGTGGCGCAACCGCTTGGCCGCGTGCACGCAACCGGCGCGCTCCTGTTCGGCGAGCGCGGCGAGTGCATCCGGCGTGTTCAGTTCGTAGCTCGAACCTGCATGCGTGAGTACGCCGCCAAGACGCGCGCCGCCCTGGTTCAGCGCGCGGCCGATGTCTATCAAACGCGCTTCGCCGGGCTTGACGCCTGAGCGGTGACCGTCGGTATCGATCTCGATCCAGACCTCGAAAGTCTCGCCATGCAAGCGGCCAAACTCCGCGATGGCGTTCGCCGATTCGAGATTATCGGCGATGAGTTTCAGATCGCAGCCGGCGTGCTTCAACGCCAGCGCGCGCGGTAATTTCGATGCAACCATGCCCACTGCATACAGGATGTCGCTGAAACCGGCCGCGAAGAACTGCTCGGCTTCCTTCAGCGTGGATACCGTGATGCCGCGCGCGCCCGCATCGCGTTGCGCACGCGCCACCTGCACGCACTTCGACGTCTTCACATGCGGCCTGAACGCCACGCCGAGCGCGTCCATATGCGACTGCATGCGCTCGATATTGCGCATCATGCGCGGCCGGTCGATCAACGCGGCGGGTGTTTCGATCTGGTCGAGCGTCATTGTGCGGAGTTTTCCTTCGATAAACCGAAATCGCGCAGCCAGGGCAGCAACGCATCGAACGTCGGCGCTTCGACTTCGGGCGCCTGCGCTCCCTCCACGAGCGGGAGATGCACGCGGTTGTGCCAGTAAGTCCGCAAGCCGAGCCTGGCGGTGCCGAACATGTCATAGCTCGAACCGGCGACGAACGCAGCGTCGTGAGCGCTTACTTCAAGGCGATCCAGCGCCTGCTGGTAAGGCCGTGGATCGGGCTTATAGAAGCCCGCGCTTTCCGCTGTCACGATCACATCCCAATCGATATCGAACAGTTCCGCAGCCTGCTTGCCGAGCCGCTCGGAACAGTTCGTTACGATCGCGAGCTTGCAGTGCGGCACGAGTCTGCGCAGCGTATCGCGGGCGCCCCTCCATGGCGCAAGATGCAGCCATTGGGCGTCGAGCGTGCGCGCGGCCGACTCATTCAGGCCGACCTGCAACGCGGCCTGACGCACGAGTTCTTCGTAAGGCACATACGCGCCGGAGTGATAGGTCAGCCGCAGATATTCCGCGCGCCACGCGCGGCCAGCGGCTTCGCTGCCAGCCACGCGGTTCCACAGGGTCCATGAATCCAGCAGGGCGGTCAGCAGGTCGAACAGCACTGCTTTCGGATAATTCGAGGCAGATTGATTTGGCATGATGGGCACAACTCTACCGATAAAACATTAAGGTATGGTTAAATCGGATCACATCTATCCTTAAACTGAATTGAACGATGGAACTCGCCGATCTCAGGCTCGTCACCACGCTTGCGCACTCGGAATCGCTTAGCGCGGCGGCGCGTGTGCTCAACGTGACCACATCGGCGCTTTCAATGCGGCTCAAGAAGCTGGAGGAAACGCTGGGCGTAACGCTCGCCACGCGCGATGCCCGGAACATGTCGCTGACTGCCGACGGCGCGAGGCTCGCACGCGAAGCCCAGGGCTTGCTCGCGGCAATCGAAGCGCTTCCCGATACCTTCCGCGACCAGACCGCGCGCCTCGCGGGTCACATCCGCATTGCGGCGCCGTTCGGCTTCGGCCGTGTGCACGTTGCACCCTTGCTCGCGCGTTTTGCGCGCGAGAACCCGGAGATTCGGCTGCAACTCGATCTGCTCGAAACACCCTGGCCGCATAGCCACGATGCTGACGTCGTCATCCAGATCGGCACGGTGCGCGACACGTCGTGGACCGCGCGGACATTGCTTGCGAACGAGCGATGGTTATGCGCAAGCCCGGCTTATGTCGCGGCGCGCGGATATCCACGCGAACCGCGCGCGATCCTCGATCACGATTGCATCTGTATCCGCGAGAACGATGAAGACGTGACGCTCTGGCGCATACGCCGAAGGCGCTCGCGAGCCGGCGCGCGGAATTCGACGCCGCTTGCGCTGCGTGTCAGCGCGGCGTTCAGCACCAACGACGGCAGCGTTGCGCGCCGTTGGGCCGAAGATGGCCTGGGCCTCGTGCTGCGTTCGCAATGGGACGTGGCGGATGCGGTTGCATCGGGCAAGCTCGTCCGGCTGCTTGGCGAATGGGACTTTGGCAGCGCGCCAGTCATCGCGCTGATGCCAACGCGCCGGGGCAGGCCTCAGCGCGTGCAGGCGTTGCTGGACTATCTTGCGGCGAACCTCGGCGTCAGCCACTGACAAGACCGCCGCTATAATCCAGCGGATCAGATTCCATCCACGCGTGCCGGTTCATTCGTCGCGCTTCAACGGAGTGGCCGCATGAAGTATTCGAATCTCGTCGGGCGTCTGCAAGGCAAGCGCACTGCCGCATGGGAAATTCATCACGCGGCGCAGCAAGCCTTCAATAAAGGCAACGACGTCATCATTCTGAGTGTTGGCGATCCGGATTTCGCGACACCCGAAGTGATCGTCGATCGTGCTATTGATGCGCTGCGCGAAGGCGACACGCACTACGCGGAAGTGGTTGGACGCGCGCCGCTTCGTGCTGCGATTGCGCGGGATCACGTGCGCCAGACCGGCAATCAAGACATCGATGAGAACAACGTGATCGTCGTGGCGGGCGCGCAGAACGGACTCTTCGCTACGTCCATGTGCCTGTGCGAAGCGGGCGACGAGATCATCGTGCCTGAACCGATGTACTTGACTTACGAAGCCAGCGTCCGCGTCACCGGCGCGACGCTCGTGCCCGTGGCCGTAAATCTGGCGAAGGCATTTCATCTGGATTGCGATGCGCTCGAAGCCGCCATCACGCCGCGTACTAGAGCCATTTTCTTCGCGACGCCGTGCAACCCGACCGGCGTTGTCATACCGCGCGAGGATCTTGAGCGCATTGCATCGCTGGCGAAAAAACACGATCTGTGGATCGTCTCCGACGAAGTCTATGCCGACCTGACGTTCGATCGCGAGCACGTCAGCATTGCTTCGCTCGAAGGCATGGCCGAGCGCACGGTGACAATCGGCAGCTTGTCGAAATCGCATGCAATGCCAGGGTGGCGCGTGGGTTGGGTGGTGGGTCCGAAGGCGCTTGTCGAACATCTTGGACGGCTCGCGTTGTGCATGTTGTACGGCTTGCCGGGTTTCATTCAGCAAGCAGCAATGACCGCGCTCGAGAACCGTCCGCGGATTGTTGCGGACATGCGCGAGATATACCGGCGGCGCCGGGACATTGTGTTCAATCGTCTGCGCAATGTGCCCGGCTTGCGTTGCCTTTTGCCCGAGGCAGGCATGTTCATGATGGTCGACGTGAGAGGCACGGGCCTGAGCGCTTACGATTTCAGCTGGCAGCTATTTCGCGCTCAGGGTGTGTCGTTGCTCGATGCAAGCGCGTTCGGAGAAACCGCAACGGGTTTCGTGCGGCTCGGTTTTGTCCTCGACGAAGCACGTCTTGCCGAGGCATGCGAGCGCATCGCGGCGTTTGTAGCAAGCCTCGAACGTTAGTCTGGTTGTTCCGAAACGCCGTCCGCGTCCAGCGTTCAAGCCACGACCGTGACCATGGGATCGGCTGCATCGAACGCTGCTTTTCGATCGGCTTCCGGCGGATAAATCCACTCGGTGCAGATCTGGCGCTTGAGCGCTTTCGCTTCGTTGCCGACGAGCTTGATCTGCCTGTCCCATCCCTCCGTAAAAACGGCGCCCCAGGGCCCGAGTTCGAGGCAGGTCACATACACCGGTTGTCGATAAGGCAAAAGCTCGCCGCCAATCAGATCAGCCGCCACATTGTGGCCTGCGAAGCGGCCCATGTTCATTGCGTGCTGGCACGACATGAGCGCGTGGTTGCCGGCGTCGTCGGTTGCCGCGAAGGCGACGTCGCCTGCAGCGAAAATATCGTCCTCGCCGGTCACGCGCAAGCTTGCGTCCACGTGCAGGCGACCAAGCCGGTCGCGTTCGGCATTGAACTGTTTTGTAAGCGCATTGGCGCGCATGCCGGCGGTCCAGATGACCGTCTTCGCGTTGATGCGTTCGCCGTTCGAGGTAACGATGCCGTCTGTATCGATACTCTTTACCGCAACGTTCAAGCGCACTTCAATGTCGAGTTCGGACAGCGCCTGTTCGATAACCGGCCGCGGTCCCATGCCAAGATCCGGACCTATGGCGTCGGCCTGCTCGATCACGATCACCTTGACCGCGGTGTGCTCGCCCAGAATCGAGCGCAGGCGTGCAGGCAGTTCGGCTGCGATCTCGATGCCGGTAAACCCGCCGCCCACCACGACCACGGTATTGCGCGCGGGTGTGTCGGGTTGACTTGCGAGAGCGTCAAGATGTGCTTCGAGACGCGCGGCGTCGCTGATCTGATCGATGCTGAATGCAGCCGAATCGAGGCCTGGAACCGGCGGCCGAAATAGCGCGCTGCCGCTGGCCAGTACGAGCTTGTCATATCGCACCGTAAAGGCCTTGCCGTCCGTGCCGACGGCTTCCACTTCGTGATCCCTGGCGCGAATATCGCGCACGCTGCCTTCAATAAAGCGAATTCCTGTTGCATGAAAAAGCGGCAACAAAGGCGCTTTCAAGCTAAGCGGATTTTCCTCGTGAAGGCGCGGTCGCATATGCAGCGACGGCTCGGGCGCGATCAGGGCCACTTCGATTTGCTCGCCGTGTGTGCGAGCAGCGTCGAGCAAACGCGCTGCGCCGAGTGCGCTCCACATGCCGGCGAAACCGGCGCCTACAACCAGGATTCTCTTGCGGTTATCAGTCATTTCCAAAAATTCCGTTTGTTGATCGTGTTTTCGCTGTCGGTTCTTGATGCGATAACTACGACTTTACGAGGCGGAGATAAATTGTGCAAGCGCCATGGCGTCGCACATGCATTCAGACTTTGCTTGCTGCTATATGGAGAAAAGACCTACAAAATGTGGCAAAAAAATACATTTTCAGATCAAAAAAATCGTCGTTGCCTGACGCCACGTCAACGAATAGAATGTCGCAACTAGGATTTAATGTGTCGGAGATAGGATGAGCCACATCAGTTCAGGCGTCGAATACGCGCTGCATTGCCTGTTGTACCTGACTGATGCGCCCGCCGGCGTGAGCGAGGCAAGCGTGCGGGATCTCGCGGAACTGCAGGGGTTATCGGTGGATTACGTTGCCAAGCTGTTCACCAAGCTTCATAAGGCTGGCTTGACCGTGGCGACCGAGGGCGCGCGCGGGGGATTCACGCTCGCCCGGGCCGCCGAGCGCATTACGGTTCTGGACGTGGTGCAGGCAGTCGATGGGCCGAAGGCCCTATTCGATTGCCGCGAGATTCGCGCGCGCTGCGCAATTTTCGGCGATACCGCGCCCAAGTGGGCGACAAGCGGCATGTGTTCCATTCATGCCGTCATGCTCGAGGCTGAAAAGCGCATGCACGAAGTGCTGGAAGCACAGACGCTGGCGGATCTGGCGGCGCGCACGGTGGCGAAAGCGCCGCGCACGTATCACGCGGAGATCGTCAACTGGATCGACAATCGCGCGGCCAATCGCTAAGCGAACGGATCATCTCGCGCTTCAAAGGCGCAGACGTTAATCGGAGAATCCGTTTTCAAACGTCTTGCGCAAATAGGATACAAACGCCGTCACGGCGCGCGGCACGTGTGATGCATAGGGGCGAACCACGTAAAGCTGCTCGGCGAATACGCCCGTGGGCTGCCAGTCCGGCAACAGCCGTACGAGTTGCCCGGCACGCAGCGCGGCCTGAGCGCTGAAATCGGGGACCAATGCAATGCCGAGATCATCGAGAGCGGCATCGCGCAAGGTCTCGCTATTGTTCGCCGAGAATGGCCCGTTGAGCGGCACGGTGACACGTCCCGCCGCCTTGCGCCCGGTCGTGCGTTCGAATGTCCATGCTGGCGCGTCCTGCGCGCGCGGGTAGAACAGGCAGTCGTGCGAGGCCAGCTCGTGCGGCGTGGAAGGTGTGCCGCGACGCTTCAAATAAGCGCGTGTCGCCACGATCACGGATCGCGTCTTGCAAAGCGTCCACGCAACATGTGTTTCGGGTGCGACGGCGCTATGGCGGATGGCGAGATCGAAACCCTCGCTCGCAAGCGAACTGATCCGGTCCGATACCTCCAGTTGCACCCGCACCTCCGGGTTTGCCCTTAGGAAAGCCGATAAATGCGGCACGAGTTGCTGTCGCGCGAAGGCAACCGGCGCGGTGACGCGCAATTCACCGCGCGCAATTCCCGCCGAATCGCGAACGCCCGCAAAGCTCTGCGCAATATCCTCATACTGCCCGCGCGTCTGCTCGACCAGCCTTTGTCCCGCCTCCGTCAACCGCACGCTGCGCGTGGTGCGCTGCACCAGCGACACACCGGCGGCGCGTTCCAGTTCAACTATCCTTTGACTCATGGCGGCCTTGCTCACGCCAAGCCGCGTGGCGGCGCGCGTATAGCTGCCTTGCTGCGCGAGGATCGTCAGCCAGTAAAGGTGTGTCCAGAGAGACTCGACTCGTTGCGTTTCCATATACCCATTGTTCACCATAGAAAACAATCATTTCAATCATAACGTCTTTGCAGGCATGCTCCGGGTTCTTACACTCAACAGACTTTCTACTCAATCAGGTGCCTCATCATGCAAAGCTTCAGCGATCGCGCGGACGTCGGCCATTTCATTCAGGGCCGCCGTGTACCCGGAACGGGCGCGCGTACCCAGCCGATTTTCAACCCCGCGACGGGCGCGGAAGCACGCACGCTGCATCTGGGCGACGTAGCAGACGTCGATGCCGCCGTTGCAGCCGCAAAGAAAGCGTTCGCCGGATGGAGTGAAACGCCGCCTATCCGCCGTGCGCGCGTGATGCTGCGTTTCCTTGAACTGATGAACAAGCATCGCGATGAACTCGCCGCAATCATTACCGCCGAACACGGCAAGGTGTTCAGCGACGCGCAAGGCGAGGTGTCGCGCGGTATCGATGTGATTGAATTCGCTTGCGGCATTCCTCAGCTTCTGAAGGGCGATTTCACGGAACAGGTCTCCACCGGTATCGATAACTGGACAACGCGTCAGGCGCTTGGCGTGGTCGCCGGCATCACGCCGTTCAACTTTCCGTGCATGGTGCCATGCTGGATGTTCCCGGTCGCGATTGCAGCGGGCAATTGCTTCGTGCTGAAGCCGAGCGAACGCGATCCGTCGGCATCGCTTTTCATGGCGGGTTTGTTGCAGGAAGCGGGCTTGCCCGATGGCGTATTCAGCGTGGTGCAGGGCGACAAGGTCGTGGTCGACGCGCTGCTCGTGCATCCCGATGTGAAGGCCATCAGCTTCGTGGGTTCTACGCCGATTGCGAACTATATCTATCAGACCGGCGCGCAGCACGGCAAGCGCGTGCAGGCGCTTGGCGGCGCGAAGAATCACATGGTCGTGATGCCGGATGCCGATCTGGATCAGGCGATCGATGCATTGGTCGGCGCGGGTTATGGCTCGGCGGGTGAGCGTTGCATGGCGATTTCTGTCGCGGTGCTGGTGGGCGATGTCGCCGACAAACTGATTCCGCGGCTTGCAGAACGCGCCCGGTCGCTGATCGTGAAGAATGGCATGGAAGCCGATGCCGAGATGGGGCCAATCGTCACGCGCCAGGCGCTGGAACGCATTGAAGGGTATATCGCACTGGGTGTGGAAGAGGGTGCAACGCTTGTTGTCGATGGGCGTGGGTTGAAAGTGCCCGGGCATGAGGAAGGGTTCTTTACCGGCGGTACGCTATTCGATAACGTGACGCCCGATATGCGTATCTATAAGGAAGAGATTTTCGGGCCGGTGCTGGCTTGCGTTCGGGTGAAGGACTTTACCGAAGCGGTTGACCTGATCAATGCGCATGAGTTTGGGAATGGCGTCGCATGCTATACGCGCGATGGGCACGTTGCGCGTGAGTTCGGACGCAGGATCGAAGTCGGGATGGTCGGGATTAATGTGCCTATTCCTGTGCCTATGGCATGGCACGGGTTTGGTGGATGGAAACGCAGCCTTTTTGGCGATATGCACGCCTATGGCGAGGAAGGGGTGCGGTTTTATACACGGCAGAAGTCGATCATGCAGCGGTGGCCGGAATCTACCGAGAAAGGGGCGGAGTTTGCCATGCCGGTTAGTAAGTAGGGGGTGAGGTCGTTTTTAGCCCCTTGGGCGGGGGTCGCGCAGGGTTGCTGTTTTTTGCGCCCGCGCGCGACTCCTGTTCGGTGGTCCTTTTTAGCACTGTTAGCCACTGTCCGTGGCGGGACTTCATTTCTTTTTCCAACGGCGAAAAAGAAACGAAGGGCGCTTTCACACTCCAAGTGCAACAGCGGGGTCAATGACAATGCCGTGCTTGGCGCAGTTTTCAATAAAGACCTCACCAGGCGTGCGCCACTGGAGCGTTTTTCGAGGGCGGGTGTTCATGTTCAGCGCGATCGCATCGAGTTGTCGCTGCGAGAATACCGATAGATCGGTCGCCTTGGGTAGAAACTGGCGCAGCAGCCCATTGATGTTTTCGCAGATACCGCGTTGCCACGGACTGTGTGGATCGCAGAAGTAGATCTTGATGCCCGTCGCCTCAGCCAGCTTTTTGTGTAACGCCATTTCTTTGCCCTGGTCGTAGGTCAGGGTTTGACGCAGTCCCTGATCGAGCGGCGCGAACGCGGCACTGTAGGCTTCCAGCGCTGCCTGCGCCGTACTGCCATCGATCTTGACCAGCATCACAAACAACGTGCTGCGATCCACCAGCGTACCCACTGCCGAACGGTTAGCCAGGCCTTTGATCAGATCTCCTTCCCAGTGACCCGGGATGAGCCGGTCGTTGGCTTCGGGAGGGCGTACGTGAATACTGAGCATGTCGGAGAGCTTGCCGCGCCGGTCCTGTCCTCGCGTGCGCGGCCTGCGTGCGCCACGTCCCTGTCGCAACAGGCTGACGAGTTCCCGGCGCAACTCGCCTCGGGGCGCGGCGTAAATGGCTCGGTAAATGGTTTCATGCGAAGCGTTCAAAGCAGGCTCATCAGGGTGGGCAAGTTTGAGTGCGGCTGAGATCTGCTCGGGTGAGTGACACTTTTGCAGATACTGCCGCACTTCGGGCCACAACGCGCCGTCAACGTGCAGTTTGCGCTCGTAACGCGGTTTGCGGCGAAGCCGTCCCGCGCGTCGACCAGCACGGATCGCGCAGTAAGCGCCCGCGATCGCAGGCCGTCCTCTGTCGCCGCGCTCTTCATCGGACTTCCAGCCATTGCGCTTGAGTTCGCGGCTGATCGTACTTGGCGAACGTCGGAGCGCACGCGCGATCGCGCGCGTGCTTTCGTTGGCAAGTTTCATGGCAAATATTGAGCCACGCTCCTCAGCGCTGAGATGTTCATAGCTTTGTCCCATGCAACATATCCTATTTCAAAGGTGTTGCACTTGTACCTTGAAAACGCCAAGCAAAGAAAACGCCTCTCAACCGCCAATTCTTAAGTGTCCCGAGCGTGCAGTTACATCGGTTTGGGACTTCAAAAGAACCCTCGACGCCATAACCAACAACACCTGAAACCCTCCCCCTCCGTATCCCTACATCCACACGCTTCGCCACCAGCGCTCTCGGGCAAGTTCACGCTCACGCATCTATCACTACGGTCGACTCCTTTCCTTTACCCGCTTTCGCTGGAATCGCGCTGCAAAGCAGCGCCATTCCAGCCTCGGCCTCTCCCTCGCACGGCACGGGGTAGGTTATATCGCCCGAAATAATGCGCGTGGAACACGTGCCGCATACCCCCGACCGGCAATTCGACGCCACCTCCACGCCATTCGCTTCCGCCAATTCAAGCAAACTTCCATCCTCCGGAGACCACTGCACCGTTTTTTGCGACCGCTTGAAAACAACCTTCGCCAAACGCTCAGGCACAATCGGCATCAGGTTTATAAGCCCCTTATCTCGCTTGACGCTGGCAGGACCAAACGCCTCAAAACGAATACGGTCATCAGCTACGTTGAGCCCCCGCAAGCCGCCATACAAATCCTGCATGAACGCCGCCGGGCCGCAAAGATAAAAGTCATAATCACCAAACGGCAATACGCTCCTCAAATACGCAATGTCCACACGCCCCGCCGTAGAAGCGTTCACCGCCCGACTCTCCCTAAGATGAATCGAAACACGCGGAAATGCTTTCGTTGCGGCGTGAAGTTCATCAGCGAACGGGTGCTCATTCACGTCACGCGCGCCATGAATAAAGTAAATATGCTCAAGCCCCGAGCGTTCATTTGGGTCGCCAACTATGCTTTTAAGCATCGCGATCATCGGCGTAATGCCTATGCCCGCAGAGACAAGGACTATCGGACGTGTGTTCGTGCGGTCGAGAACGAATGCGCCACTTGGCGCCTTGGCCTCTAAAAATGCACCCGCTTTAACGTGCTCGTGCAGCCATGTCGACGCAACGCCCTCTCGCTTGACCGTGATCCGGTAACGCCGCGCATCGTAGGCATCGGATAGCGTATAGGTCCTCGTGACCGGTCCCGCATGGCCCGGAATGTCCAGGCGGATCGGCAAGAACTGACCGGGCTCGTAGGGAGGAAGAGGCATGTCATCGGCCGGTTCAAAATAAAACGACTTGATGCCAGGCGCTTCTTCTCGAACTTCGGATACCTTAAGCTTCCGCCATGCGCTCGGCGTCTTCGTCCAGCTTCCCGTTTTGACTAACTGCGGCGCATATTGAACGTCCGACCAGCGCAACGGCAAAGCGCGCCGAGTACGCCTGACCTCGCGCACTCGCCAGCGGATCAGACGCTCGGCGCCATCGAAGGATTCAAGTTCCTTCCCTTCCCAAATGATCTCTGCATCCACGGCCAGATACAGCAAATCACCACTGACGAAGTCGATCACCAGCAAGCCCGCACGCGGATCGCGCAGCAAGTTGCCAATGGTGTTGAAGAATAGGTTGCCGCTGAAATCCGGCGTGGTAAGCGTGCGGTTATCGTCGATACGAATAAACCCCGGCTTGCCACCGCGATGCGAGACGTCCGCGCCACGCCCATATCCCGCATCCTTTGATGTATCAGCGCTAGCAATAAAAAATGTGTCCGCACTGGAGATCAATTGGCGATCCGCATCGCTCAAATGATCGGATATGACAGGCGCTTCATCGTCACGTGCTTGCGTGTCGAAATCCATGGGCGATGGCGTCCGGCTTTGAATGTACTTCGCACAGTTGCCGTAACTTTGGCTGACGGCTACGGTAATCGCATGTTCATCGATAGCCGTCACAACTCCGTTCACGCGATTACGCCTGCGCGTTGCAGGCTGAATGCCAAGGCCACCTAACAGGGAACCCACTTTCCACGTGCCCGCAAGCGGATCACCATTGAGGCTGCGGCCTGCAATGCGCAACGTGTGTTCATCGGGCGTGGACACAAACCCCGGTTCGCCGATACGCAACGTAGCCCACGGTTGCCCCGCTGTGTCCACACCACCAAGCACCATGAATGGCTGCTCCGAAAAAAATATCCGATGCTGCTCCGGCATGTAATCGCGAATCCCGCGACGCGCATTGACATCCATGCGCTCACGCACGCCGACCCGCTCCTGCGCCGCGAGCTCTCCCGCATGAAAAGGCGATTCAGCAATGCTCCAGCCTGCGGGCGGAACCGCGACGAGCGTATCGGACATGAGCGTTCACCGGTTGTTGGTCGAAGCCGAAACGTTAGGCAGACTCAGCGAGCAAGCCGGCCTTCGTTACAGGCATCGGCAGAAAGCGCGGTAATGCTTCCACGCGCTTTAACCACGCGCGCAAGTTGGGATAAGGATCGAGCGATATGCCACCTTCGGGCGCATGCGCAATGTAGGAGTACGCGGCAATATCCGCAATCGTCGGTGCGTGTCCAACAGCGAACGGCTTGTCACGGAACTCGGTTTCGATGATCGCAAAAAGATCTTCCGCAATGCGGATTGCCCCTGCATGGTCGCGCGGCGCGCCGAACACGGTCACGAGCCGCGCGGCACACGGACCGTATGCAATCTTGCCCGCCGCGAGCGACAACCAGCGCTGGACGGCAGCGGCATTGACGGGATCTTCCGGCAACCACGACGCATCGCCGTACTTGCGTGCAAGGTATACAAGGATTGCATTCGAATCCGTCAGGACAATATCGCCGTCTTCGATCACCGGCACTTCGCCGAACGGATTGAGTGCGAGATGCGCGGGCTTGCGGTTGTCGCCGGCTTTCATGTCGAGTTCGATTGTCGTGAACGGCAGGTCCAGCAGCGTCAGGAAAAGCTTCACACGATGACCATGTCCGGAGAGCAAGGTGGTGTGCAGACGGATCGGCTGGTTTGGCAGGGGTTTGTTGGTGGCGGGCATTATCGGGTTCCGGCACAGTTGAGGAAGTGAACGAATGCTTCCAGCATAGTGCGCCCCGAATAATCCTGAAAGATGGATAATCGCGGTAACACAATCCTCTTAAAGTGGACAATCGACATGACCAACCTGAGCGGAGTGAACCTCAACCGGCTGGCAGTTTTTGCGGCCGTTGTCGAAGCCGGATCGCTGACCGCCGCCGCGGACCGCCTGGGAATCGCGAAGACCATGGTCAGCACGCACATGCAGCGGCTCGAAGCGGAACTCGGCGCCACCCTGCTCGTGCGAACCACGCGCCGCGTTACCGTGACTGAGGCGGGACGCGCGTTCTACACGGCCTGCCGGCATATCCTGAGCACGGCGGATGACGCGATCTCGGCGCTCGCTCAAGGGTCGGGCGAATTGCGCGGAACGCTGCGCGTGGCAACGCCGATCGACTACGGCGCAAGCGTCATCGCGCCAATGCTGGTCGCCTTGCGGCAAACCCATCCGGAACTGAAAGTCGAACTGGTATCGGCGGACAGGTTGGTCGACCTGGTTGCGGAAGGCGTGGATGTCGCCATCCGCCTTGGGCGGCTCGCGGACTCGAGTTATCGCGCGGTGAAGATTGGCGGCTTCGTGAAGTGGCTGGTCGCGAGTCCCGGTTTTATCGATACATGGGGCAAGCCCGCCAAGGCCGAAGCGTTCGCCAAGCTTCCGTTCGTGGCCATGTCGGCGTTGACGAAACCGCTGGTGGTATCGGTGGAAAGCAAACGCGGCGCCAAACGCACGATCCGCTTCAACGCAGGCTTTTTCGCCGATACCGCGCCCACCTGCCGCGCCGCGACCCTCGCGGGCGGCGGCGTGGCGTTTCTCACGGACTTTTCAATCGGCGACGATGTTGCGGCAGGACGGCTCGTGCGCTTGCTGCCGGAATGGTCGGGGCCGCCGACGGGGATTCATGCGGTGTTTCCGTCGGCACGGTATCCGGTGCCGATGGTGCGCGTTTTCATCGACGCGCTGAAGGCACATCTTGAACGTGACGTTGTATAGTCGCGAGCAGGTTCACCACACCACAGGAGCTTCGCCATGCCGTCCTCGCCGCGCCGCGCGCTGATCGTCATAGATGTGCAGAATGAATATGTCACCGGCAACCTGCTGATTGAATATCCGGACGTCGATGTGTCGCTTGCAAATATAGGCCGCGCAATCGACGCCGCGAACCGCCACAACGTACCTGTGGTGCTGATCCAGAATATCGCTCCCGAAACGTCGCCATTGTTCGCGCGCGGATCAGTCGGCGCCGCGCTGCATGACGTGGTGAGTTCACGGCCGCATGCGCAGGTGATCGAGAAGGCGCTGCCCAGCGCGTTCGCCGGAACGGGGCTGGGCGACTGGTTGAAGGCGCACGAAATCGACACGCTCGTGATCGCCGGCTACATGACGCACAACTGCGATGATTCCACCGTGAAGCACGCGGTCCACGCGGGCATGTCGGTTGAGTTTCTCGTCGATGCCACCGGTTCCGTGCCCTATGAAAACCGCGCGGGTCATGCGAGCGCCGAAGAGATCCACCGCGTGTTCACTGTCGTGATGCAATCGCGGTTTGCCGCGGTGCTTTCCACCGACGAATGGATCGATGTGCTCGAAGGCGGCGCCGCACCGGTACGCGACAACATCTACGCGTCGAACCAGAGGGCGCGTGCTCGCGGTTAGCGTCTATTTGTTTGCAGGCCCGGCGCCGATCTGCCAGAGGTACACCGGCTCCTTCTGATTGATGGACCAGTCTCCCACGAGTTTCGACTTGTAGATGACCGGGTTATGCGAGGAGACCGCACGCGCATTGCGCCAGTGCCGGTCGAGCGCCTTGCCGCCTCCAATAGCCGATGCGCCGAGCGCATCGAATAAATGCGTGCAAGCGCGCAATGCAAGTTCTGTCGCGACAATCTGACCTTTCGCCGATTCTATTTCTGCTTCAATGTTAAAGCGCTTCTCGGCTTCGGCATCATCCGCGAAATGTGCTTCATATGCGCGCTGCGCCGGCTCGGTCGCGCGCAGCGCAATCGCTTCGGTGGCGTAGGCCCATGCCGCGATCTCACCAACGACCTGCTGGATCTGCACGTCCTGGCTGACATGGGGCGCGTTGCCGTGGCTGTAGATGCGCTTTCTCGCGCGCACTTCGGCGGCGGCGTCAAGTTCGGCTGCACGGGCAATCCCGGCCAGCGTCGCCAGATGGAAGAGCTGATAAAAGGCGGTCTGATATTTGAAGCGGCGCGAGAAGTCGACTATGTGCGCATGCTCGACCTCGGCATTGTTGAATACGGTCGTGCCGCTGCCGGTGGTGCGCTGGCCGAAACCGTCCCAGTCATCGCTCAATGTGACGCCTGGTTGTTGCGTGGCGACTGCGGCAATGACGTCGCTGCCGTCTTCGGCGCGTTGCGCATAGACGTCGATCCAGTCCGCGAAGATACTGCCCGTGCTGTAGTATTTTTCGCCGTTCACGACCCACCGGCCATCACGCCTGGACACCTGCGTCTTTATGCTGCCAAGCGCAACGTCGCCTGCTTCCGTCCATGCATTGCCGAACAGATCGCCTTCGACAAAACGTTTGAACCACCGGTCCCGCTCTGGACTCGCGGGCGCATTGACGACATCTTCCACGAACGCGAAGTGTCCACGCAACGCCTGCGGCAGGTTCGAGTCGGCGGTGCCGAGTTCGATCAACAAGCGGAACAACTGCTTGATCGACACGCCCGCGCCTCCGTGCGAGACCGGCACGCGCAATGCACCAAAGCCGGCTTGCTTGAGTTCGGCGATTTGTTCGCGCGGCAGTGTCCTGAGCTGGTCGCGTGCGACCGCACTCTCGGCAATACAGGCGAAGATTGGCCTGAAGCGGCGCGCGACATTGTCGTAATCGGCTCCAACCGATAACGTGCCAGGCGGCAATTGAGTCATGTCGTCGAATCCTTTCTGAGGTTCAAGGAGCGGGTGTGGCTAACGCTTTGGCGCACACGTATGGATTCGAAAATCTAGCTGATCGCTTGCCGTGCCGTTAGATCGTTTTGCGGTTTGCATATCGGCCGGAGAGCAATCGCGGTTGGTGTACGCGTTGAAACGGTTTACATTAGGACTCTCGCGCATTGCCAACCTGGAGAAAAAATGAGACGTATTCTTGCGGCTGCCACCTTAAGCGTGCTAGCAACAAGCGCTTTTGCGAACGCGAACAGCGATACTTGCCAGCAAAAGCAGGACAAGATCAGCCAGCAAATCGAGTACGCGCGTGCGCATGGCAACACTGCGCAAGTCAGGGGTCTTCAGACCGCACTTGATCAGACCCGGAAGAATTGTTCCGACGCGTCGCTTGAAAAGAGACGTCAGCACCGCATTACCCAGGCGCAGGCCAAAGTCGAATCCCGGGAAGCCGATTTGAAAAAGGCCCAGGATAAAGGCGATAGTCCCAAGAAAATTGCGTCCCGCCAGCGCAAGCTGGACGAAGCGCGGGAGGAACTCAAGCGCGCTCAGGAGCCAGTCGGGCCTTGATTAACGTAAATGTATCTTGATTAAAACCCGAGAGGCGGGCTTCATGCCCGCCTCTCTTCACTAGCTGGATCAGCTTCTGGTTTCGGCTAGCGCGCCCAAGATGGACACGATCTCGCCAAACAGCGGCCGGTCATCATTCTTCTCGCTCAGGCATCTGTTTTTCAGTTCGATCAATGAAGGCTCGACGGACTCGCATCGATCGATCAATTCTTCCAGCATGCAGCCATAGGCCCTCACTTCAAGACGCTCAAGCGATAAAGCCAGAGCGCCCTGAGGCGCATAAAACGACGCCGCGCCGAAGTCTCCCAGCAACGCGCGACCTTCACCGCAGTGCAGGATGTTGTGCGCGTAGAGATCGCCATGCATGATCCCTTTTGCGTGCAAATGACACGCAGCCGATGCGATTGCCGAAGCAATGCGCAACGCGGATGTTGGTGTGAACTGTGTACCGTTCGCGTAGATATCGCGCGTGCACGAATCGAGGCTCGGCGGTCCCGCGAGATTCCTGAATTCCGGATCGATCAGCGCCATCACGAGTGCGTCGGTTCCTCGCGGATGTCCGCGCACCTTGCCAAGTACCGAGATGAGGTTCGGATGCTCGCCCGCGTTGATGCACGCGGCCATTTCACAGTGGGGCAAGCCGTCGCTCGTTACCGCGCCCTTGAACAACTTGACCGCGACCGGTTGGGCAGCGCCGTTGCCCGTCGAATATTCCGCACGATAGATCACGCCTGAAGCGCCTTCGCCCAGGACATGTTGAAGCTCAAGATCCTGCCAATCGACAAGGTCGATCGGCGTGTGGGTCAGCGCATTTGTTTCGAGTGCTTCACTTAGCGGATTGCCCGCATATGCGAGCCACGACAAACGCGGCATTAACGCAAGCCACGAAGGCAATTCATCAAGCCGGTTCGCGGCGAGCCTGAGCAATTCCAGGCGTGAGCAAGCCGCAAGCGTGGGTGGCAAGGTTCGCAGGCGATTACCCGCGAGCATCAGCTTCTGAAGCTGTGTGCAGTTTCCTATCTCGGACGGCAACGCTTCAACGTGGTTATCGGTGAGAATCAGCCAGCGAAGATTGGCAGGCAGCGCCGCGCCCGTCACCCTGGCAATACGATTGGCTTTGAACCCGACCATGCTCAACTTCGGGCACTTGCCCAGGACCTCTGGCAATTCAGTGAACGCGTTGTTGGAGCAGAAGATGATGCGCAGCTTTTCAAGCCTCGGCAGATCGTCCGGAAGCGAAGACAACGCGTTGCCGGACAAGTCGAGTGACTCCAGCGTATCGGCGAGATCGAAAATTTCGCGTGGAAATTCCGTCAGGCCGCAAGCGAGCTTGAGTTGCCGGGTGCCGGCCGGCAATCCGGCGCGCAGTTCTTCGAGCGTGGTGATCATCAATGCGTGCGAGTATCCGAGGGTGATGCCGTTCTGGCATAGCCCGATTCTACGGGGAAACGCTTTGGCCGGATGATCGGCCGGCTCCGGCCTCCCGCGCCATATCGATGAAAGCACGCAGCGCCGACGAAGTTCTTCGCTGGCGCGGGTAATACATCATGAAGCCCGGAAAATACGGACACCAGTCTTCGAGCACGGAAACGAGCCGCCCCTGGTTGATGTGTTCGGTAACCGAGCCTTCAATGGCAAAGCCGATGCCAACTCCATCAAGCGCCGCCTGCAACGCAAGGTGCATGGTGCCGACCGTGACGCGCCCTTTGACGTCCATCTCGAGCTGCGTGCCGTCTTTTTCCAGTTCCCACTTATAGAGTCTGCCGCTCGGAAACCTGTACCGGATGCAGTTGTGATCGAAGAGATCGTTGGGATGGCGCAGCGGCGCACGCCCTTCCAGATAGGCCGGGGACGCGACTACAAGGCCACGCTGCGCCGGGCCGATTGCAACCGCGACCATGTCCTCCGGCACGGACTCCTGAAACCGGATGCCGGCGTCGAAACCCAAACCGACGATATCGGCGAGGCTGTCATCTTCGACAATCTCCAGCGCAATGTCCGGGTAAGCGGCAAGAAAGCGCGACATGAGCGGCGCGACCACGAGCCGCGCGGCAACGTGCGACATGTTCAGGCGCAACGTGCCGGTTGGCGTTGCGCGGAAGTCGTTCATTTCCTCGAGCGCGTCGCCCAGGTCGTGCAGCACTGGCTGAAGACGTTCGAGCAGGCGCTGGCCGGCGTCGGTCAGTGCGACGCTGCGTGTGGTGCGGTTGATCAGGTTGACGCCCAGCCGTTCCTCGAGTCCGCGGATTGCATAGCTGACCGCCGATGTGGAAAGTCCCAGCTCGGCGCCTGCCTTCCGGAAACTGGCATGACGGGCGACGGCGGCGAATGCGGAGAGATGCGAAAGGTTGTCGGGACGCATGATTGTGCAGGATTATTCAACGATACATGCGGAAAATCAAGCTTGTGCCGGGGCGATGTGCTCGTTATTGTGCGTGTATGTTCAACAAAGCCAGAGAGGAAACTTACATGTTTCAAGCCCGAGGATATGCCGTTCATAGCGCGACCACGCCGCTTGTTCCCTTTAGCTTTACGCGCCGGGATACCGGCGCCCATGACGTTCGCATCGAAATCCTGTACAGCGGCATTTGCCATTCCGATCTTCATCAGGCGCGCGATGACTGGAGCAATGCGCTGTATCCCATGGTGCCGGGCCATGAAATTGTCGGGCGCGTGGTGGAGGTCGGCAGCAGCGTCCAGAAGTTCAAGGTGGGCGATTACGCAGGCGTGGGCTGCATGGTGGATTCATGCCGCCACTGTTCGGCGTGCCGCGAGAACCTCGAACAGTATTGCGAGGAAGGCGCGACCTGGACCTACAACGGGAAGGAACGCGGCAGCGATCAACTGACTTTCGGCGGCTACTCCGATCAGATCGTGGTGGAAGAGCGTTTCGTGGTGAAAGTGTCCGCGGACCTGGACTTGAAGGCGGTCGCGCCGCTATTGTGCGCGGGTATCACGACCTACTCGCCGCTGCGGCACTGGAACGTGGGCCCGGGTCAGAAAGTTGGCGTGATCGGGCTGGGCGGACTCGGACACATGGGCGTCAAGTTTGCGAAGGCGCTGGGCGCGCACGTGGTCATGATCACCACGTCGCGGGCTAAGGGTCAGGATGCGAGCCGCCTGGGCGCCGACGAAGTGCTGGTCTCGACCGATTCCGCCGATATGGCCGCGCACGCAGGCAGCTTCGATTTCCTGCTCAACACCATTCCGGTCGGGCACGACCTCAATCCCTACATGGCGCTGCTCAAGCGCGACCGGACCATGGCTCTCGTCGGCGTGTTGACGGATACGGAACCGCTCGCGGGCGTGAGCGTGATCTTTGGACGCAAGGCGGTGGCTGGATCGGCAATCGGCGGTATGGTCGAGACACAGGAGATGATGGATTTTTGCGCCGAGCACGGCATTGTCAGCGACGTTGAAATCGTACCCATACAGGCTGTGAATGAAGCCTACGAGCGCCTGCTCAAGAATGACGTGAAGTACCGCTTTGTGATCGATATGGCTTCGCTCGCCGCAGCATGAGCGACCATTAGTGAAGTGAGTCCGTCGCCCGGGCCACGCATTCGCGTGGCCTTTTTCTTACTCGTCGCCCACCACGTGTCCTGCCCCGAAGCGCCGGTAAACCATTCGCGCCGCGTAATCCAGCAAGAAGCCAAGCGCGCCGATCACCAGGATTACAGCCGTCAGTTCGGAGTAAGCAAGACGGTCGCGGGTATCGAGGATCAGATATCCGAGTCCTGCGCTGACACCAAGCATTTCCGCCGGCACGAGCACGATCCAGAGAATCCCGATCGCAAGCCGCACGCCGGTCAAAACATGCGATGCGATGCCCGGCACGTAGACATGCCACAGCATTTCGAAACGCGTCGCGGCCAGGCTCTCGCCGAGTTGCAGCCAGCGTTTGTCGATCTGCGCAACGCCCGCAGCCGTGCTCATCACAAGCGGCCACAACGCGGCGAACGCGAGCAGGAAGTACACGGCTTTATCGCCGACACCGAGCGACATGACCGCTATCGGCATCCATGAAAGCGGCGAGATCATGCGCAGGAATTGCAGCGTGGGAGACAACGCGGCATCGAGCCAGCGCAGCCTGCCGATCAAAAATCCGAGCGGCACGCCTATCACCAAAGCCCATGCGAGACCCACCGCAATGCGGCGCAAGCTCGTGACAACGTGCTCGAACAAGCGGTCATCGCGAATGAGCGAGGGCAGCGCGGCAATGGCGCGCGTTGGCAGGAACTGGGCCGCAAGGCTATCAGGACTTGCCACGACCGTCAGCACGAGCCACCACAAGCCCACCACCGCCACGATGCCGGCGATCCCCGGCCAGATACGCCCGAACCACGAGCGCCGGCGTGGAGACGGTCTGGAACCGCCCTCCACGGGCGCGGACGATGAAGAAGACACGCTAGACAACGATACGCTCCGAACGCGCGAAGCCTTCGGGCAAACCGAAGGTCTTCATGCCGCCAACCGCTGCAATGCTGTTCTTCACAAAACGGTCGTCGACCAGATCCCGCGCCACGAATGCCGGGTCGAGCTTCGCGAGGAACTGCGCGTTGCCTTCCACCTGCGTGGTCTTCATCCGCTTCACCAGTTCCTCGGTATAGCTCGGAAACGGATAGGGCTGAAAATCGATGCGCTTCTCGTGCCAGTCCGCATGAACAATGGCGCGATCGGCGAGATAACGGCCCGCCTCGTCCGGCGAGGGTGCAAGCACGCGCGTGAGCACTTGCGGCGTATGCGGCGTGTAGTGGTTCTTGCCTTCCTTCGACAAAACCTGCGCCGCTTCGGCCGGATGCTCGCGTGTCCAGACCTGCGCTTTCACGATTGCATCGACGACCTTTTGCGACCATGCCGCGCGCCCGCTCAGGTCCTGCTCGTGCATGAACACGACACAGCACGCATGGCTTTTCCAGACGTCGCCGGTAAAGCGCAGCACCTTGCCGATCTTCAGCCCCTCAGCCGCTGCATTGAACGGCTCCGCAACGATAAACCCCGCGATCTGCCCCGACGCCAGCGCCGGTGGCATGTCGGAGGGCGCCATCACGATCAGGTTCACCTCGTTGGGCTTGAGGGCATCGGTTTTCTTGAGCACGGGCACGAGCCCTTGCGAGCGCAGCATGTCCTGCAAGACGAGGTTATGGATCGAATACCAGAACGGCACGGCAACGGTCTTGCCGCCAAGATCGCCGAGCTTGGCGATGGACGGCGCGACCGTCAGCCCCGATCCGTTGACGTGATTCCACGCGACCACCTTGGCTGGTGCCTGGCTGCCGTAGCGGGCCCAGACGGTCATGGGCGAGAGCAGGTGAACTACGTTGACCTGGCCCGAGAGGAACGCTTCGACCAGTTGCGCCCAGCTACGCAGAAGCGTTGGTTTGTCGGCTGCGATGCCGGCTGCATCGAAATAGCCGTTGTTATGCGCGACGAGCAGCGGCGTGGCGTCGGTGATCGGCAGATAGCCTATGCGCACGGGCCCGTTTGAATCGCTCGCGGCGCGCGCGTTCAACGAACTCAGCAACGGCGCCGCGCCCGCGACGGTAAACATGGATGCGAGTTTCAGCCACTCGCGGCGGGACATCGGAAGCTGGCACATGGTGATCCTGCGTTTCCTGCATCGATTGAAAGTTAAGCCGGGTGCCGGCCTTTTTTATGCTGCGTTCTTGCCGCGCGCCATGGAATCCTGCAGCGCCTGGAGAATCTCGATGCGCAACGCGCCCAGCGCCTGGACCTCGGCCGCACGCGGCGCGCTCACCGTGACGCGCCATTGCGCGATCAGCGAACCTTGCGCGCCGAGCAGCACGATGCGATCGGAGACCAGCAACGCTTCATCTATGTCATGCGTCACCAGCACCGTACCCGCGTGCGTGTCCTGCACGACCTTGAGCAGCAGACGCTGCATGTCGGCGCGCGTGACTTCATCAAGCGCGCCGAAGGGTTCGTCGAGCAGCAGCGCGCGCGGTTGACGCGTGAGACAGCGGGCGAGGGCGGTACGCTGCGCCATGCCGCCGGATAACTGGCGCGGCATGTAGGTTCGAGCGTGGGCAAGGCCGACTTCATCGAGCGCGGCGGTCACCCGGTCGCGCCGTTCGCCACGTGTAAGCGACGGTTGCCGCGAGAAGCCAAGTCCGAATCCCACATTGCGTTCCACCGATAACCACGGCAGCAGGCAAGGGTCCTGAAACGCAAGGGCGACGTCGGGGCGTGGGCCATCGAGCGGCGCGCCATCCACGAGGACATGTCCCGATGTCGGCTTGAGCAATCCCGCGATAATGCGCAGCAAGGTCGACTTACCGGAACCGCTTGGCCCGAGGACGGAAACCAGTTCGCCGGGTTGAACGCTCAGGTCCACGCCGCGCAATACGGAGCGTCCGGGAAAACTCAGGCTCAAGCCTCGCGCTTCGATAAGCGGCTGCTGCGTGCTCATGCGGCGTGTGCCTTTGCATGCAGCGCGAGCTGGTTTTTCAGTTGCATGAGACTCGGCGTGACGATGGGCACGAACGCCGCTTCGCGCATGCGGCGTGCCGTGCCGCCTTGTCCGCGCAAGTAGCCACGACCGCCGGTGACCTGGACTTCGAGCCCGACAGCCGCTTCCACGACCGCTGCCAGTGCAATCCGGATCTCGAACAGCGCAGCAGGTGCTGCAATAAAAATGCCTTTGAGCACGCCGTCTTTCAAACGATGCGTAAGGTCTTCAAGTTCATTCGCGAGATGTTCTGCTTCGCCGGCGACAGCGGCGCGCGATCCCGGACCCGCCTCGCCGACGGCCGCAAGGCAGCGCCGTGCAAGGCCCACCGACATGCCGCACTGAAGGCCGAGAAAGCCCGGGCGCACGCGGGCGAGCCACGCGGGGGCATCGGCGGTGATGCGGAATGATTGGTCGAGCACGGTGCCTTCCACGCGCAGCGCCGCGGTATTGCTCGAACGCAGCGCGATCAGGTCAAGGTCTTCACTGCGCGTCACGCCTTTGGCGTCGTGCGGTATCGCGAAGATGGAGGGCGGCACGCCGCTTTCCTGCGATGCATGATCGAACGCGGCGGCGGCCACAAAACCTTGCGGACGCAAGTTGGTAATCCACGGCAAACTGCCGTCGAGCGTCCATTGGTCGCCATTGAGCGAGCGCGCTTTCATCTGCAACGGTTCGATGTTCGACAGGTATTTCATCGCATTCGAAAGACCCGTTGCGCCCGCGAGTTCGCCACTTAACAACGTGTCCAGCCAGCGCGTGCGCAAGCTTTCGTTCGAGCTTTGCAGCACATATTCGATAAACGTCCGCTGTCCCCAGAACACGAACGCGGCCGCGAGAGATTGCTCGGCGACATGCGCCACGGCTTCAATGGCATCCGCGATGGTCGCGCCCGAGCCGCCGAAATGAGCCGGCACGCCGATACGAAACACGCCTGCGCGGCCGAGCCGAGGCAGGATCTCTGACGCAAGTGCCTGCGTTGTATCGATAGCTTCGGCATTCGTGGCGAGCCACGCGTCGAGTTCGGACGTATCCGGCTGCAGCCCTTGGGATGTCATGCAGCGTTCGCCTTGGCTTGAGGTTCCCATTTGTACGCCGCGAGTTCCGGGTTGAGTTCGTTTTGCGCCAGGTTGTTGGCGAAGTTGCATAGCGTGGCGAGGCTCACGCCGAGCACGACTTCGAGTGCGTTGGCATCGGTGAAGCCGGCCGCGCGGAACGTGCTCAATTCGTTATCCGATACCGCGCCACGTGCCGCGATGACGGCGCGCGTGAAGACCGCGACAGCATTGAGACGTGCGTCGCTGACAGGCGTCTGATCGCGGATCGAATCGACTACCGGCGCGTCCAATTGTGCCTTCTTCAGTGCGACCGCCGTGTGTCCGGCGACGCAAAAACCGCAGCCGTGAACGGCGGCGGCGGTGATCTGCACGGTCTCGCGTTCGGCGAGTGTCAAGCCGCTGCGTCCGTTGATGCCCGCGACGGTCAGATAGGTTTCGAGCGCGACGGGCGCGTTCGCGAGCGACGCCACGAGATTGGGCAAAAAGCCGTTGTTCGCCAACGCCTTCTCGAGAAAAGGGCGGCTGGCTTCAGGCGCGCTTTCAATGGTTTGCAACGGCAGACGGCTCATGACGGTTCCTTGTAGTCGAGCCTGCATTGTCCGCGATGAGCCGTGCTCCCGGCAATGCGCGTGCGTCTGCGATTCATGCGCGTTTGTCTTTTTTAGTGGACCGCGTCCATTGGCTCTTGCGCCCGGTTTCGCCTGTAAGCGCCCGGCTGCTCGCCGGTCACACGCTTGAACGCTTGCGCGAACGCCGATTCGGACTGGTAGCCCACGAGTCCCGCGGCGTCGGGCGTCGGCGTGCCGCTTCGAAGCATTGTAGCGGCTACCTTCATACGAACCAGCGTGACGAATTGCGCGGGTGGCTGGCCGCATGCTTCCACGAACTGCTTGCAGAACCGCGCGCGGGACATGTGAACGAACTCGGCCATTGAATCGGTGGTCCACCGCTTCGCGGGGGTATCGATGATCGCCGTGATCAGCGGCGCGAACTCCGCCCGCCTCATGAGCGACCAGAGGCCGGGCGCGATGTCTTCGCGTGCGGCGACCGAGCGCAGCGCATAGAAGAACAGCAGCTCGGTCAGACGCGTGATCAACGCCGACGGCATATCCGGATGACGATGCGCTTCCGCACGAATCAGGTCGAACACGGCGCGTGGACCGTCGAGCGCCGCGCAGTCGCGACGGGCGACGATGTGCTCGGGAATCAGGCCCAGCAGCTGGTCGTCGAGGCCGGAGCGGAATTCGAAGAACCCGCAGGCAAGGCCGAGGCTCGGCTCCTGCGATTCCTGATCGGATTGCAAGGGCTGCATGGCGCCGGCACGCGCGCTTTCCTGACCGGCTGGCGGCGCTGCAGGTGAAGGCGAAAGACAGTGCGGCATGTCGTGCAGGAGAAACACGGCGTCACCTTGCGTCAGATGCACACCCGACGCGCTGCGCCCGGATCTGGCCGGCAGGTGCAGCCAGCATTCGCCATGCAGTACGACATGAAAGCTGGCTTGCTGGTGACCCGCGGTCGATGCCTGCCACGCCCCGCAATACTGGCCGACGTGAAACAGCGTGCTTTTCAGTTCGAGACCGGCGAGTAGCCAGTCGGCAATTCTTTCAGCGTTGGATGACATGACAGGAGTCGGAAAGGGTCAGCGAGCGAGATCCATACCTACCTGTCATGCCGTGTTTATGCAAAGAACTTGTTGTTGGATGCTTATGCGGTTTTGCGAATTTACTTCACGTTCTTCAACCCACTGGTTCGCCCAGATTGAGCATCAACCGGTTGGCCCACGCAAAAATGGCGATGGAATGAATCAGGTCGAGAATCTCATCATCGCTGAGTCCAACGTCGCGCAAGGCTTTCAACTGAGCCGGTTCGACATGGCCCGGCGTAAGCGTCAGATCAATCGAAGCCCGCACGATCGCCTTCTCGCGCGGCGTGGTTCCTGCGGTGACCGGATCATTGAACACTTGTTCGATCACGTCGTCGCGCCTGGCCAACTGCTCGAAACGCTGCGCATGCACCGACGCGCAATACACGCAGCCGTTGATCCGCGATACCACGGTCGACGCCAGCTCGCGTTCCGCGCGCGGCAGGCCGCCCGGCGCATACATGATTGCGTTGAACGCAGCCGAACGCTGCCTCAGGATCTCCGGCTGATGCACGAGGAACAGGTAGTAATCGGACTCCTTCGCCTTCGGATGACTTTCTTCGAGCACGGCGACTTGTTCGGGCGAAGCATCGCCGAGTTGCACGATGTCAAGCCAGGCGTCCCAGCCGAGCACGCGGTTCGTGAATCCATGCGCTTCAATCAGACGGCTCATGCTGCCTCCGTTGCGTTCAATGCCTGCAGCGCGCGAAGTCCGGCGGCAAGGCGGATCTGATAGGAAAGGAACGCGATCAATTGCGCCAGGGCGACTACGGCAGGCGTTGAAATGCCTGCTGCGGGCAGACGTTCGAGCGCGGCCTTATCGCCATTGATGGGCGATTCGATCAGCGTGCGCGTGAAGACCAGCATTGCGTGCAGGCGCGGCTCCTGTGTGCCGATGGAACCCTGAGCGATCTGATTGATCACAGCGCGATCCACGTCAATGGACGCAAGCCGTTCCGCGTAGTGCGTGGCAAGCGCCGGAGCGTTCGACAACGTGCATGCGTACAGCGCAACCAGCAACCGGTCGCCAAGCGATAAATCCGGCAGCGCCGGGTCGAACAGCGCGTCATAGCTGCGCTGCGTCGCGTCGGCGACCTTTTCGCGCTGATGCCTTGTGGCATGAGTCACCGAGCCGGGCGTAAGACCCGCGATGCGGTCGACAATATCTGTAGCGGGATCGTAAGTGTCTCTCATGGTTGCTCCATTGCGCGTGCGTTTGAAGTTGTCGCGGCGTTGAGGAAATCGAGTACGGCGCGCCACGATGCTTCGTCGGCGTGTGCGTTCGCGGCAGGATGGCCGCCGCCGGTGCTGATGCGCCCCGACACGGGATGCGCATACACGAGTTGCGTGGTCGGCACGTAGGGGAAGAGGATGGCGTGGCCGGCTTTGTCGAAGTCCAGATGGCGAACCGGATACGCATGCCGTTCCCGCTCAAGCCGCTTGACGACCATGCGCGAATAGTCGGACGAGGGCCATGAACCGTCATCGGTTCCGGAAAACAGGAGCACGGGTCCATTGATTCGTTCCACGCGAATCCGGGCACGTTCCACCGCTTGTTCATCGAGCAATGCGGTGCGGATTGCGCGTTCATGCCGATGGGGCGGCGGACCTTCGTCGAACGGCTTCCAGCTTGCCGTACGATTGTTTTCCCAGAGATGCGGCAGCGGTTCGCCATCGAGCAGCCATGTGGGACCTTCACGGCCCGTCGCGGGATCGGCGGCATTTTGCGCGCTATGAACGACCGCGCCCGGTACATAACCAATCACTGCCTTGAGTCGATCCGGATAAGTCGCGCCGAGCAACAACGCAAGTTCGCCGCCACGCGATTGTCCGCTGACTGCAATGAAGCCATGCGCGGGTTGCAACTCGCGGTGGATCCAGTCGAGCGCGCGGCGGAAGTATTCCAGCGGCGTGTTCGAGATGTAGTCGGACAGCCCCGGCGTCTTGAAGTAACCGAGCGCCAAAGCCGCGTATCCACGCGATGCATACAACGCGCCGCGCGGTTCATTGATGCCGCCGCCCGATCCATTCAGCACGAGCACGACCGGATGCGGCCCCTGCGTTGCGGGAACGAACAGCGTGCCAATGCAGCCGTCCACGCGCATCTCGCGCCGCTGAACGCCCGGCGCCATCAGGCGCTGCGTCAACACGCCCGCGGTCACGCGCTGCCCATCGGCGTCGAAGACTTCAATGTGAGTCGTCAACGCCTCCGATACGTCCGCTGGAAACACTTCGCGTTTTCCAGTCTCAACCGGAGTTTGCGACCAAATGAGTCCCATAGGCGAAACGTCGCTGTAATCGCCTTGAACCGGCGCATCGCGCGAAACATCGACAACGCCCCGATCATCTGCGCGAAAGACCGCGCGGCTTGTCCAGATCGCGCCGTCGCCGCGTGCGGTTTGCGTGCGCAACTCGATCAACGAGTCCGGCTGCGCGCCGCTTACGGTAATGTGGCGCGGGACATCGATCAGGTCGTCGGCCGGCGAGATGGCGATTTCGATAATGCCAGCCATATCCGCCTCAATTGCCACTGCGCGTGACCATCATTGCGGTTGTCCGGTCGCTGACGGCCGGCGTCACCTTCAGCCCTTTCTTCGCGGCCCAGATGTTCTCGTAGTGGAACAGCGGAATGATGCCCACGTCGTCGCTCACCACTTTCACCGAGCCGCGCAGGATGGCTTCGCGCTTGGCCGCGTCGAACTCGGCGGTGGCGGCATCGAGCGCGTGATCGACAGCCGGGCTGCTATAACGCCCCCAGTTCGATGAACCAATGCCTTTCTTCGTATCGACGGTGCCGAGTATGTTCACGAGCGCATAACTTGCTTCGCCCGTGCCGTTGCCCCACGCAATCATGCTCATGGCGAATTCGTTCTTGTTCGCGCGGCTCGCGTAGCTGGCCCACGGCATGACCTCGACCTTCGTCTTCACGCCAATGCGCGCCCAGAATTGCGCGACCGCCTGCGCGGTTTCCGGCGCTTGCGGATAGCGGTCGTTCGGCACGCTCAAGGTCAACTGGAAGCCGTCGGGAAAACCTGCTTCGGCCAGCAGTTTCTTCGCCTGCGCGGGATCGTTCGGAATGTCCTTGACCTCGGGGTTGTAACCGAAGGTCTTTGCCGGCATCCACTGGTTTGCGACTGTCGCCGCGCCCTGCAAGATGCGGTCGGTGATCGCGGGACGGTTGATCGCCAGGGACAACGCGCGGCGCACGCGCACATCGAGCAGCGGATTTTTCGGCAGGGGCTTGCCGGCGTTATCGGTGATATAGGGGCTCGGGCCTTCGCGGAAGCTCGGCTGAAGCAGCAACACACGCAAGCCTGGGTAGGCGTAGACCGAGACCTTCGGCGACTGTTTCAGGCGCGGCAAGTCGGAAACGGAGACCTTGTCGATCATGTCCACGTCGCCTGAGAGCAGCGCCGCCGTGCGGGCCGCCGCATTGCTGACATAGCGATAGTTCACCGTGTCCCAGATTGGCTTCGCGCCCCAGTAGGCGTCGTTGCGCTTCATCACCACGCGGTCGCCCGGCGTGTATGAAACGAACTTGTACGGTCCCGAGCCCACCATTGCACGGCCGGCGTTGTAGTCTTCACTCGATGACTTCTCGCCCACATGCTTACTGATGATGTGCACCGATGTCAGGTTGAGCGGCAGGTCCGGCGTCGGCGTGCTGGTCTTGATGACGAGCGTGTACGGATCGGGTGCGCTCACCGAAGCGATGGTACGCAGGTAGCCCGCGAAGGTCGCAATGGTGCCCGGGACATTGCGGGCGCGCTGGTAAGAATAGATTACGTCATCGGCGGTAAAAGGGGTACCGTCCTGCCACTTTACGTCATGGCGCAGCTTGAATTCCCATGTGTCGTTGCCCGTTGCCTTCCAGCTTGTTGCAAGACCGGGCGCGAGCGTGTTGTCGTGGTTCTCCACCAGCAAGTCCCAGAAATGCAGGTCCACGGAACGGTCGCCGGCATAGTTGTTCAACTGCGGATCAAGCGATGAGAGCGGGTCGGCGAACGCAATGTTGAGCGTCTGCGCAGATGCAGCCGAACTGAACAGCGCCGCGCCGGCAAGCGCGACGCTCAGCGTGGAAAGGATCAAGCGGTTCACGATGCAATTCCTTTTTATAAGTGTGTTCTGGATTGAAGAATCAATGCGTGTCGTTCAAATGACAGGCGCTGATATGTTCAACAGCGATACCGCGCAAGGCCGGAACTTCTGTCCTGCAACGCGGCATTGCGTGCGGACATCGCGGATGAAAATGACAGCCCGATGGCGGCGCGAGCGGACTCGGCATCTCGCCGCGAATGGCGGTGAAGCGCCTCTTGCGTGCATCCATACGTGGGATTTCCGCGAGCAAGGTCTGCGTGTATGGATGGTTCGGATGCCGGAATATCTCTTCCACTGGCGCGCTTTCGACCACGCGCCCGAGATACATGATCACCACGCGATCCGACAACTGTTCGACCACGCCCAGGTCGTGGCTGATGAACAGGTAGGTCAGGTTGAGCTGCTCGCGCAGATCCATGAAGAGGTTGAGTATCTGCGCCTGAATCGATACATCCAGCGCGGCGACCGCTTCGTCGCAGACGAGCATGGACGGATTGACAGCAAGCGCCCGCGCTATGCCAATGCGCTGTCGTTGACCGCCGCTGAACTCGTGCGGATATCTGTCGGCAAGTGCTGGATCGAGACCTGCGCGCTTTAATTGTGCGGCCACATACGCGTCGAGATCGGCGCGATCGGTCATGCCGTGAACAAGCGGCGCCTCACCAACGATGTCCCGCACGCGTCGCCGTGGATTCAGGCTCGAATAGGGATCCTGGAAGATCATCTGGATGGCGAGCCGGGCGGCGCGCAGCGCGTCGGGCGACATCGTTTCGCGAATCTCGCCGTCGACCAGTACGTCGCCTTCTGTCGGCGCGATAAGACCCGAAACCATGCGGCCGAGCGTCGATTTTCCGCAACCCGATTCGCCGACGAGTCCGACTACTTCGCCAGGTTGTATCGCGAGATTCACGTGATCGACCGCGCGTGTGACCGCATGCGGCGCTAGGAGCTTTCGTTCACGCAGCCAGCGCGCAGCGGCGTTGTCGTTTCGTTCGCCGAAGCGCTGGCTGACGCCGCGCAGTTCAACGAGCGCGCGTGTATTGATTTGGCTCATGCCGTCGTCTCCTTGCGCACGTCGGCGTGACGGCCCGGATGGAAGCAGCGCACGAGATGCGTGCCATGGTCGGACGCTTTTGCCGCGGGCGACGGACCAAGGGCGGGCGGCGTCATGCACACGGCGCTCGCGCGCGTGCAGCGCGGCGCGAACGCGCAGCCCGGCGGCAGCGAGCGCAAGTCAGGCGTGATGCCCGCTATTTGCGTGAGCCGCCGGTGACGCGTATTCAGGCTCGGCAAACTATCGATCAGACCCGCCGTGTAGGGATGCTGCGGGTGATCGAGCACGGCATCGACTGTACCTTGCTCGACGATCCTGCCCGCATACATGACGGCGATGTCATCGGCGAGACCCGCGACCACGGACAGGTCGTGCGTGATCCAGATCAGCGACGTGCCTTGCGTCCTCACCAGCCTTTGCACTTCGGACAGGATCTGCGCCTGGATGGTGACGTCGAGCGCGGTCGTGGGTTCATCGGCAATGATGAGATCGGGTTGATGCAGCATCGCAATCGCGATCGCCACGCGCTGGCGCATGCCGCCCGACAATTGATGTGGATAGGCACGCAGGCGCTCGCCGGGACTCGCGATGCCCATTGCGGCCAGTGCTTCGCTTGCCTGCTCGCGCGCGGCGCGCCGGCTTACATCCCGATGCGCGCGCACGGCCTCGATCATCTGCGCATCCACGCGTTGCACGGGGTTGAGCGTGGACATCGGATCCTGGAACACCATCGCAATACGGCTGCCGCGCAAGCGCCGCATCTCGGCTTCGGGCAGGCCGACGAGGTTCTTGCCCTTGAACAGGATTTCGCCGCCGACCACGCGGCCGGGTGCATCGACAAGTCCCATGATCGAGAATCCCGTCACCGATTTCCCCGACCCCGACTCGCCGACAAGACCCAGCACACACGCGCGCCCAAGCCTGAGCGATACGTCTTCGACCGCCGGCAACTCTCCTTCGCGCGTGAGGAAGCGCGTTTTAAGACCGCGGACTTCGAGCGTGGTATCGGAGGTATGAATAGGCATGCCGCTCATTTCACGAACCTCGGATTGAGCAACTCGCGCAACCGGTCGCCAACCATGTTGATGGATACGAGAATCGCGAGCAGTGCGAGTCCCGGATAAACGCTGGTCCAGTATTCGCCGGAGAGCATGGTCTGGTAGCCGTTGGCAATGAGCAGCCCGAGCGATGGTTCGGTGATCGGCACGCCGAGTCCGAGAAAGGACAGCGTTGCTTCAAGCGTGATCGCGCGCGCGACTTGCAGCGTGCCGACCACGATCAGCGGCGGCAGGCAATTGGGCAGCATATGAACCAGCACGATGCGCCAGTTTGGAATCGCGAGGCTGCGCGCCGCTTCCACATATTCGCGCCGCGCTTCGACGAGCGCTTGCGCCCGCGCAGTCCGCGCGTAATACGCCCACTCGATCAATACCAAAGTCAGTACGACGTTCGTCACGCTCTTGCCAAGGAACGCGAGCAGCATCATTGCAACGAGGATGGACGGGAAGGCGAGCAGCAAGTCGACAAGCCGCATGATGAGGCTGTCGATTTTCCCGCCCGCGTAAGCCGCGATCAATCCGAACACCGTGCCGACCACGCCTGCAATGACCGCCGACCCGAGGCCCACGGACAAGCTCAGGCGCAAGCCATAGAGCATCGCCGAATAGAGGTCGCGTCCCTGGCCGTCGGTGCCAAGCCAGTACGCATGCGTTCCGGCGCTGTTCATGGAACCGGGCGGCAGGCGTGCATCGAGGACATCGAGTTGCAGCAGGTCGTAGGGATTTTGCGGCGCGATGAACGGCGCGAAAATCGCCGCGAGCACGAGCAGGATCGCGACGATCAACGCCGCGAGCGCCACCGGCGAGCGCCCGAAATCCGCCGCAAGCTGGCGCCACGGCGAACGCCGGCGCTCGGGCGTCGCACGAGCCGGCGTGTCGGGCGCGAGAGGCGTTGTGCTCATCGCGCGCCCTCCAGCCGCACGCGCGGATCGAGAAACTTGTAGAGAATATCGACCAGCAGGTTCAGCGTGACGAACATGCACACGACCACGATCAGATACGAAAGAATCACCGGCCGGTCGAGCGCATTGATGCTGTCGAGAATCAGCTTGCCCGCGCCCGGCCACGAGAATACCGTCTCGGTCACGACCGCGAATGCAATGGTCGAGCCAAACTCCAGTCCAATCACCGTGACAAGCGGAATGAGCGTGTTGCGCAGGATATGCACGAGCACCACGCGCATGGGCGACAAGCCCTTGGCGCGCGCGAAGCGAACGTGTTCCATTGGCATGACTTCGCGCACGCCGGCGCTCGTCAGGCGCAACACGAGCGAGACCTTGAAAAGCGAGAGATTCAGCGCGGGCAAGATCAGATGGCGCAGACCGTCGATGGTCAGCCATGACCACTGCACGCCGAACAGGTTTGCGGTCGCGCCGCGACCGCTTGCGGGCAGCCAGCCGAGCTTGACGCTGAAGAGCATGATCAGCATGAGACCGACCCAGAACGTAGGCAGAGAGAAGCCGACGATGCTGCCCGTCATCAGCACTTTCGAAAGCGGATTGCGCGGATGCAGGCCTGCAAAAAGCCCGAGCGGAATGCCGATGAAAAGCGCCAGCAACAGCGCGGACACCGCCAGTTCGAGCGTGGCCGGAAGCCGTTGCAGGATCAGGCGGATCGCGGGTTCGTTATAAACGAAACTGTTGCCGAGATCGCCATGCGTGGCGCTTGCGAGGAACGCAAGGTATTGCTTCCAGAGCGGCTGATTGAGTCCCAGTTGCGCGATAATGCGCGCCCGGTCGACCTGATCCACATCCTGCCCGATGAGGATGTCGACTGGATTGCCGATTGCATGCAAGCCAACGAACACGATCAGCGTCATCAGTAGCACCACGAACGCCGCTTGCGCGACGCGGCGAACGAGCCAGCCGGTCACTGGTCCTCCGCATACTGAGGCGGTGCGTCGGCGGGCGTGAATTCATCGCCATATAGCTCGGGCTCGGCATACGCTTCGAGTGCTGCGTAATGCTGCTCCACGTCTTCCCGATACAGCGAACCCGCAATACCTTGCGCGAGGCGTTTTGCGCCCGTGCTGATGGCGGGAATGTCGCCGGAGACCGCGCCGTGCGAGAGCGTTGCCGGATAGCAGAAGCAATGGATGTTCGACAAACCCGGGCAATCGCCCGGCGTTTTTTCGAGGAATTCAAAGGCGGGTCCTACATCGGGCGAGTCCGACAATTCCGCGTCTTCGTCGCCGGATGGTGGCGCGTACCGGTCGGCCCACGTACGGATGAAAGGCGCAAACGCGGCGAACTCCGGACGCGCGCTCCAGTCGACCTTGAAGCCTGTGGAGACGATCAGGAAGTCGGCCGCGAACGTTCCCTTCGGCGTATGAATAGCGAGACCATCGTCCGTGTTTTCCACGGAGAGGACCGGGCATCCGAGATTGAACCGCACCTTCGGATGATGACGCGATACCCGCAACGTACTGCCGCGCGGCGGCGGCACCTGCACGGTATTGATGTAATGGCGGATCTTCCATTTCCATTCATCGGGGAGTGTTTGATGGCCATGTGTGAGGCCCGGATTGCCTGCGCCCTTGCCCTTGTTCACGCGCGGCAGATCGTTACGCCTGATCAGCAGGTCAACGCTTTTGGCACCCGCTTCGAGCGCGGTCGCCGCGCTGTCCATGGCGGAAGATCCGCCGCCCACCACGGCCACACGCTTGTTCGCGAGCGTGCTGAAATCGAGCGTATCCGAGGAATGCGCCCAACGCGCACGCGGCAATCCATCGATAAAACCTGGCAACGCCGGTCCGCCCAAACCATCGCGCCCGGTCGCGAGCACGACGCGGCGCGCAAAGACATTGAAGCGCTGCTCCTGCGTCCGCACACTCAGCATGACAAGGCCGTCCGCGCGCGGCGTCACGGCTTCAATGCTATGTTCGTTGCGGACATCGAGCGCCAGCACCCGGCGATACCAGACCAGATACGCCATCCATTGCAAGCGGTCGATCTTATCGAGGGCTTGCCATTCGTCGGCGCCGAACTGCGCTTCGAACCATGCGCGAAAAGTAAGCGCCGGCAATCCGAGCGCCGGCCCCGTCAATTGCTTCGGTGAGCGTAGCGTTTCCATGCGTGCGGTCGTGGCCCACGGGCCTTCGAGCCCTTGCGGCGAGCGGTCGAAAATGCACGCCCGCACGCCAAGCAACTTGAGCGCCGCCGATGCCGCCAGCCCCGCCATGCCGCCGCCGATCACCGCAACCTCCAGCACGTCCTGGCCGTCATGCGTCCTGCTCATCACCCATTCGCGCGCGGGTAGTTCGAGCAGGGACAAGTCCTCGGCAAGCCGCAGTTCGAGCGCAGTGAGCCCTTTGATCTGATTCGACGAAGCGAGGGTATCGAGGCTCACGTCGCGTGCTCTTCGGTGGGATTGAGGGTCTCGTCGGCTTCGCCATACAGTGTCTGGAGGATCGCGCCGTGCTGGCTGGCGTCGTGCAGAACGAAGTCGGGCAGGATCTCGGCGGCGGCGTGCATGAGCGCCTCGGCCGCGGCCAGAGTCGCCGCTCCCGGCGGCCGGAATTCGGGCGTGATGACGCCGAACAGGAACGGGATGCGGATATCGAGCGGGCGCAGCACGACCCCTTCCACGGGCAGCCCGCGCGCCGTCACGGGTTCGAGCACAGCAAGCCCAAGCCCCGCGCGCACGGCGCCGAGCGCGTTCAGCGACGAATTTGTTTCGATCACACCCGCGGTGCGCACGCCTGCCTGTGCGAACGCGGCATCCAGACGCGGCCGCAGCCGGTAGGGGTTCTGCATTGTCACAAGGCGACGGCGGCCAAAGTCGCTCAACGCAATTCGCTTCGATCTTGCCAACGGATCGTCGGCGCGTACGGCGGCCACGCACGCCGATTCGCCGATCCAATGCACGAGCACGCCGCGATGTTCCAGCGGCAGGCTTGACACACCCATGTCGACCATGCCGTTCAGGACTGCATCGACCACCTGTTCCGGTGCGGCGCTGCGCAAGTGCACGGATTCGATTGCATGCGTCTGGCTGAGCCGCGCCAACGCATGGGGCACGAGACCCGCTGCGAGCGCGGAGGTTGCGGCAATGGTCAGCGGCGGCGGCGCGTTCAGCGCGATCTGCGCCGCGCGCGACTTGACCTGACGCAGGCTTGCCAGCGTGCGTTCGACGTCCTGATAAAGCTCGGACGCTTCGCGCGTAGGCGCCACGCGCGGGCCAAAACGCTGGAACAGCGGATAACCGATCTCCGCTTCGAGTTCCTGGATGGAACGCGACACTGCCGGCTGCGAGCGTCCAAGCAGACGCCCGGCAGCAGTGACGCTTCCGGCGGACATGACGGCGGCAAACGCTTCGAGTTGGCGAATTTCCATGAGCCGGCAGATCGATATCGATGAATGCAGAAATTGCATTCTTGCGCTGCAAGCATGCGAAATGCAAATGATCAAAAATTATATTGATAGAACAGCCAGGCGAATAATGGTGGCGGGCATTCGTTGGACGAAAGCCGACCGCGCATCCAACGCTACGACTACGTCCCGTTCGAATATCGGCGAGCATTGGAGATGCTCGCCCGACTTAGAAGAGACCCGGTAACGGCTAAGATGCAAACCTGGATCGATCCCTTTATTCATGCCCGGAGAAAAGCATGAGCAACGACATAAACGTACGTCGCATCGGCTCAAATGAAGCTGCGTCCTACGTGGAAAGCCTGGCCGATGTATTGATTGATTGCGTCGAGGGCGGTGCCTCGGTCAGTTTCATGTTGCCGCTGTCGCGCGAGAAAGCACTGGCGTTCTGGCGTGGTGTGGCGCAAGGGGTAGCCTCTAGCGAACGTGCGTTGCTGGTCGCGGAAGATAGCGGCGGCCATGTTGTTGGCACGGTGCAATTGGTCCTGGCGCAACCTGAGAACCAGTCGCATCGTGCTGATGTTGCCAAGATGCTGGTGCGTCGCGACGCTCGACGCAGGGGTATTGCGCAACGGCTGATGAAAGCCGCCGAAGACACCGCGCGAGCGGAAGGCAAGAGCGTGCTTGTGCTCGATACCGTGACAGGTGGAGATGCCGAGCGTCTGTATGAAAAGGCAGGGTGGCAACGTGTGGGCGTTGTGCCGAAATACGCGTTGATGCCGCATGGCACGTTCTGCGCGACGACGTTTTACTACAAGCATGTTTGATGCATTTGGCAGTCGCCTTCTCGCGCGCGCTTAACTCGGTGCGATACCGTACAGACATCGTGCGCCGGCGTGCCAGTCTTCTCAAAGCCGTGGATCCACGATAGGGCTATTTCAATGCCGTTTTGACGCGCGGACGAGGACTTGGCAAATGAACGACGTTCTTGGAAGGCTGGTGCTTCTGGTCATGTCATGTTGCCTGAGCACGGCGCTTTACGCGCAACCGCCGGTATCGACCGCTGCCAGCCAGCCGGGCGCAAAGGCAAGCCGCCATCACAGTCTTGATCGCACCGGGAAAGCCCGCAAAGGCGAAGCCTCGTACTACGGCCAGAAGTTTTATTCGAAAAAGATGGCTGACGGAACGCCCATGAATCCGCAAACGAATTCCGCTGCCAGCAAAACGCTGCCGCTTGGCACGAAGGCCCGCGTAACGAATCTGGAAAACGGCAAGAACGAAGTGGTCGAAATCAGGGATCGCGGCCCTTATGTGAAGGATCGGATAGTCGACGTATCGCCCAAGACCGCCGACAAGCTCGGGTTGAAAGAGAACGGCACCGCGCCGGTCGAAGTCAAGCCCGTGGAAGTCCCGCAAGCCGATGGCAGCGTGAAGCCGGGTGCCGGCGCCGCGCAAACCCAACAATAGAATGCGCCACGCCACCGGCTTTGTGAGGCTTTGGGCGGGCGCAACTGACTTGCAACAAGCGGACAGTTCAAGCGCCCGCATTATCGTTCGTTTCTTCCGCCGCAAGATACCGCCCGGGCGTTGTCCCGAGCGTCCGGCGAAACATATCGATAAACGCGCTGACATTCTCGTAGCCGAGTTCAAGCGCGATTGTGGTCACCGCGACCCCGTCCGCCACGAGTTCCAGTGCGCGAAGCAAGCGCGCTTGCTGACGCCATTGCGCGAAGCTCAAGCCGGTCTCCGCCAAAAAACGGCGGCTCAGCGTGCGCGGTGCGAGACCCGCCCACGCCGCCCATTCCTCGAGACGGCGGTTATCCGACAGATCAGCCGCCAGCGCGTCCGTGATCCGGATGAGCCGCGGATCTTCGGGGCGCGGCAGCGCCAGCGATTCTTCTTTCGATGCCCGCAGTTCGTCGATGACCACTTCCGCGATGCGCGCCTGCGTCTGATCGAGTTCGGCGCCCGGCCACGTCGCGGCACGTCTCACGGCTTCGCGCAGCAACGCCGTGGTCCTGATTGCACGGGGCGCGCCCGGCAAGTTCGCGCATCGCGGCTCGGTGATAAAAACGCTCCAGCCGGAAAACGGCCCGTACGAGCGCACTGAATGAACGCAGTGCGGCGGAATCCAGATTGCATGGACGGCGGGGACGACCCAGTGCTGATTGTCGAGGCCGACCGACATCAGTCCGCTCAACGCGCCCATGAGTTGTCCGCGCGCGTGGCTGTGCGGCGGCGTCTCGCGCGCCTCGGCCTGCGTCAGTTCGGCCGCGGCAAGGAACGGACCGTCGGGCGAGGTCACGAGGTCCGGTCGGATCAAATAGGAGGTCATGGCTGAAACGCGGTATCGATTGGCATTTATACCGGAGACTGGCCGCTTTCGCACGCCTAAACTGGCTTCATTCCTACTGCACCGGAGGCGATCATAATGCGAGCCGAAGACATCCTTCCTGACCACATCAATCAAGCCGACATTGGCGGGTACGACGATCCGCAAAGGCACCGTCGCGGCATTTCTCGCGAATGCGCGTGTCTGGACAAATACGGAAACATCCGCAAGCGCCCGCGCCGAAGCCGAGACCGACATGCTCGAAGCATTGCCCGCGCTGCGCGCCGTCGGATTGTTCGATGTACTGGACATTCGCGATACCGCGCTGCGCAATTGGGTCGATGCACATTGACCTGCGCATCAGTCAAACATCACATATTGAGGGAAACGCCATGAAAGCTGCAGTCGTCAAAGTGCCAGGAACTGGTCCCGCTTACGCCGATTTCGATAAACCTGTTCCCATAGCGGGTCATCGGCTGATTGAAGTCACCGCGTCCGCGCTCAGTCACGTCACGCGGTCCAAGGCATCGGGGTCGCACTATTCGTCGGTGGGGAAATTTCCGTTTGTTGCGGGCGTCGATGGCACCGGGCGTCTGGAAGACGGGCGCCGCGTTTATTTCTTCAAGCCGCAAGACCCGTTCGGTTCGATGGCCGAATACAGCATCGCGCCGGAAGCGAATTGCGTTCTCTTGCCCGATGGAATAGATGACGTCACGGCCGCGGCGATTGCGATTCCGGGCATGTCGTCCTGGGCGGCGCTGGTGGAACGGGCTAGATTCGTGAAGGGAGAAACCGTGCTCGTGAACGGTGCAACGGGCAGTTCCGGCCGCCTCGCCGTGCAGGTCGCGAAGTGGCTTGGCGCGCGGAAGATCATCGCTACGGGCCGGCGCACGGATGCGCTGGCATCGTTGAAGTCGGCCGGCGCGGATGTGACGATTTCACTGGCGCAGGACGAGGGCGCGCTGAACGGAGCATTCGAATCGCAGTTTCGCGAAGGCGTGGATGTCGTGCTGGATTACTTGTGGGGCGCGAGCGCCCGGTCGCTGCTGATTGCGGCGGCGAAAGCCTCGCCTGACGATCATCCGGTGCGCTTCATCCAGATCGGTTCGATTGGCGGCGCGGAGATCCCGTTGCCGTCCGCCGTCCTGCGCGCGGCGGCGATCACCCTGCTCGGCAGCGGAATTGGCAGCGTTCCGCTGCCGCGTCTTCTAAATGCCATGCTGGGCGTATTCGAAGCAGCCGCACCCGCTGGATTGCAGATCGCGACCCACGCCGTGCCTCTGGCGGATCTCGGCGCGCATTGGGACAACGCGGACAGCTTGCGCCGCACGGTTTTCATACCTTGACCGCGACGATTGATCGCTGCGCGGTGCATCGCCGGAGGTATAACGTGTACGCTACAATTGCCGCATGGCTAAAAAATCCCTTTCCGCTCCGGTTGTTCGCGCCGATGCAGCCGTTCCCGCTTCGCCCGTCATTCCCGGCGTTGACGAGTATCACTTCTCCGAGCAGATCGGCCATCTGCTGCGGCGCGCGTATCAGCGCCACGTCGCCATTTTCCAGGCGGCCATTCCGGATTCGGACCTGACCGCCGCGCAGTTCGTGACATTGTGCGCGGTGAAGGAGCAGCAATCCTGCTCGCTCAACGACATTGTGAAAGCGACCGCAATCGATCAGGCGACCATCCGCGGCGTGGTCGAGCGGCTCAAGGCGCGCTCGCTGATCGTGGTCTCGCCTGATCCGCTCGATGGCCGCAAGCTTATCGTTCGCACCACGCCTGAAGGCCTCGCGTTGATCGATCAAAGCATTCCCTTCGCCAAGCAGGTCAGCGAGCAGACATTCGGCGGACTGAATCCGGCCGAGCGTGTGGCAATCGTCTATTTGCTGAAGGCGATGACGCGAGCAGAGGAGAATTAGCGGGAAGACCGGTGTGCTGTCTGCACGAGCCTGTGGGTTTTTATAGACATGCTCAACGAAGTTCGCAGCCCGTAATACATTCGCTGATCCATATCAAACGACAAAATCCACCTCCATAGAAAATCTTGTTATGGCGATTTCATTCGACGCCGGACCAAGAAACGGGGTGAATTTTGAAGAAGAACATATCCATCGCAATCGCATTTGCCTGCGCTGTTTTGGCAACGGCAAGTTCGTCTGTTCATGCGGATCAGGGCGACATTCTCGCGCGCGTCAGGGCGATCAGCATTCAGCCTGATGTTTCGGCGGGCGGAACGCTGGGCGCTATTGGGACGGGCGTCAATAACGCCATCGTCCCTGAACTTGATTTTGTTTATATGGTGCGCCCGAGTATTGGGGTCGAGCTCATCCTCGCGACCTCACGCCACCAGGTGACATCCAACACGGGCGCGCTCGGCGGGGTGAACGTGTTGCCGCCCACGCTGCTGCTTCAATATTATTTCAATGCCGCGGGCAAGGTGCGTCCTTATGTCGGTGCGGGCTTGAACTACACGCTCTTCTACAACAACGGCCTGCACGCCGGAGATACGCCGGTCTCCATCAAGAACTCGAGCTTTGGCCCCGCGCTTCAGGCCGGCGTTGACGTGCAGGTCGCGCGCAATCTGTTCGTGAATGCCGATATCAAGAAGATCTGGATGCGCACGAGTGCCTCCGCGGGAGACACGTCGCTCGGTTCGCTGAAGATCGATCCGCTGGTGGTGGGTATCGGCGTGGGGATGCGCTTCTAGTCCGAGGCTGGAAATTCGGGCCGGCGTTGACGGAACATGGGACTCGGAACGAGGGCGGCGCCCTGCAACGCCGTGTTTCTAAACCGCCGTCATCGCCGCCTGCAGCGTCGCACGCACCACGTCGGCGGTGAACGGCGCTTCCCGGAACCTGACGCCGGTGGCATCGAACAATGCATTGGCGATTGCCGCCGGGCCCGGCAGCGAAGCCGATTCACCCGAACCCAGCGGCGGTTCGCCTTGACGTTCCATCTGCACGACATCGACAGCGGGTAATTCCGGAAACGTCAGGATCGGATAACTGCCCCATTCGCGGCTCGCGACAAGACCATCGGTAAAGCGAACACGCTCTTTCAGAGTACGGCTGAGCGTCTGGATGACGTTGCCGTGAATCTGATGACGCACGCCATCCGGATTGACCACCGTGCCGGTATCCTGTCCAACGGTCACGCGCTTCAGGCGAATCTCGCCGGTCACACGGTCGACTTCCAGATCCACGATCCACGCCGACCACGCCGCGCCAAAACCCGGAAAGCGGCTGTGTACATAGCGCGCGTACGCCACGCCGTGTCCTTGCAGCACGCGCGCGTCCGGGTCGTTGCGCGTGACGCGGCGCTGCCAGCCGGCACGCGTGGCGACTGCCTCCAGCAACTCCCGCGCGCGTTCGTCCTCCAGATGACGCAGCCTGAATTCGAGCGGATCAGCGCCGGCCTCGAACGCGAGTTCATCGATAAACACATCGTGCGCAAACGAGTTCGGCAGCGCCGATACCCCTCTGAACCACGACGCGCGCACGAGCGGCGCCATGTCGTTGCACACGAAGCGCCGATGCTTGAACGTGTAGGGCGAAACCGCCGTGCGGTCGCCCATTTCGAAAACGCGAGGTTCGGCAGGCGTTGCGCCCGTGAGCAGCAGCGCGAGCAGCGGTGCATCGTTGGACGGATAACGCGACGCGAATTCATAACCCAGCGTCTCGCCCATGTCCGACACCGTGCCGGTCACGTCCACCACTTGCGCCGTTCCCTTGGGTTCCCATTGATGTTCATCGGCACGCGTTAGCTGCACGCGTACCGGGCAATGCATAGCGCGGGAAAGCAGCAGCGCGTCGCCGGAGACGTCGTCGGCGCAATTGCGGCCGTAGCATCCGGCGGCTTCCATGCGCACGATATCGATATCGCTTTCCGCGCGGTCCACGAGAACCGACAGGTCGTAGCGCAAGCTCAGCGGATTCTGTGTTCCCGACCACACGGTGATGTGGTCATCGCGATAGTCCGCCAGCGCGCACGATGGTCCTATGGACCCATGCATCTGGTACGGCCAGACGTAGGTGCGTGCGAGCGTAGTGGTATTGACCTGACCTCGGACCGATTCCACGTCGCCTTCTTCCAGCAGCAAACGCCGCCTGGCGGGCGCGCTCGATATGGCCCTGGCCGGATCATCCAGAGAAGGCAGCGGAGGCAACGCGCGCCATGTGACACGCAGCGCGCGGGCGGCGCGGATGGCCTGCTCCTCGCGCTCGGCGACTACGCCGACAAAATCGCCGATCGCGACGACACCCCGCACGCCCGGCAACGCTTCCACCGACGCACGATCCACGTCGAGCAGCATCTTGCCGATGAACTCGCCGCAATCGTGCCCCGCATACGGCGGCCGCACGACGCGCCCGTGCAGCATGCCGGGCACGCGCATGTCGTGCACGAAGGTGAGCGCGCCAGTTGCCTTGGCGGGCAGATCGACGCGCGGCGCCGAACGCCCGACAATGCGATACGCCGACGGGTCTTTCACCGCGACGGTGTTGTCGAGCGCAAGCGTCACGCGGCGCCCTTCAAGCAGCGCGCCGAATGTGAGCCGGGTGTTGTCCGGCGCGATCACGCAGCCGTCGCCGGTGCGGAGCAGGTCCGCGCTCAGGCCCCACGTTTGTGCCGCGATCCCGATCAGCGCAAGCCGCGCCTGGGCTGCAGCGAAGCGCAGCGGCACCGCCGAAATCTGGATCGTCGCGCTCGCGATGGTCGGCCCCTGGTTGGGCACTTCCGTCGAATCGCCCAGGATCATTTGCACGCGCGCTGCGGCCACGTCGAGTTCTTCCGCCACGATCTGCCCGAGCGACGTGCGTATGCCCGTTCCCAGATCCACGTGACCGTTGAACGCGAAAATTCGCCCGTCGTCCAGCACTGCGACGAAGATTTCCGGCGTGTCCTGAACGTAGGAAGATCCGCTGCCCGGTTGTCCGGGAGCGGGTTTTACCGGCGCCGCCGGCTGCCTGACAATGCTCAGGCAGCCGTTGCGGGCGAGCAGTTCACCTCGGGTAGGCGCTCCTGCATTTGGCATGACGCGTTTTCCTGAAAATGCGCTTATCGATTAACAATACTCTTGGGCATCGCCAACGCCAAGAGACATCCGGCGAGCATCAGGAAGCCGAACGTGATCAAGCCAGCGCTCATGCTGTGCGTTGCGTCCTTCATCCAGCCGAGTACGTAGGTGCTTGCAAAGCCGCCGAGATTCGCAATCGAACACGCGAACGCAATGCCTGCCGCGGCCGCGGTGCCGCGCAGGAACGTGGAGGGCAGCGCCCACACCACAGGCATGGCAGCGGCAACGCCTGCATTCGCAATCGACAACAGGATCACCGTTATGGCTGTGCTGCCGCTGAAGAACGTGCTGGCAATCAGGCCAAACGCCGTGCATGCAAACGGTACGACGATATGCCAGCGGCGTTCGCGATACTTGTCCGAACTCGCGCCCGTCACCAGCATCATGACCACGGCGAGCGCATTTGGAATGGCGGTCAGCATGCCGATTTCCAGCGCACTCTTGACGCCCGAATCACGGATGATGCTCGGGAGCCAGAAGCTGATGGCATACGTGCCCAGCAGTACACACAGATCGATCAGTCCGAGTGCCCATACCTTGGGGTCCGTGAATGCGTCACGCAGCCTGTGACGCTTGCCCGCATGCGATTCCTGCGAGAGATCGTGCTTCAGGCGCTGGCGCTCATCGTGATCGAGGAACCTGGCGGATTCCACCGTGTTCGGCAGATAGAAGAACACCAGCGCGCCCAATACAATGGACGGCAACGCTTCCAGCCCGAACAACCATTGCCATCCTTGCCAGCCGTGCATGCCGTCGAAGAAGGTCAGGATCCAGCCCGACAACGGGCCTCCGATCAAGCTCGACAGCGGCAACCCCATCATGAAGAGCGCGATGATCTTGCTGCGCCGTGCGTCGGGGAACCAGTTCGTCAGATACAGCAGCACGCCGGGCAGGAACCCAGCTTCGGCCACGCCCAGCATGAAGCGCAGGACGTAGAACTGGCCGGGCGTTTTGACGAACATCGTGAGGCCGGAAAGAATGCCCCACGTGACCATGATCCGTGCAATCCAGAGCTTCGCGCCGACCTTCTGCAAGACCAGGTTGCTCGGTACTTCGAAAAGAATGTAGCCGACAAAAAAGAGGCCCGCGCCAAGTCCATAGACGGTGTCGCTGAAATGCAGCGCATCGAGCATCTGCAACTTCGCGAGGCCCACGTTCACGCGGTCCAGGTAGGCCGAGAAATAACACAGGCAAAAGAACGGAATGAGCCGCCACGTGAGCTTTCGGTATAGCTCGCGTTCCGCCTGGGCGTCGGTGTGCAGCGTGCCGCGCGCAGTGTCCGTGATCGGGGTCGACATGAGGTGTCTCCTGGGAATCGCTGTAAATAAGGTGCTGTAAATAAGGTGCTGTAACAGGTCAGAACAGGTGATAAAGCCCGAGCGTTCCGGCGAACTGCCCGGCGGTCGCCGTCACGGAAGCACGCAATTAATCGTCGCGGCGGTTGCCGCTGCGAGCTTGAACATCCGGTTGTGTGGATAAGGCGAACGCGAGAACTGACTCATGGATTTTGGCTGGGTGATTCGTTGTAGGCGCGGGCAGAGCGAGTTCCGCAAAGAGGCGACGACCACGCTGTGCAAGGTGCAAAACTTAAGCGTCGCGACACCTGCAAAGTTACGAAATCAAAATCCGGAATGCAATGTTTTTATAACAAAATATCGTTATAAATCAGTTGGTTATCATTTTTACTTCAGGCGTGTTGAAGCGTCCCGCGGGCCGGATCGGCGGGACATTTTCGAGGTAAATCGCGTTGATTCAGCCGCGCTTCTCGAGCGTTCGGACCTGAGTGTTCTTATCGATTTTCGATGGCGGCAAGCGCTTCATCCAGCGTCATCACGGCGGCGTATTTCTGCTGCATATCGAAGAGATTTGCATCGTGCGGGCCGATCGCGCGGTCCCCGACACAATCGGAAATGACCAGCGGCCGAAAGCCATGCGACATGGCATCGACCACGCTTGCGCGCACGCATCCGCTCGTCACCGCGCCCGCCACGATCAACGTCTGAACCGCGCGCTGCGATAACCACGGCGCGAGCTGCGTGCCGAAGAATGCGGATGGCACTGTCTTGCGTACCACGAGTTCGCCGGCCGCCGGCGTGAGTTCCGGCACGATGGCGCTGTTCGGATGATCCTCGGTCAGCGTCGCCATGCCCGGGACTTTCAGCGAGAAGACGTTGTCGTCGCTGCCATCGGCGGCATAGACGATGCGGCTGTGCGCAACCGGCCATTCATGGCGTCGCGCGGCGGCAAGCAGATGCGTGGTGCGGTTTATGGCCGGCGCAATATTGCCGCCGCCAAAGGTCTTCGGGTCCGCGAAGCCGACCACGAAGTCCACGATCAGCAAGCCGATATTGCCTTTCACCGGCAACGGCGTACCGAATCCCTGCTGCTTGTAGACGCCGGATTCCGCATGGCTCTGGATGTCGCTCATTCAAATGCTCCGATTCAGGATTGTGTCAGCGGTCCATCACCACGCCGTCGCGAACCACGGCTTCGCCATCGAGCATCACGTCGCAATGACGCAGCGGAATGTCGATATGGCATGTCGTGGTGCGCTTGCCGCCGGCTTCGTTATTCGGTCCGAGAGAAAACAGGAAGTTGCCTTCGAACGCGCGCGCATCCATGCCAATGGTCGCTTCGCGGTCGTAAAGCCCGAGCGTCGACCAGCGTGCGCGTGGCTGCAGACCCCAGCCGATATGCGAGATCGCGTAACCTTCCGGATCGTTGAACGACGCCATGTAATCGCTGAGCAACGCGGCGTCCACGCCGCCATCGATGCGCGTTGCATACCCGTTCTCAACGGTCAGCGTGATCGGGTCGTTCACGTATCTTTTCTGCGGCAGCAGGATGTCGCCGCGATCGATCACAATCTGTCCGCTCGCCTGTCCTTCGTTCGGGAACGTCAGCACGAAACCGCTTGGCCAGTGGTCCCAGCGGCCGGGTTCATCGACGAAACCGTATTCGGAGATCGCCGGGAATTCGCCCAGCGGACAAACCAGTTCGGTGCCGGCGTTCGACTTCACGCGCATTTCACGCGACGCCGTGATGCGCGCCGCCGCGGCCCGTACGCGGGTTCGGTCGGCTGCGGTCGGGACCATGCGCGCGAGCACTTCGGGCGGCTCGACGGCGAGCAGGATCTTCGTGCCCGTTTTCAGGATCTCGTGTTGTTCGGGCGAGAACAGCAGCGTCATCAGGTCGAGCACGAGATCGCTTTCCTTCAACGCCGCGATGGCCGCGTGATTGCCGGTCAGCGGCGTGGTGCCGAGATACGCGAGCGAGTCGCGGCTCAACGCCTTTTCGCCATTTACCGGCAACAGGTCGAGCCGGTTGACGATAGCGCCCATCGACTGCGTGGCGATCAGCGCGCTCGACAGCGTCTGCGGATGTGTGGACGCGCTCGTGAGAATGGTGACGGTCTGGCCGGCTTCAAGGTTCGACAACGTCAGCACCTCTTTCCACGCGGCAATCATTTCGTAATCGCTGATAGGCATGACAGCTCCTTTAAATAAGCTTTGCGCCGAGGAAATCGCCGAATGCTGCGTAGAAGCCGGCTTCGTTGTCCCACGGGATCATGTGGCCGGCGTCCGGCACGCGCGTGTGCAGCAGACCGGGTGCGAGCGCCTGCATTTCCTTGACGTCTTCGTCGAGCACGACGTCGCCGCGCGCCGCCGTGATAAGTAGCGACGGCACGCGCAGGTGCGGCAGATCGGCATGGATATCGTCGGTATGGAAACCTTCGAATGAAGTCAGCATCGCGCGTTCGTCGCAGGTATGGAGCCATTGCGCGCGCAGGCGCCGTTGCTCTTCGGTCCAGGTCGGACAAAAGGCGAGCATGCCTTCGGCGTCGATGCCCTTGAGGGCGAGGCGGATCGAATCCACGTACCACGGCAGTTTCGCCGGATACGCGCGGCGGCCGGGACCGGATACGGGCGGGTCGACCAGCACCGTGCGCGTGAGGCCCTTTGGTGCGCTGCGGGCGGCGCGGATGGCAATGCGGGCGCCCATCGAGTGGCCAACGAGCGCATAGTGTTCGAGGCCGAGCGCCTGAGCCAGCGCGATGACATCGGCGGCTTGCGCGTCGAGACTGTAGTCGAGCGTGGCCGATGCCTCCGACAAACCCCGGCCGCGGACATCGAGCACGTAGGTATCGAACTGGCGGCCAAGCACTTCGCCGACAAACCCCCACGTCACTGCGGGGCTCGTGATGCCCGGAATCAGGATCACGGCAGGGCGGCCGGCGCGCACGCCGTCGGCGCCCCCATAGCGCAGGAAATGCTGGCGAATGCCATTGGCATTGACATTCGCGCCGTAGAGCAAGGTTGAGTCCATCGCGGGGTCCGTAGATGAGTCGAAAGCTTTCAATGAAAGGTTCAACGGCGCGGTCAATATGCGCCGGAGAGCAGCGCGCCCGCGCCCGGCACCACGCGTTCGAGATCGAGCTCGCGCAGCATGGCGTAGGTGGTCGCAATCGCCGCCGTAATCACCGGCTTGCCGGTCATGGCCTCGACTTGCGGCACGGCGGCGAGCGACGGCATCTGCACGCAGGCCGACAGCACGATTGCATCCACGTCCTTGTAGTCCAGCGTCTTCACGATTTCCGGCAAGAGCCGCGGGTCGTGGCGGCCGACATCCAGATTGTCGGGAATTTCGAGCGCGCGGTAGTCGACGACTTCAAACCCTTCCGAGCGGATGTAATCCACCACGAGTTCCGTCAGCGGCTTCATGTAGGGCGCAACCACCACAATACGCTTTGCCTTGATGACCTTCAGTGCTTCGACCAGCGCGCCCGCGCTCGTGATGACCGGCGCCGAGCCGCCGTTTTCGACCGTACGTTCGTGCAGCCGCTTTTGGGAAACCCGGTGATAACCATGTCCCATCGCCATGATCGCGACGAGGCACGCATAGCCCAGCACGTCCACGCGCGCGTCGCTCAGTTCCAGCGCGCAGCGGTCCGATTCCGCATCCATGGCCGCGAGTTCTTCCTTCACCACCTTCTTCATGCGCATGCGGCTCGAATGGAACGTGAAGCGCTCCGGGCGGATGGCCTGGCGCGCGAGCAGCATGGCCGGGATCTCGGTTTCCATCGTGGTATTCGAACTCGGCACGATCTGGCCGATGCGGAAGTTCTTGCTCATCTGTTCGACTCCGTATTTCGTGAGCCACGCGGGGCGGCTTGATAGGTTCAGTGCTTGGATGCGCGATGCGGTGCGTTGATTGCGTCAGGAAATTCTAGTGTACACATTGGAATATAACAAGTTTCCACAAATATTTTTTGCTGGTGCACGCATGCTTTATGTTGGTGAAAACCCTGATAAATCGCACCTATAAAGGGCTTGTTCGCACTTGACTGGATCAAATGCAAATTTTCTTTACCCAAAATAATTCAATGTGTACACTCGATATCAGTTCATTCAACAGGCTCGGCTGAAGCAATTTTTGCCCGAGCGCCAGACATGGAGAGATCATCATGAGCACACCCCGTATCGCGATTGTTGGCGCGGGCCTCGGAGGAACGGCGGCAGCCGCGTTGATGCAGCGCGCCGGGTATTCAGTGCGTCTGTACGAGCAGGCTCCGGCGTTTTCGCGTCTTGGCGCAGGCATTCATCTCGGACCGAATGTGATGAAGATCATGCGTCGCATCGGTTGCGAAGATGCGCTCAACGTCATGGGATCGCATCCGGACTTCTGGTACAGCCGCGACTGGAAAAGCGGCGAAGCGATTGCCCAGATTCCGCTTGGCGACTTCGCGGAGAAGGAATACGGCGCGTCGTATCTCACGGTGCATCGCGGCGACTTTCATGCGCTGATGACCGAGGCGGTCGAGCCTGGCACCATCGAGTTCAACAAGTGCCTGACCCAGATCGAAGAAACCGGCAAGGATGTGCGCCTCACGTTTGCCGATGGCAGCGTGGAGACGGCTGACATCGTGATTGGCGCGGATGGCGTGAATTCGAAGATCCGCGACCATCTGCTGGGCGCCGAACCGCCGCGTTATACGGGTTATGTGGCGCACCGCGCCGTGTTTCCGGCGTCGCTGCTCGGCGCCGATCCGTTCGATCTGTGCGTGAAGTGGTGGTCGGAAGATCGTCATATGATGGTGTATTACGTCACGTCCAAACGCGATGAAATCTATTACGTGACCGGCGTTCCGCAAGCCGAGTGGCCGGCGGGACAATCGGTTGCGCCGAGCAGCCGCGACGAGATGCGCGAAGTTTTCGCGGGTTACCATCCTTCGGTGCAAAAGCTGATCGACGCCACGCCGGAAGTCACGAAGTGGCCGCTGCTGGAGCGCGATCCCTTGCCGTTGTGGAGCCGCGGCCGCCTGGTGCTGCTTGGCGACGCCTGCCATCCGATGAAACCGCATATGGCGCAGGGCGCGGCCATGGCAATCGAAGATGCGGCCATGCTGACGCGCTGCCTGGACGAGGCCGGTGTGAACGACTACGCCAGCGCGTTCGCGCTGTATGAAGCGAATCGCGCGGAGCGTGCTTCGAAGGTGCAACTGGTCTCGCATAACAACACGTGGCTGCGCACGAACGAAGATCCGGCGTGGGTGTTTGCGTATGACGTGTTCAACGAGCCGTTAAAGGCGCCGGTGGCGAAACAGGCATCGGTAGCTGCGGTCTGATTCCGATAAATCAAACATGAGCGTGTCCGCATCTGCGTCTGTGTCGCCGGCTCCCGAACCATTGACCATGACCGTCAATGGTTCGTCGCGCACGCTCGAAGGCGTGACGCGCGACACGCCCTTGCTCTATGTGCTGCGCAACGATTTCGAATTGAATGGCCCGAAGTACGGCTGCGGCCTCGGGCAATGCGGCGCATGCACGGTCCTGCTCGACGGCGGTCCCGCGCGTTCATGCGTGGTGCCGGTTGCGGCGGCGGTCGGCCGGGAAACGGTGACGCTCGAAGGGCTCGGCACACTGGATGCGCTGCATCCCATCCAGCGTGCTTTTATCGACGAACAGGCGGCGCAGTGCGGCTATTGTCTGAACGGCATGATCATGAGCACGAAGGCGCTGCTCGATCGCAATCCCGAGCCCGATGACGCCGCGATCCGCGACGCGCTGCGCTTCAACCTGTGCCGCTGCGGCACGCACATCGAGATCATGAAGGCCGTGCATCGCGCGATCGAGTACCTGAAACGCGAAGAAGGGCGCTGAATCAATGACGCGTGCACTGGACGCCATGCGCGAACGGGATTCCGGCCAGCCCGTGCTGCTGCCCGATTCGATGCTTCACGCATGTGTGCTGATGAACGCCGACGCCGCGTTGCTGGAGCGTGCTGCTGCCTTGCGGACCGAAGGCGTGCGCTGGATTCACACAGGGAGCGTGGCTGCGTTTGTTGCGGGCCGGCTTGAGCTTGCATGTGACGCGGCGCGCCGTCTGATCGATGTTCCCGGCGCGGGCGTGGACGCTGCTTCGCTGCCGGTCGCGCGTTCGGACCTTCAGCACCAAGCGCATTACGCATGGCCTCTCTCTTCGGATTCTTTCACGCCATGCGAGGCGATTGCGCGCATGGATGGCGATCTGGTTTCGTTGTGGACGCGTGCGCCCGCCAATGCGGATTTGCTTTCGAAGCTTGTTGCCGCGACAGGATTTTCCGCCGGGCACTTCGAATTCCATTCATTGGACGAGAGCAAGGCCACGGATCTGGCGTTGGCAACACACGCCGCCATGGCGGCCGTCATGTTGATGAACGAAGTGGGCGGCGCGGTGTGTGTCGGTGTATATTTATCGTTGGCGAACGCGCGGGAAGCGACGTTCGCCGTTGCCGCTTCGCTCGATAGCACAGGCACGCTGCTCGACTGGCAATACGAGGCGCGCATACCAGGATCTTCAGGCAACGAAGCGTCTGCCGCTGAAGACTCGGGGCCGTACTTCTCCCGCCGTTCCCGGTCGCTGACCGACGATCCGGCCGGACTCATTCCGGATGCCGCGCACACATTCGCGCGCGAATCGTTTATCGATGAAATTGCGCGTGACAATCAGCGCGACCCCGTGTCGTTCCGGCTCGATCATCTCGATCCCGTGGAGCAGGACGGCGCGCGCGCGTTGATCGACACCATTGCCGAGCGCGCCGCGTGGGGAGGCAAGCCCAGGCAAACGCGCACTACCGCGATTGTCCACGGCCGAGGTTTCGCATTCGACGAACACAAGCGCGACGCCGAAACGCCCGCGTATTCGGCATGGATTGTCGATCTCGACGTCAATCGGCTAACGGGCGACGTGGCCGTGAATCGCGTGGTCGCGGGACGCGCGAGCGGACGTCGAAGGCTCGGCAACATGGGCGGCGTTCCAGCGCGGCTGATCGCGGCGGCGGCCTCGCGCGCACTGGGTTTGCAACTCACCGCGCGGCCCTCGCACGATGAAACGCCCGACGCGCAGGCGGTATCGCACGAACTGGCATTGGCGCCGTCTTCAACGTTGCCTGCCGAGATCGCGATCGAAAGCATCGATGCTTCGCCGGCAGCGGCCGCCATCGCCAATGCGCTCTTCGACGCAACCGGCGTGCGCTTTCGCGCGCCGCCGTTCACGCCGGAACGCGTGCGCGCGGCGCTGGATGGATCGGCGTCGTCGTTCGTGGGCGCGCCGAAGCGCGGCAGGCGCTCGCTGAAGGCGCTGCTGGCGGCGGGTGGCGTGGGCGGCGTGATCGGCCTCGCGTGCTCTCTCTGGCCGCTCCGTGCACCCATTGAACCCATTGCGCGCCCACTGGCCTCCACATGGTCCGAAGCCACCATCGCGCGTGGCCGGGAAGTCGCCGAATTCGGCGATTGCGCCGTCTGCCACACGGCGCCCGGCGGTGCGGTCAACGCGGGTGGCCTGGGCCTCGAAACGCCGTTCGGCATGGTCTACACGACCAACCTCACGCCCGATCCGAAGACGGGTATCGGCAACTGGTCGTTCGCCGCCTTCGATCGCGCAATGCGTCAGGGCATTTCGCGCGATGGGCATCATCTGTATCCCGCGTTTCCCTACACCGCGTTCACGAAGATGAGCGAAGCGGACATGACCGCGCTCTACGCGTATCTCATGTCGCAACCTGCGGTCGAAAATGCGCCGCCGCCAACGCGCCTGCCGTTTCCGCTGAACCAGCGCGCGCTGGTGGCGGGATGGAACGCGCTGTATCTGAAGCAAGGCGAATTCAAGCCGGACCCAACGCGCTCGGCGCAATGGAATCGCGGCCAGTATCTCGTCGATGGCGCCGGCCATTGCAGCGCGTGTCATTCGCCGCGCAACATGTTCGGCGCGGAGAAGGGCGGCCGCTTGTACATGACGGGCGGCAGCGCGGAGGGATGGGTCGCGCCATCGCTTGTCGGCAACTCCAAAGCGCCGGTCAAATGGACCGAGCAGGCGCTCTACGATTATCTCAAGACCGGCTTCTCGCCCGAACACGGTGTTGCTGCAGGACCGATGGCGCCGGTCGTCGCAAGTCTGTCGACGCTGCCGGAAGCCGATGTGCGCGCCATGGCGCACTACGTGGCTTCGTTGTCGGATACGTCCGACGCCTCCAAACCAACGCAGGTTGCGCAACCTAAATCAGACGCCGTCACGCTACAAGGCCTTGACAGTGGCCACCGCATTTTCGAAGGCGCGTGCGCGGTGTGTCATGCGGTGACGGGCGGTGTCGGCAACTTCGGCGTGCGTCCGTTGCTTGCGCTCAATACAAGCGTGAGCGAAGCCACGCCGGACAACCTGCTGAAGGTCATTCAAAACGGTATTGATGCACCCGCGACCGACGCGCTTGGCTACATGCCCGGCTTCAGGGATTCGTTCGACGATAGTCAGATGGCGGAACTCGTGACGTATATTCGCGCGACTTTTGCGCCAAACGAAGCGCCGTGGAAGGATCTTGAACAGGCGTCGGCGCGGGTTCGGAAGCACGCGCATTAAATATTCGCTTCGTAGGGGCGCGCGGTTGGTTCAGGCCCTTTCGTCCAACACTTCTTATAATCGGCCGATAACCTGTCATGCCCCGCTGCACTGCGTCGCGGCATTGCACCAATAGCGGGACCTTCGCACCGTAACAGAGACTATGGCGTGTACGCTGGGTTTTAAAGGTGCAGTGCGGGACTGCGCAGTGTCCGAGTGTCAGCGATCCGTCAGCGTGAAATGCCTTTTGGATAATGGTTTTAAGCCAAAATACCTAGTAAAAGCCACTAGCCTAAAAACAGGCATGCTCATTGCATAGAAGACTAGAATTAGAGCGTGTACATTTGTATTGATGAGTTGATCCAGCGCTGCGCGAGACGCGCGCCGTCTTACTGATGAACCCCAAGCGATAGAGGCGTCATGTTGTCGAATCTGGCTGTGCAACTCATCAACGGACTAGCGGACGCATGCGCCATGTTTCTGGTTGCATCGGGCTTGTCGTTGATTTTTGGCGTCACGCGTATCGTCAACTTTGCGCATGGCTCGTTTTATATGCTTGGCGTGTACGTGGCCTATAGCATTGCGAGCCGCTTTGGTTCAACGGTCGCAGGCTTCTGGCTCTCGATGCTTGCAGCAGCCATTGTCGTGGCGGTGATCGGCGCGCTCGTGGAAATGATCGTGCTCAGGCGCATCTATCAGGCGCCCGAATTGTTCCACTTGCTCGCGACCTTCGCGCTGGTGCTGATCTTCCGCGATGCCGCGCTTTATATCTGGGGCCCGGAAGACCTGTTCGGTCCGCGCGCGCCCTTGCTCGGCGGCGCGGTCAGCCTGCTTGGCCACTCGCTGCCAACCTATGACATTGCGCTGATCGTGATCGGTCCCATCGTGCTCGCCGTGTTGTGGTTTGGCCTCACGCGCACGCGGCTCGGTACGCTCGTGCGCGCCGCGACGAGCGACCGCGAAATGCTCGGCGCGCTCGGGATCAATCAGGCGTGGCTTTTCACGGGCGTGTTTTTTATCGGCGCGTTCTTGGCGGGTCTCGGCGGCGCGCTGCAAGTGCCGCGCATGTCGGCCAATCTTTCGCTGGACCTCGATACCATCGGCAACGCCTTCGTCGTCGTCGTGGTCGGCGGCATGGGATCGATTCCGGGTGCGTTCGTGGCCGCGTTGCTGATCGCGGAGATCAAGGCGCTGTGCATTGGCATTGGCGACGTGACCATTGGCGGCGTGGTGTTCTCGCTCAGCAAGTTCACGCTCGTGGCGGAGTTTGTGGTGATGGCGATCGTGCTGGTCGTGCGGCCGTGGGGTTTGCTTGGCCGCGCGCAGACCGCCGTTCGCACCATGGCGTTCGCCGAAACGCCGCTGCGCCGCGCGGATTCGCGGCTGAAAATATTTGCTGGCATTGTCCTCACGGTGCTGTTGCTTGCGCCATTGTTGTCGGGCGTGTTTCCGTACATGCCCGTGCTGCTGGTTGAAATCCTGATCGCTGTCCTGTTTGCAACGAGCCTGCATTTCATCATGGGACCCGGCGGCATGCATTCGTTCGGCCATGCCGCTTATTTCGGCCTCGGAGCCTATGGCGCAGCGCTATTCCTGAAAGTCCTCAACCTGCCGATGGAAGCGGCCATTGTGCTGGGCCCCGTCCTCGCGGGCGTCGGCGCGCTGGTATTCGGATGGTTCTGCGTGCGTTTGTCGGGTGTTTATCTCGCGATGCTGACGCTCGCCTTCGCGCAGATCGTGTGGTCGATCGTGTACCAGTGGGACGCGGTGACGGGCGGCAGCAATGGCATTCTCAACCTGTGGCCATCGGCATGGCTGAGCTCGCCGATCGCGTATTACTACCTGACCTTGCTGTTCGCCGTGATCGGCGTGTGGATGCTCAGGCGCATGCTGTTCTCGCCGCTCGGCTATGCCATGCGTGCATCGCGCGATTCGGTGTTGCGGGCAGAAGCCATTGGTATCGATGTAAAGCGTATTCAATGGGTCGCGTTCATTATTGCGTCCTTGTTTTGCGGGCTGGCCGGTTCGTTGTATGCGTTCTCCAAGGGTTCCATTTCGCCGGAGGCAATCAGCGTGGGTCGTTCGGTCGACGGCCTCGTGATGGTGCTGCTCGGCGGCTTGCAGACACTGACCGGGCCTGTTGTGGGCGCGGCGGTGTTCACCTGGTTGCAGGATACGGTGGCGCGTCAAACCGACTACTGGCAGGCGCTGCTCGGCGGCGCAATCCTGGTTCTCGTGATTGCGTTCCCGCAGGGGATCGTGGGCTTCGTGCAGCACAAGCTCGACTCCCGCCGTGACGCCGATCACGGCGCAGCGCCGCAACCCGCCAAGGAGGCGTCATGAGCTTGCTGCGCGTATCGAATCTGGCGAGATCGTTTGGCGGCCTCAAGGCGGTCGACGACGTTTCCTTCGACCTCGAAGCCGGACAACTGCTTGCGCTGATCGGCCCGAATGGCGCGGGTAAATCGACCTGCTTCAACATGCTCAACGGGCAGTTGAGACCCAGCTCGGGCTCCATTCTTTTCGATGGACAGGAGATCGCCGGAAAACGTCCGCGCGATATCTGGCGCATGGGCGTTGGACGGACCTTCCAGATCGCGGCCACGTTCAACTCCATGACGGTCATTGAAAACGTGCAGATGGCGCTGGTCTCGCGCGATCGCCAGTTATTCAACATGTGGAAACCAGCGCCGTCGCTGCATGCCGGCGAAGCCCTCGCGTTGCTCGAACAGGTCGGCATGGCGGCGCATGCAAAACGTGCGTGCGGCGTGCTCGCATACGGCGACGTAAAGCGCGTCGAGCTTGCCATTGCACTTGCCAACAAGCCGAAACTTCTGTTGATGGACGAACCGACCGCGGGCATGGCGCCCAAGGAGCGCAACGACCTCATGGCGCTGACCAAGCAACTCGTGATCGACCACAAGCTCGGCGTGCTGTTCACCGAGCACAGCATGGACGTGGTGTTCGCTTATGCCGACAAACTCATCGTGCTCGCACGCGGCAAACTGATCGGCGAAGGGGATGCGCAGACCGTGCGCAACGATCCGCGCGTGCGCGAAGTGTACTTCGGCACGGGGAAATCGTTCATGCCGCGTGCGTCGCTGGCCGAAGACAGGGTGGCGCGATGACGGCCATGCTCAAAGTGTCGGGCCTGAACGCGTTCTATGGCCGCGCGCAAATTCTCTATGACGTCGGACTCGAAGTCGGCCGCGGTGAAGTGGTCGCGTTGATGGGCCGCAACGGCGCGGGTAAATCGACGACCATGAAAGCCCTTATGGGCATGCTGCCCACGCGGCGTGGCGGGATCAGTTTCCGTGGACAGGAAATTTCAACCTTGCCGCCGTATCGCATCGCGCGGCTTGGCATGGGGTTCGTGCCGGAAGACCGCCGCGTGTTCGGCGATCTGTCCGTGATGGAAAATCTCGATACCGGCCGCCAGCCGCCACGTGAAGACGCGCCGCGCTGGACGCCCGGGAAGCTCTTCAAGCTGTTCCCGAATCTCGGCGAAATGCCGAACCGTCCGGGCAGCCAGATGAGCGGTGGCGAGCAGCAGATGCTGACCGTGTCGCGCACGCTGATGGGCAATCCCTATCTCGTGCTGCTCGACGAACCTTCCGAAGGCGTGGCGCCGATCATCGTTGAACAGATGGCGAACATGATTCTCGAATTGAAGCGCGAAGGACTCTCCATTCTTCTCTCCGAGCAGAACATGCATTTCGCCGAACTGGTCAGCGACCGCGCGTATGTGCTGGAGAAAGGACAGATCCGCTTCAGCGGCACCATAGATGAACTTGCCCGCGACGAAGCCGTGCGGCGTGCGTACCTCAGTGTATAAAGCGGTTTCCTTCTCAGCATCAATCTATGCCCTCTCTGGAGAGAACAACTATGACCACGCGTGCTGGATCGCGGCTGTGCCTGACCGTTTTGATGCTTGCGCCGTTGGCCGCCGCCCTGGCGTCGACCGGCGCGCTTGCCGCCGACACCATCAAGATCGGCGAAATCAACAGCTACAAGGCGCAGCCGGCGTTCCTCGGGCCATATAAGAATGGCTGGAACATGGCGCTCGACGAAGTCAATGCGGCGGGCGGTATAGACGGCAAGAAGCTCGAAGTCATCTCGCGCGACGACAACGGCAACCCGGGCGACACCGTTCGCGTTGCGCAGGAACTGGCGACCGGCGAGCAGGTCTCGTTGCTGTTCGGCGGCTTTCTCTCGAACACCGGTCTCGCGCTCGCCGACTATGCAAAGCAGCGCAAGATATTCTTCCTTGCCGCCGAGCCGCTGACCGACAAGATCGTCTGGGAGGACGGCAACAAATACACGTACCGGCTGCGTCCATCCACGTACATGCAGGTCGCCATGCTCGTGCCCGAAGCCGCGAAGCTCCACAAGAAACGCTGGGCCGTGGTGTATCCGAATTATGAATACGGTCAGTCGGCGGTGGCGACATTCAAGCGCTTGTTGAAGGCTGCGCAGCCTGACGTGGAGTTCGTCGCCGACCAGGCTGCGCCGCTCGGCAAGCTCGATGCGGGCGCGGTCACGCAGGCGCTCGCCGACGCCAAGCCCGACGCCATCTTCAACGTGGAGTTCGGCGCCGACCTGGGCAAGTTCGTGCGCGAAGGCAACACGCGCGGCTTGTTCAAGGACCGTTCGGTGGTGTCGTTGCTGACGGGCGAACCTGAATATATCGATCCGCTGGGCGCTGAAGCGCCGGTTGGCTGGATCGTGACGGGCTACCCGTGGTATTCAATCGATACCCCTGCGAACAAGAAGTTCGTCGCGGCGTATCAGGCGAAATATCATGACTATCCGCGGGTTGGATCGGTGGTCGGCTATTCGGCGCTGATGTCCATTGCGAATGGCCTGAAGAAGGCCAAATCGACCGATTCCGAGAAGCTTTCCGAAGCCTTCAAGGGCTTGTCCGTCGATACACCGTTTGGCCCGATCTCGTATCGTGCGCAAGACCATCAGTCGACCATGGGCGCGTATGTGGGTACGACCGCGTTGAAGGATGGCAAGGGCGTGATGACGTCGTACCGGTATGTCGATGGCGCGAGCGTGCAGCCATCGGATGCCGAAGTGGCGAAGATGCGCCCGGCGGACTGAGCGTGCTGACTGCGGGAGCCAGCTGCAAGAACCGGCTGTAAAACGAAAGCCGCGCCCGGAAACGGGCGCGGCTTTTTTTGGGGCCGACGTTGTTGGAAGCGTTCAGCCTTCGAAGGAAATGCGGCGGAGATTCTCCGATGAATCTGCCGGTGTGCGTGCGTCGGCCGGCTTGCGCTTGGCCGGCGGCTTCGACTTGATACTCGCGCCGTGCACGAACAACACGACAAGCAATGCAGCCGTCGCCCACACAGACAAGATCCACATCAACGTGCTCATTTCATCCCCGAACCGAATTGTTTTCCTGAGGCTGCCTGCAAGAAAAGCTGGCATAGGTGAATTGTGAGGCCGTGGGTGAAAAAGCAATTGCGTGAAAAGCGCGGCTTTCCACGGCTAATTCGATGGAAATGGCGAGTGCTCGGCGCTTCGAGAAACGCAAATATTACCGGTCGCAAGATGGTTTGGCGAAGATGCTTAACGAAAGCGGTTTAACGAAAACGCCGAAAGGTCCACGTCGCTCCGGCCTGTCAGGCACCGCTGCGCCACCGCTTCGCCGATTCCCGCAGAGTGCTTGAAGCCGTGTCCGGAGCAGGCCGATACCACCGTCACATTCGCAAGCGCTGGATGTTCGTCGATAATGAATCCGTAGTCGGGCGTAACCGTGTAGGTACAAACGCTGGCTTTGACCAGTTCAGGCGTCACGCCCGCGAAATTGCCCAGGACATGATCCCGATACATCTGCGCGACTTCCGCCTCCGAAACAGTGCGATCCAGCGAGTCAATGGAATCGAGTCCCGTATATTGCTCGGTCGCTATTTTCATGCTGTTTTCGCCGGGAATGGGCGGAAAACCGTAGCAGATATCCGTTTCCGACGGACCGTGCGAGAGGATGAAAGTCGGGGAGACTTCAGCGAATATCGATGGCGCTTCGAGCCTGAACCAGAACAACTTTTGCCTGCAGACTTTCAGCAACGCGCTGAACGGTTCGCCCAGCAAACCGGCGGACCACATTCCAGCGCATGTGACGACCTTGTTCGCCACGAATGTGCGGTCGGCGGTTTTGACCCGAACTACGCCGCCCGCTGACTCTATCGAAGAAACGGTCACGCCCGTGACCACCGTTGCGCCGTGTCGTCGGGCGGCATCCAGTTGCGCGGCGATACACCGCTCCGGACGCACGAATCCGCCTTCGGGTTCGAAGTAACCGGTGGCGTCGTCGCGAATTGGCCCGAATTGCGCAAAGCGCGCGCGAATCTCCGATGCCTTGAGCACCTCGTGATCGATGCCGTAACGTCGCGCGAGTTCGATGGTTTGCGCCGTGAAATCGTCTGCGCCGTGGTGCCGTCCCGGCGCTTCGCTCGAAGTCATCACGAGCACGCCGCATTGCTCGAAAAGCGCTTCGCCGCTTTGCGCCTCTAGCTCGCGCCAGATGGCGTGCGACCTGCGCACAAGCGGAATGTAAGCCGCGCCTTCGCCTACTGCCAGTCGCGTGATGCGGGTGTCGCCGTGGCTCGAACCCTGATCGTGCGGCGGCGCGAACCGGTCGATGCCAACTACGTCAGCGCCAGCCCTGGCCAGTTGATAAAGCGTCGCCGCACCCATGGCGCCAAGTCCGACAACTGCAACATCGCATCGCTCTTCGTGCATTGATCCACCTGTGCGGTCTGAAGTAGACCGACATGATACTGGGGGCGGGGCATTGGATCAGCGCCGGGTCACGGCTTCATATCCTCGTTCCTTGCGCTGGCGGGAGCAGCAAAGCGACTTTGCTCGGCAATCAGTTGATCGTCCGTGGTCGCCACCAGCCAAAGGCGCGCATGCTCCGCGATATGGCGATTGTGGTCCTTCAGCGGGCCCATCGCGCTCGCGGCCTTCCAGACTACAGGACCCAAGCGGCTGCTCCTGCCCGACGGCGCGCCTACCAGCAAGCAGTAAGGTCCCAGCGGCATCGACACATAGGGCAACGCCGGATTGGCACGCACACGCCAGTCGATAAAAGGCGTCTCGCTGATCAGCAGCGGCGCGCGCAAGCCGTAAAGCACGCTGAAATCGTACAGCGCCAGTTGTTCGCGTGTCCTGGCATAGCTGCGGCGAATGTCGTCCGCAACCGCCGCGCGGATCTCGTCCTCGAACATGGGCTCTTCCGAATAGCGGGCAAACGCCTCCCGGGCTTCGGCTTGATATGCACTGAACAGCCCGAGTTCCACGCAATCCTGCACCGCGCGCTGAACGTCCGTAACGGAACCGGCGTCCGCTGGCGTGCCCAACTGCGCGGCCCGCAGGAATCGCGCAAGTCCCGCTTCCTGAATCACGGGGCCGTCTGTTGCGCCCGTGTCTTCCGCGTCCTTGCCGAGAGGCACGTAGATGTATTTCTCGGCGGCGAAATGCGCTTTCTTGCCTTCGTCGAACTTGATTGCGCCATCGACGCAGTCGAGATAGCGAGTCCCAATTCGACCATGCTCCCAAACCCAGTTTTTGAGGAACGGGCGCAGCGGATGCAGTCTTTCGTTATCGGCCATTGAATCCTCCAGACGCCCAGTATAGTTCGGACGCGCCGCACGCCGGCGAGCCGTCAGCCGTACAATTCCAGCACTTCGATCCGACAACGGCAACCTGCATCATGAGATATTTATTTGCATCGGCATTCGCGGTGGCCGTCCTCGCCACGAGTGCGACAGCGACAGCCCAGACATCCGCGAGCGGCGTGACATCCACGCAGCAGTGCGCGATTGGGTATGTGACTGGCGTTGGCGGCTCGGCACAAAGCGTTCACGAATATCTTGCAACGCCCGAGCGCGACAGATATCGCTACCTCACCGACAACCCGATCCAGTGCCGCGTTTCCGACGAGGGCCGCGCGTCCGCCTGTACGGGCATCACCAGTCTTCGGCATGAAAAAGTCAGCGTGTACGATGATATCGACAACGAAACGATGGCCGTTGTCGCGCGCATTGAACTCGACCGGGGGACATACCCGGCGATCATCGCCGTGCCGAGGCCGGACGTGCAATGCGGGGAGTAGATATAGCGGCTGGCCAGACTCGAGTATTCACGATCGCGTTCAGGTAGAAGGTCAGCGCGTTTTACTCCGGCCGCTTTTTCTGGCTGGTCCCGCGCGAGCCGCGTCTTTATCGCCCGTTGCCGTGTTTGCGCCATTCATATGCTCAAGCCGCGACAAAGCATCGGCATACGACAGAAACTGCTGCAGATAACCCGGCGACAGTTCGCGCATCAGCATTAGCGACCGGTGCACGAGGCTACTCGAATTAAGCGGACCGGCGTTCCCTGGTACTTGGGCAAGCGATTGCCTGAACTGTCTTTCGGTGCTGAGCGTGTTCCACGTTTGCCTGAAGTAATCGAGCGCCTCCATTTCCGGATAGGCGAGCGAAGCGTCTTTATTATCTGCAATACGATCGGCCAGTTCAGCCAGCGCTCCACGAACTGGCTTGCTAACCGGTGCTCCGGGCTTGACGTGCGAAGCCAGATCATTGGCATAGGCATCGATCAACCTCGCTATCCGCGCATCCAGAGCGCGCCGCGTTACGCCGTCATATGCCATCGCCCGCCGATGCATTGCTTCGATAACCCGAAAGCGCACCGGATCGAGCGCATCGGCGCCCTGTGCGCGCCATGCATCGAGCGTCGCGATGACGTTGGGCGGGCCGAAACCCTCACTCATGGCGCCTTCACCATTGCTGTCGATGGCCGGGGAACAGGCGCAATTTCCACGCGCCGGTTTTTGGCGCGCCCGGTATCGTCCGCATTCGATTCGACTGGCTGCTGCGAGCCGAATGCGGCGGCAAAGAGCGAAGAGGAGGGCACGCCTTCATCGATCAATGCGCGCGTCACGGTCAACGCGCGTTGCGCCGAGAGTTCCCAGTTGTCGGCGAACCGGCGGTTCCCTTCGCGCAACTGGCGGTCATCGGTAAAGCCGCTCACCATCAGGATCTGCTCGTTGGCCCGCAGATAAGCCGACAACGGACCAGCGAGGCTCTTCAACACCTTCCTGCCTTCGGGCTGCAACTGATCGGAGTTGAGCGCAAACAACACGCTGCCGTTGATGCCGATGCGTCCATTGACCAGCGTGACGCGGCCCGCCGCCAGCGGCCCGGCGAGCGCCTGCTCGAGCGTCTTGCGGCGCTGCGCTTCCAGTTGATGCTGCTTGACCTCTTGTTCCAGCTTGCTCGAAAGCTCAAGCTGCACGCCGATGACACCCACCAGGATCAGCATGAACGCGCCGAGCAGCACCGACATCAGGTCGCCAAAAACGGCCCATACCGGTGCTGCGGGTTCCACGCCGCCGTCAATATCCTCGCTCATGCCGCTTCGGCTCCCGCCGCCCGCTTGCCAGCGATCTGCTGCAGGTCTTCAATGATCTGTTTCTGCGACATCACGCTCAGGTCGACGACCTCCCGGGCCTGCGCAACGTAATAAGCAAGTTGTTCGTCGCTGCGCGCAAGCGATTTGTCCAGTGCGGCTTCAATACGCTGAAGATGAGTCACGAGCGTCTCGTTCGAATCGCCGAAGCGCTGCACGGCCACGCCGAATGCTTCCCCGAGGCTTGCCACCTCGACCGCGCTGCCAGTGACTTGCGCCGCAATTCCGGCGAGCTTCCCGGTCTCCGTTTCCACCTTCTCGGTGAAGCGGGTGCCGACGCGGTCCAGCAGATCCGCCGATGTGCTCACCAGCGCGTCGACAGCTGAGCGCTGCTCGGTGGATGCGTGGTTGACGGCACTGAGCAGGGTTTCGAGCGTTGCCAGCAGACGGCTGCGTTCCTCGAGCATGGCGGTATCGCGGACCATGCTGTCAGAGAGCTTCGCGCGCAGTTCCGCAATCATTTCTGCCGCGGCCCTGGGCGCTTCCGATGCAGCCTGCACCAGCCGCGCGATTTCGCCGATGGTCTCGCTCGCGTGCGCTTGCGTTTGCGCGGATATATCGCGAGCGGTTTCAGCAAGCGTGTCGCAGATTTCCTGCTGCCGGCTCGCGGTGCGCGTCCCCGCCTGTTCCCACTCGTGGCTGAGCGTTGCGGCCATTGAAGCAAGCTGCCCGGTCCATGCCGCGAGCCGCTGTTCATCCCGCGACGCCAGTTCCGTCTGCAGGTCCGCATGCGACTGCGCCACCTTGTCCAGCAGGGAGACCGAATGCTGCTGGAATGTCGCGGCCGCGGCGTTCAACGCATGCTCGTTGTGCTGCGCCAGTTTCCCGCCGGTACGTTCCTGCCGCGACAGTGCATCGTTCCATGCATCCGACATGCTTGCCGTTGTGGTTTCAAGGCGCGTGGATACGCCGTCGAGCAGATTGGCCGAGCGCTCCTCGAAGACTTCGGTAAAGCGGTCAAGCGATGTGCGCAAATGGTCGGACAGCGCTTCGGTGGATCGCTGGTGCGCGGCGAGCGCCTGATGCCAGATGTCGGACACGCTCGTGGCCGTCGATTCGAAACCGTTCGACAATCCATCCAGTTGCCGCTGCACGGCGTTCGTGACCGAGGTGTGCAATGCAGCCGACTCGCTCGCGAGACCCGCCATGGTCGCCTCCATGACAGGTTGCAGCGCGGCGCCGGCGGCGCGGGCGCTTTCGGCGACGCTATCCTTCATCGAACGCTCAACCGCTGCGGCGAGGCGCGTGTAAATGACTTCGGTCCGGCCATGGAAAGCGTCCTGGCTCGCGATCTGCCGCTCGTGCACCGCAAGATTCTGCTGCTCGATCGTGGCCATCAGCGCTTCCAGACGATCGACCAGCGTGGGCATGGCATCGGCCTGGCGCTGCAGGAGCCTGAAGGCTTCCTCGCGCTGATGCGTTTGCGAGTGGATGCGCAAGGTCGTCGCGATCTTCACGTCGAGCATCTGTGCCGCCTGGATGCGTTCGCGCCGGCACAACGCGGAAAGCAGCCCGAGCATGGCCGATGTGGCCACGCCCGCGATAGACGTGCCGAACGCGAAACCCAGTCCCTTGACCGGGGCGGCGAGCGATGCGCGAATGGCCGGCAGGTCGGTCGCGCTGTCGAGCGCCATGCCCGTGCCCCTGAGGGTCGCCACCATGCCAAGGAGCGTCCCCAGCATGCCCAGCAACACCAGCAGTCCCACGAGGTACGACGTCAGCGCCGGGCCCGGCAAGGACACACGCTCGCCTTCCACGCGCAGCCGCACGGGATTACGCAGGCTGGCAGGCAATGGGTCGAGCCACGCGCCAAGGCTCGCCGGCGGCGCGGTGAGGCCCGTAATTGCCCGCGTCAGGCTTGACGTGGCCTCGCCATAGCGTTTCAGTTCGAACGCGCCGGCCATGTAGCAGGCGGCGATCAGGAGCGTGACGGCCAGCGCCAGCAAGTTCGAGCCAATGTAACCCGCGCCGATCCAGCACACAGCGGCCAGACCACTCAGGAACACAACGAGATTGATCAGATTTCTGGACATGGCGTCCCGGTTAGCTAGTGCGAAGGGCGGCGAGCAGCCCTTCGACTGGTTGAAAACGAAGATCCAGTTCGGCCAGCAGCACGCTCTGCATATCTTTACGAAATACGTCGAGCCATGCGTCTGGCGTGTTGTTCGAGGCGTCGTTAGCCAGTGTGTCCAGCGCGGCGCGGCGCAGACGCTCGAAGTGCTGTCCCAGCAACGCGGGTACGGTAGCAAGCAGGGCCCGCTCGCGCGGACCGAGCGCGCGCTCCATGACCGCGTCCACCTCCGCGAGCCGCGTCATGGCAGGTGTCCTGCCGGCAAGTCGTGCGCGCAGGCGGCCGCGCAGCGTGCCGATGCTGGTTTCCATCGTCTGTTGCAGGGTCAGATAGCGTTGACGAAAGACCGGATAGTCGATGGCTGGTTCGATATCCGTCTGCCCCATGCCGCGCCGCTTCTTCGGGACACCCAGCACGCTATCGTTCGTGATGGCGTTCGCCAATGCGCCGCGTGCGCCCGCGCACTCGCTGTCCTCCGCGCTGCTGAAGACGTGCGTGCCCGCAGCAACCGCGGGCGGTTTGCCGCCCAGCGCCGTAGAAAGCGCGATTGCATCGGTCCAGTGGAGCCATTGGCTCAGCCGGTCCGAAAGCGATTGCCTTGATTCGGTAAATTCGACGTCCGTCAGGCGCGCAAGTAAGCGAATGAGCGCGGGGCCGCCGAGAGCTGTGCGCTGTGGAGCTTGCACCATTTAGGCCGAGTCAAAAAGTCCGCTAGTTTACACGCCGACGGGGTTAGCGCCGCCAATGTGTGACGGATGGTCAAAAAACGAAGGCATTGCGATGCTTGACGACATTGGTGGGAAGGGGCTTTGAAGAACGTCTTTCGAAAGAACGAGGCCGCGCGGGAGGGAATGGCAGAGCCGTTGCAACATGCATTCGCGACCGATGGCTCGTTGCATGCCTCGCAATCGAGGCAAGCCACCAAGTCGTAAGCAAATCAAGGCCTTGCCCGATGTTCAATGTACTTGTCCACAGCCTTGTCACCAATTTCTGTGGATATCCCGACCGCTAGAACAACTCATGCTGCCCCGTAATCAGCATATCGAAATCGCTCTGTAGAAGCGGCAGGATCGCATCGGCTATGGGCTTGAGCTGCCGCGTCAGATAGTGGTCGTAGTCAATACCCGAGCGCCAGGTTTCAAGCGGTTCGGGTCCCGCGCTGGTCATGACGTAGCTGATCCAGCCACCGCGCTGATATTGCAGCGGCCGCCCTTGCGCGCGATTGTATTCATCGGCAACACGCGCGGCGCGCACATGCGGCGGCACATTGCGCTCATACGCATCGAGCGGCCGGCGCAGGCGCTTTCTATAGATCAGCAGTTCGTCGAATTCACCGCTCAGCGTACGGCGCACATACTCGCGCACGTAGTCTTCGTACGGCTCCCGCCTGAAAATGCGCGAATAGAGCTCGCGCTGGAATTGCTGCGCAAGCGGCGTCCAGTCGCTGCGAACGGTTTCGAGTCCCTTGTAGACAATTTCCTCGCTGCCGTCGGGCAGAAGGCTCAGTCCCGCATAACGCTTCTTGCTGCCTTCTTCCGCGCCGCGGATGGTAGGCATGAAAAATCGCCGATAGTGCCGCTCGAACTGCAATTCCAGCGCGCTTTCCAGTCCGAAACGTTCGCGTACATCTTCTTTCCACCACGCATTGACGCGTTCAACGAGCGCGCGTCCAATGCGCGCCGCCTCGTCCTCGCTGCGTGCATGCCGCAGCCAGACGAACGTGGAATCGGTGTCGCCGTAGATCACTTCGTAGCCTTCGGCCTCGATCAGTTCGCGCGTGCGACGCATGATCTCGTGGCCGCGCATGGTGATCGACGAGGCCAGGCGAGGGTCGAAGAAACGGCATCCGGTGGAACCCAGCACGCCGTAGAACGCGTTCATGATGATCTTCAACGCTTGCGAAAGCGGCTTGTTGTTCTCGCGCTTGGCTTCTTCGCGTCCCTTCCAGACCTGACCGACAATTGCCGGCAAGCTATGGCGCGTGCGCGAAAACCGCGCTCCAAGAAAACCGGGTACGGAATGTTCGTCGTCGGGATGACGCATGCCATCGACAAGGCCAACCGGGTCGATCAGAAACGTTCGAATGATCGACGGATACAGGCTCTTATAGTCGAGCACGAGCACGGAATCGTAAAGGCCCGGGCGGGAATTCATCACAAATCCGCCGGGACTTGCCGCGCCGGTCACATCGCCGAGATTGGGCGCGACGAACCCTTGCCGATGCATGCGCGGCATATAAAGATGCGTGAACGCCGCAACGGATCCGCCGCTTCGATCAGCGGGCAAACCGGTCACCGATGCGCGTTCCAGCAAGAAGGCAAGCAGTTCGGTTGCCGCGAAGATGCGCGTGACGAGTTCGCAATCCTTAAGGTTGTAGCGGGCAAGCGCGGGCTTGTCTTCGTCGAAGCGGCGCTGGATTTCGTCCATTCGCTGATACGGGTTGTCGATTGCCTTGCCTTCCCCCAGCAACGCTTGTGCAACATATTCGAGGCTGAACGACGGAAAGCTCCAGGTCGCCGATCGCAGCGCTTCGATGCCGTCGATCAACAACCGCCCCGCCGCGCCCGCGAAGAAATGGTTCTGCTTGAGGCCATGCTGACGCCATTCCATGACGCTTGCGCCGCGGCCAAGACGCAATGGAACCTGATAGCGTTCCGAGTGCTCCTGCAACACGCGCAGGTCGAACTGGATCACGTTCCAGCCGATGATCGCATCGGGATCGAAACGTTCGAGCCAGGCGTTGAGTTTCTCTAGCAGTTGCCCGCGCGTCTCGCAGTATTCGAGTTTGAAGTCGATGTCGCCAGCGTCGCCGTTCGGCGGCCCGAGCATATAGACCTGCCGCTCGCCGCAGCCTTCCAGCGCGATGGAATATAGCTCCGCATGCGCGCTGGTTTCAATATCGAGCGACACCAGCTTCAACTTCGGCCGATATTCCGGCGCAGGTTTCAGCTCGGCATTGATGAGCGGAGAAAATGGCTGCGCGCCAAATGGAGACTCGTTGGAAGACTCGCCGCTGAACGTGACAGGCGCGGTGATGAAGCGCTCCATCATGTAGCGGTCCGGCGGGAAGATGTCAGCTTCATAGACATCCACGCCGCCTTGCTTCAGGCGCCGTTCAAGCGCCGTGAGCTGCCGGTATTGCGCGGTATAAAGTCCCAGCACGGGCCGATGACTGAAATCGACCAGATCGAGCGGCCGCAACTCGGCGCGTCTTTCGCGCTGCAGGATGGTTTCGGCACGCTCCCGTTGTTGCGCCGGGATAAACGCCACCGACTCTTGAGCGCGCAAGCGCAGATGACGGGGACCATTGTCCGTCGCCAGCCAGAATTCCACGTCGGTGCCATCGGCCGTGTCCCGCCAATGCCGCGTCAGAATGAAACCGGGTTGAGGCCCGCTTGATTGCCCGCTCAAATAACCGCCTAAAAAAATCCTTTGCCTACATGGATTTTAGTGGGTGCGGGCGGTTGGCGTCGGTATCGCTCATTCTTTTAATTTTTTTCTCGTTATGTGTCGTTTTCCACTTGCGCCAGTCGTCGTAGGATCAAGCATGGCCACGCGCGGCTCTGCTCCGATTCTTTTTTATCCCGAGGTGAACGACGATGACATTGAAGCTCTATGCCCATCCATTTTCGTCATACTGCCAGAAGGTCCTGACCGCGCTGTACGAGAACGGCACGCCGTTCGAGTACAGGCAATTGTCGAACGAAGACCCGCAGCCAATGGCGGAACTCACGGAGCGCTGGCCTTTGAAACGGTTTCCCCTGTTGGTGGACGAGGGCAGAACCATCCCCGAGTCGACGGTCATCATCGAGCATCTTGCGCTGCTCTATCCGGGACCGGTGCGGTTGCTGCCATCCGATCCGCGCGCCGCGCTCGAGGTTCGTTTCATGGACCGTTTCTTCGACAACTACGTCGCGACACCGCAGCAAAAGGTCGTGTTCGATTCCATGCGCTCCGAGGGCGAGCGCGACCCGCGCGGCGTTGCCGATGCCCGCGCCATGCTCGAAACCGCATACGCATGGCTCGATAAAACCATGACCGGCCGCGAGTGGGCCGCCGGCGACCAGTTCAGCATGGCGGATTGCGCCGCCGCGCCATTTTTGTTTTACGCGGACTGGACGCATCGGATCGCCACGTCGTTTGAGAACGTCATTGCCTACCGGAAGCGGCTATTGGCGCGTCCTTCGTTCGCGCGCGCGGTCGATGAAGCGCGGCCTTATCGCGCGTATTTTCCGCTTGGCGCGCCCGATCGGGATTGAGTGTGTCGCTAATGGATGGCAGTGTGAAACACGAGCCGTTTCATACTGCCAAGGCGGTGGCCCGCTCAGCCGAGTATCGGTTTTCCGGCACTGCGAGCCCGAGATGGCCACGCAACGTCGTGCCTTCATACTCGCGTCTGAATACGCCGCGCTGCTGAAGAATTGGAATCACGCCATCGACGAAATCCTGCAGGCCTCCCGGCAAGGTATCGGGCATCAGATTGAAACCGTCGGCGGCGCCGGCTTTGAACCAGTGCTCGATGTCATCGGCTATTTGTTCAGGTGTCCCTACAATGACACGATGTCCGCCACCCCCGGCAAGCGCGCGTATAAGCTCACGCACCGTGTAACCATGCTGCCGGCCTTGTGCGAGCGTGGCGTGGAAGAACGTATGGTTGCCGTTGCCATGGCCGGGTAACGATAAATCATCCGGCAGCTTTTCGTCGAGCTTTAGACGGTCGGGCGTGACACCGAGCGTTCCTGCCAGCCGCGTGAGGCTGTAGCTCCATGGAATCAGGTCCACAAGTTCATCGCGGCGACGCAGCGCTTCCGCCTCGGTTGCACCGATGATCGTCGTCAGGCCCGCGAGCACCTTTACTGCGTCCGGACCGCGACCGTATGCGGCCGCGCGCGTCTTCAGGTCGCGCGCATAACCGAGCGATTCATCGAAGGATTGCGAGGCCGAGAACACCGCCTCTGCGTGACGCGCCGCGAGATCGCGGCCATCGCCCGACGCACCCGCTTGCACCAGCACTGGATACCCCTGTGGCGAGCGCGGGACGTTCAGCGGACCTTGTACTGCGAAGTGCGCACCCTGGTGCGCGGCGGCATGAACCTGGTCCGTATCGGCGAACAGCCCGGTGGCCTTGTTGCCGACGATCGCTCCTTCCTCCCAGCTATCCCAGAGCGCCTTGACGACGCTCGTGAACTCCGCTGCGCGCGCATAGCGCCCGGCATGGTCCGGCACAGCGTCGCGACCGAAATTGCGGGCCGATCCCAGGTCGGCGGTCGTCACTACGTTCCATCCCGCGCGGCCGCCGCTGACATGATCGAGCGTAGCAAACCGGCGCGCGATGTTGTACGGCTCGTTATAGCTCGTGGACGCCGTGCCGATCACGCCAATATGCGATGTCGCCGCGGCAATGCTCGCGAGCAGGATGGTCGGTTCGAGCGCGGTGATCGGGCGAAAGTTGATCTGATCCGCTATGGACGCGTTGTCGGCAAGAAACACGGCGTCGAACTTCGCCGCTTCCGCAATCTGCGCGACTCGCACGTAATGCTTCACGTCTATAAACGCGCGCGGATCGGCGTCAGCAAGCCGCCATGCCGACGGCACGAAACCCGAATGCAGGATGTTGACGTTCAGGTGAAGACGGCGCGGTGGCGCTGTGTTTGAAGACGTGCTCGATTGACGAGTCATGGACGGTCCATTGTTTGATCTGCGGGCCGCAAGACCTGGGCCCTGATTAACCGGCTTTCGATTCTCAATCCCGGCGCGGCGTAACGCGACCAATAAATCCGCTGATCGATATGCCTTGCAGCGCTAAGGATTGGCGCTAAGTATTCAACGCCCACGGCGCTAAGCAAAATTGCGGCGAACCTTAGATCAAATCAATCGTTTAGCTAGGCAGTTGGCGTCGCTAGACTATTTTGTCCGCGCGGGTTCGAGACGCGGCGGCTGTTCAAGCCGCAAGGACAAAGCTCATTCATTCAATAAAGGAGTAGCGCCATGGGCGTGACGGCCATCAATGTGCGTAATCAGTTCAGGGGGCACATCAAGGAGATCATTCGAGGGTCCGTGCTTTCCGAGGTGGACGTGCAGACGCCAAACGGAATTGTGACCTCGGTAATAACGACAAGGTCGATCGACGAGCTCGATCTCAAGGTGGGCACCGAGGTAGTCGCGTTGGTGAAGTCGACGGAAGTTTCAATCGCGCGTCTTTAAATAGCGTTTAATCCGTGGAGAAATGAATGACGACGTCAGCACCGTCGGACGCAGCGCTTTACGCGCGTTTCGCCGAGGTATTCAAGCACATCGGCGAAGGCGCGCTTGCGCGCGAACAGAATCGCGAACTCGCTAGCGATGCGGTCAGGCAATTGAAGGACAGCGGTTTCACCGCGTTGCGCGTGCCGCGTGAATATGGCGGCTCCGGCGTTTCCTTGCCGCAATATTTCCGCTTGCTGACACGGCTGGGCGAAGCTGATTCGAACCTGCCGCAGATTATCCGCGCGCACTCCGGCTTCATTGAGCAGCGGCTTGAGAGCGATGACGCTGCGGCGCGCGATCGATGGCTCGGACGCATTGCGAAAGGCGAAACAATTGGCGCAGCCACGTCGGAACGCACAGGCTCCACGCATAACAGCGTAACCGTGATCTCCGACAAGGATCCGGCTTACGTTCTGCTCAATGGAGAGAAATACTACAGCACGGGTACGCTCTATTCAGAATGGATCAATGTCGCAGCGCACGATACACAAAGCGACCTGCACGTGCTTGTGCGCAGCGACGCCCCGGGCGTTGCCCGCCACGACGACTGGGATGGTTTTGGTCAGCGCCTGACGGCAAGCGGCACAACGCGCTTCGATAACGTCCGGGTCCCTGCGGACCAGATCCTGTCCCGGTACAAGGCATCAGAGCCCCGCCGCAATTCCTTGCTTACTGCGTTCTATCAGACAGTCCATCTCGCAACGCTGGCCGGTATAGCCCGCGCGGTATTGCGTGACGGCGTTGAATTCGTTCAGGGCCGCACGCGGACTTTCGGTGTTGCCGGGCAGTCCAGTCCGCGTGACAATCCGCTGGTGCATCGGGTTGTCGGACGGCTTGGAAGCCTCGCGTATTCGGCCGAAGCGCTCGTGGAGGCCGTGGCTGCAGCGCTCGAACGTGTACATCAGGCACGCATTACGGACGCGGTGACCACGGCGGATTACGTCGCTGTGGACATCCAGGCTTATCAGGCGCAGCAGATCGTGCTCGAACAGGTGCTGGAGGCGGCAACCTTGTTATTTGAAGTGGGTGGTGCATCGGCGACGAGCGAAGCGCGCCGGCTCGACCGCCATTGGCGCAATGCACGCGTCATTGTCTCGCATAATCCCGCCATCCAGCGTGAGGCCGCTGTTGGCAATTACCATTTGAACGGGACCGCGCCGAACGAGCGTTTCAGTTTGGCTCACAGTCCCGCGGACAACGTTGCAAAAGCGCACGGCTCGAGCGGACACGCAGTCATGCAGAATGATGAATTTGCCGGAACTGGCAGATGAATACCGGCCGATCGACCCTGGTTGAACCGAGGTAAATTCGCGGTCGCGCAATGCAGCACATTACGACGACCGCGTTTGGATCAGTGGCCTGATCTGGCCGCGCATCGCTTTTACCGTACTCACCAATAAACAGTGGACGACCCAGGCCGGATGATGCGCGGGCCGCTTGAAACTCAGGCTGGAACGATGTTCGACGCCTGCTTGCCCTTCGGCCCTTGCTTCACTTCGAACGTGACCTTTTGATTCTCCTGAAGGCTTTTGAAGCCTTCTGCCTTGATTTCCGAGAAGTGTGCGAACAGGTCTTCGCCGCCGTCATCCGGCGTGATGAAGCCGAAGCCCTTTGCATCGTTGAACCATTTGACCGTACCGGTTGCCATGAGTGTGTCCAGAAAAAATTTAAAGCTAAAAAATAAAAGTAGAACCGAGGATAAAGCCAGGGCGCCGAGTCGCGTCGCATTGCATTGTTGTGACAAGACTTCGCCAATCCTTAAACGTGTCCGTAACGAAGATACCTTGCCGTGCAGGACGCTCAGGAATTATCGCGATTCAATTGTACGCCGTGCCAATATTTATTGAAGCTTTCCAAACCGCAAAAACTGCAATGCGAAACGTGCTGGCGCACCGGTTTCAGCTTAACGCAAATAATCGGGTTTACTAAAGCCCTGAAAACGCTCATCCACGACATGCCGGAACTCGGGTGATCGATAAGCAGCGGAAATATCCTTAACGTATGGTTTCTGAAGATCGCCGGTACGTACCGCCACGAGATTGAGATAGTAAGGGGGGATTTTTTCCAGAAGAAGCGCGTCCGTGAGCTTCAGCCCGGCCGCAAGTGCGAAGTTGCCGTTGATGAATGCATAGTCCACGTCGTCGAGTGAGCGCGGCAATTGCGCGGCGTCGAGTGGCAGTAACTTTATCCGGTGCGGGTTGGTAGCAATGTCGTGCTCGGACGACTTTACCGGATCGACGCCTGGTTTCAAAGTCACCCAGCCAATTTGCTGCAGAAGCACGATTGCGCGCGCCTGATTGGTGACGTCGTTCGGAAGTGAAACAGTCGCGCCATCTTTTACGTCAATTAGGCTTTTAAGCTTATGGCTGTATATACCGATGGGCGCGGTGGGCACCTTGATTAGCTGGGTGAGTTGCAGCTTGTGGTCGTCCGAAAATTTCTTCAGGTAAACCTCGTGCTGGAACGCGTTGGCATCGAGCGCGCCGTCGGCAAGCGCGAGATTCGGCTGAACATAGTCGGTGAATTCGACAATGGTGACCTTGTAGCCCTCCTTCTCGAGCACGGGTTTGATGCCATAGCGGATCTGGTCCGCATACGGTCCGGCAGTCGCGCCAAAGCGAATTTCCTTCTTGTCGGGATCGGCCGCATGCGCCGACGCGGTGACAACTGACGCCAACAATAACGCGCAAATTCCACGCAGCAAGGTCATTCTTTTTCCTCCTTGGTCTTGATCGGTTAGCTTGCATACAGCTTGCCGACAAGAACTTAGCGGAAACGAAATCGCTTGCTAAACAAGTAATTCTGCTTTGCTAAGCGATGACTTGCCCAACGTCCCTCAAGGCTGCTTATAGCAAACCAGATCGATTTCCACTAATGCGCCTCTGCCAAGACGCGCCACACCAACGGTTGTGCGCGCGGGCAGGCGCACACTGTCCTGTGCGAAATGACGCGCATATACGGTATTGAACCGCGCGAAGTCCCGATCGAACTCGCTCAGATAAATACGCACGAACACCGCGTCTTCGTAGTCATAGCCGGTATGCCGCAGTATCCGGTTGAGGTTCCCGAAGCAGAACGCGGCTTGTTCTTCTATGCCGCCGGCCAATGATGATGCGGGCGCATCAGGATCGGTGGGAAGCTGGCCTGTGACGTATAGCCAGCCAGCGGCTTCAACTGCGTGCGAATACAGCGACGAAGGCGGCGGCGGGCTCGCGTCAGGCACGACGTGATGAATTTTCTGAGTCGTCATGTGATTAAAAGTTGTTAGGGCGCCGCGTATGCAAGCACGCTGCTGTCCTTCAACAGCCGCTCCAGATGGCGCGCGATGTCCGGTGCGCCGGTCATCTCGCCGAAGCTTCCACGGGTCATCGGGCCGAATGCAAAGAGGCCGGAGGACACGTTGCCGTCCGCGTCGAGTATCCGGCTTTGCAGGTCGGTGTCGAGACCGGCCTGCACGGCGTCCAGACGCACGAGCCTGCTTTCGAGCAATGACTTCACGAGCGGATTTTTATCGATATCGCGCGCCGGTCCCGTGCAGAACACCACGGCGCCAAAGTCATGTTCGTCCATGTTGCCGCCCGGGCGCTTGAGTCCCACGCGAAAGCCATGCTCATGGCGCCGTATATCGCCGATACCAGCCGTGACCACGTTCATTTGCCCCGTTGCAATCGCACGTTCGATGGCCTCGTGAATCTGCGGCGCGATCCGGAACCGATGCACGTCCCAGAACGGCAGCAGCCTTTTGACAACGCGGCGTTGCTCATGCGCGGGAAGTGCGTTCCAGATGCGTGGAAGCTCGAAGCGCAGCGCGTCCGCCGCGGGTTGCCAGCCAATGTTCGCGAGCTTGTCGCGCGCAATCCGCTGCCGCAATCTCTGCACGAGTGCGCGTGCCGTGGCGGGCGGCGCGCTATTGCCGAGGAAATCGGCGGCATCGGCGAATATGCCGTGTGGTTGCGCTCGCAAGCCGCGTCGCGAGATGGCCGTGATGCTCCCGCGATGCCCGCGCCCGATCAGCGTCACGGCGACGTCGGCCATGGTCAGGCCGGTGCCGACCAGAAGCACCGGCGCGTCAGCGGGAATGGCGTGCAATGCGTCGTGCGACCACGGATGCGCGATCACGCGCGGATCGCGCAAGGCGTCTTTATCGATACGTCCTGGCGGTTTCGACGGCGTGTGCCCAAAGCACAGCGCGACACGCTGCGCATCCAGTTGCGCGCCGTCATCGAGCGTGACGATATAGCCCGCGCTGGTTTTGCTCAAGCCGGCAGCGCTCGCGCGCCGATGGCTCACGCGCACGTCTGCAGCGGCTTCGGCCATAACATCTTGCAACGTTGCGAGCACATACTCGCCGTATCGCTGGCGCGATACGTAGTAGTGACCTTGCGCGTCGACGCTGCCTGCATCAAGCGCATCGTGATCCCTGAGCCACCGCGTGGCGTGCGTGGGGTCGGTGGCGAAGAGGCTCATTCGGTCGCTCGGGACGTTGATCCGGTGCAACGGTTCAGTCGTGCCATATGCGATCCCGCGCCCCAGTTCAGCCGATGGTTCCACGATGGTGAAGTCGAGACTCACGTTAGCCGGGCGCGCTCGAATGGCATGAATCACAAACGCAACACCTGTAAAACCACCGCCAACCACGACTATGTTTACGGTTGTGTCCTGCTCCGACGTTTTCAAGGAACCGATCATGATGCTGAAGGCTCGCGAAGCGCGGCGTGAGTGAGAATGTTCATATTAACTGGCTAGCGTTCACGGTCAATGCGCATGCGATATTGAAACGCGTCGCTGCGAAAATGGAGGAACTCGAAAAGGACAGGGCGCGCGTGAATGTCGAAGACGTGCCGCTCGACGCGAAGTGCCGGACTACCCGGTGCGAGTTCCAACGCCGAGAGCGTTTCTTCATCGGCGAGAATCGCATCCACCGCCACATTTGCATGATCGATGCGTACGGCGCTGCGTTCTTCGACAAGTTTGAAAATGTCTTGCGTGGCGAGGTCCGCGGTCGTCAGCTTCTGCGCGAGCAACTCGCCCAGGAACGTGGTCTCGAACGACAAACGTGTTCCATCAAGTATGCGTATCCGTTTGATTTCCGCGACCCGGACGCTGTTGCCGACGTCCGTGTCAAGACCCAACCGCGCCCGAAGGTCCACATCCGGATCGAAATAGCGAAACCCCTCAAGCCGGTTCGTTACCTGATGGCCCAGCGGGATCATTGCTTCTGAAAAGCCCTGCAGCGCGGCAATATTCTGATAAGCGCGCGGCGGCGCCACAAAGGTGCCGCGTCCGCGAACCGTCTTGACGGCGCCTTCCTGGCGCAATTCATCCAGCGCCTGGCGCACGGTAATGCGGCTGACATCGAACATGTCGCACAAGGCCTGTTCAGTGGGTAACTGCGCGTCCGGCGCATAGGTGCCGTCGAGCATGCGCGCACGAAGTTGATCTTTTATGCGTCTATACAGCGGGCCGGCGTAGTCCTGCATGGGCATCAATGGTTTGCGATCGGTTTCGATGTCATGACAACGCGAGTTCAATCTTCGCACGGTGAAGCCTGCGCTCAGATGTCGAGGATACATTAGACCACGCGTGCACAGAACGCTGCGCAAAGCTGGAAATTCACTAAGCTAGTGAGAATTCATCGCTTGGAAATCGTGCGGCGCCGTTCATATACTGTCCTCAGAAAAGTTGTAATGACAACCGGGCGAAGGTGCAAAACCGCATGCTTTCATGCCCATACCGGATTCCGATTCATTTGAATCGGAATCCGAATCATGTTGCGTCATATTGATCAAACCATTCCACACTGGGCCGGAATGCGGACCTGTCCGCTGCGCCCGCGCGTTTTCCTACGGAGCTGCAAAGCATGTTCAAGCATCTGATTCGAGGCGCTGCGTTATTGGCGCTTGTTTCCAGTCTTATCGCGAGCTTCGCATCTTCCGCATTTGCGGCCGACAACAAGACTGTCACGGTCGGTTACCAGACGGATATCGAACCATCCAAGATCGCGCAGGCCAGCGGCCTCTATGAGAAAGCCAGCGGCTACAAGATCAACTGGCGCAAGTTCAATACCGGCGCCGACGTGATCGCCGCGATGGCCTCGGGCGATGTACAGGTCGGCTTCACGGGCAGCAGTCCGCTTGCGGCGGGCGTCACGCGCGGCTTGCCGCTCGAAACGTTCTTTGTCGCGGCCGAGATTGGTACAGCAGAGGCGCTGGTCGTGCGAAACGGCAGCAACATCACCAAGCCGCAGGATCTGATTGGCAAGAAGGTTGCCGTGCCATTCGTCTCGACCACGCACTACAGTCTTCTGGCAGCGCTCAAGCATTGGGGCATTCCAGCCAATCAGGTCACCATCCTGAACCTCGCGCCTCCCGAGATTGCGGCGGCATGGCAGCGCGGTGATATCGATGCAGCTTATGTGTGGGACCCGGCGCTCGGCAAGATCGTAAAGACGGGCAAGGTGTTGACCACGTCGGCGGAAGTGCGCAAGTGGGGCTCGCCGACCTTCCTCGCATGGGTCGCGCGCAAGGATTTCGCGCAGGCGCACCCCGACTTCCTGGTCGCTTTTTCGCGGGTCACGGGCGCGCAGAATGCCGAGTATCGCAAGGATGGTGCGAAGTGGACCGCGGCCACGCCACAGGTGGCGGACATCGCGCGGATCAGCGGTTCGGATGCTGCCGACCTGCCCGCGCTGCTGCAGGGAACGACCTTCCCGCTGCTCGATGAACAGGCCTCGCCGCGTTTGCTGGGCGGCGGCATTGCGAAGGCGCTCGCCGATACATCGGCTTTCTTGAAGGAACAAAAACGCGTGGATGATGTGCTGCCCGATTACGGTCCTACGGTCACGGCTTCGTTCGTGCAGCAGGCAAGCGCGGGAAGCGGCAAGTAACATCATGATCCGGATCGACGCGCTCAGCGTTTCCTTCGATACATCAAGCGGCCCGCACCGGGTTCTGGCGGATATCAGCCTCGAATTGCGGGATGGCAGCTTCACTGTCGTGCTGGGGCCGTCGGGCTGCGGCAAGACGACGTTGCTGAACGTGCTGGCGGGTTTTATTGCACCGTCGGCGGGACAGGTATCGATTGACGGCGAAGCGATCACAGGTCCAGGCGCGGATCGCGGCATGGTGTTTCAGGACGACTCGTTGTTGCCCTGGCAGAACGTCGAGCAGAACATAGGATTCGGCCTGACGCTTGCTGACGTGCCGAAAGCGAAGCGCGAGGCGACGGTCGAAGCGTTGCTTGAGTTGACCGGCCTGAGCGCGTACGCGCGTTATCCGTTGTGGAAAATTTCGGGAGGCATGCGCCAGCGCGTGGGACTTGCCCGCGCACTGGCTGTAGATCCCCGCTTCTTGCTGCTCGATGAACCGCTGGGCGCACTCGATTCTTCGACGCGCCTGAAGATGCAGGAGTATCTGCTCACGCTCTGGAAGCGCTATGGCAAGGGCATGGTGATGATCACGCATGACATTGCCGAAGCGCTTTTCATGGCCACGGATCTCGTTCTGATGCAGGCGAACCCGGGTCGCATTGCGTCTGTGCAGCGCCTTGATTTTGGCGCACGCTTTGTTGCGGGAGAGTCATCGCGCAGCATTAAGAGCGACCTTGCGTTCATCCGCTTGCGGGACGAAATCGAGAGCCGGTTTTTTGCTGACGATGAGATATTGCCATGAGCGACACAGAGCGTCTTGCGTATTATCCGGACCCCGCGCTGTCTGAAAGGAACACCCCCAAACCCGGACCCTTGCGGTTCAACAGGCAGCGTCTGATCAGCATCGTGACGGTGCTGGTGGTCATTGCCTCCTGGACGCTCGCGGCGCGGCTGAAACTCATCAGCCCCGTATTCCTGCCATCGCCCGCGGCGGTGGCGCACAAGTTCGTGGATGTATCGGTGAATGGTTTCAGCGACGCCACCCTTTGGCAGCACACGGCCGCAAGCCTGTCGCGCGTATTCGCGGCGCTCGCACTGGCTGTCGTCACTGCAGTGCCGCTTGGCGTGCTGATCGGCCTCAATCCGACAGCGCGCGCTATTGCCGATCCGCTCATCGAGTTTTATCGGCCGGTGCCGCCGCTTGCATATTTGCCCTTGATCGTCATCTGGTGCGGCATTGGCGAGCCGTCCAAGATCCTGTTGATCTGGCTGGCGATCTTTGCGCCGTTGACCATCTCCACTCAGCAAGGCGTGCGGCGCGTGAAGCAAAGCCGTCTGCGCGGCGCGCAGGCGCTCGGCGCCACGCGGTGGCAACTGATCCGGTACATCGTTGTGCCGTCCGCGGCGGCGGATGTTCTGACCGGCATCCGGGTCAGCCTCGGTGTGGGCTGGTCGGTGCTCGTTGCAGCTGAGTTGATCGCGGCTACGCGTGGCCTTGGTTTCATGATTCAGTCGGCAGCGCAGTTTCTCGTGACCGATGTCGTCATCATGGGCATTGTCGTGATTGCGTTGATCGCGGGCGTGTTCGAGTGGGGACTCAGGTCGCTTCAACGCGTGCTCGTGCCATGGGAAGGACATGCATGACCGGCGCTTCGAGATGGGACGCGGACGTCCTCGTGCTCGGCGGCGGTCCCGCCGGAACCTGGGCCGCGCTGCATGCGGCGCGCGGCGGTGCGCGAGTCGTGCTTGCCGACAAGGGCTATTGCGGAACCTCGGGTGCGGCGGCGGCATCGAATAACAATGTCTGGTACGTCAGGGATCCTAAGTTGCAGGAGGCGGAGTTCGGTGCGCGTTTTGCGTCTGGCGGTGGACTGAGCGAACCCGGTTGGACCGCTGCATTGCTCGAAAGCGCCGTGGAGCAATTGCATTTTCTTGGCACGCTCGGCTATCCGTTTCCAAAGACCGAAACGGGAGATGTCAACTACGCGACCTTGCGCGGTCCCGACTACATGCGCTTCATGCGGCTGCAGATCAAGCGCGCAGGCGTGCAGATTCTCGATCACAGTCCCATGCTTGGTCTGCTTGAACGGGACGGCTGCGTGACAGGCGCGCATGGCGTGTCGAGAGACGGTACACAATGGCAGGTCAACGCTTTCGCGACCGTGCTTGCAACGGGCGGGTGCGCGTTCATGAGCGGCGCACTAGGCACGAACGTATGCACGGGCGACGGTCATCTTGCGGCCGGCGAGGTGGGGGCACGGTTCTCCGGCATGGAATTCTCGAATCAGTATGGACTCGCCGCGAGCCAGTCTTCCGTGACCAAGGGCCTGCCTTTCGTATGGAGCACCTATACGCGCGGGGACGGTACTGTCGTGCCGATTGTTGATGATGAACCGTTCGTATCGGTGGCGAGAGTGCTGGTGGACGAGCCCGTGTTCGCCGTATTCGATCGCGCAAACGCCGACATTCAGCGATGGCTGCGCAGCGGCCAGGCCAATGCGTTTCTGCCGTTCGACCGCGCGGGCATCGATCCTTTTACGCAGCGCTTTCCGGTTGGTCTGCGGCTTGAAGGGACGGTGCGGGGGACCGGCGGCATCCGGTTGCGTGGACGGGATTGCGCCACGGACGTGCCGGGACTTTACGCGGCAGGAGACGCCGCATCACGCGAGACGGTGGTGGGCGGCCGTACCGGCGGCGGCTCGCCGAACTCGGCGTGGGCTATCGTGACCGGCAGCTGGGCGGGCACGGCGGCGAGCGAATTTGCGCGACGGCAAGGGACGCGACGAGCCGGCACCCTCGCACGTGAAGAAGAGATTGCGCTCAGTCCGGTTGGCCCTTCGCGCGAGCTGATCGGCCAGCATGTGTTGTCGTTGCGCACGAATCTTTTTCGTAGCGCCGCGGTTCTTACGCCCGCGCTCAAGCTGCTCGACGACGCCTGGCATGAAACGAACGTCGACGCCGACACGCCCCATCTTGCCGAAGCCCGTTCGGCGCGTGCGATGCTATACGTTGCACGCCTTGCTTACCGCAGCGCATTGCATCGCAGGGAGTCGCGCGCGCTGCACCAGCGCGGTGATTGTCCGGAGCGTTCGGATGCGATGCGTCACCGGCTGGTTGTTGCTGGCATCGACTCATTCGAATTCAGCACCGAACCCGTCGCCACCTGAACCCGGAAAGGAGAGCGGTCTTGATCGAACTGATCAGCGAGGCGCGCTGCACGTCGTGCAATCGCTGCGTGGAAGTGTGTCCGACCCAGGTCTTCGACGCAGTCGATGGCAGCATTCCCGTGATCGCGCGGCCGGATCAGTGCCAAACCTGTTTCATGTGCGAACTGTACTGTCCGGCCGACGCCATGTACGTCGATCCGAACGCGGACGCTCATGTGGCGATATCGGAAGAAGCGTTGATTGCGCAAGGAATGCTGGGCGGTTATGCGCGGGCGCTCGGCTGGAAGAAAGTGCGGGCGGCGGGAACGGAAAACGACCAGACGCACAAGCTTTTCGAATTGGGCGTGACGTGAAAACGGGCGGCTTATGTGTAGTTCGGATATCGAACTATTGAAATATCAGCTTCACCGCTTTATGAAAACGGGCCCAGGGAAATATCGCGGCAGCCAAGGCAAGAGAAGTGGCGATTGCCACCACTTGCCGTACAACATGTAAAGGTGCGGACAGGCTTCTGGTTTGTCTAAAGTTAATGCAACGACATCGCCTTTGTAAAAATCCTTACCCTCTATTCGAAAGCAAACAGTAATATTATCGGCGTTGCTTACATCGCTGTTTCCTATATGGAACTGGGGTATGCCGACCAGAAAATCGAAGTTGGATACATTTTCGACGCACTTGCCCGTTAAAGCCGGCAAGAAAAGCTTATGTCCGCACACACCGGACAACTGGCCAGCCACGCAACGCTGTCTCCCCTGACACCGCGATGCTGTTCAATGGTCCCGGCGCAGTGCAACCGGCCCGGATCGCCTGCCCTATCAGGGAGAAACTGATTTGCCTATGGCCGCCGCCTCCGGTAAGGTGACGCTTCCACCGTGCGCTCGCATGGGCAGTGAGTCGTACCAATCCTAGAGAAAACAGAAATGAACAAGCAAGAACTCGTTGACGCTGTTGCGTCCGCTACTGGCACCAGCAAGGCCGCCGCCGCCGAGGCTATCGATGCATTTATCTCCACCGTGACCCAAGCGGTTGTCAGCGGCGAGAGCGTTCAATTTGTTGGCTTCGGCACGTTCAGCACAGGTCAACGCGCTGCGCGCACGGGCCGCAATCCGAAGACCGGCGACACCATCCAGATCGCCGCAGCCAAAACAGTCAAGTTTACCGCCGGTAAAGCGTTCAAGGACTTGGTGAACCAGTAAGACTGGCCGGGATATCCTGCTGCGCGTTCTCGCATCAGGACGTGGCCGAGCGCCGTGCCGGTGCTCATCGAACGGGCCGGATCCGTCAGCGATCCGGCCGTTTCAAACATCGCCGCCAAGCATGGCCTTGAATCAGCTGGCGATGTCCTCGATCCACTAGGAACGCCGGTTGCACGCATGCGTGCTCGATGGTTGCAAAGGGTCGCGGGTTCAGCGCGCGCCGCTTTCGTCATAAGGTGGGTTTCTTGATCCAAAGTTTTCATATAACATGCAAACATGATAAATCGAGATGAGCGAACGTCGTTGACCAAGACTCTTACCCTCACGCATCAGGTCGCGCAGCAGCTGACCCAAGATATTGGCGACGGTATCTATCCTGTCGGGACGAAGCTTCCGTCGGGCAAGGATCTCGCGATCCGCTTCGGCGTGAGCCAGTCGGTGATTCGCGAGGTCACGGAACGCCTGCGCGCTCACGGTCTTATCGATAGCAGGCAGGGTGCGGGCTGTACGGTCACGGCGCGTACTCAAAGTGGCGGCTTTCGGGTTCCATCAGCGCTGGGCAACGACCGCGCGGATTTAAGCGCGGTCTACGAACTGCGGCTGGATCTGGAAGGCGCTTCCGCGGCGCTCGCTGCGGCGCGGCGCACCACTGCGGACATCGAGGCACTGGAAAGCATTTTGAAATCCCTCGCCGATAACCTCTACACGCCGGAACCGGCGGTCGAACTGGATATAGCGTTTCATGTGGCCATTGCTCATGCCACGCATAACCGCTACTACGTGGACCTGCTGCAATACCTGAATCTGCAGATCCGGCAGGCGGTGCAAACGGCGCGCACGCATTCGCTCACGCGCGAGCGGCTGCCGGACGACGTGCATCGCGAGCATGTCCTCATCTTCGAAGCGATTTGCGCTGGCGACCCGCTAGCTGCCCGCGCCGCTGCAACGTCGCATTTGCAAAACGCCGCGGCGCGCCTCAACCTCGTCATCCCCGATCGCGACACGTTTCGTGAAACGTTATCCGGCGGATTGACTTCACCTTTCGCCCACGAATAGATGACCGATCTCTCTTTCGCCCAACGTCTCGCTGACACGCTCGGAACCGACGCGGTCAGCACGTCCGCCGATGAAATCGAGCCGTGGCTCTCGGACTGGCGCGGCATGTACAAAGGCAAGGCGCAGGCGGTCGTGCGCCCATCCACGACTGACGAAGTTGCAGCGTGCCTGGCGCTGTGTTCGGACGCACGCGTCCCGGTCGTGCCGCGCGGTGGCAATACCGGTTTGTGCGGCGCCGCCACGCCCGATGCCAGCCCGAACAACGTGATCCTGAGCCTCGATCGCATGCATGCGATTCGCAGCATCGATACGACTGGCAACACGATGGTTGCCGAAGCCGGTTGTATTCTTGGCAATCTGCGGCGCGCCGCTGAGGAACAGCACCGGCTGCTGCCGCTCAGTCTCGCGGCTGAAGACTCGTGTCAACTGGGCGGCAATCTTTCGACCAATGCAGGCGGCGTCAATGTCGTGCGCTACGGCATGACGCGTGAACTCGCGCTCGGCCTCGAAGCCGTGCTGCCGAACGGCGAGATATTTCATGGACTGCGCACGCTGCGCAAGGACAACACCGGCTACGACCTGAAGCAATTGATGATCGGCGCGGAGGGGACGCTCGGGATCATAACGGCCGCCGCGCTGCGTCTGTATCCGCGTAACGACGTACGTGTGATTGTGTTGGCGGCCGTGAATTCGGCGCAGCAGGCGCTGGAACTGTTCGAGCTCTTGTTCGAGCGCGGCGGCCCGCGCATGCAGGCGTTCGAGTTCTTCACGGCGGAATGTCTCGATCTGGTGCTTGCGCAAGTGGAAGGCATGCGCGCGCCGTTTGCCGAGCGTCATCCGGCTTACGTACTGATCGAACTGGCGGACACTGTCGATGAAACCGCCTTGCGCGAACTCGTTGAAACCGTCATTGGCGAAGCACTCGAACGCGAGCTCTGCGCCGATGCTGCGGTATCCGAATCAATTGCGCAAGTGAACAGCATGTGGCGATTGCGCGAGGAGATCTCCGAAGCGCAGCGCGCCGATGGACCGCATGTGAAGCACGATGTGTCGTTGCCGATCGAAGCCATTCCGGCCTTCCTTGAAACTGCGGGTGAGCGCGTGGAGAAGCATCATGCAGGTGTGCGATTGATTGTTTTCGGTCATTTCGGCGATGGCAACCTGCACTACAACCTCTCGCGTCCATCCGGCGCGCCACGCGATTTCTTCGCACAATATGGCGAAGGGCTTACCGCCGAAGTGCTGGATGAAGTCGCACGCTATGGCGGCAGCATCAGCGCGGAACATGGCATCGGACAACTCAAGCGCGACTATTTCAGCCGCTATAAAGACCCGCTGGAAGTCCGGCTCATGAAGGAAATCCGTAAGGTATTCGATCCGCACGGCATCATGAATCCGGGCAAGATTTTCTGAAAGCGCAAACTTCCCTGCTTATCGCGACTGTCCGCCAAAGCGCATCAATGCAATAAAGAATGTGCCGCCGAGCAATGCGGTCACCACGCCTATGGGAAGGTCCTCAGGCGCAATTAGCGTGCGCGCGGCGGCATCGGCCCATATCAGCAGGATCGCGCCGGCGAGCGCGGAAACCGGCAGCAAGCGCCCGTGTTCCGCGCCCGCCAGCGGACGGCACACGTGCGGCGTAACCAGTCCGACAAAACCTATTGCGCCGCTCACCGCGACCATCGCGCCTGTGACGAGTGCGCTGACCAGGAAGATTTCCCAGCGCATCTTGCTTACCGGAACGCCCAGCGATACCGCCGCCAGGTCACCGGTCATCAGCGCGTTGAGTTCGCGCCGGCGCGCGAGCAGCAAAATGCCGCCGAAGAGCGCCATGGATGCAGGCACGCCAAGCAGGCTCCAGCGCGCAAGGCCTACGCCGCCCAGCGTCCAGAACAGGATGGACGACGCCGCGCGCTGGTCGCCGAGATAGAGCAGCAGGTTGGCGCCCGCGAGCATCACAAACGATACGGCAACCCCCGAGAGCAACAGCCGGTCGGAGTCAAGCCGTCCCTGGCGATGAGCCAATGCAATGACCATCGCGGTTGCGAGCAGCGCGCCCAGGAACGCCATGATCGACAGCGTGAACGGGCCAAAGATGGCGCCGAGAAACAGTGTTGCGGCCACCGCGCCGAGCGTCGCGCCTGAACTGACGCCGAGCAGATGAGGATCGGCGAGGCGGTTTGCCGTGACGGCCTGCAGCGCGACGCCGACCATCGCGAGCGCTGCGCCCACGATGCCCGCGAGCAGCACGCGCGGCAGGCGGATCAGCCAGACGATGGTATCGAGCGACGTGTTCCAGTCACCCGGCTCGTGCAACAGATGCGCGGCCACGATACGCGCGGTCAGACGTGGCGCTATCGACGTGGGACCGAAGCCGGTTGCAAGCACGACCGATACCGCAAGCACCACGCCGAGGCTTGCGACGATCACAGCCGGAGCGGCGCGCTTCACTGCGCGAACGCCTTCGGATGAAGCGCATGCGCAATCGTCTCCACGGCGGCGACGTTGCGAATGCCCGGCGTGGCGCTGTCGTATGGAATCACGATGAAACGCCGGTCGCGGATTGCATCGAGATTGCGCAAGGCAGGTTGATCGAGCAGGAACTGAATCTTTTGCGCAGCCGTTACCGCGCCGTAATCGACAATCACGATCGCTTGCGGATTGCGCGCCACGACGCTTTCCCAACTCACGCGGGTCCAGCTTTGCTGCACGTCGTCCATCACATTGCGCCCGCCCGCAGCCTTGATCAATGCGGTTGGCATCGCAAGGCCGCCTGCGGTGAAGGGCTTGTCCTCGCCGCTGTCATAAACGAAGACGCGCGGCGGCGCGGCGTTATTCCCAATGCGCCGCGTCACCATCGCGAGCCGCTTCTGCATGTCGTCCATCAGCATCGACGCTTGGGCGTCTGCGTCGAAGATGCGTCCCAGGTTACGCAGATCGTCATAGACGTCATTGAAGGTAGCGGCGGGACGAGGCATGACATGCGCGCACGATTCGCTCAGTTCATACACGGCAATGTGCAGTGGCGCGAGTGTCGCCGGCGTCACTGGACCGCCGACCTGCATGCCGTAGTTCCATCCGGCGAAATAGAAGTCGACGCCCGCATTGACCAGCACTTCAACCGATGGATATTGCCGCGCGAGTTCCGGCACGCCCTTCAGTTGAGCGCGCAAGGCTTCGTTGCCTGTGCTCCAGCCGCTGACGCCGGTATAACCCGCCATGCGAGACTTCAGGCCTAACGCAAGCATCATCTCCGTGAGATTGACGTCGTTGCTGACCGCGTGTTCGGGCGCATGCTGGAACACGACTTCGCGGTTGCAGCTTCGAACCGTGACCGGATAATGCGCCGCGCGTGCTTCCGAACTGACCAGCAGCAGCGCCAACAACGCAGTCGTGAACGGTTTGATCATGTCGAGTGAATGAGGGTGATGCGAGGGCATCGTGAAACGGGATGAAGGTCCACGATGGCATCGACATTGAATACGGCCTTCAACATGGCAGGCGTCAGCACGTCGTGCGGCTTGCCGTGCGTGACGATCGCGCCATTCGCGATCACATATAACCGGTCGCAAAAAGCCGCAGCAAGATTCAGGTCGTGCATGGTGGCGAGCGTCGTGATGTTCTGGTCCTTGACGAGCTTGAGCAACTCGATTTGATGGCGCAGATCCAGATGGTTCGTGGGTTCATCGAGCATCAGCACCGTTGGGCGCTGCACCAGCGCGCGCGCCAGCAATGCACGCTGTTTCTCGCCGCCCGAGAGCGAAGCGAACGCGCGTTCCCGTGCGCTCCACAGATCGACATCGCGCAACGCGCCTTCAACAATGCGTGCGTCCTCAGGCGTGGCACCGTCGAGCAGACGCTTGTGCGGCGTGCGCCCCATGCGCGCTATCTGTTCGACCGTCAGGCCGAAATCATCGGGCAGTTCCTGCAGCAACACGGCAATACGCTGCGCGGCCCATCGCGGCGACGCGCCCCAAACATCGGTCTGATCGAGCGACACCGAGCCTTCATGCGGCTTCGAAAAGCGAAATGCGCAGCGCAGCAAGCTGGTCTTGCCGCTCCCATTCGGACCGATCAGGCCGACGAATTCCCCGGCCTCCACATCCAGCGTGATCTCGCGCAGCAAGTGCGCCTGGCGGTGCTGCTCGCGTTCGGCGGGAGACCAGCTTAGATGATCGACGTGAAGTCCGCAGGACATGGTCAGAAGTTCATGGTGGCGACGACTTCGGCGGACCGGGCGGGCCCGAGCAGCCATTGCGTACCGTTATTCGCCGAGGTCACGGCGTAAGCGCGGTTGGCAAGGTTGCGCAGATAAAGCGCGATGTTGACCTGCCGCGTGGCTTGCCATTGTGCGGACAGGTCGAAGACCGTGTACGAAGGCACGTCGACGGAATTGGCATTGTCGCCGTATCGCCGGCCAACGTAGCGCAGGCCCGAACCGATTACCCAGTCCGCTGCGGGCCTGTAGGTCAGCCACAGGTTGGCCGTCTGCTCCGGGATGTTCAACGGCACGTTGCCGGCGCGCGATACCGCGACGCCGTTCACGGTCTCGTTGAAGTCGTCGTAGCGGGCGCGCAGCAAGGCCGCATTCGCCTCGATAGAAAATCCCCAGCCGAGCTTGAATGCCCCCGACCATTCGATGCCGCGCGACGATTGTTCGCCAACCTGCTGCTGGATCGCGGGATTGAGCGGATCCTGGCTCAACAGGTTCTTCTTCACGATCTGATAGAGCGCGAGCGTCCAGAAGCCGCGACCGTTCATGATGTCCTGCTTAACGCCGGCTTCCAGTTGCTGTCCAGTTGCAAGCTTGAACGCGGTCTGCGCCTGCGACATTGTGATCAACGAACCCACGCTGTCGGCGCCGCGCGTGTATTGTCCGTAGACGGACATCGACGGCGTGAGCTGGTAGACAAGTCCGAGACGCCATCCAGCGTTCGACAAGGTCTTGCTGAAAGTGCTGCCATTGCCGAGTTGCTGGCGCCAGAAATCGACGTAGTCATAACGCGCGCCCCCGACCACCGACACACGCGGCGTCAACTCTAAGCGGTCTTCGGCGAAGAGGGCGGCTTGCCGGGTGCGCGTGTAGAACTCCGGCACGGTCGGGTCGCTGCTCGCGAACACGCCCGGGTCGAAGCTGTCGGCATTGACCATCGACGAACCATCGAAAGGCGTGTTGCTGTCGCGCTGGAAGGTGATCTGGTTCGCCTCCGCGCCTATGACGAAACGGTTCGCGTGACCCATGGCGTTGCCATCGAAGGTCGCGTCGAGACGATTGCCGATTTGCCGCTCATGATGAATGATCTCGATGTAGTCGCTGCGCGTAATCTCGCGCGTCGATGGATCGAGCAGATAGCTTTCACTATCGCGATAGTGCCGGTTCGTCGTCAGGTAATAGAGCTGGTCGCGAATCGTAATGCCATCGGTTGCGTGATAGATGCCCGAGAGCCGCGTCGACTGATCCATGTAGGCAATCAGCGGATTGCCGACGTTGTAGTTCTTGTAGCGCAACGAGGTATCGAGCGCGCCGTCGTTCACCGGCGTACCGAGATAAGTCGCGGGCCGCTGGCGCCCGTAGTCATAGTCGAGCGTGAAAGACAGGCGCGGCGAAACATCGAGTTTCAACGCGCCGCCAAGCGCGGTCGTGTGCGATTCACCCCGATCCACCCAGCCGTTCGAGCGGTTGTCGCTGACATAGAAGCGGTAGGAGAGCATGGCGCCGAGCGCGCCCGTGGTATCGAAGGCAACGTGCTTCTGGCCTTCCGTACCAATACCCAATTGCACCGTCGTTGCATGGTCGCGCTGCGGCTGCTTCGGCACGACATTCACGACGCCGCCTATCGCGCCCTCGCCATACAGCACTGACGCAGGCCCGCGCAATACTTCAATGCGATCGACGGACCACGTATCGAAAGGGTAGGTCATGGTGCCCGCGCCCGGGTACAGGCGGGTGCCGTCATAGAGTGTCATGACGGATTCCTGGCCGCTGAAGCCGCGCACGCTCAACGCCGTGCCGCCATTGCCGGGCGAGCCGTCGCTGACAAATCCGGTCGCGCGCGTGACGGCGTCCGAGACGCTCTGGTCGCCGCGTTCCGCGATCTGTTTTACGGTGACGGTCTCCACGCTCGCGGGCGTGTCCAGGCTCGAAAGACCAAGGCGCGAGCCAGTGTGTGTGGGCGTTGCGAGCGGCGCGGTATCGATGCTGTTCGTGTCGTTCACCACGACGGGCGGCAATGTCGATGTGGTCTCATCGGCAAATACCGGCGACGCACTGAGCACACATAGGACCGCGAGCGCGGTTCTCTTCGGACGGCGCGATTGATAACCGCACCGGCTTCTCCGGCTGCTATGCGCCGAATTCCAGTTTCGTCCCATCTTGTTCCCCAAAGCGTATGCGTGTCTCGCCGCGCGAGGCAGCGATGACTTCTGTTGTGTGAGCGCTGACGATTCACGGCATGGCCGCGACCAATCGAATCAAGCTGTTCGTGTTGCTTTGTCCAAGGGCGGATATCGGCCGCTGGATGGCAAACGCGATTGATCGGGACAACAGGGACTTGCAGGGAAATGGATAACGCTGGCAGCGTCGGTCATGCGAGGTTCTCCAGGGGTTTCGCGCCCCATCAAAATTGGCTGGATTACGACGCCCAGGTCTGACTTCCGACCCCAAAGGGCCAGTCACAGTGGCGCGACCGCGCCGGATTCTCGCCGGCTTCCAAACGTCGTAGCCGCGCATTTTACGTGCGAAAGTGATCGACGTAAGACAAGTTTCGAAACAAACCAGCGATCGGACAGCCTCCAGATGCGATGTAATATTATTACATTCGTCGTCGGAAGAAACCAGATTATTTCGATGACCAATGGATCTAAGCTCGCAACGCAAGCTTGCACAAGTTGCGGCTCACAACTATATTGGTTGCGAACCGCAACCAATTGGGCCGATCATGGACTTTGTCGATATCCCCGCCAAGCCGCGAGAAACCACGATTCTCGAACTCCGGAATTTCTCCCGAAAACTGGTTCGCGAGCTTGGTTTCATGCGAGCAACGCTGGCCGACAGCGATCTCGCTCCGTCCGCGGTACACGCGATCATTGAAATTGGAACGGCGCCAGGGATAAGCGCCAAAGCCTTGGGCAACATCCTGCGTCTGGATAAATCGAATACGAGCAGGCAGGTAGCCAAGCTGGAAGCTGGCGCGCTCGTGAGGCGCGAGGTCGCAAAAGACGATGCCCGTTCGTCCGGGTTGTATTTGACGGAGGCAGGGCAGAAGCTCCGGAAAAAAATCGACCGGTTTGCGACGGATCAGGTATCCAGCGCGCTCCGGCGCATGGCGCCCTTCGACCAGCAGGCCCTGGTCCGTTCTCTCGCGCTCTACGCCGACGCGCTCGCGCAGGACAACGCTGCTGAAACGGTGGCCCGAGATATCGCGGAGACGGGGATTCAGGAAGGGTATCGGCCGGGCTGTATTGGTGACATTGCAAGCTTGCACGCACGGTTCTATTCGGCGCACTGGAATTTTGGCGTGTTCTTCGAAAAGAAGGTAGCGACAGAGCTTGCGGCGTTTGCCGGTTCATTGCCAGCCAATGGCAAGGCGCTATGGCTCTACATTGAAAATGATCGCGTTCTCGCTTCGCTGGCAATCGATGGAAACGAAAACACAGGCGTTGCCCATTTGCGATGGTTCATTGTGGACGATTCGCTGCGCGGTTGCGGCGTCGGGCGGCAACTGATGTCATACGCCATGAACTATGTCGATGAACGATTCAGCGAAACATATCTCTGGACGTTCAAGGGTCTGGATGCGGCGCGCCATCTTTACGAGTCGTTTGGCTTTCGATTGATCGAAGAAGCCGAAGGAGATCAGTGGGGAAGCAAAGTCGTGGAGCAACGGTTCAGTCGCGGTACGGTCTTGCTTTGATGCGATCAGGTTCGCCTGACGAGGTTTGCGTTCAACTGCCCCACAAGGCCATACAACACGCTCAGGAACGGCGCTGGAATTCCCGCCTTCGATGCAATCTCACAGGGCGCGCCAAGAATCGCTTCGATCTCCAACTGGCGGCCGGCTTCCACGTCCTGAAGCATCGACGTCTTGAACGCGCCGAGCTTGCGTGTCAGCGCGTTGCGGGCGTCGGTGGTCATGGTCAGTTCAATCCCGATCGCCTTGCCAATGCGCCGCGCTTCTTCCATGACGGCAACCACGAGTTCCTTCGTGAGCGGATCGTCGAGGATCACGTCGCCGGTCGAGCGCGTGATTGCGCTGATCGGATTCATGGTCATGTTGCCCCACAGCTTGACCCAGATGTCGCGACGAATGTCGTTGGAGGCAACCACGTCAAACCGGGCGCGGCGCAAAAGCTCTATGGCGTTGGCTGCGCGATCAGCGAGCCGCGCAGACCCGGGCCCGATGATCAGCTCATTGCCGTGGCCTTTCCTGATCACGCCTGGCTCTGCAATCGACGATGAAATATGCACGACGCATCCAGAAGCTTGCGACGGCGGCAGCACTGCCAATACCGCGCCTGCCGGATCCACCGACTCGAGACGTTGACCCGCGAGCGCGCCGCCAAATTCGTGGAGATACCACCACGGCACCCCGTTCATGACCGACACGATATGCGTGCCGGGGCCGACCAGCGGCTTCAGCGAAGCGGCGGCCGCAGTCAGGGCGGGTCCTTTCAGGCAGATGAACAACAGATCCTGTACGCCCAATGTGTCGGGCAGGTCGGTCGCATGAAGGTCGATCACGTAACGATCGTCGCCATCGATTACCGAAAGGCCGTCGCGCTTTATGGCGTCCAGATGCGCGCCTCGCGCAAGCAGACTGACCGGCACGCCCGCGCGCGCAAGCCGGGCTGCCACGATACCGCCAATGGCGCCGCCGCCGACTACAGTGATCTTCGAATCGTGCCTGGTCAAAACTCCGCCTCCTGAAGCGATCCCTGTCACGTTGATCCGGGATTACGCTAAGCTGATGCTATCGATTAATTGATGCGTGCGCAAGCATCGGAAATCCAATACATGTGCGTTGCCATAAAAAGGGCGGATGCCGGAGGAAAGGAATGAACGATACGATCATGATTCAAAGCCTGTTTACCTATCGGTTGCATATGCTTAAGAAACAGACCGACAAGGCCATGAACGGGGCATTCAGCAACGGCATCTCGTTGACGTTGACCGAAGCCCGCGTCTTGCTGAGCGTGGGTTCGTTTGGCGCGCTTTCTGTATCCGATCTTGGACGGGCATCGAATCTGGACCGCAGTCAGGCCAGCCGCGCAACTGACATTCTTGAGAAGAAAGGACTGGTGCAAAAGACGTCGAACACAACCGATGGCCGTGGTGTTGTCGTTACGCTGACCACGAAGGGCAAGCGAACCTATGCACGTGCCACCGTCATTGCGAAAACGCAAAACGACGAGATCCTGGCGGCGCTGCTGCCCGCCGAACGCAAAGCGATCCATTCAATGCTCGCAAGACTTGTCGATGCGCAATGCGCCGAAGAGGCAGTCGAATGAAGTTCAATGCTTGCTTTCATTAATTTCAAAATACGTACACATTCTCCTGACCTTAAGCTCTTGCCTGGCGCGTGAACTTTACGGTCATGCACGCGCTCGCTATAAACAGGATCCGCCAGGAGATTGAACAGCGGGGCTTTGCGCTGCGAAGTCACATCACCGTCACTGAGCGCTGGCAATAATCCGTAAGAATTAAAACACCTTACGGGAAACTACATGAAATACGAACGAAAGCATAAAAAGCTGCCTTTCCCGCTCGGACGCGTCGCCGCAACAATGGCTCTTCTCGGCTTGAGCGTGCTTGCGGGCTGCAACGGCAACGACGACAACGCTAACCCGCCGTCGGTGACGGCTTTTTCAACACTGGACGGCAAGCAGCCGCTCGTTATCGGGCATCGTGGATTGCCGGGTTTGCGGCCTGAAGAAACGCAACCGTCCTATGAACTTGCAGCCGATAACGGCGCGGACGCGCTGGAAGAAGACTTGCACCTGTCGAAGGATTGCGTGCTGGTTGCACGTCATAATCCCTGGCTCTCCGACAACACCAACATTGCCGATGTCGCCAGGACCAATGCGTCGGTGGCGGCCCGCAAACGCGTGGTCCCGGGCGTGTTGGTCAACGTCAAATGGGCGACAACGCCTACCTCGGGGCCTTCGCAATATCTAACCGACCTCACGAATCCCGCTGACCCGAAGTCGGTGCTCAAGTCCCTGATTGTGGATGGCGAAGATCACACGAACGACTGGTCCGTCACCGATTTCACCGCGCAGGAACTGACCACGCTGATTGGCGGCACGACCTTCGACGCCGCCAGCGAGCGTCCCACCGAATTCAACGGCAAGTATCCGGTGCTGACGTTTCAGCAGATCATCGATATCGCCAAGGCAAAGAGCGCGTCGACCGGGCGGCCGATCTCCGTGTATCCGGAAACCAAGAATCCGACCTGGAACAACGCGCAGGCAATCGCGAACGGGTGTGGCGCGCCGGGCAGTCATCCGTTGGAAGACGCGTTGATCAAGATCCTCAACGACAACGGCCTGAACACCCGGACGGCCCCCATTTTCGTGCAGAGCTTCGAGCCGGGCAGCCTGAAATACATGCGCAGCCACGGACTGAATACGAAGGTCGTGCAACTGATCGATGGCTTCGACACCGACTACAAGACGGGCGCGGTCATCTACAACGAGATCACCGACAGCCGTCCGTTCGACTGGACCGTGGCCGGCGATCCGCGCTGGTTCGACGTCATGCTCACGCCCGCGGGTCTTGCCGAGATCAAAACTTATGCCGACGGAATCGGCCCCTGGAAGCCGCAGATCGTGCCGCTGAAAATCACGCCGTTTCCCGCGACGAATCCGGACGGCACGCCGTTCTCCGGATCGACAACGGCAGCGACCACGCAGCCTGCGACGACTGTGATCAGTGACGCGCACAAGGCCGGCTTGTTCGTTCATATCTTCACGTTCCGCAACGAGAAAAAGTATCTGGCGGCCGATTATCAGGGCGACCCGAGCGCGGAATATCTGAAGTTCTACAGGCTGGGCGTGGACGGCGTGTTCTCCGACTTCGCGAATACCGGCGTGGCTGCGCGCGCGGCCTATTTGAAGGAACTCGGCCGTTGAGCGTTCTGCGCGCGGCGGTCGATTACTGGCCGCCGCGGTTCTTATTGGGAAGTCACATTGAATCCGGTTATCGCGCTTTACACGCGAATTCCCGAATCCGTTAATACGCTTTCAATGTAGCGTGCGCAGCCATTCGGCGATTGCGCTTGCGGTCCATGCGGGATCGTCGTGAGGCAGATCGTGGCCCGCCCACGCGTGCTGCTTGTGTTCGGCCCGCCATTGCTGCGCGATCCGATCCGAACAGACCGCCTTGACGAGATGATCGGCCTTCGATGACAGCAGCAGTGTTGGACACTCAGGCGCGCGTTCGCCGGCTCGAAAGCGCGCCGCCGCCCAAAGCTGGCGCAACGCGTTTTTCGCGCTCACCGGCGCGACGCGGCGGATCGTGCTCCACATGGCGAGGTCGTCGTCGAAGGTATCCGTGCGATTGCACGTGACGCCGTGGATGATGCCTTCGCATCGAAGCGGATCGTTCCACAATGCAGCCGCGCGCATCAACTGCGGCCACGCGGCGAGCTGCAGGCGCTCATGCATGGCCGCAAACGGCCGCATGCTCGTGTTGATCAGCACGAGCCTTTCTATGTCCTGCGCATGACGCTGCGCCCAGTCGGTTGCGACCATGCCGCCGAGCGACATGGCGAGCAACCGGTAAGGCGGTTTCAATCCGGCCGCCTTCGCGCGAGAACGGACGAAAGCGGTCATGCCGGACACGTTCAGCGGCGCGGCCGACGCGTTTTCGCAGCCATTTCCAGGCAAGTCGAGCAACGTGACCTGGTCGCCGGATAACGCTGCTTCAACGCGAAGATGCTCCACGAACCTGCCCCAATGGCGCCCTTCGCGCGTCAGTCCGCGCAGCAGGATCCAGGCGCTCATCGCGACGACTTGCGTTGCCAGTGTTCCATAGCACGCTCGAGAATCGGCGCACGGGCGTCGCCCTTCGGCATCCATCGGTTCGAGGCAAACGCAGCGCGCGTCAGGAAATCGAAGAAATTCGCGTGACGGCGCAGCACGCGTTCCACGCGGTGCGCCTTGACGGGATTGAACATGCCGAGACGCGAGAAAAGCTGGCGCGGGTTTTTCCGGATCCAGCGCCATGAGCCGAGTTCCAGCGTCATCGGCAGGAAAACGTTGGGCGGCGGCGTCTGGTCATATGCGCAGTCCCACAAGTCTCCGTGAAGCAGATATTGATGACTCTGCGGCTCGAACGCGTAACCGTGATGCGGATACGCCTGCTCGAACATGATCTTTAGCTGGTACATCTCGGGAAGATGCGGCATTTGCCGTTGCGTGCGCGCGTACGGAAACCAGATGCTGTCGTCCCAGCCGTAGCCCGAATGGCAATCGAGCGCGAAGCTGAGCGGGCGGCTCAATAATTCTTCCTTGACGACCCGAAGCAACGCCTCGCTTTCGACTTCGAGCGCTTGGTTTCGCGCTCCGCGATACCACGGCAGCCACGAACCAATCCGCTGTCCGCCCGCAAGAAAAGGCACGCGGCCCTCGGCGTTTTGGGGCGCATTGCGCATCAGGTCGACGCCGTTCGGATTCGAACGCGTGTTCGCCCACATGCCGCCCGGGTTCACGATAGGCATGAAGACGAGCCGCACTGACTGCAGTTGCTGATTCAGCAGTTCATCCCATTCGAGACGCCGCAGCAACGCGCGCATATAGTCCAGAATCAGTTGCGTGCCAATGCGCTCCAGTCCATGCACGCCGCCGAAGAAACCGATGGCCGGCGCTTGCGGATCATCCGAGCCAATGGTTGCGGTCAGGATGGGGAAGGTGCGCGCGCCCGCATGCACCTCGCCGACCGTGTGCATGTGCAGGCGCTTTGCGCCCGCGGTCAGGATCGCCTTGAGATCGTCAAGCTCCGAAAAGCTGTCGGACGCCACGCGTAAAGTGCTCATGCCACGCCCTGTTGATTTGATTACGGCGGCAGCTTCATGCCGCCGTTCTGGCGCTCAGGACTTGCCTGGCCTGCCCGTCTTGACGGTTTCGACGGCGGCAACCGCAGCAGTAAGCTGTTCGATGTTCGCAGCCTCAAGTATGAGCAATCCAGCCCGCAACAACTCACCTTTTTTCACATGCACGCCATTAGCGAGGCATTTTTGCTTGAGCGCCGCGATCTTTTCGTAATCGGATTTCGGCATGGTGAAACTGTCGCGCACGACTTTTTCCTTCTTCGCGCGCTTGTTTTTTTCTTGAGGAACAGACTCGGCCGGTGCGGCTTTCGTCTTCGATTTGGCAGGCGTCTTGGCGGCTTTCGCCTGAGCTTCGGTGGCGGCCTCTACCGCTTTCGTGCTCGCCTTGCGCTTGCTGACGCTGGCCGGAGCCGCGTCGACCGGCGTTGTGTCCGCAATGTCGGCGGCTTTCTTGCTCGAACTCTTCGTGGTGGATGTAAGCATGAGGTCTCCAGAAAAATAATAGTACAAACAGTATATACGGTTTAATCGGGCATTCAAAAAAGTGGAATGGCCGCACTGTCTGCGCTGGATGGCCGGCTTTTCAGTCACGTTCCAGCTTCCCTGACTCGTCTTCCTCCGGATTCCGGCGCGGAATAAACCTTGGCGGTGGCGTGTTTCCTCATCAACTGCGCCGCCGCACGTGCGTGATTCGTGTTCCTTATCCATTGGGAGACCTCAATGCCATATCGCCTCATTACCGATGAAATCCCGCCACCTACAGAGACGCCGCTCAACGCGCTGTATCGCCATGCATCCGCGCGACCCGATGCAATCGCATTGATCGCGGGCGACGATGTCTGGACCTACGAGCGTCTCGCGACCGATGTCGCCCGCCTGAGCAACGGACTGCGGCGCGCCGGAATCCTGCCGGGCGACCGCATCACGATGATCGTCAGGACGTCGCCCATGTACGCCGTTTTCCTGTTCGCGGCCATGATGACCGGCGCGATCGTGGCGCCGCTCAAGACGGAGTTCACGGCCGCGGAACTGACTGAACTTCTGCGCGTGCAACGGCCCGCGGTCTTCATACACGAAGCGGATTTACAGGAGGTCGTGTCCCAGATCGATCCTGCCGTGCTCGGGCACACGAAGACCTTCGTGGCCGACGACCACGGTGCGCGTTCATGGCGTCATCTCATGGACGACGCGTCGAGAGAAGACGCTGTGCTTCCTGCGGATATCGACGCACCTTGCCTGCTGCTCGCAACGTCCGGCACGACCGGGCGGCCCAAGCTGGTGGCATACAACCAGCGCGTCATATCGCATGTGGCGGGCGCGGCGAAGTCTTGGGCGCTGACCCACGACGCATGTGTCATCGGCAGCACGCCGGTCGCGCACGTCTCAGGTACGTTCGTGATGCTGGTGGCAATGATCAGCGGCTGCAGGGAGGTCCTGCTGAGCCGTTTCGATGCAGACGCAGTGCTCGATCTCATTGAGGAACATGGCGGCACTGCGATATTTCTGGCGCCGTTCCTTTGCATGCCGCTGGTCGAGGCGCAGCGCAAAAGGGCGCGTGATGTCCGTTCGCTTGAAGTCTGTGGCGTGGGCGGTGATGCATGCAGGGCGCACATTGCCGAAGCATTTGAAAGCACGTTCGATATTCAATTGGAGAACACCTACGGCCTGACCGAATGCGTGGGCAGCACGGCATTCGGATACAACCGGCGGACGATACGAGGCGTGCCAGGACGCACGCAGCTCGTTGACAGAAACGGCGTTCAGGTCGGGTTGGGCGAGGTCGGCGAATTGCATCTGCGCGGCCCGAACCTGAGCCTCGGCTACTGGACCGGTCCGGGCGACATCATGAGCCACACGCGTGACGGATGGTTTCCGACCGGCGACCTGATGGTGGAAGACGCCGACTGTGATTACCGCTTCGTCGGCCGTTGCAAGGATTTGATTGTTAGTGATACGAACAAGATATCGCCAGTGGAAGTGGAAAACGTGCTGATCCAGCACGAGGCGGTGGCCGATGCAGCGGTGGCGGGCGCACCGGACGAGACGTCAGGTCAGCGCGTGGTGGCGCTGGTCAAGCTGACGGACAAGTCGGCACCGGCCGCCGCCGTGGCCGACGAAATCCTGCTCTGGATGAAGTCGCGACTTGCCGCATTCAAGCTGCCGGAGCAGGTCGTGATTGTCGATGCGATTCCGCGCAACGCGCTCGGCAAGATCGATCGCAATGAAGTGGCGCGAATCGCGACGCTGGTCTGACTCAGGCCGCTTCCAGTTGCGTGACGGCGGAAGCCTTGAGCAACACCGGGATCGATTTCGACGTAGGCGTTCCCGCACCATCGGCAACGCTTGACAACGGTACGAGCGGGTTTGTCTCAGGGTAATAAGCACCGAGACAACCGCGCGGAATGTCGTACGCGACCAGCAGGAAACCGTCGGCACGACGCTTCACGTGATCGTCCCAGACACTCGTGATGTCCACGCGCTGTCCCGCTTCGAAGCCGAGCATCTCGATGTCCAGCGCGTTCGCAAACAGCACGCGGCGCTGGCCATACACGCCGCGATAGCGGTCATCGAGTCCATAGATGGTCGTGTTGTACTGATCGTGCGAGCGCGTGGTCATGAGCGTCATCAAACGCTCGCCATGCACATGACGCGCGCGATGAATCGGCGAATCCAGGTCGATGGAGTTCACCAGGAACTGCGCCTTGCCCGTTGGCGTATTCCACACCCGTTCGCGCGAAGCCACGCCAAGATGAAAACCGCCCGGCTGCTTCAGGCGTTCGTTGTAATTCTCGAAGCCGTCGATCACCTTCTCGATGCCGTCTCGAATCAGTGCATAGTCGCTTGCATTCGCGAGCCAGTCCACTTTCTCGCTGCCGAGCGTTGCATGCGCCATGCGCGCCACAATCGCGATCTCCGACAACAGATTTGGCGACGCCGGCCGGTTCATGCCGTACGAAATGTGGACCATGCTCATTGAATCCTCGACGCTGACGCCTTGCGGCACGCCGTTCTGCATGTCGATCTCGGTGCGTCCGAGCGTTGGCAAAATGAGCGCGTCGCGGCCGTGGACCAGGTGGCTGCGGTTGAGCTTGGTCGTGATGTGCACGGTGAGGTCGCACGAGCGCATCGCTTCCCAGACGCGCGGCGTGTCGGGCGTTGCAATCGAAAAATTGCCGCCCAGCCCGATGAAAACTTTCGCATCGCCAGCGAGCATTGCTTCAATCGAACGCACCACGTCATAACCATGTTCGCGCGGCGGCTCGAAATCATACGCAGCGCCAAGGCGATCCAGGAATTCCTGCGTGGGCCTTTCTTCAATCCCCACGGTCCGGTCGCCTTGCACGTTCGAATGGCCGCGCACCGGGCACAGTCCCGCGCCTAGCTTGCCAATGTTGCCGCGCATCATCATCAGGTTCGACAGGATCTGCACCGTCGGCACCGAATTCTTGTGCTGCGTGAGGCCCATGCCCCACGTTGAAATCACGGCGCGGCCGCGCACGTAGATATCGGCGAGCTGTAAAACGTCTTCAATCGGCACGCCGGATTCCGCGACGATAGCATCCCAGTTCTCGGCGCGAAGATCGTCCGCGAAGGCTTCGAAACCCACCGTATGCTCGGCGATGAAATCCACGTCCAGGACGCGTGACGTACCTTGTTTCAGGGCTTCGTCGTCGAGTTCGATCACGCGCTTGGCCACGCCTTTGATCAGCGCGAAATCGCCGCCGATTTTCGGACGGATGAACACGGAGCTGATTTTCGTGCTGCCGCCCGTCAACATTTCCACCGGATGCTGCGGACTCGCGAAACGTTCGAGGCCCCGTTCGCGCAGCGGGTTGATGGACACGATGGTCGCGCCACGCTTCGCGCATTCGCGCAGTTCGCCAAGCATGCGCGGATGGTTGGTCGCGGGATTCTGGCCGAACAACAGCAACGTGTCGGCGTGCTCGAAATCCTCCAGCGTGACCGTTCCCTTGCCAACGCCGACCGTCACGGGCAAGCCGCGGCTCGTGGCTTCGTGGCACATGTTCGAGCAATCGGGAAAGTTGTTGGTGCCGTACATGCGCACGAATAACTGATAGAGGAAAGCGGCTTCGTTGCTCGCGCGGCCCGATGTATAGAACGCGGCGCGGTCGGGGTTGTCGAGCCGGTTCAGATGACTGGCGATCAGCGCAAAGGCGTTGTCCCAGGAAATGGGCACGTAGCGGTCGCGGGAAGCATCGTAGACGAGTGGATCGGTGAGACGTCCGTGCTGTTCCAGTTCGTAATCCGACTGCGCCATCAGCGCTTCGACTGTATGGTCTTCGAAGAACGCAGGCGTGACGCGCTTGCTGGTGGATTCGGCGGCGACGGCCTTGACGCCGTTTTCGCAGAACTCGAACGTGGATGCATGCTCGCGATCCGGCCACGCGCAGCCCGGGCAGTCGAAGCCGTCAGGCTGGTTCTGGCCGAGAAGAACGCGGTAATTACCGCCGGAGACTTTTTCCTTGAGCAGGTTGATGGCGACGTACTTGAGCGCGCCCCAGCCAGCGGCCGGGTGCGTGTAGGGCTCGATGCGAGGTTCTGGCTTTTTCATATCATTCAACCGCGTGTGCAGGAGGCGTTGCGCCGATGACATCAAGACTACTGTGTTCCCAAAATCCGGCGGTACACAGAAAAATACATATACAAGGAGTACAGTTGGCAATTCGTACGTTTTTAGGCGATCTGTATCGTGATGCTTTACGAAAACCTTGCGGCTGAAGTCGAGGAAGCGGTGCGGCGCGGCGTATTCGCGGTTGGAGAGCGCGTGCCTTCGGTGCGCCAGGCGAGCACGCAATACGGCGTCAGCATCAAGACGGTCTTGCGCGCCTACGCGCTGCTGGAGAGCCGCGGCCTGCTCGAAACGCGCCCGCAGTCCGGCTATTTCGTGCGGGAAATGCCGGCGGCGAAGCCTGAGCCGCCTGCCGCATCTCAGCCGCCGCCGGTTGCGTCAACAGTCGATGTCAGCCGGCTCGTTCTGTCCACGCTGCGCTCCATCCGCTCGCACGACGCGACCCCGCTCGGCTCGCCGTATCCGGATCCGTCGCTGTTTCCGTGGCGCAAGATCAATCAACTGGCGAACGCAATTGCACGAAGGCATTCGAGCTGGAATCTGATAGACGACCTGCCGCCTGGAAACCCCGAGCTGATCCGTCAGATTGCGCGGCGTTACGCGGAGAACGGCGTGCCCGTGGACCCGGACGAGATCGTCATCACAGTCGGCGCAACCGAGGCCATCAACCTGAGCCTGCAGGCCGTGGCGAAACCCGGCGACACTGTCGCGGTCGAGTCGCCGACGTATTACGCCATGCTGCACGCCATAGAACGCATGGGAATGCGCGCGATCGAAGTGCCGACGCATCCGGCCGAAGGCATCAATATCGACGCGCTGGCGAAGATCATCGGCGAGCATGAGATTGCGGCGTGCATGGTCATGCCCAACTTCCAGAATCCGCTGGGTTTCGTGATGTCCGACGCAAACAAGCAGCGCCTCGTCGAACTGCTTGCGGGGCACGACATTCCGGTCATAGAAAACGATGTGTACCAGGAGCTTTATTACGGCGATGCACGCCCGTCGACGCTCAAGAACTTCGATAAGAACGGCCTCGTGCTGCATTGCGCTTCGTTTTCGAAGAGCCTGACGGCCTCTTACCGGATCGGCTGGGCCATGCCGGGACGCTACAGGCGGCAGGTGGAAAAGCTCAAGTTCCTGAACACGCTGACCACGCCTTCAGTGCCGCAGGTGGCGGTGGCGGACTACTTGAAGCAGGGCGGCTACGATCATCATCTGCGTCACGTGCGCCGCATTTACCGGCAGCAGGCGCGCCTCATGATCGCGACTGTCCAGCGGTTTTTTCCCGCTGGCACGCAGACTTCCGGGCCGATGGGCGGCTACGTTCTATGGGTCGAGCTTCCAGGTGCAGTGGACTCCATGAAGCTCTACAAAGCGGCGCTCGAGCGCGGTATCACGATTGGTCCTGGGACCATGTTTTCATCGCGCGATGCGTTCCGCCATTTCATTCGGCTCAACTACAGTTATCCTTGGAACACACAAACAGAAGCCGCGTTGAAAACGCTTGGCGAACTGGCCGCAAGCATGGCCGGCAGGAGACAGCATGAACGATGAAATCGATCCCGCGCTGATCGCGATTCTCACGCAATTGTGGCGTGCCGCGCAGGAGTCGCCCGCGCGGGCATGGTCGCTCGCGAAGTTATCGAAGCAATCCGGTCTTCCGATGAGCAGTTTGCGCCGCCAGCTCACGGCGCTCTCGGACACAGGTTTGCTCGATACCACCCCGAGCGATGCTGGCGTGCCCGCAGTCGCATTGACCGAAGCTGGCAAGGAGCTCTGTGCGGGATTGTTCGCAGAAGGCGTGCGGCCGGAGCCGGACGCCGGCTGAATTCAAGCCGCCAAAACATCCTTCGACTGAATCCGTTTCACGCCTGCTCGCGCCATGTTTTTCCACGCGGCGGCGAGCGATCCGTTGAGGTCGATGGCGCGCGTTGCATCTTCGATCACGTATGCATCGAAGCCCGCCTTGCGGGCGTCCATTGCCGTCCACGAGACGCAGAAATCAGTGGCAAGCCCGGTCACGAAGACCGTATCGATATGCCGCTGCTTCAGATATGCCGACAAACCCGTCTGGGTCTTGTGATCCGCTTCTTCAAACGCGGAATAGCTGTCCATGTCCTTGTGATAGCCCTTGCGGATGATGACTTGCGCTGTCGGTAGCTTGAGGTCCTTGTCGAGCGCGGCGTCCTCGGTGCCTTGCACGCAATGATCCGGCCACAGCACTTGCGTGCCATACGACAATTGCGCCGTCTCGAACGGCTTCTTGCCCGGATGCGAACTCGCAAACGACGCGTGGCCCACCGTATGCCAGTCCTGCGTGATCACAATATTCTCGAACTTGCCGGCGAGTTCGTTGATCACGGGAACCACATCGGCACCGCCTTTCACCGGCAGCGTGCCGCCATCGATAAAACAGTTCTGCACGTCCACTACGATCAGCGCCGACTTGCTGTCCGGCCTGATGGCGCGGGCAGAGGCCGCGGCCGCGGCAAGAGCATTCAGGCTTCCCAATCCGAACAGATGAACCAGCCCGAATGCTGCAGCCGACTTGATCAACATCCTGCGATGGTTTTCTGCCATGACGAATCCTCCAAGTCCGATCAGGAACCCAATCATAAAGCCGCCAAAACTATTTGAGCCTTCGTCCTGCTCAGCGCGATTTTCGAATGCCGCGTGTTCTTATAAACTGCTGCCGAACGAAGGATCGAATGGATCGAAACACATCGAACAGCGCTTTGCAGGATGAACAATGAACGTGCAGATTCGGGAAATGGTGCTCGACGACTACGACGCGGTGCTTGCGTTATGGCGCGATACACCCGGCGTGGATATCCGGCCGGTAACCGACAGTAGGGAAGGGATCGCACGGCTGCTCGCGAGGAACCCGGGGCTAAGCGTGGTGGCGATGAACGGCGACACACTTGTCGGCTGCGCGCTTGCGAGCCACGACGGCCGCCGCGGCTTCCTGCAGCACGTCGTGGTCGCGCCCGTTGCGCGCGGTCAGGGCGTGGGACGCACGATGATCGATATCTGTGTGGAGCGCTTGAGAGAAAACCACTTGGGATGGGTGCATCTGGACGTGGTTGCCGATAACGAAACAGCCAGCGTGTTCTGGCAAAAAGCTGGCTGGCATCCAGTCGAGACGCTCACGCGGCTTTCACGCAAGCTCTAGGCTGCAGTGCATGCGCTGCGGCCTGAGACAACAGCGAATCAGCACGCAGTGGGCTTGAGCCGCTCCACTTCCAGCCCGAACGCGGGACGCAGGCGCGTCCCGACAATATTGCCGAAGAACGCTGCAACGAGCCACAACCAGCCGTGCAGGCTGCCCGAAACAATGCCGCTGAAATACGCGCCGATATTGCAGCCGTAAGCGAGCCGTGCGCCATAGCCGAGCAGCAGGCCGCCGACAATCGCGGCGATCAGGGAGCGCAGCGGCACGCGCCATACCGGCGCATATCGGCCCGCGAGTCCCGCCGCCATCATGGCGCCGAGCACAATGCCAATATCCATCACGGATGTCACATCGCGCGAAACGGGCGCGGCGAGCGCCGCGGCGTTCGCCTTGCTTGCCCAATATGGCCAGCTCGCGACATCGAATCCAATGGCCGACGCCGCTTTGGCACCCCACAGCGCAAACGCCGACGTAATGCCCCACGGCCGTCCGGAAAGCGCGAGCGTGGCGAAGTTGAGCAACGCGAGCGCAATTGCGCCGGCGGCGAGCGGCCACGGTCCATGCAACCACGGCGACGCGTGCGGTGCTTGCGTATGCGCGGCAACAAGCCGTCCATGCCGCCGCTTTTCGATCACCACGGTCAGCGCCGCAATCGCCGCGAACACTGCCCAGTTGAGCGCGAGCGCGGGACCCGCGCCAAGCGACTTGACAAGGGAAACGGGCTGAAAGGACGGCAACGCGGTCCAGAACGGCATATGCGCTGTTGCGATCACCGAACCCACAATAAACGCCGCGAGCGTCACGATCATGCGTGTGCTGCCGCCGCCCACCGTATAGAGCGTGCCTGATGCGCAACCGCCGCCTAGCTGCATGCCAATACCGAATATGAATGCACCGACGACCACCGACGTTCCAGCCGGCGAAACAAGTCCGGTGACCGGCATGCCGAAAAGCGTTCCGGCCGCGAGCGCGGGAAAGAACAGCGCAACGCCCACCGCGAGCATGACCATTTGCGCGCGCAGGCCGGCGCCACGGCCATCGGCAATAAAGACGCGCCACGCTGACGTAAAGCCGAACGCGGCGTGATAAAGCGTGACGCCGAGCAGCGCGCCGACCAGATAAAGCGCGGCCTGGCGGCCATTGACGGCTTGCGCGAGATACAGTGCGCCAGAAAGAATCAACAGCGCGGCAATGCCGAGCGGCTTGGGATCGACGCTAAAACGGCGCGATACCGGTGAGGCTAGATCGGACATTCGATACTCCGCGAGAGGTTCGGCAAAACGAGCATTTTCTCGCGTTTAGCGAATGCGCGCTGCTAAAGCTGCGCGGATCACACGCCTTTATCGCCTCCTCACCCGCTTACGCATCCGGCAAACCAGGAATGCTCACGCCGGCCGCTTGCAGCAGCAAAACGGCGTTGAGCGCCAAGACGGCAACTGCGGCAATCGTTGCAGCCGCCCTGACGAATGTTCTGCTCTGGTACGAACCCATGACTTTCCGGTTGCACGTGAACCAGACCAGCGCGGCCATGGGAAATGGCAATGCAAGGCTGAGCACAACCTGGCTCATGACGAGCGCTTGCGTCACGTTCACGCCCAGCCACACGACGATAAAACTCGGAATCATCGTGAGTGCGCGGCGCAGCCATAGCGGAATGCGAAATCCGACAAAACCCTGCATGATCATCTGCCCGGCCATCGTTCCCACGACAGAACTCGAAATGCCCGACGCGATCAGCGACAAAAGAAAAATGCCGGCTGCGGCAATGCCCAAGAGCGGCGCGAGCGTGTGATAAGCCGTTTCGATCTCGGCCACTTCCGGATGACCCGAGTGAAACGCGCCGGATGCCATGATGACCATCGCAATGTTGATCATGCCGGCAATGGTCAAGGCAATGACCACTTCCACGTTGGAGAACAAGATGATCTTCTTGCGTTCGACTTCGGTGCGCGCAGGCAGGCGTCGCTGCGTCAAGCCCGAATGCAGGAAAAGCGCGTGCGGCATGACCGTTGCGCCAATGATGCCGACCGCGATGGTGACCGCTTGCGCATCGGGCAACGAGGGCGAAAAGAGATGCAAGCCAACTTGCGCCCAGGCAACGGGCGTAATAAAAAGCTCCGCCAGATACGACAAGCCGATAATTCCAACCAGCGCGCCAATAATCAGTTCAAGCGGCCGATACCCTGCTTTTTCGAACATCAGCAAGCCGTAGGTGATGACAGCCGTTATTGCCATGCCAATGAGGATTGGCATGTGAAACAGCAGGCTAAGCCCGATCGCGCCGCCAAGGAATTCCGCGAGATCGGTCGCCATGGCGGCGATTTCGCTCACAGCCCACATCAGGTAGACAAGCGGCTTGGGGAAATTGTCCCGGCATAATTCGGCCAGGTTTTTTCCCGTGACAATGCCAAGCTTTGCGGAAAGCGCCTGGAATAGCATGGCTATTAAGTTCGCAAGCAATACAACCCACAATAATCCATAGCCGTAGCGCGCGCCCGCTTGAATATTGGTCGCGAAATTGCCGGGATCCATATAAGCGACAGAAACGACCACCGCCGGTCCTGCGAACGGAAGCAGGACAGCGAGGCCCGTGCGGCGTCCGTCGAGCACCTCTTGCATGGCAAGCGTGGTGCTTTCGCTCATGGACTGATTGGTTTCGTTGCGCGTCCGGTCATCCATTAATCGACTCAATACGTTAGAGATAAAGATTCGCTTGAGCGACCGGCTAGCGGTCGCACCGGCCGCGTCACATGCAGTGCTTGAATAGCTTAAGATTGCGCTGCTCCCGGTCTTTCCCTGGCCGTTAGCCAATAATCCGCGCCCTTAAGCTATCAAAGCACAATTTTGGTCTTTCCGGACCGCCTAGATTTAATTCCTTTCAATATGCTCCGCACTGCAATCAGAAACCTTTCAAAGATGGCGCTGGTATCCGTGCTGGTCCATAGCGCCGCATTCGCCGCGAATGCCCCGGACTCGAAAGTCATCGTGCTGGATTCCGGCGAAGCAAAACTTACGCTGATTGATCAAGCCGCCCACAAAGTCGTTGGCACGCAACCGACCGGCAAGGAACCGCATCACCTGATGATCACGCCCGACGGCAATTCGCTGATCGTCGCCGATTCCGTTTCGAATGATCTGATCTTTATCGACCCGCATAGCGGCCAGGTGCAAAAACGGGTGGAAGCTATCGAAGATCCGTATCAGCTCGGGTTTTCTCCTGACCATAAGTGGTTTGTTACGGCGGGCTTGCGCCTCGATCGCGTCGATATCTATAAATATGACGGACACGACCTCACGCTTGCCAAGCGTGTTCCGCTAGGAAAAACACCTAGCCACATGACGTTTTCGTCGGACGCTCATACGGTTTTCATCACCTTGCAGGATTCCGGCGAACTGGTCGCCATAGACCTGGCCACGCAGGCCGTGAAGTGGAAAATGCCGGTGGGCAACACGCCGGCGGGGTTATGGATGACGCCTGGAGACAAGGAATTGCTGGTAGGCATGACCGGCGAAGACGACGTTGCGGTGGTCGACTGGCACAAGCAGCAAGTCATCAAGCGCATCCAGACGGGCAAGGGCGCGCATAACTTCCGCAACCTCGACGACGGCAAGCATGTCGCCGTGACGAACCGCGTTGCCAGCACCATCAGCATTCTCGATTACACGACGCTGCAAAAAGTCGCAGACATCACGGGTCTTCTCCCCGGACCGGACGACATGGAATTGTCGGCGGATCGCAAGACGCTGTGGGTCACGTTCCGCTTCGCGCGCCACGTTGGGGTGATCGATCTGAACAGCTACAAGCTGGTCGATACCATTGCCGTGGGCCGCTCGCCGCATGGGATCTATTTTGCTAACCGCGCGCCAGTGTATGCGCCGAATCCGGACTAGGCCGCAGCCGTGGCGCGGCTATTGCCCGATATTGCGGGTTATTGCGGGTTAATTGACAAAGCAGGGGCATTTGCATGGTGACTGAGATTCTCGCGCAACTCGATAACGCGGTGGGCAGCCTCCAGACTCTCCTCTACGTCGACGTTGTCCAGCCGCTCTTCTTCAAGGCCGGCTTGATGGGTTACGACGAAGACACGTACGACGCACTGTATTGGGTGATCATCGGCGCGCTGGAAGTGCTGGCGACATTCGCGATCCTGCGGCCGCTGGAAGCGCTTCGCCCCATTGAAACATGGCAGGACCGCAAGGCGGTTCGTTCTGACGTTTTCTATACGTGGATCGCGAAGCTCGGCATCATCAACCTTGCGTTCTTTTTCCTGTTGCAGCCGGTCTTCAATCATTGGCAGAGCCTGATGGTGATCCACGGCATTCCGAATATCGACGTGGATGGTCTCTGGCCCGGCGTGACCGATCAGCCGGTCGTGTCGTTCGTGATCTATCTCGTCGTGCTCGATTTTGCGGGCTATTGGTATCACCGCTGGCAACACCGGTTTGGCGTGTGGTGGGAACTGCACGCGGTCCATCATAGCCAGCAGCAGATGTCGCTATGGGCTGACGACCGCAATCATTTTCTCGACGACATCATCCAGGCGGCATTTTTCGCAGGCATCTCGCTTTTTATCGGCGTGGAGCCGTCTCAGTTTGTGGTTCTGGTCGCGCTCGGCAATGTGCTGCAGAGCATCCAGCACGTGAACGCGCGCTTGCCGTTCGTGCCGATGCTCGACCGCTTGCTGGTAAGTCCCACGTTTCACCGGCGTCATCACGCGATTGGCTACGGTCACGAAGGTACGCGTTACGGCTGCAATTTCGGCGTGCTGTTTCCTTGGTGGGACATCTTGTTCAAGACTGCATCGTGGAACCGTGCGGCGGAGCCGACTGGCATTCGCGATCAGTTGCCCGCGCCCGCGGGTCTGGGACGTAACTATGGAATGGGCATGTGGGCGCAGCAATGGCACGCATTTGTGCGCATTGCGCAGCGCTTGCGCCGTACGACCGCCGCCTGAACAGTTTGATTGCGGCTTGAGCCGCGCCGATTGAGCTAACGCCATGCGCTTTGCGCATGGCGTTTTTTTATTGGCTTCGCGAGGGCGCCCGCAGGCTTCTTTACATGTTTTTTATACCCGCCGCCGTTCTCTTTTCCAGCCGTTTACACGCCTTCAACTAACCTTCAGCACGTCCAAATCCGCTACGGGAGAACAACACAATGGACTTGCTTTATATCGCCGGCATCGTCGCCTTCTGGGCCTTATGCGCGGCGCTTGCAATTGGTTGCGACAAGTTGCGTCGCGCTCCGGGAGGCCGTCCATGACCACCTGGATGCTAGTGCTGGCCGGTGCCTCGACACTGCTCTTGTTCGTGTACCTCGTGTACGCGTTGCTGCGTGCGGAGGATCTGGAATGAACGCGAATACCGTGTTTCAAGCGGCTCTTTTTATTGTTGTGCTGATCGCGCTCGCGATCCCGGCAGGCCGATACATAACAGCCGTGCTCGATGGTTCTTCGGTGGTGGTTCGCCGTATCGGCCGCCCGATTGAATCAGTCTTGTACAAGCTCGCCGGAGTCGACGACAAAGCGGAAATGTCGTGGAAGCACTACGCCCTTGCCGTGCTCGCGTTCAACGCGCTGGGCACGCTGGTCGTGTTCGGCTTCCTGCGCTTGCAGCAGTGGTTGCCGTCGAACCCGCAAGGCTTTGGTCCGATGACCCCGGATGGCGCGTTCAACACCGCCGTCAGCTTCGTCACCAATACCAACTGGCAGGACTACACCCCTGAAGCAACCGCGAGCTACCTGTCGCAAATGACCGGCTTGTCGGTGCAGAACTTCCTGTCGGCGGCAACGGGCATAGCGGTCGTGGTTGCATTGATTCGCGGCTTCGCACGCCATACCGCGAGCACCATCGGCAACTTCTGGGTCGACTTGACCCGTATCACGCTGTATATCCTCGCGCCCATGGCAACCGTCATTGCGCTGGTGTTCGTGAGCCAGGGCGTGATCCAGAACTTCGAATCCTATCGGGAGGTCGGGACGCTTCAGGCCACGACGTACCAGACACCAAAAGTCGATGCCCAGGGTAACGCCGTGAAAGACGCCAAGGGCAATCCGGTGATGGTCGACAACAAGGCCGACAAGCAGACGCTGGCAATGGGTCCGGTCGCCTCGCAAGAAGCCATCAAGATGCTCGGCACGAATGGCGGCGGTTTCTTCAATGCCAACTCGGCGCATCCGTATGAAAACCCCACACCGTTCTCGAACTTCGTCCAGATGCTGTCCATGCTGATCATTCCCGCGTCGCTGTGCGTGGTGTTCGGAAGGATGGTCGGCGACAGGCGGCAGGGTTACGCAATCCTCGGGGCCATGACCATAGCGTTCGCGATTGCATGTTGGGGCGAAATCTCGTTCGAGCAGGCGGGAAATCCGCTGTTTGCATCGCTTCATGTCGATCAAGGCGCGTCGCCGATGCAAGCCGGCGGTAACGCCGAGGGCAAGGAAACGCGCTTCGGCATTGCGCAGTCGGGCATCTTCACGGTCGCCACGACCGCGGCTTCGTGCGGTGCGGTGAACAATACGCACGACTCGCTTACGCCAATGGGCGGCTTCGTTCCGTTGCTGCTGATCCAGCTTGGCGAAGTGATCTTCGGCGGCGTGGGGTCCGGTCTCTACGGCATGCTCGTGTTCGCAATGCTCGCGGTGTTCGTCGCCGGCCTGATGATAGGACGTACACCTGAATATATCGGCAAGAAGATCGAATCGTACGAAATGAAGATGGTTGCGATCGTGGTACTGCTGACGCCATTCCTCGTGCTGCTCGGCGCGTCGATAGGGGTGCTGACCACAGCCGGCACCGCGGGTATATCGAACCCAGGGCCACATGGCTTCTCCGAAGTCCTGTACGCCTATAGCTCGGCCGCGAACAACAATGGCAGCGCGTTTGCGGGCCTCACGGTCAGCACGCCGTTCTACAACATCACGACCGGCATTGCGATGTGGTTCGGCCGCTTCGGCTCGATCATTCCGGTGCTTGCGATTGCAGGCGCGCTGGCCGCCAAGAAGCGCATTGCCACGACCGCCGGCAGCTTGCCAACGCACGGTCCGTTGTTTGTCGTGCTGCTGCTCGGCACCGTGGTGCTGGTGGGCGCACTGACGTATGTGCCTGCGCTTGCGCTGGGCCCGATAGTCGAGCATCTGATGATGCTCTCGGGCAAATAAGCGGTCACTGATACAGAGGAAAGTATGAACACGATTATCAAACCGCCTGTGACGACGCCTAACAAGACGCCGGAAAAAAATCCGGAGCCAACGGGTCATTCACGCTCGGCAGCACGTTCCATGTTCGACCCGGCCATTGTGATGCCGGCGATTGCGGACTCGTTCAGGAAACTCGATCCACGCACCCAGTTGCGCAATCCGGTGATGTTCTGCGTGTATGTGGGCAGTATCCTCACGACCGTGCTGTGGGTCGCCGCGTTATCGGGGCAGGCTGAAGCGCCCGCGGGTTTTATCCTCGCGGTCTCGCTCTGGCTGTGGTTCACAGTGCTGTTCGCAAACTTCGCCGAAGCGCTGGCCGAAGGCCGTTCCAAGGCGCAGGCCGCGTCGCTGCGCAGCGCCAAGCGCGACGTCATGGCGAAAAAACTGGACAAGCCGGATCACAAGGGCGCGATTCAGATCACGACTGCGACGGATCTTCGCAAAGGCGACGTCGTGCTCGTGGAAACGGGCGACGTGATCCCCGCCGACGGCGAAGTCGTGGATGGCGTGGCTTCCGTCGATGAATCCGCAATCACCGGCGAATCGGCCCCGGTCATCCGCGAATCGGGCGGCGACTTCACGGCGGTGACGGGCGGCACGCGCGTGCTGTCGGACTGGATCGTGGTGCGCGTGACGGTCAATCCGGGCGAGGCCTTTCTCGATCGCATGATCGCGATGGTCGAAGGCGCGAAGCGCCAGAAGACGCCCAACGAAATTGCACTGACTATCTTGCTGGTTGCGTTGAGCCTCGTGCTGCTGTTCGCCACCGCGACGCTGCTGCCGTTCTCCATGTTCTCGGTCGGCGCCATGAAAGCGGGACACGTGGTGACGATCACCGCGCTTGCCGCGTTGCTCGTATGCCTGATCCCGACGACCATCGGCGGCTTGTTGTCGGCTATTGGCGTGGCTGGCATGAGCCGCATGATGCAGGCGAACGTGATCGCGACTTCTGGCCGCGCGGTGGAAGCTGCTGGGGACGTCGACGTGCTGTTGCTCGACAAGACCGGCACGATCACGCTTGGAAACCGCCAGGCATCGAACTTTGTTCCCGCGCCGGGTCTGTCGGAACAGGACCTTGCCGACGCCGCGCAACTCGCGTCGCTTGCCGACGAAACGCCGGAAGGCCGCAGCATCGTAGTGCTCGCCAAGCAGCGCTTCAACATTCGCCAGCGCGAGATGGCGGCGCTGCACGCGACCTTCCTGAACTTTACGGCGCAGACGCGCATGAGCGGCGTCGATCTGTCGGATCGCGAGATTCGCAAGGGCGCGGCCGATGCAGTCAGGTTATACGTCGAGCGTAACGGCGGGCGTTATCCGCAGGAAGTATCGAATGCGGTCGATGACATCGCGCGTCGCGGCAGCACGCCGCTGGTCGTGGCGGAGCGCAGCGACAACGGCGCGCGCGTGCTTGGCGTGATCGAGCTGAAAGACATCGTCAAGGGCGGCATCAAGGAACGTTTCGCCGAACTGCGCAAGATGGGTATCAAGACCGTGATGGTCACTGGCGACAACCGGCTGACCGCGGCCGCGATCGCAGCCGAAGCAGGCGTGGACGATTTTCTTGCAGAAGCCACGCCGGAAGCGAAGCTTTCGACCATCCGCAGCTATCAGGCGGAAGGCCGTCTGGTTGCGATGACCGGCGACGGCACGAACGACGCCCCGGCGCTTGCCCAAGCCGACGTCGCCGTGGCGATGAACACCGGCACGCAAGCGGCGAAGGAAGCCGGCAACATGGTCGACCTCGATTCGAACCCGACCAAGCTGATCGAGATCGTGGAGATCGGCAAGCAGATGCTGATGACGCGTGGCTCGCTTACGACCTTCTCGATTGCGAACGACGTCGCCAAGTATTTCGCGATCATTCCGGCGGCGTTTGCGTCCACCTATCCGCAACTGAGGGTGCTTGACGTGATGCATCTGACCTCGCCCTCGTCGGCGATCCTGTCCGCGGTGATCTTCAACGCGTTGATCATCGTGGTGCTGATTCCGCTCGCGTTGAAAGGCGTGAAGTACCGGCCGCTCGGCGCCGCGTCGCTGCTGCGCCGCAACCTGCTGGTGTACGGGCTTGGCGGTATCTTGCTGCCGTTCCCGTTCATCAAGATCATCGACATGGTTCTGACCGCCTTTGGCTGGGCGTGAACTTCGTGGCGGTCACTTCAAACCCTGGCTTTTAACTGGATCGTCAATCATGAAAAACATCATTCGCCCCGTGATCGTGCTGTTCGCGGCACTGACCGTCGTAACCGGGCTTATCTATCCGGCCGTGGTGACCGCGGTTGCCCAAGCGGCATTTCCGGCGCAAGCGAACGGCAGCGTGATCGAGAAGAGCGGCAAGCCAGTCGGCTCGGAACTCATCGGCCAGCAATTCGATGCGCCCGGTTACTTCTGGGGCCGTCTGTCCGCGACTTCGCCGAATCCGTATAACGCGACTGCATCGAGCGGCTCGAATCTTGGTCCGACCAATCCCGCACTCGCCGATGAAGTCAAAGGGCGGATCAGCGCATTGCATGACGCCGATCCGGCCAACACTGCGCCCGTTCCCGTCGATCTCGTGACATCGTCTGGCAGTGGCCTCGACCCTGAGATCAGCCCGGCCGCCGCCGCGTATCAGATCGACCGCGTGGCGAAGGCCCGCAAGCTCTCGCATAACGACGTCGAAGCACTTGTTCAACGCGCGACCACCGGCCGCCAGTTCGGGATTCTCGGCGAAGCGCGTGTGAATGTGCTCAAGCTCAACCTTGCGCTTGACGAAATGAAGCCTGCAAGCTGATCAAGCGGCTTATTTGTTGCTGCCCGCGCCGGTTCCATACAAGCCATTGTTAAAGCCGCCGGCGCCTTCGGTCTTATGCTGATTACCTGCCGTCGCGCCTCGTGCGTTTCCCGCGGCTTCCTTCGACTGCGGTTTGAGCGACTCATGTACCGTCGATGCCGACGCATCGGGCTGCGTTCCAGCCGACGAAGTCCGATTGTCCTGGGACGAGCTGCCGTTTCCCTGCGAAATTTGCGCAAAGCCATAAGTGCTTAGCGCAAATAGAACGCTGCCCGCGAAAACCGCCGTCATACGCGCTCGCAAACGCTTGCGAAACCGCACATTGACGTTAAGGAAAGGAAAAGTGTCGTGCGCTTGGTAGGCCATGGAGAGCGTAATAAATTGGAGTGTTAAGGCGATATGCATGAACAGTGCCTGACCATTACCAAAATATTCCAACACATTACTTATTTATTACTGCTAGCGCCTTAACGCCGTTCTCCTAAGGTCGCCAAGCGCTTGCCCATGCCTGCTCGGCAGTCATTTGCGCCAAGCTTTCTGCGAAATTAGTCCTACGACTTTATAATCGGCACCGGTCCCCAAAAATGCCGAGGCGCACGATGCTACAAATGTCCCGGCGACAGTTCCTGAAAGTTTCCGCAAGCACGCTTGCCGGATCGAGCCTGGCCCTAATGGGCTTCTCGCCGGCGCCGGCTTTAGCGGAAGTCCGCCAGTACAAGCTGTCGCGTACTACTGAAACGCGTAATACCTGTCCGTACTGCTCAGTCGGATGCGGCATCCTGATGTACGGTCTGGGCGACAACGCCAAGAATGCCAAGTCGAGCATTATTCATATTGAAGGCGACCCGGATCATCCGGTTAATCGCGGCACGCTGTGCCCCAAGGGCGCGAGCCTTATCGATTTCATTCATAGCCCGAGCCGGTTGAAATATCCGGAATATCGCGCGGCGGGATCGAATGAATGGAAACGCATGTCGTGGGAAGACGCGCTCGATCGCATTGCCAAGCTGATGAAGGACGATCGCGACGCGAATTTTGTCGAGACGACCGAAGACGGCAAGAAGGTCAACCGATGGCTGACCACCGGCATGCTGGCGGCATCGGCCGGAAGCAATGAAGTTGGATATTTGACGCACAAGACTGCACGCAGTCTTGGCATGCTCGCATTCGATAATCAAGCACGTGTCTGACACGGCCCGACGGTGGCAGGTCTTGCCCCGACGTTTGGCCGTGGAGCGATGACGAACCATTGGGTCGACATCAAGAACGCGGACGTGATTCTGGTAATGGGCGGCAATGCAGCCGAGGCGCACCCGTGCGGTTTCAAGTGGGTCACCGAAGCCAAGGCGCACCGAAAAGCAAGGCTGATCGTAGTCGATCCGCGCTTTACGCGGACAGCTTCGGTTGCGGATTATTACGCGCAGATTCGCACGGGTTCGGACATTGTGTTCCTTGGCGGCGTAATTAATTATCTGCTGACGAACGACAAGATCCAGCACGAGTACGTCAAGAATTACACGGACTTCCCGTTTATTGTCCGTGAGGACTTTGCGTTTGCGGACGGTTTGTATTCTGGCTATGACGCGCAAAAGCATAGCTACGACAAATCGACCTGGGATTACGAACGCGGCGACGATGGTTACGCCAAAGTCGATCCCACGCTGCAGCATCCGCGCTGCGTGTACAACCTGATGAAGCAGCACTACTCGCGCTATACGCCCGAGCAAGTGGAGAAGATCTGCGGCACGCCCAAGGAGAAATTTCTGAAGGTCTGCGAGATGCTTGCGTCTACCGCCGTCCCCGGACGCGCCGGTACGATCCTGTACGCGCTTGGCTGGACGCATCATTCGGTTGGATCGCAGATCATCCGCACTGGCGCCATGGTGCAGTTGCTGCTGGGTAACATCGGCATTGCGGGCGGCGGCATGAATGCGTTGCGCGGCCACTCGAATATTCAGGGTTTGACCGACCTTGGGCTCATGTCGAACCTGCTGCCGGGCTATATGACGTTGCCCATGGAAGGCGAACAGGACTTCGATGCGTACATCAAGAAGCGTGCAACACAGCCATTACGCCCGAACCAATTGAGTTACTGGCGCAACTATCGTGCGTTCCATGTGAGCTTCATGAAGTCGTGGTGGGGCGCGAACGCGACCGCTGAAAACAACTTCGGCTTCGACTATTTGCCCAAGCTCGACAAGTCCTACGACATGCTGCAAGTGTTCGAGCTGATGAACCAGGGCAAGATGAACGGCTACCTCGCGCAAGGGTTCAACCCGCTTGCGGCGGTGCCGAACAAGGCGAAGATCGGCGCGAGTCTCGCCAAGCTGAAATGGCTCGTCATCATGGACCCGCTCGCTACTGAAACGTCCGAATTCTGGAAGAACTTTGGCGAGTTCAACGACGTGGATCCATCGAAGATCCAGACGGAAGTATTCCGCCTGCCCACTACGTGTTTTGCTGAAGAACGCGGTTCGCTCGTAAGTTCGAGCCGCGTACTGCAGTGGCACTGGCAGGGCGCGGACGGTCCGGGGGAATCGAAGAGCGACCTGGAAATCATGTCGGGCCTGTGGCTGCGAATCAGGAAGGCGTACAAGGAGCAGGGTGGCAAATACCCTGATCCCATTGTCAACATGAGCTGGCCGTATTCGGATCCGGAGAGTCCGACGCCCGAAGAAATCGCGATGGAGTTCAACGGCAAGGCTCTGGACGACGTGACCGATGTCGCCGATAAAACCAAGGTCCTGGCGAAAAAAGGCGAGCAGTTGTCGAGCTTCGCGCTACTTCGCGACGACGGCAGCACGGCAAGCGGTTGCTGGATTTTCTGCGGATCATGGACACAGGCCGGCAACCAGATGGGCCGTCGCGACAACTCGGACCCCACGGGTATTGGCAACACGTTGAACTGGGCATGGGCATGGCCGGCAAACCGGCGGATCTTGTACAACCGTGCGTCATGCGACGTCAGCGGCAAGCCCTTCGACATGACGCGCAAGCTGATTGCGTGGAATGGCAAGACGTGGGCCGGTGCGGATATAGCCGACTTCAAGGCGGATGAACCGCCTGAAAATGGCATGAACCCGTTCATCATGAATCCGGAAGGCGTGGCGCGTTTCTTCTCGCGTGATGGTCTGGTGGAAGGGCCGTTCCCGGAGCATTACGAGCCGTTCGAAAACCCGCTGGGCTACAACCCGATGCACCCGGACAACAAGGCGGTCGTCAGCAATCCGGCGGCGCGCGTGTTCCCGGACGATCGCGCCGCGTTCGGCACGCACGAGCATTTTCCTCACACGGCGACGACTTATCGCCTGACCGAGCACTTCCATTACTGGACCAAGCACGCGCGCCTCAACGCAATCGTGCAGCCGCAGCAGTTCGTGGAAATTGGCGAGGACCTGGCCAAGGAAGTCGGCGTGGTTGCGGGCGATCGCGTGAAAGTGTCGTCCAATCGCGGCCACATCGTTGCTGTCGCGGTCGTGACGAAGCGGATCAAACCTTTGATGATCGAGGGAAAGAAAGTTCAGACAGTTGGATTGCCGCTGCATTGGGGCTTCAAGGGACTCACGAAGCCAGGCTATCTCGTCAATACGCTAACGCCTTCCGTGGGCGACGGGAATTCGCAAACACCGGAATTCAAGTCGTTTCTCGTCAAGGTCGAAAAGGCATAAGGAAAAGAGATGGCACTGCAATCACTGGATATCAAACGTCTCTCTGCCACGACGCTGCCGGAGCCCCAGGCCCGCGCTCCCGTCACGGGCACAGTTGCGAAGCTGATCGATGTATCGAAGTGCATCGGCTGCAAGGCGTGTCAGACGGCGTGCATGGAATGGAACGACTTGCGCGATGAAGTCGGCGATTCCATTGGCGTGTACGACAACCCGCGTGACCTGACCGAACATTCGTGGACGGTCATGCGGTTCTCGGAATACGAGAATACCGAAGGCGACCTTGAGTGGCTGATCCGCAAGGACGGCTGCATGCATTGCGAGGACCCGGGGTGTCTGAAGGCATGTCCGTCGCCGGGTGCGATCGTTCAGTACACGAACGGCATCGTGGATTTTCACGAGGAGAACTGCATCGGCTGCGGCTACTGCGTGACGGGTTGCCCATTCAACGTGCCGCGTATTTCGAAGCAGGACAATCGTGCGTATAAATGCACGCTGTGTTCGGACCGGGTCGCCGTTGGACAGGAACCGGCATGCGTGAAGACCTGCCCGACCGGCGCGATCATGTTCGGCACCAAAGAGGACATGAAGCAGCAGGCGGCCGACCGTGTGGTGGATCTGAAGGAACGTGGCTTTGCCAACGCAGGTTTGTATGATCCTGCGGGCGTGGGCGGCACGCATGTCATGTACGTGCTTCATCACGCCGACAAAGCCAATCTTTATCACGGCCTGCCGCAAAATCCAAAGATCAGCGCAATGGTCTATCTTTGGAAGGGCCTGGCAAAACCGCTGGCGCTTGCCGGCATTGCGATGGCCGCGCTAGCGGGATTCTTCCACTACACGCGGGTCGGGCCGAATGAGGTGTCGGAGGCGGAAGAGGCCGAAGCGCAGCATGAAGCGGCAGAAGCGAATGAAGCACGCCGTTCACGGGAGGCATCCGATGAAGCACGATGAAAATGCTGTTCCAAGGGATGTGAAGGGCAACGGTCTGATCCTGCGCTATACGCCCAATGAACGCACGAACCACTGGATCACCGCCATCACGTTCGTCTTGCTGGCGTTGTCCGGACTAGCCATGTTTCATCCGGCCATGTCGTGGCTCTACGCGCTCCTGGGTGGCGGCCAATGGACGCGCATCCTGCATCCGTTCATTGGCTGCGTGATGTTTCTCTCGTTCCTGATCCTTGCGTTGCGATTCTGGCACCATAACTATCTCGACAAGAGCGACGTGCAGTGGATGCGCCAGATTGGCGACGTGCTTGCCAATCGTGAGGAAAAACTTCCCGCCATTGGTAAGTACAATGCCGGTCAGAAGCTCCTGTTCTTTACTATGGTCGCCTGCCTGCTGCTGCTTCTGGCAAGCGGTATTGTGATCTGGCGCAGATATTTCTCGTTCTATTTCCCGATCGAGATTATTCGCCTTGCCGCCGTTGTGCATGCCGCTGCGGCGTTTGTGCTGATTGTCGGAATTGTTGTGCATATTTATGCGGCCTTGTGGATCAAGGGATCGATTGGAGCAATGACGCGCGGCACCGTCACCTATGGCTGGGCGAAAAAGCATCATCCGAGATGGTTCAAGGAAATCATCGGGAAGTAAGTCTGGCCAGGGCAAGCCAGCATCCGATGTAACCGGGCCGCCGCCGTTCTTTGCTTTTGGAAACGCGGCGGCTCCTTAGTTTCAAGAGGTCGACAATCGTGGTTCAACGCATCCTAGAAGCGGGCGAGATCGAGTCGCTCGACCAGTCCGCAATTCCGCGCATTCGCACGCCCGAGCGCTCTGCTGTATTTCGCGCGCGCGCGGCGCGCCTGCGGGCGCTTGCTGAACGGTCCAACCCCGTAGCGGGTTATTTGCGGTTGATGGCGGCGCTTGCAGACGCACAGCAGGACGTGATCCAGGATTTCAAAGCTCAACCGCCGAGCGCCGAGTTGATCGCGAGCGCGCAGAAGCATTCGATGCCATTGATCCCGGCGCTGTCCGGCGTGCGGGACCACGCTTGGCGCGACGTGCTGATTCGTCTGCTCCACAAACTCAAGGCCGCTGGCCCGCTCACGCCTGCTCTAGAGCAGTTGATTGCAAAAATCGAATCGCTCGATTCCGCCACGCTCGAAGCGCAAGCTGACGCCATCTTCGCGCAGCGGTTTGCCGAAGTAGACCCGGCGAGCGCGCCGTTTATTTCGGCCGCGTTGCAAGTGGTGTGGACCGACATGGCCGCCGATATCGATAAACGCGACGTACCGTATATAGAGACGCTTGGACTGTGTCCCGTTTGCGGTTCGCATCCGGTTGCGAGCACGGTGCGTATTGGCGGCGCTTACGAGAATTACCGGTATTTGCAGTGCGGCCTGTGCGCCACCGAGTGGCACATGGTTCGCACAAAATGCTCGAACTGCGATTCGACCAAGGGAATTGCCTATCATGCATTGGGAACACCGGATGCTGATACGCAGACCAGGGAAATAGAATCGAAAAAAGCACCGCTGAAAGCGGAATCCTGCGACGAATGCCATACGTACAGAAAAATTGGCTTCCAGGACAAGGACTACGATTTCGAACCCTTCGCCGACGATCTCGCGAGCCTCACGCTGGATTTGCTGATGGGAGAGGAAGGCTACCGGCGCGCATCGCCGCATCCGTGGTTGTGGCCCGAACACGCCGGCGATAAAACTGACTAACCTTGGCGAGTCCAACTGAAAAGGATCGGCTTGTGAGCGACGTAACGAGCGCTGAATTGCGGGCGCTGATGGCGCATGTGCCATCTGTGGAGCAGGTCATGACGTCGGCCGCGTTCGTGACACTGGCCAGCGAATTCGGGCGCGCACAGGTCCTGGCCACGCTCAGGAGCGCGCTCGACGGCTGGCGCGCGGCTGCGCTCTCCGGTTGCGCTTCCGTGGGCGCGCTCGATCTGCCTGAGCTGACGGCATCGGTTGAACGGAGCCTTCGCGAGCGCAACCGGGCGCGCTTTCGCACGGTGTTCAATCTGACCGGCACGGTGCTTCACACCAACCTCGGCCGCGCGTTGCTGCCCGATACCGCGATCAGTGCGGTCGTTGCCGCGTTGACGCGGCCGGCAAACCTCGAGTTCGATCTGGAGACGGGCAAGCGGGGCGACCGCGATGACCTGATCGATGAACTCATGTGCGAGCTCACGGGCGCAGAGGCCGCGACTGTCGTGAACAACAACGCGGCGGCGGTGCTGCTGACATTGTCCGCATTGGCGCCAAGGAAAGAAGTAATCGTATCGCGCGGTGAACTCGTGGAAATCGGCGGCGCGTTTCGCATTCCCGACATCATGAGCCGCGCGGGCGCGAAGTTGCGCGAAGTCGGGACGACCAACCGTACGCACCTCAAGGACTACGACGAAGCCATCGGGCCGCGCACAGCGCTGCTCATGAAAGTCCATACGAGCAACTACGCCATCAATGGCTTCACCAAGGAAGTGACAGTGAGCGGCCTTGCTCCGTTATCGAAGGAGCGCGGCGTGCCCATAGCGGTCGATCTGGGCAGCGGCACGCTGGTCGATCTGACCCAATGGGGATTGCCGCGCGAAGATACGGTGCGCGAGACCATTCTCGCGGGTGCGGACGTGGTCACGTTCAGCGGCGACAAGTTGCTGGGCGGCCCACAGGCCGGCCTGATCGTCGGGCGGCGGGACCTGATTGCGAAGATCAAGAAGCATCCGCTCAAGCGTGCGTTGCGGGTTGGCAAGCTGACGCTTGCCGCGCTCGAGCCTGTATTGCAGCTTTATCGCGCGCCGGAATTGCTCGCCGAGCGACTCACCACGTTGCGTTTGCTCACGCGTCCCGCCGATGCCATCCGCGCCGCCGCCGAGCGGGTGCAGCCGGCTTTGCAACGCGCGGCGGGCGAGCGTTATACGGTGTTGGTCGAACCGATGTTCAGCCAGATCGGCAGCGGCGCATTGCCCGTCGAGGTACTGCCGAGCTATGGTCTTGTCGTCAGGATGACTGATGGAAAGCGCGGCGGACGCCAGTTGCTCGCGCTTGAAAAGAAGCTGCGCGAGATGCCGCGCCCGGTGATTGGCCGCGTCGCCGACGACGCAATGCGCCTCGATCTTCGTTGCCTGGAAGCGGCCGACGAAGCGGAATTCGTCGCGCAACTGGCGGGTCCGGAAGAATGATCGTCGGCACGGCGGGTCATATCGATCACGGCAAGACCACGCTCGTTCGGGCCTTGTCGGGCGTGGACACCGACCGGCTGAAAGAAGAGAAAGCGCGCGGCATTTCCATTGAGCTTGGCTACGCGTACGTGCCGCTCGATAACGGCGACGTGCTGGGTTTGATCGATGTCCCCGGACACGAGAAACTCGTTCACACCATGACGGCGGGGGCGAGCGGTATCGATTACGCATTGCTCGTGATCGCCGCAGATGATGGCGTGATGCCGCAAACGCGCGAACACCTGGCGATCTTGCAGTTGCTTGGGGTGAAGCAAGGCGCGGTGGCGTTGACCAAGATTGATTGCGTGGATGAGGCGCGTTTGCATGACGTGCATCAGGAGATTGCATCGTTTCTGGCCGCGAGCACGCTGCACAATGCACCGGTTTTCGATACCAACGCAACCCTCCCCGGCGACCCGGGCGTGGCTTTGCTCGACGCGCATTTGCGCGCGGCGGCGAGCGCGTGGCGCATGCGCCGCGACGACGGTTTGTTCCGGCTCGCGATCGACCGCGTATTCACGCTGTCCGGGCAGGGCACGATTGTTACCGGCACGGTGGTCGCCGGACGGATGACGGCAGGCGATACATTGCTGCTCGCGCCCAAGGGCGCTCCTGTGCGCGTGCGAAGCATTCACGCGCAAAATCGCGCCGCCGAGTCGGGTCGCGCGGGCGAACGGTGCGCGCTTAATCTCGTGGGTATCGAGAAGGGCGCAATCAGTCGCGGCGACTGGATCGTCGATCCGAAATTGTCGCGAGTGTCCGAACGTATCGATGCCACGCTAACCGTATTACCCGATGCCGCGGTCACGTTGCAGCATTGGGCCACGCTGCATGTACACCTTGGCACGCAGCACCGGGTCGCGCATGTCGCGCTGCTGGATGGCGAAATGCTGCGTCCGGATCAAACTGCGCGCGCGCAACTCGTGTTCGATCAGCCTGTGTGCGCGTTGCCGGGCGACCGGTTTATCGTGAGAAATGCGCAGGCGAACCAGACTTTGGGCGGCGGTCATGTGCTCGATCCGTTCGGCCCGGCGCGCAAGCGGCGCATACCGGAACGCCTCCGTTGGCTCGACGCAATCCAGACGATGCTCGACACCGGCACGCTCGACGCGCTGCTAAATCATGCACCGCATGGTTTATCGCGCTCGTTGCTGGAACACCTCACTGGCATGCCGGCGGCGTCGCTGAATCTTCCGGCTGGCACTCGCACTGTCGCGTTATCCGGCGACGATGCGTTGTTTGTTGCAGGCGCGACGTGGCATGCGTTGAAGGCTCGTTTGCTTGCAGCGTTGCAGCAATTCCATGAGCGTTCGCCCGACGAGCAGGGACCCGATGCATCGCGCTTGCGCAGGATCGCCGCGCCGCTGATGGACGATGCGTTGTGGCGCGCGCTGATCAACGATGCATGCGCGAGCGGCGACATTGTCCGGAGCGGACCGTGGCTGCACATGCCGGGACACGCTGTCACGCTCGATGCCGCCGAAGAGGCGCTTGCGTTGCAGTTGCTGCCTGCTGTGAAAGCCGGCGGTTTCAATCCGCCATGGGTTCGCGATCTTGCGGCTTCGCTTGGCGTATCCGAAGAGCGTGTGCGTCTGTTGATGCGCAAGCTTGCGCGGCAGGGCGAAGTTTTCCAGGTGGTGCGGGATCTTTTTTATCATCGCGATGCAATCCGCGACCTCGCTGTAATCGCTGCGTCGGAAGCGAAAAAGAATGAGGCCAGACTGGCCGCCGCACCTTTTCGCGATGCCACCGCACTCGGGCGCAAACGCGCGATCCAGGTTTTGGAATTTTTCGACCGCGTTGGGTATACTCGCTTCCACCGTGAAATGCACGTGATGCGCACGGACAGCCGTTGGCTCGATCTGCTTTGATGCGTGCAATGCGCGGCTGGCAGTTCAAACGGTTTTATCAGCGTCAAGATGGAAGGCATCCGTATCCGGTGGTGCGGCTGGGCTTCAAACCCAGTTGGGGGCGTCAGACGTTCTCAGGTCGGTTCGACTCCGGCTGCCTTCCGCCATTTGGGCCTTCCGGGCCGTTCCGGTTTCTTCCGTTGATGTCCTGTAGGTCGCTGAATTTAAAGTGGTTTATGGGTAACGGCGCGCTTGCGACTACCGTTGACGTCCCGCACAATTTCCTCACGAAGTATGGGTAGAGCGATGTGGGTTTGTGGGTAGGGAGGGCAACATGGCTGGACGGCAGTTGCATCGACTCAGCGCTCTGCGGGTCGCGAAAGAAGTGACACCGGGTCATTACGCGGATGGCGGTGGCCTCTACATGCAGATCGCGGACAGTGGTGCGCGTTCATGGGTGTTCCGGTTCAAACTGAACGGTCGCGTGCGGGAGATGGGTCTTGGTCCGCTCTCGCGGGTCTCTCTGGGCGAGGCGCGGAAGCTGGCCGCCGGGTATCGTGACATGGTCAGGGACCTGATCGATCCTATCCTTGCGCGGCGTGAGCAGCAGCGAAGGCAACTGCTCGACATATCGCAGGATGCCAACGTGACGTTTCGTGAAGCAACTGATGCATTTATCTGCGCGCACGAGCCTCAATGGCGAAATCGCAAGCATGTACAGCAATGGGGTAACACACTCAAAACGTATGCGTATCCGGTGATCGGTGACGTCCGGGTGCGCGACATCGACACGGCGATGATCGTTCGGATCCTTCAGCTGATCTGGACGAAGAAGGCGGAGACTGCGCGCCGTGTACGCGGTCGCATCAAGGCAATTCTTGACGCAGAGACGGTGTTGGGTCATCGCGTCGGCAGCAATCCGGCACGATACGTTGACCATCTACAACTTGTGTTGCCGCGGTCGAAGAAACGCTCGCAGGTGAACCACCATCCTGCGCTACCTTGGGAGGACTTGCCTGCGTTTATCCGCGAGCTTGAGCAGCGGCCGCGGCGTGCTGCACGGGTGTTGCATCTGCTGATCCTCACGGCGACCCGCACGAACGAGGTGCGTTTTGCGCGGCCCGAGGAGTTTGACCTCGCCGCCCGCACATGGTCAATTCCTGGCGACCGTACCAAGAGCGGCCGGCCGCTTCGCGTACCGCTTTGTGACCCCGCTGTCGAGATCGTGCGCAGCGCATTGCCTAAGGCGAAATACGGCTATCTATTCCCGGGCTGCAAGGAAGGGTGTCCGTTGTCGAACATGGCGATGCTGACGCTTCTAAAACGTATGTCGCGACACGGAATCACCGTACACGGTTTCCGGTCGACGTTCCGCGACTGGGTTGCCGAATGTACGGACTATCCCGATTCGCTTGCGGAGGAAGCCCTGGCTCATGTCATCGCATCGCAGACAGTGGCGGCCTACCGGCGTCGCGACCAGCTTGAGCGTCGGCGCCTGATGATGGAGGACTGGGGAAGGTACTGCGGCGAAAAGAGAGAGGGCACTGCGATGATGGCGTCGGCTGCATAACATGCGGTCGTTGCATAGTTGTTGTTCAGAACCAATTCAGGATCTTGGAAAGCTATTCTGGCCGGGGCTCAATGGCTCATGGCAGAGTGAGATGGTTAGTTTTTACCCGCCATTTACCCGCACGCTGCAATCGATGTTCGGAAAATGGCTCGGCCTGACGATCCGCGCGAAGCTAGAGGTTGTCTACACGTCAGAACCATCACGCCGACGAGTCGCAACTTTGTGCCGCGTGAAAGATGGGGTGATCATCTTGCGATATTCCTCAAGGGCGTGGTCGGCTACAGTTTGACGCGCGGCGCGCAGCCCTGTAGCGCACGCGTGCGGGACGATGGGCACGTGTCGGCCACAGCAGCCATTCGTGACCCATCAGTCAAACGACCGCTTTGGGTCGGGAGTTCGCGTTGACGACCGGCCGCTATCGGGCAGTCCAATACCAGTGGCCGCTTTGCGGCCATGAGTTCGGAGCGCGGATGGACTCAGCCCGACTCGCAGCCGACGTTTGATCGCCTCTCGATCGCGAGTCAGCTTTTTGGGTACAGCACCCATTCGGTGAGCGGGTCCTCGCGCGAGTTACGATGGTTATAAGCGCGAGCGTGGCTGATTAGCCAGCCAAAACTGCCTCGACGACCCACCGGAGGGCAGCACAACACCCTTCCTCGTCCCAAGCAGCCTGATGAATCAGTTCAGCTCTTTCGTCCGAGGCGGCCTTAGCAGCGGCGTCGCCTGTATAGGCCTGCTTTCCGTCTGACCAGTTGCGTGAACCTGACGAGCAAGCTCGATCATCTGAGCGCCAAAGTGTCTGCCACCCTCAAAAAGCTGGGCGTTCGTTCTTCGGGGGCCAGTGCAATGCGAGCCTTGCGCTGAATACTAGCCACGCAAATTTTCGTCGACACTGCGACTTCTACCCAATGCACAAGTCTCGCACGAGGTCGACAGGCAAAAAATTGCTCCTAGACTCATATGGCACATATGGTCCGAAGTCGAAATCGCGACACACACGAATTTCCATCGAATATCGAGGCACCTTCTTTCTCGAGCTTTTGCGGCAGTGGCATGCACGGCGATGCAGGACGACCCACATCGGGCGTCGAACGCGCCATGGAATTCATGCAATGCGAGGATTCGACTCGCCTCATGGTTTTCTGCTGAGCACGGTTGTTTTTAAATAAAGCAAATGCTTCATAAGAATTAAGGGGAATAAAAATGACGATATGGCTTACCGGACAAAGACGAGGGTTTGTGTGCCTGAGTTTGTGCGCGTGTGCAACTTCCCTGTTAGTCAGCGGATGTGCCAATCTGTTTTCGATCTTTCGCACCGATTCAACGTCGACTCAGGATAATTCGCATTCCGTGAAAATGACGATAATCGACGCCAAGGAACGTCCTATTGCGGTGGCGTCCGACGGCAAGCGGATTTATGTTTGCCCCGATAAGTCTCCCGATGCATTGTCTCAGCTCGCGACATCGGGCGACTTGAAAATCACGCTGGCAAACGGTGCTGGAGCGGGTCTCGATGCCGCTACCGCAGAGCAGGCGACATCACTGGCATTCCGTACTGGTGTGACTGAAACCCAGCAAGTGTTCCTCTATTTCCTGTGTCAATTCAATGCCGACGGGACGATCTCTGATTACCAGGTATCGAGCGAGATGAACCATTACCAGAATACCCTTCTCGGCATGCTCGCTATCGAGGAACTGACCGGCACCGTCCGCCCGCTTGCTGCGGCACCCGACTCGGCTGCGTCGACGAAAGGTCATGGCACGACGACCAGCCCTAATGCGCCCGATCCGGCTAATTCAAAAGCAGCGGTCACCAAAGGTGATTCGACAGGCGCAGCGAATGCACTGGTAGCAGTGACTTCTGCCAAAAGGGCAGTCGATAGTCCGTATTCGACGTTGGCCGCGCAGACAAACATTGCGAAGGTGGCGGCGGACGCAAAGCAGTTCAACGACGCATTGTCTCTCTACGGGAGTAAGGAAGGGGATTTCAGTGCGGCGGTGAATCAGCTTGAAACCGACGTAAAAGCACTTCCTAATGCCGGCGATGCCCCCACTGCCGTTACTCAAGCACTGAACTCGCTCGATAGTCAAAAGACGACCGTGGCGACGGATCAGAAAAATGTCGCGGCAGCGGTGCAGAAACTACAGACCGCGACTGATGTGACCGGACTACAAGCCGCACAGACCGGTTTGACAACGGCCTACAATCAATACAAGAAAGACGATGCAACCTACCTTGCGTCGTTGCAATCCCTGCAAAAAGGCGCTGACAGTTGGAATACTCAAACGGTTGCCAAAATGACAGGCGATGGCACGAAAAGCACGGATCCCGCCTCGACTCAGAAGACTACAAATGCTTCAAGCGGCGGTACGCCCATCGCGTCGTCGGATGTAGCCGCGGCGGTAACTGAGATCGTACAGACGGTCGTCTGGCAGTCGTTTATTACCGAGAACTGCCTTGATGCGCTGTTTCACCCGGACGAGCAGAAGCCACTTCCGAGCGATATGCGTACCTATTGCATCAATCACTTGCAGGAAGCTGATGCCTATCGTTTTGCACAACTCGGTCTGACTGTGGATGTGAATGGTCACGTATCGGTTATTCCCGGCTTTAACCAGAATTCGACGAGCGGCGACGGACCGGCGAAGCAGCCGCTTCAGCAGTCGCACGTTGCTCATCCTGTAGCACGCCCGCGGGTTAGTCAGACGTTGCATTCCGGTGACCTGGGGGCAAGCGATCTCGCGCCGCGGCAGCCCTTGCCGCAACCGCCGTCTCAACATTGAAAAAGCGGCCTGCCGCGCACTCGGAATCGCTAACGGCTTGCCGTGGGGACCGTCATGTCGAATTCGCTCATTCTGAATGTATCGGCAATCGTGTTGACGGGGGTGTTGAGCGCACAGTCCGCGTGCTTTGCCCAAGCGCTCCCGTTCTGCCCCGGAGACACTGAAACGGGCACGCCGCAAGGGACGGGGTTTCCCGCCGCGAGTTCGGATGCGGTGCCGGCCGCGTCGATTGGCGAGATGGCTCAATTCGATCGCGCCAACGCCATCGACAAGCTTATCGACACCCTGCCGAAGTCTCCACTCAAAGCGCGAATCGACTCTAATCAGGTCAAGTCGCTGTCCATCCAGGACCGCGCGAAGATGTTTGCCGATGTCGACGCCGCTACGCAGGGCAAGGCAAATGTCAGCGGGTACAAACCGTCAACGCAAAAGGAAATGGACGATGTCGCGCAGTCGATCGGTGCGCGCCAATGGGTCATCGACAACAGCGCGAAGATCGATCCGCGCGTGTTGAGCGCTACGCTCGGCGGCGATCCGGCTCATGTGTCGGGCGCGGGCTTCGTGGATAGGACACAGGAGCTTGGCGCGCTCGCCATGTCATACGCCGGCGCGCCAACGGTAGCAGCCGCGCAGCGCAACAAGGCGACGTCGACGCAGTTGCTGACCGCATTTGCGCACAATTTTGGCACCGCGCAGGTCTATCCCGGGACAGACGCACCTCGCGGCGCGCTGGGTGGTACGCCACCGCATGTCCCTGTGGTCGTAGATAAAACCCGGCAGTGCTTGCAGCACGCGACGGGAAAAAGTTGGGCTGTTAATCCTGCGTTGAACAGGCTATTTGTGGCATTCGACCCGGCCGGCTTCTCGGAAGTGGGCATGCTGCTGCACCGTTTTGGAACCGCAGCCGCACCCCGTTACGACGCATGCAGCCTCACGCTGTTGCGCACCGATCTCGCGCTCTCGGCAGCACACTGCACGCACGTGGCAGGCGCGTCGGGGCCCGTACCCTTGCCGGGTATCAGCGATGCCGCTCAATTTATCGTGCTAGTACCCAAGCCGAATCTGAATGATTCGACGCGCGATCCCACAGCCTGCTTCGCGCAGAATTTCGATGCGACACGCTGCCAGTATTACGTGGGAACCGTCGTCAGCGTTGCCGTGCCGCCAGGAACCACCTGGTCGGATCGCGCCTCGCCGCCGAGTACGGATCTCGTGGCGTTGAGCCTGAGCTTTCCATCCGGTTCACCAGCGGCATCCGCGCAGTTGAATTTCTCGCCACCCGCAAAGAACGCAAACATCACGCTGAGCGGATATGGACTAACCAACGTGCGCGATGTCGGCGGAACGACGGGCAATCTTGAAGTGGGCTGGCAAACACTCGATTCGGTCACGACTTACGGCCTAAGCTGGACGCCTTCCCGCAACGGCCGGGAATCAAGCGCATGCTTCGGCGATTCTGGTGGACCGATTTTTATCGGCGACGACTTTGGCGCGGGGGAGAGACACCAGTTGATCGGCGTGGTGTCGTTTCTCGACGCAACAGGGCTCGAGAAGGAGTCCAAGGCGGCTCGCTGCGAAAAAGCCCCAGGATATGGTGTGCTGCTTGCGCCTCATGAGGCGTGGTTGTGCGGGTTGCTAGGCGGGAATAGATGTTCTGGCTGATGGCTCTGCTATTGGCCGGAAAGAAAAAGTACTGGTGAATGTGTGCGAATGCGCGCATCGAAGGGGGCATGCACATTCATATGCTGAACTCGTGCTTTGCGCGCTGCGCGACCCAACAAACTCCGGTGTCGATGGATCGCGGAAGGTGATTTGGAATCGTTCGCGCTCGGCGATCGAATGGCCGTTTTGCTGCGCGCTACCGTCGTCGGAATGTCCGCGGGACTCAACGAACGAATGACGCCTCGCGGCCGATTGGGTGAGGTCGGCAACGGCCGCTTCATGGCACTCCAGTTCGCAAAATCTGGATGCGACTGACTGACCGCTTTGGAGAAGGGCGTCTGACCGATGTGGGTCGATGAGCGATGGCCGGCCGATCAGTTGCCTGTCTCGGAACTTCTATCACTCGCGACAATGCAGTCGCAGACGGGGTCTCACTGACCGACGGCGGTGAATCGTCGACGTGCGAGTTCGACAATAGACGCGAGACTTGTGAAGCTACGTCTCGTATCGACGGCACAGTCACCGCGCTCGACCTTATCTGCACGAACCTCAACTGCGCGCTCCGAGGAGATTATCGAGTTTCTGGCGAATCGTGAATGCGGCGCGCCGTCTCGTTAACGCTGTTGATACTCCGAGCGCAGGCGTCTAATGGACGTTACTAGAATATGTTGGAGTGGGAGTAATCTAAAACCCTCTGCCGTGGTCTGCAGATGCCGCTGCTTTGAGCGACTCCACGCATGCGCTCGATGTCAGTCTCATTTCCGCGAGCCGGTTCGATACTGGCACAAGGGGCATCAACCCTCGCCATCAGCTTGGCGAAGATTTCTCGCAAGTCTTTGGAAGCCGGTATCCCCGCTTCCCGTGCAAGACGCCATCTCGCGAGTTCCAGCGTAAGCTGGATCTTCTCAACGCCAGCCAAAATTCACTGCTCTCCCGAAAAACTTCGAAAAACCAATTTTCGGACAGCCTGACAACCGTCGAACCTGCACAATTCCCCACCTCCGCTTCACCCACCAATCTTCTTCTTGCGCACGCTCTTGACCTGCGCTGGCGCGCTCGCGGCGTTGCCTGCCTTGATCTGGCGGCTGGCCGCGCGGATCATCGACGTCTTGACGCTGCTCACGTGCTGACGCATCAGCGTTTCGGCTTCGCGAGGCTCGCGCGCGAGGATCGCGTCGTAGATCCGATGATGAAAGCGATGCCGCTCACGAATGTCCTCGATCTCGAACGCAAGGATGTTATGCGCCGACGCCTGCGGAATCCGCTGACACAGCCGCAGAACGTCGGCGACGAGCCGGGAGTTGGCTGCGTCGTGAATGATCGTGTGGAACAACTCGTTGATCTTCGCGTACTCCGAGCGCTGCGCATTCGGTTCACGCTCGTTCGCGAGCAGGCGATCGCCCTCGACCAGCGCGTCCTCCAGTTCAATGCATGCCTGCGGCGACAGCCCGCGCTCGGTGGCCAAACGCGCGGCGAGCCCTTCGGCGAGCGCGCGCATTTCATATGCGTCGACGATGTCCGATAGCGGAAACGCACGCACCGTAAAACCGCGGTTGGGCGTGTAATCGAGCAGGCCTTCTCCGGCGAGGGTCTGCAACGCCGAGCGCAGCGGCGTGCGCGACACCGACAGCAGCCTGCTCAACGAAACCTCGTTGATGCGCGTACCCGACGCAATAACGCCGTCCAGCACGTCCTGCCGGATGCGTTCGGCAAGTTCGGCTGGAAGCGTGACCGCTACCGTTCTGTCTGTCATTGCGATCCTTCGTGGGGGAACGAGCGGCATTATAAAGCAAGGTTGCACACACTTTGGCATTGCAATCGACGACCCGAATAAACGCGTTGCGGATGCAATTAGATAACGCACAAGCCCGTCCAAAAGGCATTCCAGCGCAACCGACACGACTGCGTATCGCCCTATTTGTCGACGTCAAAGTGAATACAATTATTGGTTGACATCATAAAAATGTACACAGATTATCCAATGCATCGGCTCTATCGCCGTTTTCCTACGCACTATCCGGAGACCCAGCTTGTCCGCAACTCCCGCTCCCTCTTACGTCGTCGCACCTGAGATCCATACGCTGGCGGTCGCCGGCGCCGCGTCGTTGTTCCCCGTCCGGCGTGTGTATTGCGTCGGCCGCAATTACGTTGAACACATCCGCGAAATGAAGGAAGGCGACGAGCGCGATCCGCCGTTTTTCTTCCAGAAGCCCGCCGACGCGATCGTCGGGAATGGCGCGCAACTCGCCTATCCGGCATACACCAGCGATTACCAGCACGAGATCGAACTGGTCGTCGCGATCGGCAAAGGCGGCTCGGACATTCCCGTCGACGAGGCGCTGGACCACGTGTTCGGCTACGCGGTCGGCGTCGACATGACGCGTCGCGACCGCCAGCGCGAGGCGCGCGAGCGCATGCTGCCGTGGGAAATGGGCAAATCGTTCGATCAGTCGGCGCCGTGCGGCGCACTGCATCCCGCCGCGCAGATCGGACATCCCTCGACTGGCGCGATCACGCTGTCGGTCAACGGCGCGCGCCGTCAGACCGGCGATCTCGGGCAACTGATCTGGAACGTGCCGGAGATCATCGCGAATCTGTCGACGCAGTACGCGCTGGCGCCAGGAGATCTGATCTTCACCGGGACGCCCGCAGGCGTGGGTCCGGTCGTGCCGGGCGACGTCATTGAAGGATCGATCGCAGGACTCGACACCATCCGCTTCACTATCGGCGCCGCGCGCGCCAGGAGCCAATAACATGCTGCCGAACGAACGCCTTGCCTATTCGCCGATCATCGGACGCCCGAAGCTCGCATTGCCCGATGGCGCGAAGCTCGCCGTCTGGGTGATCGTCAATATCGAGGAATGGAATCCACGCGAGACAATGCCTCGCACCGTGCTGACGCCGCCCGCGGGCGGCTCGCCGAGTCCGGATATCCCGAACTGGGCATGGCACGAATACGGAAACCGCGTCGCGTTCTGGCGCATGCTCGACGTGTTCGACACGCTCGGCATTCGCGCCGGGCTGGCAATCAACGGCTCGGCCATCTCCGCTTACGAGGCGATCTCACGCGCGGCGCACGAACGCGGCTGGGAATTTATCGGCCATGGCTTTTCGCAGAAGAACATGCAGAAGGTCGACGACGAACGCGCCGACATCCGCAAGACGACCGAAGCGATCCGTGCGTTCACCGGCCACGCGCCGCGCGGCTGGCTCGGGCCGGGCCTGACGGAAACGTGGGAAACGCCGGACATTCTTGTGGAAGAGGGTTACAGCTATGTGTGCGACTGGGTGCTCGACGATCAGCCCGTGTGGCTGAAGACGCGCACGAAGCCGATGGTGAGCGTGCCCTACACGCAGGAGTGCAACGACGTCGCGATGATGCTGATCCAGCACCACGCCGCCGTCGAGTATCGCAATCGCGCGATCGATCAGTTCGAGCAGCTTTACGCCGACGCGCACAAGGAGCCGCGCGTGATGGCGCTGGTCGTGCATCCGTACATCATGGGCGTGCCGCATCGCATGCGCTATTTCCGCGAGGCGCTCGCGCACATCCGTGCACGCGAGGGCGTTGTGTTCACCACTGGCAGCGAGATCTGCGACGCCTTCACGAGCGCGCATCCCGCCTGACGTTTCACGCTTAACCGCACGCGGCGGCACGCTGCCGCCGCTTTTTCGAGGCCTTCATGAATCCTTCCGTTGTGCAGGCCGAGCCGCGGCCGCAAGGCGTCCGCACGGGCTCGCATGTCGCGGCCGTCGCAATGTTCGTCGTATTGCTGGCGTCCTATTCCATCAACGCAATGGACCGGCAGATCTTTCCGCTGCTCGCCGCCGACGTGCGTCGCGAGCTGGGCTTCGGCCTTGCCGGGACCGGCCTGCTCTCGACCATCTTCACACTCGGCATGGCGGTCGCCGGCATACCGACCAGCATGCTGCTCGCCAGAGTGTCGCGACGTACCGCGAGCAGTATCGGCATCGCGATCTTCTCGATCGGCACCATGCTGACCGCGGGCGCGCACGGTTTCGCCGACATGCTGCTGTATCGCGCGGCGACCGGCATTGGCGAAGCGATGCAGCTTACGGTGATCATCGCAATCGGCGCCAGCTACTTCGCACGCTACCGGTCCACGGCGATCGGCGCGGTCAACTTCTCGTTCGGCATTGGTGCGATTGTCGGACCGGTTACAGGCAGCGCGCTGCTAGCGGTGCACCATGACTGGCGCTTTCCGATGCTCGTGTTCGGTGCGCTCGGCTTCGCCGCGATCGCGCTGATCTTCGCAACCGTGCGGCCGTGGTTCAGCGAGGCGCAGACCGTTGAGAAGCACGTGGCGCACCTCGCCGCCGCGACGACGATGTGGAATCGCAATACCGTGCTGCTCACGCTGATGAGTCTCGCCGGCGGCTTGATCATCTACGGTTATCTGGGCATGTATCCGACCTTCCTGCGCGAACAGTTGCACTACACGCCTGCGATGACGGGACGCGTGATGAGCGCTTACGGCATCGGCGTGTTCGCGTCGATCGCGGGCGGCTGGATTGGTGACCGCATGTCGGCGCGCAAGGTCCTGTGCGTGAGCTTCGTGATCGCGGCGGTGCTCGGTTACGGTCTTTTCCACGCGGCGCAATCGATCGTGGCGCAAGCGGCGCTGTCGTTTGCCTGGGGGCTTGTGGTGAGCGGCGTGATCTACGTGAATCTCGCCGGCTATCAGGTGCGCTCGGTCAGCAGTCATTTGAACAATGCGGCGTCCGGCGTGTTCGTGTCGAGCCTGTACGGATCTGCCGCGATCGCGGGTTACACGATTGGCTGGCTCGCGTCGCACGCCGGCTGGTCGGTCGCCGGCATCACACAGATCACGCTGGCTGCATGCATTGGCGCGGCGTTGTCGCTCGGTCTGCAACCGTCGAAGATGGCGGCGGCCAGCCTCCCGGCGCGAGACGCCGCTTCAAAATAAATTTTTTTCCCGAACACTTCATTCAGGACCCCAGATGATCAGCACACTTGGCATTCTCAGACGACGCATTACTTTCGCAGCGGGCGCGGCAGTGATCGCGTGCGCCGCATTGCCGGCGCTCGCGGGCGAAGCGAATTCAGGCGCGCCGAAGGCCGCGCTCGGCGAACTCACCGTCAATGTCTTTCCGGGCGGCTTCAACTGGCCGAGCTACGTCGCAATCGCGAAAGGAATGTTCGAGCAGCGGGGCATTCACGTCACGCTGCAAGGCACTACCGGCTCGGTCGCGCAGATGACCGATCTCTCGCAAGGCAAATACGACATCGCGATGACCGCGCTCGACAACGTGGTCGCGTACGTTGAAGGCGAGGGCGAAGCGCCGATTGGCGCGCAACCCGATTTTGTCGCGGTGATGGGCAGCGACAGCAGTTTCCTGAGTCTTGTCGCGCAGCCGGACGTGAAGTCCTACGAGCAACTGCGCGGCAGGACGCTTTCAGTCGATGCGCGCACGACGGGCTATGCGTTCGTGCTGTACGAGATGCTCGCGCGCAAGGGGCTGGGCATGAACGATTACACGGTCGAAACGGCCGGAGGCATGGTGCAGCGCTGGCAGGCGTTGCAGGACAAGAAGCAGGTGGCGACGCTGCTGTCGACGCCGTTCAACATCCTCGCGCGTGGCGCGGGCTTCAACCAGATCGATGCGGCGACGGATGTTATCGGCGCGTATCAGGGCAACGTTGCCGCGACGCGCCGGTCGTGGGCTAAGCATAACAAGGCGAAAGTCGTGGCGTTCATTCAGGCGTACGTCGAGGCGATCGACTGGTTATACGATCCGAAGAACCACGACGAAGCGATCCAGATCCTGCTGACGAACGTGCCGCAGATGTCGCCTGAACTTGCCGTCACGACGTATCGGGAACTGCTCGATCCGAAGAAGGGATTTTTCAGGAAGGGACGCATGGACGTTCCGGGAATCCGCACGGTGCTCGCGCTGCGAACCCGATACGCGACGCCGCACAAGGTCCTGAACGATCCTGTGAAGTACTACGACGGCACCTACTACAACGCCGCGATGAAGCAGAAGTAAAGCGCTTACCGCCGTCCGCCGGAGATCGGGCGGCACGCGCCGGCGAGTATTGCGAGCCGGCGCGCTTTTCGACAACGTCCTCAGGAATTCCACCACCATGAAATCCGCAATGCGTGCGGCCATTCCGGCCGCGGCGCTGGCCGCGCTCACCTTCGGCCAGTGCGCGCTCGCTCAATCGAGCGCACAACTTTACGGCGACGTCGACGCGTTCGTCGGCGCGAAAAAAGCACTGGGCGCGAAAACAGCGTTCGTCCTTGGCAATGGCGGCGCGACCGCGTCGTTCTGGGGCATCAAGGGAACCGAAGATCTCGGGGCCGGCTATCAGGCGATCTTCGAGCTCGAAAGTTATTTCTCGGTGCAGAACGGCACGTACGGCCGCTTTGCCGGCGACGGATTTTTTTCCCGCAACGCATGGGTCGGCGTGAATGCGCCCTGGGGACGGCTCGTCGCCGGACAGATCGGCCCGCTCTACTGGAACGCGACAATCTTCTACAACCCGTTCTTCAACTCGTTCGTGTTCTCGCCCGCGGTGATCCACACGTATGTCGCGGTGAACGGGCAGGGCGTCGGCGGCGGTGGCGGCGAGTGGAGCAACACGGTCACCTACAACAGCGCGCTGGTTGGCGGTTTGCAGATAAACGCGCAGTACGCGTTCGGCGGCGCGGCGGGGCAGCCGGGCCAGAACAAGTGGGCCGGGCAGTTGGTGTATCGCAACAGTAATCTTTCGGCGAACGTCACGTATCAGCAGATCAAGTTCAACAACGCGCCCGGCGACTTCGCGGCGACCGCGCCGGGATTCTCGACGCAATCGGCCGTGCAGGCGGGTGCAAGTTATGAAGTGGGACCGGTCAAGCTGTACGGCCAGTATCAGTACGTTTCCAACGCGATTGCGAGCGGCGGCTATCACGTGAACTTTGGACAACTCGGCGCGGCGATCCGGCTGGGGCTGGGCAGCGTGCTGGTCTCCGACGGCTATTCGAAGAGCGGCGGTGCGCGCGGGGAGATGCGCAACACGTGGTCGGCTGGATACGACTATCCGCTGTCAAAACGCACGACCGTGTACGGCGCGGTGCTCGGAGACCACGCTTCGCGGCTTTCGTCCGGATATACGGTCGGTGCCGGTATTCGTACGTTGTTCTGACATGACGTAGCCAGAATTGGCCGTCGGATCCGGCGGTTTTGCAGTGATCGAGTGCGTCGCGCGCAGCTTGTAACCGTCATCGCATTCGCCGGATTCGACAGACCGAACCCGAGACGAAGTTGCCTCGTCCCAGTGTGCGCAACGTGCCGCGTTTTACGGCGCGTCATGAATTGTCGGGTAGCGGTAGCGATTCCTCCACAAGTTCAATCCAGTGGCGCACCGGAGTGCGGCTCGCCCCGTCCAGATGGATCTGGCAACCGATGTTGGCCGTGACAATCACCTCCGGCTTGTTGCTTTCCAGTGCGTCGAGCTTGTTATCGCGCAAGCGCTGCGCAATTTGAGGCTGGGTGATCGAATAGGTGCCCGCCGAGCCGCAGCAAAGATGCGCGTCGGGAACGGCGGCGAGATCGAAACCAAGCCTTTGCAGAATCGATTCGACCGCCCCGCCCAGTTTCTGCGCATGCTGCAACGTACAGGGGCAATGAAACGCGACGCTCCGCCGCGACGCCGGCGAGCCTGTCTCCAATGGGACGCGCGGCTCGAGCGGATCAAGCGGCTCGTTAGCCAATATTTCGACGAGATCCCGCGCGAGTCCGCTGACTCGCTGTGCTTTGCTCGCATAGCGGGGGTCATCGCGCAGCAGATGCCCGTAATCCTTGACGAATGCGCCGCAGCCGCTCGCGGTTTGCACAATGGCTTCAGCACCGGCTTCAATGGCGGGCCACCACGCGTCGATATTGCGCCGCGCCCGCGCAAGGCCGGCGTCCTGCGCATTCAGATGGTAATCGGTTGCTCCGCAGCAGCCGACCCGCTCGGCATTCACCACGCTGATGCCTAGCCGGTCGAGCACGCGCGCGGCGGCCGCGTTGGTGTTCGGCGAAAGCGCGGGTTGCACACAGCCTTCCAGCATCAGCATGGTGCGCGGATGCCGCGGCGCCGGGCGCTGTTTCGGAGGTGCGCCACGCCGGGGAATTTTGCGTCCAAGCCGCGCTGGAACAAATGGTCGTATTGCCCGGCCGGTTTTCAGGAGTGCGCCGAATGCCGCCGGATGCGGGATGACGCGGCGCAAAACCTCGCGCAGCATGCGTTCGGACGCAGGCCGCTCGACCCGCCGTTCAACTTCCGCGCGGCCGATATCGAGCAGCGTGTGATAGGTGACGCCGGACGGACAGGTGGTTTCGCAATTGCGGCAAGTCAGGCAACGGTCGAGATGCAACTGGGTTCGTTGCGTGACCGGCTCGCCCTCGAGCATCTGCTTGATCAGATAAATGCGTCCGCGCGGGCCGTCGAGCTCGTTGCCAAGCAATTGATAGGTCGGGCAGGTCGCGTTGCAGAAGCCGCAGTGCACGCAGGCGCGCAGGATCTGCTCGGCTTCGTCCGCTCGCGCGAGGGTCTTGGCGGTATCGCTGAGATTGGTTTGCATGAGGGGTCGCCTTCCTGTTTTCACAGGTCCGCATAGAGCCGGCCGGGATTGAAAAGGCCGCGCGGATCGAGTTGCCGTTTCAGTTGACGATGAAAACGCAACAGCGCGGCCGGTAGCGGCGCGAACGGATCGCTGTCCGCGTGCGGGGTGAAACAGGTGGCATGGCCGCCAGCGGCTTGCGCGATCCGGCGGATCGTCGCGGGCGGCGCGTCACTTTTAAGCCAGCGTTGCGCCCCGGCCCAGTCGAGCAGCGCATCTCCCGGCAGCGCGGTCAGCGGCGACGCGTTCGGCAGCGACAGGCGCCAGAGCGGACGCGGGTCGTCGAAAAAGGCCAGGCGATGTTCACGCAGGCCGTCCCAGAAGCGCGGATCGAGTTCGCTGCCGCCAATGCGATCGCGCGCCGAGGCCACCGAACCCATGCCGCCTTCGAGCCGTACATGCAGATATCCGCCAATAAAACAGGCCGCGCTGATCGGCAACATCGAGCGGCGCCACGCCGACAGTTCGCGCAGCGCGTCGCCCGCATCGAGCTCGACCACGAGACTGCTAACCGCGCGCGGCTTGGGCAGCACCTTGAGCGAAACCTCGGTGATGAGCCCAAGGCAGCCGAAGCTGCCCGCGAGCAGGCGCGAGACGTCGTAGCCCGCCACGTTTTTCATCACTTCACCGCCGAAACGCAGGTGTTTTGCCCCGCCCGTCAACACGCGGCAGCCCAGCACGAAGTCGCGCACCGAGCCAGACCAGGGGCGACGCGGACCGGCGAGTCCGGCCGCGACCATGCCGCCGACCGTCGCCCGCCCGCTGAAATCGGGCGGCTCGCACGGCAGCATTTGCCCGGCGGCGTCGAGCGTGGCATTCAGTTCGTTGAGCGGCGTGCCAGCGCGCGCCGTAATCACGAGTTCGGCCGGGTCGTAGCTCACTACGCCGCGATGCGAGCACGTACTGATCGGCGTGCCGTGCACGGGGCGGCCGAGAAAGGACTTGCTGTTGCCGCCCTGAATCGAGAGCGGCATGCCGTTGGCGAGCGCTTGCGAAACCTCGGCGACAAGTCGTTCGCTGTCGTCCATCGGGACAGGTTCGATGCGCATCAGAAACGCTCCAGTTCGGGAAACGGCACGGCGCCGCGATGCACGTGCATCGAGCCAAATTCGGCGCAGCGGTGCAGGGTGGGCACGTTCTTGCCGGGGTTGAGCAAGCCGTCCGGGTCGAAGGCGGCTTTGAGCGCGTGGAAGAAGGTCAGTTCGTCGCTGTTGAACTGCGCGCACATCTGGTTGATCTTCTCGCGGCCCACGCCGTGTTCGCCCGTAATGCTGCCGCCCACCGCCACGCACAGTTCGAGAATTCGTGCGCCGATTGCTTCCGCGCGTTCCGTCTCGCCGGGTTCGTTGGCGTCGAACAGGATCAGCGGATGCATGTTGCCGTCGCCTGCATGAAACACGTTGGCGACCCGCAGCCCGTATTCCTTCGAGAGTTCTTCAATACCCTTCAGCACGCGCGGCAACTCGCGCCGCGGGATGGTTCCGTCCATGCAGTAGTAGTCGGGCGAGATGCGGCCCACCGCGGGGAATGCATTCTTGCGGCCAGCCCAGAAACGCTGGCGTTCGGCTTCGTTGCCGGCCACGCGGATATCCGTGGCGCCGGCCGCGCGCAACAAGTCTTCCACGCACGCTACGTCTTCCTGCACGTCACTTTCCGCGCCGTCGACTTCGCACAGCAGGATCGCTTCGGCATCGACCGGATAGCCCGCGTGGATGAAATCTTCTGCGGCCCGGATCGCGAGGTTGTCCATCATTTCGAGCCCGCCCGGGATCACGCCCGCGCCGATGACCTGCGCGACCGCGGCGCCGGCTTTCCCGATGTCATCGAAACTCGCGAGCAGCACTTTCGCGCTTTGCGGCTTGGTCAGCAGCTTGACGGTGACTTCGGTAACAATGCCAAGCATGCCCTCCGAGCCTGTGAACAGCGCGAGAAAGTCGAAGCCGGGCGAATCGAGCGCGTCGGAGCCAAGCGTGATGCGTTCGCCGTCGATGGTGAGAATTTCGAGCTCGAGGATGTTGTTGACAGTCAACCCGTACTTCAGACAATGCACGCCGCCCGCGTTTTCCGCGACATTGCCGCCAATCGAGCAGGCGATCTGCGATGAAGGATCGGGCGCGTAATAGAGACCGTGAGGCGCCGCCGCCTGCGAGATCGCCAGATTGCGCACGCCGGGTTGCACGCGGGCCACGCACGCCTCGGGATCGACTTCGAGAATGCGGTTAAAGCGCGCCATCACCAGCAAAATGCCTTGTTCCAGCGGCAGCGCGCCACCCGACAAGCCGGTGCCGGCCCCGCGTGCGACGACCGGGATTTTTTCTGCGTGGGCGAACTTGAGCAGCGCCTCGACCTGTTCGACCTTGTCGGGCAGCGCGACCATCATCGGTGCGATGCGATAAGCGGCGAGTCCATCGCATTCGAACGGCCGCAGGTCTTCCTGATCGTGGAGCAGTTGCAGATCGGGAATCAGCGCCTGTAG